>NZ_LT594609.1:0-1295486 GCF_900091675.1 Butyricimonas sp. Marseille-P2440 | reverse complement strand
AGCGAGCTACATGAACTCTGGCTCCAGAAAGGAGGTGTTCCAGCCGCACCTTCCGGTACGGCTACCTTGTTACGACTTAGCCCCAGTTACCAGTATTACCCTAGCCCGTTCCTCGCGGTCACGATCTTCAGGTACTCCCGGCTTCCATGGCTTGACGGGCGGTGTGTACAAGGCCCGGGAACGTATTCACCGCGCCATGGCTGATGCGCGATTACTAGCGAATCCAACTTCGTGGAGTCGGGTTGCAGACTCCAGTCCGAACTACGACCGGCTTTAGAGATTAGCGCCGGGTCACCCCGTGGCGGCCCTCTGTACCGGCCATTGTAACACGTGTGTAGCCCTGGATGTAAGGGCCGTGCTGATTTGACGTCATCCCCGCCTTCCTCGCACCTTACGGTGGCAGTCTCGATAGAGTGCCCGGCGTTACCCGGTGGCAACTATCGATAGGGGTTGCGCTCGTTATGGGACTTAACCCGACACCTCACGGCACGAGCTGACGACAACCATGCAGCACCTTGTAAAGAGCCCCGAGGGGAATCACTGTTTCCAGCGAATGCACTCTACATTTAAACCCAGGTAAGGTTCCTCGCGTATCATCGAATTAAACCACATGTTCCTCCGCTTGTGCGGGCCCCCGTCAATTCCTTTGAGTTTCATCGTTGCCGACGTACTCCCCAGGTGGCTCACTTAATACTTTCGCTTGAACCCTGGCCGTGTATCGCCAAGATCCAGTGAGCATCGTTTACGGCGTGGACTACCAGGGTATCTAATCCTGTTCGCTACCCACGCTCTCGCGCATCAGCGTCAGATAAAGACTGGGAAGCTGCCTTCGCTATCGGGGTTCCAAGTGATATCTAAGCATTTCACCGCTACTTCACTTGTTCCGCCTCCCTCGACTTCTCTCTAGGGCACCAGTTTCAACGGCGTGCTACAGTTTAGCTGCAGTCTTTTACCGCTGACTTGGCATCCCGCCTACGCGCCCTTTAAACCCAATAAATCCGGATAACGCTCGCATCCCCCGTGTTACCGCGGCTGCTGGCACGGAGTTAGCCGATGCTTATTCACGAGATACTGGCATCGCGGTACACGTACCGCTTATTCTTCTCTCGTAAAAGAGGTTTACAGGCCATAGACCATTCTTCCCTCACGCGACTTGGCTGGTTCAGGCTTCCGCCCATTGACCAATATTCCTCACTGCTGCCTCCCGTAGGAGTCTGGACCGTGTCTCAGTTCCAGTGTGGGGGACCTTCCTCTCAGAACCCCTAGGCATCGTCGGCTTGGTGGGCCGTTACCCCGCCAACTACCTAATGCCGCGCGTGCCCGTCTCGTGCCATTACTTTTAAAATCTTCTCCATGCGGGGAAGAAGTACCATGGGATCTTAGTCCACGTTTCCGCGGGTTATCTCCCGGCACGAGGTTGGTTGCACACGTGTTACTCACCCGTGCGCCGGTCGCCATCAAGGTATTGCTACCTCATGCTGCCCCTCGACTTGCATGTGTTAAGCCTGTCGCTAGCGTTCATCCTGAGCCAGGATCAAACTCTTCATTGTAATAGTTATTTTCAGAAATTATTCTGGCAGGGTCATGTGTATGAATCTCGACTTATCGTCGTTTATCGATTCTCGCTCGCTACGTTGTTCATTTCAATATCTTAAAGAACTCTTTTTCATCTTTCTTCTCCCCTCTATTCAGCCCCTCGTGCCTCCATCGTTGAAAGCGGGTGCAAAGATAAAGCTTATTTTTCAACCTCCAAATTTTTATCAAGTTTTTTTGAAACTTTTTTTTCCGAGGTTTCCCGAAACCTATCTGTCCAGTATCTCGTTTAAGCTTCTCTCGTCGCTTGCCCTCTCTCTCGAAAGCGGGTGCAAAGATAAGGCAATTGATTTCCATTTTCCAAATATTTCAAGAACTTTTTTTGATTTTTTTTACAATACCATAAATATCAAAGCGTTGAAAAATCACTAGAGCGGGTTCCACACGACCCTACACCACGCGACAAGCGCGATTTTACCGTGCAGGCTACGCTTTTTCCAGGCAATCACGGTAAATAATCATACCGTGTTACCAACGAGTAACCGGTTTCTCTCCTTTCTCTTTCCTTGCAAACTCTTTTCAAAAACTTTCCCGAAGGTCTTTGAAACGACTTTAAAACGAGTTTGAAAGGAATTTGTTCCCTAACTACACCGGGACTACTCCCCGTCTTCAACGGAAATTCCCCTATCATATTCAACCGTTCCACATAGTCCTGACAGAATCACAGGAACATCGTCATATATGCCGGAAGATACAATACACGAATCTCATTTTCTTCTATCACACCTTACCCCTAAGTTATCCAGTGATTCTATTCCATGAAAAATGCCATATTCCCGAGAAATGCCATTCAACTACCTCCGCGATCCCCATTCACTCCCGTTTCACGGCCGGTACAAGAACGTCCGTAAGCGGCTTTGCACCCGTCTTCAACGGGAATCCACCCTATCATAAATCCAAAATCATAAATTGACAAACCTTCCACCGAAGCCCGCCGATAAACTTATCCACGAGACCGGTGAATATAAATTATAAGATTACTCCTCTCGCCCCGTTTTCGGGTACACCCGGGAAGTATCCAGTATATTAAGACAAGCCAACACGTTTTTCCGGTAATGATCCCCGATCGGGAACCATTTCCCGTGGGCTCGCAAGGAGTTCCCCGCCCACGTGTCGACATAACGTAGGTTCAGGATAAATCCACGGTGTACACGGGCAAAATACGCGTCCGGCAATTGCCGCTCCACGACTCCCAAACGGCACGCCACGGTGATACGGGATTTATCCTTTAAATAGAAATCGCTATAATTAGCCGACGCCTCGATCCAAACGATGTCGGCGTAAAAATATTTCTTGTAATACTCGTCCTGGCGAATAAACAAGCCATCTGCCACCTGCGGTGACACGCTTAAAGGTGCGTTCACACCCGATAAATCTGTTTTCATAGACAATTAAAGTTATGCCTCATGAAATATTCACCGACGGGCGTAAACTATAAAAAAGGGGGAAGCCGCCAAGCGACTTTCCCCCAGCACGCACCTAAAATGAAAAGCTCTTATTAGCTTTACACTATAAACATTTCCAGTAAGGTTTTTAACATGACCAATTTCTTGTCAACAGACTCCTCGTGTTGAAAAGAAACATGATCTGACACGTGAGCCTGCACCGCCAGTTCCGGTAACGACATCGCCGTGAACAGCAAAGAGAAATAAACTATCATCCTTTTCATTTCCTTTTCTCTTCTCTTTTCCATTCTTTTTTACATCTTTTCTCGAACTCCCGCCATTCCTTTCTATCTTGTTCATAAGATTTTCTTTTCTCTTTTATAGCTTGCTCGATATTAGATATTTCGCCACATTCCAAACTGACTGTCAAATCCCGCCCCTGAAAGGCTTCCAACTCCTTTTCAGTCATTTTAGGCACTTTCAATCTTTTCACGACATCTTGCTCTATCCCGTGAAGCCTGTCCGGATCAAAATTTAACCAAAATCCGTCATAGTGATCCGGATAGTGGAGGCCTTCACAACGTCTCTCCCGTGGAATACGTAAACAGAAATCATAGCGATTCTCAAATTCAAAATTAACCACTTGCAACACTTCGCCCGATGACCAATCCCCCCTGAGTTCTACCCAAAATATCTCACGAGCCCACTTCGGTTTACTCAATTCCAACAACTCTTCACGGGTTAAATGCTCGCGAACAATTTGCCCTAATTGCAATTCGCAATTCAATATCAACTCTTTACGACCAGGAAGTAGTTTATCCCCCCGCCGTGTCGTCGTATCCGGGTTATGAATATTCGTGACCGTCCACAAACCACTCCGCTTTTTTGTAACCTCATACGTCACGTGCTTCCCTTTCACGATCCCAAGTTTAAACACGTCTTGTGCTCTCGCCACACTCGCAACAAACACCACTGCTAATAATAAAATAACCCGTTTCATTTACTTTCTTTTAATAGTTTAACAAGATTGGGAAAAGGATAATTAGTCCTGTAATCCCGATTTTCAAACCACCCTTCTCCACTATAGTCGGGATGGTTCGCAAGCCAATCTAAGGCCTCTTGATAATCATTGTAAAATTTTTCAACATCCACTCTATTCTTAAAACATCCGGTACGTTTATTAATTTGTTTGGCAAGCCTCACAATACAAGCATGAAATCTTTCATCAAATAACTCTATAAAAATTCCACTACTTTCTGGATCTGAATACAGATATTGTGCGACATAAGCCTCCACCTCGTTATTCCGGCTTTTCAGAGGAGGTTGATTCTCATTTTGATACATGTGAAAAAACTCATGAAACAAAGGCCCATCATTATATTCCGATTTCCACGCGTCAAAATTATACCTTATCTCACCGCACCCGGCATATTTCATTACCATCATTCCATAACCATGTACAGGATCTCCATTTTGATCTGGAATAGCTGTAAAACGGATAAAAGGACGATCTTTATTATATCTTTTAACAAGAACAAGTAATTTACGTCCTATCTCGCTGTTCAATATTTTTCCTGTAGCCCTTTGAAAGGCGACATCCGTATTTTCCACGAGCAACTGATCCACTGTCAGGCCATCATCAACAAGATACAATTCGGTATCGGGAAGCATCTCATCCTCGATTCCGAACTCCGGCTCGGCACAATTCCAACAGGATACGATTAAAACAAATAATAATATTACTTTACAAGCATTCATGTCCTCTTCTTTATTTTTTGGTAATTCTGCGATCTTCTTTTCTTTCACTTTCAAAAGTTCAAGAAGGCAATAAACTTTTTACCTGATTCTTTGAAAAGGCAGACAAGCCTTTTTATTTCTTTCTCTTCTTCGTCAACTCCGCCAATTTATCGCGAAGGGCAGGAAATGCCATTCCCCGGGCAACGACACGGTTCTCGGCGTCGAGCAGGAAATAAGCGGGGAGGTCGTTTACCAGGTAAAGGCGGACGATCTCGGAATCCATGCCCTTGAGGTCGGAGCCGTTCGTCCAGATCATACCGTCAAGCCCGACGGCTTGCTTCCACATCGCGTGGTTGTCGTCCAGCGCCACGCTGACGATCTCCAGTCCGCGCGGGCGGTATTATAGGTAAAGTTTTTTGTCCCGGCGGGAACTTTCCACCCGTGCCGCCCAGAAATGCACCAGTTTCCCGCTAATTTGAAAACCCTCCTGGGCTTTACCGGCGAGCGAGAATGCCATCGCCTAACCGAATAGTAATAAAAATTTCCTCATAGTTCTCTACATTTTAAATTTCAATTTCGCTTTTTTCTCGCAAAACCGCCATCCATCCACGTCGATTTTACCTCAAGTAACAGCACCGAATCCGCCGTGATATATCGACGGTCTATCAGCCATACCCGCTTTTTATAGGGTTCTAATTTACCACTCAAAACTAATTTCATCTTCTCCATTTTCGACATTCCCTCGGGTGCAATCTCCCGCACCCGCTTCAAATCCTCACCGTAAACCAACGTGTCAAGCATAAAACGCAACACCTCGTTTGCTTCTTTCAATTGCGCCAATTTCTCGTTCATGTCTACCGGCCTCACTTTTTCCAGCAAGGTTTTCGGCACAACCAATTTTTGGGCAACAGATTCCTCGTGCAGAAAAAAAACATAATCTGACGACAGAATCGGCGACACCAATCGATACCTCTGGTAAAAAATCGTATCAAGACTTGGGGTCAAAGCAAACTCCCTACTGTAAAATATACCTTCCTTTTCCTCCCCATCCTGGTATAATCCACTGGATATCAATACGACGAACTGGTCTTTCGCCAAGTTAAACATCACTGCACTATCTTTTTGGCTCCACCTTTTTTCACTTATTTCCACCACTCGCTCAGCCTGCACAGATAACGACATCGCTGTAAACAACAACCATAAATAAACTTTTGATTTTTTCATTACTTTTAATTTTTAAATATACGACATTCTGCTTCGGCTTGATGCACTTTTGCTTTATCCGCCGCCGATAAACTTTCATAAGCTTCTGTATTTTCCATTCCAGAAAAAGCAAGCCACCGAGCAGTAGTTAAATCACATCCTACAGCCTTAGCAAGATAACGCCAAAACTCTGTATCATACGCCATAATTCTATGCCCCTCCTCATTCAAAAGTCCATATAGAATATGAAACCATTCGTGCAAAGCAATCAAAAGATAACCTTTCCAACTGTATCGACGAATTAAATTCCGACTTACCCAAAATCGATATGGCATATTATTGATATCTACACGAACGATAGCATCATCATCAGTGCTATAATTCATTTGAAATATACTGTAACCATTTATCGTAGTCCTCATCTCCATAAGTGTTACTACATGATTTAAAGCTGCAAACAAAGAATCCAAACAAGTTTGGCAACCTGGAGGCGGATTTATCATCATCATTTCCTCCATTTCCGTATTTTCCAAATTTTCAAATTTTTCTTCAAATACATCTTGTGAACAAGAAATGAAAAATAAACTTAAAAAGAATAGATAACATCGTTTCTCCATAATTTTCCTATTTTCATTTTTAACACTTCATGATAGCAGACAAGCCTTTTACTTCTTTCTCTTCTTCGTCAACTCCGCCAATTTATCGCGAAGGGCAGGAAATGCCATTCCCCGGGCAACGACACGGTTCTCGGCGTCGAGCAGGAAATAAGCGGGGAGGTCGTTTACCAGGTAAAGGCGGACGATCTCGGAATCCATGCCCTTGAGGTCGGAGCCGTTCGTCCAGATCATACCGTCAAGCCCGACGGCTTGCTTCCACATCGCGTGGTTGTCGTCCAGCGCCACGCTGACGATCTCCAGTCCGCGCGGGCGGTATTGCAGGTAAAGTTTCACCAGGTCGGCGTTGTCCCGCCGGGAACTCTCCACCCGTGCCGCCCAGAAATGCACCAGTTTCCACTTCGCGGGAACGTCGTGCAGGCTAAACGTGTTGCCATCCGGTTTGGCGAGCGTGAAGTTCGGGGCAACCTCGCCGACGGCGAGTTTCTCGTACTGCTCCAAAGCGGCGGCAATCCGCTTGCCGGGGATCGTGGCACGTGCCGCCTCGCCCAACAGTTCATACTTCGAGCGCAAGCCCTCTTCCGTTTCACTGCCGATACCAAGGGCGATCACGTGCGCCGTGGCGTACTCGTCGGGGTTCGCCTTGATCAACTCCAGCGTGGCGTTCACCGACGCCTCGTAAGCCTGGTCCACCCGGGCTTGCAAGGCGGCTACATCCGCCCCGGGCTGTTGCGCCTCTGCCGCCACCTTCGCCTGCTCCGCCATGAACGACTGGCTGATGCGGGTGAAGCGGGACAGCAATTCCTGTTGCTTGCCACCCTGTATCAACGCCCCGGCGTTGCTGACGTTTATCATGAAATTGGCGTTCTCCAGGATCAGGGGGATCATCCCCTCCCCGTTAGCCGGGGTGAGGTAAGCCGCCACGGGGCGCAACACCTTGCCCGTAAAAACAAACGTCCCGTTTTTAACCCCGATCGTGCCCAACGTGTCGGGCTTGCCGCTCTCCTCGCTGACCAGCAAGAGCGTTCCATCCGTCATATTACCCATTTTCCCGCTAATTTGAAAACCCTCTTGGGCTTTACCGGCGAGCGAGAATGCCATCGCCAAACCGAAAAACAATACTTTTCTTTTCATCATTCATTAAATTTTAGGTTTATAACTAATCTTCTTAAATTTAATTCTTCAAGATCTTTAACGCGATCCTAATAAAACACGTCATAAAATACGGATCCACTAGGCACCACCCCTCCATTTTCCCTCATTTTATCCAAAAGACAGGCTCGCACATCAACTATAAAATAATTTTTCCAGATGTCATATTTTATCACATGTTGATAAAGATCATCATCCTCATTTAGCCTCGCTTTTGTCACGATTTCCTTTTCTATCTCGTGGAATCGATCCACCGGGAAGGTTCTCCAGAAATACGCTTTACTCTCGACAGAATCAAATGTCCGTTTGGAATACATTTCTTTCCACTTATCAAGAGCTTCTTTATCATAATAGTCTAAACTTAACAATCTTGAGTATATACTATCGAATTTCCACTTGTCATTTTCATCGTAATCGCAAATATTTTTAGGCAGAACAAAAACAATTTCCCGTACCCGTAAAGAAGAATCCAACACAGAATGAACATAAAGAGATGCGTTCTGACAAATCACCTCTCCTATTTCTTCGTGAGTCAAATGCCCATATACAATTTCAAAAATAGTATTCTTTAAGCTGTCAAAATGAACATTTGCCCCATATATATTTTTTCCCAATAGTCGACCTTCATTACAAAGTGTATCATATTTATTATTTACATTCCTCAAAAAAAGGAACACATCACTTTTTTTCACCTCGTAATTCACATTTTTTCCAGTCAATGTATCTCCTGTATTCAAACATTCCAAAGGAATTCCGTTTACACATGAAACTCGTTTACCGTTTATACCCTGAGAGAACAAAATCCCATAAACCGACATCAAAACCAATAATAAAACCAATTTTTTCATATTTCATTTACTTTCCTCCAAGTAACGCTGCAATGTTCTTTTATTATGTTCTATCCACTTTTTTCGCTCCTCCTCCTCCTCTGCTCTTTTGGCTTTAGCTTTTTCCGGATCAAGTATTTTATCCGGGTTGACGAATACCTCAAAATCATCCACTAAATAAGTTTCCTCCATATCTTCTGGCAAAACCAATCGTTTCACGATATCTTTCTCTATCGCATACAACCTATCGGGATCAATATCCAACCAAAAACCATCGTAAGCGACAGGAGGTCTCCACTGCTGCACACCTCGTTTGGCTCGTTCCTGTGCTATAACATATTTATTTTCAAAGGCAAAACATGTCACTTGCAACAATTTACGCCTCGTGCTATCCACGCGCAACACAACCGCAAACAGTCCATCCGTTCCCATTTCTTTCAACATGGACACCTCCTCCGCTGACAAATGGTCGTGAAGAATAATACCGATCTGCATGCTTAAATCCTCGAAAAAGCCCCGCTTTATCACACTTCTATACGGTATCTCTTTCAACACGGTATCCACGTTATGAACATTGCGAATCATCCAAGCTTTCCAATACTTGCTGACAGGCTCCATAGGTTTCACTTCATACGTCACGTGTTTGCCTTTCACCGTTGTCCCAAGTTTAAACACGTCTTGTGCGCTCGCCACTCCCGCGGCGAACAACACCACTAATGATAAAATAATCTGTTTCATGATTGTTGATTTAATAATTGAAAAAGTTTTGGAAAAGGTTGTTCGTTATATTCTGCCTGATCCCGTATCCAATCGGGACCATTATAAGGATATTTACCTGCAATACAATTCAATACTTTCACGTACTCCTGGTAAAATTCATCATACGAAACTTTCAAATACCCTGTATACTTATTAATACAAGAAGCAAGCGCTACAAGCTTTTCCTGAAAAACAAGATCAATCATAACCGCACAATAACCACTACTTTTATCCTCGGAGTAAAAATATTGAGCGAGATACGCCTCCAATTCATTATTCAGGCTTTTTCTCGGTGAATACTTAATTCCATTTTGAAAAACATGAAAAAATTCATGGAACAAAAGCTCGTCTTTACACTTGTTTTGAGTCGCTTTACCCGTGTAACGGATTAATCCACTCCCGGCATAAGCCATTTTTTCTACACTCATATCCGGATACCCATCTCTATCCAATATTGCATCAAAATGAATAAAAGCACTATTGGGGTTCAACGCTTTGACATATTTTAGTAATTTATAGCCCATACTACTATTCAAAATATAAAAAGTGGCATCACCCCACTCCTTAGGATAACCTGGCTCAAGTATATCCATTACTCTTATATCCCCGAAAAGAGAATTCAGTTCGGTATCGGAAATCGTTTCCTCATCAATTTCCAATTCCGGATCAGCGCAATTCCAACAGGATACAAGTAAAACCGACAATACAATAAACTTACAAATTTTCATATTCTCTCTTTTAGTCCTGCCTCGTGTGCCGTCCATTTAGCTTTAGCTTTTTCCGGGTCAAGCATTTGATCCGTAGAGATATACACCTCGATATCTTCTACCAGGTAAATCTTCGGTGTATCTTCAGGCAACACCAGTCGCTCCACGATATCTTTCTCTATGGCATACAACCTGTCGGGATCAAAGTTCAACCAAAAACCGTCGTACGCGACAACAGGATCTCCAGGCCATTGCTCGCCTCGTTTGGTGCGATCCTGTGCTGCCACGTAATGATTATAAAACATGAAGCAAGTCACTTGTAACAATTTATGCCCCGTGCTATCCACACGCAACATGACACCCATACTTTCCCCGTATGGTTCATTTTTTCTATCCTTTTCATCCAGTTTCGCGAGCTCTGCTTTCGACAGATGATCGTGGAGAATGACACCTATCTGCAAGCTTAAATCCACGAAAAAGCCCCGCTTCACCTCTTCCCTATATACTCTCGCTTTCAGCACGGTATCCGGATTATGAATATTACGGACAAGGCATCTCGAATAAGATTCATCCTCACGCTTGTCAATAATCGCAATAGGTTTCACTTCATACGTCACGTGTTTGCCTTTCACCGTTGCCCCGTGTTTAAACACGTTTTGTGCACTCGCCACTCCCGCGGCGAACAACACCACTAATGATAAAATAATCTGTTTCATAAATCTACAAAGTTTTATATTCACTTGATTTTATTCCTTCAGCAACTCCGCGATCTTTTTCTCCAAGGCTTTGCCCCGGAGGTTTTTGGCGATGATGCGGTTGTTCTCGTCGAGGAGGAGGGTGTGGGGGATGCCCCGCACGAGATAGCGGGCGGCGATTTGCTTCTGCTCGTCCATGATGTTCAGCCAGGTCATTTTTTCATCCTGCATGGCTTTCTGCCAATCCGGGGCTTTCGTGTCGAGCGACACGCCGATGATTTCTAAGCCGGCTTCACGGTATTTCTTGTAGATTTTTGCCACGTTGGGCATTTCCTGGCGGCAGGGGGCGCACCACGATGCCCAGAAATCGATCAACTTCAATTTCGCCTTCACGCCATGCAGGGAAACCGTCTCGCCTCCCGACGCGGTCCCGGTAAAATCGGGTGCCACGGAGCCCGGTTCCACTTGCTTGAATACCGCCAACTGTTGGACGATCGCCTGACCGTAAGGACTGCTTTTTGCCGTTTCGCCCAACCCGTCATAAACGGCTTTCAAAGAGGTGTAATCCATCTGCCCCATGCCGGAAGCGATCACGAAAGCCGTCACGGGCGAATCCTTGTAGACGCGGAACAGCTCCGCCTGCTTCGCCCCGACTTCCTCCATCACTTTCTGGAACTGTTGCTGCAACGCCTGCATCTTCATCTGGTTCTGCTGGGCGTAAGCGGCACGGGCTTCTTGCTCCATAAGCATCTTCTCCCGGGCGATCACCTGGTTGAGAGCGTTGTATTGATTCAATACTTGCTGCGACTCCCCGCCCCCTTGCACGTCAATGCCGTTCTCCCCCGCCACGATCGTGTATTCCAGGTTCTCGAGCATCAACGTCGCCACGGGCTGCTGCTCCGCCGTCAAGATATAGGCAAGCACCATCCCGTCGACCCGTCCCGCGAACTCGAAATCCCCGTTCACCATCACCGCCTCGTCCAGTTTTACCAACCCTTCCGCCCCGCTCGCCGCCAAAACGAGATCTCCCGAGAGCGTACCTCCCAAGCGTCCCGTGATTTTAAAACCTTCTTGTGCCACGCTCGTCACGAACGCACAAATTACTAACAACATAGATAATCCAATTTGTTTCATAATCTTCATTAATATTATTCGTTTGTATCATTCGTCAATCCATGTAGCATGAATCAACACTCATTTTCAAATAAATTCCTTCCTTCTCTATCCATTCCAGTCCACTAAAATCAACTCGTTCTTTAAGCGCTTTTTCAATCTCGAGGAAACGATCCACCGATATTCGCCTCAACATTTTGTATTTTTCAACAATAGCACGTCCCATTTCACCTTGCATCTCCGGATCATCTTCCGGGAAAGGCAACATTTTGAACCACCAAAAGGACAATTCCTCTATTTTTCCCTCTTTCAAACGACATGCAACGATGATATCCCCTCCAGCTTTCTTATAAATCGCTTTCTCCGATAATGTTAAAAACTCACCTACAATTTTTGTAAACAACTCGTCGAAACATGCCAATACAGTTGAAGGCCGAATCGTGCCTTTCGGATCAATTAACCTCAAATTAACCGTATCGCAATTCTCTAAATTTTGCAACACCGAAAATACCCCTGAATTATCCGCATAAAGCTTGTATTTCGCATGTTTACCCGTCAACGTGTCGCCCACCTGTTTACCCTCCGGTATATTGCACGTCAATTCCTTCGTTATTTGAGAAAATAACACGTCACTACCTAACACCAAGATCAATAATAAAATTATCCGTTTCATCACAAATCTTTAATATAGACCTTTATAGAACACGTCATAGAAGTGTTTCGCTAACTCTTTTATCTTTTCCTACAACACCAAGGGCGGGTATCCCTCGCGCGGTTTAAGATTCTCCGTTTTCCAACGTTCTATCGCTTTCTTTCTCTCTTCTTCTATTTTCTTTATATCGATGAAATCACGAGGCATTAACAAGATATTAAAATCATCCGTTAAAAATATCTCCGGCATTTTCTCCGGCAATACCACTTTTTTTACGATATCTTCCTCTATTGCGTGCAATCGGTCGGGATCAAGATTCAACCAAAAATCCTCATACGAGGTGGGATAATCCTGCCGCTTTTCCGGGGGTCTCCTCATCCCTGCCATATACCGATTACGAAATCTAAAACAAGTCACTTGCAATAACTTATACTTGTCTCGATCAACACGCAGGATGACCTCAAACCAACCGGTTCCTCCTTCTTTTTCTTTCGCTTTCATTTCCAGCAACTCTTCCGGTAACAAATGTTCATGAAGGACCTCTGCGATTTGCATTTCAATATCTGCAATCTGAGAATAGGAAGCTCCCGGGTTAGGAACCACTTTTATAGCGGTATCCGGATTATGAACATTCCTGACAATCCAACAGGTAGGGACATCTTTTTGCTCCCTCACTTCATACGTCACGTGTTTCCCTTTCACTGTGCCAAGTTTAAATACCTCTTGCGAAAACAAGAAACCTGCGCTAAATAAAATTACCAATGATAAAATAATCTGTTTCATAAATTCTGATTTAATAAGTTTAAAAGTCTTTGAAAAGGGTATGAACCGTATTCTACCGCCCCCGAAGTCCAATCATCACCACGGTACCAAGGCAAATCTCCAAGAAACCCTAAAGCCTCTACATACACGCTATAAAATTGTTCATAATCTACCTTGTCCCGCAAATAACCGGAACTAGCATCAATACACGACACGAGCCTCGTCATAATCTCTGTAAATTTTTTATCAATAACCCATGGAACGTAACCACGGCTTTGAGCATAAAGATACTGCGCGAGGTAGGCTTCCACCTCATCACTTCTATTATGCGTGGGAGCCCTGCCGGCATACTGGTAAACATGAAAAAATTCATGAAATAAAAGTTCATCATTATAAGCGTTCGTCAACGCCAAGTAAGTGTAACCTATCTGCCCGCCCGCCCCGTAAGTCATCCGTATACTACTTCTATCCAAATTTCCATCCTTATCTACTATAGGTACAAAATGAATAAAAGCTTTTCGAGGACTCAGATTTTTAACAAATTGAAGCAACCTTTTCCCAATACCGTTATTCAAGACTTTTGCCGTGGCTACTTTCCATTCATCCAGACTATTTTCCACTAGCAAATCATCAACCTTCACTTCCTCTGGAAGAATACCCAATTCTGAAATCGAAAGTAACTCATTATCGAAATCTAATCCGGACTCCGCACAACTTCCCAAAAGGGAAACAACTACCAGAACCAGTAAATACTTTATTTTTATCATACCCTGTCTACTTTATTGCATTTTGCATTTCTATTTTCCTCGCTACCCCTCTTTTCTTCTTCTATTCTTTTAATGTAAACCAAACTTCCACGGGTTCCACCTTTCCTTGGATGCAACACACCTCCCAACGGGTAACACTTTCCGCAGTACGACGTACCAACTCAATCCACGGGTCGGACGGATTGTCAATTTCACGATGATAACGTGTCCCATCACCACCATTAATATACAGGTATATTCTTTTTATAGAATCTGCTACCCCATCCGCACGGGGACAAACAATTAATCTGCCATGTAACGACCGCCCTTTCAACTCAGGATAACTGTCCCAGTCATGTGAACGGATAACCTGTATAAAATGATTATACGCAACGGAATCACCCGGCTGGATATAATTGTCATAAACGGATTGACGCACAACACGTCCCCGTACCACCTCGCAGACCACTTCCCGCTTTTCGGCACGACTTAAAGGATAACATTGCCCAAGGACCTCTCCCTTTGCGATCTCAAATGTCCCCGTATACCATGAAGCCTCTAGCGGTTCCCCATTGTTTCCGGGATTAAGCACCGATAACGGGATTACCTCTCCCGTGCAGGCATTACGAATCCCGACTAACCATAACCGATCATCGGCTATCCGCCAACGGGCAAGATACCCCCGGGGTTGTTTCTCCATGAAAGCCCCTTTAAGACGCAAACGCAAGCGGGTAATCAAATCCGGGTTCTGCTGCAAGAGATAAGTATCCACCCGATAGGTATCTCCCTCCATGACAAGCGAATCCTGTTCATTTTTACCCAAAATGTCAAACGACCAGTTTCTTCCCTTGTTCTCACCCCATGCTATACTCACCCGTGCCGGCTGTATCTTTCCGTCAAGCGTCAGCACGTCCCATTTTTCCATCAATTCGGCACAAGCCATAACTTCCCGCGTGTAAGGATGATGCCGGCTATACCTTTTTTTCTTTATTCCTGACACATTTCTTGCCCAAAAACGAGATTCAGCTTCCCACCAATTTCTTTTTTTTCTCAAACGCTCGACTTTAGCCCGCAACCGTTCGCTGGATATTCTCGACCTCTTTTTCGCATCCCTCTCACTCCAGACACTCACCCGGTTCACCGTCCCGTCAGGATTAGGATAAATTTCTACTTTCAAAATCGAATCCCCTTCCCAAACCATTCCATTACCGTTAAACAACATATTCATCGTGCCGTGGTAATTCCTGTTAGAACCTGCTTGAAAAGTATTGTACATCCGTTTCTCTCTCTTCACCTCTCCCTTGCGCAGGGAATAAAGGATCTCGTGTTCATATCGGTCATTATCCCAATACAGGTATTTGCCTCCCCGGGCAAGAATCGTACCGGTAAACCAACGGGCAACGATACGCCCGCTCTCGCGGTAGGCATCAAAAATACCACTGATATCCACCTCTTGATAACCTCCATTCTCACTCATCTCTACTACTTTTTCCAAAATCAGTTTCCCTTCCTCCAAACGCCACGTCCCCACGTATCCCCGGTAAAGACCGGTTGAGATCCTTCCAGACAAACGTTTTTGCAACTCTCGAGACAACACGCTATCTTTCTCTATCGGCAAAGTGTACATCCAAAAAGTTTCTTCTCCAATCAGCAGCTGTTCAGGCTGTTGTTTAGTAGCTTTCGTCACGCTAGCGAAGCTACACAAGGCTATTGCCACTAAAACCAATACTTTCATCTTCATAAGTTTGTCATTCATATCGTTTATATCAAATATCTCGTTATCGGACACACGGGGACAGCAGAAAATACGGCGGTTGTGCCGGATGGCACAACCGCCTGGTTTATAAGGTTTATAAAGTTTATAAGGTTTATTACCTCACGGAAGTTGAAGAGGTGTGTCAAAACACACCTCATAAATTATTCTATCGCTTTCCAGTCGTCCACGGTTCCAGTGTCCGAGGAGAAACTGACACCCACACGGTGCAAGTGGCGGGGATCTTCCAGGTAGGGCAAGGCGTAACCTTTCTCTTCGATCTGGCACAATGCCTCGTCCGCCGTGCCGTCCAGCTTAAACTCAAAGATGTAAACGTGAGCGTCCGTTTCAATGATGCAATCCACACGCCCACCGCTTTGCTGCTTTTCCGTGTACACCGTGTAAACACTCACCAGACGCATCAACAAGTAGAAAGTGTAGTGAAAATAACGCTCTTTTTCCCGTTCGTTCTCTTTCCGACGCATCGTGTAAGGGATACTACTCAAGAAAGAAGTCAACAAGCTCCGAAATTTCTCCGTGTTGCCTTGTTTCAATGCACGAGCACCAACTCGCACCCAAGAAACCAACTCGTCCGATGATTTAAAATAATCTGCCGCCACCAGGGTCACGAACCCTTTCTTTACCTCGTTGTTCGGGAAATCGAGCAAATACGTGTCTTCCTTCCCGTCGTACCCCTTGATCGTCAAGTAACCGCTCTGGTAGATCATTGGCAACGGTCTCTCCATGTCTGCCTTGTAATCCACGAATTCCGGGGTCTCGTAATAACGACCGGTCAATTCATCCAAATTCTCCCGCGTGTGGTTCAACAAACGAATCAAGTAAGACGGCGTGCCACTTTGGAACCAGTAATCTTGAATCATCATCGAGTCCAAGGCGTTCAGCAGGCTGAAAGGGTTGTAGACATCCACGAGCCGCTGACCGAAATGATAACCGTCATACTGTTGTTTCAACATCTGCCGAACCTCTTCCACGCCACGCTGCTGAAACTCCGCCATCTCCGCCATGGAAGCACCGAAATATTCATCTATCTCCTCTTGGGTTATCCCACAAAGCGCCTCGTAACGCGGATGCATGCTGATGTCTTTCGGTTGGTTGAAACCGCTGAACACGCTTACCTGTGAGAATTTGGTCACCCCCGTCAGCAAAACGAATTGCAGATACTCGTCAGCCGCCTTGAATACCGAGTAAAAGCCCCTCAACACGTTGCGGTTCCGATCCTCCAGCAGCATCCGGTTTTCCCCCACCACGGTTTCCAGACCCGTGTCGAGCACATCGAGGATCGGCTTGTCGTACTCGTCAATCAACACCACCGCCCGGCGACCTGTCCGGAGATGAGCCTCTTTCAGCACTTGGATGAAACGCATTCCCCGGTCCAGGCTTTGATCCCGGGGAACAGCGTAAACCTTTTCCCATGCGGAAATATGCCCCTCGATCACCTTCTCTAGCGTGCCCTCCTCTTGAAAATCGCTCCCGTTAAAATCAATATGGAACACGGGATAAGTAAACCAGTCTTTTTCCAAGCAGTCGATTGCCAAGCCCTTGAAAAGTTCCTTTCGCCCGAGGAAATAATTCTTCAGGGTCGATACCAAAAGGCTTTTCCCGAAACGACGGGGACGACTTAAAAAATAAATCTTTCCCTCTTTTACAAGAGAGTAGATCATCTCGGTTTTATCCACGTAAACGTAACCATCTTCGATGAGCTGATCAAAACTCTGGATGCCTATCGGGTATTTCATTTGTTATCTCCATCTTAGTTATTACCACAAAGATAGCGAAAAACCAAGAGAATGCAATATTTTCCACGTCCCAATATGTCAAAGAACTTTTATCTCTCTATTCGTTATTTTAAATAGAAACCTATTCCAACTTAGATCTTAACATCTCTTTTTTCCAATCTTCTATTGCACACTCTCTCACTTCTCTTGCCTTTTTCAAATCACAGATATACTCGTAGAAGATACTAATCTGTAAAACATATGCGAAATCCCTTGCCATTCCCGGGGGCAGTGTGACTTTCTCCACGATGTCCTTTTCTATTTCATACAGCCGGTCAGGATCAAAATTCATCCAAAAGCCGTCGCTCGGGGCGGCAGGCTCCTTCTTCCGATACACGGGTTCTTTTACCAAACGTTGCACCTCTTCACCAGTATCTTTACGTATAAAATTCATTGGACGTTCTATTGTATCCGGGATTTCACCGGCACGCTTCCGAACCCCGTCCCGGTACATGCCATCAAACAGGAACCATTCCACCTGTACCAGCTTATTATCGACAATCCGAACCATCGTTTGAAAATAATCCGAGGGAAAAGATTTCGCTATTTCACGAAGTTTCCTCAATTCTTCCGGTAATAAACGATCGTGAATAATTTTTGCTATCTGCATCTCAATATCCCATGTTTGAGCGGCACAATTGATTATATCCATCACTTTCACTTCGGCGGTATCCGATTTACGCGTGTTTTTAATAATTCTGCCCCACGGGAAAGAATTTTGTTCTTTCACTTCATACGTCACATGCTTCCCTTTCACCGTGCCAAGTTTAAATACCTCTTGCGAGAACAAAGAACTCACGCTAAATAAAATTATCCATGATAAAATCATCTGTTTCATAAATCTCGGTTTAATCGTTTCACACGCCCTTGCACGACCTCGCACTCCATATCGCAACACTCTGCATCGTAACGGTAATTACCGTCATCAACCACTCCGCCCAACCCGATCTTAAACTTTCCCGTGTACCACGATGCCTCTATCGGTTCCCCGTTGTTGCCGGGGGCAAGCACCGACAAGGGGATCATTTCTCCCGTGCGGGCGTTACGAATTCCGGTCAACCACAACTGACCATCCGCTATCTGCCAGCGGGCACGATACCCCCGCGGATGCTTCAAGGCAAACGCCCCTTTCAGGCACGGGCGCAAACGGGTCATCAAACGGGGATCCGCCTGTAAAAGTGACACATCTTTCACCCGGTAGCCGCACCCGTCCATATCCAAAGAATCCGGGCAAAGCCACAATTTCAATTGCCAGTTCATGTACTCCGGACGAGGTATACCTTTTCTCCAGGTCACCTTGAACACGTGAGGCTGAATCTTTCCATCAAGCACCAGCACCTCCCAGTCCGTCATCAATTGAACACACGCCATAACCTCACGAGTGTACGGGTGTCGATGACCGTATCTTCTATTCTTTTCTTTATATTTTCTTTCCCACACGGGCACCGAATCCTGACCCGGTTTCAGAAAACGATAAAATGACGTTACTTTTATCCTATCCACCGTTCCGTCAAGTCCCGGCCAAAGTTTAACTGACAACGAGGAATCTCCTTCCCACTCCATACCGTTACCGTTGAACAGCATCTGCAAAGTAACCCAACTTTCCTCATTCGAACCTTCCCGCAACGAATTATGTTTCTCCTCGCTTGACACGACCCGCCCTCGTCGAAGCGTGTAAATCGTTTCATGTTCATAATGACGATTAAATCCCATGTGTTTATAATACACACATTCCCCCCTCACCACACGTATATCCCCGCTAAACCAACGTGCGGCAATTCGCCCGTTCTCTCGATAAGCATCAAAAATACCACGAATATCCACCAAATCCCCATCCCATGTTTCAAGTTTCTCCAAATATAATAGCCCTGCTTCCAGTCGCCAAGTACCAATATATTTTCTCCAAAGTCCCGTGACCATTCCAGCCCGTTCAATCCGTTGAGAAACTTTTCTCCGCAACACGGTATCCGCATTAATCGGACAAGACAACATCCCTAAAGTATCCTGCCCGATAATTATTCGCTCCGCGAATTGTCCTGTCGCTTTCGCCGCACTGGCGAAACAACACGAGCAAATTACCGTTAAAATCAATATTTTCATAAATTTGTCATTCATAGCGTTCATCTAAAATTCAATGTCATTTCCTTGTTCCCGATAATCAAGGCAAACTTCTCATGGAGAAAAATTTCAACACGCCGTAAACACAAGGTCTTTTTGTATCCATGGCTTTACGCATCAAAGCCAAACGTTCTTTATCCCCGAGAGTTCTATCCCACAACTTTTCTGTTGTTTCTTCCATTATCTTTTTGTCCCGACGGCTAAAATCAAAATTATCGGGATTGAACGGATGCCTTGCAACGACGTCGCGGATCTCCTGCAAATCTTTTTCCGATATTCCCTCGGGAGATGGGAATATTCGGAAATAAACCGACAACACCTCTCCCGTGTTGTTTACCAACGCATAAATAGAAAGGTCTATTCTCCCCACACGGTTTTTCAACCGTTCTGCCCATGCTGTCGCAGCTTCTGTCCATTCCTTGGGATAAGGTTCCGATACATTCTCTTTTTCCCCAAGAGAAATATCATCTCCTAACAACCAAAAAAGAAGGGTATCCATCGAATTTGCAAAAGGTTCATCTTCATCCAGATTTATTCCTCTTTTTTTTAGATTCACACGCGTAATGGAGTCTGATCGAAGTGCATGGATTGATTTTTTCCCCGTCGGATATCCAATACAAAAATCTTTCTCTAAAACTTCTTGTTGTAAAACTTTAAATTTTTCTTCAAAATCCAACGGAATAACAAAACTGATATACGAATTTTCTACTTTTTTAAAGTTCCGGAACTCCTGCCCTTGCGCATTTGCACTAAAATACAAGACAATCAAGAAAAAATAAAATATCTGTTTTTTCATAATGTTTCTGTTTTAATTTTGCCATTGACAACGTAAATAATAAATCAAAAAAGAGGGGCAATAATATGTTGTTGCAGCACCCCCAGCCCACTCTTTATAACGCTCTCTAAACATTTCTATTAATCTTTCTTGTGCAATCCCTTCATCTCCGGATAATTCAAAATTAGCAATCTGTGAAACGAAATCTTTGTATGCTTTACTATTTAGACCTTCTGAATTAGAAAAACTTCCCCACATTTTAAATGAGAACACATCAGACATCAACAAAATCTCAAACTCTGATTGAAGTTCATTTTCTTCCGTGTATTCCACTCCTGCCAAACCTGTTTGAAAAGCATGCAAAAGTTCGTGCAAAATAATCCGAGGAGTAATTATCCCCTCCTCATACCTGAAATAAATAATATGATTCCTAGAATCATAAATGGCATCTTTATCCGTATATCTACCACTTAACATCTTAGGATCGATCGCACATTGGATCCGACCCCCTTTCCTATATAACTTTTTTGCCATTTTACTCAGGATATAACTTTCATTCATTAAACTTCCTCCCGCCCGACACAACATTCCATGCTGATTTTTGCTTAAGAAATAAACTCCCATTCTACCAGTTACCGACTCCCCATTTGTTTGTGGAAAAAGCGAACTAAAAGGAAAAGGATTCGGATTAACATCCATTACATTTTCTTCATCAAGAAGAGAATCTTCAAGCGACATTTCTTGATAACAGCTACACCACAAGCAAGTGAAGCAAACCACTACTATATATCTTACTCTTTTCATAATTGTATCGTTAATAGTTATCCATCCCGTCAAGCGAGAAGGCAAGCGGGGAAAAAATCCCTGCCCCGCGGGGCAGGGAAAGCACGCACCAAAAGGGTCTGGTTACTCGAACGTACAGGGGATAAATTTACCCAGACGCAAGCAATATTTTGTCATGCTGGAGATTTCTCCAATCGGGCGGTTTGACATCCGCAGGCGGATGTAACGCACGGGGGTACGCAAATCTTCCGGAACCACGAGGTAGCTTTCCTCGCCGGGAGTGTTCCCGATAGAGAAACTACCGTCCGTGTGGTTGGCTGCCGTCCAAGTTAAACCGTCATTCGAGAACTCCACGATAATGTTCTGCAACAGGTAGTCGGGATCGCCTTTCTCGTTACGGGTCGGTTGTCCCACCTTGAAACCGTCCAACCGCCGGGGAGTCTTCATGTCAAATGTCACGGAAACGACACTGGCACCCACGGTTTCCGCCGGCTCGAAATAGACCTCTTCTTCATATTCATCCCCCCAATCATCCACAAAACGACGCGGCCCGTCGAAGAGCAAATTTGCCACCCCGTTATCCTTGTAACCGTTATACACGGTATCGGAACACGTCATTTCCCAACCCGTGGTATCCAACAGCGTACACGCGGGCTTGGCGAGCAAATTCTCGTTTCCCTTCTCCTCGATCACCAAATCCGTCAACTTCCCGGCTTTCTTGTACGCTTCCACGAAAGTTGATCCAAACTCATCTCTTTGGTAGAAATAGTGCTGGTTATAGCGTTCCACGGTAAACCCGGGGCGGGTCGCTTTCAGGAATTGCAACATCACCAGCCCCACGTATTCATCCGTGTTGCTGTGATTGTTTCTAACGTATTTCTCGTTCATGTAACGATTCTTGCCGAGAATCACCTTCTTCAAGTTAGGTAAATACATCAAATCCTGCAAAGTATTCAGGTCGAAATCAATCTCCAAGGTCTCCACGTTATTCACTTCACTTTCCCAGTTCGGTCCGAATTGCCCGATCATCAGTTGCGTGAAGTCCGTTGCCCACAACCGCTCATCCAAGCTCAACGTCTCGTCCTTGAAATCAATTTCATCCACACAGCCCTCCAATTTTCCCTTCCGTTGCACGGTGATCGGCTGGTTGAAATCAATATCCACGCCCTCCTCATCGGGCAAAAGAAAAAGGTAATCGCGTCCCAAGGAAACCTCGTATCCCCAATAATCATAGGCAAGCGAATCTCCGGAATGCTCCTTCATATCCCACTTGTGCTCGACTCCCCCCTTATCCTTGAAGCACAATAACATCTCCTTGATATTGTCATTGCTCTGGTCGAGAGCCACCATCAATTTGTCGCCCATGCGGCTGAAAGCGGTAATGCCACGCGAGAAGGCACGCAAATCCTCGTGCTCGTAAGTATACGGACGGCCATACTTTTCCTCCACCAGCGATTCCCTGTCATCCGCAGACAAGTTGCTCACCCGCACGGTGTACATGGCATCCGCTAAATTCTCGATGTAAATGGTATCCATCAAATCGCCGCTATCCGGGTCACAGGGGTCCACGAACACCTCGCCCGACCCGTTATCGGAGCTCCACGTGATCTTCACCTTCTTCACCCCGGCATCGATGTTGTGTTTCCATGTCACCTGCAAACGTTCCCACCCCGGGTTCACGCTCACCTCGGAACATTTACCCAGGTAGCGGATCATCCCGTCGCCGGCAAACTCGTCGTATGTCTCTTCTAGGCTCTCGCTGCAACCTGCCGTCAAGAGCGCCGCGAACAAACCGATCGTATATATAGATTTTTTTATCATAGCTGTTCCTTTATTAGTTTTCCTTCTTTACAAATACTTCCAACTCGTCGAACGTAATGTACTCCTTGGCATTCTCTTCATATCCATCCGGATAATAAGTCGACCAACGGTTACTCATCCACGTATCCTCCACGATGAAGAATACATAGCGGAAAGCCTCCCCGAAATAATTGCATTTCATCTCCAAAGAGATCGGTTCTGCCGCCTCAAACGTCTTGTCATCCTTGTCCTTGTACGCATCTTTCACCCAATCCACCGGACCTCGATCGTAATCCGAGAAACGACACCATGCATTTTGGTAAAAATTATGCCAGTAGGGAGATTCATCCAACGCGTAAAGCTGGGTACACTCGTTCAAAGGCACGGATTGGGGGTCTGCCGCATTCGTCCCGTACACCTTGATTTTAGCCGGCAAACGGGAAGTGTAAACCTCATTCCACAAATCGCAAACAAACATATCGAGGGTCGGATCCGGCCAGCTGGGATTGGCATACGGATAACGCCACCCGTGATACAAGAACGCATCCCCGCGCAGCATTGCCGGCACCTTCGGGGTTCCGAAATCAATCACAAAACGTTCGTTGAAGGCGTACGGACCTGCCACGAAAGTACCGAATTTATATTTACTCCCTTGTTGGCGATTCTTCCGGTAATTGGCTCCTTTCTTTTGCCCGTCAAACAGATACTTCACCCCGATCTGGTGTTCTTCGTCCTCGATTCTAAACTCATCCGAAAAGGTGAAGGTGAATTTGTCTGGGGACAACTGCTCCATTGCCAATGCATCTATTCCACTGTAAGTCTGTGTCTTCACCACATTCCCCTCGAAATCGTCCGTCCGCACGACCACCACCAGTTCGTCCAACGCCTGCTTCAACTCGAAGTTCAGCGTGTCGCCCCCCTCGAGGATAGGATAACTGCCTATCAAGATATTATCCTCCTGCTTCGTGAGCGGATTGATCCCGACATAGAAAATATGCACGGTTCCTTCCACGACATCCGGAGACTTGTACATCACGTTGAACCCACCCCAGAAGGGATTCACGCTCAAGTTATCGAAAAGAGCCACCGGGGCGGATGCCTCCGTGCTGAACGTCATCTCGATCGGGGCGGATTCCTCCAAATTGTTGTTCAAGAACGTCAGGCGCACCGGCTGATCGGTCCGCGCCTCGGCAAAACCGTTCAAGAGCAAGGAGTCGGCCAGATAGGTACCCTCCTTCACCAATTGCCGCCCGTAAGCGTCGGTATAACAAGCCCGTATCCCAAAGATATCCATGTTATCGGGCAAACGGTAGCGCATCACCGCCCCACCGGGCACCGGCTCGAAAGAGATTTTCCGGAACTCCACCGGCACGTCGAAGCCAACGTCCTCATCGTCGCTGCACCCCATGAAACCGAAAAACGCCAATAATAAAAATAATATCTTTCTCATAATGATTTATAATTTACGATTTATGATTTTACCATCCGGGATTTTGCACACAACCGGCAGTCTGCACCTCCTCGCTCCGGATAGGCCAGAAATAATCGCGCGGGGCGATGAACTTGTTACCGGAATAAACCACCACGGGACCTTTCCCGTTGTTGTAGAAACTCTTGGCATCACGACCGACCACATTCCACCCGTAGGATTTCTCGTTGAACTCGATATTCGCAATCTTCCAACGGCGTACGTTCCAGAAACGATAGCCCTCGAAAGCGAACTCGATGTTCCACTCCTGACGAATAATGGCACGCATACCGGCCGTGGTTTTCACCTTATTCGGGTCTTTGGCATTCTTCCAAGCCACCTCCACGTCCGGGATGCCGGCACGTTTGCGCACCACATTCAAATACTTGTACACCTCGGCATCGGGTGCTGCCTTGCTCTCGTTCAACGCCTCGGCTGCAATGAGGTACATCTCCGCCAAACGGAAAATCGGTGCCGGACGTTCTCCCAAGCTACCCAACCCACTTTGGTGAGCCAAAAGCGTTGCCTTGGAAGAGGTGCCTTTTTTCACGTAATACCCGGTAAGATTTTGCGGGTCCGTGGAAGAAAGACGCTTTTCCTCCAATCCTGCCGATTCCCCCTGGTAGGTCTTCACCAGATAAATATTGTTCACCTCGGTTCCCAACCGCCAATAGCAACGGTCTGCGGCAATGTTGGCATAAAAACGGGGTTCACGACGGCGGTGCAGGTTCAACGTGGGTTCCTCCAACGAAACCACGTCCGTGTATTTCGGGTCCGTTTCCTGGCTAAGCCCGTAGGGATTTCCTCCTCCGACCCATTTCAAATCCTGGTCGATCGGCAACCCGTTCTCCGTGTAGAACATCTCCACCATTTTTATACTCGGGGCAAGGCATGCCCCGGGCAGCGAGTGCATCGAGCCGTCGTCCATTTTGGGCAATATCAGCCTAAACCAATCTTCATCACCCCCCTGCAACCGGATCATATAGAGCACCTCGTCGCTCAACCAACCGTAAGTTTGGCAGGATTTCTCGATATCCAACATATACCCTTGCAGTTCGGTGTTTGCAGAACTCCCTTGAACCAAGGCTGCCGAACCGTTTTCGCGGCAATAATCGATGACATCAATGGCGGCTTGGGCGGCACGCTCCCACTTTTTCGGGTCGGGAGTCGCGCTGAACAGGGGTTCTCCCTCTTTGTTCGTGAAATTCGCGTAGTCGGGATTGCCGTTGAACAGGTCGGAAGCCTGGTAACACAATGCCCGCGCCTTCAACGCCATCACGGCTTCCTTGTTGAAATAACCTCTCCGTTCACTCTTCTTTCCCGTACAAGAAGGGAGGGTTTCCACCACCTCGTCGCACAAGCGCACGATATAATTGAAACAAGTGTCCACGTGGCTACGGGGCAATTTCAAGGTCTCCACATCCTGATTCGGGTCAACGTGGTCCGGCACAATCATCACCGGCCCATAGCGGCGCACCAGTTCGAAATAGTAAAACGCTTTCAAGGCAATCACCTCCGCTTTCCACTCGCTCTTGTCCTTTGCCGGAAGGTTGTAAACGTTATCGATACGGGTAATAAAATGATTGCAGAGCACTATCTGCGTGTAAAAATCTCTCCGGTAACTCCCGGCGGCCCCCCCCGAAAATACATTGAACCAAGTATCGTCGCAAGGATCCAACACGCTCTGCTTGCCTGCAATAATCTCCAATCCCGTGGGACGTTGCCAATCAACAACCGTATTCCTCAAATAAGTATCGGAAACCAATTCATCGGATGCCGACATAGCGACATTATCAGACCACCCGTAAAGATCCTGCATATAGACGTAGGCACTCTTCAACCACTTGTACGCCTCGTCGTAGGTTTCAAATTCGGAATCAATCGTGGCGATATCCTCCTCCGGCACCACGTCCAGCCAACTGTCGCAAGAAACGAACAGCAGGAAAGGAATAAATAAATAAGCTAATAGACGCTTCATATTATCTCTGGTTTTAAGTTAGAAACTAATGTTTATCCCCAAAGCGTAGGTCTTCTGGATGGGATAGTTGAACCCGTTTCCACCCAACTCCACGTCCCACAATTTGAAATTGGAAATCAGGAAAGGATTGTTGGCACGGGCAAAGAATTTCACGTTCTGCATGCGCAACTTCTGGCGAAGACTCTGCGGCAGATTGTACGCCAACTCCAGCGAGGTGCAACGCAAGAAATGGCACTCCCGCATGAAATAGGTGGAACGGCGTTCGTCCGTGAGGTTCGCACTCCAATCCTCCTGCTTGTTGTACTCGGTGATGTTCACCACGGAAAGGCGGGGCCAGAAGGGGCGGTTCTCCACGTTCTTCTCCGTCCAGTGGCTCTCGTAAATCTCCTTCAGCATGGCACGGTCGTTCACGAAGGGCGAAATGGCACTCGGGTTGATGAAGAAGCCCCGCTTGCCGGAACCCTGGAAGGCAAAACTGAACTCCCAATTTTTGTAATTGATGAAGCCGCTGAACCCATACACCATCCGCGGCGTTTCCGGGAAACCGATATGTACTGCGTCGTTCACGTCGATCACGCCATTGCCGTCGACGTCGCGGTAGCGGATATCCCCCGGCATGATCCCGGTGTTCGCCTGCGGCGAGTTGTCGATTTCCGCCTGGTCGCGGAACAACCCCTCGGCGATGTATCCCACCCGCTGCGAAAGCTCGTAGCCCGTCTTCAACTGCCAATAGGGACGATCCTTTGCCTCCTCCAACTCTTTATAAATAGCCTTATTATAGGTAAACGTACCGTTCAGTATCACCCAAAAGTCCTTGTTGAAAGCATGTTGCACTTTTGCGGAAAGATCCATCCCGCGTGCCCGGACTTTCCCCATGTTATCCAAGGGATTCACCTCCACCCCAATTTGCGCGGGAATCGTGACCCGTTGCTCGATGATGTTGTGGCGCACCTCCTGGTAGAAGTCGGCATTGATTTCCAAAATATCCTTGAAGAAACGGGTTTCGATACCGAGGTTCACCTGCTCGGAGACCTCCCATTTCACGTCAGGGTCGCCATAATTCTTGACCTCTTTACGACTAAAAGTATTCTCGCTTCCCGGTTCGGGATCTTTATAGTTCGGACCTCCCACGATTTCCGGCATATAGACGAAACGGGGATCTTTGATGATACCATCGTTACCCACTTTACCCCACGAACCTCTCAATTTCAGGAAGGAAACCCACCGGCTAACCGCACCTTGCATAAAGTTCTCCTTGGAAGCGAGCCACGCACCGCTGACTGCCGGGAAAAAACCCATCCGGTTGTTCTTCGTGAAACGCTCGGAACCGTTGTACCCGAAACTTGCCTCCACGAAGTAACGGTCCATGAACCCGTAGCTGCCGCGCATGGAAAAACTCAGGTTGCGTTGTTCGAAACTGCTGAACAAATCACTCACCGGGGCGGAATTTGCCTGCAACGCCTGGAACACGGCAGTCAGCGAGGTCTGGTGCAAGGTGGCATCGTCCCCGCCCCAAGCAGCGGTGTGGATCAAACTACCTTCATACACCAGTTGCGTGGAAGAGGTCGATGCCGAGCCTCCTTGGATAGGCTTCTCCAACGTCCGGCGTCCATTCTGCAACAGCGTCAACTTATGCTCGCCCGTCTCGAAATCATACCCACCGTTTTCCGCGTCCATGGTATAATAGAACGGCGAGGTTTCAAAAGCATTCATCTCGTAGCCTGTCTTTGACAAGGAGGCACTCGCCCGCAATTCCAAGCCTTTCAAGAGTCGTGCCAGATTGTAGATACACTCGACCCGAGTAGTAGCGCTATATCGGCTCCGGTCCTGGTAAGCCCTCTGCATGACGGCATACGGGTTCAGGGCAACACTCTGACCTTGCGGAACGCTCCCGAACCGCAGGTGCGGCCAGCCGTGCTCGAAATCACCCGGGTAAGTTGGGGCAAAATTCACCGGCGAAGCGTTGTACGCGTAATAATAGGCCTCTTGTACATCCGCTACCGCCCCCTGACCAAAGAAAGGCCCGTGGTATTTATCGTAATTCACACTCGCATTGACCAACATACGGAGCCCCGTACTCAAATTCACGTTCAAATTGATACGTGATGAAAGCGTGGAGTTGTCAATGTTCACTTTGTATTGATTCAAGCGGTCGCTCTTCAACATTCCCTTATCGTTCACGTAGTTGACGGAGGCGTAATATTGCACAGTCTCGGAACCGCCCCGCACGTTCACTCCCACGCGCTGGTTCACGGAATGATCCTTGAACAAGATTTTAAACCAATCGTTGGCAGGATAGACCCAAGAGGGATAGTTCTTGCTGCCCGTGCGCTCGATGCGGGTGAGGGAATAGCGGGGAGAGGCTTCCGGGTTACGGGTCATCAATGCCTCGTTGTACATCCGCATATAGGTCTGGGGATCGACCACGTCGATCTTGTCCGTCGGCATGGAAGCCACCGCCTCGTAGCGCACGGAGGTATAGACACTTCCCGCCTCGCCCTTCTTCGTGGTCACGATAATCACCCCGTTCGCCCCGCGGGCACCGTACATCGCCGTGGCAGCGGCATCCTTCAACACGGAGAAACTCTCCATATCCTCCGGTGCCATACGCGCCAAATCCAAACGGGAAGATTCCACCCCGTCGATCAGCACCAACGGCTCTGAAGCCCCGTTGGAGGAACTGATGCCCCGGATATAGAACTTTGTATTCATCTCGTCCTCGGTCAACGCCCCGGGGGCTCCCCCCGTCTGCCAACCGACAATACCGGCTATTTTCCCGGTAAGGCTCGCCGTCAGGTCACTATTGGATGATTTTAAATCCATGGGACGGATGGTGGTAATGGAGCCCGTGACGCTCTCTTTCTTCTGCGTACCGAAAGCCACGACCTGCACCTCCTCCAGGTTTTCCGCCGTGGGCGTCAGACGGATGTTCACCCTTTCCTTTCCCTTGACCTCCACGGTCTTCGTTTCGTAACCGATGAAAGAAGCCCGCAACACGTCATCCGCCTTGGCGGCGATGGTGTAATGCCCATCCGCATCAGAAGCCACCCCTTGCGTCGTCCCCACGATCACGATGGTCGCCCCGGCAACGGGATTCCCTTTCTCGTCAACAATACGACCACTAACCTTGATCAGATTTACCTCCGGCTTTTTCCTCGGCGCAATCATCACATGTTTATCCACGATGTTGAAATCGAAACGAGTCTTTTCCAGACATTTGGTAAGAACCTGTTCCAAGGTTGCGTCTTTAAAAGATTCGGTAATCTTTGCAGTTTCGTTTTTCACGTTCTCACTGTTGTACGTGAAGGTGTAGTCGCTGTTTTTTCCTAAATAATCCAACACTTCCATCAGCGAAACGTCTTTAAAATTCACCGTGAACTTCGGGACGGCTTGCGCCATGGTTATTCCCACATTTCCAATGACAAGCAAAGACAATATCCCAAGAAATCGTCTTAAAAAACTGCCATTCCTAAAAATCCGCTCTCCGGGAGAGCGATGAATTGGTTTTTTTTCCATAGATTTGTGTTTTAAACTTGAAATTTAAGTATGAAATAGGCAAAGAGATGCGAGGCTCTTTGTCTATTTTCCTTTTATGATAATGATATCATTTATCTTTATATACCGGAAATCACCCGTTCCCTCCAGTACTCGTAACACGCTATCCACATCCGAATATCTCTTCACCATAGTCGTGTACAAAACATTTCCAACTTTCGGATCCTCGAAACGGAACGTGTAGCCGTACCACTCGCCCAGCACATCCACGATTTCCCGTAACGGTGTTTCTTTAAAGGCAAACTGGTTATTCATCCAACCCGTCGAATATCTCACATCAACCTCACGCACCCCGATGCTCCCGTACTTCGTCAAGAAAGCCTGTTCTCCCGGGCGAAGTTCCACGCTATCCCGTTTCCCGTTCTTCATCCGCACGTGTCCCTCGACTAATGTCGTCACGCATGATACATCATAAGCGTTCACGTTAAAACTCGTTCCCAACACGTTAATCACGGCAGAGGCTGTATTCACGATAAATGGATGAACGGCATCTTTTGCGACCTCGAAGAAAGCCTCCCCTTTCAGGTACACGACTCGTCTATCCCCGACAAATGTATTCGGGTACCTCAATTCACTCCCGGCATTCAACCACACGTGACTTCCATCATACAACGTTACTTTTATATTCCCTTGTTTAGAAGTCGTCAGCACGTTATATTCGATTTCCTTTACAGGATCAGGCAGAGTCACATTTGAATTTTCCTCCGTCAGGAGATCGACTTTATTACTATTTGTATTTACAGCCAACTGTTTCACGGAATCTTCCGGGTAAACAACTTTCCCCCCGGTTGTCACCAAAGTAGCCAAAGGCTCCATTTGTCCTTTAGGAATAAAAGAAAGCGGGGTTACCCTTGCCGGCTCTTTCTTTTCCACGTTCAAAAGAATCAGTACGACTCCCACTAATATTGCTGCAGCAATTCCTGAAATATACTTTATCGCCCGTACACGTTTCCTTCTCTTGATCCTGTCATTCACTCTTTTAAAAGGAATCTCCGTGTCCACGTTACTCATTTCCGCGATACCTTCATAAAGAACATCCGCCTCCTTCAATTTCATAAACAACTCCCGGTTCTTTGGCTCTAAACACCAAGCTTCCAAAAACTTTTCCTCATCGACCGAGATCTCTCCCTGCAAAGATTTGTAAATCAAATCACTTATCTCTATATCCTTTCTTATCCTTTTCATAAACATCTCTTTTAACAAAAACATAGGGCCAACAATACAATTAACATAAAAACGCATTGCCTGTAATCCGACAAATGAATTTTTAAATCCTTATATGCCTGTTTCTTGTGAGTTTTAACCGTGTTTATGCTCAATCCCAACTCTTCCGAAATCTCGTCATAACTATATCCTTCCAGCCGCAACAAAATAACCTCCCGCTTCACTCCCGACAACCGATTTACCTCTTCCAGAATCCGGGCTTTCAACTCCTGTTTAATTATTAAATGGTCAATATTGATCTCATCCACGAAAACATCTTTTAATTCCTGCATTTCTCGTTCTACCTTATGATCCCGTATATAATTTAATGTCTTATTTTTCAAACAATGGTACAAGTATGATTTAAACGTCAGTAAATCCGGAAAACAATATGCCTTTTCCCACATATACAAAAAGGCTTCTTGTGTAATATCTGCACTAATGACCTCGTCCTGGAGCAACTTTAATGTAAAAGTATATGCCCGAGGATAGAACATATTGAAAATTGCCTTGAAAATTTGAGCATCTTTCAAGTCTATTTCCGACGTTTCAATGTGAATTCTTTCTGTTGCCATTTTCCAATGATTAGCACATTTTACCCTAAAGCACCAAAAAGGGACAAAAGGGGTGAGGCAATTTCGATTTTTTTCAAAAAAAAATCAAGAAAAGATCAAGAAGAATTCAGATAAAAACAATACTGTTCTCCCTTAGTTTTTGAAGATACATGCGGAACAGCATATCATCCAGCTCCATTAATTTACGGCTTGCCGCCTGCACGGCACTACTTGATGCCAATGAATACAAAATAAATAATAATCGATATTATCGGACAACAATTTGATTTCTACCAATAATTATATATTTTTACAACATTCGCTCAAACCTAAAAAATAAAAACATAAACAATCATGCATTTCAACACCGTACAACCCGTGTATTTTTCTCCCACGCATACTTCAGGGAAAATCGTACACGCCATTGCCGAAGGGACGAATATTCCCGTGAATAAAGAGATTGATCTAACTTACCCGATTGCAAGCCAAGATATCACGATACACGATGCCCTCACGATTATAGGAGTCCCTACTTACGCGGGAAGAGTAGCCCCCACCGCTCTCGAGCGGTTGAAATACATACACGGGAACTCCACCCCGGTCGTGCTTGTCGTACTTTATGGGAACCGGGACTACGAAGATGCCCTCATCGAATTACGGGATCAGATGAAAGCACAAGGATTTATTCCCGTGGCGGGAGGGGCTTTTATCGGAGAACATTCTTACAGTACGACAGCGATGCCCACGGCGGCAGGCAGACCGGACGAATCGGACATACGGATAGCGGAAGATTTCGGCAAATCGATTATACAACAACTGGAAGGCTTTAACCAATCGAACGAAATTCCGGCATTACACGTGAAAGGCAATTTCCCATATAAAGAAAACAAACCCAAGACTCCCGCGACACCGACCACAATATATGAATTGTGCACCCAATGCCAATATTGCATAGAAATTTGTCCGACAGCGGCGATTGAACTAAAAGAAGAAATAGAGAGCGACCCTGAAACTTGCATCAAATGTTGTGCTTGCGTGAAAGAATGCCCGAACAGCGCGAGAGTTTTCCACACCCCTTTCACAGAATTTCTGTTCAAGAATTTTCATGACAGGAAAGAGCCGGAACTGTTTATGCTGACGCACTAACCCTCATCTCGTTCATAAGGTTTACAAGGTTGAACCTTCGGTTCTTAAAGTTTATAAAGTTTTGCACACGTAACGCGATGACTTTATAAACTTTACAAACCGACGAGAGCATTACCCCTCCCGCAATGCTTTTTTCACGAATTCCTCGATAAAATCAACCGTTCCTTGTACCCCCAACAAGGAAGAATCCACCGATAAATGATAAGATGCTGCCACGCCCCACTCTTTATCAGAATAGAAATTGTAATAATTAGGACGAGTCTTATCCATTTTCCGCACCAGCTCACGGGCTTCCTGTTCCGAAATATGCTGGCGGTTCATCACGGTTTTCACCCGAGTATCCATATCGGCGTGGATAAATACATTGATACATCTTTTGTTATCCCGCAGAATATAATCGGCACATCGCCCCACGATCACGCAAGAATGCTCATTCGCCACTTTCCGAATCACGTCTGATTGTATCTGGAAAAGTTTATCGTTCGAGAGGAAATCATTGTACTGGAACGGTCCGAACGTAAAACCGGCAGCAAAAGCCTGCAATAGGTTCCCCGAGTTCCGCTCGTCTGCCTTTTCAAAAAATTCCTGACAAAGCCCGCTCTCCTTAGATGCCAAAGCGATCAACTCCTTATCGTAAAAAGCAATATGCAATCGCTCGGCTAACGCGTGCCCTATCTCTTTGCCGCAACTACCGAACTCGCGTCCCACGGTAATAACAAAATTCTCCATAAGTCTATCTTTTAAGCTATTTCTTTTACAAAACTATCGTTTTTTTTCCAAATCCGTTGTCCCTAATGTACAAATTTATTTACACTTTCAGATGTTTCAATTGCCACCTCAACATTAAAGCTGCCACGATTGTCGCGATAGCATCCGCCACGGGCATACTCATCCAGACCCCGTCAGTACCGAAAAAACGCGGGAGAATCAAAAGCGAAGGGATCAAAAACAGCAATTGCCGCGTCAGTGACAAGAAGATAGCCTTCTTCGCCATCCCGATAGATTGGAAGAAGCTGGAAGTTACCATCTGAAACCCGACGACCGGGAAAAATATCAACACGATGCGCAATCCCTCCACCGCTATACGAATCAACTCCGCATCCGTCGTGAAAAGATAGACAATCGAACGGGGAAATAATTGCCCCGCCAGAAAACCGATCGTGGTAACCGCCACGCCACAAAAAACCGTGTATTTCAAAACTTGTATTAAACGACCGAACTGACGTGCCCCGAAATTATATCCGGCAATAGGTTGCATTCCTTGGTTGAATCCCATCACAATCATGATAAACAGGAAAACCACCCGATTCACGATGCCGTAAGCCCCGATCGCCAAATCGCCCCCGTGAGCTTTCAGGCTCTTGTTTATCAATATCACCACGAAACAAGCACACAGGTTCATCAGGAACGGGGACAAACCGATAGCCAACATACCTCCCACGATATGCCGCTTCAACCCAAATATGCCTCGCTGAAAATGCAAAAAACTCTTTTTACTAGAAAAATGGTACAGTTCCCACCCCAAAGAGATCGCTTGAGCTGCAATCGTTGCTAGCGCGGCTCCCCGGATGCCCCATTCGAATACAAATATAAACAATGCATCCAACACGCAATTCACGATCACCGCCATCAACGTGGCAATCATCGCTTTTTGGGGATATCCCGAGGCTCTCAACACCTCGTTCAACCCCATGTAAATATGAGTAATCAGGTTACCGGCAAGAATCACTTCCATGTATTCCCGGGCATAAGGCAAAGTATCAGGACTTGCGCCAAAAAACAACAATATCGGGTCTAGGCATATCAATGCCACGGTCATAAATATCAACCCGATAATAGCATTCAACAACACCACGTTACCCAGCACCTGAGTTGCGCTTTCTTTATCCTTTTGTCCTAATTTAATAGCCACCAGCGTCGAGGCTCCCACCCCGACCAACGAACCGAATGCCGCCGCCAGATTCATCAAAGGGAACGTGATAGCCAAACCCGCGATAGCCAATGGTCCCACGCCATGACCGATAAATATACTATCCACCATATTATACAACGAAGAAGCCGTCATAGCAATGATCGCGGGAATAGCATATTGCATCAGCAACTTCCCGATCTTCTCCGTTCCCAATACCAGTGGTGTATTATCCCGCACGTCAGTCATTCCAATCCCCGCTTTCTATAATCAATTGTTTCAACGCTTCTATCGCCTCTCCCTCCGGCACGCCTATCCGTACCATCTCTTTTCCCCGGAACAGGTTCACCTTTCCATTTCCCGCTCCCACGTAACCGTAATCGGCATCTCCCATCTCCCCGGGACCGTTGACCACACATCCCATCACGGCTATTTTCAGGCGACTCAAGTGACCGAATGCTTTTTTCACCCGTGCCACTGATTCCTGCAAATTGTATAATGTCCGCCCGCATCCCGGGCAACTGATAAATTCCGTCTTATAACGACGTACTCCCGCCGACTGCAAGATATCCCGGCTCAACTGTACGCCGTAGTATGCATCTGGTACTTTCGTGAAAGACAACCACAATCCATACCCTAACCTATCCAAGAACAAACCGCCCAAATTCGCCGCCACTGACAAACTGAGCGCGGATAAATCCTTTTCACCCGAAATCAAACGAACAACCACCCGATTCTCTATACCCAGACGTTCCAACCGACCCAAGCACTCACGATACAGGGAATAAGACGGGACATCAAGGGTAAGCACCACGACAGCCGATTTATCCTCCTCCAATTTTCTCGCCAAATCAGCATTCATAAATTCTCCGTCACGCAACTCCACGAAAATACAATCCCCTTCCACGGGCTTCGAGAGGCGCACAAATTCCCCTGCACTGATCAACGCCACCGCCTTACGGTTGTAAACATGAGCCACGTCAAGCATTTCAAAAGGTACAACCACGGTCACCGAATCCGGCAATTTCGTCAATTCCGGTCCCAAAGCCTCCGTGTAGATAATCTCCGGTGCTCGTTCTCCCGCCCGCAACATATCGCCAAACACGGGATCATTCACCGCCGCCACGTGGAAATCCAATTTCTCCATCACCGGCTCGTCGATACATTCCACCCGGGAAATATCCGCGACAATCACCGGATGAGAATAACGCCCCTCCAGCCGAACGGGCTGCACATTCGTGCCAACAGGACGACACGCCATAACCAAAGCCCTCGCCACGGGGATTTCCCGCTCCGGCTCCTCCGTCAAGGAAACTCGAATGGTATCCCCCAACCCCTCGTTCAAAAGAGTACCGATACCTACAGCCGAACGGATTCTCCCGTCTTCCCCCTCGCCCGCTTCCGTCACACCCAAATGCAACGGGTAATCTATCCCCTCCTTTTCCATCTGTCGCACCAGCAAACGTACCGCCTCCACCATCACGCGGCAATCGCTTGATTTTAAAGAAATCACCACATCATTAAACTTCTCGTCACGGCATACCCGCAGGTATTCCATCGTCGCCTCCACCATTCCGGCAGGCGTATTCCCGTAACGACTCATGATACGATCGGAGAGCGAACCGTGATTTGTTCCAATCCGGACTGCCGTACCGTGCTCCCTGCACACGTCGAGAAATTCCTTGAACTTTTCCCCCAACCGCAACAATTCTTCCGCGTACTCCTCGTCCGTGTACACCAACGTCTTGAATGTTGCCCGTTTATCCACGAAATTACCGGGATTGATACGTACTTTCTCCACGTGCTTCGCCGCCTCTATCGCTGCCTCCGGGTTGAAATGGATATCCGCCGAAAGCGGTGTTTCGTATCCCCTCCGGCGCAACTCCGCGTGTATATTTTGTAAATTCTTTGCTTCCTTTACCCCGGGAGCCGTAATTCTCACCAACTCCCCCCCCGCTTTAATAATCCGAATCGCCTGTTCCACGCATGCCTCCGTGTTCATCGTGTCCGTATTCAACATGGACTGCACGCACACGGGATATTCCGATCCGATAAAAATATCACCAACTTTTACTTGTTTTGTTTTCCGACGATCCATTTCTCAATTTTAGATTTAATGATTTTAGATTGACAAATTCGGTGATTAAATCGGCAATCACCGAATCGGCAATCTCATTAACTGTTTTAAATTCTGAAGGTTATGCTTATTTGTCATATCCTTTCCTTCCGGGGTGTAAAGATAAGTGATTTCTTCCTTAAAACGATCGTAAACTTTAGCTCTTACCACTTTCATAGTAGAATTTATCATCCCGTTCTGTTCCGTCAAAGGCTCGGGCAGTATGGCAACAACCGCGGGCAACCATCTCTCCGGAAACAAATTAGCATGTCGTCCGCCAGCCCGGTAAGCCATCAATTCATCCTGCAATTTTTTTATCATTAAACGATATGCATCTGGAGAACCCGGCTCTACATCCTGTTTCTCGATGTACTCACGCAGTGCCGTCCTGCTCGGGATAATCAACCCCGCCGTGTAAGGCGACTGGTTATTATATAATATGCAATAATCAATATACCTGGATTGCTCGGCTATCGTTTCCTCAATTCCCTCCGGGCTATATTTTTCCCCGTCATTCGCTATCAACAAAGATTTGAAACGTCCTAACACGTAGAGCCAACCCGACTTATCCAGATAGCCCAGATCACCCGTGTGCAACCAACCATCGACAATCGTCTCTGCCGTACTTTTCTCGTTTCGCCAATATCCTTCCATCACATTTCCCCCGCGAACCCATAACTCACCTTTCTGCCCGGGAGGCAATGGTTTCCCTCCCTCATCACAAATTAATAAATCCATGGGCTTCACCAGCACACCCGACGAACCGAACCGATACCGCTGGGGCGTGTTGGAACTAATCACCGGGGAAGCCTCCGACAACCCGTACCCTTGAAACATCGGGATTCCCAACGCGGCGTAGTATCGCTGTAACTCGATATCTAAAAGGGCACCTCCCCCCACAAAAAATTGCAGGTTTTCCCCGAACACTTGTTTCCTGATCTTCGAAAACAACATGGCATCCCATAACTTCACCAAAGGTTTCAGCAGACATCTACACCCTTTTCCCCGGTCGTCCCCGACCCCGTTGTATTTGTAAGCGAGTTTCAATCCCCACCGGTAAAAACGATCAGCGAAACGCCCTTTTGCCCGAATGCCCGCCTCTATATTTTTACGAAAATTCTTTGCCAACGCGGGGACACTCAACAAGATGTGAGGCTTCACCTCTTGCAGGTTCACGGGAATATTTCGCAAATACTCCATTCCCGACTGACCATAATCCACGGACGCCACCGACGCCCCGTTATACATGAAGGAGTAAAGCCCCACCGTATGAGCGAAACTATGATCCCACGGCAAGAATAACAACACTTTATAGTGATCCGGTATTTGGATTAACGAATCCGACTGCAACACATTTGTCACGTAATTCCGATGCGACAACATGATGCCCTTCGGCTCGGCAGTCGTCCCCGAGGTATAGGAAATATTCACCAAATCATGTTCTTCCACCGCGGCAATCCGTGCGTCCAGCTCTGCCCGATGCCCTGTCAACCATTCTTCGCCTTCCCGCAGCACCTTCTCGAAAGACAGGTAACGTCCCTCGTTTATTGTCGAATTGAAGACAATGATCTTTTCCACGTCGGGAATCTCCCCTTCTATCCCTTTCACCCGGTTCAAAAAATTAGACGAAACAAGCAGAAATCTCGCCCGTGAATGCTGAACACGAAAAACGAGTTCCCCGTCCGTCAACTTGATCGACAATGGCACATTCACCCCTCCCGCGTACAACATCCCCAACTCCGAATAAACCCATTTATTACATCCCTCGCTCAACAACGCCACCCGGTCGCCCCGTTCCAACCCCAACATACACAAAGCCCCGGCAAAGTCCATCACCTCCCGTTTCACTTCCGTGTACGTCGTCGCCCCGTATTCCCCGTTCCTTTTCTCCCACAAATAGGGTTTATCAGGAAACATCCTACAACTTCTCTCGAATAAATCTATAATTGTCTTCATATCTTTCATCATTCCCACAAAGCTAACAAAGAATTTCCATTCTTACGAACAAAATTCCCAAAAACACGAACGACTACGACACGCCTCAAAACACCCGCCCCTTATCTAATCCCAGCCCTCTCCAGCACTTCTCCCACTCTTCTCTATATCAAAACAAGATAATATACTATCTCCAAGTGATTATTAAACGCATTATTTCGTTTTATAATCGAACGACAATCGAATAACAACCGCTTAAAAGATAGAGAAGAGTGGGAGAAGAGCCGAAGAGGAACACATCATGCCACAGTCTTCCTAGCATCCATACACCGTACCACCCGACCGTAAATAATCAGGGCGACAGCCGATACTAAAGCAATAGCGGCAAAATAATACCATATATAATGGGCGTTTGCCGAAGCGGCAGCCCACGAAGCCTCGCTGTCAAACAAAGCCCGGTCGGGACAGTATTTGCTTAACAGGAAACCCGATAACCCGAAACCGAAGATCGACGACAAGAAAGAATGCAAATGACTAAAACCGAGATACATCCCCTCCTCTCCCTTCGGAGCCTGCAACGAGAAATACTCCAGGAAACGGGGAGAAATAAACACTTCTGCCAATCCCTGGAACACGATACCCACGATCATCATAAACGCCACCGGATGCAACCCGAGAATCTCTCCACTCCCTAACATATTCCCGGATGCCATGCACAAGGCGGAAACAGGCATGATAAACATACCGCAGGTCATCGAGAACAGGGCGGATTTCTTACGCATGAACGAAGTAATCAGATTCACCGTCAACACGACCACCAGCGGGTTCACGTTAGCGTACCAACCGATGGCACTCCCCTCTCCCGCCAAACGGGTCACGTACTTCGGCATCGTGGCATACAACTGATGTTGCACCATCCAAAATCCCGTGATAATCAAAATCAAAACAATCAACCGACCGTTGGAACATACTCTGACCAAACCCGTCCATATCTGACGGAAAGTCTTTCCCTCCCCGGCGTGTTTATCACTCTTGTAAAACAGATAAATCGCTACCAGGGCAAGCAACGTCATTCCTGCCGAGAAATAATTCAACACGATCATTCCCTCGTGCCCCATGGCATCCCGCAAGGGAGTCACCAGCACTTTCCCGGAAAACGCCCCGATATTCACCATCCCGTAGAATATGGCAAATCCTTTAGCCCGGTTCTTCTCGTCCGTTTCCTTCGCCACCGTACCGGATATCACGCTCTTGATAAACGATCCCCCGATAATAAGCAATATCATGACAGGAATAATTCCATAGCGATAACCGCTTTCCTGCAACCCCGTGAATTTCGTCACGTAACCATACTCTACCAACCCCGTAGATGCAAGGAAATTAGGAAATAATCCCAACCCCAAGTACCCCAATGTCAACAAGGCGAACGCCAGTAACATCGATTTCCGGAAGCCTATCTTGTCGGCAAGAGCCCCCGAAAATGTCGGCAATAAATACAAACAAGCGGAAAATATTCCCGCGATAGTGGCAGCCTGAATATCCGAAAACCCGAGTACATTACTCAAATACAACGTGATTACGACAAATACTCCATAATAGGCGGCACGCTCTAGCAATTCTACCGTGTTGGCAACCCAAAACGCTTTACTAAACTTTACTCTCTCTTTCTTTTTTGTTGTCACACTCATACAATTAATTATTACTAACATTTTCACACGCTTGCAAAAATAACATTTTCCGATTACATACAAAGAGAATTCCATGTAATTCACTATCTTCACGCTCAAATTAGGAATAAGGTTATGAAAACGACATCTATTATATTACTTGCGTTATTTTCTTTGTTCTTTTCTTCTTGCGTGAAAGATAAAGACCAAGACGACGAAATAGAAAACTACATCAAGGCTGGTGACCAACTGCCGGACTTTACCGTGAAAAATGCTGCCGGGGAAGAACTGAACAGCGAGCAACTAAAGGGACACGTGACGTTGCTCGTGTTTTTCATGACTACTTGCCCCGATTGTGAACGGGAGTTACCCAAGATCGAGGGCATATGGCAACAATTACATGAAAACACAGATTTCAAACTCGTCATGGTATCTCGGGCAGAAACAGCCTCCGACGTCAACAAATACTGGTCGAAAAACGAATTCAAGATGCCTTTCTATCTCGATCCGGCAAGAGAAGTTTTTTCACTTTTCGCCAATAGCACCATTCCCCGGGTCTACTTGGTAAACCGGGAAAATATTGTAACTTGGATGGCTATTGAAGAAATGGAATTAACCACTGAACAATTGATCGAAAAAATCGAAGAATTGATAGAAGCGGGAATATCTTGAAAAGAATTGCCGACCTTGCAATCAAAAAAATCACAAAATCGGCAATCACGGAATAAAATATCAAATTCCTTTTTACAATCGCATAAAGGCATCTATCTCCCGGAATTTATCGGAAGAAAAATCGCCCAACAAATATTTACCGAAATGGAACCACATCTTCCGTTGATAAAATTCTTGCGGCATACCTTGAAAACCATGACGTTGTCCGGGCAGTATCACCAAATCAAAATTCTTCCCGGCACGTAGAAGGGCATCCGCCATCCGAATCGTATTTGCCGGATGCACGTTATTATCCGAATCTCCCGTGACTAACATCAAATAACCCTTCAAATTCTTTGCCAATTCAATGTTCGTGGGGATACGGCTTGTAAATTTCACCTTTTCTTCGGTGATCGTGGAATCCTTCCCGGTGACGGAGTCTTTCACCGTCTTTTTCTCGAATGACTTCACCTCATTTATCCCGTGGTGAGTCTCTCCCCACCATTGGTTATATATATTGTTATCATGATTCCCCGCGGAGGAAACGGCTGCCGTATAGAAATCCGGGTAAGTACATATCGCCGCCGTGGACATAAAGCCTCCACCGGAATGCCCGAAAATACCGACCTTCGACTTATCTATAAAAGGATATCGCTCTGCCAATTGCTCGATCCCGCACTTATCGTCCGCCAAGGGATAATCGCGAAGATTACCGTGCCCGAACGTATGATACCACTTGTCCCGCAAAGGGCTGCCACCCCGGTGCCCGAAAGTCACCACGACAAAGCCAACTTGTGCCAGTGCCGTGTTATATGCCGCCTTGATACTAAATTTCAACGGGATCGCCTCCGTCTGGGGTCCCGGGTAAACATACGAGATAATCGGATAAGTCTTCGTGGAATCAAAATCTGCCGGCTTCCACATATAACCATAGAGATCGGTTACCCCGTCCGCGGCTTTCAATGTAAAAGGTTCCGGCATTCGCCAACCCGTGGCATAAAGAGCTGCCAGATCAGGCGAAGCCAGATCAAGAATCTTCTTCCCTTTATTATCCCGCAACACACTTTTAGGTTCCAGATCGACACGGGAATAATTATCCACGAAATAACGTCCCGACTCGGAAAAAACAGCCTCGTGCGTCGCCTGTTCCGGTGTCAACATTTCTACCTGACCGTTCCCGTCGATACGAGCCTTGTTTATCCGGGCAAAATAAGGGCATTCGCCTTTCACTTGCCCGTATCCCTCGAAATAAATCGTACGCCCGACAGTATCTATCTTAATCAGCTTCCCGGCAGTCCATGCCCCGGAAGAAATCGTGTTTTTCAAATTTCCCTCCCCGTCATAGTGATAGAAATGACCGTGCCCCGTGCGTTCCGACCACCAGATAATATCTTCCCCGTCATTCAACAGGGACAAGTTGAAAAATTCATTATTGAAATAAGGCTCATCAATCTCGCTAAACAACACTTTCACCTCGCCCGTTTCCGGGTTTACCCGACAGAAATCGATCTCGTCACACGTCCTCTTTTTTCTCAAAAAATAAAGACGTTCTACTTTCTTACCGGGAGTAAACAAACGAATTGTCTGATCTTTCCATTTCTCCACAGGTACTTTAATTTGCTTCTTATTCAACGTATCGAAAAGATAAAGCTCCTCTTGTTGCACGTTTTCGTCACCCGCCATCACGTATTCGTATTCGCTAAGCGTGGGACGGGAAGACAAATTATTCACGAGATACAAGGATTTAATCTTTCTCCGGTCTGTACGGCGAACGTAGAAACGTTCGGAATTCTCGAACCAAGTGACACGGGCATCCCTCCTTGCCGTTGAAGTATCCGTACCAGAAGAGGCATACGAATATTTTATCTCCCCGTCGGTTGTCAACTGAGTTTCCACCGAATCTTTCATGCGCAACATATACAAATTATGACTTTTGGCATACACGATATAAGAGCTGTCCGGGGAATAAGTTCCGAACAAGCCTGTCTTTTTCCGCGGAGCAGGCGGCGTTGACTTCTTCCTGGCAGAATCAATCTTAACCAACCGCCCAGTGTTGATATTATACTCGAAACGGAACGTGTCAACCATAAACTTCATAGTTCGCTCGTCATCCTTGAAAGTAATGCCCGAGATAGGAAGCTCCTGCTTATTCACGGGCTTATGAGTCACTTTGCTGATTTCCGCTGCCATAAAATCCCGATCAAACAACTCTCTTTGCGACTTTGCTTTGGGATCCACGAAAAAATAGCGCACTCCATCCGCTTTCCGGTAAGAATACCAAAACTTGTCACTCTTCTTCAAATAATTCGGCGCGACACTCGTCGAGCCGACCAAAGCTCTTGTGTCCATCTTCATAAACTTCTCCGCCTGCTTGTAATTCGCCTTTTGACAAACACCGGTCAAGACAAAAAAACAAAACAGCGAGCACGTGAAAAACTTAATCATCGTTCTTATTATTAAAACATTAATCTATTCGAGCACAATTTTGAAGCACGAAATTAGCGATAACCCGTGAAACAACCGTTTCACGTCCAAATCTTAATAAATATTTAACACATTTAGAAACTTTAATATAAGCGACTTCTACACAAACGTTTGAATATGTTATAAAATATCATTTTTATTTCCCCGAATCATTTATTTATCCCTACTTTTGTGAAGCAAATTTTTCACTAATGCATTGAGAAATAATGAAAGTATTCCCGATAAACAAAGAAACGGAACAAACCTTCAAGGAAATCAGCCGCCGAATCTTTCGCTTGCAAAACGGAAGAAGCCTCGACAGTATGGAGAACGTGGGGGCGGATACCCGGGGACAAATCGGGGCTAGTTACCTTTCTTTAAAAAATCTGGCAACCCGTTATTCCAAAGATCAAAAAGTGGCACAACTCTTGTGGGGTACAGGAAGACGGGAAGAACAAATTGTCGCTTGCTTTTTATTCCCCGTCGAGGATTTAATTACTGAAAAAATTACACAATTGTTAGAACATTGTCATAGCTTCGAGATCGCCGAATATTTCGGGACGCTAGTACTTTCCAAAAGAAAAGACTTGGAAAACCGGGTAAGCGAATACCTGCAATCCGCCTCTCCCTTTCTGCAAAGCGCAGCCCTCACCGCTATCGGGCGAAACCGGATAGACAATAAATTAAATCCCGTGTTTACCGATAGTTACATACGTGGGATCGACACAAACAAATTCATCGAGCCACACGTACAAACAGTGTACAACAGGATAAACACGTCATTACACGTTGACGGTTAATGCCGATGTGTTAATTATATATAAAGGCTCACGGGAAAGGGAAAGCTGATTGTTTATATCAAAATGTTTCCTAATTTTGTGGTCTGATTACGGAAAAAAGGAGTTAATTAATTTACAAACATAAATTTATTGCTATGTCAAAATTGGATTTAAGCATTTATGGAATCACAGGGGTGAAAGAAATCTTACACAACCCCTCATACGAAGAATTGTACAAGGCTGAAACAGACCCGAAACTGGAAGGGTACGAAAAAGGATATTTAACCGAACTCGGTGCCATAAACGTGATGACCGGTATCTACACCGGACGTTCTCCCAAAGATAAATTCTTTGTAAAGAACGAAGCCAGTGCCGACACAGTATGGTGGACTTCCGAGGAGTACAAGAACGACAACAAACCTTGCTCGGAAGAAGCCTGGGCTGATCTGAAAGCAAAAGCCGTGAAAGAACTATCCGGCAAGAAACTATATGTAGTGGATACATTCTGCGGTGCCAACGAAGGTACTCGTCTGAAAGTACGTTTCATCATGGAAGTGGCATGGCAAGCTCACTTCGTGAAGAATATGTTTATCCGTCCGACAGAAGAAGAATTAGCTAACTACGGGGAACCCGATTTCGTTTCTTTCAACGCTGCTAAAGCTAAAGTAGAAAACTTCAAGGAATTAGGGTTGAACTCTGAAACGGCTACCGTTTTCAACTTGAAGACCAAAGAACAAGTCATCCTGAATACTTGGTACGGTGGTGAAATGAAGAAGGGAATCTTCTCTATCATGAACTATTTGAACCCGTTACGTGGCATCGCTTCCATGCACTGCTCTGCCAACACGGATATGAATGGCAAGAACACCGCCATCTTCTTCGGTTTGTCCGGTACGGGTAAAACCACCTTGTCAACTGACCCGAAACGTCTGTTGATCGGTGACGACGAGCACGGATGGGATGACGAAGGCGTGTTCAACTACGAGGGCGGATGCTATGCTAAAGTAATCAACTTGAGCAAAGAAGCAGAACCGGATATTTACAACGCTATCAAACGTGACGCTTTGTTAGAGAACGTAACCGTTGACGCTAACGGCAAGATCGATTTCAATGATAAATCAGTTACTGAAAATACCCGTGTTTCTTACCCGATCTATCACATCAAGAATATCGTGAAACCGATTTCTAAAGGTCCGGCTGCCAAGCAGGTTATTTTCTTGTCAGCTGACGCATTCGGGGTATTACCTCCGGTATCTATCCTGACCCCGGAACAAACGAAATACTATTTCTTGTCCGGATTCACCGCTAAATTAGCTGGAACGGAACGTGGTATTACCGAACCGACCCCGACATTCTCCGCTTGTTTCGGTGCAGCATTCTTGTCATTGCACCCGACCAAATATGCAGAGGAACTCGTGAAGAAAATGGAAAAATCAGGAGCAAAAGCATACTTGGTAAACACCGGATGGAACGGTACCGGAAAACGTATCTCTATCAAAGATACTCGTGGTATTATCGATGCTATCCTTGACGGTTCTATCGACAAAGCCCCGACCAAGAACATCCCGTTCTTCAACTTCCAAGTGCCGACCGCATTACCGGGAGTTGATCCGAAAATCCTCGATCCTCGCGACACGTACAGCAACGCCAGCGAATGGGAAACAAAAGCAAAAGATTTGTCTGAACGCTTTATCAAGAACTTCAAGAAGTTCGAAGGCAACGCTGCCGGAAAAGCATTGGTTACCGCAGGTCCTAAATTATAATCTCAGGATTAGAACAACAAAAAAGCACTTCTTTCGAAGTGCTTTTTTATTATCATCTTTACTGCACTACAACACAAATCGTCTTACTATCCCCCGTGTAAGATTTACCGCTGATATCGTCATAATACCGGAATTCCGAGAACCCTGCATCCTGCAATTCCTTCGTCAAGGAATCTTTAGTAAATTCCTGATTCCAGATATTAAAACACTCACAATCATCCTCCGTGATAACGACATACTGTTCAAGGTAAATTTTAGCTTCATCATACTTGAAATTTCTTTGAATACACGCGTATGGCGAATCACTCCAAAACCCAGAACGCTCGTAACTCTCCATTTCGGACTCTTCAAAATCCACGTATTGTTCACTCGTGAAGCCATCCAAGACAAGCATCCCGCCCGGCTTTAACGCCCTTTTTGCCTTGCCCAACAACCGATGCCGATCTTCAGGCTTCAAAACTCCGAAATCACAGTAAATCAAAGTTATCACATCGAATTGCCGTTCGTACTCCATCTCAAGATAATTCATGTAATGGTAAGTGATCTGCCTATTTTCCCCAAAAGCCTGCTCCTTCGCATAGGCAATGGAACGCTCCGAGAAATCGACACCGGTAACCCGGAAACCCAAATCGTCAAAAACGGTGGCATACAACCCGGGGCCACATCCTAAATCGAGCAATTCTTTCCCTACCGGATTGGGGACAAGACTTGCTATCCAGATCGCGGAACGTTTGATAAATTCATGCTTTCGAGATGCCCCATCCGCATCAGGATTCAAATGCGCATCAAGCATATATTCAGATATATGCCCATCATCCCAAAACTTACTTGTACTTAACTGATACTCTTCAGGCTTATCCTTCAAAAACTCCAATATTCTTTTATACATAACCATCCCTTCTAAATTCAAATTAGCAAGCCAGTCCCGCCCAACAAACCAATTTAGACAAATAGAGCTTGACGATACCGCCAAGCTCTAAAATATATTAATTCTAAATGATGCACAGCTTAACCCATGTACCCCTTCATGATACCCCGTTTGCTACTACGCACGAACAAGATTATCTCATCGCGTTCTTTGGATGCTGCCATTTCAGCCTCGATCCGTTCAACCGCATCCGAAGTATTCAACCCGGATTGGAAAAGAATACGGTAAATATCCTGAATCTCGTTGATCTTCTCGTTCGAGAATTCACGACGACGCAACCCGATGGAGTTTACCCCAGCATAAGACAAGGGCATTCTTCCAGCTTTCACGTAAGGAGGTACGTCTTTCCCGATCAACGAACCACCTTGAATCATCACGTGGCGCCCGATATGCACGAACTGATGTACGGCGGTCATCCCCCCGATGATTGCGAAATCATCCACCACCACCTCACCTGCCAACTGGCAAGCATTGGTTATGATACAATTATTCCCGATCTCACAGTCGTGGGCAATGTGAACGTAAGCCATAATCAAACAATTGTTCCCTACCTTGGTAATTCCTTTCGCGGCAGTACCCCTATTTATGGTGGCGCATTCGCGGATGGTCGTGTTATCACCGATCACCACGATAGATTTCTCGCCTTTAAACTTCAAATCCTGGGGGACAGCAGAAATAACAGCTCCCGGGAAAATCTTACAATTCTTCCCAATGTGCGCACCTTCCAGGATCGTAACATTCGAGCCAATTCTTGTCCCCTCCTCTATAACAACGTTCTTGTCAATCGTTACAAACGGTTCAATTACCACGTTATCAGCAATTTGAGCCTCTGGATGAACATAAGCCAACGGTTGTTTCATTCGTTTTTTATTTAATGATATATATTATTTTCATTTTTGCGGATGCAAGTTTACTAATCCTTCTTGTTTTTTGCAACTTGCGCCATAAATTCCGCAACTTCACATACTAAAGTTTTACCAACGAAAGCATACCCTCTCATCGTCACGATCCCGCGGCGTATGGGAGCAATCCTCTCCAATTTGAATACCAACGTATCCCCCGGAACCACCTTATGACGGAATTTGATGCCATCAATTTTAACAAAATAAGTGGAATAATTCTCCGGATCTTCCACCTGATTCAACACGAGAATACCACCGCATTGCGCCATCGCTTCCACGATCAACACACCCGGCATAACAGGTTCTTCCGGGAAGTGTCCCACGAAGAAAGGCTCGTTCATCGTCACGTTCTTGCAACCGATCACGATATCGTTCGTCACCTCGTAGATTTTGTCTACTAACAAGAAAGGAGGACGGTGAGGCAACAGGGAACGTACTTTGTTCACGTCCATCAACGGTTCGGAATCCGTGTCCACGTCCGGACGGACATCCCCGCGTTCTGCCTGCGCGATAGCCTTGCACATCTTTTGTGCCAAAGTCGTGTTTGCCTTGTGTCCCGGTCTTTCTGCAATCACGCGTCCCTTGATGAAACGTCCGCATAATGCCAAATCACCGATAACATCCAACAATTTATGACGTGCCGGCTCGTTATCAAAATACAAGGTCAGGTTATTCAACACGCCTTGTTTCACCTCGATAGAATCATAATTGAATAATTTCGCCAAACGATCCACTTCTACCTGAGAAATCTCCCGGTCAACGATCACGATGGCATTATCCAAATCACCACCTTTTATCAGGTTGTGCTGCAACAACGTTTCCAACTCTCTCAAGAACACGAACGTGCGACAAGGAGCTATTTCCTTAGCAAAGTCCGTCGTTTTGCTTGAATAAGAAGCGTATTGCATCTGCAAGTAAGGAGAATCGTAAGCAACAACTAAATTCACGTTGTAATCCGTATCGGGCAACAAGGTTAACTTGGTTTGCCCATCCTCGCTGCAATACTCCATTTGCTCTTTCACAACGAAATATTTCCGTTCTGCCGCCTGCTCCTCGATACCCACTTTCTCAATGGCTTCCACGAAATACTTCGCACTCCCGTCCAGGATCGGGAATTCTTCCCCGTTCAACTCGATCAGGCAGTTGTCGATGCCACAACCGTAAAGGGCTGCCATCGCATGCTCCATCGTGAAGACGCAAACTCCGTCTTTTTCCAGACAGCTGGCACGATCCATCAATTTAATATATGCAGCCAAAGCGGGAATCTCAGGAGTTCCCTCTAAATCTACCCGATGTATTTTATATCCGAAATTCTCTTCCGCCGGCTTGAAAGTCGCCGTTACCGTTTTGCCGGTATGCAAACCTTTTCCGCTCAAAGAGAATTCACTCTTTAAAGTTCTTTGCTTCACTGACATTTTATTTTGACTTTAAATTTGCAACTTCTTTTTCCAAATCTCTTAACTGCGAGTACATATCCGGCAATTTGCGGAACATCACGTAGCATTTCTGGTATTTCGGGTAATCGAAAGCAGGCGACCCGCGCAACACGGATTTCTCCGCTATATTGGAAGTGATACCGCTCTGAGCGGCGATCTGGGTTCCAGCCCCAATCGTCAAGTGCCCCACGATACCCACCTGTCCGCCAAACACGCAATTCTCCCCGATTTTCGTTGTCCCAGCGATACCCGACTGTGCAGCGATCACCGTGTTGCCACCCACGACAACATTATGCGCAATCTGCACCAGATTATCCAATTTCACTCCCGCATGAATGATAGTAGAACCCATTGTCGCTCTATCCACACAAGTGTTTGCCCCAACTTCCACGTTATCCTCCAACACTACATTCCCGATCTGCGGGACTTTCTTGTAATGATCTCCTTCCGGAGCGAAACCGAATCCATCAGCCCCGAGAACCGCCCCGGCATGCAAGATACATGATTTTCCCACAACACATCCCGTGTAAATCTTCACCCCGGAATAAATAATCGTGTTGTCCCCGACAGTCACCCCGTCGCCGATATAAGCCTGGGGATATATTTTTACATTATTGCCTATTTTTGCCCCTTTTCCTATATAAACAAATGCCCCGATATAAGGCTTTTCTCCTATCGTGGCACTTTCATTAATGTAAGACGGTTGTTCTATTCCCACTGGTTTCGGACGCATATCCTCGTACATCTGCAGCAACGAAGCAATAGCATCATAAGCCGATTCCACGCGGATCAACGTGCACGCATACTCGTGGGTAGGCTCGAAAGTTTTGTTTACCAGCACGATGGACGCTTGCGTCGTGTAAATATAGTGTTCATATTTAGGATTAGCAAGAAAAGCCAGCGTACCAGGCTTTCCCTCTTCTATCTTGGACACATTATTTACAATAACTTCCGGATCTCCATCCACAACTCCACCAAGCAGAGCTGCTATATCCTTTGCTTTAAACTCCATAATTCACAAAATTTCGGCAAACTTACAAATTTTATTTGGAACTATAGAAAGAATGTGACAAATATGTTTCATTTTTTCGAGTCACTCATTTTGTAAACAGTTAATTTATTGGACTTTCACGATGTATTTATCAAAGGAGTTCTCTTTTAAAACATATAGATTACCCAAATGAATTCAATATGACTAAAGCAGCAATTCCAGTGCAATACCATATAAAACGCTATTAAAACCCTATTTCTAGTACAGCGTTCTAATAGCGTTTTATAAGGGCAATAATAAGTTTTTTATGCTATTGCACTGGAATTACTACTTTAGTGTATGTATTCTATCGGATAAAAAGTAGGAATTACACTTATAAACGGACAACTCTACCGTGTAAGGAGAAGAGCTGCTATATCCTGCATTTTTTTCACACGAACCATTTGGAATAAAAAGAATTAATTGTATCTTTGCAAGCGGTTATTAACAGACGAGGGGGCGGTAAGTCCCCTCGTCTGTTATCTTAGAATTTGAGAATAGAATGAAAAGTAAAAGGGAAATACAAGAAATTATTGAATCCATACTGGAAGAAGGCGACTTGTTTTTGGTTGACTTGATCGTGTCCTCGGAAAACACGATAGAGGTTTACATCGATTCGCTACAAGGGGTCAACGTGGGCACCTGCCGGCAGATATGCAAAAAACTGGAAGCGCAACTCGACCGGGAAACCGAAGACTTTGCCCTCACCGTTTCGAGTGCCGGCATTGGTTACCCGTTCAAAGTACCCAAGCAGTATGAAAAAAACCTAAACAAAGAAGTTGAGGTAAAGCTACAAACCGGCGGGAAAATACAGGGAATATTAAAATCCTTTTCAGACGCGGGAATCACGCTCGAGTGCGAAGAGAAAGTTGCAGTTGAGGGGAAAAAGAAGAAAAGTATCGTAAAAATGGATAAAGATATCCCTTTCACGGATATAAAGGAGGTAAAAGACATTGTTATTTTCTAAACACACAAGATAAAATGGAAAACATTAATTTGATTGATTCATTTGCAGAATTCAAAGAGCTAAAAAATATCGACAGAGCCACCTTGATGAGAGTTTTGGAAGACATCTTCAGAAATATGCTTATCAAACGATATGGCACAGACGAAAATTTTGACATCATTATCAATATAGACAAAGGGGACTTGGAGATCTGGAGAAACCGCACGGTTGTGGAAGATGCGGAATTCGAGAACCCGAACACACAAATATCATTGACCGACGCCAAGAAAATAGATTCCGATTACGAGGTGGGAGAAGAAGTCACCGACGAAGTGAAATTCAAAGACTTCGGGCGGCGTTCTGTTTTGGCATTAAGACAAAACCTGTCGGCTCGAATCCTGGAATTGGAAAAAGACCACATTTTCACGAAATACAAAGAGAAAGTGGGTCAGATCGTGACTGGGGAAGTTTACCAGGTATGGAAAAAAGAAATTCTGGTACTTGACGACGAAGGGAACGAATTGATATTACCCAAACAAGAACAAATCCCGAGTGATTTCTTCAAGAAAGGGGATACGATTCGCGCCGTGGTCATCCGGGTTGAAATGAGAAACGCCTCTCCTTACATCGTTCTTTCCAGGACATCACCCGTGTTCCTCGAAAGATTGTTCGAGAACGAGGTGCCGGAAATATTCGACGGTCTTATCACGATCAAAAACGTGGTACGGGTTCCGGGCGAACGTGCAAAAGTGGCTGTCGAATCTTATGACGACCGTATCGACCCCGTGGGAGCCTGCGTGGGTATGAAAGGATCGCGCATACACGGGATTGTCCGGGAATTGAGAAACGAGAATATCGACGTCATCAACTACACGAACAACGTACAACTTTATATCACCCGTTCGTTGAATCCCGCCAAGATCAACAAAATCGAACTGGATGAAGAAAACAAAAGAGCAAACGTGTTCCTGAACCCGGAGGAAGTATCCCTGGCGATCGGTAAAGGCGGCTTGAACATCAAACTGGCAAGCCAGCTCACCGGATACGAGATCGACGTGTACCGCGAAGTGGAACAAGCAGAGGAGGAAGACGTGAATCTGGAAGAATTCTCCGACGAAATCGAACCGTGGATCATTGAAGAACTGAAACGCGTAGGTTGCGATACCGCCAAGAGCGTACTGGAGTTAAGTGAATCAGAATTAGAGAGCAGGACTGATCTTGAGATAGAGACCATCAGGGAGGTTCTCAGAGTATTAAGAGCCGAATTTGAATAAGGACGCTCAAGGTTATGAATGCTTGTAAAATAAAATCTTAATATGGCAGTTAGACTAAGTAAAGTTGCTAGAGAATTTAACGTAGGCTTGTCCACGATAGTGGATTTCCTACAAGATAAAGGGATTAAGATTTCATCTGATCCGAACGCGAAGTTAACTGATGAACAATACTCTTTGATAGCCAAAGAGTTCTCCACCGATAGCGAGGCTAAAAAAGAGTCCAATCGCGTTGACTTAAAAAACTCGCGGACAAAGAAAGAGACCGTTTCCATCGATAACATGGGCGAAATCACGGAATCTCATCAACCGGAATTTATTTCCGTGAAAGACGAGATCAAACTGGAAAGCAAAATAAAAGTTGTCGATCATATCGACCTGAACAAACTCAATAAACCCAAACCGGAAGAAAAGGTAGAGGAAAAGAAAGAGTTGAAGGAAGAGAAAAAAGAAGAAAAACAGGAAGAGAAGAAAGAGGAAGCACCCGTGGAAGTTCAAGTAGAAGAAAAAACGATTGCTGCGCAAACGGAGATACGCCAAGAAGAGCAAATCCCCGTTGCCCAATCGACCCCGAAAGTTCTTGTAAAACAACCGAGAGAAGAGATAAAACAGGAAACTCCACGAGAAACGGAAGAAAAAACTTCCAACACGGAGAAACAAGAAATCAGCTATAAATCCCCGACCCCAACCATAAAAGACGTGAAAGTTGTAGGGTCTATCGATTTAGACGCTATCAATCAACGCACTCGTCCTCCGAAAAAGAGTAAACAAGAACGGGAAAAAGACAAGCGCGAGTTGAAGAAGAAATCTCTTATTCCACCGAAAAGTACGGACGAGATTTCTCTAAAGAGAAATGTTCCGATTAAAAAAGAGGAAGTGGAGGATTCTGACGACACGGAAATTCGCAAAAAGAGAAAGCGCATCCTGAAAAAGGACGAAAAAATCAGCATCGACACATCCAAAACGGCAAAACAGGAAGAGAACAAAAAGAAGCTCAAAAAAATCAAGAAAAAGAAAGCCAGCAAGGCTGAAATTTCGGAGGAAGACGTTCAAAAACAAATCAAAGATACGTTTGCCCGCCTCGGAAGCAAAGGAAAGACAAAGGCTTCCAAGCACCGGAGAGACAAACGGGACGCTGTGCACCAGAAAATGCAAGCCGAAATGGAGCAAGCCGAAATGGAAAAGAATGTTCTTAAACTCACGGAATTCGTTACGGTTAGCGAGTTAGCCACCATGATGGATATTTCCGTGGCAGAGATTATCTCGGCTTGTATGTCGCTCGGGCTATTCGTATCTATCAATCAACGCCTGGACGCCGAAACCATCAACATCGTGGCAGAAGAATTCGGATTCGAGGTTGAATTTGTCAGTGTGGACATTCAGGAAGCGATCGAGGAGGAAGAAGAAGAAACAGAAGATATGCTGGAGACACGTTCCCCGATCGTTACGGTCATGGGACACGTCGACCACGGTAAAACATCTTTGCTCGACTATATCCGTAAAGCAAACGTGATCGCCGGTGAAGCGGGAGGTATCACGCAGCATATCGGGGCTTACAGCGTGAAATTGACCGACGGAAGAATGGTAACTTTCCTGGATACCCCGGGTCACGAGGCGTTTACCGCCATGCGTGCCAGAGGTGCACAGGTAACCGATATCGCCATCATTATCATTGCGGCTGACGACAGCGTGATGCCACAAACCGTGGAGGCTATCAACCACGCTAGTGCGGCAGGCGTACCGATCGTATTCGCAATCAACAAGATCGACAAACCGGGAGCTAACCCCGACAAGATACGGGAGGAACTGGCAGCCATGAACTACCTCGTGGAAGAATGGGGCGGTAAATACCAATGCCAGGAAATCTCCGCTAAAAAAGGATTGCACGTGGAAGAGCTACTGGAAAAAGTATTGCTTGAAGCGGAAATTCTTGAATTGAAAGCCAACCCGCACAAGAAAGCGACGGGTTCTATCATAGAATCCTCACTGGATAAAGGACGCGGATACGTTGCCACCGTCCTGGTACAAAGCGGAACTCTCCATGTCGGAGATGTCGTGCTTGCCGGACAATATTTCGGGCACGTGAAAGCCATGTTCAACGAGCGGGGTGCCAAAATGGAAGAAGGCGGACCTTCATGCCCGGCATTGATCCTCGGGTTGAACGGGGCGCCCCAAGCCGGTGATAAATTCAACGTGATGGCGAACGAGAAAGACGCTCGCGCCCTTGCCAACAAACGCGAGCAACTGCAACGCGAGCAAGGATTGCGCACGCAGAAACATATCACGCTGGACGAAATCGGAAGACGTATCGCGATCGGAAACTTCCAGGAACTGAACATTATCGTGAAAGGCGACGTGGACGGTTCTATCGAGGCATTGTCCGATTCGTTAATCAAACTGTCTACCCCAGAAATCCAGGTAAACGTGATCCACAAGGCGGTAGGTCAGATCTCCGAGGGCGATGTCATGCTGGCAGCAGCATCCAACGCTATCATTGTCGGATTCCAGGTTCGTCCCTCTTTGGGAGCCCGGAAACTGGCAGAAAAAGAAGAGATCGACATCCGGCTCTACTCCATCATCTACACGGCAATCGAGGAAATCAAGGCCGCCATGGAAGGTATGCTCTCTCCCGAATTCAAGGAAGAAATCACCTCTACCGTGGAAGTGCTTGAAACCTTCAAGATTTCCAAGGTGGGAACCATTGCCGGTTGTATCGTGAGAGACGGAAAGATCACCCGTTCCTCGAAAGTACGCGTGATCCGTGACGGTATTGTGATCTTCACTGGAGAATTGGGTTCACTGAAACGCTTCAAGGACGATGTGAAGGAAGTCAGCAAAGGATTTGAATGTGGTTTGAACATCAATAATTTCAACGACATTCAACAAGGCGACTTCGTGGAAAGCTTCGAAGAAGTAGCAGTGAAGAAAACATTATAATATTTTTAACAGTAAGCTAAGACAATTTCTCTCGATAATTTTGTACTTTGCATCACTAAAATTTTAGAGAGGAATTATTTTAAAAATTAATTGATTTACTCATGAAAAGACTTTTAATTCTTACAGCAATATTAACCATCATGGTTGGAGCTGCAAACTCACAGGTTCTGAAACCGGTGAAATGGCAAATTTCTTACAAGAAAGTAAGCGAGGGTGTTTATGACATCATCTGCAAAGCCACTATCGAGAGCGGCTGGCACTTGTATGACACAGAACTACCGGAAAATGGTCCCCAACCTACTATTTTCACCCTCGACGAGGATGAAACAGACGGTATCGAACTGGTAGGAAAATTCAAAGCTACCACGGAACCGAAGGTTGAAAAAAGCGAGGCTTTCAACATGGAGTTGAAATACTTCGAGGGAACAGTAACCTTTGTTCAACGCGTGAAATTGAAAAAGGACACCGCTAAACTGGTTGCCAACGTTGAATATATGGCTTGTTCAGGCAGCCAATGTATTCCTCCCGCCGAAGAAGAAGTCAATTTTGAATTGAAAAAATAAACAGAAGCCGTCTTCGGACGGCTTTTTTTATATTCCCCATATGAAATCGAGGATCAGCCTTACCCTTATCCTGTTCTCATGGCTCATCCTTCTCTTTCCCGCTTGCAAGGAAGAAAAGAAACCAACCCGAGCAGACCACGCTATTGAAATACCGGAAATTTCCAGTTCTATCTCTTTATTCTTTTGCGGGGATATCATTCAGCACTTACCCCAGATATACGATGCACACACACCGAGCGAGAAAGATTACAAATACTTGAAATGTTTCCGGTATATCGCTCCTTATTGGCACAACTCGGATTTTGTCATCGCAAACTTGGAAACGACCTTATCGGATAAAGAATTCTCCGGTTACCCCCGATTCTGTTCCCCTTGGCAGATTGCCCGGGATTTACAACGCCTGGGAGTAACGACATTTGTCACGGCAAACAATCATTGCTGCGATCAGCTCGCACAAGGAATCACAAAGACCATTTATTATCTCGATTCCCTCGGCATCGCCCACACGGGCATTTTCATGGATACGCTCAGCTACAAAAAAAGGAACCCGCTATATCTCCGGAAAGATGGTTTCAAAATAGCCTTATTGAATTATACCTATGGCACCAATGGGCTTCCCATTCCGAAAGGCTTCGTTGTTTCCCTCATCGACACCACAGTCATCAAACGGGACATCCGGCAAGCCCAACAAGACTCGGCAACGAACATCATTGCTTTCATGCACTGGGGATATGAATACCACACCTCCCCCAACAAAGAACAGAAAGCACTCGCCGCCTGGCTACACGCTCAAGGAGCGGACATCGTGATCGGCTCCCACCCCCACGTGGTGCAACCTATCGAGTACGTACTATCAGGGAAAGACACGATCGGGATTACGGCATATTCGCTGGGCAACTTCATCTCCAACCAAACCTATCAAGGAACAGACGGGGGAATATGTATCCGCCTGACGTTAACACGCCCGAAAGCCGACAACACCCGTTACTTCATGGAAACCATCAAATTTTACACGTACCGCCCGTTCGAAGAAGGACGCACCCGATACTACGTTGTTCCGGAAGCCCTCGCCGACAGCGTGATAAAAGACTACCACCGCACCAAAAGCAAACGCTTTTTCAGAAGAACGGATTCCATTCTACATACCCCCCTTTCAATTTATCTGAAAGCTGGCAAATAATCAAACACACTCTATCATAAACAATTACATTATTAAAGATTTCGCATACATACATCTCTTACATTAATTATATATATACAACATATAATTATTGCTATTTTTTCATGATTAGACACTCCCGAAAATCAACATTATGTGTTCTACAAAAAACTAATGATTGAAATTATGAAAATGAAAAAAATCTTACTTATTATCGAGTGTGCAATTTGCACAATGGTATATGGATGTGCCAATGATAAGGTTACATACGAAGGGTATGTACGAGACGCAGAAACCGGGGAGCCTCTGAATGAAGCGACTATTACGTTCTTGACAAAAGAAGAAAAAGATGCTGTAACAGTGCAAACTAATTTAGATGGATATTATAAGATCGTTTTCCCATATTTGGATTCCATCGTTAACATTGGATATTCACGCAATCCTTATCAAAGTATATTAAAAGAAACGAAAATTACAAGAAAAGAATACGAAAACACGAAGGGAAATATAAAAAGTCCAGATGTCATGTTAAATATCAGATACTCTCCTAACCTAGTGCATTACAGAGGGAGGGTAATTGATAGTTCAAATCAAAAACCTATTCCTGGCGTGCAGGTAGGGATAAGTGGCGCAATCGTTTGCACAACAACTAAAGCAGGTAAGTATATTTTGGAATTTTACATAGGAAAAACAAAGCAAAAAATATCTTTCCAAAAAGAAGGTTATGCTACGATTGAACATGATACAATTTTACAACCATTAGGAGAAATCATGATGGTTCCGGATATCGTGATGCAAAAAATAAAGAAATGACATTTTCTATACATAATTTATTATTAACAATTTAAAACCAAACATTATGAAGTTTTTTATTTATTTGTCGATTATGACTTGTTTGCTAACAGGAGCGGAAGCAGTAAAAGAACTGGGATACGTTGAAGGTAAGGTTGAAAATGGCAATGGCTCTGGTGTTTCTGATGTGAATATTTATCTTGATGAAAGTGGTGCTAAGCTTGGAACTACTAGCTGGCGGGGATATTTTACACTCGAATTTATGTTAGATAAAGGAGAACTAAGATATTACCAAGTAACATTCAGGAAAGATGGATATAAAGAACTGAAAACCACTGTAAATGCTGAGGCTGGGACCACTAAAATATATGAAAATCCTTTCCTTATGCCGGAATTAGAAGATTAAATTTCATAAAAAAATTCGGATGAGTACTATTTTCACTTTTGCTAAATATGAATTCAAAATCGGGAGAAGGAATTGGTTATTTCGCTTTTTCTTGTTCTTGATCATTTTTGTAACAGGTTATTACCACTTGTATTTACAAACATATTCTACCACCTATGGAATGGTCACTCTTCCGAGTTCTTTTCCGTTAATAAATTCATTCCTGTTTAATTTTTTACAGGCAATTCTCTTTCCATTTATCGTATTGGATTTGTTTTCCCGAGAAAAAGGGATAGATTCCCTGGAAGTAGTACGGACTCGCCCCTACAACAATTTTAGCTATTTCTTGGGAAAGTTATTCGGATTTGTTTTATTATATTTTGTTTTAAGCTTGGCTTCAACCGGAGTTGCTCTTTTTATTCACGTATTCATGAGCGACTCTCCTTTTTTTGGCTGGCTTTACTTTTTCTACCCGTTGACCTTTTCTTTGCCGACATTCATATTTGTATTGGGGTTATCTGTTTGGTTTGTTGAGGTATTACGAAATCGTATGCTTGCAATAATAATTCTACTTTGCATATTATACCTAATTATCACTTATTGCCAGTCACTATTACCCCTCGATTTATTTGCCCGAGAATTACCCAATGGCTATTCAAATATCACAGGGCTCATGGAGGATTTAAAAAGATATTTAGCACAACGTTTCTCGTTCTTTTTCGTGGGCATTGGCTTATTATTAAGTTCTTTTGGCTTTCAACGGCGATTGGATTCTTACCGCCGCAAGAGAGCCTATTTCCATTCAGCAGGTTTACTTTTAATATTGGTTGGTTACACATTAGGATATTCCAACGTGTATCGCTTAAAAGAAGAGCAATTCATCCGAGAGGAATACAGAAATGTTTATAACAAATATACCTCTTCCCACAAGACAGCAATTTCCTATCATTCAATCATTTGTCGTCTACATAAGGGAAAAATGTTTATGCAAAGTAATCTTACGGTGGAAAACCTTGAGCAAGAATCCTTAAAACAAGTGATATTATACCTAAATCCCTCTTTAACACTAACCCAAGTGACAAATGACAATAAACCAATACCTTTTAAACGCGAGAAACAAGCCATTATTATAGATTTCCCGTTAATGCCAGGGGCAAAGACCTCTCTTGTAATGGAATATGAAGGAAACGTGGATGACAGGATCTGTTACCTGGATATACCTGATAAAGATTACTATCATCCGAGTTACAGCCGGCAAGCTTATGTTCCTGAACGACGATTTAGCTTTATATCCGACAATTTTACATTACTACTTCCGGAGTGTTTATGGTATCCTGTAACCCAACCACCTATAAATATAACCTCTCCATACGAAACAGCAATGAATTTGTGTCAATATAACCTTCGAGTTTTACACACCACCACAAATACCATTGTTTCTCAAGGAACTAAAACATTCAGTGGAGATACCGTGTGTTTTACCACCACCAAAAAACTTCCAGGACTTACACTTTGTTGCGGTCCGTTTGAACAAACATCAGCCCAAGTGAATGGTAATTGGAAAATAACAAGCATGCCCGTTAAAGGACATACAATATGGCCGTATTCAACGGAATTTATGGCAACGCAGATTTTCTCACACGTGGAGGATTATGAAGGCATTTATCCTGCCGAGAATCTATTTTTTATAGAAGTACCAGCATCCGTAGTTTCTTATTTCCGTTTTTGGAAAAATTCAAGTGAATTAGTCCAACCGGAAATGGTCTTAGTACAAGAGGGAACAGTGGGATGGAAAGGGCAAGAAGAATACCAAGATCCAGAGACGACAAAATGGTATCATATCGACGGTTTATTAGATCCTTACTTTAAACGAGCACCTTCATATAAACGAACAAACGATGTGATGTATTTGATAACATTTTCTTCTAGAGAAATGGAGTACCGTGAAAAACATAAATATTGTTTACGATCTTTATTTAGAACCGGACATGTGACTCCATTAGAGTTCCCTATTTTGAATGTCATCATGAGAAATTTGAAAAAAAACACCGAATGCCTAGATCAGGATATAATACAAGCGCAACTATATCTTAATGAAAATCATTCACTTAAAAACGCTTTACATGAAAAGGGGATGGACAGGAACGTCTTGGATGCCGTGGTTTATCTGAAAGGACAAGAGCTAGCAAATTATTTGCACTTACATTCTTCAGAGGAACAATTCGAGTTGTTTTACCAAGAATTTATGTATTCACCAGGATATAATTGGGAACAGTTTAAACTAAAAATTCAACAATATTTCAATATCGACATAACAGATTTTCTTCACAAGTGGTACAATTCCACATCCTTACCTTATTTTGAGATTAAAGATGTGCGCCAATTGAGAGGGGAAGGAACTGATGAATACTTTACTCGCCTGAAAATAAAGAACGTGGGACACTCCGACGGAGTTGTTTCTTTAAACGCAACCATACATGGTAACCGAAAACAGAATTATTATTACTTACTGGAACGGGGAGCATGTAAAGAAATTTCTATAAAAGAAAGAATGCATGAATTATGTGTAAATACAGGAATTTCTTCAAATATTCCAGCTTCTTTTTCTTATAAATGGCAGAATGCTGTTACAGATTATTCTCATGACACGATTTCAGGAATTTATAATATTGATGAACGTGAGTTTGCTCCCGCTCCGGGAGAAATTATTGTGGATAATTCGGACCCCGGATTCCGACTCATCTTTCCACCGGAAAAAATACTTGTAAATTGGTTTAAACATAAAGATCGGAATGAAGATAATCATGCTGGACCTTGGTCTAATTTAATTGTAAATTCATGCTATGGGCATGGGAAACGTGATGCCTGGTATAAATATGCTGGTGAAGGAGATTGTAAAGCTATATGGGCAACTCATATAGAGGAGGCCGGATATTATGAAATATTTGTGAATAATGTTAGATATGAAGCTCATAATAGCAAAGGAACAAGTGTTTACTCTTCTTTTGGATATGGTCATACAGTTTGTTACACTATATGCGATGACTCAGGAAACAATGAAATCATCTTTTTTCCTTGGAAAAACTCAACAGGTTGGGCTTCTTTAGGAAAATTTTATTTTAAACAAGGTCCCGCTCGAATAATCTTGGATGATCGAGGTGCTAAAAACGATAAAGAAGAGAGTGATTTTAAACTGAACTTGAGACGAATGGTAAATTGGAAAAATAATATGAACATAACAATAAACACAACACAAATCATTATTGCTGATGCTGTAAAATGGGTAAAAGTAGAATAATTCATTTCATTTTTACCCAACTTAATTATATATTTGCCGTAACATAAAAAATCACACTATGAAACTAGCAGTAATCGCACACGACGGAAAGAAAGCAGAAATGGTAGCCTTCTTGAATAGGCATTATGATTTTATGCATTCGGCAAACATCGAAATCATTGCCACCGGAACCACGGGGAAACACGCACAGGATGCGGGGCTTAAAGTAGAACGCCTGCTATCGGGACCTATCGGAGGTGATGCACAAATAGCAGCACAAGTAGCGGAGCATAAAGTACAAATGGTATTCTTCTTCCGTGACCCGCTGGACAAGCACCCCCATGAACCGGACGTACAGATGCTCATGCGAGTTTGTGACGTGCACAACGTGCCTTTGGCAACGAATCCCGCTTCGGCTGAATTGATGCTTCGCGGATACGAAGTACTGAACAAGTGATCGTTAATTATTTATTAAAGTTTCCGCAAACATTTGCATATCTGCATTCTATGAATTAATTTTGCAGATAGAAAACAATATACGCCATGAATAAACGTAAGTTAGCAGCCATACCACTTCTTGTAGCCAGCATCATTATGCTGGTATCATCGGTAGTGCCGCACCATCATCATGGCGTATTCGTTTGTTTTACCGCAACACACTGCATGGAACAAGAGGCAGGAAAAACTTGTCAACATAACCATAAATCCAATTCGTGTGAAAAAGAATGCGAGGTAAAACAACTCTTTGAAACAGATATTATAAAAGAACATCATCATGAATGTTCATGTTGCCCGGAATGGACTCCGGATCAACTACTCCTCCCGTTATTTATCATCGCGGGAGAAAATAACATAGCACTACTTCCGGGAGATTCACGAATACTCTCGCCCACTCCCTACCGGGAGCACCTCCACCCGATCACGTGGAGCGTGGTTTCTGCCGGACGGGCTCCCCCTACCGTAATAGCTTAAAGAAATCATTCGAGATTTCACTTTTTGCATTCATTTCTCACACGAATGCATGGTAAATATTCATTTGATGTTACACTCATAACAAATAACTTATTCACATGAGAACAATTATTTATGCTATTACAATATTAGCCATCTCTTTTATTGGCTGCAAAAGTAATTCATCCAAAGACAAACATGAACACTCTGAAACAGAGATCCATGCAGAACACAATCACGAACACGATCATAAACACGAAACCGCAGAAGAACACGCCTCACATAGCCACGGGGCAAAAGAAGCGGAAAAAGCAAAACACAGCGACGAAATTATCTTTTCCAAAGAACAAGCTGCCAAGACAAATTTCAAAGTAGAAGAAGTTCAACCCGGAAACTTCAACCAAGTGGTGAAGACTACCGGACAGATCATGGCAGCTCCCGGCGACGAGGCAGTCGTTGTTGCCACTAGCAATGGCATCGTATCCTTCACCTCCAACAAATTGAGTGAAGGCACCGCCGTGAAAAAAGGGCAATCACTGTTCCAAATCTCATCCAAGAACATGGCAGAAGGTGATTACTACACGAAAGTAAAAGCCACTTACGAGATAGCAAAAGCCAGCTACGACAGGGCAGAAGAACTCGTGAAAGACAAAATCATCTCACAAAAAGAATTTGAAGCTGCCCGCCTGGAATACGAGAAGGCCAGAACCGCATACGAAGCCATATCAGGCTCTAAAACGGAAAAAGGTGTAAGTGTAGGCGCCCCGATCAACGGGCACGTGAAAAACATCCTAGTGAAGGAAGGAGAATACATTACTGCCGGTCAAGCGCTGGCAACGGTTTCACAAAACCAACGCCTGGTGCTCCGTGCCGAAGTATCCCAAAGATATTACAGCGCGTTGAAGAGCATCAATAGCGCCAACTTCAAAACGCCGTATGACAATCAAGTGTACGAGTTGGCAGACCTGAACGGACGATTGCTTTCCTTCGGGAAAACATCAGACAACAATTCATTCTTTGTACCTGTGTCTTTCGAATTCGACAACAAAGGAGAAGTCATCCCAGGTTCATTCGTGGAAGTATATCTTATTTCATCCCCGATAGAAAATACCTTGGCTATCCCCGTTTCGGCACTAACAAACGAAATGGGAATATTCTATGTCTACGTGCAAATTGACGATGAAGGTTATCGCAAACAAGAAGTTGCCCTCGGAGCCAACAACGGCAAAGACGTACAAGTACTGAAAGGCTTGCATCCCGGCGACCGCGTGGTAACACAAGGTGCTTACCAAGTGAAAATGGCTTCCGCCTCCGGCGCAATACCTCACGGACATAGCCATGAACACTGATCAATTGAAAAACTAATGATTAAGTGATTTCGAATTCTGTGATTAATCACGAAATCGACAATCACGGAATCTCAGAATTTTAAAATCTAAAATTAACTTCGGATGTTAAATAAGATCATACAATATTCATTACACAACCGGTTGGTGGTAATGATCGCGTCGATCGCCTTGCTTTTATGGGGGTCTTACACGGCGCATAAAATGGAAGTGGATGTATTCCCGGATTTGAATGCCCCGACCGTGGTCGTTATGACCGAAGCACAGGGGATGGCTCCCGAGGAAGTGGAACGCATGGTGACGTTCCCCATTGAAACAGCAGTAAACGGTGCTACCGACGTGCGTAGTGTGAGATCGTCTTCCACGACGGGATTTTCTGTCGTATGGGTTCAATTCGAGTGGGGTACCAATATATACACGGCTCGGCAAATCGTTTCAGAAAAATTGTCCACCCTAGGAGATGCTCTTCCCGGTAACGTGGGAAGCCCCACGCTCGGTCCGCAATCCTCCATTTTGGGAGAGATGATGATTTTCGGTTTAACCGCTGATACCACCTCATTGCAGGACTTACGTACGATTGCCGACTGGACAATCCGTCCCCGCCTACTCTCCACTGGAGGTGTGGCACAAGTGACGGTTATCGGCGGGGATATCAAAGAGTATCAGATACTCCTAGATCCCGCCCGTATGAAGCATTACGGGATTACCCTAGACGAGGTACTCGCCGTGGTAGACAACATGAACCAGAACGCCACGGGAGGAATCCTTTACGAATATGGCAACGAATACATCGTGCAAGGTCTTCTTGCCACGAATAACGCAGAAGAACTTGGCAAAGGCGTGGTAAAAACGGTAAATAACACCCCCGTTTTATTATCCGACATTGCCACCGTTCAAATCGGGCAGAAAGAACCCAAACTGGGATTGGCTTCCGAGAAAGGAGAAACCGCAGTTCTGATTACCATCACGAAACAACCGAATACCAACACGCTGGAACTGACAGACAAACTGGATAACGCCATTGCCGAATTGCAAAAGACGTTACCCTCGGACGTAAAGGTTTCTTCCGACATTTTCCGTCAATCCCGTTTTATCGAAAGTTCTATTTCAAACATTCAGAAGGCTTTGCTAGAAGGAGCGATCTTCGTGATCATCATCCTTTTCTTCTTCTTGATGAACGTACGCACGACCCTTATATCGCTGATCGCCTTGCCGCTATCTTTACTCGTGGCAATCCTAACACTACACGCGCTGGGACTGACCATCAATACCATGAGTTTGGGAGGGCTCGCTATTGCCATCGGCTCGCTGGTCGACGATGCCATCGTCGACGTCGAAAACGTGTATAAACGACTACGGGAGAATCGACTAAAACCGGAGGGCGAGCGCCTTTCCCCGCTAAAGGTCGTGTTCGAGGCATCAAAAGAAGTACGTATGCCGATCCTGAATTCCACGCTTATCATTGTGGCTTGTTTCTTGCCCTTATTCTTCCTTTCCGGCATGGAAGGACGTATGTTGATACCGCTAGGAATTGCTTTCATCGTGGCTCTTTTCGCTTCAACAATTGTCGCCTTAACCCTTACACCGGTATTATGTAGCTACATATTGACAACCTCGAAAGCATTGAAGAAAAGCGAAAAAGAACCCATCGTGGCACGCACGTTGAAAAAATGGTACAAAAAAGCTCTGGAATGGACACTTCATCACAAAAAGATCGTGATTGGCACGAGTGCCGCTTTACTAATCTTCACGATTATTATCATGATCGGTCTGGGACGTAGCTTCCTGCCCCCATTCAATGAAGGTTCTCTCACGATCAACACCAGCACGATGCCGGGAATCTCGTTAGAAGAATCCGACAAAATGGGACGCATGGCAGAAGAAATCTTACTAGGCATACCGGAAATACAAACTGTTGCCCGGAAGACCGGACGTGCCGAACTGGATGAACACGCCCTCGGGGTAAACGTGTCGGAAATAGAAGCTCCATTCGAATTAGACAAACGTTCCCGCGAGGAATTTCTTGCCGACGTGCGTCAGCAATTAGGTAAACTACAAGGAATGAATATCGAAATCGGACAACCGATCTCCCACCGTATTGATGCCATGCTGTCCGGCACGAAAGCGAATATCGCTATCAAATTATTCGGTAACGACTTGAACAAGTTGTACACTATCGGCGGACAGATTAAAGATGCCATCCAGGGCATAGACGGCATCGCCGACCTGACTCTGGAACAACAGATCGAACGTCCGCAATTGCAGATCATGCCCAAACGGGATATGCTTGCCAAGTACGGTATCACACTACCCGAATTCTCTGAATTTATCAACGTAGCACTATCCGGGAAAGTGGTTTCCCAAGTCTACGAGGGCGGACGGGTATTCGACCTCACCGTGAAAGTACATGATGACAACCGAGCAAACATGGAAGAAATAGGCAACCTGATGATAGACGCCAACGGGCAAAAAATACCGCTGCATTACGTGGCTGAAATCGTTCCCTCCGTGGGACCGAACACCATCAGCCGGGAGAACGTGCAACGGAAAATCGTGGTATCCGCCAACGTGGCAGGACGTGACTTGAACGGTGTCGTGAAGGATATCCAAAAGACGGTAAACGAACAAATCACTTTACCGGAAGGCTATCACGTGGAATACGGCGGTCAGTTCGAAAGTGAACAAGCTGCTTCTCGGACGTTGTTCATTACTTCCTTGATTTCCATCTTATTGATCTTCCTGTTGCTATTCAACGAATTCCATAGTATGCCGCTATCCGGAATCATCATGTTGAACTTGCCCTTGGCGATCATCGGTGGAATCATCAGTATATGGATGACCTCAGGTATTATCAGTATTCCCGCCATCATCGGTTTCATATCGCTATTCGGTATCGCAACGCGAAACGGTATTTTGCTCGTGTCGCACTACAATCACCTGCGGAGCGAGGGAATGTCACTGCATGAAAGTGTGATTCACGGTTCGCTCGACCGGTTGAACCCCATCTTGATGACGGCATTAACTTCAGCTCTAGCATTGATCCCGCTAGCCGTCGGAGGCGATCTTCCGGGTAACGAGATTCAAAGCCCGATGGCTCAGGTTATCCTGGGAGGATTGTTAAGCTCCACCCTACTGAACGGTTTCGTGGTTCCGATCATGTACATATTGCTCAACCACAAACAGAAAGAAGTTGAAAATTTGGAAGCATAACCCTTGAAATAAACAAAATGAAGACGTACAAATTATATATATTAAGTATCATGTTGCTAGGTGCTCTCTCCACGAGAGCCCAAAGCAGCATCGACGAGGTATTGAAAAGCGTCGAGAACAACAACAAATCGTTGCAAGCCAACGTGAAGTTGGCTGACGCCCAAAAACTGGAATCCCAAACGGGCAAATTCTTGGCGAACCCAACTTTCGAGTGGGAACAAATGTGGGGTAACCGCAATAACCCCGGTTCGGAATATTCATTCACGGCAAAACAATCGTTGGACTTCCCCAGCGCATACACGAACAAGAACAAGATTGCCGCATTGAAGTCCGGCACGTTTGACCTGCAATTCGCGGCTTACCGCCAACAACTCCTGCTGACGGCAAAACAAACCTGCATCGAGATCATTTACCTGCGTAAACAAAAAGTCCTGCTGGACGAGCGCCTTGGTAATGCCGAATCCATGTTTGCCCTCTACCAAAAGCGATTGGCGTCGGGCGATGCCAACCAACTGGAATTAAATAAAATTCAACTGGAATTACTCAACGCCCAAAACCAAAGCCGTCTGAATCAAGCTGCTTTGAATGCCGCATTGGAACAACTGCAAAACTTGAACGGCGGTAACCCGATCACGTTCGAGAACACAGAATACCCGATGGGAGAAAACCTGATTAACTTCGAGCAATTGCAAACCGATTTTATCGCCGCCGACCCAAACTTGAAAGGCTTGGCAGGAGAACAAGAGATCGCCAAACGGGAAATAAAACTCAACCGTTCGCTCTCCCTCCCGAAATTCGACATCGGTTACAAACGTAGCGCTTCATCGGGAAACGTAGCCTCCAATGGCTTCGTCGTGGGAGTATCCATCCCCCTCTTCGAGAACAAGAACACGGTGAAAAAAGCCAAAGCCCAAGCAGAATTTGCCTCGGCTTCCCTCGAAGACAACCGTCTAAATCTCCGCACAAGCCTGCAACAACTCTACCACCAAGCAGAAGCCTTGCAGGTATCTCGCCAAGATTACGCCAAAGTACTGAAACAACAACGCAATGTAGAATTGCTCAACAAAGCCCTCAACGCCGGGCAACTCTCCGTGATCGACTATTTTGTCGAGCTCACCACTTTCTATGACAGCCAACAAAGCTATCTGGACGTGGAGAAAGAGTACCACAACATTTTGGCTCAATTGTATCAATACAAGCTATAGAACACAGGAATTTCTATAGAAAACACTCAAAACTACCCCGAATGAGTATCGCTCTTCGGGGCTTTTTATTTTCTCTTCTTTCATTTTATTTCATCCGAATATTCGTTTTCCTATTCTCGCTCCCTCACCACAATACACTTCTTTTGTTTTCAATAATATGTGTTAATTTCATTTTTCTGAAAACATCACAATCCACTTTTCTCATAAATTTGCGATTTGTCGTATGCGCTTTTTATAGGTTCACTTTGAAATTATTATACAGAATATGATTAAAATATAACAAACACTCAATATCATACCAGGGAAGGCTGTCGCCCAATTTTACCCAGCGATTGTTCTTGTTCAAATCAGAAAGAGAGAACCGAAAGTCATCCAAACTTAATTGCTTGATAGGGGATGTATATTTTATAAAACCAGTTTTTAACACTCAAAAACTAGGATATTTTTTTTTCTGAATATCAAAAATTACAGTTATTCAACAGACCTTAATTATGTCTAAATAACGATCAAGCCATATAAAAGATGACCATACATCATCGAGTTTAATTTAAAACGTATTGTCCAATTTATTTACGCTCCTTAATGGTATGACGAAGCTTAATAATATTGCCTTTTTCATCACGAATTGTATCAAGAACATTTTCTAAAGGTAGTGACGATTGATATGGAACTTTTATTTTTCTTTTTTCTTGTCTGGATAATGTTTCGTAGTCAAGATATCTACCATTACCGAAGACAATTAAAAATATTGATAAATCTTCCCACAAGTAAACCTTGGCTGAATAGCTACTATAGAACAGTTCCTTGTTGTCGTCGTATGGATATTCTATTGTGTAATAAATCCTTCCGTTATATTTTAAAACTTCTGATACGGCGAGGTCGACACTATGTTTACCAACTTTTTGTTCTTTTATAATTGGTTTTTTATATTCCTTATAATATTCTGCACCATGTTTTAATATTGCTTTTCGGGCTATTTTAATAATTCGCTTATTTAATTTCATTTTTTTTAAACTGTCAATATACACGCAAATAGTACTGTCAATGAGAGTTGTTGCATTCGATTGACTAAAAATTTCATCGTTTATTCCTAAAACAAGAATAGTAAGTAGCAGATAGATAAATTTCATGATTTTGTATTTTATATATAATTACCATTTATATGTGTCTCTTCTGATTGGACCAAAAGAATATATTTTTTTAGAATTACCTGGTATATCTATGGGGTCTCCTGCTAATACATCTTGCGTATAATCATATACTAATCCGGGAAGTTTTACGTTTAAATCACGCGAAGAGGGACCTGCAGGTCTTCTTGATCCGGGTACAGCCCAAGTCAATGGATAATGTGAATGAAGGGTTCCGACTGCATAGGAACTATGTTCTCTAGGATCAATTAGTATTTCATCATAATTATATTTAACAATTGCTTCAACAGCTCTGTCAAGTGTGACCGTATCACCTAAAATATCAGGTCCACAATAATAATCGCCCGTCCTCGTGTCTAAATAAATTAAACATCCGTATTCACGTATAACTCGTGTAGACTGATTGGATGTGGCAAAAGCGACAACTTTGTTCCACAAATCTACAGCACGTGATGTCACAACGGGAAGATTTTGAAATTTACTTATATCTGGATAATACTCTTCAACGGTCAACGCATTACATGTTACGATTTCTCCAGTTTCTCCTTCTAATGTTATTGTTGCTTGTATATCCCAGAAACCCGGTGCAATTGCCAATCTTTTGAGAACAGCATTTCCCCCTATAATAGTGACAGGATCATCAAGAGTTTTCCATGTGCCGGATTTAGTACGATCTTTAATATCAAATGTCACACTTGCTATGCGAGGAATTCTCTTTTCCGAATCTGTACATTTAACCGTAGCAAGTATATTGTATTTTTTCATTAACTCTGTTTTACTAGGACCTTGAATAGTTGCATATAGTTTACCATCTTCTGGTTCTGGAATAATACCTCCGCCCCCTCCCTGCCATATACTATCATAAGGATTTGTAGGGGAAGGTGATGATTCGCCACCAAGAATGCATTTTGTCCAAACACGTGAATAGAAAAAATCAGTAAAATGACTTTCTAAATTTTTGATTTCATAACAGATTTTTATATTTTCAATTTGGGTATTTTCATATGCATGAATCACACTTTGTAAACTGGACGTTTCTGCAAAAGTGTAATCTCCAACCCGGGCGTTTGTGATACTGGCAAAGTTACGATACACATATGCACAACTATTACATAAATTCAATATGTAAGCTAATAAAGCTGTTCTGTATTTGAATACATCTAATTTAAATTGTAATGAAAGATCGGCTGTTCTTTCATAACTGGCGCATTCTCTCCATGCTTTTTGCCAGTTTTCATAAGTGTCACATACATAGTAACCATCTGGATGAAAATAACATTGTCCCCAATCGTGAGCCCTACTTAATGTTTTGCTATTAACTTTGTGTAATGTATAATTGAACAAGTTTTCACAATGATACTTTTTAGATAATGTTTTTGTAATGGAGAAAATAGAGTCAGAAAAATGACGTTTTTGTTCAACCAAGAAAGTTGTGTCAAATAAAATGTTTTGACGTAGATTATCGTAAGATTCACATAGTAACAAGAAATCCTCGTCTTTAAGCAATTTATCGTAAGTTGCTTGATCAAAATGTAAAAAATCCGTGACTATTTGAAGAGATTTTTTATCTTCTTGAATATTCGTCTTTTCTTTTTTTATATAGATTTTTTCCTCACTACATCCCATGATAATTAAGAGACATAAAAATACAAGTATTGAAATTTTATTCATAGTTTTGTCATATTTATTTTGTAAGACAAATAATTATGTGATCAAATGAACTTTACTTATAGCAATGTGTTAGTGCGCAGTCTTATTTGAATTAATATCCATACTAATGGATAGCATTGTTTTTAGGGTGTGGCGGGTTATCCATAATTTGTTATTTATAATATATAATGTTACGTAGAGATCACAAGTTATGAAGATGCGTGTAAAAAACAATGCGTTTATTTTAATTTCTATGTAAAATATATTGAATTTAAATAGGGTCTGCTAAATAATTTCTTTTTCTCCTATGCCACCACCTTTAGCTTCCCTTTCAACCATCCCCGATATTTTCCAGAACTCTCTCTTGTTTCAGGTATAAGAAACAGGGCATAAAGAAGTTCTTTGAGGAACTTCATTACATTTTTGGCAAAGTAGCACACACCTGGCCATGATTCAGCCGCATCAAGCAATTTTGCTTTGATATTATTTGTGCGACAAACCCGCTTTCCGATTCCAAATACTGCTTCTATTTCGTTTCGCTCGCTTACTGCTTGAATCTCTTTGGCTGGTGTATCTCTGTTTTTTTGCTCCTTAAATGGACAGTCCAAAGGCTTGTCCATGGCCCGGATCCCTTATTCTTTCAATAACGTTCGATTGCCCCTGCTCATATAAATCTTGCCTGCAAAGACTTTAACTGGATAAAAAACAAAGCGAGATTATACTTATTCCACACAAATTTAACACTACATTATATCGACTTCAATTTCACCAATATCCCGCTCTAATCTTCTATATTTAAAAGAATTAGCGATTCAAAAAACGAACGTTTATTTAGTGCAAAAATAATCAAAATCCGTCAATGAAAAAATGTTATTATTGATTATTCTATTTTCATGAAAATCAGGATGTTAATAAATCAACCTGTTGAATGTGAGAATATTTTGTTTGTAATAAAACCTGCTATCATTAAACGTTGAATTAATAAACTTCAAATAGGCTTTTTACGCCCGAGGTGACCTAATACACGTTTACAAAACCTAGTCATATTTATAAGGATGCCTTATGCGGAGGGGAGCTAAACATATACATTTCACGAACGGGGAAAGTATTATATTCGATGAATATTTCCGAAGCAACTTTCAAAAATTCGTGGCTTTTACCTCTCGTTTTCTAATTGATACACAACAAGGAGAAGACGTAGTTCAAGATACATTCGTCCAAATCTGGGAGGCAACGGACCTTACTTTTGAATCGGAACCGGCTCTCGCTGCCTATATGTACCGAATCATACGCAACCGCATATTAAATGACCTGAAACACTTGAAAATTCAAGAAAAATATAACGAACGAATGCGCCGGGAGATGGAAAGCGAGAGCTTTCTCGTAAAATCCGTGTGGGATGAAGAAAGCCGCCACTTACTTTACAAGGCAATAGACACCCTCTCCCCACAGTGCAAAGAAGTCATACGTTACCACCTGGAAGGGAAAAAGAATCAAGAAATCGCAGAACTCATGGATATTAGTATCGTGACCGTAAAATCCCACAAGATGGTTGCTTATAAACAATTAAGGGAATCTTTGTCTAAAATCATATTTTGCCTATTCCTTACTTCTATACATTAACTCCAAAATTGTATCCTTCTAAAAAAGGATCTCATCGTGCTACACAATAAAAAATGATCGGCACTAAAAAAATATTTCAAAAAAAACTCATACTCTTTTAAAATTTAGTTGTTCTACAAATGAACGAGGATCTAAAACTGATCTTCCAACAAAAAATACTTATGGAAAAATTGGAAAAATATATCAGAATGTGCCGCCTGGCAATCAAACAACGACTCACTCCAATAGCCCCACAGGACGAGGAGAAGCTGGAAGCCTGGTTGCAGGAAAGCGATGAGAATCGAGAACTTTACAACTCGATCGATCATATCGACCCGGCAAAACTGAATGCATATTACCCGAACACGGACATCGAATATCAACTATCCCGATTTTATAAAAAACGCAAACGTACCGCCCGTTCTATCGCTTGGCGTTGGAGTGTAGCAGCAGTGGTCGTTCTCGCTTGTGGAATATCGTTTTATCTGATGGATAAAACAGAACCTATCATCTCCTCTCCCGTGAAATCAATTTCCGGAGGAGTAAGCCTCGTGTTATCAGACGGACGACAAATAGATCTTTCAACAACGACTCGCCCCGACACGATGGAAATGGGGGCAGCCATTGCCAATGTACAGCAAAACACGCTGGTCTATTCCCCGTCTGACACAGCAAAGGAAGTTAAACACAACACATTAATCGTTCCCAAGGGAACCTCGTTTCACTTGATATTAAGCGACGGTACACGAGTATGGTTGAATGCCGATAGTAAAATCACGTATCCGGTTACTTTCACGGGGAACACGAGAGAAGTTCACCTCGAAGGAGAGGCTTTCTTTGACGTGAAGAGGAATGAACAATCCCCATTCACGGTGAACGCCGATCAATTGAACGTACGAGTGTTAGGTACAAAATTTAACGTGAACACCTTCGCGGATAATGGCTACGTATCCACCGCCCTAGTGGAAGGTTCGGTTGAGGTTTCCGGGAAGACGGGAACGTTTCGGCGGTTAATCCCCGGACAGGTGGCAATGATAGACACGATCGGAAAGATTCAGGTTGTCGACATGGAACTGAAGCCTTACACGGCATGGATTGATGATATGTTTTGTTTCAGAAATACTCCTCTATCGGAAATCCTAAAGCAAGTAGAACGCTATTACAACGTGAAAGTCGTGTATAACGCGGATTACCGGGAAGAATATTACACGGGAGATATTTACCGTAACAAACCGTTACAGACGCTGTTGGATGTGCTGGAAATGACTATCCCCGTGAAATTTGAATTGCTTGATCAAGTTATATATATAAAAAGAAGGAAGTAGGTCGGTTGAAGACTAAATTCCACAAGAAAAAATGTCTTAACAAAAAAGAAGAACAAGAAAAGTACAAACATTACTAAACCTTTATTAACAAAGAGATGAACAAATTGGTAAGTCTGTTTTTTCTGGTGTCAGTGACACTGGGATTAACCTCTCTACCCTCTACGGTAACGGCTCAAACGCAAAAAATCACACTGAATGTGAGGCACGTGAAGCTAGTCACAGTATTGGAAGAGATACAAAAGCAGTCCGGTATTAATTTTATCTATAACGAGAAAATCGTTAATGACGTGAATGATATTACGCTGGACGTGAAAGAAGCTCCCATCGATACGGTCATGAAACGCATCTTGCAAGGGACAAATCTACAATATGAAATCCACGAGAAGATTATCGTGATTACCGAGAAAACAGCTCAAAAACAAACCTCCCGGAAGATCAGCGGAGTCGTTCGAGACGAGAAAGGGGAACCTTTACCGGGAGTAACTGTTATAATCAAGGGAACCACGGTGGGGACTGCCACAGATATTGGCGGACGGTTCTCGATAAATGTCCCTAACGGCGTGAAACAACTACAATTCACGTTTATCGGTATGACCCCAGTAGATGCAGACATCCCACAAGACGGGAAAGAGATGCAGGTGGAACTAAAATCTCAATCCGACCAATTGGACGAAGTGGTGGTAACCGGTTTCCAAACTACTACAAGGCGAAAAGCCACGGGATCGGTAGCTGTCGTTCCCATGGAAGTATTCGCCAACAAAGCGCAACCGACAGTAGACCAATTGCTACAAGGACAAGTAGCCGGAGTCAGCGTACAAGCATTATCCGGACGTCCGGGAGAGTCTGCCAAGATACGGATCCGGGGAACAAGTTCCTTGACTGGAGATGCCGAACCCTTGTGGGTTATCGACGGAGTGCCCATGCAACGCAATATGCCCAAGATCAATTCGGGACAAATCAAATCCGGAGATTTTAATGACATCTTCACGAACGGCATCGGGATGATAAACCCAAATGATATCGCAAGTATCACTATCCTGAAAGATGCTTCCGCGACAGCTATTTACGGTTCCCGGGCAGCAGGCGGTGTTATCGTGGTGACAACTAAAAAAGGACAAATCGGAAAAATGACCGTGAATTATTCGGCTAACGTATCCATCGGACTCAAACCTCAGCGAAGCGTTAAACTCATGAACTCCACCCAAAAATTAGCCTGGGAACAAGAGTTGTGGAACGAGTTCAGTGAACCCGGTTTCTCCCAAGTGGACACGTATTACCCTGTGGTAGGTATCGTGGGAATGATGCGAGCCGGGAAATTAATGGAAAAGGACGGACAATTAGCCTTTTTGGAAAAGGGTGCAACACCATTGACCACAGAGCAACAAGACGAGTATATAAAGAAATTATCCGGTCACACGACAGATTGGTTCGACATATTATTCCGGAATTCCGTGTCAACAAACCATCATCTCTCGCTGTCCGGGGGTAGTGAAACGAGCACCTACTACGTGTCCCTGGCATACACGAAAGACAATGGATTGGTGAAAGTCAATGATTATGACAGGTATAACCTGAATTCCAATTTAATTTTAACCCCTAGCGAACGAATGAAAATAGAGTTTGGCTTTGATTTGTCAAAACGACATTCCAACGATTACCCTAGAAAATTAGATCCATTCACGTACGCTTATTACGCTAACCCGTATGAAACTCCTTATAACGAAGACGGCAGTTATCGTCCGGATTTCACTTATTACTCCCTAGGGTCAGCAAACGGTTATCCTGCCAAAGACAAACTTTTGCCACCGAACGGATTCAATATATTACGTGAAATGAACGAAAACTCAACCAAAGCAGACAACGTTTCCACGGGTTTGCGGGTTGGTTTTGACTATGACATTTTAAGGCAACTGAAATTCTCCGGTTTAGCATCCTTCACGTTCACAAACAACAAAACAGATGATATTTACGGGGAAAACACCATGACGGCATTCAATGACCGTTTGGATTTTGACAAATCGACCACAAGAACATACGGTTCGATCTCACAAACCTCTGCCAACAACGAAAGTTACAGTGTTCGGGGATTCTTGACTTACACGAACGTATTCAATGATATCCATCGCCTCACAGCATTGGGTGGTGCCGAATTGCGGGCAGAAAAGACAAAGAGCATTTTCGAAAAACGCTATGGATACGACCCCGTAACCGGTAACTCAGCCATGCCTTACCCGGATAATATTACTCCCCAATCCATGGCAGCAATCATGGACGATTTGTCCGGGCAAGAGATCACGGAAAATCGTTTTGCCTCGTTCTTCGCCTCTTTGGACTATTCTTTGATGGAGAAGTATATTTTCAGTGCCTCTTTCAGGACGGATGGTTCCAATCATTTCGGTAGCGACGAACAATTCAACCCTACTTGGTCTATCGGGGCATCTTGGCATATCAGTCAAGAGAGCTTCATGGATCCTTTCAAGAGTTTCTTGGATTACCTGACTTTACGTGCAGCCATGGGATACACGGGAAATGTCAATCCTTATACCAGCCCTTACTTGGTCATGACCTACACGGGAAAATACAGGACGACAGACAACAACGACAAATATCGCATCGGTAACGTGTACGTGGCTCCTAATCCGAGATTGCGATGGGAGAAAACCCGGGATATGAAGGTCGCATTGGAATTCAGTATATTCAATGAACGGATTTCCGGATTGGTGGAAGGATACTACCGTTTGACAAAGGATGCCGTGACCACTTCCCGACTCCTTTCCAGTGTGGGCTTTTCATCACAAAAGTATAACTCATCCGAAATTGAAAATAAAGGTTTCGAGGCAACGATAAAATTTGGTATTTTAAACAGTAAAGACTGGAAATTATCTCTTTCCGCGAACTTCGCATGGAACCAGAACAAGCTGAAACGGTACAAGGATTTATCAGGCAAAATTTCAGGTGGTTATGACAATTACGAAGGCTACCCGCTGGATGCTATTTTCACGGGAAAACCGACAGGAATTGATCCTTATGACGGCGTATACAAATTTGAACTCCGCCCGGATGCAGAGATCAACAAGGCAACAGACTTGAATGACCCGGATAATTACCTATTCTACCGGGGAACCGCAACAGCCCCATACACGGGTGGTTTCAATTTGCGTTTCTCGTATAAAGCTCTAACACTGAACGTTGGCGGAGCCTATGCGCTGGATGCCAAAATATACAATAATATGAAATCACCAGCCACGGCAGAAAGTGCACGACAAGGAACCGGCAATAATTCATATCAAACTTATTACAGTGATTTATACCGTAATCACTTGAACGTGGAAAAAGATATTACAAACCGTTGGACTCCGGAACATACGACAGGAGTGAAATATCCCCGGATTACCGATTATTACGGTCCTGCCCTGAATTTAAATTATTACAACCCGTTCTACACGGAAATAACCCGGGGAGTAATGATTGAAAATACCTCTTACTTGAGAATTTCCAATATCAGCCTGGCGTATCAAGTTCCGCAAGACATTGTTCGTAAATTACGTTTGTCCTCACTGGATGTGATGTTCACGCTGAATAATTTCTTCACGATCACGAATTACAGCGGAATGGATCCGGAAACCCCGGGAGCAACTTATCCCAAGACCCGCTCGCTCACGTTCGGGCTGAACTTAGGATTTTAAAAGAGATTTGAATTAATAAATTAAAGAAACATGAAAAATATATTCTACATACTGGTGCTGATCGTCGCAGTTTGTACTTCTTGCAAGGAGTACCTGGATGTGAAACCAAAAGGGCAGACAATACCCGAAACAGCTGAAGAATTTTCTGCCATGTTGCAATATCATCTCGACAGAATCGATAATGAAGATATGGGAGATTACGAGATCATGGGAGATTCGGAAAACGTATTGTATTACGAGTTTTTTTCCGACAACCTGGATGCCAGTTTAACATTTTATCCCGACGGAGCTCGCTCTCCGGTTTACATTGGAAGTAAAATAAATACGTTCCAGGATAAATACGAGGATTTGTACAAGGTCATCGGAGATTGTAATATTATCATTGACAACTTGGAAGAAAAAAATACCGAATTGGGGAAAAAAGTGTTGGCGACGGCTTACGCTTTACGAGGAGTCTGTTATTACAATCTCTTACGCCTATTCTGTGAGCCCTATGACAAGTCAAAGGAACAGGAAATGCTGGGATTATCTGTCGTGGAGCGGTTTGACGTGGAGGCAAGACCCGTCAGAAACAACATGAAAGAGAGCGTTGATTTCATCGAAAAAACCTTGAAAGACGCTATCACTTTCCACCAAACGGATCAAACCTTCCGTTTCACGGAAGATGTTGCAAAGGCTTACCTGGCAAGACTTTATTTTTGGACACAACAGTGGGATAAAGCCATTGCCGTTTCGGAAGAGATTTTGGAAAAATATCCTTTACAAGAAGGAACTGCTTACTTGGATATGATGCAAGCCCGATATGACCAAAAAGGAAATACGATCTTAAAATCATACGTGTATGGACCGCGGGGTGACTGGAGTTACGGTTTATCGTTGTCCGAATCGAAAGTACGCCCAGTAAGCGAGGAACTCGTGAATCTTTTTGTAGAAAAAGGGAATGACGTAAGATACGAGTTATCATTTGACAAGAAGAGATTGAATACCAAACGGATATGTTCCTGTGTGCGCAGTGATGAGATGTGTTTGATAATAGCAGAAAGTTACGCCCACAAGGCAGATGCAGCAAATGCTCTGAAATATTTGAATTTATTACGTTCAAAACGGATTACCGGTCATGTTCCTTACACGGAAAGTACATTACCCGCCGTAGATGCAGATGCTTTAATCAAAGTCGATGCCACCGGGAAACCCCTGACACCCTTGATCTCTGCCATACTAAACGAACGCCGAAAAGAGTTCTACATGGAAGCCGATCGCTGGTTTGAATTAAAACGCAATGGAAGACCTGAATTCTGGGTAGCGGCAAACGGCTCGAAATACGAAACTCTCAAATATTTCTACACGGCTCCTCTCCCGAAAGAAGATATTGATTTTGGAACAGGAGTTATTCAGAATGAAGGATACACGGAATAATTTAACGGTTTAAATGACAGTATTATGAAAAAGATAGGATATTTACTTGTAAGCAGCTTTTTAATCGCTCTATGCGGGTGCGGAGATGTAGATGAAGTCCCCCCGAGAACCAACAATTTGACAACAAATTATCTCGTTCCAAAGCCTAAACTATTGACCGCAGAGGAACGAGAAGCAATAAACGAGCGGATTGCCCGGTATAACGAAGCAATCCAATAAAGAATGTATTAAACGATAAAACAAGAGTTATGAAACATAAGTTATTTTTACTCGTGTTGTTGGCAATAGCTTGTTTGAGCTTAAGTTGTAGTGATGACAATAACGATGGGGCAACTCTATCGTTCGGGCGAGCCTATTACGTATTGCAAGCCCAAGCAGCCCTTGAGGTTGATCTACGAGCCAGCAGCCCCGTGGAGAATGCACTTACAGTCAAAATCAATGTAAGTGGCTCTGCGGTAGAAGGGGAAGATTACAATATTTCCGCTAAAGAATTCGTGTTCCAACCGGGAGAAGATATCGCGAAAATCACGATTACTCCCTTGAACAACTACACGGAAGAACGAGAAATTAAATTATCGATGGAACCGGTTGTCGGTTACTCCTTATGGAATAACAAAAGTACGATCATTCCCATAGAACCTAAGGAAATCTTAATATGTTCTTTCACGAAAAGCTGGGTTGAACTGGAAGCGCTTTACATGGCAGGTATCGAAATAAAAGGGGCAGCCAGCGGAAAGTTTAGTTCCATTGTTGATTTACACCTACCCTTTGAAATCGTGGAAGAAGGAACAACAGCAGTTGAAGGAGAACACTATTCGATAAAAGGTGATGTACGCGAATTCGTGATCCCTGCCGGCAAAAATAAAGCCGAAATTCAACTGGATTTTCTAAAACGGGAAGCCGGGAAGGATAAAATCATGTTCCGACTGAAACTACCGGATGATACCTATCAATACGGAAATTACGCCGAGTTACAAGTACAAATTGTAGGTCCGCTGTCATTTGACAAGTTAGCCGGCAAATGGGAATACAAAACTTTCGCCAGTGAAATGGCAATCAGGGATCTTCTAGGCACGGAGCCGGACTTTGAATCAGACCTCTACGAATTACCTACCGCAAATTCTTCTGCCGGAACTATTGAATTTATCCAAGGAGCAGAAGAAGGCAAGGGACAGATGATATCCAATTTAACCGGTGATTTGGCAAACTATTTACAAAATTGCGAAATAGAATTTATTGATCCCGAGTATCGTTATTTATATGATCTGAACACGGATGCGTGGATATCAAATGCTAATTTCAACCCGATAAATGCTTATTTCTCGGCTTCTTCATCTGACGAAAGAGAAGGAAAAGTCGGCTTAAGGTTATTAGATGGAGGGGAAACATTAGAAGTTCGCATCGAGGATTGTGATCCGCAAGATTTCTTACAATTCACGTATATGCTTTTCGGAAATTTGGAGATGACACCTCTCGTGTTCCATTTCACCCGAGTGGAATAAAAGACATTTCAATTACAAACAACAAGGGGAGGGACTTCCCTCCCTTTAACTTTAAATATCATTGCATGAGAAAGTATTGTATGTTACTTGTAAGCCTGTTAATAATTTATCCTCTTACAGGAATAAATGCGGCAGAAAGAAAAAAGAAAGAGAAAGAACAAAAAGCAGTAGTAAAAACCAGTAAATACGACAAACTGGTGAAGAAAGCCGGATGCGTAACGGCAAAAGGAGATTTTATCACCTTGCACAAGGTAGGCGGCAAACTCTATATCGAGTTGCCCGTGGAATACTTGGGACGGGATATGCTACTGGCTTCCACGCTGACAAGTGCCAGCGACAACCTGCTCTGCGAAGTAGGCTATAAGCCGGAAGACCCGTTACACGTGAAGTTTACGCAAACGGACAGTGTGGTCTATTTAAGAAAGGTAAATACCAAGGCAACTTACAACGAGCGGGAAGCAGGAATGAAAAAAGCCCTCGAACGAAGCCTCACCGACCCGATGTTGAAAAAGTTCAGCATCGAAACGTACAACAATGACAGCACGGCTATCGTGTTCGACGTGACCGCATTCTTTGCCCGCCATAATGATATGTTGCCTTCTCTACCCAAGAGCTACGGCGGATTTATCTCTATCAAGTCCAGCCCGAACAGCGAAGGCGAACTTCTTGGAGAGATCAAGGCTTTCGAGGATAACGCAACGATAAAGACGGATTTGGCTTACAAGGTAACCATGACAGTATTCGGGATTTTCACGATACGTGCAGATGAGCCGACAAGCGTGCAGGTTACCCGTACCCTATTGCTCCTGCCGGAAAAGAAGATGCGTCCCCGGATCGCGGACACTCGTATCGGTATATTCCTGACCGACAAACAGCATTTTTCAACGGAACAAGACGAAGTAAGACGCTATTCCATGATCAATCGCTGGCGCCTGGAACCGAAAGACCCGGAAGCATTTGCCCGGGGAGAACTGGTGGAACCCGTGAAACCAATCGTGTTTTACGTGGACGACGCTTTCCCCGAGCCGTGGAAACAACCGATAAAAGAAGGCACGGAACGGTGGAACAAGGCTTTCGAGAAAATCGGGTTCAAGAACGTGGTGCGGGCATTGGATTTCCCGAAAGACGACCCCAATTTTGACCCCGACAACCTGAAATACTCCTGTATCCGATATATTCCCTCGACCACGGCTAACGCCATGGGTCCCTCGTGGGTAGACCCGACAACCGGAGAAATCGTGAACGCTTCCGTGTTGGTATACAACAACGTGATTCAGTTGATCAACCAATGGCGTTTCATACAAACGGCTCAAGTTGACCCGTCGGTAAGAAACAAAAAGATGCCGGATGACATCGTGAAAGAATCCATCGCTTACGTGGTGGCTCACGAAGTGGGGCATTGCCTCGGGTTCATGCACAACATGGCGGCATCCGCAGCCTATCCGGTTGATTCGTTACGTTCCGCCTCATTCACGCGAAAATATGGTACAACACCTTCCATCATGGACTACGCGCGTTACAATTACGTGGCACAACCCGGTGACAATGGGGTGAAACTCACTCCTCCGGATTTAGGTATTTACGACGAATTCCTGGTTCGCTGGGCTTATCAACCGATCCCACAAGCCCGCACAGCATGGGAAGAAATTCCCGTACTCGAATCATGGCTTGACGAAAAAGCGGGTGATCCTCGTTATCGATATGGACGCCAACAATTATTGGAACGTTACGACCCGAGTGCCATAGAGGAGGATTTAGGTGACGACCCGATGAAAGCGGGCGACTACGGCATCCGCAACCTGAAATATATTTTAGCCCACTTGGACGAATGGATCACGGACGATCCGGACGGTTCGCACAAGCAACAACTGGTGGAACAATTGATGGAACAATATTACCGCTATATCACGAACGTGATGTACAACGTGGGAGGTATTTATCTGACGGACGTAAAAGAAGGCACACCGGGCGACCGTTATCGTTCCGTTCCGAAAGAGGTGCAAAAGGCTTCCCTGCAATGGGCCCTCAAACAATTTCGAGATTGCGACTGGCTGTACAATAAACCGTTAAGCAAGAAATTAACACTTCGCATCAACGAGGCAGATGCAGTGAGGGCGGTACTCGCTCAAAGCTTGTTGTCTTCCTATCAACGGGTAATTCTTTCCGCCCACGTGTCGGATGATCCTTACACGTTGAAAGCCTATTTCGACGATTTGTACAACGGGATATGGGAAAACACCATCCGGGGCAAAGCATTGACGAATGGAGATAAATTACTACAAACGAATGCTATCGTAATGCTCAACGATGTCGTGGGAAATAGTATGAAAAAGAAAGGCAAGTTCTTCCTGACTTCATTGGATGAATGGAAGAATTACGGGTTGGACGAATCAGGCATGGTACGGAAATTCTACAAGACGTTGAAATCCATGGAACGGCAACACGGAACAGACTTCATCGCTGAACAGTTCCTCCTGTACGGCATCGGATATGGCTATAACTGGCAAGACGAGGTAGACGTGGAGGCAATTGATAACTCCAAGCAATATTTGTTCACCATGGCAAACAAGGTGAAAACTCTGCTTGAAAGCAAAATTCCCGCTTCCACGGGAGAAACACGGGAGCATTACCGGATGCTGCTATTCTCTTTGAACCGAGCACTGGAAGGGAAATAAATAAAAAAGGCTTTATCGACGAAATTTTCAAGATAAAGCCTTTTTCTATTTCTAAACATGATTACACGACATACAGAGAACCCACTGTAAACCCAAAGAAGATTAACCCAAATCATACTCCTCTCCCGTTGTATCTCCGTTTATGCCGTAGACATCCTATAATCTTTTATATAGAAACACTAAAGCGAAAACGCACCTAACACGACAGTGACGGACTATTACCCCGGTTCTTCCCTAGTTCCTCTTTGGTTCTTCAGTTAAAGCATGACAAATCCATCAACTTAATTCACCAAGTAACATTTCCATACGTTCCAGCACGATTCCTTTCTCCCGCAAACGTTCGGCACTATTGTGCCCCCCCGGCATACAGCCGAATAGCAAAGCCCAAAGCCTCAGCAACCTCCGCATCATGCAAAGTATCTCCCACCATTAAAGTTTCCCGGGGATCAATCGGGTACACTTGCAACATTCTTTCTCCACGTGCCACCTTCCCATCGGCGTATATATTATCCGAACCGCACACGCCCTCGAAATAGTCACGAATCCCGAATCGTTCCAACATTTCTTCCAACAAATCTTCTTGCAATGCCGACAATACATATTGCCGCACACCAAACTCTTTCAATCCTGACAAAACAGATTTCACTCCTGAAGTCAACACCACATCTTTTGATAATTCTGCATAAGTATCCACGAAGTCCAGAGAGATAGCCTCCCAATCATCCCGATTAAAATCATAACCGATTCCCTCGTAATATTCCTTTACCGGAAAACCGAATACAGCCTTATATTTCTCCACGGTCAATTCATCCAACCGTTTTTTCCTCAACATCCGGTTTATGGTATCCACGCTGATCTGCACGTCATCCAGTAACGTCCCGTTCCAATCCCAAACCACGTTTTTATACTTCATACATCTCTCCCCAATTTTCTAAATTAATATTCAATTTATCCTTTCTCCCCAGTCTATTTATATGGAGAACAACGAGAAACCATAGTTTACACACCAATCAAAGAGGGTAATAAAGAGTTTCTCTCGTTTTACTCGTGTTTTATATTCATATTAAAAACGTTCCCGAAGGTCTTTGTACCGAAGTTGATCCGAAACTGTACCAAAATTAACCCGGAATCACACCCTTATTTCCATAGGTTTACCCGGGGATCTCTCCGGTCAGACTCTACTCTTCAGTAAACAGATCAACCTCGTCCTTAAAAGTATAATTCATATCTTTCTGCCGAAATCAATTCTGGTGAAAAGCCTCGATTCCCGTCCAACCAAGACGTTCACGAGCCACGTTTTCCGGGAAAATACGATACACGACCTCCGCCTCGCTCCCCAAGGAACCGTCGGCATTAAATATTTCGACATGCATTTTGGCTATACGAGAATTTTGCTCCACGATACGGGAACGCATGAAAAGCTCGCCCCGATCCGTGTAGACTGTGGAACGGTATTTCATATCCAATGCTATGGTGACCCCCGCACTTTGTACCTTGGCAAAAACATTCCAACAGGCGATCTCGTCAGCTAAAGTGGCTTGAATGCCACCATGCAACACGTGAAAGAATCCTTGAAATTCGGGACGGGGCATCCAATAACAAGTGATGTATTCTCCTTCCTCGTAAAATTCACATTGTAACCCGTGTTCGTTGCCGGATGCACAACCGAAACAATTGTATCCCTCGTGTTGCTCGTACGCGTTGTATAATTTCTTCTTTTCCATTTTTATAAAAAAAGGGACGTTATCTCGCGTCCCCCTATAATAAATTGTCTAATAATGTCACAAATTACTTTGAATCAATTTAGCACAAGCCTCCATTTCCTCTTTCGGGAATTGCTTTTTCGGATTGCTGAAATTCAACTCGTTCCCCTCAACCAACGGGACCAAATGCACGTGAGCGTGCGGCACATCCAATCCCAATACACCTATCCCGATGCGTTTGCAAGGAATGCTTTTCTCGATCGCTTTAGCTACTTTTTTGGCAAACACCATTAAGCCTGCCAATTCTTCATCGGTCAAATCGAATATATAATCTTCTTCTCTTTTCGGCACCACTAACGTGTGTCCCTTTTGCATGGGTGCAATATCCAAGAACGCATAATAGTTCTCGTCCTCCGCCACCTTGTATGACGGAATTTCACCCTTTATAATCTTCGTGAAAATTGAAGCCATTTTTGATTTTAGATTTATTGATTTTAGATTTTATGATTCCAGCCGCACGATTCTCTGCTTTTATAATGAATCATTTTCAATTCTCCATTTTCAATTAAATCGAGATGTCCATAATTTCGAACTCCATCGTTCCTGCCGGTACTTGTACTTCCACCTTATCACCTAATTTTTTACCGATCAGCGCCTTCGCGATAGGAGTCGTAATCGACAATTTTCCTGCTTTGAAATCAGCTTCACTTTCGGACACTAACGTGTACGTCATCGTTGCCTTTGTCTTCATATTTCTAATCGTCACCTTATTCAAAATCTGCACTTTTGAGGTGTCGATCTGGGACTCGTCAATGATCCGGCAACTGGCGATTGTATCTTGAAGCTGCGCGATCTTCGCTTCAAGCATTCCTTGAGCATCCTTGGCAGCGTCATACTCTGCATTCTCGGAGATATCTCCTTTTTCGATGGCTTCCCCGATTGCCTTGGAAATTTTAGGGCGCTCCACGTTTTGCAGATTGTCCAGCTCTTCCTGCAATTTTCTCAGCCCTTCTTTAGTTACATAAGATACCTTCTTTGTCATAGCATATAATATTAAAATCTTAATTCATATATAAAAAAATAAATGACACTTATCCTCCAATAAGTGCCTTTATCTAGTAAAGAATTCCATTCGTTCGGAATCCCTCACCTCCTGATGACAAATTTATGACCTTTTTTTGAATTAACCAATTTTTCTCCACAAATAATTTCAAACAAAAATATTACAGAAAAAACACTGATAATAAAACACATCACCTACTTGTATTCACTAGGGACAGAAGCAGTTTCACACTTTTCAAGGCAAGTATTCCTCCCGAATATTCTGCATGGCAGCAAAGAGATTACTCCGGGCATGAGGGGAAACCACCGTCATCTGATCGATTAATTTGCTCACGGCATCCCGGTTTGTCACCTTCTCGTGGGGACAATGTTTCTTTTGTTTCTTGAATTGCCGCATCTCGGCATATCGCGAAGTTTCGTCATTAGACAGATAGATCAAGGGGCGAATTAACGTGAACGTATTCTTGAACATCTCCAACCGGGGCGGCATACTGCATATCGTCCCGTTAAAGATCATACTCATCACGAGGCTTTCCACGGCGTCATCCCGGTGATGCCCGAGAGCCAGTTTTTTACAATCATATTCCTTGGCTATATCGAAAAGCATTTTACGACGGTGCCACGAGCAAACGAAACAAGCCGGTTTCTTGGGATTTACTGTCGTGTCTACCCGAATTGTCCGGTAGACATACTCCACGCCCAAACGTTCACAAAAAGCCCGCAGGTAATCGCTATCCACCTCGTAAGCCACGTCTTCCACCGCGATATGGGCGGCAACCACCGTGTAATTCTGTTTCGGGTCTTTCGCCCGCATCGCCAATACCTCTAATAACGCCAACGAATCCTTGCCCCCGGATACACCCACGAGTATCCGATCCCCGGCTTCGATCAAATTATAATCATGTATTGCTTTCCCCACTTTCCGGAAAAAGTCACGGGTAAATACCTTATCTTGTTTTCCTTCCGTTATCATCCTCTCGTTCTATAATTTCTTTCATGCAAAATTAAGAAATCCAACCAACATATTGTTTCACTCTCGCAATTATTTGTAAATTTGACCGTTCAATCTAAAATAACGTTTATGCTAAAGAAAGTCCCGCACACCTATACTATTGTATTCTCGATTATTATTATTTGTGCTATCCTGACCTGGATTATTCCAGGGGGTGAATACGCACGGGAAACCATCGATGTAAACGGTGTAGAACGCACGGTCATCGTGAACGACTCGTTCCACGAGGTAGCCAAAAGCCCCCAGACATGGCAAGTATTTTCCGCTCTCTTTAACGGTTTTGAAAAGCAAGCGGGAATTATCGCGTTCATATTGATTATCGGGGGCGCTTTCTGGATCATGAACAACAGCAAGGCGATAGACGTGGGTATTTTCTCGTTCCTGCGCTCCACGCGAAAACTGGAACACATCGGAATTATACGTAAACTCGGGGTGAACAATATCATCATCACGATGGTTATGTTACTATTCAGTAGTTTCGGGGCTATATTCGGGATGAGCGAGGAAACTCTGGCTTTCGTGATTATCATAGTTCCCCTGGCAATTTCCATGGGCTACGATTCCCTCACGGGCGTGTGCATGGTGTACGTTGCCGCCCATGTCGGCTTCGCGGGAGCCATACTCAACCCGTTCACGATAGGCATAGCACAGGGATTATCGGACTTACCGCTATTCTCCGGTTTTGAATACCGTCTGTTTTGCTGGGCGATTCTCAACGTAATTATGATAGCCTGGGTACTACGTTACGCCGCGAAGGTGAAGAAAAATCCCAAAGCATCACTAGTTTATAGCCTCGACAACCATTGGCGTAAAGAAAAAGTGGCTGCCCCCGAAGAAATAGAATACAAAAGTTACTCATCTTCTTGGTTCGTTTATCTTTTCATTCTCTCGGGGCTTATACTTTTCTCGTTCTATTTTCCCCGTACCACGCTATCTATCGGTGAGCATTCCAGCCTGACCACTTTCGTGCTTCCCGTCTTAACCGCGTTGTTTGCTTTGATCGGATTCTTTTCTTTACGAAAGTCCTACCACTTTTTTATATTGACCATACTCGGGTTCACGATTCTCTTCCTCATCGTGGGCGTTATGGGATACGGGTGGTACTTGCCCGAAATATCCGGATTATTCCTTGCCATGGGTATCCTATCCGGTTTTGCCGCAAAAGAAAATGCCGACAGTATTGTCAAACTTTTTATCGCCGGGGTAAAAGATATTCTTTCTGCCGCACTGGTCGTGGGACTCGCGGGTGGTATCATCATCATCCTGCAAGAAGGACACATCATCGATCCCATCCTCCATTCGTTAGCAAACTTGATGAACGAAACGGGGAAAGTACTTTCCCTAGGGGGCATGTATCTCATCCAGACCATGATCAATATCATCATTCCGTCCGGCTCGGCAAAGGCTGCCTTGACCATGCCCATTATGGCTCCGTTCTCCGACGTGATCGGTTTATCCCGGCAGGCTACCGTTATGGCATTCCAGTTCGGCGACGGGTTCACGAATATGATTACCCCTACATCCGGAGTACTAATCGGCGCTTTGGGAATTGCCCGTGTACCTTATGACGTGTGGGTTAAATTCTTTTGGAAATTTATCCTGTTGTTGATTATCTTCGGGTTCATACTATTAATCCCGACCGCTACCATGCAATTGAACGGGTTCTAAAGGAAATCATGCGCCCTCACTCTATTCTATACAAAGACTCCACGCGTAACCGCACGGGGGATTCTTCACGAATGAAGCCGGCAATGTAACCAACATTCCATTACCTACCCGCTTGTAACTCAAATTACCCTTATACCCCAATAACGTAACTTTTGTCCCTTTACCCGGCTTCATACTGTAAAGCATGATCTGTGCGGGCGGATTCGGTTCGTCCTCATCATTCAAGTAGATAGCGTACACCTTCCCGTTACTCTTGTGCTTCGTGTAGCAAATTTTCGCTTCTTTATACGGGGCTATCGGTCGGGTTTCATAGATTGCCTCACCGTTAATCTCCATCCACGCCCCCATCTCTTTCATGATCTTTATGCCTTCCGGCGGAATCTCCCCGTTACCGTCGACTCCCACGTTCAACAAGAAGTTTCCTCCCTTGCTAACAATATCCACTAGGTAATGCACCAATTCACGGGTAGGTTTGTATTTGTCCCCTGGCAGATACGACCACTGATTCGCCATCGTCATACAAGTTTCCCACGGGTAGCCCCACGGTTTCTCGGGAATCTTCTGTTCTGGGGTACGATAATTCTCGTATTTTCCCCCTACCCACCGGTCTACCGCAATTAATCCGGGTTGATATTCCCGAGCCATACGGATAATCCGATCCAATTTAATATCCTGTCCCCGGTTCTCAGGAGCTACCCAACCGCCATCCAGCCAAAGAATATCCACGGGTCCGTATCCAGTCATCAATTCCTTCACCTGATTGTAAGTAAAATTACAGAATTTCTCCCACATCCACGGGTGTTCCTTGATCTTGTAATTCACGTTCCGATCACCGTGTTGCCATCGATCCGACCAATAGTAAGGACTATTCCAGTCCGGCTTCGAGAAATAAGCCCCGATCATAAAATCCCGCTTCTGAAAAGCACCGTATAATTCTTTCAACACGTCCGGGTTCGGAGCCGTGTGATAAGGACATTCCACGGAAGTGATCTTATAATCCGTCTCCTTCGTGTCCCACATACAGAATCCGTCGTGATGCTTCGTCGTGAACACGAAATATCTCATCCCCGCCTCCTTAGCCAACTCCGCCCACTTGTCTGGATCGAACTTCACCGGATTGAACGTTTTTTTCAAATCCACGTAATCCCGGTAATACTCGTCATAAGAGATCGTCGTGTCCCGCTGTATCCAATCGGCATCTTCCGAACAAATCGTCCACGACTCGCAATACCCTTTTTGGCTGTATGGCCCCCAGTGCACGAAAAAACCGAACTTCAAATCCTGCCAGCGTTCTAATTTTACTTTCACAGCCGGATCTTGCTCCCAGTAATAATCCATCCCCTCGTATTGGGCTTTCAACAAGGTACCCCACAAAACAAGTACCAGACATGACAATAATTTCTGCATTGTTTTTCTTTTAGCAATTCATATATTTTACACAAACAATTGCAAAGATAACAAATATTCCGACTCTCCCCTTGCAAACAGAGGAAAGCCGGAATACTTCCTTATCTCAAAAGGACACAAATACTATTTCAATCGTTCCGAAACAAATGCTTTCAACTTTTCACCTCTCAAGTTCTTAGCTATAATCCGATTATTCTCGTCCAGCACGAATATGGTCGGCACTGCATCGATATTGTATTTTTTCACGACATCACTCTGCCAACCTTTCAAATCGGAAAGATGCAACCAGGTCAGACCGTCTTTCTCTATCGCCTCCTCCCACTTGTTTTTCCTTTCATCCAAAGAAACACTAATTACAGCCAACCCCTTATCCTTATACTCGTTATACAACTTCACCATATTCGGGTTCTCTTGGCGACAAGGTCCACACCAAGAAGCCCAAAAATCAATAATTTTCAATTTTCCCTTCACACTATACATCGCAACAGACTCTCCTCCCGGCGTTTGCAAAGTAAAATCGGGAGCCACTGCGTTCACATTCACGTTTTCCAAGGTAGTAATCCGCGCTGCCAAAATTTTAGCGGGTTCTGTCTGACGGGCTTTTTCCGACAGTTGCTCGTAGCATCGCTTCAACGCCGCCAAATCCATGCGTCCCATACCTGCCGTCTGAATATAAGCGGCAAAGAGGTTATCTTTATTTCTCTCCACGATGACACCCAAATCTTTCTGGGCTTTTTCTTTCACCTTTTCAATCTTCTTTTTCAACTCACCAACCGTTTTGAAATGCTTCTGGGCTTCAGCCTTATTCATCTCCTCCCGCAATTTGCCCATTTCGACATTGGCTTTCCCTACTATTTCCTGATAAGCATTCAACTCACTCTGTAACTTTCCTCCTTTAATAGAATTCTTACCGGATTGCCATAATTCCACTTCATAAGGAGCATCCGTATCCAACAAAAATACAAAACCACCGTCATAGCCTCCCACTTTTAACAAAGCGACACAAGGCTCTGACAATTCTCCTTGAATCCGGAATTTCCCGTTCTCGATCTTTCCCCTTCCTAACGTATCCACCCGGTCTATCCGATTCGAAATCACCAGCATCTCCCCCTCTGTCAATTCTTTTACATACCCGTCAATCGTGAATGTCTTTCCCTCCCCGGCAACAAACCCGGGGAGAAGAAAGAATATACTCAATAATAATATTAACCTGTTCATTTTATAATGATTTAAATATTTCCTGTCACGAACGAATAAGCAATATCCTGAATCGTGCCAAAACCAGTATGGACAATAGCTTTCACGAAATCGCCCGCTTCATCCAAAAATATCTCGTGCAACTCTCCCGTCCCGTCAGCCTTGTTCACCACGATTCCGATACTACGGTTTTCATTGGTTACGTTATAATGAGAACTGCATACCCGGAACTGCATTTGATGAATCACACCTCCCGCATCATACAATTCAATAGCTTCCTTACTTACCGAATTGTACAGGTAGACTTTTGACTCTTTCGTGTAGAAGAATTGATCGGCATAAGCTACCGAGGTTGCAAAACAAGAGTTTGCATCCACGTCCAAACTACCGAGTTCCACTTTTTTTATCGAAACACCCCCGTCACCATCTTTATCTTTTCCCGCCTCAAAATGATACATATTATAAATAGAGGTAGCCGTATTCTTCCCTATCACAAGAGCTCCACTCTCCTCGGAAGCCGGAGAAATTCCCTGACCGACCCAAAGAACTTCATTTTTCTCCCACTCGTTTTCATCTAGCGAACCGTTTGGCACCAATGTCAGCAATGCCGTGTTTCCGTCATCATTCGAAGGATATATCGTTCCGTCCTCCCTGTAACAACTGTTCTGGTTTAATTCATAATACATGAATTTCTTGTTCTTTTTATCCCATACAGTCACAAACCCATTGGTAGACATATACATTTTATCGACCGTATAATTTTCAACATCCGGTTGAGTTTTTACCGTATAGTAAAATCCGGTTGAACCTGCATGATAGAATTTACCGTTTTGATCTACAACTACACTATTACGCCAAACATTATTTGCGACCCCATAAGCAAATTTTTGCGAGAAACCGCTCGGGAATAATATTCTTGAAGGTTTGTAATCCAACATCTCAAAGGCATACAACCAACTTACCGAATCGGGTTGTACCACACTTAACGCTGCTCCCCGCCTATAATCCAAACTTTGATCCGGGGCATACATGATGCGTTCGGCTTTCTGGAAGCGTCTCGCCCCCCACAAATCCTGATAAACATCCAACGTGATCTGTGCTGTTTCCTCTTCATTCGGGTCTTCGATTACCGACAACCGACGATCACCCTGCGGACCGTTCAGCACGAACCAACTCCTCACGAAAGGTACTACGGTTTTCATGTTTAACTGGCGATAGTACTCAATTTGTGTAGACACATCCTTCACCTTAAAAACAACCTCGTAAAGCGATGCTTTTCTAGGAGGATACTTCAACAACAATTCCTTCGTGTACACGCTATCGATAACTTTTTTACCATCCACCGTGCGAGAAACGGTCCATAAAAACTCCAAATTATCCTCTCCATCCTTCGTCGTCTGGCTAATAACAGGGATATAGGTTACTTTCAAAGAATCCAGAGGTGGTTGCCGATACTGGTAAGAATACGAGTAATCCTCGCCTTCGCTTGTTGCTTCGGGGGTGAATGCAATCGTCAGATCGTTCACCTCCTTGTAATCATAATTTCCTTTATCATCATAGCACCCTGCTAGAAATAAAGTAACGATTCCCAATATATAAATTATCTTTTTCATCATTTTCACTTTTACGATTAAACGGGGGGTCACTTATCATTATCCGGGAGTACAGGATTTTCCGGGAACTGGGGGAATGCCAGCGGTTCATCAGGATGAGCCTCATTCCAAGCATCATATTCCTTACGCAACTGGGTATGTGTCGACTCCCAATCTATCGCCCACGTGGCATTATCAAAATTATATTGTCCCACGATCGAAACAATAAACTCTTTCTTCGCCTCGCTATATTCTCCCACGTAAGGCTGGATATACGGGTAATCCCACCAAGAGGGCTTCGTCCACACGGGGAACGTGAAATCTTTCGGGTTCCCGGGATGCTCATCATTATATTTCTGCAATTCCTCCCGCAAGGTCACGTTGTTCGCAGCCCAATCATCATACATATTAAATAAGTTATGCAGGATAGAAACCATAAAGGCATACTTTTCTTCGGAATACTCACCCAGGTAATCTTTTTGCATATCCCAATATTCCGGTTTCGGGTACCGATTGGATACCCTTAACCTGTAAATCTTCTTTTCTGCGGCGCCCGATTCAAAGTAAGGATCCGATTCATCGAGATCAAAGGTCAGCCCCACCGTGTAGTTGCCCCGGGTCTCGGGAAGCAGAACGACGAATTGAATGGTATCAATCAATTGTCCCGCCCGGAAACGATAGGAAGGAAAAAACTCAACCTTAGCCGCTGTTGCCGGATCCTGTCCGTCCAGCAGTACGGTTTTCAATTTAAATTCCCGGTCTTCCACTCCGCTATGCCCCATCAGTGTGACATACAAGGAAAGCGTATCCCGCAACAGCGAATCCCCGAAATAATGCCTACGAGTGTACGGGTATCCCCATTCCCAGACCGTATCCACCCGGTACTGGTCAATAAACTTGTAATCCAGTTGCATTTCATTGGTATCATAATTAAACTGCAACCCATCCCTGTCTATCGCATATCCCTGTATCGTGTCTTCCTGGCAAGCGGCTAACGAGATAAGCAAAAGAGCGATATAAACAATATATTTTCTCATGGTATCTTTTTTACATTACATGATTACTCGGTAACATTCCCGTATTCCACCTCGTCGTTCGGAATCGGTAATACATAGTAGCGCATCACATCCACGGGACAACGATAAAAAGTAGCCCGGTTGTGCCTTTTCAAGAAATAAAAGAATTGTCCTTCGGCAAAAAATTCCTTCTGGTACTCTTTTTCCAAAGCAGCCACCCGTGAGGCATCCGTGTAGTCCGAGGTAAACTGGATATCGTGCGAACGGGAAATTCCTCTGGTATTACGCACAGTATTGATATAAGTCACGCTTTCCTCCAAAGAAACCGATTCCGCCAAGATATAATACATCTCGACCAAACGAATCAAAGGCACTTTCTCCTTGTATTGTGTATCCTCTCCCAGATATTTCCGGCTAATCACGGAATTCAACCCATGCAGGAAGCCGTAATTATTCCGGTAACGAATATCATTCAAACCGATTCCCTCGTTTATCTCGAAAACAGTACGGGCATTCGCGGGAGAAATCCAAAGTTCCGAGTTCAAAGTAGTTGAATTTTTCCAATAACTCGACAACTTCTCTTCCATATTATACATTCCCAAGGCAAACAACGTTTCTTCGAACATAGACACATCCGAACGGTTATCCCTCGCCAATTTCAACCCGCACCCGTCAATAACCTCCCGTGCATACTCGGCAGCCTTCTCTTTATTCCCAATATACAGGTACACCCTTGCCAGCAAAGCCTTCACGGCGTATTTATTCATCCGGTGCTTCCGATCCCCGATAAAAAGCTCATTCGCGTTTCGTCCCCAATCCGCCTGATCGTTCTTTAGTAAACGTTCTGCCGTAGTCAAATCCCCCAGAATCTTTTCCACCAATTCATTCGCCGCCATCAACGGCACTTTTTCCGAGGTAAACTGATCTCTCCACGGCACACTTTTCACCGTGGGATTCAGACTGTACACGGGTCCCCACAAACGCAACAAGTCGAAATAATGGAATGCCCGCAAAGCCAAAGCCTCACCTTCAATCAGATCCCGGTATCCCTCCGTAACGATCACGTCCCCGTTCGTACCCAAATTCTTCAGAAGATTATTGATATTAGCTATATTCTTGTACATATTTTCCCAAATAGATTCGAGCTTGCCTTTGGAAGAAACATCATTCGAATAATCGTATATCTTGGCTCTCTCCTCATCGGTCGGGGCATTCGAAGCACTATAATTATCGTACCGCTGTGCCAGTTGCTCGATATAAGCGAACGTCATATCCGCCCCGTAAGTTTCCGTATTCGTCATCCGGGCATAAACCCCGATTAAGGCACTCTTGAATCCGTCTTCCGTCCGGAAGAAATCATCCGCCTCCACTTCTGTTTTCGGGTTCACGTCAACCCAGTCGGAACAGGCTGCCAGACCTATCAACATCATCCAACTCCACACTATTAATATCTTTTTCATCATGTATTCCTCCTTTTAGTTAAACAATACGGATAAGGACAAATTAAAATCACGAGCAAAAGGATAATCCAAACCGCGCTCCTGTTTCACCGAGGAAAGCCGAGCGATGTCATTCATCGAGAAATTCAAGGAAACACTTGCAATCCGGCACGCCTGCAAAAACTTGAACTCCTTCGGGTCTAAACGGTACCCTATCGAGATTGAAGAAAACTTTAGTTCATTGAATTTTTGTACGAAACGGCTGCTGCTCTCGGTTGTCTGTCCCACAATCTCAATAGACTTATACCTCGCATTCGGGTTCTCCGGACTCCAACGTTTCGTCAAGGCTCTCTTGTCCAGATTATAAGCCACACTTGAATTTTCGATCTTATCCACCAAAGTAGAATTATAACGGTAACCACCCCATTCATAGGTGAAACCTAATCCCACACTCAAATTCTTGTACGTGAATGAAGAGGAAATCGCACCCCTGAACTTCGGTTCTGTATCACCCACGGACACCTTATCGATCGGATCCCAAATATAAGTCTTCTCTCCATTCCGTTTCAAGAAAATTTCCTTTCCGGTTGCCGGGTCAATACCCAACGAACGAACCGTAAACAATTGTGTGGTCGATTTACCTTCTTCGTAAATAGGCACAGGGGCATCTTTCCGCTTCAGGTTTTCCTCGTTCATCACTTTCAACACGTTCGATATTTTTTTGATTTTATTCTTGTTATGAGCCCCATTAGCCGAAATAGACCATTGGATCTGACGCTCGTAATCCTGAATAGCGATCACGCTCGCCTGAATATCGATACCCTTATTCTCCAAGGCTCCCGCATTCATCGTCATAGACCGGAAACCCACGGATGGAGGCAAAGTATATTCTAATAACAACTCGTCCGTGTAATTATTATAATAAGAGAAAGAAGCGTTAATTCGGCTATTCCACAACCCGATCTCAAGAGCCAGACTTCGGTTCTCCGTGGTCGACCACCCTAAATCGGGATTGCCGATCCCCATCAATTCGGCACCCAAAACATCCGAAGCCGGATAAGGGAACATCAGGTTGGCAAATGTGTAAGTTTCCTTTGCCTGATAGGGAGAATAACTCTGCGAACCGGTGATACCGTAAGAACCACGAATCACCAGATTGGAGATAATCGAATTTTCAAACCATTTCTCCCGGTGGACATTCCAGCGGGCACCGAAAGCCCAAAAAGGAGCCATCCCGGCATCCGAACCGAATTGGGAAGATATATCCCCGCGCACGCTGAAATCCGCAGCATAACGCATATCGTACATATAGCTGACCTGCCCGATAATACCCATCGAGCGGGAAGTCGATTCCGAACCGCTCACCCGGTTATCCATCTCGAAACCGAAAAGGAAATCGGTCATATTATCATTCGGGAATCCCTTGGCAGAGAGATTCACACTGTTACTTTTCGACTCGTCCACATTCCAACGGGCAAACATACTCACCAGATGTTTATCTTTCTGGAAATTATAATTCACGGAAGCATTCAAGCTCCACGCAAACGATTCTCCCGTGTTTTTCGTGTACGATCCTTTCTTGGTCTGATCGGTTTCCTCTGCGAACATCGTGTGATTCATCGACCGGAACTGCTCCATACGGGAGGTTCCCTTGGTGAAAGAAGCTCCCGCCGATACCCGCAAATTTTCCAAAACAGCACATTCGATATTCAAATTATCCGTCACGTTAAAATTCTCCGTGAGATCCTTAAACGGGAATTGCGTGTTATAAAGCGGATTCTGAATAGTTACTCGTTGTGTACCTGAGCCCATTCCTTTATATTCAATAATTTTCGTGTACTGTCCGTTCTCGTCTGTTTTCCGGTAATAAGGATTCATCCTCGTATATTCGCTGAAAGAACCGTAAGGAGTATTATTTCCTTTCGTGTTAGACAAGCTCAACTGATTCGAGATATTCCATTTCTTCCTCCGGTATTGCAATCCCAGGTTCAACCCCATGTTATTACGGTCTGATTCTTTCATTACCCCCGGCTGACTTCCGTAGTTCACGCTCAAGTTATAACGCAAAGCCTCGTCACCACCATCCATGCTAAGCGTGTGCCGATGCGTCACGGCAGTCCGTAAAGGCTCGGATAACCAATATGTATCCACCCCTCTCAATATCTCTTGCCGGTAATGATTGTAGTAATTCAGCTGCGACACGGAAGTAAACAACCCCGCCTGCCGTTCGAATTCCAACTTTTCCCTCGCGTTCATCAAGTTATAATCCGTCAGATCGGGTACGGAAATACCGACACTCGCACTGTAAGACACATTCAACGCACCTGGCAACGGTTTCTTCGTCTCGAAAACTAGAACCCCATTCGATGCTCTGGAACCATAAATAGCCGTTGCGGCTGCATCTTTTAATATGGTGATCGACTCCACCCGTTCCGGATCGAGGTCTACAATCCGCTGCAATGTGGTTTCAAAACCATCCAACACGAAAAGAGGCATATTCGGACGTTGGGAATAATCTCCCATCATCATCTCCATGCTGCTTGCATCAACACCACCCAATTGCACATCACCCCTCAAACGAAATTCCGGCATCGCGTTCGGGTCAGACCCCCTTGAATTATTTTCCAATATACGGAAACTCGGATCAAAAATCTGCAAAGCCTTCAACAAATTATTCGGGTTCAATTTCTTCAATTCACTTCCTTTCACGGTCACGTACCCTCCCGTGAAACTCTCTACCTTCCGGGGCGCCATACCGGTTACCACCACATCTTCAATTTCCTCCGTCTTGGGCGTCAACTTAATCTCCATCTCTGTCAGCTTCCCGGTCAAAGGCACCGTTTCACTCTCGAACCCGATAAAAGAAACGATCAATGCCCTTATTCCTTCCGGTACTTCAATAAAGAAATTTCCGTCCATATCCGTAACGACACCCATACCCGGTTTCTCTTTCAACACGATACTGGCTCCAGGCAAAGTTTCTTTCGTACTTGCATCGATCACCTTACCGCTCACCTTAATCACGGTTGCCCCGGGAGCCATTTTCGGACGGGGTTTCAACATGATCACCCGATTGACCTGAAACTCGACATCCACGTCTTGTCCACCCAACACGATCATCAACACGTAATTCAACGTTTCGCCCTTAAAATCAGCCGTAATCTTTTTCTTCACGTCAATTTGTGCATGATTGTAAAAAAAACGCACTTTCGCCATCTCCGCCAGAGTATCCAGTACCCTGTTCAGTTCCATCTCCTTTACCTTCAACGTAATCTTCGTATCCTTGTAATCCTCGTCATTCCCGGCGTGTAGATTTCCGGTGAACAAGAAAAAAACAAGTGCAAAGAGGGTAAATTTAATTCCACATGAATGTAGACACACTCTTTTTTTTTGCATAACTTTGTTTAGTTTTTAGTTTAAAGTAACTTTTAAGTAAAAATTCAAGTAATGGGGAGTATCGCTAGTACTCCCCGTACTTTTATTTCATGATTTGCGCAAGAATCTTTTTATACTCCTTATCCTTATTATACTTCTTCAAGTAATCCTTTCTCAATTTATCGAGTCTATCGAAATCACCGTTATTTGCTATCGCATTGTACAAAAAGACAAACAACGCCGCATCTCTCAAAGAACCATCATAAAAATCAGCAAGATCGGCATATTCGTCTTCCAACGATTTATTCGGGGTAAACCCTTCTGCCTTATTACCGGCTTCCTTTCGCCTCATATAATCTTTATAAGTCGTGAGAAACGACATATACCCCCGGTTTCTTAGCGAAGCTTTATCCCCTCTCGGTTTATAATCGTTCAACACATCCCAGTATCCGTCAGCCAAACAATCCTGAATTTTCTTCTTGTGGAAACCTGCACTTGCATACGGGTAGTTAATCAGATTCGTCAGAAAAACCCCATCCAATTCCGACAATACATTATTATATACCCCAGGAGAAATCCGATCTCTCACCTGATCCAGAATACAGATCTCTTTTTTCCATTCAGACAACGTCTGGGCGTAATAATCTTTCGCTTCCACTAACGTCACGAGTGCCGCAGGCATATTTGCCTTATACCCGGCAGCTCGTCGAGCAGCCCTTATTTCCTGTAATGCGGTAGCGATAGCTACAGCCTGCGGGGTGCCCGTGTATTCGGCTGTTTTATGATATTTCCCATCATACACGATCTTGGCATGAATACTATCCCCCGGTTGCAGGCAAACATAAATCCATGTATTGATCCTCAACATCGTAATATCATCCAGCTCCACCGCTATTTCCATCAACTGGTTTTCTTGGTAAGGGAGTTCCGCATTTATCCCGTCTTTCTCCATGAAATCAAAATAAACCATATCCCCATTATATCCCTGAATCTCGGCAGTGATATAAGTCATTTTACCCTTCGCACCCGCGGGAAGTATAAAAATACATCCCAAGAGTAAAGCTAATATTATCCTTCTCATAACTTTCGTTTATTTTTTTCCTACAATCTCTTTTACCTTCGCTATCAATTCCTCTCCCCGCAAATTCAAGGCTACCACTTTCCCCTCCGGATCGATCAACACCGTATAAGGCACGGCTCTCACGTTACACAACTTCACGGGTTCCGTTCCCCACATCTTCAAATCACACACTTGTACCCACTTCATCCCATTTTTCTTCACAGCTGCCGTCCAAGCATTCTTATCTTTATCCAGGGAAATTCCCAAAATCTCGAAGTTTTTCCCTTTACATTCCTTGTACAGCTTCACCACGTTAGGCATCTCCCTCAGGCACGGTCCGCACCATGAAGCCCAGAAATCAATCAATACATATTTTCCCCTGAAATCCTTTACACTTACCATCTTGCCATTCTGATCGGGCAAAGTAAAATCAGGTATAGTGCTTCCCACGTTGAATTCAGCTAAACGAATAAACTCATCCAATTGTTTCGTGTAAGGGTGTTCGTTCAATTTCGAATCAATCGCCGTGCGCATAACTTTCAATTCCTCCAACGGCAACTGGTATCTCATTCCCCAGTAAATAAAGAACGGCGCCGTCACTTGATCCGGATACATTTTCACCATATCCTTCAGTATATCCAGATTTCTTTGTTTGCCATGAGCCGTACGGCGCTTGAATTCGGCATTTTCATACTCGTAATCCCGTTCTCCATACAGTTTTTTCTCCAGTAAAAATGCACGCATCGAACTATCCTCAAGATGCTTTATCAAAGCATTATAAAAACCGAAAATATCATTCGTGATCGTTCCTTTAGCTTCTGCATTCAAAAAGAACTCCGAATTCGACCGGATATTTATCACTCCATTCTCTAGGAAAAATGGAGTAATCGGGCTCAAACAATCCGGATCTCCGCTTTTAATAAAATACATTTTCACGCAATCAACCTTCGGTCCCTTGAATGTATAACGGTTATTCACTACCTCGCTGCTATCAGTCACCCTCGACGGACCCTGTATTTCGTCTTCTTCCACCAGATACACTTTATTCGCTTTGTACTTTCCCTCCAATACGCCACGAATCTCGTATCCCTCCACCTCTTTCTCCTGTCCGATTACCCAGGCTGACCACAAACACGCTACAACTAAAACAAATATATGTTTCATATCACAAATTATTATTTTTTACCCACGATCTCTTTTACCTTCTTGATCAACTCTTCACCCCGAAGGTCGAGAGCCACCACTTTTCCCTCCGGATCTACTAAAACCGTGTATGGCACAGCCGACACGTTACATAACTTCACGGGAAGCGTTGCCCAGCCTTTCAAGTCACTCACTTGAATCCATTGCATCTTATTACTTTTCACGGCATTTAACCACGCGTTTTTCTCCTTATCGAGGGACACTCCCACGATCTCAAAATTTTTCCCTTTGCACTCCTTGTACAATTTCACCACGTTAGGCATTTCCCGCATACACGGACCACACCAAGATGCCCAAAAATCCACTAGCACGTATTTCCCCCTCAAACTGCTAAGTGTGAAATCTTTCCCATCCTTATCCGGCAATTTAAAATCCGGCATATCACTTCCCACCTTAAACTCAGCCAAACGGATATACTCATCCAACTGCTTTGTATAAGGATGCCCGTTCAAACTCGGGGCAACCACTCCACGCAACTCCTTCAACTTGTCAAGCGACACATTCGCCTTCATCTCCCAAAAAATCATAAATGGCGCAATCGCTTGGTCATAATAACGTCTTACCACTTCCTCCTGCAATTCCAGCGACCGACGATTGTGAAAATCGGTACGAGCTTTAAAAGCCCTGTCCTGGGCTTCCGGAGTCTGATTCCGATCCAGTAACACATCGATGTTAGCCACCCGGCGCACACTGTCCATAATGTGCCTTACCTCTGCATTATAAGCATAGAATATTTCATTATTAGCTGTTCCTGCCACATTACAATTCATAAAAAATTGCGAATTTGCCCGGATATTCACGATTCCTTTTTCCACCCAGAAAGGAGAGATTGGACTCAAGCATTCCGGATCACCGCTCTTGATGAAATACATTCTTGGCACAGCCACATCTTTAATATTAAAAGTATAGCGATTATCCACGACCTCGCAACTATCGATCACCTTCGACGCCCCGTTAATTTCCTCCTCTTCTACCAAATATACTTTCTTTCCCTTGTAAACACCATCCAACACCCCTCGCACCACGCACCCTTCACTCTCCTGCGGCATTTTATTTTGCCCCAAAAGTCCGACACCGGACATTAAAAAACATCCCAATACTAGAAATTTTCTCATACAAACTGATTTAAGTATTTAATAAAATTACTTCACGTATAATTTATCTCCTTCCATTCTACACGACAAAGATGACGTCTCTCTAAGCCGTTGAATAAAAACATCAAAATTCTCTTCCTTGTAAACCACTCCCGTGTAAATAACCTTGGCACTTTCTTCATCCTCGAAAACGACCTCCACGTCATACCAACGTTGCAACACTTTCGCCACTTCCGACAACATCCTTCCCTTGAAAATATAGTGTCCCTCCTTCCACGCAATATAATCATTCACGTTTACCATCTTTATATCCACGCTTTGATTTTCCTTATCCCAACGCAATTGGCGATTCGGCAACAAATCATAGCTATCGTCATCCACGTGCGCCGCAACGTGCCCTTCCACCAAAGTAACCTCTGCAAAATTCTCATCGGCATAAGAATTAATATTGAATGAAGTACCCAACACCTCAACCTTCATCCCATTCAACACCACGAAAAACGGATGCTTCCGGTCTTTTGCCACTTCCAGGTAAATCTCTCCCTCGGCATACACGACACGCTCATTACCGGTAAACGCAACCGGATAACGCAATGACGATTTAGCATTCAACCATACTCTCGTCCCATCCGCCAGCGTAAACGTGAAATCACATTGCGACGGTGTCGTCAACGTGTTGTACACCATTTCCGATTTTGTTGAATCCGAAGTATTATATTGCATTCCTCCTGTCGTTTTCATCGTGATCCGCACGCCATTTTCCTCGTTCAACGTTATATCCTGATTGTAAAGGATCATTTCCTGCCCGTTAGAAAGCGTCAACACCGGAGCATTCCTTTTCACCGGCACCGTGTTCTCCGACAACTCCAACAATCCGTCGCCTATCTCTGCCCGATTAAAATAAAACAAAACAACAAATAAAGGCAAGGCAATAATAGCCGCATAACGTGAGATTCTCACGACCAAACGCCTACGCGTATTCTTTTTCTCTCTCCTCCGGATAAAAGAATCGAATGCGGTCTGCACATTACTACCGCTATATAGCTTTATCTTATCCTGCATTACCTTATCAGAGCATATCTTTTCATACAACTCTAGATTCCGTTCGGAAGCATTTTTCCACGCATCCAACATTAACTGTTCTTCACGTGTTATATCTCCGGATAAACTTTTATAAATCAATGCAGAAATCTCAAATAATATTTCTCTATTATGTTCCATAAAATCACATTTTTACCTATATCTTTAAACGTTCCTTTATTAATAGTATAAAAGGACATTCAAAATGCCTTAATGCCAAATATGCAATCATATTGGAAAACACTAATTACAAACGCCTTAAGAAAAAGTCGTATTCCAATGTAAAAAGTAATACTCAACGAGTAATAAAGGAACGTTTAATCACATTCTAAACTCAATTACATATATAAAACGCACAAGTTTTATTTAAGGGGGGGTACGAACCCCCAAAAAATAGAAGAAAAAATAAAAACAAATTGCTCTCGGGCAGGAAAGACGAATTCCGAACAAAATAATTTATCACATCAGAACCATAGCAACCCGATCAGACAAAGCAGTTCACCGTCCTTCAATTGGGCGGCTAACTTCTTTTTACCGCTACTCTTGTGTTCCTTCACGGTATCCAACGAAATATTCAGTTTCCCGGCAATCTCCGTCCCCGTCAATCCTTCAAGGGTCAACATCATTACCATTTTGCATTGAGGCGGCAACGTATCGACGGCAGCCATCAGCCGGGCATACACGTCTTCCTCCAACACCTTATCCCAAAAGTGTTCTTCTTCCGTCTGCGAGGACAAAATCTCCTGATAGTATTTATCCCGCACCTTCTGTTTTCTGAAATGGCTGATACACTTATTTTTCAGTGAACTATACAAGAAATATTTCACCTCATTCACGGTCTTGAACGTGTATCCGCTCTCCAACATCGAGACAAAAGAATCCTGAACCAAGTCCTCCGCCACGTCATTATCTTTCACGTAATAATTTGCCAAAGATTTCAACGCCACGTAGTAACACTGATACAAATATTGATAAGCCCGGTTATCATGCCGTGCTAACAAATCGAGCAAAGCATCTTGATCCAAAACCTCGTCCTCCATTGAAAAAAAGAAAAGAGGAGAGCGTTCTAACACCTCATAGAACGCTTCCCTCCTATATTATAAAACTAATTCTCCTCCGCGTAAGATTCAAGCGGATCGCAAGTACACATCAGATTACGGTCACCGTAACCGTCGTCTACACGACCTACCTGCGGCCAGAACTTGTTCTCTGCTACCCAAGCCAGCGGGTAAGCCGCCTTGCTACGCGGGTAAGCGTGAGACCATTCGTCTGCCGTTAACACCTTGTGCGTATGGGGAGCATTCTTCAAAACGTTGTCCGTCTTGTCAGCCTTACCCTCGCCCACTTCGATCATCTCCTCACGAATCGTGGTCAATGCCGCAATAAAGCGATCCAATTCCTCTTTCGGCTCGCTCTCCGTCGGTTCAACCATCAACGTCCCGTGAACAGGGAAAGACAAAGTAGGAGCGTGGAAACCGAAGTCCATCAAACGCTTGGCAATATCCAACTCGGAAATTCCGTACTCTTTGTTGAACATATTGCAATCCCAGATCATCTCGTGACCTACGCGACCTTTTTTACCTTTATATAGAATCTTGAAGCCCAACTTCTCGAATGAAGAAGCCAAATAGTTAGCGTTCAAAATAGCCATCTTAGTCACCATTTCCAGACCTTCGCCACCCAGCATCAGCAGGTAACCATAAGTCACGGGCAACATACCCACAGAACCGTAAGGAGCGGCAGCAACGGCATGAATACCCTCGTCACCACCGGTCTTCACCATCGTGTGCGACGGTAAGAATTTCACCAGGTGAGGAGCCACACAGATAGGACCTACACCGGGACCACCACCACCGTGAGGCATAGCAAACGTCTTGTGCAAATTCAAATGACACACGTCAGCACCAATTGTACCGGGGTTTGTCAAACCGCATTGCCCATTCATGTTAGCACCGTCCATGTAGAACAAACCGCCATTCTCGTGAATAATATCCGCCAACTCCTTGATCGACTCCTCGAAAATACCGTGAGTCGACGGGTAAGTGATCATAGCACCCACCAGATTATCACGATGCTCGATAGCCTTCTTGCGGAAATCCTCCACATCGATATTTCCTTCCGGGTCGGTAGCCGTCACAATAATCTTGAAACCAGCCATCGTGCTCGAAGCCGGATTCGTTCCATGAGCGGAAGCGGGAATCAAAATCACGTTCCGGTGTCCTTCCCCTCTAGCGATATGATATTGGCGAATCACCATCAACCCGGTGTACTCTCCGGCAGCACCCGAATTAGGCTGTAAACTACATCCGGCAAAACCGGTCACCTTGCACAACATATCCTCCGTTTCCCGGATCATCTGTTGGTAGCCTTCTGCTTGAGAAAGCGGAACAAACGGATGCAAACCGCCAAACTCCGGCCAAGTAATAGGCAACATCTCCACGGCGGCGTTCAACTTCATCGTGCAAGAACCCAACGAGATCATGGAAGTAGCCAAAGAGATATCTCTTCTCTCCAGATTCTTCATGTAACGCATCATAGCGGTTTCCGAGTGATATATATTAAACACGGATTGCGTCAAAATCTCATCCTCACGCAACATCGCGGGTTCCAACACCGTGCGGTCGTCAATAAACTCGACACGCTCGGCACTCTTTCCGGCAGCCTTGGCAAAAATACCAATCAACGTGTTGATTTCCTCCTCGTTGATTTTCTCGTCAGTAGACAAACCAACTACTTTTCCACACCCACAATCACAATAGAACAAGTTCATCTCCTGTTCCAAAGCGGCATCACGCACAGCCTCTTGAGTAACACCTTCCGGCAACTCGAAACGAAGCGTGTCGAAGAATTTCTCCACCTTCAACTTGTAACCCAACTTCTGGATTTCTTCAGCCAGAGTCACGGCAGCCGAGTGGATATGACGAGCGATACGCTCCAATCCCTCACGCCCGTGATAAGCGGCATAGAAACCTGCCATCGTGGCGTTCAGCGCCTTGGCAGTACAAATATTGGAAGAAGCCTTCTCCCGTTTGATATGTTGTTCGCGGGTCTGCAAAGCCAGACGCAAAGCATGATTCCCCTGTGCATCAATCGTTACACCGATAATACGTCCCACGATATTACGCTTGTACTCCTCTTTCGTTGCCATGTAAGCGGCATGAGGACCACCGTAAGCCATCGGGATACCGAAACGCTGGGTTGTACCCACAGCCACGTCGGCACCCCATTCTCCCGGGGCTGTCAGCAACACAAGACTCATCATGTCAGCGACAGCAGTCACCAGCGCACCGTTAGCGTGCGCACGCTCGGCAAAAGCTTTATAATCCCGCACTTCACCGTTAGCGGCAGGGTATTGCACGATAGCACCGAACACATCCGGGGTAAACTCAAATGTATCGTAATCACCATAAACCAACTCTATTCCCTGCGGGGCTGAACGGGTAATCAACACGTCCTTCGTCTGCGGGAACACTTGGTTATCCACGAACAATTTATTCGCTCCGGCTTTTTTCATCTCCTTGCCTCGCAAACCATACATCATGGTCATAGCTTCAGCAGCAGCCGTAGCCTCATCCAGCAACGAACAGTTGGCAATCTCCATCCTGGTCAACTCGACCACCATCGTCTGGAAATTCAACAAAGCCTCCAAACGACCTTGGGAAACCTCAGCCTGATAGGGAGTGTACGACGTGTACCACGCCGGATTTTCCAAAATATTCCGTTGAATCACGGCAGGGGTAATCGTGTCATAATATCCCTGCCCGATAAACGTCCTGTACAATTTATTTTTTGAAGCTACCGCCTTGATCCGAGAGAAAAACTCGAACTCGGTAAGAGGAGCCGGTAAATCCAACGTTTTCTTCAAACGGATTGATTCGGGTACGGTTTGCTCTATCAACTCGTCAAGAGAACTGACACCCACCACCTTGAGCATATCCTCGATATCCTCCGGACGCGGTCCTATGTGTCTCCACAAAAATTTGTCTGTTGCCATCTATTTATTCCTAATTATTAATAATTTATACTCACAATCATCGATTCGTCAACGATTGTGTAAAAATAGACATAATTCCGCTCAATACAAAAAAACAGGGAAGAAGTTATCGTATTTTCCCTCCTATCTCATCTATCCTAACTCTCAACTATTATCCAAGTATTAATCGCCTACCGCCCCAGGATTCCAAACATGAAACAAATGATACGAATCATCCATAAACCACTATTAAATAGTTTCGGACTGAAGCCTCCAAAGTTTTGAATACCTACCGTTGCATTGCATCAATTCGTAATGCGAACCTTGTTCTGCAAGTTTTCCATCTTTAAGTAAAAAAATTTTATCGGCATTTTTTATAGTGCTAAGGCGATGAGCGATTAATATGATCGTTTTATTTTTACCGCACAACTTATTTATCATGTTTTTAATCATTTCCTCGGATTCTGAGTCCAATGCCGATGTTGCTTCATCAAGAATTAATATCTCCGGATCTCGGTACAAAGCTCTGGCGATAGCAATCCGTTGACGTTGTCCCCCGGATAACTGCATCCCATTCTCTCCAATATATGTTTTGAGTCCTTGCGGTAACTTATCTGCAAAATCAGCTATACCTAAATCTTTACACAAACTATTTACTCGCTCCCAATCAGGCTCCAAATCATCAAGCAAAATATTATCAGCAATAGAACCGTTAAATAGGTCTATACGTTGAGGAACAGCTATAATTGCAGAACGTAAATCACTTGTACGAACATGCTTTATATTAATACCCCCGACAGTAATTTTACCAGAAACAAGAGGGTAAAGATTCTGTATTAATGCCACAATCGTACTTTTCCCACTTCCACTTTCACCGACAATCGCACTCACTTTACCCGCAGGAAATTCAATATTGAAATGTTCGAAAATAATTTCTCGCGAACCATATCTGAACGTAATATCATGAAACACGATATCCCCGCATGAAGCACGAGAGAACGGGATTTTACATTGGTCATCATCCTCCTGCTCTCTATCAAAAATTTCAAATAGTCGTTCAGCCGCAATCTTTGTTTCCTGAAATATATTATTAACATTCAACAAGGCAATTACCGGACTCATAAAATATCCTGTCAAAGAATTGAACGACATTAGCTCCCCTGGCGTAATAATTCCATCAAGGACAAAAGAAGTACCAGCCCCAAATAATACCATAGAAAAAAAACCAGAGAACAACCCTGATGCTGCACCAAGATTTAAATCATACATTCCAGAATTCCAACCAGTACGTGTTAAAGTTACAAATCTCTCTTCTGTTTTTAGATTTGCATAATCTTCAATTCCAAAACGTTTAATCGTCCCTGCCGCATGGATTGTTTCAACGAGCTGAGATTGCATATCAGCTCCCTGCTCCATAATTCTCCGCTTGATCACTTTATTTACTTTATTGTAAAAATAGTACATTAAGGCATATATCGGAATAGAAACCAACATAATTGCAGCCAATTTCCAATAATATGAAAACATCAAAGAAAATGAAACGATTACGGTAAACACATTTATTACAATTGACAGGAACGTTCCGTTTATAAAAGCATTGATTCGTGCAGCATCAGCCATCCTTGAGAGAATCTCTCCAGAACGCATCGAATCGAAAAACGATTGTGGCAATTTCAATAAATGTCGATAATATCCAAGCATTAATCGTGTATTCACCTGAATACCGGCATGCATCATCATTTTCGATCTCATGAAATTTATAAACACAGATAGCAATGTCGAAACAGTCAATATCACACAGATCAGATGTAACAGATTTAAATTGCGGTCAGGGATCACATAATCTATTATTTTCTGAATACAGATTGCAGAAATTAAACCTATTGCCGTATATATTAACGAACCGAACAAAGCTTGAACAAACACCTTTCGATGCGGCTTGAATAAAAACCAAAATCGGGATATTATCGAAACTTTCTCATTTCGCTTCACAAAATCTTCATCAGGAACAAGCAACAACAACATTCCGGTCCATATGCATGAAAATTCTGTGATATTTTGAACGTTAACTTTTCCGACCGCCGGATCCATGATCCAAATTTTATCTTTAGATATCTTGTATATGACAACAAAATGCAACAACCTACCATCAACTATAACATGTGCAATTGCTGGCAACGGGATTTTTTTTAGGCTTTGTATATTTACAATCTGCTTGCCTGCTTCCGTCTTATATGCCTTTACCCCTTTCGCCGCAAACCCCAACTTCTGGGCTGCTTCAACCATACCTAGAAAATTTGTGCCATAACGATCCGTATAAGCAATTTGACGGATTCTCGCTACTGGAATCCGAGATTCATAATATGCCGCAACCGAGGCCAAACAAGCGGCAGCACAATCTGTCACATCATGCTGCCTGACACAAACTCCACGTTTCATGGCTTCAAATAAATTATTTGCTTACCAGTATCTATATACATTTGCTGGAAATAGCGAACGAACGCTAGTGTAATTGTTTTTCGAGATTCATCAAAAATGCTCTCGTCCTTAAACGTTCCAATAATACAATTTTTGAAAACATACCCGTTAATTTTTATCGAGTCAAATATCGGGCACTCTCCCCCACGACTTTCACTTGTGGTAAACCCTCCATCACAAATCAAAGTAGTTTCACCTAATTTCCCATCTAGTTTTGAATGAAATTTTCCTGCCTCTCGTGAACTCCTAAAATAAGCGTTAATAATTCCATCAGCAGAATCAATACCTTCTTTTTTAGCATACCCCGTATCAAAAGTAAAGTTCTTGATCCAATTGGAACCAATTTTCAAATCGACCTTCATTCCTTTATATTTTACAATTTTAAAAGGAATTTGAATCCAATCTTTCAAATCATCAATAATGAAACTTGTGTTAGAAATTTTTACCTTGAATTTTTCGAAATCAAACCACCAATAAAATTGATTAATCACGTCACACCCGATAAAAGACAAACCCACCGTGGTATCAGCTAAAAATTTCACGTTTTCTTTAAGCGGCATATCAAATATTAGCCTTGAAACAGGCTCCGTGTAGTAGGAAAAATGCTTCTTGCCATATCCTTTCCACGCCGCAAGCGCACTGTCCCTCCTGTTCACTTTCAACCCGATTTTATCCAAATCCGGATCGGTGATCACAGAACCTCCAGAGCCGGTATCAAACATGAACCAATAACTGACTGTGTCTATCTTGATAGGAACAAAAAGTCCCCTACTTACGCTATCAAATCGACATTCAAGTTCCAACGTCTTGATATCTTGTGGATGTGGACGATTATTGCACGCTGCTATAAGCAGAGCCAAAACCATCATATTAAAACTTCTTATTCCTACCATAACATTCTGGATTTAGTCTTCCACAGGCCAACTGCATCGTATTACTTTTTTTTGACCGGGATACCCATATTCAACATGTGGTTGATGCCTTCCACACTCCACTACAACATATCCGTATTCTCCGATAACGACCTCAAACTCTACGGTATGATAACCTGTAGGCCCATTATTAACCAATGCATAAACAGCAGAAACCGCTCCAATAATCGTAAATACGACTCCAAGTATTGTCCAAGTAATCGGATCCAAACCACCGTTAACTTCAAGAAGTTCCCGTTGGCTCATTTCTTCTACATCGTAAACTGCCACGTCAAGTTTTCTCATAATCTATTTGTTTTTAAAGTTAGTATTACTCTATTTTAAAGGATTAATCCAATTTTCAACTTTATCGTAAAGCAAATCAATAATTCTACGTCGGTTAATTACGAACCTGCAATTCACACTCATTCCTCGTTTCAAATACCCTCTATAGCCATTTTTAAGCTCTAAAAAATTTTCACTTACACTACAATATACTTTATAAGCCATCCCTTGATAACTCATAATTGGCTGCTCTGAAATCTCAATCAATACTCCATTCAACATACCCCATTGATTATAATTATAAGCATCCACCAGAATCTTACATGGCAAACCTACTCTCAACAAACCAATATCCTTCGAAAGCACGTTACATTCAACACAAAACTCACTATCCGGCACAATTTCCATCAATTGCTGACCCAACAATACTCTTAAACCTTCTACTAATTTACCAGTATTTACACACACACCACTAATTGGAGAACAAACCGTATATTTACCATTGCTTTTCTGATCAATTATCGTGAAAATCGTATCCCCCTGCTTAACTTTTGCGTTTTCGCGAATATCATGAATTCCTAACACTCCATCAGCCGGTGCAATGATAACATTTACCTCCCCCCTATTTTGAACTGAACCTAAAGTTACAGTACCAACGTCAATAAATATGAAAAAAAATGATACGAATATCCCGATTATTGTAAAAATAATCACATTATATAGAATATTTGAACATTTTCCATGTTCATACACGATTTGCTCATACGACTGATTTACAATATCATCTGGGAAAATTTTCATATTTATCTGAATATCTTGCTGTAAATTTATACATAAATTTTGTAAATTCCAAATTTATACATACAAGTTTATTTTTAATAAACACCCACAGAGAAAAGTCATTTAATCACCTTCTGATAGCCTAACTGCGAGGTCGTGTCAAAAGTGAAGTGAACCCTAAAAGTTTTTTGTCTAACTTTTAGGGTTCACTTCACTTTTCCTTTCAATAACCATATTTATTCAAGTCTTGCAACAAAGGGACTCCAGCAACTTATCAATCACTCCGATAAATCCATTACCCAAAACCTGATTTACTGGTGCATCCTAATTTTTCATTTCAACATGCACAAACTGACATAAAAATCTTCGATTTTTACGCCAGTACCATAAAAAGTCAAGCCCTAGTCACAATTCTTTGTCTCTAAATCGGCAGTTGGCACGATAATTTGTATATTGAGGTTATAAACTTAAAATACCTCATCATGAATAGACTCAACAGAACCGTGACAGGGCTTGACGTCCACAAAGATAGTGTATTCCTTTGTATAATGGACAATTCAGGCAAGATATTCGAGTCGAAGTACGGTGTTTAACACCGGATTTGAATAAAATGGCTTCTGACATACAACGTTACGGCGTGTCAGAAGTGGCGATGGAAAGTACCAGTATTTACTGGATACCTATCTGGCGAGTGTTGGAAGGCATGTTTGATCAAAAACTGGTTAACCCTTATTTCATCAAACAACTCCCCGGGCGAAAAACGGATGTCAAGGACGCAGAATGGATCGCCACTTGTGTTTATAAAGAATTAATCAGGGGAAGTTATGTTCCTGAGCTTGTCATCCAGCAGCTTCGGCAGTACGACCGACGTATTTTTGACCTCAACAAGGAAATAGCCTGTAAACTGGTAAAGCTAGACACTTATTTACAACGCTGCAATATACGCCCGAGTAATTACCTCTCTACCCTTGACAGCAAAAGTTACAAGAAGGTCGTCAAACTATTAGCTCGAGGTATTTCTGACCCGAACGAGTTGATAAAATGTATTCACGGGCGCACGATTAACAAGCACGGGACGGGTTCCATACTCGCCGCATTGACCGGGGTGGTAACTGAAATCGATTCCGAGATCATCGGGATGCTTGTGACCGAGATCGAGATGCTACAAAGCCATAAAGACAAATGCCAGCAAAAAATGACCGAGATTTGCAACCTGTATTACCCCAAACAAATAGTTCGACTCCAGACCATACCAGGCGTGAAAGAAAGAACTGCCACATCCATTATTGCAGAACTCGGCGTTGACCTCAAAATGTTTGTTACTACTTCAGCGCTAGTTTCCTGGTGCGGCTTGAGACCAAGGAACGAGGAGTGCGCGGGAAAAATCAAAGGGCGGAAGATTACTCTCGGGAACAAATATTTGAGAAGAATGCTCGTTGAATGCGCTTGGGCGGCGGCAAAAACACAAGGATCTTTCTTTAACAAGTTCAGCTATATACAAGTAACGGCTAGAAAAAAGAACAAAATGAAGGTACAAGTCGCGATTGCCCGGAAAATACTGGTTGCCATATGGCACATGTTCACCAAAGACCAGGAGTATATTGACATCCTTAAAATTGCATCATAGATGGGGTTATTCCATTCATGATATACCCTCGATTGCAAGGTCAGTATCTTTGTGATGTTTACCAAACTCGTTTGACAAACAGGCTGAAGCTTTAGAGGGGATAGGACGCCAGTTTGAGTAAAAAGCTCGGAGAGGAAAGTGATTATATAAAGATGAAAGCTGACAACACGTGTTGTCGGAAAAGTTCGTGTTGACGTGTACTATACTAAAAAAAACAAATACTCTGATTTACAATATATTTAGTAGAAATAAACAGGAGACCAAGGGAAAAATTAAAATTTTACTCACCCAAAAGACTCTTCTTCAAATTCATTTCATAATATTGCACTTGATTGTTGACTCTGCCCATATATAACCCAATAATATTTACAATATGAAAACTATATTCTTAATTATCTTTGCCATTTTAGCAAATAGCAAAATATCAAACGCACAAATTTTAAAAGATTTCTCCGTAGAAAAACATGAAAAATTTATTGTAAAACCAAAATATCTCTCGGAACCAGATTTCACAAAAAGTTGTGGTTTCTATATTTTGGATCAAAAATACATGGGAAATTTAGTTGATAGTGTAAAAAAAGCAGTTATACCAGATAGTACTAGATTCACACCAGGTTCGTCTCAAATCATGCTATGCTTCAACGAATCTGGGAAAATATTCTATGCCTATTTATTTCTCAACAAAAATGATGTTCCAGGAGAAAAAATACCAGAAAAAGACCTTCGGAAAATTATAGATGGTTTCATGAAGATAAAAATAGACATGTCCAAAATAGATACCAACTATGAAACGAACAATAAAAAATTCGAATTCGGAATACTCACTCTCCCACTAAGAAAGAAAAACACCAAGAAATAATTGTAAACCATTCGGGGTGACTAAAAAGTTACCCCGAAACTTATCTCCATGTCGAAATGAAGTATTCAACGACTCGCAATCTTATCAATAACGCCGGATTCTTTATTCTTAGCGGGATAATCATGCTTTCACCCGTGATTGGCAACATATTCAACCAATGGGACGGGGTTTTTCCAGTATTTCTAATCTCTACCGTTTGCGCAACCATACTCCTCACCCAAGTTTGGTTAAGAAGCACAAACCACACTCCCGTCAAAATCACCACCACCGACATAGGCTTCACCCTTTACCTCACTTATGGAGTTTTAAGATTAAACATTTTTAAAGAAACATTTGACCCGATAACCCTGTGTGAATGGAGTGGGCTAACCGCCATATACATCTCGACAAGATGGGGAAAACCCAAATTCGTTACATGGCTTTTATACGCTTTACTAGTGGGAGGAATAATACAAGCCCTCATCGGACTATGCCAATTCGCTGGAATACTCGAGTCAAATAACACCACGTTCAAAATTACCGGAAGCTTCATGAACCCGGAACCTTACGGCGGCTTCCTCGCCCTATCCACTATAGTATGCCTCTCCACGTGGAAAAAAGAAACATACACATGGACAGGCTTTCACTTGCTATTACCATGCATTTTACTCCTGTTGACAACGACATTAATCCTATCCGATTCAAGAGCGGCTTGGCTTGCCGTGTTTGTTTCCTCTTGCTTCCTATTCATAAAAAGAAATACACCCTATCATCACTGGCACATGAAACTAGTTGTAGGACTCCTCGCCACGCTACTCGTCGTTGCCTTGTATTATTACAAAAAGCCTTCAGCCGACGTTCGGCTACTGACATGGAATTCAAGTTCGCTTATGTTTCTTGATAAACCGATACTCGGGCACGGTATCGGTAGTTTCCCGGCAAACTACATGCTATACCAAGCTCAATTCCTAAATGAACACCCCGGGGAAGAATGGGAAATCATCGCGGATAACAACATCACTGCGTTCAACGAGTTCATCCACCTAGCTTGCGAACAAGGTATAATTGGGTTACTCCTATTTCTGGGTTTATTCATTTCCGCTTTCTCCGACACCCAATCGACAAAACACGGACAGACCGCCCAAGTTTGCCTCGTCGCCTTGATCACTTTCGCGTTCTTTTCATACCCGGCGTCAATATACCCGATAAAACTCTGTTTCCCGTTACTACTCGGGATACTAGGTCAAAAAAGCAAAGTTGTAACGAGATTCAACCCAAGCCCCAAAGCCTACATATTACCAACCCTCATCATTAGTACAAGCATCTATTTTAACATGCGAGTCTACCTCATTTACCAAAAAGCTTACACGACACTAGAAAAACACGCCTACAATGAAATAAAACTCTTGCGGCACGAGAGAATAAATGAAACCCTCGGCGTCAAAAAACAACTATATACCCTCGCCCCGACCTCTTCTCTCTCTTGCGACATTGGAATGATACATTTGTATAAACACGAGCGGGACTCCGCCGAATATTATTTCAAACAAGCCAAAGAAATGACCCCCAACCACGTGTTACCGTTTTACGGGTTATGGTTAATAGCAAAAGACAAAAACGAAAAAGAACAATGTATCCAATTAAGCAAAACAATACTCGCACTACCCGCACGAGTGATAAACAACACTGTCCTTAAAGCAAGGAAAGAAGTTCAAGAATACTTAAAAACAACAAACCATGAAACAAATAATTAACCATCTACTTGCACTCTGCTGCATTGTCTCCATTCTTGTCGGATGTAGTCCTTCCAAACTCGACGAGGCTCTTGCCCTTGCCGGAGAAAACCGGACGGAACTGGAAAAAGTGTTACAACATTACTCGTCCCCCGACGACAGCCTAAAATGGCAAGCCGCCCGTTTCCTGATCGAGAACATGCCCGGACACTACACCCTCCGGGGGGACACCATCGATCAATATCGGCAAATCATCGACCGGGACACGGCAACTTCCTATTACTACAAAAAACTTTACGACATCATACTGGAACACTTCATTCAAGACTATAACAACACATACCGAGAAGAAGACGTGAAACACATCACCGCCGTCTACCTCACCCGACACATCGACGCCTCGTTCGAACTTGCCGAAAAGCAAAAAATACTCGACGTCATTCCCTTCGATTTCTTCCTCGAGTACGTCCTTCCCTATCGTTTCGGACACGAACGCCTCGACCTTTGGAGAGACTCCATGCAAGTAACCTCTCGAAACAATCCCTTGAATGCACTAATATACAATTTCAGAAATCTAAAATCGAATTTTAACCTGAATCCCCCTCAAAAAACAGACTCCAAACTCATCAACAAACTTTTGAAGACCACCCCTTCCGGGGATTGCTATTTCATAGCATACAAAGACACGTGGGAACATCGTTCGGTAGGACTCCCTTCTATGATTGACTGCATCCCTTTTTATTCCAATCGCAACGGTTATCATTACTGGCGCACCGATCCGCCACTCTTGTACCGCCCCACGACTGTGACGGGAGCTTTTGATCGAAGAACAGCAAAAATATACCGAAACAGCAAAAATATACCGACACACGTTTTCCCACAACCAGTACCTCGTCCCAGAACAAGACGAGTACATTCCTGATTTCTTTCAAAACCCGTTCATACAAGACGTAACTGATCAATACAACGCCACTATCGACATCCAAATTGAAAACAATTCCGGAATTTCACCCCGACACGCCTACCTATGCACATTCAATAATTTAAAATGGCAACCCATTGCTGCGGGAGAAATATCACACGGCAAAGCGACATTCCGACAAGTATCAAAAAACATCGTTTATCTCCCCATCTATTACACCCCATCCGGAACACCTCTCCTTTTCAATTACCCGTTTATCCTCACCTCCAAAGGAACCGTTAAACATCTTACCCCTTCCAACGAAACCATCACTCTCCATCTAGAACGCAAAAACCCGGATTTATCAGGTATGCTCTCCTATTACATGGAAAAACTTACAGGCACAATTATCGAAGCCTCCAATAACAAAAACTTCAAACATACGGATACCGTCTTCATTTTAAACACACCCGAGAAACTACACCACGAAGTCCATAACATGCACCCCACTAAAAAATACCAGTGGTACCGCATCCCCAAAACGTTCAACAAACATATTGCTGAATTGTATTTCACCAATCCCGAAGGCAAACAAATACAAGGTACCGTCGCCCCCACCTACCAAGCCACCATCGATGGGGATCCATTAACCTATGCGACAATATACAATAAAGAACTCGTCATTCGCTTCCCCACCCCCGTAACCATCAGCAAACTCGTTTGCTTACCAAGAAACGACGGGAACGGAATCTACCCCGGCAACCTATACGAATTATTCTACCACGATTCGAATGGCTGGCAATCCCTCGGTACACAGCAAGGCGACAATTTCGACCTCGAATACAACAATGTTCCCAAGAACGCCCTATACTGGCTACGCAACCTCACCACGGGAGTAGAGGAAAGAATATTCACGTGTTCAAACGGGGAAATCATCTTCTGGTAATTTAGCTGCAACAAACCCTTTTCCGCCGTGGCGAAATTCGCCACGGCGGAAAAGCACCAGAGTCTTGCCCGACAATATGTAAAAAAAGCGGAGAATTTTCATTCTCCGCTTTCTCGTGAGGGGGGTGGAAGACCGGGTTCGAACCGGCGACCTTCGGAACCACAATCCGACGCTCTAACCAACTGAGCTACATCCACCATTTTGCTTTTGCGCTGCAAAGATAGAACAAGTTTCGTTTCTCGCAAAGAAAAGCCACAAAAAATTTATCGTCGGAATTTAATTTTTCCCGTTTCGATCTCCCGGGCTGCGTAGCACAACTGCTCGTACCATTCCTCCCCGTATTTCGCGATCAAGGCATCTTTCAGGAATACGTACACCGGAACTCCCTCTTGCTCACCCTTCAGCCTGGCACAGTCACATATCTTCCATTGGTCGTAATTCATTGCCTCGTAATTCTGGTACTGCTTCACCCGGATCGGGTACAAATGACACGAGATAGGTTTCCGGAAACTACTTTCGCCCCGGCTCCACGATTTCTCGATAGCACACCAGCAACTTCCCCCCTCTTCTATCGCGTAGGCACATTCCCGTCCCCCGATCAACGGGGTCACCAGATCGCCTTCCATGTCGACCACAGAGAATCCCTGCTCCACAACAGCAGCCCTGCCCTCCGGCTTCATGTACGGCTTAATCTTCTCGTAATTCTCCCGGATCAATTCTGCCTCTTGTTCCTCCAATGGAGCCCCGGAATCTCCTTCCACACAACACACGCCCTTGCATGCCGCCAAATCACAACAAAACTTCTTCTCGAAAATATCAAGGCTTATAATTGTATCTCCTATCTGTATCATATTTTAATTGAAAATTGAAAGTACAAAATTGAAAATGTTTTTTCAAAGTTACAATAATCTTATCCCTATTTCTCTCGTGTTTAGCTAGAGATAAGTTAAATAACATATATTATTGTTTTATATCTATTATACTTACTTTATACCATCTCCCATTCAACTCCTATTCATCTCCTATTCAAAACCTATTATAAAAGGAAATTAATAGTATTTTAATAGAAATTAAATAAAAGTTAATACAGAGAAAATACTTTATATATCTATGATTTATACAATTAAAATTACTGAATACTCTGGGAACTCTCCTTGAAAACGGGAGGAAAAATATCAACTCAAAGGCTACCCGTGTAAAAACAAATAAGGGAGGCAGTTAATTCGAGAATTAACTTACCTCCCCTTCCACTAGTTGCAAATTGTGGTATTCTATATGTTTAAACCAACAAGGATTTACCCGTCATCTCTTTAGGCTGTGGAAGTCCCATGATAGCCAACACCGTGGGAGCGACATCCGCCAACACGCCGTCACGCAAATGATCGCATTTCAAATCGGTCACCCAGATACAAGGCACGGGGTTCAGCGAGTGTGCCGTATTGGGCGTTCCATCCTCGTTCACGGCATTGTCGGCATTCCCGTGATCGGCAATGATAAGCACGTCATAGCCGTTGGCGCGGGCAGCGGCGACCGTTTTCCCCACGCACTCGTCTACAGTGGCAACCGCTTTCTGTATCGCCTCGTACACGCCCGTGTGTCCCACCATATCGCCATTAGCGTAATTCAAGCAAATAAAATCGACCTCCCCCTTGTTCAACTCCTCCACGATCTTTTCCGTCACGACGGGAGCGGACATCTCGGGTTGCAAGTCATAAGTAGCCACCTTAGGAGAAGGCACCAGGATACGGGATTCTCCCTCGAAAGGTTCCTCCCGCCCGCCATTCAGGAAGAAAGTCACGTGCGCGTATTTCTCCGTCTCGGCGATACGCAATTGCTTCAACCCCTGACTGGAAATATATTCCCCGATGGTATTCACCACGTTGTCTTTATCGAAAAGGATATGCAATCCCTTGAATTTAGCGTCATAAGGAGTCATCGTGCAATAGTGCAATGGCAGGGTCTTCATACCGAACTCCGGCATGTCTTCCTGGGTCAACACGATCGTCAATTCCTTTGCCCGGTCGTTACGGAAGTTAAAGAAGATCACCGCATCGCCCTCCTGTATCGTGCTCAACGGTTTACCCGCCTCGTCGACACACGCTATCGGCTTCACGAACTCGTCGGTCACGCCCGCGTCATAGGAAGCCTGCATGGCTGCCACGGGGTCGGTTGCCGGAGTTCCCACGCCTTTCACGATCAAATCGTAAGCCTCTTTCACGCGTTCCCAGCGTTTGTCCCGGTCCATGGCGTAATAACGCCCGATGATGGAAGCGATCCGTCCTCCGGATTGTTTCATGTGATTTTCCAATTCTTCGATAAAACCTTTCCCGCTCTTGGGATCGGTGTCACGCCCGTCCATAAAACAATGAACAAAAGCCTTCTCCACGCCGAACTCTTTCGCCAAATCGCAAAGGGCGAAAAGATGATCCAGAGAACTGTGCACCCCCCCGTTGGAAACCAATCCCATGAAATGTATCTGTTTCCCCTTCTCGCGGGCGTAAGTGAACGCTTTCACGATCTCGGGATTTTGAGCGATCGAGTGGTCACGGCAAGCCCGGTTGATCTTTACCAGGTCTTGATAAACAACCCGTCCCGCACCGATATTCAAGTGCCCGACTTCGGAATTACCCATTTGTCCATCCGGCAAACCTACATTTTCACCACTCGTGTAAAGTAATGAACGAGGATTACAACTTGCCAACCCCGTGATATTCGGGGTCGGCGTACTCCCGATCGCGTCTGAATGGTCGTGTTTACCAATACCCCAACCATCCAATATCATCAACAATACTTTTTTCATATCTACTTTATTTATTCTTATTCTTATCTTCTAAACGATTAGCAAAGTTAAATTATAATATTCACTTTAACGCCTTATTTTCAGGGAAAATCAACGAAAACGTTTGCCTCGAAACGACTTGCCCTCCAAAATTCATCACAATACAGTCTATTTTTTCGCGACAAAAAATATAAACACACTAATCAAATGAATATCAATGCATCACAAATAAAAACGAATAATTCTTATTATTTTTATAGTACTGTGTATTGCATAATACTATTTTTTATTCATATCTTTGTCATGCAAAACTAAACAAATCAAGATATGAATATCGAGAACACACAGGCTCAAATGAGAAAAGGGATTCTGGAATACTGTATCTTGCTGATTATCGCACAGAAGGACGCTTACGTGCCGGATATAATCAGCAGACTGAAGTCTTCCCGGATGATCGTTGTCGAGGGCACGATCTACCCTTTGCTGACCCGCCTCAAAAACACGGGACTGCTCTCATATCGCTGGGAGGAATCATTACAAGGTCCACCACGCAAGTATTACAGCATCACGGAAACGGGACGGGAATTCCTCAAAGAACTGGAAACATCCTGGAATGAACTGACCGCTGCCGTGAACAACATTAAAGAAAACCATAATAGCTAAATTCCACGATCATGAAGAAGACATATACGATTAATCTTAGCGGAAAGATTTTCCATATTGATGATGACGCTCTGGATAAGTTGCAGACTTACATCAACACGCTCAATACATACTACTCCCGGGAAGAAGACGGAAACGAAATCATGGACGATATCGAAAACCGCATCGGCGAATTATTCACGGAATACCTGAAAGGACAATACCGGGAAGTAATCACCATCAATGATGTCGAACAGGTGATCGCCACGATGGGTTCCCCTGCCGATATTATCGACGAGGACGAACAGCCTCAAAAGACGACTCCCAAACAAGGGAAAAAATTATACCGCTCCCCGGACAACCGGGTTCTCGGGGGTGTTGCCGGGGGAATGGCTGCCTACTGGGGGATTTCACCCTTGTTGCTCCGGGTATGTTTTGTCATTATGACGTTCTATTACGGGATATTCTTTATCGTGTATATTATCTTATGGATTGCCGTGCCCAAGGCAAAAACGGCAATGCAGAAACTGGAGATGAAAGGACAAGACATAAACGTCTCTAATATAGAACGTTCGTTCAAAGAAGAATACCAAGAGGTCAAAAACAGCAAAGGAACTAAATACGTCAATTATGTCGGGAGAGGCATCACGAAAGCATTACGAATCGTGGCTAGAATTGTTGTCATTTTCTTGGGAATGATACTCTTTGCCGGTGGTATATTTTCCTTGTTCTCGCTGCTTTCCGCCCTATTTTTACCTCACTGGTATCCGTGGGGCGACAGCTACATGGGAATAAGTTATGCCCTCTCGACAACAAACCTAGTCTTTTGCAAAATCGGAATACTGTTCCTATTGGGAATTCCTATTATCATGGTCATTTTCATGGCGATCAAATTGTTGTTCTCCTTCAAGAGCAACAACAAGGCGATCGCCCTTTTTGCCCTCGTCGGATGGCTCATCGGTCTAGTTATGGTTATCTCCGTGGGTATTAGCGAAGGATCGACTTGGACTCCACAGACAAAAGACTATGAAGAAAGTTTACAACTAGATAAGTCCCAAACGCTCACGGTTCAAGTGAATGATCGCTACACCGTTCCCGTGGAAATATACTATACAGGAAAAGAAGTAGTTCAACTCGATGAAAACCGAGTATTTAAACCTCATTTTACAGTCTACCCTTCTCACAATAACAAAGGTGCAATCGTCGTGCGGTATTGTACCCACGAGAACAAGCCAAACTGGAAAAGTGTAACTTTTGACTACACGTACGGAAACGATACCCTACGATTCGATAATTACGCTCAACTGAATGATAAATGGAGGGCGCAGAGAGTGGAAATTCTTGTTTATTTGCCCGAAGGCACACGTATACAATTTACCCCACAGACCGCAAAATACTTAAAAGAAAACAGGCACACAAACCTTTTATATTCTGGACTAAACGACAATAAAACATTATTCATCATGCAAGACCGGAAACTCAAAGCTCTCCGGTAAAAAGAAGCGGCAGACCTTTTATCCCTTTGGTCTGCCGCTCTGTTTTTATTTTTTGCTATCGATGTCTTTTAACAATTCATCTACCGCTTTCTTTAGCTGCTCGTCTTCACCTTGGATGATCTTTTCAGGCGAATTGGCAATCTTCACGTCCGGTTCCAGTTGCTGGTTTTCCAGGTAACTCCCGTCATCTAAACGATACCCCACGATAGGGATCCCGAAGAAAAGCGACGGGTCTTGCAGAAATTCCCAAGACACGCTGGTCATCGTGCCCGGCACAGGCATCCCGACGATACGTCCCAGTCCCTGGTGCTTGTACACCCAAGGCGTACCGTGCGCGTTCGAGTAATTCGCCTCGCAGGTTAACATGATGGACGGTTTGTTCCAACGGCGGCTAGGCATATCGCAAGCCTCCCGACCGCGAACTACCTGCGTGAAATATTTTTTGCCGCTGAATAATATCTCTATATCCTCGTGTAAACGTCCGCCCCCGTTGAAACGCGTGTCAATAACTATTCCCTCCCGGTCATTGTATTTACCAAGAATATCTGAATACACGGAACGGAAACTCGGGTCATCCATGCTGGAAATATGCACGTATCCCAACCGACCACCGGAAAGACGATCCACGTCGGCAGCACGTTGTTTTACCCAACGTTTGTATAGTAAGCCGTTAAGGGCTCCTTTTCCTATCGGGAGGACAATTTCTTCCCAACGGGTTTTTGTTGAAGGGTCGTAAACAGACACCAACACCCGTTTGCCCGACTTGTTATTCAGCAAAGGATAGTAATCCATTCCCGCTTTCACCTCCTGACCGTCGATCTTCTCGATGATCATCCCGGCTTTTACCTTGGAACGGGCATGATCGAAAGGTCCTTTCTCGATCACTTCATCAATCAACAAACCGTCTTTCTTGTAATCCGGATTCAAAAACAACCCTAACTCCGCGGTAGCATCTCCATTCCCGCCGGAACGATAACCGGAACCCGTGTGCGACACGTTCAACTCGCCCAGCAACTCGCTCAACATCTCGGAGAAGTCGTAGTTATTATTGATATAAGGTAAATATTTCTCGTACTCCTTTGTCAATTTTGCCCAATCCACTCCGTGCATATCTTTCGTGTAGAAACGCTTCGCCTCTTGGCGGCGCACCCGGTCGAACATATACGCCCGCTCTGCTGCCAAATCCATTTCCATCTCGGCGGAATAAGCGACTGGTGATCTTTTCTCGGAAGCCAGGTTGATTTTTTGCATTCCACGGCTACCTAGCAAGAATAACTCTTTGCAGTCCTTATCCATCTCAAGGGAAGCCCATCCGCTGTTCAACTTGTGCATTACCCGGGTACTTCTCGCCCGCAGGTCGCTTACCCACAGATCATATCCGCCCTCGAAGGAAGACATATAATACAGCTTATCCCCGGATTTACTCAAGATGGCATCACCCAAAGAAGAAGAATTGGGAGTCAGGCGCATCACCCGGTCTTCAATATCTTTCAATTCGACCTCAATGTCTTTCTTCTCTTTCTTATCCGCTTTGACATCTTCCTTTTTATCCTCTTTTTTGCCTTTTGCCTCGGCTGCCGTTATTCGTTTTTCTTCCTCTTTCAACAACTCATAGCGTTCTTTATTCAAACGGAATTTATCATACGCGTCTTGATTCATAAAGACTATCATCACGTCCTGCAAGGACCCCCAAGAGGCGTGGTTACGCATTCCATAACGTTCGCTGGCAAAAAGAATGGCATTTCCATCGAGCACCCAGCGGGGATTGCTGTCAAAATAACCGCTGTTCGTCAAATTTACCATTTCCCCGCTCCCGTCAGCCTTCACGATAGCGATGTCGCTATACGGGTCATGGCGGTTTCCGATGATTTCCACGGCAAACCATTTCCCATCGGGCGACCACGTGTACGTGAAGCCGTCCCCGGTGCGGTATTGATATTTATCGTCCGCCACCTGCCGGACTTTTTTGGTTTTCAAGTCCACAACCATCAATTTCGTGCGGTCTTCAATGAACGCCAATTCCTTCCCGTCCGGGGAGAATTGCGGGGCAAAACGTTCTTTCGTGGAAGCGGGCAACACGGCTTCTTCCTCGATTAACGTGGCATTGGGAAAATTAGCTTCTTCATCCCGGGCTATCCTTGCCGTATAGATATTCCAGTTTCCACCCCGTTCGCTGGCATAAGCTATCGTCCGGTTATCCGGGGCAAAACTCAACCATTTCTCTTGTTCCGGCGTGGTGGTGATCTGTTTCGTTGTCGTGTAATCTGAAGAAGTCACGAACACATTCCCCCGGATAATCATTGCTACCTGTTTCCCGTCCGGAGATACCGCCGCACTCGTCGCTCCGGAAGTGAAGCGCAAAGAAGCTACATTATTTTTCCCCTCGTCGCCGATAATATCGACTTTCACTTTTACGGGTTTCCCTTGCGCATCCTTCACGTAAATCTCCCCGTCGTACCCGAAGCAAAGACGACCGTTGTCGGCAATACTCAAGAAACGCACCGGGTGTGTTTTAAAAGAAGTTACCGCTTTCACCTCAGACGGCTTATTCAAAGGAAAAGAATACACGTTGAAAGAACCACCCCTTTCGCTTAGGAAATAAACGGTTTGCTGATCGGGAGATAAAACAGGCGAACGATCTTCTCCCGCCCGGCTAATCAGAGGAGTATGCTTACCGCTTTTCATGTCATAACGATAAATATCCCGGGTGATGGAAGAAGTATGATGCTTCCGCCACTCGTTCTCTCCTCCTTTGCAATCCTGATACAAGAACATATCCCCGGATTTGGAAAAACAAATCTCTTCCGCCGGAGTAGCCAACACTTGCCGGGAACGCCCGCCGTTTACCGATACGGCGTACAATTCTGTCAAAGCCCCCTTCGGGAACAACGCACTTTGGGCGGGATCTTGGATTTGAGCACTATAAACGATCTCTTTCCCGTCGGGCGTAAACGTGTAGGGGATCTCTCTCGCCGAATTGGTGGTTACCCGACGAGCTTCACCTCCCCGGGCTGGCATCACGAATATATCGAAATTTCCGAAACGATCGCTCGTGAAAGCAATCTGCTTCCCATCCGACGACCAAACCGGGTGAGATTCGTATGCCGGGTGAGTCGTCAACTGGCGAGCCTCTCCCCCTTCCGAGGAAACGATATAAATATCTCCTTTATAACTAAATACAATTTGCTTCCCGTCAGGTGAAATTTTCGGGTAACGCATCCACAGCGGTCCTGCCTGCAACATGAAGCCTACTAACAAAAAAGTAATAGTCAATACGATTTTATTCATCCTTTATTTATTTTGGTTTTAATTTATCTTAGCTTGGAAATACGGGTATCTTTCATCCAAGAAAAACGAGAAAAGTCCGCACCTTGAATAATCGCCAAACCTTTCCCGTCCCGACCGGAATAACAATCCCTTACTTTTTCCAGGATATGATCTCCTTCCTGCCACACGATTTCTTCCCGTATAAAATCGGCAACAATCATTCCTCCGTAAAACTCAAGACAGGGGATCTCCCTTATCACTCCACCGGTATCCACGACCTCCACGACACGCTCATTCTCCAACACCACGTAGCCGTTGTGTATCAATTCAAACCCGGGTAACAGTATATAATTAGCTGCTATCTTTCGCATCTTAAATCCTAAACTCTATTTTTTCCTTGCATCCGGTCTTCTCTGAACCGAGGTAGGGATATCATACTCTTTCTCCAATTGTTTTTTTCTATTGTCACCCACGTACACCCGGTTCAAACGGGTATTCGTTACCCAACCGTCTATCTCTTTTGTCTTTACTTTTGCCCTTTTATCGATTTCGCTATCCACTATCTTCACGACTAATTTCGTATATATAGAATCCTTCACGTAATGACTCCAATTATAGTCCCGCGTACGGATAGAATCATACGTGCTGACAGGTATATCCCGAACTTTCAACGTGTCGTTTTCGGCAGACAAGAAATAAGACCGTATATAAGACCTCCTTCCCTGGATCCGCCGGTTCCACTTCAAGGCGGTATAGAAATTATACATACCCGGCACAATGCTATCCATCTCAACGAGCACGAATTGATTCCGTTTATCAAAATGTACCGTGTCCGCCTTCACGACACGCTCGGCATAAACGACCGAATCTTTCTTCGGTGCTTTCGGGTTCGTGGAATCCGGACGTATCGTATCCGCCACAGTCATCGTGTAGCCCGAGAATAAATTAATCGTATCGTCTTTCGTAAATTGACTCAATATCCGCATTTTCTGAGTCTGCCGACGATTAAGCGTATCGATTACCGCATCATACATCCGGTTGAACGCCGTGAAGTTCTTGGAGTAATAGTTCAGACAGGAGTCGAAATCCGACCGAGTGATTCCATACTTTTTAAACAGGTCGTTATAATATAAATAATTGTCTTTTTCGTCACGATGCTCCGGATTAGCAATTTTCAACACGCCATCCGCCATATGCATATCGATCAGCAAAGCCGTAAACTGGTCTTTATTCAACGCCACTTTCTTCGTGCAGGCAACGACAGAAACGGCAATCACGAATACCCATATAATATGTTTCATTCCCTTTTGTCTTTTTGTTTCTAGCATTTTCTTCTTAATTTTTCCCGTACCAATTTATTCAGTTTAGATGAGAAAAGGAACTCGTTGAGAGCCTGGTTGTCAGAGTACATGATATTCTCGTTGGAACCTTCCCACTCCTTATGCCCCTCGTGGATAAACAACACTTTTTCCCCGATCTCGAACACGGAGTTCATGTCGTGCGTGTTAATCACCGTGGTCATGTTATACTCGTGCGTGATCTCCGACAACAAATTATCAATAACGATAGAGGTCAAGGGATCCAACCCGGAGTTCGGCTCATCACAGAACAGGTATTTCGGCTGCAACACGATAGCCCTCGCTATGGCAACCCGTTTCTTCATACCTCCACTAAGTTCGGCAGGATAGAGGTTCTCGACGTTTTCAAGATTCACGCGGTTCAAACAGAAAAGGACACGTTCGACCTTTTCTTTCTCGGTCATCATAGAGAACAAATTCAAGGGAAATTTCACGTTTTCCATGACGGAAAGAGAATCGAACAAAGCGCCACCTTGAAAGACCACGCCCAATTCTTTCCGGATTTCCTTCAATTGCTTGGAATCCATCACTGTAATATCCCGGTCGTCATAAAATATCTTTCCCGCATCGATCGTGTGTAAACCAATCAAAGATTTCAACAAAACAGTTTTTCCCGAACCACTTTTTCCGATAATCATATTCACCTTACCCGGCTCGAACACGGCATCTATATCAAACAATACCTGCTTTTTATCAAATGATTTACATACTCCTTCCGCCCGTATCATTACAATAATATTTTGGTTAATATCACGTTAATAAGCAAGATCGCGATACTGCTATCGACAACCGCTTTCGTACTCGCCTTACCGACTTCCAGAGCTCCACCCTGTACGGAATACCCGTAAAACGCAGGAATCGATGTAAATATCACGGCAAAGAACAAGGTCTTGATGATCGAGTAAGTCACGTAATAAGGATTAAATGAAAAATGAAGCCCGTGGATGTAATCGTCATAATTGACCACCCCGGTAGCGATACCCGAGAGGATACCCCCGATAATCCCGATAAAAACACTGAATATGTAAAGAATAGGATTAACAATTAATGCTGCCGCAATTTTAGGTCCCACGAGATAAGATACAGAATTTATTCCCATCACTTCCAAAGCCTCTATCTGTTCCGTGATTTTCATGCTCCCGATCTCGGAAGCAATGTTACTCCCGATCTTTCCGGCAAGAATCAAACTCACGATGGTGGAAGAAAATTCCAACAACAAGGTTTCCCGGGTAAGATAACCAATCAAATAACGGGGCAACAGAGGACTGGACATATTGTAAGCCGTTTGCAAAGTCAACACGACTCCAATGAAAAAAGAGATTATCACCACCAACACGATAGAATTCAGCCCCAGTTTCTCCAACTCGTTGACTAATTCTCTCAAGTATACTCTCTTCTTCTCGGGCTTGGTGAACATCCGCCCCATAAACAATATGTACTCCCCTATCCTATTTAAAGCTTTCATCTGCATTAACTCCTTATATAAGACCCTCCTTGTCCTCCTTCTTCAAATTTTATCGTAAAAATAGAAATTATTCACGGATTTATTACTAATTTCGACAACAATAAGATGAAATTTAATTTTAAACTTATAACTAGAAATGAATAAGAACTCGTATTGCGTTATTATGGCCGGAGGATTGGGGAAACGCTTTTGGCCCGTAAGCACTAAAGCCTGTCCGAAACAATTTTGTGACATACTGAACGTCGGGAAAAGTTTTCTTCGCCAAACCTTCGAACGAGCAAACCAAATCTTTGAAACCCAAAACATCTTTATTGTCACGGGTGCTGCTTATGAAGAACTAACCAAAGAACAAATTCCGGAAATCCCAAGCGAGAATATTTTAAAAGAACCATTCGGGAAGAACACTGCCCCTTGTATCGCATATGCGGCATACCGGATTGCCCGGATCAACCCGGACGCTAATATGGTCGTTGTCCCTTCCGATCATTTTATCAGTAACGATGCCGTTTATGTCGACAACATACAAAAAGGTCTTGCCTTCGTGGAACAATTCGGCGGATTGCTCACGATCGGGATTAAACCGACCAGACCGGAAACCGGATACGGGTATATTCAAATTAAGAAAAACAAATTCTCTGAATTCATTTCTAAAGTAAAGACTTTCACAGAAAAACCGGATATCGAATTGGCAAAAGTGTTTCTATCATCCGGAGATTTCTTGTGGAACGCCGGAATATTCGTGTGGAAAGTGAAAGATATTATCGGGGAATTCAAAACTTATCTGGAAGATATTTACCTGCTATTCGAACAAGAATACAAGAACGCTAAAGACCCCGATTCACAAGAAAACATCACACATATTTATAGCCAATGCCGGAATATTTCCATCGACTTCGGTATCATGGAAAAATCTTCCAAGGTATATGTTATGAAAGGAGAGTTCGGTTGGTCTGACGTGGGCACGTGGCATTCATTCCACGAGATTAGCCCGAAGGACGAGAACGACAACGTATCCAACAGTGAACACGTGTTACTGACAGATACCAAAGGTTGTATCATCAATGTTCCCCAGGACAAGAAAGTCATCATCGAAGGTATTGAAAATGTGATTATCGCCGAGAATAATGACGTACTTATGATCTGCCACAGGGATCACGAAGACAACATCCGGCATTTTGACGATATGCTGAAACATACAAAAAAGGAGCTTTAAAAAGCTCCTTTTTATATCTTTATTTTCACCTCTTCTATCCGGGCGCTCTTGACGCTTAATACCTCGAAAACAATATTCTCGATTTCGATCTGTTCCCCCTCCTCGGGTATATCTTCATTGTAATACAATATCAACCCCGCTAACGTTTCATACTCTTCATCCTCGGGCAAATTCAAATCATATTTCTCGTTCAGGTAATCCACTTCCAGCCGACCGGAGAAGATAAATTCATTCGGGCTCAACTGCTCCTCTTTCAAGTTCAGACGGTCATGTTCGTCCTCAATCTCCCCAAAGATTTCCTCCATAATATCCTCTATCGTTGCCATTCCGGCTGTAATCCCAAATTCATCTACCACGACAGCAACACTTTTCTGTTCCTTCGTAAAAAGATTCAATAACCTCAATGCGGACATCGTTTCGGGAACAATCAATATCTTACTTACAGCTTTCTTTACCGTTTCCGGGTGATGGAATAAAGCTGACGAATGCACATAACCGATCACGTTGTCGATAGAGTCACGGTAGATCAATATCCGTGATAGTCCGGTCTTTACAAACAGATTCCGCAATTCATCCAAACTACTGTCTATCGGCAATGCCACAATATCCGGGCGAGGCACGATACATTCCCGCAATTTGATCTCCGAGAAATCCAAAGCATTGCGGAATAGTTTTATATCATGTTCGTCCTCATTTTCAACTCCTGCCGTTTCCCCTTCCTCAATCAAATTATTTAGATCGACTTTCCCGAATGCCCGGTTTTCTTCTTTTGCCAACTTCCGCCCCGTGAATATCCGAAGCAGCAATCCCCCGAACCAAACAGAAAAATAAGAGATCGGGAAAAACAGAATATAAAAGATAAACACGGGTACCGCAAAAATACGAAGGAACAAATTCGGGCGCAACCGGAAAACCGCTTTCGGCAAGAATTCACCCGACACCAACATGATGAGAGTAGAGATTAGAGTCACTAGTATCAACCTTAATCCTAACGAAATCCCATAACTTTCCAAACGAGGATCGAGATAATCGGACATGAAAATACCATAGACAACCATAACCACGTTGTTACCCACCAATATCGTGGTAATATACATCCCCGAATTAGAGATAAAAAGGTCGATCACCCGCTGCGTGATACCTTTATTCGATTTGTCGATCTCTATACGCAATTTATTGGATGCCATGAATGCGATCTCCATTCCCGAAAAGAAAGCAGACAACACCAAACAAATTAATATAGCTACTAATACTGACATTTAAGGTTGTTGTTTTTCTACAATGACTCCGGTAACTTTATTAAAGACCGGTTTTCGTAAAGATTGATCGGACTTGAATCCATTGTTCCCCTCGATAATATTCTCTTCCGAGGTTAAACGCGTATAACGGTCTGAATAGACAATCTCCTTCTTCATATCCCAGTAAAGAAGTTCTGTTTCCAACTTCTTACCCTCGGAATTGATAACCACAACTTCGTCACGCAATTCCCATAGCATTTCATCTTCCAGTTTTTTAGCGTATTTCGAAGTAATAGCACCTACCATCGTTCCGTCTTTCTCGTACAACTCGGCGTGAATCCCTTTCGGAAATTCATCGTATTTTTTATTTTCCTCGTCATACTTGTTGTAAAGCGGAGTCGTCACTCGATATTTCAATCGTGCCGAATCGGAATAAAACAATTCCATGTTTTCGCCGGACATATTAGGTAACCCAGCCCGTGCCGCCTCAATAGCATTCACCTCTTTTATATCCGTTTTGCACGAGAAAAGCATTACCGTCCCGAAAACGAGGACGGTAATGCTTCTTATCATTCTTAAAGCACGATATCGAAATATCATATATTATTCTTTAAATCTTGCAGTCGTTGTTTCGTTTATCCATCCGCCAACTTTTACAGATGCTCCTGCCGTAATGGAACGGAAAAAAGCATCATCTTTTGACGGGAAATAAACGGAATACTTCGCGATAAACTCGTTTGCTTTATCCGCAACCCCCGGATCAACTTGTTTTGCCTTGATAAATTTATCCACGGCAGCCCAGAATACGGTACGTTTCTCAAATTCGTCACCCTCGTAACTGTTACTAGCTGAAGCATAAGCCAGGCCGATGGTCAAATAAGCCTGTCCCAGATTCGGATTACTTTTTAAAGCAGCCAAAGCATATTTCTTGGCTTGCTGGTAATCCCGCTTCGTGGACAAATATACTTGAGCCAGATTCAGATTGTAATCACCCCGATCCGTCTCGTTGTCAGTCTTGTCAATAGCCTCTTTCAAATACTGCTCGAACTTGGGAATATCGTTCTTACGATAGAACATAATTGCCAATCCGTAAGCAGCCTCTGCACTCGGATCTTGATGATAAATACTTTCAGCTATCGTGGCATACAAAGGTAAATCTGTACACTCCTGCTTTTTCAACAACTTGTAAATATCTTTCAACACATCCAAATTATCCTTGTTTGCCTCGTACTTCTTGACTAACAACTCATTCAACGTCATACAATCAGCCAATCCGGTTTCAATAAACATGGCTTCCAGATTATCCTTACATACCAAGAAAGCCTCGCAACCTTTCTCTCCCGTACCGGCTTGTTGGTCGGCGAAATCAGCAAAGTCAATGTACAAATTAACGAAATCATCTTTCGACAATTGATTTTCTCTCGCCAACTGACACGCCGCATGGAAAGTCATATGAACCTGTACGGCAGGAACAATGTCCTTATCCATCTCGTAGGATTTCAACAAATTGTTAAAAGCATCCTTCACCATGTTGATATCGCCATTGGAATAACGGAATTGCGCCATACCTTTTTTCCCCAATACAACTCCCTCTCTATTATTGGGATTATTTCTCATGTACTGGTTACGGCGATCAAAAAGCATCAATAGAGTATCCACGTACTCTTTTTTCTTTGTCTTCTCAATCATATGCTCGAGGATTTTTTCCCCGCGAGCGTACACCGTCAATTGAAATGCCGGGGCATTCAAAAACAAATACCGCCAAGGGGCTAAAGCCTCCTCGAAATTTCCTTGTTTAAAATATTCTGTGTAAAGAGAAGCATTCAAGATTGTTTTTGCACTATCAAGCCCATACTTAGACTCCAACGTTTGCGCCTTCGTCCCGATAGTGAATAAACATATTCCCAATGCCAAAACAGCAATCTTTTTCATGGTCATCCCTTATTTAGTTATAGTTCGAATTAGTATTTTCATCATAGCAACCGTGTCCACGTGAACACCTTTGCAAAATTACCACTATTTTTCAAATACGGAAATCTATCTCCTATTTTTCACTGTCTATTAACCGTTTTTTGAAATTCTAAAACTCTATTTAGACCTAAGTTTACCAATTTATCCACAAAAAAGACCTGTCGATCCAGTGTCTTTTTCAAATATTCGCTTCCTCCTCCCGTAATAATCACCACCGCATCGGGATTATTATGGTAAGTTTCATCTATATAACCTCTTATTTCAAAAAGTATACCATTCATCACCCCATTCAGAATAGCATCATGTGTATTTTTGCCTATATAGCCATGATTTATATCACATTTTACGAGTGGTAAACTTACCGTAAACTCGTTCAACGCACGAAAACGTATCCCCAAACCCGGGGAAATATTCCCCCCGAGGAATTCCCCTGCCTCACTCACGAAATCATACGTGATAGCCGTCCCCGAATCGATAATCAACAGCTCTTTTCCAGGGAATAACGCAACCCCTCCCACGCAGCCGGCAATCCGATCCACACCCAAAGTCTTCGGGGTATCATATCCCAATTTGATCGGCAATGGCATTTCCGACGACATCTCACAAAAAAAAGTAGAAACACTCTTCAAATGCTCCCGTACTTCTTCGGATATAAATCCCGTACTCGACAAAATCATATTCACCTCTTGTCCCCGGTGCAAATAACCGGAAGCCAACTCGTACGCCTCCGGAATTCCCATTCCGCAAACGACCCAATCCCCTCCATCATAAACAGTATATTTAGTACGCGTATTTCCTATATCAACAATCAGATTCACGGCTTCCAGTTTTTCGTTTATACTAACTATTAGCTTTCATAAGCATATTCCCTCATCTCCCCAATAATCTTCGATACCTTATGAATATCCTTCACATCCGAGAAAATAAGACTCAACTTATCATTTTTCTCACTCATCTTGCAAGGTATGATTTGTTTCTGTACAAATTTAAGCAATTCCCCGAAAATCGGAGAAGCATAGAACGGGGAGTCTTGGTCACTAATAAAATAAATCACCATTCTATTGTTTTTCACCATCAATCGCTCTATTCCCAAGTCAATACATCTTTGCCGTATCCGTACAACCTCCATCAAACCACTTACCTGCTCCGGAATCTCCCCAAACCGATCTCGCATCTCGACCTCGAAACGCTGCAAAGCACTTTCGTCCGTGATATTATCCAATTCCCGGTACAAACGAATTCGCTCGCTCACGTTTTCCACGTAAGTGTCCGGTATCAACAAAGCAAAATCGGTATCGATCACGCAATCCGTTGTGAAAGCGGTAGGCCCATCCGTTTGCTCTTTTTGCAATTCCGGGAACTCCTCATCCCGCAACTCGAGCAATGCCTCATTCAAAATACGTTGATAAGCCTCGTACCCAATTTCCGCAATAAAGCCCGATTGCTCTCCCCCCAGGATATTCCCGGCTCCGCGAATATCCAAATCCTGCATAGCGATGTTGAAACCACTACCCAGTCCGCTAAAATCTTCGATTGCCTTCAACCGCCGCCGGGCATCCGAATTTACTAACTCCAAGGGAGGAGCCAACAAATAACAGAAAGCCTTTCGGTTGGAGCGTCCCACTCGTCCTCGCAACTGATGCAAATCACTCAGCCCGTAGTTTTGTGCTTGATTTATAATAATGGTATTGGCATTCGGAATATCCAACCCGGACTCCACAATAGTCGTGGCAATCAACACATCGTAATCCCCCCGGATGAAATCATGCATAACGGTTTCCAATTCCTCCCCGCTCATTTGCCCGTGCCCCACGCAACTTTTTATTCCCGGCACCAAACGATGTATCATGTACTGGATATCCCGGATATTATCTACCCGGTTGTGAATAAAGAAGATTTGTCCACCACGACTCACTTCATATGTAATCGCATCTTTAATGATTTTCTCGTCAAACCGGTGTAACTCTGTCACAATCGGATACCGGTTAGGCGGCGGCGTCCGGATAATCGACATATCACGTGCCCCCATCAACGAGAACTGCAATGTACGCGGAATCGGTGTTGCCGTCATGGTGATCGTATCCACGTTCAGCTTCAAACGCTTCAATTTTTCCTTTACAGCCACCCCGAATTTCTGTTCCTCATCCACGACCAGCAACCCGAGGTCTTTAAACTTCACGTCACTGCTTGTCAGGCGATGTGTACCTATAATAATATCTACTTTCCCCTCTTCCAGATCTTTTAGAACTCGTTTGATATCCGCACTTTTCTTCATCCGGCTGATATATTCTACCCGGCAAGGCATTCCCTCCAAACGCTTTTTGAAAGTATTGTAATGCTGATAAGCCAATACAGTTGTCGGAACAAGTACAGCCACCTGCTTACTATCCGCCACGGCTTTAAACGCTGCCCGAATAGCAACCTCCGTCTTCCCGAAGCCGACATCTCCACACACCAAACGATCCATCACGTGAGGTTTCTCCATATCCTCTTTCACCGCCTGAATAGCCTTCATCTGGTCGGGCGTTTCCTCATACATGAAAGAAGCCTCCAACTCATCCTGCAAGAAACTGTCTTTCGAAAATGCATAAGCCTCCTCACGACGGCGTTTGGCATACAAGGCGATTAACTCTCTGGCAATATCCTTCACCCGGGATTTCGTTCGCTGCTTCAACTTATTCCATGCCTCGCCTCCTAACTTGCTCACGGCTGGAGGCTCCCCTTCCTTACCCTTGTATTTGGATATCTTATGCAAGGAATGCAAACTCACGTACAATTCGGCATTATTTTTATAGACCAAACGTATCGCCTCTTGCACCCGACCGTCATTACTTATCTTTGTCAATCCCCCGAAACGCCCGATACCGTGATCGATATGCACCACGTAATCGCCGGGATGCAAGTTCTGCAATTCACTAATCGTGATAGACTCTCGCCCCTTGCGTATTTGAGTCGTCTTCAAACGGTACTTCTGGTAACGGTCAAAAATCTGGTGTTCCGTGTACACGCATATTTTAACATCCGCATCACTAAATCCCTCATGCACCGTCCCTTCCACCGGGACAAAATTAACCGAGTGCCCTTTGTCCGAAAATATATCCCTCAAACGCTGCAATTGCATATCATTTGTCGAACAAAGATATATCGTATAACCATCTTGCTGTTTATCCAACAAATGTTCCGCCAACAAATCGAATTGCTTGTTGACAGCGGACTGCACTTCAGCCTCCAGACGAAGCACATCCCCCCGGAAATAAAGTTCCGGTCCCCACTCGATCACGCTATTTTTCTCAATCGATAGAAATAGTTCCTCCGCCCCTATCAACAATTCTCCGGCATCTTCCTCTTTCAACGTCTTGATTCGATCATGAATCAACAACGAATTCTTCAACCACCACGTCGTTTCTTTCCCCAAAAACTCTGTCAATCCCACGTTTGACTCTTTTCTCGTTGCTTCGCTCAAATCGGGGACAATAACCACTCGTTCAATTAACTGCTCGGACAATTGCGTTTCCACGTCAAAATAACGAATGCTTTCTACTTCATCCCCGAAAAAGTCTATTCGCACGGGGCGCTCTTCTGCAAACGAATAAACATCAACGATACTACCCCGAATAGAGAATTGCCCGGGTTCATACACGAAATCACTACGCTCGAACCCGTACTCGGAAAGCAAAGATTCCAGAAAAGAGATAGATAACTTTTCGCCTTTAGCCACGGGCATCGACATATCTGCAAGCACGGCTTTACTGACTACTTTCTCGGCTAAAGCCTCCGTGTAAGTCACCACCATTCCCACTTGTTTCGCGGTCAAAGCATTCAACACCTCCGTGCGCACCAGTATCGAATCGTTATCCTTATCCTCGAAATTACCAGCCCGGCGATAAGAAGAAGGCAAGAACCGCACATTTTCTTCGTCAAAAAAAGTCAACAGATCATTATAGAAATAAGCAGCTTCCTCCTTATCGTTCATCACGAACAATTGAAGACTCCCCATCTCCTGCCCGACATTAGCACCGACAAACGAAACTATCGACCCGATCCCATTTTCCAGCTTTACCTTTATTCCCGGACGTTCTCTCAAACGCCGAGTGATTTTCTGGACAACAGGATGAGCCTGAAATAATTTCAATAATTCCTTTGCTTCCAAATTATATCCTCTTTATCAAAAAAACGGCACACCTTTCAGCATACCGTCTATCTATATTTTTAAATAAGCCCAATCATATGATTAGCATAGCATCCCCATAAGTTCCGAATCTATACTTTTCTTTGACAGCAACATCATAAGCCTCCATCACGTAATCATATCCCCCGAAAGCGGCAACCATCATCAATAAAGTAGAATAAGGCAAATGGAAATTGGAAATAAATGCATCCGGCACACTGAAATCATAAGGAGGGAATATGAATTTATTCGTCCATCCATCAAATTCCGTCAAACGTCCTTTTGTTGTTACACAACTTTCCAGCGTACGTACAACAGTTGTCCCCACGGCACATATCTTACGCTTTTCATCTTTCGCATCATTCACGATTTTCACAGTTTCCGCCCCCACGATAATCTGTTCCGAATCCATCTTATGCTTGGTCAAATCCTCAACATCCACTTCCCGGAAATTACCCAAACCGACGTGCAACGTGACAAACGCAAAATCAATACCCTTGATTTCCATACGTTTCATTAGCTCCCGGCTAAAATGCATTCCGGCAGTCGGGGCTGCAACAGCTCCCTCGTTTTTGGCAAAAATAGTCTGGTAATTTTCGGCATCCTCCGGCTCTACCTTCCGGTTAATAAAGCGCGGTAGCGGAGTTTCTCCTAAGGCGTACAATTCTTTTTTAAATTCTTCGTATTCCCCGTCATACAAGAAACGTAAGGTTCTTCCCCGGGAAGTCGTATTATCGATCACCTCAGCCACCATACTGTCGTCTTCCCCGAAGTACAACTTGTTACCGATACGAATCTTCCGAGCCGGATCAACCAACACGTCCCAAATACGCAATTCCGGATTTAACTCTCTCAACAAGAATACCTCAATCTCCGCTCCGGTCTTTTCTTTGTTTCCATATAGCCGAGCCGGAAATACCTTGGAGTCATTAAACACGAACACATCCTTTTCTCCAAAATAATCAATTACATCCTTGAATACCTTGTGTTCAATCTTTCCGGTCTTCCGATCCAATACCATTAAACGAGCTTCATCCCGATTCGGCGTCGGGTGCAAAGCGATTAACTCCGGCGGCAACTTATATTTAAACTTTGATAGTTTCATGTTGAACAATTTTATATATTAACCAAATCTTGCTAAATTACAAATTTTCTCCTAAAATCCCAATAATTTCATCTATTTTAAATCCATCCTCCACTCGAAAGTCCCCTACTCGAGTCCTTCTCAACGCAGAAAGATGCGAACCGCTCCCGCAAGCTTTTCCCAAATCATGCGCCAAAGAACGAATATACGTTCCCTTGCTGCAAACAATTCGAAGTTCCACTACCGGAAACTCTGCTTTCAATATTTCAATCTCCTTCACCATCACTTTCCGGCTCTTCATTTCAACCTCATCTCCCCGGCGTGCCATCTCGTAAGCACGAACGCCATCTACCCGAACCGCCGAATAAGTAGGCGGGAATTGCTCTATCTCCCCGACAAACTGCCGAACAGCTTGTTCCAATCGCTCCCGATCAACATGTGTATACGGGAATTCGGCATCAAAAGATGTTTCCAAATCAAAAGAAGGTGTCGTATGCCCGAAAGTAATCTCTGCCACGTATTCCTTCTCCTGTCCCATGTACTCCTCTATGTTTTTCGTTTCTTTCCCCACGCAAACAATCACGACTCCTGTCGCTAACGGGTCTAACGTTCCCGCGTGCCCCACCTTGATTTTCCCGTATCCCATCCTCAGGCAAATACGAATCTTGTTTACCACATCGAAAGACGTCCAACGCAACGGTTTATCCACCACGAGAACAGCCCCCGCACGAAAATCATCTCCTTCCCGAAAACGTATATTCCCCCAGTCTTTCATTATCCCAACACAATCGTCAATATACCGGCTATCGCACAATAAAGCGCGAACCAAATCAATTTTCCCTTCTTCACGATATTAATCATCCAACGGCAAGCTATACATCCCGACACGAAAGCCGCAACAAACCCTACAAGCAAAGAAACCGCAGAGATTCCGCTCTCGGCAGGACTAAAACCACCTTTCATCAAATCGAGAAATGCCTCTCCCAATATCGGGATCAATACCATCAGGAACGAGAATTTAGCCACCGCTTCTTTTTTATTTCCCAATAAAATACCTGTCGCTATCGTCGATCCGGAACGGGACAACCCCGGCAAGACCGCACAAGCCTGCGCCAAACCAATCACCAAAGCATCCCAATAGGATATTTTCTCTTTCACCCGTGGCTTGGCATAATAAGCAAACGCAAGCAACAGAGCCGTCACCAACAACATACACCCCACGACCAGCAACCCGGAACCAAATAACTCTTCCACGTAATCCTTAAAACAGAATCCCACGATAGCTACCGGAATCATAGAAAGGAATATCTTCAACACGTAAGCCATCTCGTCATTGTACTTGAACGTAAAGAATCCCTTGAAAAGTACCGAAACCTCTTTCCACAATATCACGATCGTGCTACAAACCGTCGCCGCATGCACTGCCACGGCAAACGTCAGATTTTCTTCCCCCTGTATACCGAATAAAGCACTAAATATCTGCAAATGACCGGAACTACTTACCGGTAAAAACTCAGTCAATCCTTGGATTATGCCAAGAACCAATGCTTGAAACCACTCCATCTATTAATTGAAAATTGAAAATTGAAAATTGAAAATGCACGCACACCAATATTCAATTACATTAATATTTATTTTTCTTCTTTTTTCTCTTTAGGCTTTCTCATGACGCCCCAGAACACGAAACCGAAGCCAAACAACACGACGATCGGGGCTAACGTGATTCTTCTGAAACTGAAAATATCATAATTAAACGTTTCGGGGGAATCTGCCCCACCACCCATCATTAACAGGAATCCGATTACAACAATCCCGAAACCGATAAGAATCATCTTGTAATTATCTTTCGGTATAGGAAATCCGTCTTTTTTTTCGTTTAAAATTCTTGCCATATATTTCTATTTACGCGTATATTTCATTCAAATCCTTGTTCAAATACATCCGTACAGAGAACCACGCCGAGAAAAACGACAACAGCACCCCGGAAAGCATCACGAACCCGACCATCATCACAATAACATCCATATGCATGATATTAATCACCTTACCAATATTCTCCTGTGCAAAGAATATCGCACCCAACAGAATTAGATTAGCGATCAACGCACCAAAAAATCCCCGCCACATACTTCCATACACGAAAGGTTTACAAATAAAAAACGGTGTTGCCCCAACCAATTGCATCGTCTTAATTAATAGACGCTGGGAATACACCGCCAAATGAATCGTGTTACGAATCAACGTGAACGAGATTAATACCAACACAGCCCCCACGATCAGGAACAATAAAGTAATACGATGAATATTCTCGTTTATACTCTCTATCATGGATTTCTGGTAATACACCTCCTGAATAATATCAAACCGGGCTAACCCTTTCTCGATAACCGCCAGGGAATCGTTATTCGCGTACTCCGGATTCAAACGAATCTCGATCGACGGCAACAAGGGATTTCCACCCAGTATCGCCTCGAAATCTTCTCCCATCTCCTTTTTAAAAGAGCGAGCCGCTTGTTCTTTCGTGATATAAGTCGAAGAATAAACAAAAGGACGGGTATCCAGGATCTTCTGCACCCGCTTGATTTCCGCCTCATTCGTGTTATCCTTCACGATCACCGCAAAACCGATATTCCTTCTCACGTGATCCGATACCACCCGGGCATTCAATAAAATAAACACAAGCATACCCACCACGATCAATACCAGAGAAATACTGATCGTGGAAACAAAATATGAACTTTTTCCTCTTTTGCTTCCTGTACTTGACATTTTCTTGCCTTAAAAAACTTGACAAATATAATCATTCTACTCCCGAGAACAATCAATTCAGGGAAAAAATCCTAAAAACTCTTCATTAACCCCTCAAATAACTACATGAATAACAGATTTTAAGAAATAGAACGAAAAAATCTACCGCTTTTTCTTCCAAAACCCTTTGCACGTATTAAAAATTGCTCTATATTTGCAATCGCAAAAAATGGAAAGCGTTCCTGTTCAAGTTTTGCAAGCAATCATGCGAAAATAGCTCAGTTGGTAGAGCATAACCTTGCCAAGGTTAGGGTCGCGGGTTCGAGTCCCGTTTTTCGCTCAAGTTGCTCGAGTGGTGGAATCGGTAGACACGCGGGACTTAAAATCCCGTGGCCATTGCGGCTGTGCGGGTTCAAGTCCCGCCTCGAGTACAGACATTTTAGAGAGTTAGCATTAATTGCTAACTCTTTTTTGTTAGTTATTCTCTATCCTAATTTCTTATTCGAACAAAAGCAATTTCTACCCCCCCCAAAAAATAGCTTAATCAAATTCTCGCAAATCAGTGAAACACTTTCTAATTCGTCGGTTACAACCGACGAATTAACCCTATAACCAACAGAAATAACCATATCCAAATTATAATATGTGATAAGATATGATTCTCTTAACTACTCTCCAACCTTCTTCTTGAACTTGTGCATTTTTCACATAAGTTGCATCTTCATATAGCTCTTCTATATTGTAAATATTTCAGATATGATTAACTATTACGGTTATTACGCTCAATCTACATGAATAGATATTAGCAAAATTACCTAGAATATCAGCCCAAACAAATGATTAACACCATTTTATTCGCCAACGATTCGAGCAAACAAAAGCCTGCAACCATCAGGCTACAGGCTTCTACATTACATGTATAATAATTTACTTGTTCTCGAAAACAATCTTATCATCCTTCACGTCCACCACGATACGGCTATCCCGGGATACTTCCTCCGCCAATATCTGCTTAGACAAATCATTCAGTAAAGTACGCTGGATCACCCGTTTCACGGGACGTGCACCAAATTGCGGGTCATACCCGGCTTCGGCAAGCCATTCCACCGCTTTATCAGTAATCTCAATTGCGATACCGTTGTTCCCCAACATCTTCTTGACACCATTGAATTGCAAGCGCACGATGTCCACGATCTCGGACTTCTTCAACGGTGCAAACATGATGATCTCGTCGATACGGTTCAGAAACTCGGGACGAATCGTCTGTTTCAACATCTCGTAAACTTCCAGATTCGTCTTCTCCAACACCTCATCCCGGTTATTCTCGTCGATACCTTTCAGTTTATCCTGAATAATATGCGCACCGATATTCGAGGTCATAATGATAATCGTGTTTTTGAAATCGACCACCCGACCTTTATTATCAGTCAAACGCCCGTCATCCAAGACTTGCAACAAAATATTGAACACGTCCGGATGCGCCTTCTCGATCTCGTCCAACAACACCACGGAATACGGTTTCCGCCGGACGGCTTCCGTCAACTGACCGCCCTCGTCGTATCCCACGTATCCCGGAGGCGCCCCGATCAATCGGGACACGGAATGCCGCTCCTGGTATTCGGACATATCGATACGAGTCATCAGCGATTCGTCATCAAACAGAAATTCCGCCAACGCCTTCGCCAACTCGGTCTTACCGACTCCCGTCGTTCCCAAGAAGATAAATGAACCGATCGGTCGCTTGGCATCCTGCAACCCGGCACGATTCCGCCGCACGGCGTCAGCCAAAGCCGTGATCGCCATTTCCTGACCGACCACCCGCTTGTGCAACTCGTCCTCCAAATGCAACAACTTCTGCCGCTCGCTCTGCATCATCCGGCTAACAGGAATCCCCGTCCACCGGGAAACCACGGCGGCAATATCATCCTCCGTCACCTCTTCCCGGATCAACGACTCCCCGTGCTTCATATCGGCAAGTTTCGCCTTCACCTCTTCAATCCGTTGCTCCGCTTGCTTAATTTTACCGTATCGCAACTCGGCGACCTTACCGTAATCTCCCTCGCGTTCAGCCCGGTCTGCCTCGAACCGGTATTGCTCGATCGCATCTTTGTTCTTCTGAATCTCGTCTATCAAAGAACGCTCGGATTCCCATTGGGCACGCAACTTCGTGCGCTCCTGGTTCAAATCAGCCAATTCTTTTTGTATCTCATCCAGTTTCTTACTTTTCCCTTCCCGCTTGATTGCCTCTTTCTCGATCTCCAACTGCTTGATCTTACGATCCAACTCGTCAATCTCTTCCGGCACGGAATTCATTTCCAACCGCAGACGGGCAGCAGCCTCGTCCACCAGGTCAATCGCTTTATCCGGCAAGAAACGATCGGAAATATACCTGTGTGACAACTCCACGGAAGCAATAATCGCATCATCCGTGATCCGCACCTTATGGTGATTCTCGTAACGTTCCTTCAAACCACGCATGATACTGATCGCACTCATCACGTCCGGCTCGTTAATCATCACCTTCTGGAACCGGCGTTCCAATGCCTTGTCCTGCTCGAAATACTTTTGGTACTCGTTCAAGGTCGTCGCACCGATAGCACGCAAATCCCCTCTTGCCAAAGCAGGTTTCAAGATATTCGCCGCATCCATTGCCCCGTCAGACTTCCCGGCTCCAACCAACGTGTGGATCTCATCGATAAACAAAATGATCTCCCCTTCCGAAGACAACACCTCGTTCACCACGGCTTTCAAACGTTCCTCGAACTCGCCCTTGTATTTCGCTCCTGCGATCAAGGCTCCCATATCCAAAGAATAAATATTCTTGGATGCCAAATTCGAGGGCACGTCCCCGTTCACGATACGTTGAGCCAATCCCTCGGCAATCGCTGTCTTACCCACACCCGGTTCCCCGATCAGTATCGGGTTATTCTTCGTCCTCCGTGACAATATCTGCAACACCCTACGGATTTCATCATCCCGTCCGATCACCGGGTCGAGTTTCCCGTTACGGGCTCGTTCATTCAAATTGATCGCATACCTCCCCAAAGCGTCATAATTATCCTCCGCCGATGGGGAATTTACCTTCGACCCCTTCCGCAACTCATTAATTGCTTCACGGGTTTCTTTCTCGGTCATTCCCGCATCTTTCAACATCGCAGATACCGGATCTTTCACCGACAACAATCCCAAAAGAATATGTTCTAATGAAACATACTGGTCTCCCATCTCTCCCGCCAGTTTCGTGGCTTTCTCCAACACCTTGTTCGCCTCATCGGACAAATAGGGAGAACCTCCCGACACCTTCGGGTAAGCATCCACGATACGATCCAATGCCGCGACAACATTCCGGCTATTAATACCCAATTTATTAAAAATAAAAGTGGTGATATTCTCGCCTTTCTCCATTATTCCCTTCAACAAGTGACCCGTCTCGATCGCCTGCTGACCTTTCTCCTGCGCCAGCTGCACTGCTGCCTGCACCGCCTCTTGCGACTTAATTGTATAATTATTCATGTTCATAGTCTCAATCACTCCTTTCTGTCTTGGAAATTACAAAGTATATACCGAAAGTTCCGTCCAAAAGTTTCACGATTGAAAAACGAAATAAACAATCACACTATCTTCCTGTTAAACAAGCAGGAAAAGACCTGCCGAGAACCCATTTCTCAAAAAGAAAAAATTCTCGGTGCATCTAATCGTCTGTCATTTTGTCTTTAAATATATAAATTATTATGTCAAAATGTCTTTCACTTTCCATTCCCGCAACGTTTCCTCAAACGGAGGATAAGCTACCCCCCTTTCCGTGATAATAGCCGTGATCAAATCGGCAGAAGTCACGTCGAAAGCCGGGTTATAAACGTTCACTCCTTCCGGTGCCATTCGCCGGGTATACCATTTTTCCGTTACCTCCTCGTGAGCCCGTTCCTCTATCTCGATTTGCTCTCCCGCAGGACATTCCAAATCAATCGTGGAAGTCGGTCCCAACACGTAAAACGGAATCCCGTAATATTTCGCCAACACCGCGACACCTGACGTCCCGATCTTATTTGCCGTATCCCCGTTAGCCGCCACCCGGTCACACCCCACCAGCACAGCTTGCACCCGCCCCTGTTTCATTACCGCCGATGCCATATTATCACAAATCAAAGTAACATCCACCCCCGCCTTTTGCAGTTCGAAAGCTGTCAGACGCGCTCCCTGTAACAAAGGACGAGTCTCGTCGGCGAAAACCGAGAAACCATACCCCCTCTCCTGCCCGAGATAAATCGGCGCTAACGCCGTCCCGTACTCGGACACCGCCAAATGTCCCGCATTGCAATGCGTGAGCAATCCCATTCCCGGTTTCAATAACGACAGCCCCCACTCTCCAATACGACGGCACGCTCCGGCATCTTCCGCACGAATAGCCTCAGCTTCCTCCCGTAACGCCTGTTTCCAAGCCGCCAGCCCCTCCCCTCTATGTCGCAACAACCGGGCTTCCATCCGATCTAACGCCATAAACAAATTCACTGCAGTGGGACGAGAAGAAGCCAAATATACTTTTATCTTCACGAACTCCTGATAGAAACTTTCGAAATCCATCTTCTCCACTCCCTGCATCAACACGGAAATTCCATAAGCAGCCGCCACCCCGATTGCCGGAGCCCCTCGCACCTTTAAAGAATAAATCGCTTCCCAAATCTCCTCCGCCGTCTTTAACGCCAAATATACTTCCTGATTCGGCAATTGCGTCTGATCCAAAATCACCAACGCCCCTTGCTCATAATCGGCACGAACAGTCACCATCGTAAACAAATTTCCCATAGTCAATCATTTTCCGCAATATTAATAAAAAATTACTTTTTCCTAAAAAGCAGAAACTAAAGAACCATATAATAACTACTCAGGGCTTACTTCACAACCATCACTCATAGGAAATTTTCGAGTAGAGGAAGCTTTTCTTTGATTAATGTAATCAAGTGCAAGTCCACAAAATTGAGCCTCAGACCATTCCTGCAAACCCGTCACTACATAATAAATATTAGTCTCATTTCTTTTAAAGGTAATATAAATATTATTCCCCAACTCAAAAATTTTATAGTCATTTGCTCCGGTCTTCTTCAATTTTGCCGGGAGCCAACTTATAACCTTTCCCCAATCCAAGATAAAAGTGCGTGGTATCCAAACAGAATCTTGTTTTTCCGCAGTAAATAATACCGTATCTCTCCCCATCCCCACAAACCATTTCTTTTCATCCGGTTGATACAAATTATTCATTAATTGCTTGGGAGAAGGATTCTCGTAAAATTTTTCTTGATTCAGCACATAATAAGGTATCTTTAAAACTGTATATGCATCTATATTTTCAAAAAAAGCGAAAGAACTTAATTTCGTCCTTTGAGCCGCACACGATGTCGTTTTCAAAGATTCATAAAAGTTCTTTAATTCCTGAATAACAGCCTCATCTCCACTCTTTAATGTGCCATCTGGCAAATGTTGTTGCGATTTAACATCAACATTTCTTACACAAGCAAATAACAAACTAATAAACAACAAATAACAACACTTCATTACACTCTACTTCATGAATAAAACAACATCCATTTGACTTGTTTATACACAAACATTTCACTTAACATTCCCTTCTTCCAAAAGATAACGGGTAAAATAATCCCGCTTTTTCTTCTCGAAATAAGTTTTGTAGTGTCCCTCATAATGATGACCTTGATTCGGAAGAACCAGTAAATCAAAATCTTTATTATTCAAGATCAAAGCATTCACCATTCTCATCGTATGTGCCGGATGTACATTTTGATCAACTTCTCCAGTTACTAGCAAAAGATGTCCTTTCAAATTTTTGGCTAAATCCTGATTCAAATCCACTTGAAAATGATTGTTATCCCCTATGCCTTGATAAGTTTCTCCCCATGTACGGTTATAAATCCGATTATCATGATTCCCCGAGGAAGCTACCGCCACCTTGTAGAAATCCGGATACGAGCAAATAGCCGCCACCGCCATCATACCTCCCCCAGAGTGGCCGTAAATTCCCACTCGGGTTGTGTCAATATAAGAAAAACGCTGTCCCAATTGCCGGATTCCACATACATCATCAGCTAACGGATAATCCCGCAGATTACCATACCCATATGTGGCATAAGCCTTATCCCGATAAGGAGAACCTCCTCGATGCCCCATACAAACCACAATAAACCCTCGTTGAGCCAATGCCGTGTTATTATAACGGTCAAATACCGTAAACTCCGTCCATACCGTTTCCGTGAAAGGACCCGGATATACTTGTGAAATAATCGGATACACTCTCGTTGAATCAAAATCAAACGGTTTCCACATAATACCGTAAAGATCAGTCTTCCCGTCTGCTGCTTTCACGGTAAATTGTTCTGGGAAACGCCAGCCATAATTCAACAATTTCGAAACATCCGGTTTTTCCAACATTGTCATCAACTTGCCATTCCTGTCTCGCACAGATACCTGCGGCACAGTATCTATACGGGAAAAATTATCCACAATCAAATCTCCTGTAGGACTGATAAACACATGATGTGCAGCATTCTCCGGAGTCAAGCAAGCCAAACGGGAACCATCAAAACCAACTTTATACAAATATGCGTAATTGGGATTTCGCCCGTTTTCTTTGCCATAACCGTACAAGAACATCTCTCGTTTCAAGGTATCGATTTTCGCCACTCTGCCGGCAGTCCAGTTACCGACGGTGATTGCATTCACTAATTCACCCTTCTCGTTATAATGATAATAATGTCCCCAACCGCTACGATCAGACCAAAGAATTATATCTCGTCCTCTATTCACCACATGACAACTAAACAATTCTTCGCTAATATAGGGCTTGCTTACTTCATGCAAAATCACGTTCACCTCTCCCGTTTTCACGTCTGCCGAACATAATTCAAACTCATCACGAATCCTTTTCTTACGGATAAAGAACACCCGATCCTCCACGTCCGGAGTTTTTAAAATCTGCAACAATTGTCCCGACCATTTCTCCACCGCGACCTTAATCAACTTTCCATCCTTAACTTGCCCCACGTACAAACTTTGTTTTCTTACCAAAGAATCTCCGGGTAATTCATATTTATACGAATGTACGGAAGGTCCTCCAAACGTACAAGTATACAACACGGCAAACTCTTTGACATTTCGGGAATCCTCCCGAGTAATATAAAAATCACCATTCTGTCCCATCCATTGCATATCCGCCACCACGTAATCCCAATTCTTTTCCCCGTCAAAAGTTAACTGCGTATCCTCCCCCGTCTTTCGATTCTTTATCCACAAATTATAATCACGCATGTGTACTTCATAACACGTATCCGGGGAATACCCGAAAGGACGCATAGAAAACTTTTTAGCAGATGTATAAGGGGTCAGTGTCCGCTTTTTGGCATCGTACAAATAATCCTTCCCATTCATACTCAGCACCGGCACAATATCATCATTTGTAAATTTCGGATTATAAAATATCATCCCGTGATTTTCCGCCACCCCCATTTTCTGCAAGCAACGGTCAATAACCTCAAAATCATACAAAACCCGCTTCCCACGCTTCCGGTCATAAGCATAATACTGTTTTTGCCCCTCGGCATTTTCTAACACATACCAAAACATTTCTTTCGCTGGATGAAAAAAAGGAATAATAGAAGTTCCCCCAACTTTCGTTTGTAATGCCGGTACATCATATTTTTCCCCTCCGTAAATCTCTTCAACATCTACAATAGATTCCAAAAAATTCGTAAGATTGGATTTTTCCCCTTTCAACAAGATCTTTTTAGCCAACTCATAAAACTGCGTTCCCTTCTCTCTCTCTACATTAGGAAACAACCCCATTCCTGCAAACAAAATCTGTTGGTTTTCCACCGTGAAATCTGGAACATATTCCGCTAACAAATTTCTTGTTTGTTCTTTATCACCACTTGCATGCACTTGATTTATTTCCATCATTCTCAAATAATCCCGCTTATTCGGAATATTCATCTCTGCGAGATAATGTTTATAAAATTCAAAATCAGACTCGCTCTTTTCATATTTCCAATCACGCAATTCCCATTCACTCATCCAGCGGCACAAATAGGCAATCCGATCGAAGACAACCTTCTCTCCATTTTGTTTTACAAAATCACGCCAATGCTCAAACAAATAGTGCATATTCGGATTATTCACCTCACACAATGTTTTATCGTCAAAAACAAACCAATTCTCCTTGCTGGCTCGTTCCTTGAATGATAACGATTCCAAATACATCGCAGTCAACCGTACAGCCTCAGTTCGTTCCAACAATCTTAATTTCAGACGGATATAATCACGCATAAACTTATTGGAATACTTCCCTGAAGAATACACCATATTCATCTGCACAACCTCATTATCGGGATCCATACCCAATCGGATATGCCGCATAAATTTATCTGCCGACATGCCTCCCACGAACTTGTACAACAGCTCTCCTTTAGCATTCAACAACAAGAAAGAAGGAAATGCCCCAACAAAATATTTTTCCATGTAGAGTTTATTTTCCTTTTCACTCATATTCATTTTCACATTTTCAAAAGTCGCATTAAAGAAATCAGCGACACTGTCCGTCTTAAATACCGTGGCTGCCATCTCTCGACAAGGTGGACAATATGTCGTATAACAATCCACGAAAATCAACTTATTGGATTGGGAAGCTCTTTCCAGAGCCTCCTCCAATGTAGTTTGTCCAAAATTTATCTCACGATTCTGCGCAATGCCCTGTAAGAAACAACAGCATAGGAAAACTATAAAGCAAATTCTTTTCATCATACTATTTTTTATCAAAATACTCTCTATTCAATTTCATTAAAATCAACCGATAGTTCTCTCTCGTCACCGGATCTTGATGTGTTTCGCTCAAACGCTTCACTTCTTGCGCCATCTTGATAAAATAAACATGCAACACATCTACGCCATACCTCCCCAACCCAAAAGAAATATGATTTTTAGCCATCTCCACAGCAAAATTAAAGACAAATCCGGCCTGCAACGCACGCTTGTAATCTGAAACGGGTTTCTCTGTATCATAATTTTCGAAAATTACTCGATCAACATAAGCCAACAACTCTTTCACCGTATATGCTTTCTTTTCTCCCGAAATCCTTTCCGATTCGATCAAGGCGATCATAGCTTCTTGATTATAAAATCGTTTGGCTAAAATAATCGCCATACCTTTCATCATATCATCCAAATTATAATTAGCCTCTTTATACCATCCCGGTTTATAAATCCAAGGACTCACTTGTTGAAACACATTTTCCTCCATGTAAGCAAGCACCTTAATTTGTTCCTCCCTGGACACGTATGAAACCGGAGATTCATTCAGGCCCCGGATAATGGTATGCTTCATGCTACCACCGACCAACTCCATCATCTGTTCCAAATAAGCCTGATATAATGCCAACGAACGAATAGAATAATCCGACAATCTTTTCCAAGTATCCTGTTTCCCCTGCAAACCATTCAACAATTTACCCAACTTAGGATAAATTTCCTGAATATTTCGGATTCCTGCCAGACTAGCCTCATACAAATCACTTGATAAATCATATTTCTGCTCGAAAGAAGAACTAACTTTTTCCTCCGGCATATAGAAACTGCTTTTCACAGAAGGCAATCGGTTTGAATTTCCGTAAGCATACTGCAAAGCTTCATAATCATACACCGATACCCGGGGAAACAAATTCTTCACGCTGATTTTATCCTCGGGTCTAGCCACATAATTAAAACGAAGAGCAGAAGAAACGGAAGCCGATAAACCGTATTTATTCAACCATTTTTCGGAACGAAGATCTGCCGGTTTAAACGCTAGTTTCCCAACTCCATTAGGCTGCATGCCCAACACCCGTGCAAACAAAGAGGCGAGCTGAGCCGTTACGATATCCTGACGCACGGAAACATCATACAAATCTTTCCGAATACGAGAATCCAACAAAGCACACTGCAGGAAATAAGTATCTAACAAACTCTTTGCGTTTTCATCCATCATATTCACGCGAGCACATAAAATTTCTCCCGTAACCGGATTCACGATCTTAGAATAATTATTATCATTATAAGCAGCTCCCCAACGGAATAAAATCGATCCATACACCAACGAAGCATCTGTGACATCGCTACTCAACCTGAAAACATTTTTCCAACCGGCTTTTTCGAATGCGACAGACCATTGTGCTAAAGCATTTTTAATACTTTCCACGAAAGGCTGGGGTACCAAGGGATCCACATACACACAAATCTGACGTTCCGGCTGAATAAGTACCCCCCGCCTTTGCTGTTTCAATTGTTCCCGGGATGCAGTTAATCGCCAACGTTGAATATATTGTTGTTTAGAAGCTGTATATTTCTCCGAATCGTAAAACATTCGGGATACCGTTTCAAAACCATAAGCAGGGTGACTTTCCCGCAATTCCATCTCCTTTTGTGGCAACAACTGCAACACCATCTCCAGTCTAAACGTGGAAGCAATATCACTCCCTACTCCATTCCTCGGGTTATTCTGGTAATCTGTTTGGGAACGGGCAACCAAAAACGCTACCCCTTGCTCGATAGCCCGCACTCCCTCTACACCGGAACGACTAGGATCAGGGTGATTTAACCAGGCATAACCGCTTACATTAAACAAATTTCCCCCGGCACTATTCAATTCATTCGTCAAATCAATAATCACATTCCCTTCTTTCTCCCCCTGCGCCACGATAGGATAAGTATAATCTACCGGTATTAAACCTGATTTCCGAAGAGCTTCCGCCATGTACACATCCAAGGAATCCGTCACCTCTACCGGTCGTAGACGGTACACTTGCAATGTATTATGGCATCCCACTCTAAAACGAATAACCCCGGAAGCCGGTGATATAAAAGAAGCATTTCCTGCCACGACCTGCGTTGTCACCAGCACATCCCGTCCCATCACTTCCCCGGGAATCTCCAGGTAATACTTATCCTTCAAATTATAAACTGTATAGAATCCTTCTATCGTCTTCAAGTCTTTTTGTTCACAAAATTGATTGTACGACATAGGAGTGTTGACAACCTGTCCCTTTGCAATGCCGGTAATCAACCAGGCAAATAAAAACAATATATATTTATTGAGTATTTTCATACTTGAATCAATTTTAATGTAATAAGGCACTATTTTCCCCTGTTTCCCATAAAATAATAAAATCGTACAAGGTCTTGTAATGAGCCGATGTCAATACATCCAATTTCGGCTGATTCAACGCCTCTTTCAGTCTGTTTTTTATTTTCACCACAGCAGTATTTACCGACAAATTCTTACCGCAATACAAATTAGCCTGATTTTCCACACTAATCACCAAATTTTGCAATAAAACCGATTGTAACATCTTTTCGTAACGAGATAATTGTTTTTCAAGAGGTCTCGTCTCAAAAAATGCGACATATAATTTATCCATGTACTCCCGAACGGACAATCCCTTCTCGTTCATTTCCTCTCCCTTGGCAAGGGAATTGTATTTCATCAACGCCTTGGCAACCAATGCTGCTATCGGCTCCTGTATATGCCTATTAAAATCAACCCCGGTCTTCTGCATCAACTTTTCCCGGTAAAGCCAATTCTGATCCGAAAAAACATACTCCTTTAAAAAGTCGAAAGCAGCTTCCTGTTTTTCCCTATCCACAAATTCCAATACTGCCATATCCTCGTTACGGTCCGGATTATTGGAATAGATACCACCCACGTATTTCAACACGTGATTCACGTAATTGTAATACTGGTTCAATACAGACATATAACGTTCTCTCAATGTAGCATAGTTTTTCCCTTCCGGAGTCCACTCTTCCAAATGATCCATAATAACCTTCAGGTTAGCCATTCCCAAGCGATTGGCATAAATAACATCATCCCCGGAATCTTCCGATTGGACTCGAGGATCCTGCAACGTCGTTTCCTCCATATAGCGGCATGTATAATCTTTTCGTTTTTCAGTGACCCATGATCTTAACCATTCCGTTTCTGCCTCCAGGCTTTTACACTCCGGGTAAAGACGATATCCCCATTCAATGGCAAAATCATCATACACACCTGTTTTCGGCAATAAATCCCGCAACTCCATACCGTCTCCCGCCTGAGCAATATAATTAAACCGCTGGTAATCCATAATAGATGCCCCCAATCCATGCCGCCGAACAAAAGATAAACTTCGCAAACTATCCACGGGATATACCGTACTTCCCACAAAATGATGGCGTAAACCCAAAGAATGTCCCACTTCATGCGTCAAAACAGTTGCAGCCAGCTCTCCCATCACTTCTTTATTAACAGGATATTCTCGAGCCCGAGGATCCACTACCCCGCACATCACGAAATACCACCGTTGCAACAAGCTCTGCACTGAATGAAAAATGGCAATATGCGCTGTAATCACCTCTCCGGAACGAGGATCCACCACCATCGGGCCATAAGCATTCGGGATCGGCGATGCCTTGTAAGATACCAACGGGTAACGCACGTCACCTTCATTATACTCCGGATCCTCTTCCAGTGTCGGCGCTAACTTTGCATAAATCGCATGCTTGAAACCGGCCTTTTCAAAAACGGGTTGCCATGCGTTTATCGCTTGAATAAAATAGGGGACCAGATAATCCGGAGTTGACCTATCAATATAAAACACGATAGGCTTTTGAGGTTCCACCAGTTCTCCCTGCTTATACTTTTCCATATCTTCCGGCTTCGGCTCCAGCCTCCAGCGGTTAGCAACCAACACCTTTCCCATTTTATCATCCCGTTCCAACATTCCATCTAATATAGTCGTGAAATAACCGACCCGCTCATCAAATAATCTCACGTCCATCGGTTTTTCCGGCAAAAGAAACCACGATGCGACCACTTCCCACGTTGTCAACGCGAAATCCCCGTCCTTCACTTTATCTGCCACCGAATAAGCACAACGGGAAACAAAATTCAAATTCTCGGGAAAAACTTGCGCCTCCAGTGGATAAGAGTACTGGGAAAGAAAATTTCCTAATTTCATAATACCTTTGGCACCTTTCAACAGGAAGAAATCCATATCCTTCATCCACAATTCAGTGATATCCACTAAGTAAGAATTACCATCCGTCGCTACAACAGGAAGAGCTACATCGACACCATCAAAAGTACTTTTAAGATAAGCATCATAACTAGAGCTTGCATCCCTCAGGTAATACACCCGAGGAGACACAATTTCTATAGTATTCCCATTTTTTCTAAAACGCATCAAACGCTCGAACACAGAGTCTCCCCCGTACCCGAAACGCATTTCCGGATCCCGTTCCACCCGTGCGCTTCCTTTCAATATGGTTATCGTAACTAAAATATCCCGTTCCAATTTATCTTCCGGAATAGACAGATAATAACGACTATCCTGTTCATATACCGTACAAAAACCACTTTTTTTCACCGCATCTTTCCGAATAACGCTATCCAACGGCAAATTAATATGCTGCCCTTGTGCATCAATGACATTTATTCCCCAAATGCATAACAGTGATATACATACAAACAAATATCTCATATTACTCGTATAATCCATTACCCACGGACTGCAAATCCATGTTATAATTCTCTATAAAATAATTCCGCACCATATCATAACGTTTCTTTAGCAACCCGTTCACATCTTTTGCAGGGTTCAAAATACCGTCAAAATTCTTTTCAGTATCATTATAGTTATCCGTGTACTGAGGAACCCTAGTCAAGAATTCCTCGGAATGGCCAATCATCATCAGAATAAAACTCTTCCAATCATTCGCGACACTAATACCATAACTGACCTGACGGGGAATACCCAATTTCCATAACTCAGGGCGTGTTTTTGAAGTAAGCTTACTCTCGTTGTAGTTTACAACCTCATCAAATTCTTTCGTGGGAACAGACAAACCCCGCCCCAAAATACTTTCTACAAATATCCGGTTAATCTTATCCCGAAATTTCAACGAGTCGTCAGCCGTCATCCGCATGGACGACTCATTGCCGCGACCCACACAAATGTTATCATAATTATACCATGCATCTACTTTTTTCCCTATTCCCTTCTGAGAAAACGGAACTGTTGAAAAATCCCATTTCATATACACGGAATCAATCTCGGAACAAAGAAAGATGGTCACAGGCAAGAATTTGGATAAAAATTCTTCAGAATAATGGGCGAACCACAAATCTTCAATTACCCCCAACTGATTGCCGATATAATTCTCATTCGCAAACGAAATTATATATCCAGCTTTCCCTCCTTCTCCCAATACACCATTCATCCAAGCAGAAGGCGTCCAATAAGTATCTTTCTCGGTAAATTTATACAATAAACAAGAACCATACTTCTCGTAATAAGAAACAATCACATCATCATAATCATGATCCCCTTGCGGCACAGAATAACTGGTTATTTCTCCCGAGGGCTTCAAATCATCCTCTGTATAACAAGCTGTCACAAACACCATTTGTAACAACAAAATGATATAAAAATATTTTTTTAAATTCATACTATCTCGGATTTTGTTCTAATTGATAATTTCTATCTATAGCATCTTTGGGAATAGGCAAAGCGTATAAAGGAGAATTGCTTTCCAACACGTATTCATGCGCGATCCCTTCGGCATCGATATAGCTATGACTGACAGAAAGACCTAATCGTTTAATGTCATACCACCGGAACCCTTCCTCTAAACACAGTTCCCGTTGACGTTCTTCCAAACAAAAAGCCAACAACTTATTGCCATCAGTAATATCTTCATTCACGTATGTACCCTCTACAAATCTTGTTTCCCGTAAATCATTCAAACATTTCAAAGCCTCGACACGATCCGTCTCATTCCCGGATTTCACAAAACGCCGGGTTAGTGCCTCCGCCCGGTTCAAATATGCCTCCGCCATCCGAATACCCCGGTCCGAACCATTAAACGTGTTCCAACCGACCTTATTGCCATAAACTTCCCCTGTTGAAATCTGGAAATAGGTCTTATAACGCAGGTCATTCTCGGCATCATACAACGTCATGAACTTATTGGAAACCGTCCAAGGCATAGCACCTGAATACCGATTGCTCCCGAAATAAATAGCATGCTTAAAGGTCGAAGCCGCACCATACGTCCATACCACCTCCGAACTTGCATCCGTATCATAAATACTTTTACCATTGGGAATATTACGTAAAAAAGTCAATAAGGGTCCCTTCTCAATTGCCAACCCTGCATATTTAATCGACTCATTCAGTGAAGTATCATCCCCTTTGTATAAATAAAACCGAGACAATAACACATACGCTGCCACAGGATTTACTCTATATACATTGCCTGGAAGATACTCTTCATTCTCTTTCAACATCGCGGCAGCCGCTAACAAATCCTTTTCAATTTGATCATACAAAGCTTTCAAGGAAGAACGCTTGGGGAAATCATCCGTTATCTCCATCGTTAACATCAAAGGCAATCCTAAAGCGATTTCGGGATTTACCCCTTCCCCGTTATAAGGTTGGCAGTAAATCATAGCTAACTTCATATAATAAAAAGAACGCAATAATAAAGCTTGGGCCTTCAATGCCGCTTTTTCTTGCTCATTACCGCTGATCTCTTCCACTTGATCGAGAATCACATTACACCCCATGATTTGTTTGTAATAAGCTTTCCAGCCATTCGCCTCATCCGGGAAAACCTCCACGCCATCGAACATTTCCGGGTTAAACGTAAACACGGGAGTGCCGTTTTCATGCACCGCCACATAATTATTATGTTTCAATCCATTACACTGGATCTCGTCAGTCAACAATAACAGATACGTATCATACGTTCCCAAAGTATAAGGATAGGCTTCGCTATACAACACCGCCCGCAAATCCTCAACCGTTGAAGGTATAATCTCGTCCTGGCTAGATTCCTTGAAGAAATCATGGCAAGAAATGGAAAGCAAACACAAGAATCCAATCCAACAACAACTAATATACTTCTTCATAATCCTTTGATTAAAAAGTTACACTTAAATTAAATGAATACGAACTCATCACGGGTTGCTGCCCTGTTGCGACTTCCGGATCCCGTCCTTTGAAATCTTTGCTGACAATCCGGAACGGATTCGACATACTGGCACTCATGCTAATTCCCTTGCAATACAAATGTTTGGTAAATTTTCCCGGCAAGAAATAACTAATCGACAAATTATTACATTTCAATGATGAAGCATTGACCACCCGCACATTGCTCTTGTTATACATTTCATACTCGTTACTGGTTTTTCCATCAGGCAGTGAAAAATTGACCACATTCTTATCCGGCAATCCCGGGAAACAGGCATCCGTATCACCCGGCCGCCAACGACCATTTAACTCGGACGACAAATTCTCGTACTCGGAAGGCAACGTTGTTGACTGATAAGCATCCGCTAAAAATTTCTTGCCCCCTAATTGCAAATAAAAATTCGTGGAAAGCGTGAATTGTTTATAACGGAACGACATGGACAAACCTCCCGTGAAATCCGGATCCAATTTACCGGCATATACCATGTAAGTGGTCGGATCGACAGAAGGGTCTTCCTCGCCATGTGTTTCCAGATTAATAATAGGATAACCGGTTTCTTGATCTATTCCCTCGCAATCAAACGCCCAAAATGCAGATACCGGATAACCGGACTTGGTATAAGAACCGGACACGGCAGTTTTCCACGTCAAATTTTGAACACCGACTTTTGTAATTTTATTATTATTCTGGGATGTATTAATTCCCACATTCCATGTAAAGTTTTTCGTACGTACCGGAACAAAACTTACACTCAAATCATAACCGGTATTTTTCATACTTCCCCCGTTCACCGGCATATTTTCCACACCATATTCTCTCGGCAAAATCAACGAAGTGATTATATCCTTCCCCTTTTTCACGTAATACTCGAAACCGACTTGTATTTTATTATTAAACAATGCCAAATCGACCCCGTAATTATAGGACATCGTTTTTTCCCAACGCAAATCCTCGTATGGCAAAGAAGTTATATTCAACAAATTTTCTCCCGTGTGGACATCTGTCACGTTGGCTGACGCCCCCGTGGGAATTTTCACGATCAAACTTGGGCTATAATTCGTGGCCATATTACGCTGATATCCGAAACTAAAACGTAAATTTAAATCCGACACGATATTCTGGTGACTAAACCAATGTTCGCGGGTTACATTCCAACGCACTCCCCCGGCCCATACCGGATTGAAATTCTCGTTGGCATATCTCCCGAAACGATTGGACGCATCCGTACGCACGCTGGCATTCACCACGTAACGACCGTCATAAGCATAATTTAATGTCAGATAAGCCCCCATTTGATTCGTGAGGCGATCTGTAATTCTACGGGTAAATTTGTTCAACAACTCGTTGGCCATACCATTCCCATTCACAGGATTTATCCGCTGAATAGGTACTTGCGCAAATGATTTTCCTCTATCTTTTAAATAACCGTAAGCAGTGGAAGAAAAACCGGTATTTTTCGTGCTGGAAAATTCTATACCTAACATGGTCGTCAACGCATGTACCTCATTAAATACCTTGTCAAACGAGATAGCATTACGCCAATTCCAGGTCAAAGCCTTCGTTTCCACCGAATTATATTCTCCCCCGACAGGAAGTGGAGAATTCTTGTAATCGGCATCGGTTGGTTTCACTGTTCCATAATCATACCAACGCATGGCAGCAATATAAGCCGTACGTTCCGTTGCCCAAGATTCCCCGATTACAGAAGATACATTCACGCTTCCCAACATCTGATATTTCAAATTACTCGTGATATCCACATTCAAGTTCAAATTCGTGTTTAAAGACAAGGTTTTATTCACGTTCCCCGTTTGATCTCGTTCATTAACTATATTATATAGATATCCGTTAGCCTGCTGGTAAAAAGCCAACTCTCCGTTATCCTTGTAAGCAGCTATAGCCCGGTTGGTTTTCCTCGCGTAACCATACGGATCTACAATATAAAATCCATTTGTTGTAACATAAGAACCGGATAACGTGAAAGAAGTTCTTACTCGTTCTTTCCAATTCACATCCACCCCGACATTCGCCCCGAAATTTTCCGAATCATTCCCGACAGCAGTACCCTTGTTCGAGCCATAAGAAAGAGAAGTATAAAAACGTACATCCTCACTTCCCCCGGAAACAGATAAAGAATGAGAATGACTAAAAGGTGTTCGGAACAGAATATCAAACCAATCTGTATTCTCGGTTTCCAACTGGGCCACTTCCTCTTCAAACTCATTCTTGGTCAATTCCTTTTTCAAATAACGATTCAACGCACCCGCATAACCTATCGTGTTATTAGTCCAATTCGCATTTAACCCACGTTCAAATATTTCCTTGGATACGGACACCCGTTCCTTGGAATTCATTAATTCCAATTTATCATAAGTCACCTGTTCGGCAACATTCAAATTCACGGAATAAGAAATTGTCGGCTTACCTGCTTTTCCTCGTTTTGTTTTAATCACGATAACCCCGTTAGCGGCACGCACCCCATAAATAGCCGTGGAAGAAGCATCCTTCAACACGGTGATACTCTCTATATCATTAGGATTCAACCAAGAAATAGAACTTCCCACAAAATTTCGGATGTAATCGAAATTATCCGAATTAATCTCCCCTAAATTATTAAAAGTCTGTGTATTAAATGGAAGCGGATCTTCCTGGATAATACCATCTACCACCCAAACCGGTTCCTGGCTTCCCAACAAAGTGGAAGTTCCCCGTACCCGGACCTTCTGACGAACACCGACCAGACCACTTTGATTCGTGATAACCACTCCCGGCAAACGTCCTTGCAATGCCTGTTCCAACGTATTTGTCCCGCTGAAATACAAATCTTCCGCCTTAATCGAAGAAATAGAACCGGCCATCCGCGATTTGTCAAATTCTTGATAACCGGTAACGACCACCTCTCCTAATTGCTCTGCCTCCTCTTTCATCACGATCGTGTATTCATTCCGGTCCTTTACCAAAGCGACATACTGCGTTTTCATTCCTATAAAACTGACAATTAGAGTGTCTACCGTATAGGGGACATTCAAAAAAAACTCTCCCTTGTCATTAGACACCGTACCAACGTAAGTTCCTTTCAAGACAATTGTCACTCCCGGCAATGGCAACTTTTTCTCATCCGTGATCAAACCTTTGACCGGACGGGATTTATTCTCCTTCTTATCATTCTCTTTGACCGTCACAAGCACAAATTCTCCATCTAACTTATAAACAAAACCACTCGCCGACAATACTCGATCCAACAAATCTCGCAACTCAATTTCTCCGAAATTAGCCTTCACATTGGCATGCTTATTTAACACATCACTGTTATACATCACCACAAAACCCGTTTGCTTGCGAATTTCTTGAAACAAGTCCTCGTAAGTTACACTCTCAAAATTCACGTTCATCTTATGTTGGGCAATTCCCTCCGAATGTACCCCTAACACAAAAACGAAAAGCATCATCGTAACGATTTTCATTTTAAAAAATGTTCTCAAAGGTTCTTTTTTCAACAAAAGTAACCTCCATTGTCGCTTTTTTTTCATACTTTTGATCATTAAATTTTACAACACTTTGCCCGAAGGTGCCGCTAACACCCGAGGGCTTTTTATTTCACACTATATAAACGAACTGTTTTATTCCTGATTTCATATCTTACTCCTGAAGCAAACTCCAAAAAATCTAACATAAACTTCAAAGAATTACTCCGTTTAACCGCTCCCGTGAAACGGATCTTCTTGATATCTTGGCTTTCGAAAAAGAAATCCACATCATACCATCGACTCAACTGCACAATTAATTCCTCCAAAGGCATTTCCACGAAATCAAACATTCCCATTCTCCAAGAAATAATAGGATCGACATTCACTTGTTGCTTTCTCAACTCCCATTCATTCCAGATTGACTGCCATCCTGGCAATAATAACTCCTCACCCTGACCAGCCTTCACTTGTACCTTGCCAGAAACCAACGTTACGGTCTTTAATATTTCATCCGCATAAGCCCTCACGTTAAAAGAAGTCCCCAACACCCGCGATTCCATTCCCCCGGAACGCACGATAAAAGGGCAAGCCGTATCCTTGGCAACCTCAAAATATCCCTCCCCCACGATCTCCACCTCTCGGGTTTCTCCCGTGAACCGTACCGGGAAACGCAAATCCGTGGCAGAATTCAACCATACCTTTGTCCCGTCCGATAAGGTCAACACGTATTCTCCTCCCCGAGGAACCCGTATCGTATTATATTCAACAGGCATTTCTTTTAATCGAGAATCGTCCTTATCCACGAAATACACACCTTCCCCGGAATATTGCCGTACACGCACATTCCCCTCCTCCAATTCAAAAGAAGAATCCCGGGATAAAGGAACCTCCTGGCCGTTTCCCAGCACTAAAGTCACACCGCGCTGACCGCCAATCACCTGATCAGCATCCAAGGATACCACTCCTTTTTCTTCACCTTGCCAAATATAAAACAAAGTAAATATCACGAGAATTGAAGCCGCAACAGTCCCCCTCCATACATGCAATCTCCATTGCCTCCTTTTTCGTTTTTCCGACAATTGCCGCATCATCTGGGACTTTGCAACTTCCATGTCAATTTTATCATACTTACCAACCCGACTCACTCTACAATACAAGTGAAACAACTCCCGGTAATAACACTCATGTTCCGGCGACTCCTGTCGCCACCGTGTCACGCAAGACCGTTGTTCCCGAGTTGCCTTACCGGTCCAAGTCTCGAATATTGCTTGATACACACTATCGCTAATTTCCATTGTAGAATCATTTTTTCTATAGAAAAACAAAATTCCCTTGCAAAAAGGGTGATTCAAAAACAATTTTTTTCAAGAAATCAGCAAAATATTTTTTCCCCGTACAATAACAAGATAAGAAAATCCCTTTTTTCCTCCAGCATTTCCCGCAACTCTTTCATTCCCTTACGCAAAGAAGTCTTTACGGTATTAACGGAAACACCCATACGTTCAGCAGCTTCCGCGTAAGAACAACCTTCACACACTACGTACACCACGACTTCTTTCATTCGTTGTGGTAATCGCTCTAACGCAGATCTCACCGTATTCACCGTACGTTCATCCAAATCCTCCACCTCTTCTTCCACGATATCATAACAATAGGCAGAAATATCCTCAGTCGGTATCCCTTTACGTCCCAATACATTAATACAAGCATTCTTGATTAATACAAACAAAAAAGTGGACAACGCCTTTTCGTGAACATTCAAAAAAAGTTCTCTCTCCCAAAATTTCACAAATTGTTCCTGCACCACATCCTCCGCCCAAGCTAAATCACACAAAAAAGAATCTGCAAATAAAACCAACGGACGATAATAACGGTCAAACAAAAATGCCATTCCCTTAGTATCCCCGGCTTTCAAATACTTTAATATGATCACATCCTCATTTCGCACGAACACATATAATTATACTGATACAAATATACGACGATTCAACTTTAAAAACAATTCCTTCCCCAACAGTTTAAACCCTAAAATATATTTTTCACACCTTAAATCGCCCCACTCTTGTATTCCCTGCCCCTTACACTATACTTTCTCTACCACATTATCTTTTCATCATCAACTCACAAACACATCAAAATCGACCGTCAGCGTTCATGATACGTCCATAATTGGTTCATGATACGTCCATGGGGTAGCGTAACAGTAGAATTGGGGTAAAGAAATGATCCCATATTAGCTACCCTTTAGCTACTTTAAAAATAAAAATCCCCTCAAAATCAAATGATCAAGAGGGGATTTTTGTACCCAGGGCGGGAATCGAACCCGCACGTCTTTAAGGGACACTGGATTTTGAGTCCAGCGCGTCTACCAATTCCGCCACCTAGGCTTGAAGACGGGACAAAAGTAGTGCTTTTCTTGCAATCTGCAAATAATTATAGCATTTTTTTTCGGGGAAAAGTCTTTTTTTTTCAACCAAGCGAGGAAGAAGAAATTACTTTCCATTGAAAATAGGGTAAGATATAGCATAAGTAGATGTATTTTAACTACATTCGCGATACCGATATTTAAACAGATGAAAACAGTAACTCGATTTACCCTTGCCCTATTATTCTTTTTCCCTTTTGTGACACTCGCGCAACAAAAAGGAGTCGTGAAAGGGCGTGTATTCGACAGTAAAAACAATGAACCGGTACCGTTTGCCAATGTGGTGATCTGGAAAACCACGATAGGGACGGCAACTGACGAGAACGGGTACTTTCGAATAGAGAACGTGCCGTTGGGATTCAACCGTCTAGAAGTAAGCAGTGTCGGGTACAACACGAAGTTATCGGAAGAGTTTATGGTCAACACGGCATCCGAACGCACAGTGGACGTGGGGTTAGAGGAAAACACCGTTGCCCTGGAACAAGTGACCGTAAAAGCCGACCCGTTTCGTAAAACGGCAGTCAGTCCGATGTCCTTACAACGCATAGGCATTGCCGAGATCGAGAAAAACCCCGGAGGGAACCGCGATATATCGAAAGTGCTGCAATCCATGCCGGGCGTACTTTCTTCCCCGGCATTCCGGAACGATTTTATCGTGCGGGGCGGCGGTCCCAGCGAAAACCGCTTTTACCTAGACGACGTGGAATTGCCGAATCTCAATCATTTTGCCACGCAAGGGTCTTCTGGAGGCGTGGTGAGCATCGTGAATGTCGATTTCGTGAAAGAAGTAAACTTTTATTCCGGAGCCTTTCCCGCGAACCGGGGCAACCTGATGAGTTCCCTGCTCGACTTCCGGCAAATATCGGGAAACCCGGACAAAATAAAAGTAAGGGGAACTTTCGGGGCTACCGATTTCGGGCTCTCGCTGGACGGTCCGCTTGCCCCGAAAACGACGTTTATCATGTCCGCCCGAAGGAGTTATCTCAAGTTTCTGTTCGATATGATCGGATTGCCTTTTCTTCCGGTGTACAACGACTTGCAATTCAAGACGGTAACCAATTTTTCGTCCAAGAGCGAATTGACGATACTGGGTATCGGGGCATACGACGTGAATAACCTCAATAAAAACATGGAAGACCCCGACGATGACCAAAAATATATGCTGAATTACTTGCCCGAGAGCGTGCAATGGAGTTATACCCTAGGGGCAACATACAAGTATTACGGGAAACGATGGAACCATCTTTTCGTGATTAGCCGGAGTACCCTGCAAAACGAGATAGAAAAATACAGTCGGAACGATAAGAGCCAACCCAAGTTGGTGGACTACACCTCGGGGGAAACGGAAAACAAGTTCCGTTTCGAGCACAACCGCCTGACCCGGAAAAACATAAAGCTAAATCTCGGAGCGGGCATAGAGTATGCCACGTACAAGAACAAGACACAACGGGAACTGTACACGGGAGGAACGCTGAACGACATCCGCTATAACCGGCATTTTGATTTCTTTAAATGGTCAGTATTCGGACAGGTCAGTAAAAGTTTTTTCCTGGAACGCCTCTCCTTGTCATTCGGCGCCCGGGTAGACGGGAATAGCTACACGTCGGGGATGAACAATCCGCTGAAACAATTCTCACCCCGTCTTTCCCTATCCTACTCGCTCACGCCGGAATGGTTTATCAATGCCAGCACGGGGCGTTATTACCAGTTACCATCCTACACGACCATGGGATATGCTGATGCCAACGGCGCACTCGTCAACAAACGCAACGGAATAAAATACATCGCCACGAACCAGTATGCCGCCGGGATAGAATACCGCCCCGGCAGCCGGACCCAGATCACGCTGGAAGGGTTCTACAAGACCTACGATAAATACCCCGTATCGTTACAAGACAGCATCGTGCTTGCCAACAAGGGCACGGATTATGTCGCTGTCGGGGATGAACCCGTCAAGTCGCTTGGCGAGGGACGGGCATACGGGATGGAATTGATGGTTCGCACGCAAGAGTTCTTCGGCATCGTGGCATCCGCCGCCTACACGTATTTCTATTCCGAGTTCAAGCAAATGGATCATAATTTACGCCCGACATCCGAGTATATCCCTAGCAGCTGGGATAACCGACATATCTTTTCTCTCACGGCAACCCGCAAACTGGGACTTTGGGATATCGGCATGAAATGGCGGTACACGAACGGGGCTCCCTTTACCCCCTACGACCGGGAAACGAGTTCCCTGATTGTCGCTTGGGAAGCTAAAAAGCAACCTTATCTCGACTATTCCCGTTTCAACAGTGAACGGGCATCCTCGTTCCACCAACTGGATATTCGGGTTGACCGGAGTTTTTATTTCAAGAAATGGTCGCTGATCCTGTATGCCGACATACAAAATATATACAACCATAAAACGAAAAGCCCCGATCGCCTTGTCCCGGAAGAGGATGCGGACGGAAATTACCGGGTAGACCCCGATCGTCCGGGGCATTACCTAATGCGGTATATTAAAAACGACACGGGGACGCTACTTCCCTCTGTCGGTATAATAATTGATTTTTAAAGCAAAACATAAATAGACGCCGATTATGAAAAATATTATTTTTGACCTGGGAGGAGTTGTTGTCGAGTGGAACGGGGAACGAGTAATCAACTCATTTGAAGGAGATCCCACGCTAATCATGTATATCAAAAGCAATGGATTTTTCAAAGATTACTGGACGGCTTTCGACAAAGGGATGCTCGAGCGGGAAGAACTCGTGAACAAAGTGGCTCTCCTCACGGGAATACCCGCCGAAGAATGTGACGCATTCGTGGAACACGTGAAACTCTCCCTGAAGCCCATTCCCGAAACGGAAGCGTTGATTAAGGAACTGTCGGCCAAAGGGTATAAATTATACTGTTTATCCAATATGTCTCTCGATTTTTACGATTATCTTAAAACGCGGGAAGTTTTCAAGTATTTCGACGGACAGGTTATTTCGGCAATCGAGCATATGGTGAAACCGGATCGGGAAATTTACGATCTAATACTTCAACGCTATCAGCTGAAGCCGAAAGAATCGTTGTTTATTGACGATCTTGAGGCGAATATCAAGGCGGCACAAGCACTCGGGATTAATACGGTACACTTCTCGGATAAGCAAAAAGGGAATAAGGAGGTAAAGGAAAGATTGGGGATTAAAGTTTCATTCCAACTTTAAACCCCAAACTTTTTTTGTTTTCGCAGGAAGTAATAGAAACGCCAGCATAGCATGGCTCCGGTCAGGGTCAGCCCGAGAGGGTAACCTACCCAAACGCCTTCAATGCCCCAATTTAAGACAAAACCACAGATATAGGAAACGGGCAAGGCAATCACGAAATACCCGATAAAGGAAATGACCGCCATGGAAGTTACGTCCGACACGCCTCGCAGGGCATTGGCAAAAATGATCTGCAAACTATCGCCGAATTGGTAGAAGACAAGAATCACCATCAGCACGGCAACCAAGTCCACGACTTCCCCGGAAGAAGTATAAACCAAGCCAATACGTTCCCTTACCAGTAAAAAGAAAATGGAAACACTTATCGCCAGCAATGCCAACAGGTGAACGCCTGCCGTGGTCGCTTGCCTGACACCCACGATATCTCCCCGCCCGTAAAAATTGCTCACCCGTATAGAAACGGCAGCCCCCACGCCATAATACACCATATATCCCAACGTAGAAATAGAAGCCACTACTTGGTGTGCAGCAAGGGGAATGGTTCCCAACCACCCGATCATTACCCCGCTGATGCTGAACAAAGCGGTTTCCATACCCATTTGCAACCCTACCATGACGCCCATCCGGTTCAACACTTTCAAATCGACGGAATTATAAGCCGTCCGACGGTACCCGACCCGATAACGACGGTACGACAAGCGCCGAAAAAAAAGAAAGGCGAAAGCAACGAACATAAATATCCGGGAAACCAACGTGGAAATTCCCGCACCCGTCACCCCGAGTGCCGGAAGCCCGAAAGCCCCGTATATCAGAACCGCATTCCCGATAATATTCAACACGTTGGCGGAAAGCATTATCCACATGGAAGTTTTCGTGTCCGTGATACCGTCGGCAAATTGCTTGAAACTATTGAACATCATCACGAACACCAGCGAACTCAATTGCAACAGGAAATAGGGACGTATCAGCGGCAACAATTCTTCCGGTTGCCCCATTTTATGCACGTTCAAATATAGAATACCCATAGCCACGGACAACACGATACCGATCAACAGGTTCGCCAACAAACTATTCCTTAGCAAACCTCCCACCCGGAATTTGTCCCCCCGCCCGAAAAACTGCCCGATCAACGGGGTTAACCCGTAAGAAAACCCCAACCCGAAAAGAATCGGGATATTAAACACGCTGTTCACGAATGAAGAAGCCGCCAAATCGGACGTATTGAAATGCCCCACCATGATATTATCCACCAAACCGACAACCACCACACCCAATTGCCCCAACACGATGGGGACCCCGATCCTGATCGTACCGGTGTAATGCTGTTTATATCTCGAAATCCAATTATTCATACTGTCCGTTTGAGAGCACAAAAATAGAGATATATCCCAAAATATTCTAACTTTGCCTTGAATGATTGTTCACGGGCGCTATTTGAGGCTCTAGCAAGTAATTTTGAAAAAAAATCGTAACCTACGTCACCCGCGGTGTTATATTATTTGTCTTACATTTAGGGGTGATACGTTAATAATTTGACTAAAAGACAAAAATATGGAAGAAGAGATTAACATACACTTATTCTCAACGGATGAATACGGCAAACAATTGTTTACCACATTTTATCCTCCCTTATGTCTTTTTGCCAACCGCATTTTGAATAATATTGACGAAGCGGAGGACATCGTTCAGAATGTGTTTATCACGTTATTGCAAAAAAACGCAAAAATAAACCGGGTGACATCGCTCAAAGCCTATCTTTACAGTTCGGTACATAACGCCTGTATAAATCACCTGAAACACCAGGCATACATTACCGAAAAAATGAAAGACTTCGAACAAGAGGTCTATGAAGAAAATAGTTACCTACTCCAACGCATCGAAAGCGAGATTATGGATGAAATCTTCCGGGCAATCGACCAGCTCCCGGAGGAATGCCGGAAAGTATTCAAATTAAGTTATATTGACGGCATGGAGGTTTGCAAAGTTGCCGAAACCCTGCACATATCCGAGAACACGGTTAAAACTCAACGCCTGAGAGCGCGCAAGTTCCTGAAAGAAAATCTAAAGGATTTATTCCCCGTGGCAGCTTTCATTTTCCACATTATTTGAAATATAAAAAATAATCCCCTTTGTCACCCGCGGTATTGATTCTTTTGTCTTAAAGATAAAAGACAATATCACCATGAGAAAAGAATCCGACATACAGAAAATTTCTGACCTCATCTTAAAAGATATAAGGCAGGAAATCACAGAAGAAGAAAAACTCTTTCTCGACAATTGGTTGAAGCAATCGGATAAAAACCAAGAATTATACCATCGTATGTACGATGAAAAATACATTCTCGAGCAATATCGCCTGAAGCAAACCATCGACACGAACAAGGCATGGAAACAGGTCGTTACCTCTTCCCGAAGACACTTTATAATCCGTTATTTCAAATATGCCGCCGCCATCCTTCTTTTGCTCGGGGCATTCTTTATTTACAAGTATGAAATAACAGGAGAATCCGAAGAAAAGAATACAGTTGTCGCCATGAACACGATTCAACCGGGGGAAGGCAAAGCGACTCTCATCGTGTCCAACCGGCAGGAAATACAACTACACAAGAATTGCCAACTTGAATTAAAAGACAATTCCGGGACAAAATACCGGAACGACTCGTCCACTCTATATTACCAAGCCGCAACACAAGCGGACACGATCGCACAAGCAGAAAGTATCCACACGCTCGTTATCGGCAGAGGGGGAGAATATAGCGTGAAACTGGCAGACGGGACAAAAGTACACCTGAATTCCGAATCCAAACTCAGGTATCCCGTGACCTTCCGCCAATCCGAACGCCGGGTATACCTGGAAGGAGAGGCTTATTTTGAAGTAAGCCGTGACGAGAAACACCCGTTTATCGTGGAAGGAAAAGATTTCGCGGTGCAGGTGCTCGGTACAAGTTTCAACGTGTCCAACTACAAGGATGACGACGTTTCGCGGGTCGTGTTGCTGGAAGGCAGCGTGGAAGTGAAAAAAGCAAACAAGAATTACAAACTGGAACCGGACGAGTCGCTTGAAATAGATGGGGATAATATCCGTATCAAGAAGATAAACGCCAACAATGCCATTTCATGGAAAAATGATAATTTTTATTTTTCCAACGAACGACTGGAAGTCGTCATGACGAAACTCGCCCGATGGTATGACGTGAATCTATTTTACACGAACCAATCTATTAAAGATTACCACTTTACCGGTTTTATACCTAAATACACCGATATCACGAAAGCATTCGATATTTTGGAATTAACCGCTGATATTAAATTCAAGGTGCAAGACCGGACAGTGGTCATCATGAGGATGTAACAATATAAACAAATCAATAAAAGGTGTGCGTACCAGACGCATGTATGTAAAACAAATAACATTTACTATGAAACACAAATTGTATGTACTCATTTGTATTTTATCCGTTACTCTTTTCTCGGATATTACCGCAGCTGAAAGAAAAAAGAAAAAAGACGAAGAAAAAACTTCCGCTAAAAAGGAAAATGCCTATGACAAACTCTTCGACAAAAAAAGCCATATAAAAGCAGAAGGACTTATTACCCTTCACAAAGTAGACGGAAAATTATATTTTGAATTTCCCCTCAATCTACTAAACAAGGATATGCTTATCGCTTCCACAATCACGGAAACGAGTGACAATGGAGACGGTTTAGTTGGTCAAAAACCGATGGATCCCATTCACGTGCAATTTACCCAAATAGACAGCACTATCCAATTGCGTCTAATTGACGGGCTCTCCATCACGACAAAAGAAGGCAATGACAACATTGAACGTGCGTTAGCTAAATCAAACATCGGTTCGATACTAGGGAATTACAAGGTTTTGGCTTACAACGCGGACAGTAGCGCTGTTGTATTTGAAACAACTGAATTTTTTGCAGGAGACAATAAGCAATTAGACGTAATCGACCCTTACGGGGCTAATACCTACGGGGGATACTTGAACCGTCAAAGTACCTTCCAATCTGATAAATCTTTCTTGGAAGGTATCAAAGCTTTTAAAGATAATGTCGCCATACGGAGCGTACTTTCTTACAAATGTACCATCATATACGGCAGATCTTACATAGAATACGAAAAACCACTAACCATCTTGGCAACACGCAGTATTATCTTGTTGCCGGAAACTCCGGCACGTCCCCGTATCGCAGACCCGCGTATCGGTATTTTCCCGACAGGAAAAATCAAATACACGAACAAAGACAATCGGGCAAAAGTGGTTTATTTCTCTAACAGATGGAAACTGGAACCATCAGATGAAACGACCTTCAAGGCTGGTAAACTCGTGGAGCCTAAAAAACCTATCGTGTTCTATATTGACAACAATTTCCCCGAAATGTGGAAAAAATACATCAGTATGGGTATCGAGGATTGGAATTTAGCTTTCGAAAAAATCGGGTTCAAAAATGCAGTTCAAACCCGTCCTTTCCCAACAGACGACCCGGAATTTGATCCTGACAATATCAAATATTCCTGCGTCCGTTACGCTCCGACACCTATGGCAAATGCCATGGGACCCTCTTGGACAGATCCGCGTTCGGGAGAAATTATCAATGCTTCAGTATATATTTACCATAATTTGATCAACCTACTTTACAGCTGGAGATTCATTCACACGGCAGCCGCAGACCCGGATGTGCGCGTAAAAATTTTACCGGAAAGCATCATGGGCGACGCTATCCGTTATGTAGCCCGTCATGAAGTGGGACACTGTTTGGGATTCATGCACAACATGGCAGCCTCAGACGCCTATCCCGTTGAAAAATTGAGAGATCCTGAATTCACTCAAGCTAACGGGACCACACCTTCCATCATGGACTACGCTCGTTTTAACTATGTAGCACAACCCGGTGACAAAGAAAAAGGTGTAAAATTAACTCCTCCTATTTTAGGAGCATACGACTACTATCTGGTAAAATGGAACTATTCCTATTTACCGGAAACAAAAACGGCCGAAGAAGAGTCTGAAATTTTAACCCGCTGGATCAGTGAAAAGGCAGGAGATCCCATCTACCGTTACGGGAAACAACAACTTTCACTTATTCTGGATCCGACATCCCTATCCGAAGCCCTGGGTGACGACGCCGTAAAAGCATCTGAATACGGTATCAAAAACTTGAAATACATTCTTTCAAACCTGAACACATGGTTTGATGCCAACGACAAGGACTACACGCACCGCGGGATGCTATACAATGAAATTTTGCAGCAATACGGTCGTTATTTGAACCACGTGTTCTTCAATATCGGGGGTATTTACCTGAATGAAAAATACGTGGGAGACCCTCGCCCGAGTTACCAGTCTGTGCCGAAAGAAAAACAAAAACAAGCACTAAAATTCTTGATGACACAAGCCAAAGAAATAGAATGGGTCGAAAACAAAGAATTGCTCAAGAACTTCCCGCTTATCGGAAGCCCGGCATACGACATTCAATCCTCTCTCGTAAGCCGGATCATTAACACGGGAAGTGACAGGATTCCATTGTGCGTCACCAAATCTACCCCGGAAGAAGCTTACACGACCAAGGAATATTTGAATGACGTGTATAATTACGTTTGGGAGAACACGCTTAAGAATAAATCATTGGCGGTTTCTGACAGGAAATTACAAATCGCATTCGTGGACGCCGTTGTAAACAAAGGGACAAGTACCCAATCAAAAAATTCCATCATGATAGGTATTACTGACAACTCCATTCAAATGCCCGATTACGTGCAACAAAAAAGCATCGAGGACTTCGGATATAACACTCAATATGCTTTTGAACGCCTGCAATCACCGGAAGAAGTAAGCGGCTTCGGCTTCTTGTTTAACGTCAATTTCAACAATGCACCTGAGCAATATCATGTTTATTACGGGATATTGATGAAAACGAAAGATTTACTTCAAAAGAATTACAATCATCCAAATATCGAGACCCGCAACCATTACAGATTACTGCTCCGTCAAATAGAAAAGGCTCTGAAATAAACAGATGTGGAACATTAAATCAAAAATGAAAATGAATAAAATAACCATACTTTTCTTTCTTTGTTTTCTAATTCCTGCCATAGGTTTACAAGCAGGCACAAAGAAAAAGAAGGACCAAAAGGAAAAGACCGAAACAAAAGCAAAAACGGAATACGATAAACTATTCGCGACCCCGGATTGCCAGACCGAGAAAGGGATGATCACCCTGCACAAAAAAGATGGGAAAATATATTTTGAATTTCCCCTCGCCCTCTTTGAACGAGAAATGCTACTTGGTTCAACAATCAAGGAAACGGCGAGCAATGACGAAGGACTTGTCGGTCAAAAACCTCACGACCCGTTGCATATCTACTTTACCAAAGGGGATTCCACGGTACAATTACGCTACGTGTTCAACTACTCGATAACAAACGCGGAAGACCAAAACATTCAAAATGCGATAGACGAATCAAACGTGGGAGCTATCATCGAAAACTTCGACATCAAGTGTTGGAACAACGACAAAACAGCCGTTGTATTTGACGTGACGGACTTCTTCGTGAGCGACCGATACGAAATTGACCCCTTCGACCCGTATAGCGCAAGTACCTATTACGGTTGGATGTTGCGTATCACAAAATTCAAAAAGGAACGTTCCTTCGTGGGGGACATCAAAGCATTTGATGACAACATCTCCATCAACAGCCACCTTTCGTTTACCATCACCATGCGAGCTTTAGGCATGTTTGAATACCAAACAGACAAACCTTTCACCGCGGAAGTAACCCGTTCTCTAGTATTGCTACCGGAAAAACCCATGCGTCCCCGTTTCAGCGATCCCCGCATTGGAGTCTTCTACACGGGAAAAATGAAATACGCGAATGACGACCATGGAGTAAAAGTCATTTATTATGCCAACCGTTGGAGACTGGAGCCAAAAGACACGGCAGCATTCAAGAGCGGAAAACTCGTGGAACCAATCAAACCGATAGTTTACTACATTGATCCCGAATTTCCGGAAATGTGGAAACAGAGCATCACCCAAGGTATCGAGGACTGGAATTTAGCTTTCGAGAAAATCGGGTTCAAGAATGCCGTACAAGTACGTCCGTTCCCGACTGATGACCCAGAATTTGACCCGAATAACATCAAATACTCTTGCGTCATTTACGCACCTAATATGGTAGAGAATGCCATGGGTCCCTCTTGGGTTGACCCAAGAAGCGGGGAAATCCTGAACGCTTCCGTGTACATGAACCACAACCTCGTTAGCCTACTATACAATTGGCGGATGGTACAAACGGCAGCCGTTGACCCGCGAGTACGCACCCTGAACTTGCCGGAAGACATCTTAAGCGATGCTATCCGCTATGTAAGCCGCCATGAAGTGGGGCACACCTTAGGGTTAATGCACAACATGGCAGCCTCGAACGCCTTCCCCACGGACTCTTTGCGCTCCGCATCTTTCACTCAAAAATACGGAACGACTCCCTCCATCATGGACTATGCCCGCTTCAATTACGTGGCACAACCGGGAGACCTGGAAAAAGGAGTAAAACTCACTCCTCCTATCCTTGGGCAATATGACTACTACGCTATCAACTGGATTTACTCCCCTATCCTCGAGGCAAAAACGGCTGAAGAAGAAATACCCGTCTTAGACCGTTGGATCAGTGAAAAAGCAGGGGATCCTATCTACCGTTACGGGAAGCAACAAATTTACATGCATTATGACCCCAGCGCCATGGAGGAAGATTTAGGAGATGACCCCATCAAATCAGCCACTTATGGTATTAAAAACTTGAAATACGTCGTTGCGAACATCGACAATTGGCTGGACAAAGACGACAAAGACTACTCGTTCAGGGATTATTTCTACTACACGACATTAAATCAATTGCAACTTTACCTGCGCCATGTAGACGTGCTAATCGGGGGAATTTACCTGAACGAAAGATATGTAGGCGACCCACGCCCATCTTACCAATCGGTACCTAAAGCGAAACAGAAAGAAGCCGTACAATTCTTGTTAAAAGCCCAAGAAGACATGGCATGGTTAGACAATGAAGCCTATTTCAAAAACATCTCCATCGTAGGCTCAATTGCCAACCACATGCAAGTCAACACCATGGCGAACTTAATCAACGGGACCAAACGGCTGGCGCTTTGCGCGGACAAATCAGACGATCCTTACACGGAAAAAGAGTATCTGCAAGACATCTATGATTACGTTTGGAAATCAACAATCAAAAGACGCAATTTGACCGAGGCAGAAATCGTGGCACAACGGGAATTCGTGAACAGCATGATCGCGAAATCCAACGTAGAAACAGGGCAACAGGCTGACCGCGTATCAGGATGGGGAATTGCAAATCAACCGTCCGTCGAGGAATGGCTGGCTATACAGATGTACCAAAAGTTCGGTTATAGATCACCCTTCGGACAACCGGAAGGGCAACAACCCGTTGCCGGTGTCGGCTTCCAACGCATGGTAAACGGTCACTTTTCAAGTATGGCTCCCACATTCTACTTCTTCCTCGAGAAATGCCAAACACTGCTCGAGCAAGCCAAGAACACGGGAGACGAAAACACACGCTCACACTATGCTTTAATGTTACAGACGATAAAAAAAGCACTAACAATAAAATAACCAATTCACGGGCAGGTGAAAGAAGCGAAACTCTTTCACCCGCCCACATCAAATAACCTAAAGCAATTTAATTATGAGGAAAAAAAAGTCGGTCTGCAAACTATTGTATGGAGGAAGCCTATTCCTTTTCCTGCAATTTTTCTTAGCAATTTCCACGTTAGGAAGTACGCTATACGCACAACAGAACAGAATTATTTCCGTAAACTTAAAACAAACCACATTATCGAACGTCCTCGAACATCTGACCAACGTCATGGGATGCAAGATTTTGTACAATCACGAACAAGTCAAATCCCAGCGTCAATTTGATTTAAAGATGCAAGAGAAGCCCTTGGAAGAGGTCATTAAAAAATGTCTCGAAAACACAAACCTAGTCTACAAGATTGTTGACGATGTATTTGTTATTACACCGAAATCAACCACATCAAAGGAAGACGAGAAAAAAGCCAAAGAAATCACCGGTGTCGTTGTCGATGTCAAGGGAGACTCCATACCGGGAGTAACCGTGACCATCAAGGGGACCACCATCGGAACCAGTACCGACGCCAACGGGTTATTCAAAATGACTATCCCCGCCAACCTAAAAGAAGTTTCTTTAGTATTTTCTTTCATCGGAATGGAATCGCAAGAGATAAAAATCGGACAAGAAACAAAATTCCGGATTGTCATGAAAGAAAAACAAGAAGACCTGGAAGAAGTTGTGGTAACAGGTATCTCCAAAATCAACCAGAAAAGCTTCTCCGGAAGTAGCGTCACCGTAAAACGCGAAGAGCTGCTCAAAGCATCCAAGAGCAACGTACTGACCGCCTTGGAAGCATTTGCCCCTTCCTTTAGAATCGAACGCGACAACCGATTCGGATCCGACCCGAACCACATGCCGGAAATGTACATCTCCGGACGTACCGGTATCGGCGTGAGAGATTTGGACAAGAACAATTTGAATTCCAATCCAAACCTGCCGACCTTTATCCTGGACGGTATCGAAGTAAGTGCGGAAAAAATATATGACATGGACCCGAACCGTATCGAGAGCATCACCATGCTGAAAGACGCCGCCGCCACCGCTATGTACGGTTCCCGCGCTTCCAACGGCGTGATCGTCGTTACGACTGTGGCTCCCCGTCCCGGTAAAATCAACGTGACCTACAACTTGCTCGGAACGGTATCCATGCCTTCATTAAAAGATTACAACATGATGAACGGCTCCGAACTTCTAGAAGCGGAACGCCTTACCGGTCTTTACGATGGTATTGGAGCCCCAATGGGTGAAGATGATTATTACGAACGGTTAGGATGGATCAAAGAGGGAGTAGAAACCGATTGGCTGGCACAACCGCTACGCAATGCCGTAAACCACAAGCATAGTTTACACCTGGACGGAGGTGCCGAAAATTTCCGTTTCGGCTTGGACTTCGGATACAACCAGAACAACGGTGTCATGAAAGATTCCTACCGCAAGAATGTCACCCTCGGCTTGAAATTAGATTATCGCATAGGCAGCATATTGCAGGTAGTGAACAACACGACTTACGAATGCATGAATTCCCAAGAGTCACCTTACGGCACATTCTCGGACTACACCTCCCAACGTCCTTATAACAGGTTAAAGGATGAATACGGGAACTACCTTCAAACATTACCCAACTCCGGAGGCTCTAGCAGCAAGAATCCACTTTACGAAGCTAGCTTAAAGAGTTACAACCGCTCCAATTACGAGGAGTTGAGCAACACGACGAGAGTCATGTGGTACATTGTCGACGGATTGAAAGCAGACGTTGCCTTGACCGCTACCAAAAAATGGGACAACGGCAAGCGTTTTATTGACCCGAAATCCCAATCAAGTGAAAACCTAAACTCAAGTAATGATTTCAACCAATTGCGGGGTAAATTAATGATGAACTCCGGAACCGATATCGATTGGCAATTCTCTGCCTCGCTGCAATACGTCAAAAACATCAAGAAGCACAGCATCAACGCCACGTTGCGCTACGACCTGATGACGGGTGAAAGAACCACTAGAAACGAAGAATACCGAGGATTCCCGTCCAGCGATTTGGATTCCCCGCATTACGCTTCCGAAATATCCAATAAACCCTCGTTCTATAGCGCCAAAGACCGTTCCATCGGTATCACGGCGACGGGGAACTACATGTACAATAACATCTATTTTGCCGACCTTTCCATACGTTGCGATGCCTCTTCCAAATTCGGCGAGAACAACCGGATGGCGCCTTTTGCCTCCATCGGTGCCGGTATCAACATCCACAACTACAATGGTGTACAGGATGCTTTCCCTTGGTTGACGGAGTTGCGCGTGCGTAGCAGTTACGGGCAAACAGGACAAAGTTCCGGATTCCAGGCTTCCATGTCAACCTCCATCTACCAGAACAACACGGATTATTGGTACAGTAGCGGTTATGGCGCCGTATTGTCAGCCATGGGAAATCCCGATTTGAAATGGCAAAAGGCAAATACCTGGAGCATCGGAGTGGATTTAAACTTGTTCCAAGATAAATTTTACCTCAAAGCAGAGTATTTCACCAAGACGACCGTGGATATGATTACCGACGTGACCATCCCCTCCTCTTCCGGTTTTACGACTTACTACGACAACCAAGGCAAGAATGAAAACAAAGAGCTCACCTTGGATTTCCGTAGCGTGCTACTCCGGAACGATAACTGGTACGTGAGCATCGCCGCCAACCTCTCCTCCCAGAAAGGAAAAATGAAGAAAATATCCGAATCCTTAAAGGCTTACAATGACTTGGTAGATGAATATTTATCCGATGCCACGAACAAAGCCGAATGGTCAAAACCGCTTAGCAAATATGAAGAAGGACAATCCTTAACCGCCATCTGGGGTATGCGCTCGTTGGGTATCGACCCGGCAAACGGGAAAGAGCTTTTCCTGAACCGCGACGGCAATATCAGTTATGATTGGACTGCCTTGAATACCCAAGTGATCGGTGATAAAGAACCGAAAGCCCGTGGGACCATTTCCTTGAACTTAAGCTACAAGGGACTCTCCCTCTATGCCGGATTCCGCTATGAGTTCGGCGGTGACGAATACAACCAGACTCTGGTGGACAAAGTGGAAGATGCCAACCTAAAATTCACGAATGCCGACAAACGGGTATTTACCGACCGCTGGCGCGAGGTAGGTCAGGTTGCACGTTTCAAAGCCTTGAAAGACACTTTCGATGACCCGACCCGCTCCACTTCTCGCTTCGTGCAAAAAAACAATTTCATGGAGCTCGCCTCTTTAGACATTGAATACGACTTCAGCAACCACGCTTGGATGAAAAAGACGTTCCTGTCCACCTTCCAAATCGGGGTCAGCATGGCTGATATCTGGCGTGTTTCCTCCATCAAACAGGAACGAGGACTTAACTATCCGTTTGCCAATCAGGTGAACTTCACTTTACGTTTAGGATTCTAAAACAATTGATTATGAAAAAATACATACTATTATTCACGATACTCACCGCCGGCATCCTCTCTTCTTGCAAAGATTGGTTGACCGTCTACCCTGACGATGAAATCGCATCCGGCGACTTATTCAAAGATGGCGAAGGATTCCGGACTGCATTGAACGGAATATACCAGCAACTTTCCGGCAAGGAGCTATACGGGCAGAACCTAACCTATGGCGTGGTGGAAGCGATGGGACAAATGTACGACAAAGCGTACTTGAATTCAGGTACTAACAACCCTGTATTCTATGCTTCAGACTTGGACTACAAGCGTTTCTCAACCACGATCAATAATGTTTGGTCAAAAATGTATAACTCCATTGCCAATTGCAACAACTTGATTCAAGAAATCGAGAAAGTGGATTCCAATATTTTCGAATACAAGAACCAAGAAAAAGTCATGATCACGGGAGAGGCATACGCATTGCGCGGCTTCATGCACTTTGACCTGTTGCGACTTTTCGCCCCCTCCGTGGCAGAGGATAACGGACAAAAATACATCCCGTACTCTTCCACTTATCCCTCCATCATGAGCGAACGGAAAAGCGTGCAGGAAGTTTTAGAACTCGTTGTGAAAGATCTGCTCACCGCACGCAAATTGGCCGCACAAGATACACTACCCGAAAATGTACGAGCAATTAACACGGAATATAATAGAATCGACAACGGTGGTTGGGGGGATGGTAATAGAGGCACCTTCTGGAGAATGCGGGGGACCCACATGAATTACCATAATATCACTGCACTTTTGGCAAGAGTGTACCTCTATGCCGGAAATCTTGAAAAGGCGCATGAATACGCCAGCGAAGTACTGGCATTCCCTGGCTCTAACTCTTGGACTCCCGCTTACAAGTATCCTTCCTCTTGGGAGTTCTCGGGAAACCGCAAAAGTAAAGGAGATATTCTACTTGCCTTCTTCAACGGGCAAGTAACAGATTATCACAACGACTTCTTCAACGATATTTCATACGGATTTTTGGCGATTCGCCACCATGATTTACTCTTCTCGGATAAAACCGACTACCGTTATTCACAAATGTCATCATCACCCAAAACAGGAATGCGGATATCCATAAAATATCAAAAGGAAGAGACTGAAAGCAACGAACGAGTGAACGGACCGTTAATCCCAGTCATGCGTATGGGAGAAATGGTCTACATCGTGAGCGAATACATGGCAAGGAAGGGCGATATCGAAGGCGCAAGCGATTTCATTCACACGAATTTACGCCAAAAGCGAGGCTGTATCAACCCGCTTCCCCCGGTTTCCGAGCTTAACGACTTCCTCACGGAAATGGCTCTTGATGCCCGTCGCGAATTGGTAGAGGAAGGGCAAATGTTCTTCATGTACAAACGCTTGAACACTCCTATTTGGGATGGAGAGAGAAATAAAATTAACATGGCAGGCAAATGGGTATGGGACATCCCGAGCAGTGAAAACCTTTAATTAATATGATTATGAAAAGAATATACCTGTATTTATTCATCTTTACCGGTATCCTGTTCACGGCTTGTGACAAAGAGGATACCACGATCTACGGCGGGAACACGCACTTGACCTTTAGTACGGATATCAGCACGGACAGCTTGGAAATATCTTTCTATTTCTACCCGGGAGAAGAAACATTGGAAATCCCCGTACCGCTTTCTTTACAAGGAATGCCCTTCATGGAAGATACTCCGGTCAAGTTAATCGTGGACACCGTCTCCACGGCAAAGGAGACCAATTACGCCTTGCCTAAAAATCCCGTGTTCCATGCCAACGTGGTAGCAGACACGCTTTGGATGGAACTCAAGAAAACAGACGAATTGGAAAGCAAAAGTTATACATTGGTGTTGACGCTGGAAGCAACGAGAGACTACCAATTGGGACCGAAAGCACTCCGTTACAACAAAACTATCTTCAGTGCCATCCCGACCCGTCCCGAATGGTGGAACAACACGATAACAAATGTCTATTTAGGAAAATACTCACGAAAAAAATTCGAACTATTCATGCAAGAAACCGGAGTAGGAGACATCACGGGTCTCTCCGCCAGCGAGATCCGAGCCTTGGCTTTAAAATTCAAACGCTATTTGAAAGCCCAGAATCCACCTATCTATGATGAAGATAATGAAGAAGATATGACTGTAACAGTTATCGGCGAGTAAAACAATAAAATTCAATGAATATGAAAAAAATATGTATATGGTTACTCGGCATATTCCCTTTTTTGTGGGGATGCTTCGAGGACGAGGGAAACTACAATTATAAAAAACTGAATACCATCACGGAAGATGGTGGCATGGAATGGAAGTACACGATCCATGAAGGGGACGGGCTAAAAATTGAACCCAAACTCCATTTCAAATACGATAGTGTAAACGTGAATTTAAAATACGAATGGCTCATCGGGGACACCATCATTGAATCAGAAATTTTAGATGTTCCGGTTTATCCCGGTCCTCTTGGATATAAAATATGCAATTTGAAAGTGACAGACTTGGATATTGATCTACCCTATTTCTTTCCTTTCGCCGTTGAAGTCTACGCTAAATACCAAACTTGCTGGTTGCTTCTTTCCGAAAAGGACGGGAAATCCAATCTTTCCCTGGTAAGAGAAAAGCACGAGGAAGGTGCTGACGGAAAAATCACCACGACCTACTTCGAAGAATTTGACGTCTACAAAAACGTAAACGGAAGAGAATTGGGAAGCGAACCGGTAAAATTAATCGAGCATTTCACTGGAAAAACAATGGGAAGCGAATTGGCTGAAGTATGGGTACTACAAAATGGAGAGAAAGGTACGGTTCTATTAAACGGAGCCTCTTTAAAGCATGAAAGTTACCTTGCCGAAGAGTTTATCGGGGATCAATTGCCGGCAAATTTCCGTATCAAAGACGCCATGTTTTTCTGCAACACACATTGGGTATTAAGCGAAGACGGGAAAATGTACAGTCGTTTAAGTGACGACCAAGCGCTTTTCCATGCTGGGCGTTTTGACCCGGAACCCGTGGGAGGAAAGAGGTATCATGTTAGCTTACTGCTCCCCTCTTGTTTCTACACGCTTTATGGCGGTCTTTTCTTTGAAAAAAATTCAAAACAATATATGTTTATCTACGATGGTCCATGGTATCCCGAAGAATCCGGTGAGATACGTCTCATCAATTGGAATAAATATGGAGACAATTTCACCCCCCTAAATGAAATGGGTGATCGGGAACCGATTTTTAGTGCCATCAGGGATTGCGGATATTATGCACCTGCCTATTATTACTGTATCCTGTTCGATGAAAGCGAACAGAAATTCTATCGCCAATATTTTGAATTTGAAGCTAATTATGGTTTCGGGGTCTATCCTGTATATGAAGAAACCGTATTTCCGGGTAATGTGCTCACCAAAGAGTCAGAAGTTGCTATAGGACGAATGACCCCCTACTTGTTTTTCACAGGAGGCGCTAATCAGGAGAAATTATATTGGCTAAGCACCGAATCGTCTGATCCGAATGAATTACCCAGAGAGTTTGAGTTCGATTTCAAGGGTGAGCGCATCACGTCTATCACCATCACTTCAGACGAAGACTTGGGCGATCGGCTCGGAGTAGCCACAGAACAAGGCAAGTTCTATATCTTTAAATTCGATAACGTTATTCTAACCTCCGGGAAAACCCAAGAACCTTTATACCAAATGCAAGGTAACCCGGGAAGTATCAAAGATGTCATTTACAAAGTAGCTGATGCCCAATCTTTCTGGGACGGAAAAGAAGGACGCTAAAATTCTTTGTACACGAATATTTTAATGTATTTCGGGCTGTCTAAAAGTAATAGACAGCCCTTTTCTGTTTATTTTAGAAAGTAATTCAAAAGTGGTTCGGAAAAACAAAATGCAGATCTGTACAACTTAGCACGAAGATAATTACATATACCCCTTCTCCTTCAACATACCCTGAATCTTCATTGCTATTTGCATCCCCCATTGCTGACCGACTTTCATGCTCTCGGTCATAATATTCGGTTGTGCGGCAGCCATTTTTTTACCCACGGGAGTTTCATAGAATTTGATAATTCCTTCCAGATCAGCCTTAGTCAAATGTTTCCAATAAATCGGTGCTAACATCCCGACTACATCATCCACGATATTTTTCATAATTTCCTCTTCCGCCGTTTTCCAGAATTCCTCGGGAACATTCGGCAATTGTTGCTTCATCATGGCGAACATCTGCGGGATAACCAGCTTGAAAGTAGCATCACCGCCAGAAACAACAATCATCTTTTTCAACGTTTCGACATACTCTTTTGAGGGTTGATCTTGAGGGGTTTTAGCTTCCGCAAAACTCAATAGACACAAGGAGAGCGCGAGTAATAATAAAATTCTTTTCATAGTCTTACAATTTTTAAATAGTGTAACAAAGGTATCTTTTTCACATAAAATTCATACCTTGCAAACTGAAAAATAAAGAACTGACCTATGAAATATGTATTTACACTTGTCGTATCCCTATTATTAGCCTGCGGGACGTTGTTGGCAAACGGTCCGTTATTACAAAAATTGCAACAGATCAAGGAAATATCCGACATTCGGGAATTGAAAGTTCCCCCGTATAGCGAATATTACGAGTTTTTGTACGAACAACCGGTAGACCACGGCAATCCCTCGAAAGGAACATTCAAACAACGGGTATTGCTCGGGCATCGCGACTTCAAGGCTCCGATGGTTGCCATCCTAGAAGGATATGGCATATATTCACCCATGCCGAGCGAATTATCACAATTATTCAACACGAACCAACTTACCATAGAGCATCGCTTTTTCAATAACAGCAAACCTGCCGGTGAAACACCCTGGGAATATTTAACATTGAAACAAGCCGCCACAGACCAACACGAGATCATCCAAACCCTGCGTCAAAAAGTATATCCCGACACGAGATGGATTTCCACCGGAATCAGCAAGGGAGGGCAAACCACGGTTTACCATCGTTATTTTTACCCGGAAGACGTGGAAGTCAGCGTGCCTTACGTTGCCCCGATCAACCTCGAAAAAGTAGATCCTCGCCTGGAAAAATTCCTCTCTAAACTCGGGGATACTCCCGAGAACAAACATCTGCTGGAAGGCGGTGGCAAAGAGATCAAATGGCAAATCTTTGATTTCCAAAAGAGATGTTTTGAAAACTTGGATAAACTCATGCCGTTCATGGAGCAATTAACTCGTAGCAAAGCATATTCATTCCGTAAAGTCGGTGACGCGGAACGGGCTCTGAAACTCACAATCCTAGAATTCCCGTTTGCATTCTGGCAATGGGGAAACAACATCAACGATATGCCCCAACTGGAAGAAGAGGACTATAACGAAATATTCAACTATCTAGTAAAAGTATCCCCTCCCGATTTCTTTGATGACAAATCCATTGAAAATTTACAAGCCTTCTATTATGCCGCACTGACCGAAACAGGTATGTACACCTATAATATCAAGCCGTTCAAAAAATTCTTCAAGGAAGAAAAAGAGAACGTGATCACGTTTGATTTCGCTATGCCCAAGGGGTACGAGAATACGCCTTTCAACACGAAGCAAATGCAGGATATAAACCATTGGTTGCAGACCAAGGCTGAAAATATGCTTTTCATCTACGGAGGAATTGACCCGTGGAGCGCAACAGCCGTGGACTTGAAAAAAAATAGCAAGTGTGTCAAATACGTGAAAGCAGACATGGACCACAAATGCCGGATCAAAAGCTTCGAGAATCTCACGCGAGACGCTATCTTGAAGACTTTGAAAGCATGGATCAAGGGTGTCGAAGTAGAAGAGGATGTTGAAGAAGTCCTATTCTACTAATAACTGACGCATAATCGCATCCGTGGCTCCCAACTGTTTATTGACAAACTTCAAAGCACTTTGCCCGGCTGCCTCAGCGATAGCCGGGCTATTTATTAACGAGTCGAGCAAGGAGGAGAACTGCTCTTTATCAGAAATAGAGAAAGCTCCCCCGCGGGCAATCAAATCTACCGCCTCTTTGAATTTGTGGTACTTGGGACCAAAGATCACCGGGATACCATAGATAGCGGCTTCCAACGTGTTGTGAATACCCTTTCCGAATCCCCCGCCGATGTAGGAAATCGAACCATAGCGGTATATGGACGACAATACCCCGATGGTATCTACCACGAGCACCTGACATTTCGTCACGTCGGCACTCTCGTCCGTGTAACGAGCCACAGGTTTGCGGCATTTACTCAAAATATCACGGATATGCCCTTCCCCGATCTCGTGGGGCACGATAATCCATTTATAATTCCCTTCCTGCTTGTTGATATAATCCATGATAATCTCCTCGTCCCCGGGCCAGGTACTCCCGCACACCACGGCACGGCGATCGTTACAGAATGCCTCCACCTTCTCGATTCGTTTAGCCGCATCCGCGATTTGCTTTACGCGGTCAAAACGGGTATCTCCCGTCTGTTGCACGTGGGTGATCCCGATAGACGAAAGTAATTTCACGGACTCTTCATCCTGCACGAAAAGCCGGGTAAAGAAGTGCAACATCCGGCGGTGCAATCCTCCCCATTTCTTGAAAAAAGGCTGCTCCCGGCGAAATATCGCGGAAATCAGGTAAGTAGGCACCTCACGCTCGTTCAACTCGTGAAGGTAATTGTACCAGTATTCGTACTTCACGAACACCGCGGCATCGGGATGCCACATCTTCACGAAACGGCGGGCATTCGCCGGAGTATCTGTCGGCAAGTAAAAAATATAATCCGCACCGGAATAATTCTTTCGAATCTCGTAGCCGGAAGGCGAGAAAAAAGTCAACAATACTTTCGTGTACGGTTCTTTTTCCTTCAACTTCTCGATCACCGGACGCCCTTGCTCGAACTCCCCGAGCGAAGCCGCGTGAAACCATACCAGCCGTCCTTTTCCCCGACCGGCAGCTTCCATCCGTTTCCATATACCTTTTCTGCCTTTCACCCATAAAGCCGCTTTCTCGTTAAACAGAGAAGCGACCCCGATAGCACAACGATATGCAACAATCCCGAAATTATATAACATTATTCTGTGATTTAATGATTTTAGATTCTGTGATTACCTAGATTCAAGATCACATGATTACAATCACTGAATCGCAAATCTCCGAATCACTGAATCATTTTCGCCGTCAAAGGTATAAAATTTCTTGCCCAATGGTATAGCTTTTGTAAATAACGTTAAGCCGGGAAGAAGGAATGAATTATTCTATTAAATTTACTGTCTGGAAAAAGTATGTGCTAGTATAACAATAAAACTTATCAGGTTATGAAGATCAAAAGTCTATTAACGTGTATGGCAATAAGCCTTGTCACTCTCCTTCCGCTGCAAGCGCAGGTGGGCAAGGAGATGAAAGCATTTCGCAACAAAGAAGGCATAACTGTAACGATGTTGACCCCGTCGCTTTACAAACTCTATAAACAAAGCGAACCGACTCTCGCGGCAGAAGAGGCTTTGAAGAAGATGAAAGAAATCAACGTGATGCAAGTCGACATAGAACGGGCGACCCCCAAAGTAGTCGAGGAAATCAACCAAAGACTATCTCCCGTCGTGGAGAACGAATCCAAATACACTCTCGTGCGCAGCCACCGCGGAATGTACGGGCAGGAGCGTCTGTACGTCACGCAGAACAACGAACAAATCACCTCTCTGGTATTATGGAGTGAAGAAAACGGCACGCTTTCCGTGATCGAGTTGAAAGGGGATATTGATCTGGATAATGTAGACGAGATAGCCTCGGCATTGAACGTGAAAGGACTCGACAGGCTGGCATACATAAATACCCCGGCGGAAGGAAGTTCTATCGCGGAGAGAATAGGCAACCCGATGGACTTCATCAAACGTATGGAGGAACGTTTCGGGATAAAGAGGGATTCCCTTTTCGGCGAAGATCCTTTCGGCTCTTTCCGGGAGCGACTTGACAAGATGGGCAGCATGGAAGACATGATGAAACGAGCCGAAGAGATGTTCCGCAGCATGGGTCCCCTCTTCGACGGGACAAAAGAGGACGGCATATCCGAATCCATTTCAAACGGTCTGGAAGTGATACGGGAAAACGGAAAAACCCGTATCAAGGTAAACGCTACCAACACGGAAATCGCTTATTTGATTGATGGAGTTGAAATCCCCACCGATAGCCTGAAAAACGGCTTCCCCGAGGAAATCGCCAACGTGATCATGGTAACCGAACCGGGTAACGCGAAAAAATCTTACGTGATTATTAACACGTTGAAAAAAGCCGGACAATTCATCAGCTATTCAAATGGTACATTGAAATACAAACACAAAAACCAAGAATTCACGGTGAATCCCGAGAAATTATCCGAACCGTCATTACTTGTCAACAACCGGCTCAAGAGGGCATTCAACGTCGACCCAATGCAAATCATTCAGATTCGCCCGGCAACGGACATCGAACGAAAAATACTGAATGCACCCTCCGCCCAAGTAGTTATCATCACGGACGAAATGAATTTCGGGTTCTAACATTTTTCCCGCGTTCTCGTATAGCAGTTAGTAGAAAATAGACTAACACAATTTATACGCTATGAGACTGGCTGCTATGACGAGGACGGGATGTATCCTGTCGTTTATCATTTTTACACTTATCACTTTGGCGGGGAAAGCTGCCCCGCCACAAGTCAACAAACCTTACAAAAGGACGAGCAACGCCCCCAACCTCCAACAGACTCTCCCCTCGAACGACGAGTGGTGGAAATTATTCAAAGATCCCATTCTTGACACCTTGATTGACAAAGCCGTTGTCAAAAACTACGATGTCCGTAATGCTATCCGCAAAATAGAAATGGCAAAAGCCAAATTACGGGTAGACCGAAGCCCTTATTACCCGACGATCTATTTCGCGGGCAGCTATGCTCCCGAAAAGAGCAGCCTCAGTGCCGACAAGAAAAATATAATCGAACGGGTGGGAAGTGCCACGGTGAATTTAAACTGGGAACTTGACGTTTTCGGTCGCATCCGTAAAGAAAGTTCCTCGCAGAAAGAATTTTATCTCGCCGCACAGGAAGACTACCGGGGTGTTATGGTATCGCTTGCCGCCCAACTATCCACGGCATATGTCAATCTCCGTTGTGCCCAAAAACAACTGGAAGTCACGCGAAGAAACATCGAATCCCAGAAACAAGTGATGGAACTCACGGAAACCAAGTTAAACGTGGGATTGGCTTCCCGGCTCGATGTGGCTCAGGCAAAAAGCCTCTACTTGCAAACGAAAGCATCCCTGCCGGGTATAGAGTCGACGATCGCGCAACAAATCAACCTGATCGGGGTATTGATCGGGGAGCACGCCGAACCCATCCGGGATTCTTTATTCAAAGATCACCCGCTTCCGGAGAACCCGAGAGCGGCTGCCGTCGGGATTCCCGCCAACCTGATCCGCCAACGCCCGGACGTACGTTCTGCCGAACGAACGATTGACGGGCTTGCCGAAGCCGTCGGGGCAAGCCGTGCCGACTGGTGGCCGAAATTCCTCGTGACCGGATATATCGGTTATGCCTCCGAAAACTTCGAGCATCTCACGGACAAAGAAAATATGATTTGGCAAATTGCCCCTTCCATCAAATGGACAATATTCAGCGGGCGTAATCTCGTGGAGTCCAAGAAATCCGCCCAACTGCAATTGGACGAAGAGATCAACTCGTATAACCAAACCTTGCTCACCGCCTTGCAGGAAGTGGACAATGCCCTCGTGACTTACAACAAATCACTATCGCAGATTTCCGCCTTAAACGACGCCTACCAGCAATCAAAGCTGACGTTGGACTTGGCGATAGAACAATATAAAAACGGCTTAACCAGCTACCAGAACGTGCTCACGTCACAACTGAGTTTATTGAATTACGAGAATTCGCTCGTGGAAGCCCGTGCCGCATCGCTTCGCTACCTGATAGAACTCTACCAGGCTTTGGGAGGAGGATGGCCCGTGGAGAATTGAAAATTGAAAATGGACTTTACGGATTTAAAACTTTAAGAACTTATGAACTTTAAGAACTTTATAAACTATTCTTTTGTTTTGGCTATCTTATTAGCAGGATGCGGGAAAACCAAGCAAAAGCAGGAGGCTCCGGAAGCACCTTCCGTGGAGGTGGCGCATCCCGGACTACGTACCGTAGTCTACACGTTCGAGTATCCCGGGTACATGGAGGCAGAGCAGACGGTCAACCTGGTTGCCCGCGTATCGGGGTATCTCGATTCCTACCATTTCACACCCGGACAACGAGTGCGGGAAGGACAGACTCTTTTCGTGATTGAACCCCAACCGTACAAGGACAAAGTCGCCCAAGCCGAGGCAAACGTGGAAAGTTGCAAATCCAAACTGGCATACGCCAAGGCATCTTACGAACGCATGAAAGAAGCGGTAAAAAACAAGGCAATCAGCGAGATTGACTATTTGCAAGCACAATCAGACTACGGAGAAGCCGTTGCCGCTTACGAGGATGCCCGGGCACAACTGAGTTCCGCGAATATCGACCTCTCCTATTGCACGGTGAAAGCGCCCTTCACGGGACGCATCTCCCGCAACATGATTGATGCCGGCAACATGGTCGGAACCGCCGCCGACAATTCGGCACTGGCAACTATATACAAGGACAACCAGATGTACCTCTATTTCAACATGGCTTACGCCGACTTCATGCAACTGCCCCAAGACAGTCCCTCGGCTTTGCCCGTCACGATACAAGACGTGAATAATCCCGAGAAAACGTGGATTGCTTCCCTCGATTACCGCTCGCCCAATGTAGACCTCAGCACGGGAACTATCACGGTACGGGCTATCGCCAGAAACCCGAACGGGGAATTACTGAGCGGGATGTACGTGAAAGTCGTCGTGCCTTACAAGAGTGTCCCTAAAGCGGTCGTCATTCCCGAAGCCTCCATCGGCACCAACCAGGGAGGACGCTACGTCTATCTCGTGACACCCGACAATACCGTGGAATTCCGCCAGGTAAAAGTCGGAGTCCTCACCCCCGACGGTATGCGGGAAATCATCAACGGCGCCACCACGGAAGACCGTTACGTGACCAAAGCCCTCATCAACATCCGCCCGGGAATGAAAATCAATCCATTTTAGATTTAATATTACTAAATCACAGAATCGATTATGTCCAAGTTTTTCATCAATCGCCCTATATTCGCAACCGTCCTTTCCATCCTTATCGTGGTGGCAGGAGTAATCTCGTTGAGATCATTGCCCGTGGAGCAATACCCCACGATCACGCCTCCCACGGTTGTCGTGGAAGCACAATACCCGGGAGCGAACGCTACCACCATTGCCCAAATGGTGGCTACCCCCATCGAGCAACAAGTCAACGGGGTAGAAGGAATGCTTTATATGTCGTCCACCTCATCCAGCGCGGGAGTGTACAAACTCACGGTGACCTTCGAGGTCGGCACGGATCTAGATATGGCTACCGTTCTGGTCGAGAATCGGGTAAACATAGCCCAAAGCGCACTCCCGCAGGAAGTCACTAAATTGGGTATTACCACCACGAAAGAATCTACCGACGTGGTCATGTTCCTTACCTTGACCTCCGACAATCCGAACTACGACGCCCTGTACCTCTCCAATTATGCCGAACTGAACTTGGTCAACGAGTTGAGCCGTATCAAAGGAGTAGGCAACGTCGGCTCATTCGGGGCGGGCAATTACAGTATGCGCATCTGGTTAGACCCCAACCTGCTTGCCATCCGGGACGTCAGCCCGGAAGAAATCATTACCGCCATCGAAAGCCAAAACATACAAGTGGCACCTGGTTCCGTCGGGGCTCCGCCTTTAGCGTCCCCCGTGGCATTTCAGTACACGCTGGAAACACAAGGATTGCTTGTCGATGAAGAAGAGTTCGGCAACATCATCATCAAAGCGCTTCCCGGCGGAAAATACCTCCGGGTAAAGGATGTTGCTACCGTGGAACTCGGCAGCCAAACATACAGTTCCAGTGCCACCTTGAAAGGAGGAGCCGTCGCCGCCATCGCCATCTACCAGCTCCCCGGAGCCAATGCAATCGACGTTTCCCAGCGAATCAAGACACGGGTAAACACCCTCTCCTCCTACCTCCCGGAAGGGGTACATCTAAACATCACGCTTGACACCACGGAGTTTATCCATGCCTCGGTCAAAGAAATATATAAAACCCTCGGCACAGCTTTTATTCTCGTGCTAATTGTTATATTACTATTCCTGCAAAACTGGCGAGCCATGCTGATCCCGTTGATCGCGATTCCCGTGTCACTGGTCGGGACATTCGCGTTCATGAACCTGCTCGGGTTCTCCATCAACACGCTTACCCTTTTCGGACTGGTACTCGCCATCGGGCTTGTAGTCGACGATGCCATCATCATTGTCGAGAATAGTTACCGGCTGATCGAAACCGGGAAATACGCTAATATGCGGGAAGCTGTCACGCAAGCCATGAAAGAAGTGTCGGGCGCCATCGTCGGCATAATCCTCGTCCTGCTCGCCGTGTTCATTCCCACCGCCTTTATCGGGGGAATCACCGGATCGCTTTACAAGCAGTTCGCCTTGACCATTGCCGCCTCTACCATCATCAGCGGATTCAACGCCCTGACATTAAGCCCGGCATTGTGCGCCTTGTTCTTGAAACCCGCCAAACCGACCCGTTTTTTCCTCTTCCGGGGATTCAACAAGTTCTTCGAGAAGACGACGAACGGGTACATGTGGGTCGTGAGGGGCTTTATCCGGAAATCTGTACTCACCTTGTTTGTCTTCATCGTTCTGTCGGTACTTGCCTTCCTGGGTTTCATGTACCGACCGACCACCTTTGTACCCAACGAAGACCAAGGATATTTCATTGTTTCCATGCAACTCCCCGACGGGGCTTCGCTCTCCCGCACGGAAGAGGCATCCGCTAAAGCCGGGGCAATATTGAACAGCATTGACGGTGTACAAACCTATATTACCATCAACGGCTTCTCCATGATGGACAACGCCCAGAGTTCCAATGCAGCCTCCATTTTCGTGATGCTTGAAAACTGGGATCAACGGAAAGCAAAAACTCTCGGTGTAGACGCCATCACCACCCGTTTCAATGAACTCGCCTACGCGGAAATTCCGGAAGCCCAAAGCTATGCCGTGTCGCCCCCACCCATACCGGGGTTGGGAGAAAGCAGCGGTTTCCAGCTGATGTTGGAAGACATCAATAACTACGGTTCGGCATCCCTGCAACAGGCAACAAACCACCTCGTCGATGCCGGCAACCAATCGACCGGGCTCGCCATGCTCCGCTCCACGTTCAGCGCCAGCGTACCCCAGTATTACCTGGACATCGACCGGGACAAAGTGGAACTCATGCAAATCCCTATCGGCAACGTGTTCAGCGCCCTGTCGGCATACATCGGCTCGATCTATGTCAACAATTTCGTGAAATACGGGCGCACCTTCCAGGTCAACCTCCAGGGATTGCCTTCCAGCCGGGAAGTGATCGACAATGTATTATTCCTTAACGTGAAGAATGCACAAGGCAACATGGTACCGTTTTCGGCATTTACCACTGTGGAACAACGCCTAGGAACGGAATTACTACCTAAATACAATACCTACGCGGCAGCCTCCATATCCGGATCAGCAGCCCCGGGATACAGTTCCGGTCAAGCCCTCGAAGCCATGGAGCAACTCGTCAAACAAGAGTTAGGCAACACGTTCGGGTACGAATGGACGGGACTATCTTACCAAGAAGAAAGTGCCGGCTCGACCACCTCTGTCATTTTTATCCTGGCAATCCTCGTGGCATTCCTGATTCTTGCCGCCCAGTATGAAAGTTGGACTTCCCCCTTTGCCGTCGTCATGGGATTGCCGATCGCTCTTCTCGGTGTCGTCATCGGCTGCCTGGTCATGAACCTGCCGATCAGTGTTTACACGCAAATCGGCATCATCTTGCTGATCGCCCTCACGGCAAAGAATGCCATCCTGATCGTCGAATTTGCCCGAGACTACCGGGCAGCAGGAAAACCCATCAGCGAAGCGGCTCTCGAGGCAGGACGGGTACGTCTACGCCCTATCCTCATGACCTCTTTTGCCTTTATCCTTGGGGTATTTCCCCTGATCATCTCTACTGGAGCCGGAGCCGCAAGCCGTATTTCCCTCGGCACCGCCGTCTTCTACGGGATGCTCATGACCTCACTCGTCGGTACCCTCTTCATGCCTAACTTCTATTACATCATGGAGTCCGTGCAAGAATGGTTTACCCGGAAAAAGAAAAAAAGTTCCTAAAAACACAAAGTCCATAAGATCAAACCCTGACCTTATGGACTTTATAAACTTTATGAACCTTACAGACCCATTAATACACGATCGTCATCTCATCGATCAGATTTTGTGCATTTGCCAGTTTGTCCACGATGAACAACATATAGCGGGTATCCAAGTTGATACATCTTTGCAGGTTTTCCTCGAAATCGATATCCCCGGACATAGCCTCAGAGTTACCATCGAAAGCGGTTCCGATCAACTCGCCATAAGCGTTGATTACCGGAGAACCGGAGTTACCACCTGTAATATCATTATTCGTGATAAAGTTTACGGAGATATTATCCGCACCGTAACGACCGAAATTCTTAGCGTAATACAAGTCTTTCAATTTCTGCGGTACTTCAAATTCAGTTCCTTTCGGACCTTCTTTCTCCATAACACCCGTCAACGTCGTGTAATAATCATAGAACACGGCATCTCTCGGTTTGTAACTCTTCACGTTACCGTAAGTCAAACGGATCGTTGAATTGGCATTCGGAGCCCACACCTTCTCGGGTTGCATCTCCATCAAACCTCTCACGAACAAGCGATCGCCTTTGGCAACTTTCGTGCGCATTTCTTCGGTCGCCCCTCCCAATTTCTGGTAAGTTTCGAACAAAGAACTACCCATGATATACCCGGGATCTTTCTCCAATTTCTTCATGTCAGGCTTTGCCAGGAAGGCATCAAAACGAGCCTGGTCAGTAAAGATAGATTTATCGGATACTTCCTTGGCATATTTCTCGTAATTACCTTTATATTTTTTGTTGATCATCTTGATCACTTCCGGATGCCATTCTTCAGCCACGTTATCACTGTACATTTTAAACATCACGGCAATCAAGTTTTTCTCCACATCCTTGTTGTAATCCTTGAAGAACTCCTGTGCATTCCCCTTGATGGCTTCCATCATGCGTTCCTTGATCATCTCGGGGGTCTTCTCGTCGTAATACGCTTTCAACGTGTTGCTTACGCGAACGGCAAACAAGGGGCTTTCCGCACCTTGAAGACCGGCTTCCTGCATATAGTTCATTGCCTCGTTGTACGGATGCATAGCCTCGTATCCTTCTTTGATCATCGTCAAAGCGTTGCCATATTTAGCTTTACGAGCCGGATCTGCATTTACCCAAGCGGTAAATTCACGCTCGATCTTCTCTTTCTCACCCATCGTGTTCAAGTTCTTCAAAGCGATATTCTGCTCGTGAGAATATTTCCAGTAGTTAGCACATTGTGCATGCTTGGAAGCGTATTGGATACGGGTCTTCGGATCGGCATTCATTCCTTCTTTCATCACGCGCAATTTCTCGGTACGCACTTTATAACGAATATCGTTCGTCACGTCCATCGTCTCCTTCAACCCGAAAGAAGTCAGGAAACGGTCGGTTGTTCCGGGGAATCCCATGATCATGGCGAAATCACCATCCTGCACACCCTTTGCAGAAACAGGCAAATGATGTTTCGGCTTCAACGGAACATTGTTCGGTGAATAAGGAGCAGGTTCTCCGTTCGGTGCGGTATAGATACGCATCATACAGAAGTCGGCAGTGTGGCGGGGCCATACCCAGTTGTCCGTGTCACCACCGAATTTACCCATGCTCTGTGGCGGAGCTCCCACCAAACGGACATCCTGGTAAATCTTGTACACCAACAAGAAGAACTGGTTGCCTTCGAACATATCAATAACTTGTGCTTGCAAATTAGTTCCTTTTACAGCCTCCGTAGAGAGTTGTTTTGAAATAACTGCAATAGCCTGAGCACGTTTTTCTTCTGTCATGTTGTCGTTCAACACGGCATTCACCTTGTCGGAAACATCCTCCATGCGTTGCAGGATGGAAGCCGTGATACCGGGATTCAACAACTCGTCTTTCATGTCATAAGCCCAAAAACCGTCAGACAAGTAATCATGCTCCAAAGTAGAGTGCTTTTGAATCACGCCAAAACCACAGTGATGGTTTGTCAACACCAAACCTTTGTCAGAGATGATCTCCCCTGAACAAAAATGCCGAAACGGACGTCCGGCGTTACCCAATCCCACGATAGCATCCTTCAACGACGCCTTGTTCACGGAATAGATATCTTCCGCTGTCAATTTACACCCTTGCGCCTGCATCTGTTCGATGTTCTTCCCAAGCAGGGACAGCAGCCACATACCTTCATCCGCCCGCACGATTGACGTTGAAAGTAAAGCAAATACAATAAATAAAACTTTCTTCATCTGTTTAAATTTCACGTTATATATAATTGAATTTATTCATTCCTTCACCACAAAACCACTCATTCACCGCCTACTTCCCAACGGCAAACGATCGCGAATATACAATTTAATTCATAGAAATATCACGTAACTTCCCATGATTTAATATTATTATAACATTCTCTTTCATTGGAAAGACAAGCACTTGGAGGGCAGAAATGAATATTACACATTCCATCGCATTACCTTGGATTTAATGCAAAAATTAATGAGTATTGCCTTGGATTTAATGCAAACATGTTGTATTTTTACCTTGGATTTAATGCAATAAACACGAAATGAGATATATTAAAAGAACCATAGACACCACTCTTGAAGAATGGAAAAATTCCACTCAAAGGAAGCCATTGCTTTTAAGAGGAGCCAGACAAGTAGGTAAATCCTCCACGGTCAGAGAACTATCAAAGAAATTTACTCATTTTGTAGAAGTCAATTTCGAGAGTGAAAAAGAAGTCAGAACTTTCTTTCAGGGCAATCTAAACCCCCAACAAATCTGTGACCGCCTTTCTCTTTACTACGAAACACCTATCATCCCCAGGGAAACATTACTTTTTTTGGACGAAATACAAAGTTGTAAGCCGGCTATAGAATCCCTGCGTTTTTTTTACGAAAAATACCCAGAACTACACGTCATTGCCGCTGGTTCATTATTGGAATTTGCACTAACCGATCTTTCTTCATTTGGGGTCGGGCGTATACGTTCAGCGTTCATATATCCTTTATCCTTCAACGAATATTTATCCGCCATAGGAATGGATATGCTTCTCGATGCCAAAAAGAAAGCAGACATCCAACACCCTCTGGATACGATTTTCCACCAAAAACTGAATGAACACTTGAAACAATTCCTTATTTTAGGAGGGATGCCCGAGGTAATCGCCACGTACGTGGAAACGAACAGCATGCTACAATGTATGCAAGTCATCGATGATCTTAGGATCTCTTTCCAAGATGACTTTGCTAAATATAAAGAAAACGTGCCCACCCTTCGTATCCGTGAAGTTTTCGATTCTATTGCTGAACAAACCGGGGGAAAATTTGTCTATTCCAAAGCCAGCCTGGAAAGTAATTACCGGCAAATCAAAGAAGCCGTCGATTTACTAACGATGGCAGGATTAGCGATCCCGGTGTATCGAACCTCGGCAAACGGCATTCCTGTAGGTGCAGGAATCAACTCCTCTTTCTTCAAATTATTCTTACTTGATACAGGTATGTTCCAACGAATGGTACACTTGGATACCGCACAACTACTCACGGCTGAGGATTGGGAGAACGTAAACAAAGGAGCTATCGCCGAACAATTTGCAGCCCTGGAATTACTAAAAGCCGCACCCGCATACCAAAAAAGCCAACTTTATTATTGGCAACGGGAAAGCAAAAACAGCCATGCCGAAGTAGACTACATTCTACAACAAGAGCAACATATCCTCCCACTCGAAATAAAATCCGGAACGAAAGGCAGTATGCACAGCCTCCATTTATTCATGGAAGAAAAACATCCTCCCTACGGAGTCCGTTCATCACTGGAAAACTTCGGGCAATACAACAACATCCGCCTTTGCCCGTTATACGCCTTGGGCGATAAATTCCATGCCGTATAACTAAAAATAATTCATACAATTGAAAGTTGAAAATTGAAAATGAAAAGGGATTCCGCCGCACAAAAGCGAAGCCCCGTGCGGCTGGAATCACTGAATCGGAAATCGTAAATCACAAAATCAGCAAGCTATCCGACGCCCTTTTCCCGTTTTTCTGCAGGGCAAAGCAATACACCTTCACCTTCGTGTTATCCCACTCGTCCGGGAGCGCGTAAGTAGTACTGCCACTTTCACCCCGGGGTCTCAACGCCACCAACCTTGCCCGTTCCCGTTCCGTTTCGTACAGCACCCCGTACACCAGGTCGTCAGCCAACGCGAACCCGTCCTCTTCTTCCTGCTCCGCTTGCTCGAAAAGAAACTTCTGGTTATCCTCGCTGTACGTCACGGTCACCTTCGGCGGGTTGAGCATTCCTGCCGCCACCAGCAATCGTTCAAAATTGACGCTCGCCTCGTTCTTCTCGTTCACCTCTATCGCTCCCATGTTCTCCGCCACGAACGCGTTCGACGTGGAACCCTTCCCGATACCGACAAACCCTTTCTGTATCACTGGCAAAAGACTCCGGGACAACTGCACCAGCACTTTCATCCTCGCCCGCTGCGCCAGGATCTCTGGCGTCGGGTTATCCTTCCTCGCGAACACTTTCGCTTTCGCGATGTTCTTGCATCTCGTGTAACACAACGTGATGTTACCTACTGATTTTCTCGCTTTCCCTAACAAATAAGAATTAAATTCTGCCATAAAATAATTGAAAATTGAAAGTTAAAAATTGAAAATTAAAATCACTGAATCATTGAATCGTAAATCACCTAATCCCGAAATCCTTAAAAGCTTCCTCCAGCGCGGGCCCCGGATCGACTTTCCGGTTCGTGACCGCGGAATGCCCCACGACATCGCGGATCGGGTAACACTCCTCCAGCACGCTACAAATCTTCACCAGGGCTTGCACCTGCGCCCTCGTGTAGCGGTGCCAGTAAGTCAGTTTTCCCCCCGACTCGTGCGCGAAGACATCTTCCGCCGGGACAACCCGACCACACTCGGCAACGAACATTCCTCCCGACAAGCGGAGCAACCCCAGGTTATCCAGCTCGATCCCGATAGAATAACGGTTCAAACCCGACCGTCCCGCGTACCAGCTACGCCCGGCGTGCCACGCTTCCGTGTCAAACGGCACCAGCTGGATGACCTCCCCGTCACGCCCCACCACCAGATGGGCGGAAGCACCCACGTCAGGGCGAGTCAGGTAAATCGCCGCCGCCTCGGCTCCCCACGCGGCGGTATAGTGCAGGACGATCATGTCCGGTCCCACCAGTTTCCGGGTATTCTTCGCGCAAACCAGATGGCGCACCCGGTCGCCCATCAAACGGTGGTTGACAATTGAAAATTGAGAATTGAAAATTGAAAATGAATCCATCTTTTAGTTTTTATCTTTTAGTTTTTAACTTAAAAATCGCTCCTGCGATTTTTTCTCCGCCCCGACCCACGACGTAACCGCCCAGGCCGATTTCCAGCAAGTCCCAGAAACGGGACGTTTCGTCCAGGATCGGCAGGCTCGTGAACGTTCCGACCAACACGATCACCGCGAACACCAACATCACCAGCGGCCGCCACGATCGCTGCAACCAACTTCCCTTCGCCTCCTCCACCAGCACCGCCGATTGCGCCTCCACCCGTGCCCGCTCCCATTCCGCGAACACCTGTAACAAATCCGCTTCCAGTTGCCGTTTCTCCCTCGCCGGGAGTGTCAGCCGGTTGACCACCTCGCCAACCGCCCTGACCACACCCTTTACTCCTTCCACCACCGGAATCCCGCTAGAATACTGTTCTTAACCTCTGCCTCGAAGTAAAACTTCTTGCGTCCCATACGCCGCACGGGTATCGCGAACAACTTCTCGTAACGGAGCAACGTTTTGGCGGAAATACCCATCGCCTTGCAAACCTCCTTCGTGGTCATCAACCTGTGCGACACGTTCGCCGCCGTCTCTATCGCCAATTTTACCTCCAACCGGAGCTCCTTCAGCTCCCGCTGCAACAGGATCATCTCTTCCCCTTTTTCGTTTTTGTTTGCCATAAATTAATTGAAAATTAAAAGTTGAAAATTAAATCACTGAATCGAGAATCACTGAATCTCTAAATCCTTACACCCGTAAATACTGGCTCGAGGAATACGCCTTTCCCTCCTTCTCCCGGAAAAAGCAGTACAGGTGTGCCGCCGTGCCCCGCTTTCTTTCCAACCGGAACACCGCTCTCCCGTCACCCCTCGCTGCCCCGCCGGTCCCGGCAAACACGGGCGTAAACGAGCGTAAACGAGCGATCGCCATATAGCACGACGATCATCAACGTATCGTTCTTTCGTGCCGGAGCCAACCCGGCATTTTCCTCCCACGTCAAGGTGACAACATCCCGGTCGTCCACCTCCCCCCGGAGATTATTCACCTCTTGCATCATCCCCACCGCCAACTGCAACCGTGAAAAATCCGCGATCTTCCCGTCCGGTTTAAAAACTTTCATGTTCAACTTCATGAAAAAATTGTAACCACTCGCCGACATACCCCCTGCCGCCACTCGCCACACTTCCCGCAAGGGCGTCGTCACCATGTGTCGATAGAAACGAATCGCCACCATGAACTGAGAACGGCAATCCATCTGCCCCGGCGTCTTCGCGTCCGAGTATTCCGCCGGGGTACTCCGTACCCGGGTATCCGGCCCGACTTGATAAAAGACCGTGTTCCCGATTTTTCCCGATATCAACTTATCTGCTTTAGCCATACTGATTAAATTGAAAATAATAACAAATAAACTTACTCTCTCGTTTCTCTTTCCTATCACTCTCGTTTCAAACACCTCCCCGAAGGTCTTTGAAAGGACTTTGTAAGGAGTTTAAAAGGACTTTGTTCCCTGTCTTCACCGGAACCACTCCCCGTCCTCTCCGGGAATTCTTCAGGTATCCCCAACCTCTTGTACCGTGTTTTTTAAAATTCTCATCATCTTTTATTTTTAAATCAACGATACAAAGATATACCCCCCGTCGCCCGCCACCAACTAAATGACACAGAGGGTCAAATAACTGTATAAACACCCCGAAAACTGACACAGGCGCCTACTGACACCTCACAACTCTCGTGCTGAAAGAAAATCTTTCATTATACTGAAAGAAAATCGCAAATTATTCATCAGTATACAGACGAATAATTTATCAATCAAATACCATTCGAATGTTGAAAAACGAGGGGAAGCTGAAACATTCACCATTTTCGGGAAGAGTCACCAGTTCCTCCTCTGTAAACATGCCCCCCTCTAAAATCTTGTCAACAAGTCCCTTCCTTTGTCCGTCAAGCGGTATTTTTGTTTGGGATGTTTAGGACTTTCAGGATAAAGTAACTCTACAAAACCTTCTGTAATAGCGGATTTCAGATATTCCTTTGTAAAATATCTGCGATTATTTAATTGCAGTTTCTCCATCATTTCTGCAACTGAATATGTACCATTCCCCATTATTGTAATCAAATTCTCTACTTGGGTGGTACTTGGGTGGTACTTGGGTGGTACTTGGGCGGTACTTGGGCGGTACTTGTCTTGTCCTGCCACAGTCCTAATATAGCGGAACACGACCCACACGAATCCACCATCTGCATGGAATTCCGGTTCTGAAATACCTACCCGTCGGCACTCGTCAATCATCAGCTTAATGCCTCGCCCCCAACTCTCCAAGACAGTACTCTTGTACAAAACATTAGCAATAATTGGATTATGGGGTTGTGAATCGTGCGTACTTAAAAGACGCTCTATTGACATGTCCACCGGAAACGCCCCGCTGTTTGTAATTTCTATTCTGTCATCATATATTGCTATGCTGACGGAACTTCCAAGATGATGGTAAAAGCGATGCGCATAAGCATTTATACAACACTCCCTCAATGCTTTATACGGAACACTTAATTCTTCTTCACGATATAAACCCTCTATTTTTCCCGAAAGAGACAAATGCTTGAAGAAAAATGCCATTGCCGCATCCAATAGCTCAAAGATGTTTCCTTGAACACGTTGGTTGTCCAAAAATTCTTCTTTAGTCGTTCCTTTGAAACGTGCCATTCGCAACAAACATTGGGGATAACCGTAAAATTTACGACCGAACAAAACAACCGACGCATTGTTCAGTTTTCCATTGTGCAGCAAATCCAATTTTTCAAGAATAGCAGGAATACTTTCCGCAATGGTAGTTTCGGGCAAACGCCCACCTCTGATTCCAGCGCGAACGGCTCCCATAATGGCGTTTTCATCAAGATCTTCAATTTGAAGTTCGGGATTGACCATTGATTCCCAACCATAGCTCCCTCCACGCTGCATCAGCAGAAGATTATATTGGTCTTGCAGCATAACAGATGTTACACTCTCTACCCGTTGATAAGCCCGTCCTTTATAGGCAAATGGACGCATATAGTGTTGTTCATCCACTGACAAGACAACAATATACTTATTGGTATTCGGTATGTCTATATACGACACATCAATAGTCACGAACGGCTCAATACGCCGTATAGCTTCGGCAATATCACGTTTGGTTTTGTCACTTACTTCCTGCCCGATAATCTTACCTTTATCGGTCACACCGAACAGCACAGAACCACCCTCCCCGTTAAGAAAAGCACAAAGCGTTTCCATTCCACGCTCCAACTGCCCGGTAGTTTCCTTGAACTCCACGTGTCCGTTTTCCTTTTCGGCTATCTGTTGTTTTACTATATCAAGATTGTCTATACACATATACATTACAAATCAATAATATAAATGCAAAGATAATGCTTTTTAAATGATCTTTCACCGGAGCCCGTCGATAAACTTATCCACGAGACCGGTGAATATTAAATTATAGGATTACTTCTCTCGCCCCGTTTTCGGGTACTCCCGGGAAGTATCCAGTATATTGAAACAAGCCAACACGTTTTTCCGGTAATGATCCCCGATCGGGAACCATTTCCCGACGGCACGCAAGGAGTTGCCCGCCCACGTGTCGACATAACGAAGGTTCAGGATAAATCCACGGTGGACTCGGGCAAAATGCGCATCCGGCAACTGCCGCTCCACGACTCCCAAACGACACGCCACGGTGATCCGGGATTTATCTTTAAAATAGAAATCGCTATAATTAGCCGACGCCTCGATCCAAACGATGTCGGAGTAAAAATATTTCTTGTAATACTCGTCCTGGCGAATAAACAAGCCGTCTGCCACCAAAGGTGACACGCTCAGAGGTGCGTCCACACCCGATAAATCTGTTTTCATAGACAATTAAAGTTATGCCTCATGAAATATTCACCGACGGGCGGAAAGTATAAACAAAAAGGGGAAAGCCGCCAAGCGACTTCCCCCCAGCACGCACCAATTGTAAAAGACTATTACTTTTTCTTGCTCTTTTTCAGCAATTTCGCCACCGTATCACGAAGTGCATCCTCGCGGAGCCCTTTCGCCACGATGCGGTTCTCGCCATCGACGAGATACGTCATGGGCACGTCGTGCACCATGTAAAGACGGGCTACCGGAGAGGCAAAGCCTTGCAAGTCCGATCCGTTCGTCCACACCATTCCGTCCAGACCGACGGCGTTGCGCCACTCTCCACGGTTCTCGTCAAGCGAGATGCTGACAATTTCCAACCCCAGCGGGCGGTATTGCAGGTAAAGTTTCACCAGGTCGGTGTTGTCCTCCCGGCAAACGGGGTTCGTCGAGAGCCAAAAGTACACCAACTTCAACTTGGCGGGCAAGTCGTGCAACGAGAACGTATTCCCGTCGGGTTTCTCCAGCGTGAAGTTCGGGGCGACCTCGCCAACGGCAAGTTTCCCGTACTGCTCCAAAGCGGCGGCGATCCGCTTGCCGGGGATCGTGGCACGTGCCGCCTCGCCCAGCAACTCGTACTTCGAGCGCAAGCCCTCTTCCGTTTCACCACTGATACCGAGGGCGATCACGTGTGCCGTGGCGTACTCGTCGGGGTGCGCCTTGATTAACTCGATGGTGGCGTTCACCGATGCCTCGTAAGCCTGGTCCACCCGGGCTTGCAAGGCGGCTACATCCGCCCCGGGCTGTCGTGCCTCTGCCGCCACCTTGGCTTGCTCCGACATGAACGACTGGCTGATGCGGGTGAAGCGGGTCAGCAACTCCTGTTGCTTGCCCCCTTGAATCATCGCCCCGGCATTGCTAACGTTTACCATGAAAGTAGCGTTCTCCAGGATCAGAGGGATTATCCCGTTCCCGCCAATCGGGGTGATGTAGGCCGCCATGGGACGCTCCACCTTGCCCGAGAAAACGAAAACGCCGTTCTTGACCACGGTCGAACCTAACGTGTCGGGCTTCTCCCCCTCGCTAGCGATTAACAAGAGCGTGCTGTCCGCCATTCCACTTGCCTTACCACTGATCCGGTAGCCTTCCTGGGCTTTACAAACGACCGAAAAAAGCAACACTAAACCGATTATTAATGAAATTTTTCCCATTATCTTATGGAATACTATTCCTATCAAGAAAAATAATAAAACTAACTTCTTCATCATTAGAAATTAAAATACCCCCCTCCCTTCCCGACTTTAACGGGGTCGGGAGGGGTATTTTCATCGTGCAATCGAGAAACGCCTACTATTTGAAAACCATGATGTCACCTAACATGATTCTGGAATTCACGCCGGACACTTGGTCATTAACCGTAATTTTGACATAACGCGCTTTGCGAGAACCTTCACGTACAGGAACAAGCACGCTCTCGCCGGAACCTTTACCAATCGTGTTTTCCTCCACGTATGACGCATCTTCCCACATCACCAGATCTGTCGATGTTTTCACCTGGACGGATGAAGTCATATAACCCGGTACTTCCATATCCCACCAATCATACACGGGTTGCGCAATCTTCACGCCGCGTATATCCATTTCTTCCTTCAGGTAAATAATCAAATCGTAAGCCCTTAACGTACCCACGTTTGTCGTTTCCCAGCGAGTTTCGGGATCATCATCCAACAAACGTTCCAAAGTTAAATCCCCGCGCTCATCGACTATCGAACACGTGATACTGTCTATTTCCATCCTGTCAACGTAGTCCAGATCCGGAAGAACCGACAGTCCGAAATCTGTCATAAAAGGAATAGAAGTTTTTTTAAAATAGTGTTTCCCATAGCGTTCAATCGTCACACCCCGGTATTCGTTTGCCAGGTTGAGTATCGCCACACTCTTCTCGAGTTCCTCCAGAACACTCTTGTCTGCCTCTTCCGTCTGCGTGGTCAGGTAACGATTCTTGCCGATAACGACTTTCTCCAAGCGGGGACAATAAAGCACATCTTCCAAGGAAGTTATATCGTAATCGAATTCCAAAACCCGTACTGTATCCACGAAATGATTCAGTTTCGCCAGTTCTTCATCCGTCACGTCCGAAAATCCATAACGCTCTTTGATAGCCACCACAAAATCCGTCGTGAAGGCCCTGTTTTTATTCACCGTAACAGAAGGAAAATCAATCTCATCCGGACAATTTTCCAGTAATCCCCGACGCAGAATAACGATAGAATCCGTCGGTACGTCACTCACGTCATCCAACACGTAAAACTGTCCCAAATCAGGATTTTCCGGATCCATAAAATCTTCTTTTCTCAATTTCACCGGTTTCACCTCTCCCCGTGTGTTTTTGTACTTCAATTGCACCTCCAGGATATTTTCATTCCACTGGTCCATACGGCACACTAGTTTGTTTCCCACTTGCCAAGATTTCGTGACAACATTGGTAAAGGTACGTACCACCTCATGGCTTTCCGTGTAAGGGCGCCCGTAAACCGTTTCCACCAAAGAATTCTCGCCGCTATCATCAATTGCCGTGATGTCGAAACGATACGTTCCGTCTGCCAAGCGATCAATTTTAAACGACGACTCGCTCGGCTCCAGCAAGGCAGAGTCCTTTTGCTCATTCAACGACCATACCACCTTGATATTCTTAACAGTTTCATCCGTCGCTCTATCCCATTTCACCGTCAGGGATTGCCACCCCGGGACCACCTTCGCATCGTAACATCTACCCACGTACCGGATTCTTCCCCCATCCGTGTATTCATCATAGGTATCTTCCAAGCTTTCGCTGCATCCTGCCAATGCCAAGGTTGCAATTAAAAACTTTACAAAATATTTTTTCATTCTCATAATTTAATCCTTTTTCACGTAAACTTCTAATTCATGCATGGAAACATAGTTATAAGGATTCGTGTTTCCAATCCCGTAGTATGAATCATAATACCAAAACGTTTTATTCACTTCTATTTTCAAATAACGATAAGTATCTTCCGAAGCACGAACTTTCACATCCATAAAAAGCGAATCCGCTGCCTGCAATTCTTTTTTCTCTTTTATTAATTTTTCCGCGTAATACCAACGCTCCTTCTCCGCGAGATTTTCACTTTGAGAATACTTCCCTATTTTCTCCCAAGTATCCTTATCCTTACTACCATAGATGGTTACCTCGCAAGGCAATTTACTCCCGTAATAAGCTCCCCAAATTCTTCCATCTCCGGTTGACCCTGCATTTATAACCCGATCCAAATTCTGCATCCCGTAAATCCGAACATACGCCGGGACTTTTTCCGTTCCCAAATCAACAAAGAACGGTTTATTCCACGCATCGGGACCAGCTAAAAACGTGTAAAATTCACGATGAACATACCCATCATACTTCGAATCAAATCGTTGCTCACCTTTCAATTCCCCATCAAAAAGATAAGAGATCCCCACTTTCCAAGCCTCATTGGTCACCACCGGCATTTGAGAGAAATCCCAAGATTCCCTCGGGACGGAAAATTTTACAGCCTCGTATGATTCTACATTTTCGAAAACCTGTTGTCCCACACGATGTCCTTTAAAATCATCCACGCGTATCACGACTGTATTTTTCGTCCTATCTTTTTGTTTTAAATCATAAGTCAACGTATCTCCTCCCCGGGCTATCGCGAAACTCTGCATCAAAATCGTATCCGGCTCACGCGTGAGGGGATTCGTGCCCAGGTAAAAAACATGCGCCATCCCGGTAACCACTTCCGGAGCCTCATACAATACCTGGAAACCGTTCCAGGAAGGTTCCACTTTCGCATTCGTGATAAAAATGTAAGGAGCACTATCTTGTGTGTCAAAGGTCAATTCCAACGCCTCGGATTCGTTCCGGGAACGGTCGAGGTAAGAAACTTTCACGGGGACACCTTTCCTGGATTCGTTAAAACCATCGAGCAAAAGGGAATCCCCGTTATAACTCCCTTTTTTCGTTACATGTTCGCCCTGGGCATTCGTGTAACTGGCCTTAATGGCATAAACGTCCCGTTCTCTCGGGAGCGTGTAATACATCATCGCACCTCCCGCCGTGGGCTTGAAAGTGATTCCTTTTTCCGGCATGATGTCAAAATTAACGTCATCATCCGAACAAGCCCACAGTCCTAACAATAGGAACAAAATATACGATATATTTCTCATAAACAGATTTATTATTTACCAAATTTAAATTCAAGGTTCGCAACGTTACCAACCGGGATTTTGCACCATGCCGGAAATCAGTATTTCCTCGGCTTTAATCGGGAACAAATAATCGCGCGGGGCGGTGAACTTGCATTTTCCAACCGGCAACTCGATAGGTCCCCCGTAACGGTTATAGAATTCCGTAGCCGTTTTACCCAAGACATTCCACCCTAATTGTGAGTGATTTAACTCGTCAACAGCCGTAAGCCAACGGCGCACGTTCCAAAACCGGTGTCCCTCGAACGCAAACTCGATGTTGATCTCCTGCCGGATGATCTGACGCATCCCTTCTTTGGTGTCCACCATCGACGGGTTTTTCCCGTAAGATTTCCAGGCTTGCACCACCTTCGGGATTCCCGCCCGTTCACGGACTTTATCCAAAGGATCGTACACCCGGTAATCGGGTTTCTCCAAATACTCGTTCCACGCCTCTGCCTGCATCAAATACACCTCAGCCAGACGAATCAGCGGACAAGTAAGCTCTGAAACATTGTAATCTTTTGTGCTATATTCCGAGAAAATATGTTTTTTCACCCAATATCCACTGATATTCTGGTAATCAATCGAGGTAAGAATATCGTAATTAGTACCCCATTTCTCTCCCTTGTAAGGCTGGATTTGCAAGGTATAATCCACTTGGTACGCGGGATTATCTATTCCCCGTTGCCAATAGCAACGGTCGGCACCAATACAAGCATAAAAACGGGGTTCCCGGCGCAAGTGCAACTGCAACACATCTTCATTCTGCGGCACCACATCTTTGTAAAGACCACTCGCTTCCCGCGCCATCTTGTAACGGTTGGCATAAGCCCATGTATTATCCTGATCTATGGGCAACCCATGTTCCGTGTAGTACATCTCCACCATCATCATCGAGGGAGAAACATTTCCAAAAACCTGCGAATTGTAATTCATTTCGTCATTTACCAACCGCGGCAATATAAACCAATACAACTCATTTTCCCATTTCCATTCCAACAAGAACTCCGGATTATCAAATGAAGAAAACATACTATGCTCAATGTCATATATTTTGTTCAACATTTCCGAACCTTTCGAGGAAGTTCCACCATAAAGTTCCCTCGCGATACATACGTCAGCCGCTTCATCAGCAGCCTCCGCCGCAATCCTCCATTTTTCCCGGTCGTACGTGGCGTTAAAAAGCGGCTCGCCATCTTTCCCTTTGAAATCAGAGTAAAACGCATTCCCGTTAAACATCGGTGAGGCAGCATAAAGCAACGCACGGGCTTTAAGGGCGTACGCCGATTCCTTACAGAAAGCATACAATTCATTTGTTTCGCGCATACTTCCTGCCGGCAAGTATTCAATGGCTTCATCCAACAAATCAACAATCTCCCGGAAACAGGTATCCACGTGCACACGAGGCAATTGGAGTGTCTTAATATCCGCATCCGCTGGTAAATTCCGAGGCACTAGCACGATGGGACCGTAACGACGTACCAATTCAAAATAGAGAAAAGCTTTTAGAGCTTTCACGTCAGCCTCCCACATCTTTTTCTCCAGTTCTCTCATGTTGTACACGTTATTGATATTATCAAGAAACGTGTTACAATCGCGAAGCACTACATAAATTTCTCCCCACGCATCCCCGTAAGGAGTTTGTGCCATCTGCAAACCTTCCGAAATTTTAAAACCGCGAACGTTTTTCTGATTTCTCATGTATTCGTTGATCACGAACTCATCGGCGCCGAAAAAAGACATATTGTAGCACACGTCTGGGAACAAGTTACCCAATGCTCCATAAAGTCCCAATCTCCACTTCTCCGCCCCCTTACGCTGCTCAAAGATGGATTCCACCGTCTGGATATCATTCTCCGGCACGGCATCCAAATAATCGCACCCGGAAAAAACAAGCGTAAACGCCAATAATATTATACAAAATAAATATTTCATCATTTATGTCTTTTTAGTTAGAAACTAATATTTACACCCAACGAGTAAGTCCGCTGGATCGGGTAATTAAACCCATCATCCCCGAGTTCCACGTCCCACACCTTAAAATTAGATATCAGGAAAGGGTTGTTCGTGCGCAAATAGAACTTCACGTTTTGCATTTTCAATTTATCCAGCACTTTCCGGGGCATATTGTAAGCCAATTCGATAGATGTACAACGCAAGAAACTACACTCCCGCATAAAATAGGTACTCCGACGTTCCTCCTTATTTGCCCCCCAGTTTTCATACGGGTTATGCGCGATAATCGACTGCGTGGACAAACGCGGCCAGAAAGGACGTTCGCTCACGTTGTCCTCCGTCCAATGGTCGTCCGCAATTGCCTTCAACATAGCCTTATCATTGACAAAAGGACTGATTTTATCCGGATTGATAAAGAACGAGCGTTTGCCCGACCCCTGGAACGCGAAACTAAATTCCCAGTTTTTATAATTGAAAAATCCACTAAATCCATAGATCACGCGGGGAGTCGTGGGGTAACCGATATAAACGGCATCGTTAACATCAATTTGCCCATCGTTGTTAATATCGCGGTAGCGGATATCACCGGGCATCACCTCGCCCTCCTGCCGGGGTGCGCTCTTGATTTCTGCCTCGTCATAAAACAGCCCATCGGCGATGTAACCGATTTGCTGGGAGATCTCCTTACCTTTCTTGCGTTGCCAATCGGGTTTATCGGTAGCTTCCTCGATCTTCTGGTAAATCGCCTTGCTGTACGTGTACGTGCCGTTCAAGATCATCCAGCAATCCGGGGAGAAAGCATGCTGGATTTTACCGGACAAATCGATTCCTCGTGAACGGGCACGCCCCACGTTGGAAAGCTGCAAAGCAGCCAGACCTGTTGTTAACGGCACATTGTAACGATAATCAAGGATATTATGCCTGATTTCCTGATAAATATCCGCATTCAATTCTACCAACCCATCAAAAAATTTTGTTTCTATACCCAAGTTCATCTGCTCGGCAATTTCCCATTTGATTTTTGTATTCGGATAAGACTGCACCACGTATTTTTCCATCTGAGTTTCTCCCTTGCGGGGATCCGTCACCCTCCCGCTACCTATCACTGGAAGATGAGCGAAACGCGGATTGGAAACGACACCATCATTCCCCACCTGTCCCCAGGAGAAGCGAAATTTCAGGAAAGATAGCCAACCGGAAGTATTATCCGCGAGGAACCGTTCCTTGGAAGCAATCCACGCTCCCCCGACAGCCGGGAAAAATCCCCACTGGTGATTCTTGGCAAAACGTTCGGATCCGTTATACCCGAAACTGGCTTCGACGAAATATTTATCCTTAAACCCATAAGAGCCGCGCATGGAAAGCCCCATATTACGATTCGGGATTCCATCCAACACGGAAGCGGTTTCCGATATGGTCGTTTCCTGCATATTGAACACGGCGGTCAAGCTGGTTTGATGTTCACCCCAAGCTGCCGTATGCAAACCGCGCACCTCGTACATCAGTTGAGTTTTCTGCTCTCGAGAACTATTTCTATCATCCTTGCTTAACGTCCTTTCCGCTTCATCTTCGTTAAGAAAAGTCAGTTCATGTTCGTTAAGCTCAAAATCATAATTTTTCAACCCATACATAAAAGGTTTCGTGCTGTAAGCGTTATTATAATATCCTATTTTATTCAAAGAAACGCTCGCCCGCAATTCCAAACCTTTCACTAAAGAGGAGAGGTTGTGAATATACTCGGCACGCGTTGTTGCTGAATAACGGTTTCTCTCTTTATATCCCTTGTGAAGAAGCATATAAGGATTAATTGTTTCTCGGGTTACCCCTCCAAAACGAAGATGCGGCCAACTTGTATTCTCGTCACCCGGGTAAGTAGGAGCAAAATCCACCGGGGAAGCGTTAAATGCCAGATAATAAGCTTCGGTCACGTCTTGAAACGGTCCATGATATTTATCCAAGTTTGCCGAAGCGTTGATTAACAAACGAATTCCGGCAGCCAGATCAATATTCAAGTTTGTACGGAAAGAAAATGTATTACTCTTGATATTCGTGTCAAACTGGTTCAATCGGTCTGTTTTCAACATACCCTCATCCCGGTTGTAATTAACAGAAGCAAAATATTGCACAAGACGGGAACCTCCCCGGATGTTCAACCCCATGTGATGGTTAATCGAATGGTCGTGGAACATTAGCTTGTACCAATCGTTCGCGGGATACACGAAAGAAGGATACCTCGGGTCGCCCGTGCGCTGGATACGTTCCACGCTATATTGCGGCACGGACAAAGGGTTACGTGTCAATAATGCCTGATTATACATCTTCATATAAGTGACAGGATCCACCACTTCGATCTTTCGTGTCGCTTCCGACAGGATAGCCTCGTAGCGCAGGGATGTATAAACACTCCCTTCTTCTCCTTTTTTCGTGGTCACCAAGATCACCCCGTTAGCACCCCGAGCCCCGTACATCGCTGTTGCAGAAGCGTCTTTCAACACGCTGAAACTCTCGATATCCTCCGTCGAAAGACGGGACAAATCCACTTTGGAAGATTCCACTCCATCGATCAAAATCAAAGGATCGATATTCGCATTCGTCTGGAAAGAAGTGATTCCCCGGATATAGAATTTCGTGTTCAACTCTTCCTCGGTCATCGCTCCCGGGATACCTCCCGTCTGCCAAGCAATCATTCCGGGTATTTTCCCCGCAAATTGAGTTGTCAAGTCACTACTTGACGATTTTAGCGCTTTCACATCAACCGTCGTAATTGCCGACACCACGCTCTCCTTTTTCTGTTCCCCGAAAGCCACAACAGTCACCTCTTCCAAGTTTTCCTCCGTGGGATTCAAACGAATGTTTAATTTTTCCTTTCCTTTAATGTCAACGGTTTCTGCCTTGTAACCGATAAACGAAACCCGCAACACATCGTCCGGTTTAGCCGCTATCGTGTACCTTCCATCCGCATCAGAAGCAACCCCCTGCGTCGTTCCCACAATTACGATTGTCGCCCCAGGAATCGGATTTCCCTTCTCGTCCACGATGCGACCGCTGACTTTAATTAAATTACTTTCTTGTTTCGGTCCAACAAGAATTTTACCATTCGCCTGTTGTGAAGCAATTAATCCTGTTCCTTCCAAACAAGCCTTTACCGCCTCGAGCACGGCGATGTTTTCCCGTTTTAAAGTGATCTTTTTCGTTTCTTTCATGACCACTTCTTCCCGAAAAGTCACTAAATTACCACCCAATCGATTAATCTCATGCAACGCCCGCAACACGCTGAAATCTTTAAAGTCAATTGAAATGGTTTTCTGGTTTGCCTGCTGCGCTAACAGCGAAACAGAACAAAGAAGTTGCACTGCCAAGAATAGTGAAAAAACACTAAACATCCTTCCGCACGTGCATAAAAGTCCCGAAAAGACTTTTGGTTTCGTCTTTTTTTTCATAGATTTGTGATATTAAATTTAACATTAGCCTTGTCTCTAAACAAGGTCTTCAAAGTGGAGCACCCGCGAAGTTGCTCCATTTTGTTTTTTAATTATAATTTATCCCTTACATAAACAACATTTCCCTCAATCTTAAATTCAGGTCCTCCAGTGAAGGTAAACGCATCCAGAATAGACTTCAGCGTTTCGTCCTTGCTAAAATAACCATTGAAAGTGTAATCCCTCTTTCCTTCGGCTTCATATATAAATTTCACGCCATACCAACGCTCGATCTGACGGGTTACGACTTCTATATTTTCTTTGTTAAACACGAACATTCCTTCTTTCCACGCGATAACGTTATCCAGATTCGCCTCCGACACGCTTAATTTTCCGGTTTGCTGATTCCAATCCACCTGCCTCCCGGGAGAAAGTATCACCTTGTCCGTGGTATCCGCCAATGACGCCACATCGACCTTTCCAGTGAAGAGCGTGGTAGTCACGTCGGACTCGTTCGTGTAAGCCTTGATATTAAAAGAAGTTCCCAACACTCGCGTGCGCACCCCGCTCGTTTGCACGATAAAAGGACGTACGGCATCCGGTGTCACCTCGAAGAAAGCTTCGCCTTCCAGCTTTACCACCCTCTCGTCCCTGCCGAAAAGAACCGGGAATTCCAATTCACTCTCGGAATTAAGCCAAACCCGGGTTCCGTCGCTCAGGACCAAAGAGTAGAAGCCCCCGGTTGTCGTGATGACCTTATTTATCTCCTGCTTATCGGGGACGAGCGAATCTGCCCGTTCCCGGTCGGAAGCGTAAACGAGCTTGTCCTCCCGTCCCATGACCACTGCCGTCCCTACACGCAAACTATCCTGTTCTATTTTAGTCATACCCACTTTTTCCCCGTCAGCTAAGACCAAAACCACTTTATCCTGTACCGTCGCCGAGGCAGGCAAGGTCTTGGCAATCTCCAGTTTTTTGGGGTACATTTCTACAGGGGCATCCTTCATGTACTTGAAAAGGAGCATACTCGCCAAGATTAAAACAGCCGCGGCGCTACCGCACCACAAGAAATAATGTTTTACCCGTTTTTGCCTGTTCCGCTTCGTCAACGAGCGTAATATATCGGACTGCAATTTCCCGTAATCCGTTTGACGATCGTATCCCGATTTTAAATCCAAATGTTCTTTCAGACTCTCGTCGGCAATAATCCTGTCATAAAGCGCCTGCCGCCCTTTACCCCCCTTTATCCAGACTTCAAACAATCGCTTCTCCTCCCCGGTAGCGATGCCGTATCTTACGCGTAAGATAATTCGTGCGATTTGATGACTCTGAAATTCTTTCATTATTTTATTATTTTTCCTAAAGACACCACTAATTACCGTTTGGTATTACACGAGAAGATAATTTTCTTGAAAATTTTCGTATTTCCTTGCCTCCCACACGAAAAAATAGGCTGCCAATATACTAATTGACAGCCTCTTGAATAAATTGAATTTCTTTTTTATAATTGCTCGATTTCTTCAGGAGAAAGACCTGTTGCCTGAACTATAACATCTAATGACAAACCTAATGATTTCATGTTATAAACAATTTGTCTTTTTTCTTCCATACGCCCCTCTAGGCGACCTTCCTCGCGACCCTCTTCCAAACCTTCTAAACGACCTTCCTCACGCCCCTCGAGACGCCCCTCTAAACGCCCCTCTGTCAATCCTTCTAACTTGGCAGTGCTTAACACATCATTCTGAATCATTATTGCATCCACATGACGATCATAAGCCGCACGCTCCGTTGCATCCATACTATAATAGATCAACTTCTGGCGAGCTTCCTGTAACCCTGGAGCCTGGGTATCCGGACGAATATGACCATTTTTAAGGTAATCTATCCACTCTTCAAGCGGGGTTACCGCTACCTTATCAAACTCGTTCACACGTATAAGGAAATACTCCGGGAAAATCTCTGCAGGAAGCCGTGGAACCAATGCATCTTTCTCTTTCATCGTCACCTGGAGAAAATCTCCCGTGTGAACTCCCACGAAAGAATTCTGCCCGTGATACAAGTAGTCGCTTCCTTTGCCAATATCAAAATAAAGAATACTAATCGAGTATATTTTTTTCACTTCCGAATAAATATGCCCCAACTCGATATGTTCCGTTATTGCCTTTGCCACCCCGTAAAGAATACGTTCAAGGAAATACAATTCTCTTGTAATCTGCACCTCGACAATAATAATCTCATCCTCGTCATTACGAGCTTTGATATCCACTCGGTTGAACTTATCATTCTCGTTCTGCTGGTTTCCTTCACTCTCCAGAATATCCAAGATATGAATATTCTTCCCTAGCAGCACTGTAAGCAAACCTTCCAGTACTCCAAAGTTAGCTTTATTCCGCAACAATCGCTTGATAGCCCAATCAAAACGGATGTATTTATCCTTGTAATTCATAGCATTGATCTATTCTATATCCACAAAGATACGAATTTTTTCTAAAAAATCATGGAGAAATACCTATATTTGCCATCAACTTATTCTTCCAATATTGTCGAATAAGTGAAAAGATTCAGGTATGCGTAATAACAAAAAGGGCACGGGCTATCATTTTGATCTGGGAAATTTTATCCGGGAGCACTTCGCATCTTTATGCGCAATCGCTTTTAAATTGACCGGTGATTCGGAAGTTGCAGAAGACATAGCCCAAGAGGTTATTATCAAATTTTGGGAGAACAGGAAGCAATATGAAAAAATGGAGTCTGTCGAAAATTACCTGTTCATCATGGCACGCAATGAATCCCTAAATTACCTCCGGGGAATTTCCCGCGAAAAAAAACGTTACGAGAAGGTAGAGTTTATCAACGAACGGGAAGATTCCTTGTGGGACACGATTATCGAGCAGGAAGCGAACTTATTGTTACTCGAAGCTATCGACACGTTGCCCCCGCAATGCAAACGCATCGTAGACCTTTCCCTCGCCGGAAACAGCACGAAAGAAATCGCAGCAGAACTGGGTATTGCCGTGAATACCGTCAAAGTATTGAAAAGCCGGGCGATTCATAAATTAAGGGAATATTTCTCCGAGAATGACGTGTGGATTGAGTTTTAAAATAAAATTCGCTAGAAAATTCTTTTATTGCTATTATTTTACTAGTTTAGCATATACAAATGTGAAGAGATTGACTAAAATGAACAAAATATCAAACAAACATAGTCATTACGAAAATTCTTTAGAAGCACAATTTGTTGAAGATATAAAACAAATCGTACAACAAGGCAGATACAAGACTTACACGGCTATTAATTCCGCAATGTTGGAAACTTATTGGAATATAGGCAAACGCATTGTGGAACAAGAACAAGAAGGCAAGGAACGAGCCAATTATGGAATTTATCTTTTGAAATTGTTATCCAAGGAACTCACTCATGAATTTGGTAAAGGATTCTCAAAAAGCTTGTTGTATTACTGTCGGCAGTTCTATATAGAGTTCTCTCCGGAGATTTTCCACACAGTGTGTGGAAAATTGACATGGTCTCATTGTAGACGATTAGTTAGCGTAACTGACATCAATGCTAGAAATTGGTATATGAAAGAAGCCATCAACTTATCTGCCTTCAGAAGAAGAACTAAGAATCGAAATTGAACGACAAAAAGAAATTTTCCAATTGCAGCAACAAGCAGAGGAAATTGAAAATATGGGAAAGGATTAGTCATCATCCCAACAAAGAATATCATAAGGAAAATAAACATGGAAAAGACAAATATACGGGCATACACGCAAAAAGAACTAGCGGAAATTCTGGTACAAAACGGGGAGAAGGCATTCCGGGCAAAGCAAATATGGCAATGGCTTTGGCAAAAAGGAGTTACCTGTTTCGACGACATGACGAATTTATCGAAGGAAACCCGGGAACGGCTAGCTTCACTTTTTATCTTACAAACAGGGACGATTACCCACAAACAAGAAAGCAGCGACGGAACGACCAAGCTAGGGTTTACCTTGCCGGACGGCAACCTGATTGAGGCAGTTCTGATTCCCAGCCGGGATAAGGCTACCGCTTGCGTGTCCTCACAAGTAGGATGTAAATTAAAATGTAGTTTCTGCGCCACGGGGGGATTAGGTTTTACCCGCAATCTCCTGCCTGAAGAAATATTCGACCAAGTGGTTGCCGTCAAGCGTCTGGCGGAAGAACGAGGCACCCCGCTTTCCAATATCGTATTCATGGGTATGGGAGAACCGCTATTGAATTACAACAACGTGATACAGGCTATCGAACGTATCACCGGGAATGACGGTTTGGGGATGTCGCCCTCACGCCTCACGTTATCCACTTCCGGCATCACGGAAGGCATCCGACGCCTTGCTGACGACGGAGTCCGATTCAATCTCGCCATCTCGCTACACTCCGCGATAAACGCTACCCGTGATAAACTGATGCCCATCAACAGGGCATACCCGTTACCGGAACTGGCAGAAGCGATCAAATATTTCGTCGGCAAAACGGGGATCCGCCCGACTTTTGAATATTTACTACTCAAAGGTGTAAATGATAGCCTTGACGACGCCAAAGTTTTGGCTTTATTCTGTCGGCAATTCCCCGTAAAAATCAACATTATCGAGTACAACGAGGTTGACAACGCCCCCTATCGCCACAGCCCCGACGCGAACAGGGATCAATTTGTCCGGTTCCTCGAGAGCAAAAATATCGTGGTTAACGTGCGACGCAGTAAAGGAAAAGATATTGACGCCGCCTGCGGACAATTGGCGAACAAAAACAAATAAGCAGTAAAACCTAAAGAATACTTTGTAAACTTTATGAACTTTATAAAGCTTATAAACTAACTTCAAGCCCTAGCTTCACGTATTACGAGCTACTAAACACCTTACTGTCAACTCGTACTATGAAAGCATTACTAGTAACGATATTGCTCGTCGGATGCAATATCATATCAGCAACAGCGCAATCCGACAGTGTAGTAAACAACCGGGCGACCGACTCTCTCGACTTGAAAAAGTACGCCGGCCTGTGGTATGAAATCGCACGTTTCGACCATCCTTTCGAGCGGGGATTGGTCGGGGTTACCACCAATTACGTCATCAAACCCAATGGCAACATCAAAGTCATCGGGTGTGGCTACCGGGATAGCCTCTCGGGTGAGAAAAAAGAGATTATCGGAAAAGTACACATCCCGGATACCACCCAACCCGGAATTTTAAGAGTCACTTTCTTCATGATCTTTAACACGGACTACCACATTCTGGAGGTCGAGAAAGATTATAGTGCCGCCTTGATCGGCAGTTCCGAACGCGACCACCTCTGGATCGTGAGCCGTACCCCGGCATTGCCGCCTAAAAAATTACAAGACCTTATACACCGGGCAAAAAGACGGGGCTACGACACGACAGCCTTGATTTTCGTCCCGCACGGGCAAAAACAAATTCAGAAAGAGTACACCAAACTCTGAGTTATTTTCCATATTTTTGAACCACTAAAGGTTCAGAAATATGGAATTATTCATGTACATCACCGGGGGATTACTCGTAATCCTCAACATCATATTACTCGTGCTACTCCTCCGAGCCCGGAAAACCACGGACTCCCGGGAAGCATTCACTTCCCTTGAACAAAGTATCTCCCGACAGGAGAAAGCCTTCCGGGAAGAATTTCGCTATAACCGGGATGCCGACGAGAAGCGCTCCCGGCAAGACAGGGAAGAACTTGCCGCATCGCTAAATAATTTCCGCACGGAACACCGGGAAGCCTTGAAAAATATCACGACACAAACCCACGCAGCCATTGAAGCCTTTCAAAAGAATTTCTCCGAAAGCATGGACGCTTCCAACCGCCTGCAACGAGAGAAACTCGGGGAACTGAGTACCCGCCAACAGGAACTCCTGCAAAACACGGAGAAACGCCTGGAAGAGATGAGGGCTACCGTCGACGAGAAACTGCAAAAGACGCTCCACGAACGTATCGGGCAATCATTCGAACTCGTGAGCAAGCAACTCGAAAACGTGCAAAAGGGATTAGGCGAGATGCAAACCCTCGCCCAGGACGTGGGAGGACTGAAACGAGTGCTCAGCAACGTAAAAATCCGAGGTACGATCGGGGAAGTACAACTCTCGATGCTCCTGGAACAACTCCTTGCCCCGGAACAATATGACACGAACGTCAAGACAAAAAGAGGTTCGGACAAACTGGTTGAGTTCGCCATCAAGCTACCAGGAAAAGACGAAGGCGAAAATTCCGTGTACCTCCCCATAGACGCCAAATTCCCGAAAGATATCTACGAGCAATTGCTGGAAGCCCACGAGAGCGGTGATCCAAAGCGCATCGAAATCGCCTCCCGCAATATCGAACAAACCATCCGGGGCATGGCGAAAGACATCCGGGACAAATACCTCGACCCACCCCACACCACGGATTTTGGCATCATGTTCCTTCCCTTTGAAAGCATTTACGGGGAAGTCATCCGCCGTTCCTCCCTGCTGGAACAATTGCAACAGGATTACCATGTCATCGTCACGGGACCGACCACCCTTGCCGCTATCCTCAACAGCCTGCAAATGGGATTCCGCACGCTTGCCATTCAAAAGCGAAGCAGCGAAGTATGGCGTATCCTGGGTGCCGTAAAAACCGAATTTGATAAATTCGGCGGGATGCTCGAAAAAGCCCAACAGAACCTCCAGAAAGCCAACAACCAACTCGAGGAAGTCATGGGCAAACGCACCCGTGCCATACAACGCCACCTCCGGTCGGTGGAAGCCTTGCCTCAAAATGAGTCCCAACTTCTGACCCCTGCCACGGAAGAGGACGAGGAAGCAATCACTCCTCCATCTCCACCGCAGGTATAACTTCACGGGGTATTGTATGTAAAAACTTTACCATAAACCCGGATTCTATGGTAAAGTTTTATTAGTTTTGTACGAAAGACAGAAAACAAAAGGATAAGATATAAACACCATGGAAACAAAGAAAAACAAAACCACCCTGCTCATCATGGCAGCGGGAATGGGTTCCCGGTTCGGTAGCCTGAAACAACTTGCACTGCTAGGTCCACACAAAAAAACATTATTACACTATTCCATCTACGATGCCGTGCACGCCGGATTCGACAAAATCGTGTTCATCATCCGCCGCAGTTTCGAGCGAGAATTCAAGGAAGCCGTGGGAAAATACGCGGAGAGCCTGGTGGAAACGGTGTACTGTTTCCAGGAAATGGATCGTTTGCCCGGCAATATGCCTCCCATCGAGCGGGAAAAACCGTGGGGGACGGCTCACGCCATCTGGTCGGCAAAAGACAGTATCAACGAGCCATTCATCGCCATCAATGCTGACGACTTCTACGGTCGGGACGCTTTCGTGAAAATGCATGATTTCGTGGCAAACAACCCGGACGAGAGATGTTTCAGCCTTGCCGGTTACCGCCTGGCAGCAACCCTGTCGGAAAACGGTACGGTATCCCGTGGAATATGCACCGTGGACAAGGACAATTTCCTGACCAGCATCACGGAGCGTACCAAAATCGGACGGGAAGGTTCCGCAATCAAGGACATGAACTCCGGCGTCACCCTCCACGAGGACGATGTGGTTTCCATGAACTTCTGGGGATTCACGCCCATGCTTTTCGGAGAAATCGAGAAACAGTTCGTCGATTTCTATCGAGCCAATAGCAACAACCCGAAAGCAGAGATATATATCCCGTTCGTGGTAGACGAGCTGATTAAACAACAAGCCGTGAAAGTAAAGGTATTGAACACCTCCGCCCAATGGTTCGGGGTTACCTACAAGGAAGACGCGGAGCTCGTGAACAATGCCCTGCAAAAATTCGACGGGGAGGGGCTGTACACGGACATGGGACAATAAAGACGGAAACAAAACGGGAAAACAACAAAAAAACAACGCCATGGAGAAACTAAAGAAGATCTACGACACATTCGTGGCCAGCGGTCAGTTCGTGTCTGCCACGCCTTACGGCTCCGGGCATATCAACGACACTTACCTGGTCAAGGTAGACGAAGACGTCGAGTACATCCTCCAAAAGATTAACGGCAATATCTTCAAGGATATACCGAAGCTGGTGCAAAACAAGGAACTAGTGTGCGGACACATCCGCAATCGCCTCATCCGCCAAAAGGTAAGCGATATCACCCGCAAATACATCACGTATTTCTACTCGGACAAGGGAAAAGCATACCACAAGGATTATGACGGCAATTACTGGACGCTCTCCTTGTTTATCAAGGGATCGAAAAGCTATGACGTAATACCCGACTCTCAGATTGCTTATCAGGTAGGTATCGGGTTCGGTGAATTCGAGAACCGTATTTCAGACTTTGACGCCAGATTGCTGACTGAAACAATTCCTTTGTTCCATAACGTACCCCGGCGTCAACGGGAATTAAAGGAAGCCCTGGCAAAAGCCAACCCGGAAAGAATCGAGGCAGGCAAGGAACTTTTGGAGTACTTGAAGAAATTCGACAAGGAAATGCTCGAACTGCAGCAATTAAAGGATGACGGAGTTCTCCCGCTTCGGGTGACTCATAACGACACGAAAGCAAACAACTTGTTGTTCGACCATAACGATCATCCCTTGTGCGTGATCGACCTGGACACCGTGATGCCGGGCATCGTGCATTACGATTTCGGGGATGCCATCCGTTCCGCGTGCAACACGGCAGGAGAAGAAACCCGTAACCTGAACGAGGTATCGTTCAACATAGCATACTTCGAGGCATTCACTGCCGGCTTCATGGAAAAAGCGAAACATCTCTTTACCTTGAAAGAGAAAAGGACGCTGGCACGAGGCTGTACCTTGATGACCTACCTGCAAGCGGTACGATTCCTCACGGATTATCTTGACGGCGACCACTATTACCCGGTCACCTACCCGGAGCACAACTTGCAACGGGCAAAAGTACAAGTCCACCTATTGCAAGACATGGAAAAACAATTTGACAAGATGAATCAATTCATCCTAGAACAATAAAAAAGGGGAGTTTTGAAGACTCCCCTTTTTAATTGCTATCTATTTCTTTTTATTCTTGCAACACTCGTCTTTATTCCCGGTTTTGGAACAGCAACTATCCCCGCATTTCCCTTCGCACTTGTGATCCTTTTTGTCCCCCTCACATTGGCTGCAATCACTTTTACATTCTTCTTTCACCCCTTCCCCGCAGCACTTCTTTTGCCCCTTGTCACATTTAATCATCTTCCCGTTCTTGTCGCACATTCCCAAAACCTTCACGTCATGCTTCTCGATAGCTGCTTTCAATTCCGGTAAAGAATTTTTATCCATACGGTAAGTAATCAACACCGTGGAATCCTTCATGTTCAATTTATAATCCTTAATCCCCTTCTCGAAAGGCATATTTTTGTCCAACTTCGCTTTGCAAGAGGGACAATGGATACCCAACTTCATAATAACCGTCGTGTCTTTCTTTGCTTGCGCATTCACGGTTAAACCCATCATAACGAACACTACCAGCGTAAATAAAATCTTCATTGTTTTCATATCTTCAATTATTAATTTATTCTAAACTTTAAATTTCAAACTCTACCTATCCCTTCCTATCCAACGCAAAACGCAAACCGATATAGAATTTACGTCCGTGAAGGGGTCCCCATACTTTAGACGAATCAAACGTGTTGCTCCAAGGATCGTGAGCATTCACGATCGGATTCTTTTGCGTGAAATCCCCTATATTTTCACATCCCGCGTAAACACTCCACAAACGGAAATATTTCGTCACCTGTGCATTCATGATTTGGAAAGAATCGAAGCGAGGTGCAATCTTGTACTCCCGCGCAATACCTCCCTGCTCGGGCAAACGACCGGAACCGTTGAACTGCGTGGTGAAATCGAATTGCCATTTCTTCAGGTTCGTGAAATACGACAGGTTCACCATCCCCTTGTAACGGCTAGTAAACGGAGTACGTTTCAACTCCCCATTTATCGTCGTTTTCACGTCGTTATAGCGGTATGCCACCGTAGCTTCCAAACGAGGGATTAACTCGTACTTCACCTCTGCCTGGTAGCAATTGGAATACGACTTCCCTTCCAGGTTATAGAAATTCACCCGATCGAATGCCGTCTCGTTATCCACCACAACCTGATCGTTAAACTTTGTGTGATAATAATCGAGATTAATATTCAACGTACGCCCGAACAAAGTGAACTTCCGGTTCACGTTCGCCCCGAAATTCCATGAATCTTCCATCTTCAACTCGTCCAGCAAATCAGGATGAGCAGCCAGTAACTTGCCTTCCACGTAAAAATTAGCGGCGGAAGCCAACAAATAACTATTCTCCGCAAGAATATTCGCCGTGCGCAATCCCCGCCCGAAAGTGGCTTTTATATTCGTGAACTCATCCGGTTTATACATGATATGAGCCCGGGGAGTCCAGATACTACCGAAAATATTGTGGTAGTCATAACGCAAGCCTGCCATCACGATAAACCGTTGATCCAGGAACTCTCCCGTGTACTGGAAAAATGCACCCGGAACACGTTCTTCACGTTTGAAACTGACATCCACGCCCGTGAGCCCGTCATCCCCGACCAACTGATCCCGGAAGTCCTCGTCATACTTATCGTAATTGAAACTAATACCCGCCGAGTACATCTGTCCCGGATTATTCCCGAATATGGACTGGTATATATAGTTCGCAAAGAAACTCTTCTGTCCGGCATTATATATTTTCCGCCCGTAATAGGAGTCCTGCGTGTGGTCCGTGTAATTCAACAGCAAAGCCATACTGGTGTTCTCGTATTGTGGCATCAAATAACCCACCTTCAAGAAACCCTCGTAACGACGTGTATCAATACCGATCTTGTAAAGCCCGTAAGCCGGATCGGGTGTCGCGTGTCCCCCGTGAGCAGTCTGTCCCCCGGTACGTTCCTCGTCAATAAATTTACCACCGAATTGCAAGTACCAGGAATCATCCTTGTACGCCCAGCGGTTCATCACATTGTACTGTGTTTTCTCGGGCATATCCAGAAAGCCGTCTTTGTTCCCGTCGTGCGGTTCTTCCATCCAGTCGCCGTGCAAGAGAAACATCGTGCTCCACTTGTCATTGAACCGGATACTGAAATTCGAGTTAAACTCGTACATCCCCTCGCTACTGGTAAACACGTTTGCCGACAGCAACTCCTCATCCCGGGGCTTCTTATAGTCCACGCTGATCTGCCCTGCCATCGACTCGTAACCATTGATGACCGAACCGGTACCTTTCGACACGGAAATCGCCGACATCCACGGACCGGGAATATAAGTCAACCCGTACAACGAAGACAGCCCCCTGAAATTAGGCATATTCTCCGTCATCATCTGCACATACTTTCCCGTCAACCCGAGCAACTGTATCTGCTTAGCCCCAGTCACCGCATCCGCATAAGAAACATCCACGGAAGCATTGGTTTCAAAACTCTCGCCCAAGTTACAACAAGCAGCCTTACACAATTCCTCTCCCGTGATTAATTGCTCAATCAACGGTCGATTCGTAGACATCACCGTACTTTGTTTCCGGGCTTCCACGTTTACCTCCTCCAACTGCGCCCCAGACTTCAACGTACAGGTAACATACTTATCCGTCGGCTTCACCAGAATGGTATCTGCTCGATAACCGATAAAACTGACTACCAGCTTCCCCACCTTCTCCCACTTCAGTTTAAACTCTCCATTTTCGTCTGTTACCGCACCTTTGGTCGTCCCCACCCAATACACGTTCGCCCCGGCAAGCGGTTCCTCGCCGTCGGCGGTTTCTTCCAGCACCCGACCTTTAATCGTTTGTGCCTGCAACCCGATGGAGGCAAACAAACAGATCACAATAAAAAGATTTCTCATACAATTACTTTCGCTCTATTTAAATTTCTATTCACTCGTCACACACTCCGGTCAAGCAAACACGCATGACCCGCCGAAAAGAACCCGCAGGGATACCTTTTCATCAAACAGAAATTAAATCAACAACGAAATGTACACAGCACCTCCAAGGGTGGAGAATTATCCGTGCACGAAGAGAAAAGATAAAAAGATTTGACAATAGATTCGATATCACCGGCAAAAACAGGAGTTACATCCACCGCCAGTACCATATCGTTAAACTGTATCTCTGAATAAGACGCCGCCCAGTCCCCGTAAACTTTATAATAGGTATGCTGCTGCTTCGCGTTATCACAATTTTTCTTGTGCATATGGTGACACGCCTGACAACAAGAACACCCGTGCATACAAGGGCACAAGACGTCAGCAGGAATAAACATCACGTGCGAGTAAGTTTCCTGGCAACGATGGCAGTAAACCTTACTTACATTCACCCCTATGGTCCCGAACAGGAACGTGAACAATAACAAAAGGGCAGGAATATTTATTTTTCGCTGTTTCATCATTTGCAAAAATAAAACTTTATTTGAATTCGAACACTCTAAAACAGCACATTAACAATTAATTAACGGTTTTTTTATTCAAATTCTTCCTCTATTGATGTAAAAAATCGAAAAAAAGTATTACTTTCGAATCTAATATTTAGATGTAGATTATTTATATCATTCCAACAAACTATGAGAAAAATACTATTACTTGGACTATTTGTAGTTCTTATCGTTGCTTGTGGTAAAGACACCAATGTCGAGATTACCGGATCCATCAAAGATGCGGGCAAGACGAAAGTATATCTGGAACAAATCGACGTGAGTTCCCGGAAAGTTATTGACTCAACAAAAATTAACAAGAATGGAGAATTCTCATTCGGGATTAATGTTGATCTGCCGACTTTTTATACACTTAAATTCGCGAACAACGAGCAGGTTACCATCATCGCCAGCCCGGACGAAAAGATCGAAGTGAGTGGAACGTACAACGATATAAAAAATAATTACTGGGTAGACGGGTCAGAAAATTCATTATGGATCAAGTTATTAAATTTCCAACTCGACCGCACGCTCACGTTAACCGATTCTCTAAGAAAGTCCTACCAGGCTCTCCCGCAAGAACCCGCTTACGACAAGCAACGGGAAGAATATGCCAAGGCATGGGAAGAAGCCATCAACAAACAGATCAACTTCACCCGGGACTTTATCATCAAACACGCCACCTCTCCGGCATCATATTACGCCCTGTATCAGAAGATCGACGGGAATATCGGCATCATGGACGAGATCGAGGATTTGCATTACTACAAAGTAGTTGCATCTTCACTCACCGCCCTTTACCCGGAATCGCAATACACGAAAGCGATCATGAACCACCTGAAAAAAATATCACAAGCGATCCAAAACCAGCACCTGGTTAACATGATTAACAACACGGAAGGATCACTACCGGACATCAAGCTTCCGAACGTGGAAGGCAAAGAGGTATCGTTGCTTTCTCTGAAAAACAAACTGGTCGTGTTAGACTTCGGGTTAATCACCGCAAAGGAAAGCCAGGTATACATCAAAGAGATGAAAGCCATCTATGACAAGTTCAAAAAACAAGGCGTGGAAATCTATATGGTCTGCCTGGACAAGAACCGGCTATTGTGGGAAGAAGTGATAAAACAAAACAAGATCGACTGGATTTGCGTATGGGATGAAGGAGGTTTGCAGAGCAGGGCTGCCGCAACCTGGAACGTGAAAGACATTCCCGCAAACTTCATCATCAACCAAAAGAAAGAGATTGTCGGCAAAAACTTGTATGGCGATCGTTTGGAAGATCGATTGAACACTTTATTGAAGAAATAATAAAATAGAACGGACATATCATCATGCAGGGCAAGAACGTTTATTTCCTCTCTGACGCACATTTAGGGGCTAAACTATTAAAGAACAACCGGGAAAGGGAGTTGATGCTTGTAGACTTTCTGCAAAAGATCAAACCCGACTGCTCGGAACTCTACCTGCTCGGTGATATGTTCGATTTTTGGTTTGAATACAAGCATGTGGTACCCAAAGGACACGTGCGTTTTTTGGCAGAACTCGCCAACTTTACCGACCACGGGATAAAAGTGCATTTTTTCACCGGCAACCATGACATTTGGGCTTTCGATTACCTAGAAAAAGAATGTGGGGTAATTCTGCACACGAAGATGTATGAAACCGGTATAAACGGAAAATCCTTTCTCATCGGGCACGGCGACGGGCTTAACCCCAAAGACAAAGGCTACCTTTTCCTAAGCAGAGTATTCCACAACCGTTTTCTACAAAAATGCTTCCGGTTCATCCATCCCGATTGGGGAATTGCGCTGGCAAACAGATGGTCTTCCCATTCCCGGCTGAAAGGCAACGGGAAGATCGAAGCCTCCGAATACCTCGGGGATGACAGGGAAGAAATCGTACTGTATTGCAAAAAGGTATTACAAGAACGGCATTTTGACTATTTCATCTTCGGGCACCGGCATCTCCCGATCGACCTCCAACTAGAAGTATCCAGCCATTATATCAACACGGGGGACTGGATCACGCATTTCACCTACGCCAAATTCGACGGCAACAAAGTATCGCTGGAAAAACTCGAGGATAAAAAATAACCTTCTTCCTTTGTTTTCGTCTAAAAAAATCTTAACTTAACTGCCTGTATGTAAAACCAAGATCGGTAGTTATGTTAGTCAAAATATTCGGGGGTGCCGTACACGGTATCAATGCTATTACCATCACGATAGAAGTAAATATTCTATGGGGAGCCAAATTTGTTATCGTCGGATTACCCGACAATGCAGTGAAAGAAAGCCAACAGCGCATAGACTCCGCACTCCGGGAAATCGGGCTGAAGATTCCGGGCAAAAGAGTTATCATCAACATGGCTCCCGCAGACGTGAAGAAAGAAGGTTCGGCTTACGATCTGCCAATAGGCATCGGAATCCTTGCGGCAAACGAACAACTTCCCAACGCCGACTTGGAACGCTATGTCATCATGGGAGAACTATCCCTCGACGGTAGCCTGCAAGCCGTGAAAGGCGTACTGCCAATAGCCATTCATGCCAAAAAAGAAGGATTCAAGGGAATTATCCTTCCCTGCCAAAATGCCAATGAAGCAGCTGTCGTCCAAGATTTCGAGGTATACGGCTTTCGGCATATCAGCGAAGTCATCGCATTTCTGAAAAAAGAGAAAACCTTCTCTCCCACAAAGTTCGACCGAACAGTCATGGAACAACAACCCGACAACGAACTGCTGGATTTCAAGGATGTCAAGGGACAGGAGAACGTGAAAAGAGCCATGGAAATCGCTGCCGCCGGCGGACACAACATGATTATGATCGGCTCGCCCGGCTCGGGGAAAACCATGCTTGCCCGAAGGCTCCCGACCATCCTGCCTCCGATGACAATCGAAGAAGCACTCGAAACAACCAAGATTCATTCCGTGGCAGGAAAGATACAGAACAACAATTCGTTAATCACTACCCGTCCATTCCGTTCTCCCCACCACACCATCTCCAACGTGGCACTCGTCGGCGGGGGGTCCTCTCCTCAACCCGGGGAGATCTCCCTGGCGCATAACGGAATTTTATTCATGGACGAACTGCCTGAATTTCAGAGGTCTGTCCTCGAAGTCCTCCGTCAGCCGCTGGAAGATCGGATGATCTCTATCAGTCGTTCCAAATTCAGCGTGGAATACCCGGCAAACATCATGCTAATCGCTTCCATGAATCCCTGCCCCTGCGGTTATTACACCCATCCGACCAAAGAATGTAACTGTCCGCCGGGAGCGGTACAAAAATACCTTTCCAGAATATCGGGTCCCCTACTCGACCGTATTGACATCCATATCGAAGTCGTTCCCGTCGAACTCGACAAGATAACCAGTACCGCAGAAAGTGAACCCAGTGCTGCCATTCGCTCCCGGGTAATCGCCGCCCGGGAAATTCAGACTGCACGCTTCCGCCACCATCAAGGCATCTACTGCAACGCCCAAATGACCTCGCCTCTGTTGAAAAAATACTGTTCTTTAGATGATAAATGCACAGCCCTGTTAAAAATTGCCATGCAACGCTTCGGTTTATCGGCAAGGGCTTACGACCGTATTATAAAATTATCCCGCACCATAGCTGACCTCGACCACAGCAAAGAAATCAAACCCGAATACATCGCAGAAGCCATTCAATACCGCAGCCTCGACCGGGAAGAATGGGGAGGATAAAGTAATTCAGTGATTTAATGATTGATGATTAGGTGATTATAGAATCACGGAATCATACAATCGTCAATCACGGAATCATTCATTTACACTCTACTCAAAATATCTTCCAGTCCCTGGAAGTGGTTCTTGTAGTCCTCCGCACTTCTACGGATGACCTCGTAGGCTTCTTCCTTATTATACACGTGGGTAATTTCCGTACGGCGTTCTTCGCCGGGAAGATCCTTGTAAGTCAGGAAATAGTGCCTTAAGCGATCGATCACCACGTGAGGTAACTCGGATATATCGTTGTAGATACTGTACGTTGCATCGTGCTTCAACACGGCGATAATCTTATCGTCCGCCTCATTCTTGTCCAGCATACGGAATCCCCCGATCGGACGCACCTCCGCAATAATATCCCCGTGGGATATCGTTTTTTCCGTCAACACACAAATATCCAGCGGGTCACCATCCCCATGAATATCCGCCCGTTGGGTCTGCTCCATACAATAATCTGCCACTAGATCCCCGCAATACGTCTGCGGTAAAAAACCGTACAATGCCGGAACCACGTTTGAATACTTCTGCGGACGGTCGATCTTGATATAGCCGCTCACCTTATCCAATTCATACTTCACCGTGTCCGTCGGCACCATCTCGATAAATGCGGTCACAACAGCAGGAGCATCCTCGCCGATATCTATCCCATGCCACGGGTGTGACTTGTACCTCAACCCCATCAACCGCGCAATAGGGTCATTAATTTTGTTTCCCATAACTATTTCGTTTTAAAACCATGTTATTATACACCTCAATAATATCTACTCTGCAAACAAATGCAGCTCGATTTGTTCTATCAAAATATGAATCACTTTAATATGAATCTCCTGTATCCGGTCGGAATACCCGTTCCATGGGACACAAATATTCACATCGCACAAGTTCTTCATCTGTCCCCCGTCTTTTCCCGTCAGACCGATCACTACCATTCCCCGCTCATGTGCGGCATTCACGGCATTCACCACGTTAGCAGAATTGCCGGACGTGCTGATCGCCAGCAAAACATCCCCGGCTTTCCCGTGTGCCTCCACGTAACGGGAGAACACGTGGTCGAAACCGAAATCATTCGCCACACAAGTCAGATGAGTGGGGTCAGAAATAGCCACAGCAGGCAATGCCGGGCGGTCTCCCCTGAAACGTCCGGTAAGTTCTTCCGCGAAATGCATGGCGTCACTCATGGAACCACCATTCCCGCAGCTAATCACTTTACCTCCGCTTTTCAGAACCCGGGATAATATCTCGGCTGCCAACCCAACCTGTTTCAACTTCTCGTCATCTGCTACAAAATCTGCCAACACCTGCTGCGCCTCTAAAAAACTTTTCTTGATACTATCCATTTTCTTAGGGTATTACGTTTATCTTATTTTTTCCATTCGACGATTCTTCCCCTCTCTTTCTTTAACATTCCCGGGGGAACAACCTGTTTAATATCCTCGCAAAGCAGGTTTATCAGCTTCTGCTTCGTGAAATAACGGGAATAGATCACGCTGACCTCCCGCAGCGGCTTATAGGTCGTGAACGAACGGACTTGCTTTTTCTTTTCTTCCGTCATGTACAACAATGCCAGCTCCGGGATCAAGGTAAAACCACCTTCCCGGTCTACGATCTTCATCAAAGTTTCCAGCGAATTGCTCTCGAAATCAAAAGGCAGATTCTTGTGTTGCGTATCATGCATCTCGCACAGGTTCACCACCTGGTCGCGGAAACAATGCCCGTCCCCCAGCATCCATATTTCGGGAGTTGCAATATCTTGTATTTCTACGTCCTTTTTCCTCAAAAGTTCATGACCGGGGTGAGCGTATATCATCATCTCCTCGTAAAAAATCGGACGCTCCACGATCTTCTCGTCATGGAAAGGAGTTACAAAAATCCCCGCATCCAACATGTCCCGCTTCAACCGCTGAATGATCTCTTCCGACACCAACTCCTCCACCTCCACCTTCACAGCGGGATAACGACGGATATAATCCCCTATAAAAATAGGCAACAAATAGGGTGCTAACGTGGGAATAATTCCGATCTTCAAAGAACCCGCGACCTCTAGCTTCTCCTCGTTTATAATTTCCTTCATCCTTTGTGTTGAAGCCAACACCGTCCGAGCCTGAGCGATCAGTTTAGCCCCGATATCCGTGGGCACTACCGGTTGCCGGCTCCTATCGAAAATGATTACACCGAGATCGTCTTCAAGTTTTTTGATTTGCATACTTAATGTCGGCTGTGTCACGAAACACTTGTCTGCGGCAGTAGCGAAATGCCTGTACTCGTCAACGGCTACGATATATTCCAGTTGTGTCAGTGTAATCATAAATTTGCATTAATCAAAAAAATCCTTCATCTTGGAAAAAATACTTTTCTTGTCATTATTTCCGGGCTTGAACCCCTCCGTGTCCTTCATCTTCTCCACCAGCTTCTTCGCGTCTTTTGACAAGTTCTTAGGTATCCATACATTTACTTTTGCCAGCAAATCGCCTTTCCCGTACCCGTTCACGTCCGGCAATCCTTTTCCGCGCAAACGCAATATCTTGCCCGGCTGAGTCCCCGGCTCAATCTTCACTTTCACCTTGCCCTCGATCGTCGGTATCTCTACCGTATCGCCCAGCACCGCTTCCGGATAACCGATAAACACGTTATAGAGCAAGTCATTGCCGTCCCTCACCAAGTCTGGGTGTTCCTCTTCCTCCACCAGCACGATCAAATCACCGTTCACGCCACCCCGCCGGGCAGCGTTACCTTTACCGCTCAACGACAATTGCATCCCTTCCGCTACCCCGGCAGGAATATTGATCGTGATGACTTCCTCTGCCATCAGCACGCCTTCTCCGTTACAAAAAGTACACTTCTCGTTGATAATCTTCCCTTCGCCCTCGCAAGTCGGGCAAGTCGATGTCGTCTGCATAGCTCCCAGTATCGTGTTCTGCACACGGGTCACCTGTCCCGAACCGTGACAGGTCGAACACGTGGAGAAAGACTTCCCGTCCTTCGCACCCGTGCCGTTACAATGTTGGCAAGCCACGTATTTTTTTACTTTGATCTTCTTCTCAACCCCGGCTGCGACCTCTTGCAAGTCCAACTTTACCTTCACTCGCAAATTAGTACCCCGGTTCACCCGGCGGGCTGTACGTCCCCCTCCGCCGAAGCCACTAAAACCTCCGAAGCCGCCAAAGATATCTCCAAAGTGAGAGAAGATATCATCCATGCTCATACCTCCGCCGAAACCGCCTTGCCCCGCTCCGCCCATTCCGGCGTGCCCAAACTGGTCGTAACGGCGTCTTTTATCGTCATTGCTCAACACGTCATACGCCTCGGCTGCTTCTTTGAATTTCTCCTCCGCCTCTTTATCGCCCGGGTTCTTGTCCGGGTGATACTTCAATGCCAATTTACGGTACGCTTTCTTTATTTCAGTAGCATCGGCATTTTTAGACACGCCCAACACTTCATAATAATCTCTCTTTTCCATTACCACGCCATCTTAAATTATTCGCCAACAACCACTTTCGCAAAACGCATCACCTTATCGTTCAAGTAATATCCTTTCTCGATACAATCCAACACTTTTCCTTTCAACTCGGGAGCCGGAGCCGGAATCGTCGTCACCGCCTCGTGAATATCCGTGTCAAAGTCTGCATTCTCCGTCTCGATCTCCTTTACCCCGTTTTGTGTCAGGAATGTCTTGAAATTCGCGTATATCAAATCAACCCCTTCTTTCAGGGCAGCCACATCCTTCGTCATACTTATACTTTTCAAAGCTCTCTCGAAGTTATCCACCACGGGCAAAATATTAGTCAGTATCTGCTCCCCGGCACTCTTCGTCAATTCCATTTTCTCCTTCAAAGTACGCTTCCGATAATTGTCGAACTCGGCAGACAACCGCAGATACTTGTCATTCATCTCTACCAGCTTCTGACCCAATTCTTCCAGCTGATTCCCCTCCTTTTTAGAAGATTTATCCTTGTGAGATTTTTCTTCCGCCTCTTTCTCAACATTCTGTGACTCTTCCAGTTCTTCCTCGCGAGTCTCTTTCTTCTCTTCTGACATATCGTATATATTTTTTATGAATAAACATTTTAAGCTACTTTTTCTAAGCAAAATCCCTGCCAACAATCAATATGCCACATTGACAAACAAAACGAATGTCAATGTGGCACAATATGCTGCCACAAAGATACAACAATTAAGTGATTTACACCCTCAATCCAAAATCTAAAATTCACAACGTTCCATGATCCGCAAAACTATAATACCGGTCAGGACATACAATAATATGGTCCAACAGGACAATATCCAACAGCTTTCCAGCTTCCTGCACCTTTTTCGTCAAAGCGACATCCTGTGAACTCGGGCGATTATTGCCGCTAGGGTGGTTGTGGGCGATGACGATAGAGCAGGCTTTGGATTCCAGCACTTTTCGGAACACCATCCGGATATCGATAATCGTGTTTTCCATGCCTCCCGAGAACAACCGCTCGCATGACTTGATCCGGCAAGCACTCGATAGCGTAATCACCCAAAACTCCTCATGATCCAGATCGCCGATCAGCGGTTGCAGGTAATCGTACAAATCCCGGCTCGTCGTCAGCACAGGCTCTTCCCGGGCAGCAGCCAAAGCCCGGCGGCGCCCGATCTCCACGGCAGCAATAATCGATGCGGCTTTTGCCATCCCCACGCCCTTGTAACGGTTCATGAAATCCGTCACAGACAAGCGAGCCAGCACGTTCAGGTCATTATTACAATCGGCAAGGATACGCCGGGCAAGATCGAGGGCGGATTCCCCACCACTTCCCGACCGCAACAGGATTGCCAGCAACTCATTTGTAGAAAGCGTGGCGACACCGTTCGCCAGCATTTTTTCCCGGGGCTTGTCATCTTCCGCCCACGAGGACATCGGGATATATTCTCCAGCCATAATCTTATCTTTATAGCCGGAAAAGTAAACAATTTTCAAGAATAAAAAAAATCTCGAGAATAAATTCTCAAGATTACCCGACACATAAAAACGAAGGTAATGAACCTAGGCTCATTACCTGAATATCTTATGTCTATTACAATTACAGCTTATTCACGTGCAAAGCTAACTTCGACTTCAAGTTGGCAGCCTTATTTTTGTGGATAATGTTTTTCTTCGCAAGCTTATCTAACATAGATGAAACTTTCGGTAACAAATCCGTGGCGGCTTCCTTCTCCGTCAATGCACGTAGCTTTCTAACAGCATTTCTAGCAGTCTTCGCATAGTAGCGATTATGCAATTTTCTTTTTTCAGTCTGCCGTATTCTTTTTTCTGATGATTGATGATTTGCCATCTCTACAAATTAATTTAATTCAACTTTGTAGTCCGTACGGGAATCGAACCCGTGTTACAAGAATGAAAATCTTGCGTCCTAACCCCTAGACGAACGGACCATTAAAAAAACACTACCTTCTCGGTAGTCCGTACGGGAATCGAACCCGTGTTACAAGAATGAAAATCTTGCGTCCTAACCCCTAGACGAACGGACCATCGTTAAATCGATTACTATTAGCTTGGTAGTCCGTACGGGAATCGAACCCGTGTTACAAGAATGAGAATCTTGCGTCCTAGCCCCTAGACGAACGGACCATGCTTTGCTTTAGCGGTTGCAAATATACGGCAAATTTCATTCCCACCAAAGAAATCACTATTTTTTTTTCACTAACACACGCTTTTAGCGACAATTACGCCTCCAAAACGCTGAAAATCACACTCAACACGAAAGCAACGCCCTATTCCTAAAAGAGAAATATCGTCAAATCATGAATAAAATCATAGATATATTCCTACCTTTGCGGATATTAAATTGTTGAAAATTGAAACCTCTCTTTCAATTTTCAACTCTCAATTTTCAATTACTATGGCAAAACTATATCTTATACCCACCCCGGTCGGGAATCTCGAAGACATCACGTTAAGAGCACTCCGTATATTAAAGGAAGTACCTCTCATTCTTGCCGAAGACACCCGCACGTCAGCGAAACTGCTCAAGCACTACGAGATCAGCACGCCGCTACTCTCACACCACAAGTTCAACGAACACCAGCAAGTAAACCGCATTGCCGAACGTATCACTCGGGGAGAAGACGTTGCGCTGATTAGTGACGCGGGCACTCCCGGCATATCTGACCCCGGTTTCCTGCTCGTCCGCACATGCGTGGAACAAGGTATAGAAACTGAATGCCTCCCGGGAGCCACGGCATTCGTGCCCGCCCTCGTCAACTCGGGGCTTCCCTGCGACCGTTTCTGCTTCGAGGGATTCCTGCCCCAGAAAAAAGGGCGCCAGAAAAAACTCATCTCGCTCGCCGAAGAAGACCGCTCCATGATTTTCTACGAGTCCCCCTTCCGCTTGGTTAAAGCCCTGGAACAAATGGCTGAATTTTTCGGGGAAAACCGCCGTGCTTGTGTCGCCCGCGAGATCAGCAAACTATTCGAGGATTTTCAACGCGGCACTCTGAAAGAACTCATCACCCACTTCACCGAAACCGGAGTTAAAGGCGAAATCGTCATCGTCGTGGAAGGCAAACCCAAGAAAGAAATGGAGGAAGAAGAATAAAATAAATCGCACGCAACCGCACAAGTAGTTATAAAGAAGAAACCGCCATGAAAATGTGTAGTTTCCTGATTACACCGGGATCTCCCGATAACACCTCAGGATTCCATTATAGGATTCGTCCCACAGGTACATACCGTTTCCGCCGCAGGTATTATAAGATTTACAGCGGGCATATTTCCCGACACGAGTCCATTCATGGTTGTGGAAGAGTCGGTACCGCTCGTTCCATACTCTCGTGAAAACCTCCCGGTAGATATTACCCTGCACGAACGAACGGTTAATATTCGAACAAGCGGAAATTAACCGTTTCTTGCAACCGACAATGTGTATGCAATTCTGAGAGAAGAAACTAAAAACTGAACCAAGCTAGTGGCACTTCGTGAGCGGGGAGAAAGCGGCAGCATAAGCTATGTTCTCCCGGAAGACTGGGATACAGCAAAAGTCCACGCCTATTGCTCCGCAACCACGAAGAATGGCAAGAGCGCTTCTGACTGCAGCAACCTCGTTACCACGTAATGATTCATGGGATAAGGGAAGATGATTTAGGGTTATACCTCTAAAAGGCATCTTGATTTGAGAAGTTTCTAGGGTTATAGCCCTAAAAACTTTTCTCGTTATATCTTCTTGATCTTATTTACATTTTTGGCATTCGAAATACTTCCATACCCCGGCAGCGCAGACAGCACCCAGGAAAGGAGCCACTATGAACAACCACAATTGGCTTAAAGCCTTGCCACCCTCGAATAATGCCGGAGCGATACTTCTCGCGGGGTTGACGGAAGTTCCCGTCACGGGGATACAAACAATATGGATCAGCACTAGTGCAAGACCGATAGCCAGCCCGGCAAACCCGGCGGGAGCAGTGGCACTCGTGGAGCCCAGCACAACCAAAATAAAAATAAAGGTAAAGACAAATTCTGCCACGAAAGCAGGTATCACGTTACCCTCCCCGTACATATTCGCACCCGTTCCTTCCAGCCCCATTCCGGAAGCAATCACGTAAAGAATAGCCGAGCCGATAAGAGCACCGATCACTTGAAACAACATATACATTCCCGCATCCTTCCCGCTCATTCGTCCAGCCAAAAGCACACCTAGCGTGATCGCCGGATTGATATGGCAGCCGGAGATACCACCAATCGTGTAAACCATTGCCAACACGGACAAACCGAATGCGAATGCAATCCCGAGGAAACCTATTTCACTTCCAGCAATTACCGCACTTCCACATCCCATAAGTACCAGAACCATCGTTCCGATCATTTCTGCTAAATACTTTTTCATAATTCTTACTATTTAGATAAATTGTACATTTAGATGACAAGTTTAAGCAAAATATCTTTCCCTTATTCACATCCGCCATTATTTTTCACTATACCGAATGACAAGTCAAGCGACAAAACAAGAAAAGGTGCCCTTCACTAGGGCACCTTCACTTTTCTTTATAACTCACTATTTACTTCGAGAATTTTCGACCGTGGAATTGAGCGTTATCCCCTAATTCCTCTTCGATACGAAGCAATTGATTGTATTTTGCCATACGATCGGAACGGCTCAAAGAACCCGTTTTAATCTGACCGGAATTCGTGGCAACAGCGATGTCGGCAATCGTCGCATCTTCCGTTTCACCGGAACGATGTGAAGTCACAGACGTGTAGCCTGCACGATGAGCCATATCGATGGCATCCAACGTCTCGGTTAAAGTTCCGATCTGGTTCACTTTAATCAAAATCGAGTTGGCACAGCCCATCTCAATACCTTTCTTCAAATACTGCACGTTGGTCACGAACAAATCGTCACCCACCAACTGGCAACGATCACCGATACGCTGGGTCAGCAATTGCCAGCCTTCCCAATCGTTCTCGCTCATTCCGTCCTCAATAGAATCGATCGGGTAGCGGGCAATCAGTTCCTCAAGATAAGCCACCTGTTCAGCCGAAGAACGTTTGGCACCTGTCGCACCCTCGAACTTAGAATAGTCGTAAATACCATCCTTGTAGAACTCGGAAGAAGCGCAATCCAAACCGATCATCACGTCCTCTCCTGCCTTGTAACCAGCAGCCTCAATAGCTTTTATGATAGACTCCAACGCATCTTCAGTTCCATTCAAAGCAGGAGCGAAACCACCCTCGTCGCCAACAGCGGTACTCAATCCCCGGTCATGAAGCACTTTCTTCAGACTGTGGAATACTTCAGCTCCCATACGCAATGCCTCACGGAAAGACTCTGCCCCCACGGGACGAATCATGAATTCCTGAAAAGCGATTGGAGCATCAGAATGCGATCCCCCGTTAATGATATTCATCATCGGCACCGGCAAAACTTTAGCATTCACTCCGCCGATGTAACGATACAATGGCATTTCCAACGCATTAGCGGCAGCCTTGGCACAAGCCAAAGAAACACCTAACAAAGCGTTCGCCCCCAAGTTACTCTTGGTCGGGGTGCCGTCGAGTTCAAGCAATACCCGGTCGATGCCGACTTGGTCGGTAACTTCCATACCCAGCAAGGCGTCGGCAATCACCGTGTTTACATTGTTCACGGCTTTAGTCACTCCCTTGCCTCCATATCTTTTTTTGTCTCCGTCACGCAATTCCAATGCCTCATGCTCTCCGGTGGATGCACCCGACGGCACAGCTGCACGTCCCATCGCTCCACATTCCAAAAGAACATCTACTTCTACTGTCGGATTTCCCCTGGAATCCAACACTTCTCTTCCGATAACTTCAGTAATATACATTCTCTTTTTACTTTAAAAAGTTGGTAAATAAATTGTTGTGACTAAGGTACGTAAAACAAACGGAAAAGTCACATGAATTCGTTTATAAAGTTTTTTAAAGTTTATAAACAAAACGAGCGGAGGCGATTCATTTTAGATTTTACCGATTCTGTGATTAAAGAATCACCTAATCGGCAATCATTAAATCACAGAATCGATAAACCTTTTCTCATTATATTTGTCTTATTGTACGAAGATTCGACTTTAGCCCATAAAGTTTGACAAGGTCAATTAAATTGTGAAGGCAGATATTAAATTACCGTAAACAAAGCACCTGTAAGGTCTATGGCTTTATAGACGGCTATCGGCTCTTCGATGGAATGTTCAAAATTGTGTATGAAGTGTATGAGTAAAATGAAAGATGCTATTTTAGTCATCTTCCTGATCTTGTTGAGTACCGCCGGATTCTCCCAATCCGGGCAAACGGGAAACATCAAGGGGAAGATCATCGACGCTAAAACAAAAGAAGCCCTAGAGTTTGTAAACGTTAGTATCCGGACAAAGGATAAAAAGACATTGGTCACGGGAACAGTGACCGACTCCACCGGAGTGTTCCACCTGAGCAGGATTAAAAACGGGACTTATATTCTCGTGGCGTCGTATATCGGGTATCGTACCCTGGAGAAAGAAATCACGATCTCGCCGAAAGAAAGAAACATCAACCTGAGGAATATTCCCATGGAGGAAGACTCCCAAGCGATCAATGAAGTGCAGGTCATCGGGCAACGGGCACAAATGAGGTTCGAGATCGACAAAAAGGTATTCGACGTGGCTTCCAATATCTCACAGGCAGGCGGTTCGGCAAGTGACATTCTCGGCAACATCCCTTCCGTGGAGGTGGATAACGAGGGGGAAATATCCCTACGGGGCAATTCCAGCGTGACGATTTGGATAAACGGGAAAGCATCAGGGCTAACGGCAGACAACCAAGCGCAAATACTAGAACAAATCCCCGCGGAAAGCATCGAACGAATAGAATTAATCACGAACCCCTCCGCCAAATTCAGTCCGGAAGGGACATCCGGCATCATCAACATTATTCTAAAAAAAGACCGGAAAGCAGGATATTACGGGGGTATCCAAACGGGGGCAGACACGCAGGGAGGCTACAACGCCAGCGCCAGTATAAATTACAATACTGGAAAAGTAGAAAGCTATCTAAACGCCGGATACCGGAAAAGAAAATCGGAAAGCGAGGATAACACCAATCGGATAAACACGGACGAAGCGGGGAATGCCGTTTCCTACCTGAATCAAAAAGGAAAAAGCGACCGTAACGGCGGATCGGTCTTTGCCCGAGCGGGAGTCACGTATCATTTTACCCAAGCCGACCGCTTGAGCCTGGAAGCATTCGTACATCTCGGAAACCGGAAATCAGACAACACGATTCGCTACGAAAGTGACGTTCCGAAATCTTTCACCACGAGCGAACGGCTGACACATTCAAAAAACACCTCGAACGGCAGTAACATCAATTTGGACTACAAGCACGAATTCTGCAAAACGAGTAACTTCACCGCCCGTTTTTCATGGGATTTGTGGGAATCCGACGGCACGGACACGTACAAGCAACATTCGTCCTACACGGGAAACCGAGAAACTTCTTCCTGGCAAAAGCAAAAAAGTGACAACCGTACCCAATCCTGGGAACTTCAAGCCGATTACGTGAACGAATTCACCGAAGACAGTAAAATAGAAGCAGGTTACAAAGGTTCGCTCAGCAACCGGAAGAGTCCCGTGGAAACCTATTCGGGCACGACAGAAGAAACAGCCGTCCTGGATGAACTATTATTCAATAAATATATCTATAACCAGAATATCCACGCCCTTTATGCCACCTACTCGACCAAACTAAACCAGTTCGGGATACAAGCCGGACTGCGAGGTGAATACACGGCAACAGAAACCAAATCACTGGGCTACGGGCAACGCCAAAGCGACGTAAAACCTTATAAAGACGATTACTTCAGCCTGTTCCCCAGCTTGTTCCTCTCGTACAGTCTTCCGGAAAACAACGAAGTGCAAGTAAACTATACTCGCCGTATTTCCCGTCCCCGGGGATGGCAGCTGAACCCGTTCGTGAACATGACGGACTCCCTCAACATCTCGTACGGAAACCCGTACCTCGATCCGGAATTCTCCAATTCCTTCGAGGTGAATTATATCAAGAACTGGGAGAAACACACGCTGTCGCTATCGGCATACTACCGGAACACGGACGATGTTATCCAGCGCATCCGGTACCGCGAGGGCGATGTCATGAAAAGCACTTCTGCCAATATCACCCGGTCGTCGTCCACTGGAGCCGAAATTGTAGCAAAGAACAAGTTTTTCAACTTCTTGGATATTACCACCACGATGAACCTGTATTACAATAAACTGGACGGATTCTCGTACACGCCGGAGGGGAGCAACACCCCGGTAACTGGCGAAAAGGATGACAACTTCTCGTGGAATGCCAAAATGATCGCGAATGCCATGCTTCCTTACGCGATTTCCTTACAAGCGACCGGTAACTACAACTCCCGGCGAATCATCGCCCAAGGACATCGTAAATCCAATTACAGCATAGATCTGGGAGCCCGGAAATCGTTCTTCAACCGGAAAGTCACTTTCAGCGTGAACGTGCAAGATATACTCAATTCCCGTAATTGGCACAGCGTCACCTCGGGCAGCGGATTCCGGCAAGACAGCGATAGCATGAGAAAAGGACAGGTATTCCGCTTCGCCCTAAGCTACAACTTCGGGAATATGAAAGCCACCCCCAAAAAACAACAACGCCAACAAAACGAAATGAATGGAATGGAGGAAGAGTTTTAGTTTACCATTCAGATATAAAAATAACCCCGGATTCTCTCCGGGGTTATTTTTATATCTGAACCTAAATTATTCAGCTTTCGGAGCTTCCTCCTCAGTCTTCGGCGCTTCTTCAACCGGAATCTCAGCTACCGGAGTTTCTGCAACCTCAGCCTTAGGAGCTTCTTCCTTCTTGGCAGAAGTAGATCTTCTACGACGAGAAGTTTTCTTCACTTCTTCTTTCTTCACTTCCGTGTAAGTCGTATTGTAATCAACTAACTCAATCATACACATTTCCGCATTATCACCCAAACGGTTACCTAATTTCAAAATACGGGTATAACCTCCTGGACGGTTAGCGATCTTCTCCGCGATATCACCGAACATCTCAGCAACAACCTCCTTACGACGAAGATAAGAGAACACGGTTCTTCTAGAGTGAGTCGTGTCGTTTTTGGCTTTAGTCAAAAGCGGCTCAACATAGACCTTTAGGGCCTTAGCCTTAGCTAGTGTCGTTTGGATTCTCTTGTGAAGAATCAAAGAACAAGCCATGTTAGAAAGCAACGCATGTCTGTGCGAGCTAGTTCTACCTAAATGGTTAATTTTCTTATTATGTCTCATCTTACTTATTCTTTGTCTAATTTATACTTGGCAACATCCATACCGAATTCGAGGCTATTGTTTTCCAAAAGGGCTTCCAACTCAGTCAAAGACTTCTTACCGAAGTTTCTAAACTTCAACAAGTCGTTCTTATTAAATTGAACAAGCTCTCCTAAAGTTTCCACTTCAGCTGACTTCAAACAATTAAGCGCACGTACGGAAAGATCCATGTCCACTAATTTAGTCTTCAGCAACTGACGCATATGCAATACCTCTTCATCGAACTCTTCGTTTCCATATTTATCCTCTGTCTCAAGAGTAATCTTCTCGTCAGAGAACAACATGAAGTGATGGATCAAAATTTTAGCCGCCTCTTTCAACGCATCTGTCGGGTTGATAGAACCGTCGGTTTCGATCTCGAACACCAAACGCTCATAGTCGGTCTTACCCTCCACACGGTAGTTCTCAATTTCGTATTTCACGTTCTTGATAGGCGTGTAAATAGCATCAATAGGAATTACCCCAACTTCCGCATCTGCAGGCATATTCTCTGAAGCAGGAACATAACCTCGCCCTTTTTGGATAGTCAATTCTATCTCGAGGGTAGTGGCTGTATCCATGTTACAGATTACCAACTCCGGATTCAAAACTTCAAAGCTCTTCAAGAACTGGTTCATATCACCGGCAGTAAACGTTTCTTGTCCAGAAACGACAACAGTCAGCTTCTCAAACTCCACGTCCTCCACTTTTCTTTTCAACCGAACCTGTTTCAAGTTCAGAATAATCTCAGTCACATCTTCGATGACCCCCGAGATCGTAGCGAACTCATGATCTACACCTTGAATTTTAATACCGGTAATCGCAAAGCCTTCCAAAGAAGACAACAAGATTCTGCGTAGTGGATTACCAATAGTGATGCCGTAACCTGGCTCCAACGGGCGGAATTCGAATTTACCGAATCTGTCCGTTGATTCAAGCATGATTACTTTGTCCGGTTTCTGGAAAGCTAATATTGCCATATATATTTTTATTTTACTACTTAGAATATAACTCTACGATTAACTGCTCTTTAATGTTCTCCGGGATATCTGATCTTTCCGGTACATTAAGTAGTTTTCCACTCATAGCAGAAGCATCCCACTCTAACCAAGAGTATCTGCTACTTCTACTGCCTCTCAGTGATTCGTTAATCACTTCCAAAGCTTTAGATTTCTCTCTCACGGCAACAACATCTCCCGGACGAACATGACATGACGGGATGTTACATACGTGACCGTTAATAGTGATATGTCTGTGAGATACATACTGACGAGCAGCTGCACGCGTAGGAGCAATACCTAAACGATAAACTACGTTGTCCAAACGACATTCCAGCAATTGAAGTAATACTTCACCGGTAACGCCTTTGCTGCTTTCAGCTTTCTCAAACAAGATACGGAATTGTCTTTCCAACAAACCGTAAGTATATTTGGCTTTTTGTTTTTCTTTCAACTGAGTTCCGTACTCGGAAATCTTCTTTCTACGGTGAGCTATTCCGTGTTGTCCAGGAGGATAGTTACGACGTTCTAACGCTTTATCCGGTCCAAAAATGGGCTCACCAAACTTTCTTGCTATCCTAGACTTAGGTCCTGTATATCTAGCCATTTCTATTTGATTTTAAAAATTACACCCAATATTTAATTATACTCTTCTCCGTTTCGGAGGACGACATCCATTGTGCGGAAGTGGCGTAACGTCAACGATCTCGGCAACTTCGATACCGCAAGCGTGGATTGCACGGATTGCAGACTCTCTACCGTTACCCGGTCCTTTAACATATACCTTAACTTTTCTCATTCCCAAATCGAAAGCAACTTTACCACAATCGGTAGCTGCGGTCTGGGCTGCATAAGGGGTGTTTTTCTTTGATCCTCTAAATCCCATCTTACCTGCTGATGACCAAGAGATAACTTGTCCGTTAGCGTTAGTCATAGAGACAATGATGTTATTAAAAGATGAATGAACGTGTGCTTGTCCCACGGCTTCTACTTTAACTAGCCGTTTCTTGTTAGATGTAGACTTCTTTGCCATAATTCAATCTCTTATCAATTATTTAGTTGCTTTCTTCTTGTTAGCAACAGTTTTCTTCTTACCCTTTCTCGTACGGGCATTGTTCTTCGTACTTTGTCCTCTTACGGGAAGACCAAGACGATGTCTGATTCCTCTGTAACAACCGATATCCATCAGCCGTTTGATGTTCATTTGAACGGATGTTCTCAATTCTCCTTCTACTTTGTACCCATCATTGATGACCTTACGTACAGCAGCTAATTGATCGTCATTCCAGTCCTTTACCTTAGTGTCAAAATCGATGCCAGCCTTTTCTAAAATGGTCCTGGCACTACTTCTACCTATACCGAAGATATAGGTCAGAGCTATTTCCCCTCTTTTGTTGGAGGGCAAATCTACACCAACGATTCTTGCCATAAAACTCTTTTACGTTTTTACTTAATTAATAATCAACCCTGACGTTGTTTAAATTTCGGGTTCTTCTTGCAAATGACGAATAAAACGCCCTTTCTTCTTACAATCTTGCAATCAGCACTACGCTTCTTGACAGATGCTCTTACTTTCATTGCTCTACAATTTAATTTTTATATCTGAATGTTATCCTACCTTTCGTGAGATCGTAAGGGGACATATCCACTCTCACTTTGTCTCCCGGAAGTATCTTTATATAGTGCATCCGCATCTTTCCTGAAATATGAGCCGTTATAATATGCCCGTTTTCCAATTCGACACGAAACATAGCATTCGACAATGCTTCCGTTATCACTCCATCTTGCTCTATTGAAGGCTGTTTCGCCATAATTCAATTTTAGATTTTACGATTTTAGATTTTAAACCAGGTATTCAACACTCTACAATTTACAATCTAAAATTTACAATTTACAATTACTGTCTTCTATATATTCAAATGTTGACAAAATATCAGCTTCTCCCTTCCTGATAGCTATCGTGTGCTCGAAATGTGCTGCCGGCAAATGATCTCTTGTCTTAATCGTCCAACCGTCAGCCATCTGGAACACGTTACGCGCTCCCATGTTTATCATAGGTTCGATGGCTATCACCATCCCTACTTTCAACTTACAACCTTGTCCCCGGCGACCGTAATTCGGGACCTGAGGCTCTTCATGCAAATTCTTTCCTACCCCGTGTCCTACCAATTCCCTCACGACGGAAAAACCATTCGCTTCAGCATAGGATTGTACGGCATAACCGATATCTCCTGTCCTCATTCCCGCTACTGCCTGTTCTATCCCTTTATACAAGCTATCTTTCGTCACTTGCAAAAGTTTTTTCACTTCCTCACTGATCTCCCCGACAGCAAACGTATAGGCGCTATCCCCGTAAAACCCGTTCTTCACGACCCCACAATCAACGGATACGACATCACCTTCCTCTAAACGACGAGAGGACGGAATTCCATGAACCACTTCGTCATTCACTGAAATGCAAAGTGTGTTCGGGAAACCTCCATACCCGAGAAATCCGGGAATGCCACCGTTGGAACGGATAAAATCTTCCGCTATCTTGTCCAACTCTAAAGTCGAAATACCCGGGCGAATGTGTTTGGACACCTCACCCAGAGTCTTTCCTACTAATCGGTTGCTTTCCCGTAATAACTCAACTTCCTCCTGTGTCTTTAAAAAAATCATGCCGCAAAAGTACAATATTTTTCTTTAATACGCAGCAGGTCCTCCAGGATTTTTACCTTTGATCCGCCCGGACTTCATCAACCCGTCATAGTGACGCATCAACAAGTGGGACTCGATTTGCTGTAATGTATCTAATACTACACCCACCAAAATCAACAAAGATGTACCTCCATAGAATTGGGCAAACTGATGGTTCACGCCGGATAATTGGGCGAAAGCCGGAAGGATTGCCACAAATCCCAAGAAAATAGATCCCGGAAGTGTGATTCTCGACATAATCGTATCAAGGAACTCCATCGTTTTTCTTCCCGGTTTTACCCCCGGAATGAATCCACCGTTCTTCTTCATATCCTCTGACATCTGCATCGGATTGACCGTGATAGCCGTGTAGAAATAAGTAAACGCGACAATCAACACAAAGAAGGTAAAGTTATACCAGAACCCGGTAAAATCGGAGAATGCCGCAGCGAACCAAGACAACCCCTCTGCATTGGAGAAGTTAATCAAGGATACCGGCAACAACATAATAGCCTGAGCGAAGATGATAGGCATAACCCCGGCAGCGTTTATCTTCAACGGAATGTATTGACGAACACCACCGTATTGTTTGTTACCCACGATTCTCTTGGCGTACTGTACAGGCACTTTACGCGTACCTTGAACAAGCAGAATGGAACCGCAAAATACCAGGAACAATATAATCAACTCGATCAAGAAAGCCACTAATCCTCCTCCTTGTTGAGTTACTCTAGAAGTTACTTCGGCAACAAAAGCGAACGGTAAACGAGCGATGATACCAATCATGATGATGATGGAAACACCATTACCGATTCCCTTGTCTGTAATTCTCTCTCCCAACCACAGGACAAACATAGATCCCGCTGCCATAATGACAATGGAAGGAAGTTGGAATTGCCAAAAACCAGTAGACACGAAAGCCTCTACAGGCACCTGAGCTTTTAAGTTTGTAAGATACGCTGAACCTTGTAATACCAGGATCACCAAAGTAAGGTACCGCGTGATTTGGTTGATCTTACGTCTACCGCTCTCGCCTTCTTTTTGTAAGCGCTGGAAATAAGGAACTGCAATTCCCAATAACTGCACCACGATGGAGGCGGAGATGTAAGGCATAATACCCAAAGCAAATACCGACGCGTTCGAGAACGCTCCCCCCGAGAACATATCCAACAAGCCTAAAACGCCGGTGGAAGTCTGGTCTTTCAAGGCCTGCAAGCCGTGAGGGTCGATACCAGGCAGTACGATCTCTGTTCCTAACCTGTAAACGAGAATAAGCCCAAGCGTAGTAAGAATCCTAGTCTTGAGCTCCTCTATTTTCCAAATGTTCTTTAATGTATCAAATAACTTCATAAGTTCTTTCTTTTAAGGCATTGATTTGGGTTTTTGTTAAAGTTGCTTCAAAAATAGTAATTCTATTTTAAAAACAACTTTAAACTCCCAAATTTTTAATCTTACAATTTAACTACCGTTCCGCCCGCAGCCTCGATAGCAGCTACAGCCTTAGCAGAGAAAGCATTAGCTTTCACCTCTAGCTTAGTAGTTAACGCTCCATCACCTAATACCTTAAGAAGATCGTTCTTAGACATTAATCCGGCTTGAATCAAAACGTCTCTGTCAATTACTGTAAGATTTTCTCTTTCAGCCAAATCCTGAAGCATCCCTACATTAATAGCTTTATAATCTACTCTATTTACATTTTTAAAGCCAAATTTCGGTACACGTCTCTGCAAAGGCATCTGTCCTCCCTCAAAACCGATCTTAGATTTAAAACCTGATCTTGATTTCGCACCTTTATGTCCTCTTGTAGAAGTACCTCCTTTTCCGGAACCTTGACCGCGACCAATTCTTTTCTCACTGTGAGTTGATCCGGCAGCCGGTTTTAAGCTACTTAAATCCATTGTATACTATCTTTAAAATAGGTTCGACAATTACTTTACATCCTCCACGCGTACCAAGTGTTTAATCTTGGCTACCATACCCATGATCTGGGGTGAAGTTTCGTGTTCAACACTACTGCTCACTTTCCCGAGGCCTAATGCGTTCAAAGTAGCAATCTGACGTTTGTCGCTGCCACATCTACTCTTTACCAGTGTAATTTTAATCTTTGCCATCGTTCTTTCAGTTTTAACCGTTAAACACTTTGTCAAGACTAATGCCTCTCTGTTGAGCTACCATGCGAGGATCTCTCAATAACTTCAAAGCTGCAAAAGTAGCTTTTACCAAGTTATGAGGGTTAGATGATCCTTTAGATTTTGCCAACACGTCTTTTATTCCGGCACTCTCCAATACGGCACGCATAGCACCTCCGGCTACCAGCCCGGTACCTGAAGAAGCGGGACGCATAAACACGGTTGCACCGCTATATTTAGCCTCTTGCTCGTGAGGAAGGGTTCCTTTCAAAACAGGCACTTTAATCAAATTCTTCTTCGCGGCTTCAACACCTTTTGAAATAGCAGTTGTCACCTCGTTAGCTTTACCTAACCCGTAACCTACCGTACCATTTTCGTCGCCTACCACCACGATTGCAGAGAAACTGAAGGTTCTACCTCCCTTGGTAACCTTAGTTACGCGGTTGATAGCCACCAATCTGTCTTTCAATTCCAAGTCTGCACTATTAATCTTCTGTTCCATGCTTGCCTACTTTTAAAAATTAAGACCACCGTTACGAGCTGCATCTGCTAATGCTTTCACTCTTCCGTGATACAAATACCCGTTTCTGTCAAACACAACAGAGTCGATCCCGGCTGCCTTTGCTTTTTCAGCAATCATCGCACCCAACAATTGAGCCTGTTCTGTTTTGTTGCCTTTTTTCTCAGCGATCTCTTTGCAAAGAGAGGTTGCTGCTACTAATGTCTTTCCGGCATTATCATCAATCAACTGAGCAGAGATTTGTTTGTTTGAACGGAATACAGACAAACGAGGTCTCTCAGCTGTTCCGAAGACTACTTTACGTATTCTTCTTTTTATTCTTATTCTTCTTTCTACCTTAGTTAAAGCCATAACATTACTTTTTTACAGGTGATTAAACTTTAGCTGATTTACCAGCCTTACGACGAAGAACTTCACCCACAAACTTAATACCTTTACCCTTGTAAGGCTCCGGCTTACGGAATGAACGGATCTTAGCCGCTACCTGACCGATAAGTTGTTTATCGCAACTTTCCAGCGTGATAATCGGGTTAGCACGTTTTTCATTGAGTACACTCACCTTCACTTCATTCGGTAATACCAGGAAGATTCCGTGTGAATAACCTAATCCCAATTCAAGAACCTGACCTTCAGCGTTAGCGCGGTAACCGACTCCGACCAACTCTTGTTTGATCGTGTAACCTTCAGAAACACCTACAACCATGTTATGAATCAAAGCACGATATAATCCGTGCATGGCTTTATGAGCTTTATCTTCTGACGGACGCTCAACGATTACGTGAGCTCCTTCCACTTTCACGATCATTTCTCCGTGTACGTCCTGAGAAAGTTCTCCCTTCGGACCCTTTACGACGACCGTGTTATTAGGATTTACAGTTACTGTAACCCCTTGTGGTATATCTATTGGTAATTTTCCTATTCGTGACATTTTCCGCCCTTTTTATTAATAAACATAGCACAATACTTCACCGCCAACATTCTTCTGGCGAGCTTCTTTATCAGACATTACGCCCAATGACGTTGACAAAATCGCGATACCCAATCCGTTCAACACGCGAGGCATATCCTCTACGTTTGTGTAACGTCTCAGACCCGGTTTTGAAACACGTGTCAATGTCCTAATGGCGGGAGCCTTAGTCTCGGGATGATATTTCAAAGCGATTTTGATATTGCTTCTGACACCATCTTGCTCAAATTTGTAATTCAGGATATATCCTTTTTCCTTTAAGATCTTGGTCATTTCCCGTTTCATTTTTGACCCGGGGATATCCACAACTTTATGACCTGCTTTCACTGCATTTCTAATGCGAGTAAGGAAATCTGCTATTGGATCTGTCATTTCTCTAATTTTTTTAAATATTACCAACTAGCCTTTTTAACTCCAGGTATAAGTCCCGCTGAAGCCATCTCGCGGAATTGAATTCTGCTTATACCAAATTGTCTCATGTACCCTCTCGGTCTTCCGGTCAGCTTGCATCTGTTGTGCAAACGAATGCGACTGGAGTTCTTAGGTAGAAGGCTCAGACCCACGTAGTCACCTTCCTCTTTTAATTTAGCTCGTTTCGCAGCGTACTTTTCTACCAATTTTGCACGCTTCACCTCACGGGCTTTCATTGATTCTTTTGCCATTTCGCTTTTTTTTAGTTCTTTTTAAATGGTAATCCAAATTCTCTTAGAAGAGCAAAAGCCTCTTCGTCGGTATTAGCCGAAGTTACAAAAGTGATATTCATACCCATGATCTTGTGGACAGAATCCAACACGATTTCCGGGAATATGATTTGCTCTTCTACTCCTAATGTGTAATTTCCTCTTCCGTCAAGCTTATTGTTAATTCCCTTGAAGTCGCGGATACGCGGAAGGGCGGAAACAATAAGTCTTTCTAAAAATTCATACATACGTTCTTTACGTAAAGTTACTCGCACGCCGATCGGCATTCCTTTACGCAATTTAAAATTAGAAACGTCCTTAGTTGATTTACAGGTAACGGGTTTCTGACCGGTGATGGTAGCGATCTCGTTTACCGAAAATTCAAGGATTTTCTTATCCTGGATGGATGATCCCACGCCCTGATTGATTACTATCTTCTCCAATCTGGGTGCTTGCATAACTGACTTGTATCCGAACTCTTTCATCAAAGTCGGTACAATTTCTTCGCTATACTTCTTTTTGTAATTTGGTACGTATTTCATTTATAATATTTGTTACTATGCCTCACGGCATATCATTTTCATTTTGCGGCTGCAAAACTACAAATTAAAATTATAAATTGCAAGTTGCTCTAAAACAACCTGCAATTTTATTTATTCTTACTTCAATTCCTGACCGGATTTCTTAGCGTATCTCACTAATTTTCCTTCTGCATTCCGGCGGCGTCCGATCTTGGTCGGCTTACCGGTTTGCGGGTCAACCACGTTCAAGTTAGAAATGTGGATAGGAGCCTCTTTCTTAACGATTCCTCCTTGCGGGTTAGCTGCATTGGGTTTGGTATGTTTGCTTACCAGGTTGATCCCTTCAACAATGGCTCTTTGCTTGTCCGGAATCATTTCAAGTACCTTTCCCTGCTTCCCTCTGTCTTCTCCTGCATTTACCTGAACTAAGTCACCTTTCTTTATATGAAACTTTTTGCTCATCGTATAAATTATTTATGATTCATGATTTACGATTTATGACTTCAAGACTTCCGATCATTATTCAATCTAAAATCTAAAATCATAAATCTAAAATCTTAAAGTACTTCGGGGGCTAAAGATACAATCTTGGTATAACCCTCACGAACTTCTCTGGCTACAGGCCCGAAGATACGAGTTCCTCTCATTTCTCCCGCGTTGTTCAACAACACACAAGCATTGTCATCAAAGCGGATATAAGATCCGTCCGGACGTCTGTACTCTTTGCTTACACGAACTACCACTGCCTTGCTAACGGTTCCTTTTTTGATATCCCCGTTCGGGATGGCGTTCTTCACGGTAACAACGATTTTATCGCCTACGCGTGCGTATCTTTTCTTGGTTCCACCAAGAACACGGATACAAAGCACTTCTCTAGCGCCGCTGTTATCGGCTACGGTCAATCTACTCTCTTGTTGTATCATGATTACTTAGCTCTTTCAATGATTTCAACTAATCTCCATCTCTTGGTCTTGCTCAAGGGACGAGTTTCCATAATTCTTACTGTATCCCCGATGTTACATTCGTTCTTCTCATCGTGGGCAGTGAACTTTTTGGTCTTGCTGACGAACTTCCCGTAAATCGGGTGCTTCTCCTTAAAGTGAACTGCAACCGTGATAGACTTGTCCATCTTGTTGCTTACCACAAGACCGGTACGCTCTTTTCTAAGATTTCTTTCCATTTTCTACTACTTGTTTAATTCACGCTTGCGTAACTCCGTCATCAATCTAGCGATATTTCTTCTTGTAGTCCGAATTAACATCGGGTTCTCAAGAGGAGAAACAGCATGGTTCATCTTCAACTTCGTCAAGGCAGATTTTTCTGTCCCGATCTTCTCTTTTATCTCTTCAGTGGTTAAATCCTTAATTTCTGATGTTTTCATTTCTCTTACATTTTTTCGTTTCGAAATTCAAAATAGTCTACGACTACTCAGCATAATCACGTCTAACCACAAACTTCGTAGCGATGGGCAACTTTTGAGCTGCTAAACGCAATGCCTCTTTAGCGATTGCGTACGGTACTCCATCTGCTTCGAAAAGAATACGTCCCGGAGTAACCGGAGCAACGAATCCTTCTGGAGATCCCTTACCCTTACCCATACGAACCTCAGCGGGTTTTTTAGTAATAGGTTTATCTGGAAATATACGAATCCATATCTGGCCCTGTCTTTGCATGTAACGGGTTACCGCGACACGGGCTGCTTCAATCTGGCGTTGTTCGATCCACATGTTCTCCAACGCCTTGATCCCGAAAGACCCGAATGCAAGTTCATGTCCTCTCTGGGCATTCCCTCTCATTCTCCCTTTCTGCGATCTTCTGTATTTAGTCCTTTTTGGCTGTAACATAGCTCTTGATCTATTTAAAAGTTAAAAGACTATTTTTTTCTCTTTTTAAACCCGCCTTTTTTGCCGGCATTGTTCGGACGGTTGTTCTCCTTCGGAGCGCTTACCAGTGCATTCGGAACCAATTCACGTTTACCGTAAACCTCTCCTTTGCAAATCCAAACCTTAATACCCAGCTGACCGTAGGTAGTCAAAGCCTCGGCCTGAGCGTAGTCTATATCAGCACGGAACGTGTGCAACGGAATTCTACCTTCCTTGTAGATTTCGGCTCTCGCCATTTCCGCACCGTTCAAACGACCGGAGATCAAAATCTTGACACCTTCCGCTCCCATTCTCATGGTTGAAGCGATAGCCATCTTGATAGCCCGACGGTAAGCTACACGACCTTCCAACTGACGAGCTATATTATTGCCTACGATCACAGCATCCAATTCAGGACGCTTGATCTCGAAGATATTAATTTGAACTTCCTTATCAGTGATCTTCTTCAACTCCTCCTTCAACTTGTCAACTTCCTGTCCGCCTTTACCAATGATAATACCCGGACGAGCGGTGTTGATGGTGATGGTAATGAGCTTCAAAGTTCTCTCGATAACAATTTTAGCGATTCCGGCTTTAGCGAGACGGGCGTTCAGATACTTTCTGATCTTGTAATCTTCCACCAACTTATCGCCATAGTTCTTGCCGCCAAACCAGTTAGAATCCCATCCTCTGATGATTCCTAATCTATTGCTTATTGGATTAACTTTCTGTCCCATGTAACTATTCTTTTGTAATGTTTTCAACAGCTGTCTTGCTTCCCAGCACGATCGTCACGTGATTTGAACGTTTACGAATCCGGTGTGCCCTTCCTTGCGGGGCCGGTCTAAGTCTTTTCAACATACCTGCACCGTCAACGAAAATCTCTTGCACGAACAAAGCGGCTTCGTCAACACGCTTCCCTTCGTTCTTCTGTTCCCAGTTTGCAATCGCTGAAAGCAACAGCTTTTCAACTTTACGAGCAGCTTCTTTAGGACAAAACTTAAGCATATCCAAAGCTTTCTGTACATCTACTCCGCGAACCAAGTCTGCTACTAATCTCATTTTTTGAGGAGATGTAGGACAATCGCGAAGAATTGCAAAAGCCTTCTCTTTTTTGGCTTCTTTATTCTGATTTGCTCTTAATCTTTTTCTTGCACCCATTTTAATACATCTTCTTTAGTTCAACCTTACCATGCATTATTTTTTCTTCTTATCAGCATGGCCTCTGAATGTACGCGTCGGCGCAAATTCTCCCAGTTTATGACCTACCATATTTTCAGTCACGAATACGGGGATAAATTTATTACCGTTGTGCACAGCGATAGTGTGCCCTACGAAGTCCGGAGAAATCATGGAGTGACGAGCCCAGGTCTTAACAACCGATTTCTTATTGGACTCATTCATTACCAATACTTTTTTCTCTAGCTTGAAATCTATAAAAGGGCCTTTTTTTAACGAACGACTCATAACATCAATAATTAATCAGTTATTTTTTCCTTCTTTCTATGATATACTTGCTAGAGTGCTTCTTCGGAGCTCTAGTCTTGTATCCTTTAGCCAACAAGCCTTTTCTTGAACGAGGATGTCCTCCTGAAGCACGGCCTTCACCACCACCCATCGGGTGATCAACCGGGTTCATCACGACACCTCTCACGCGAGGTCTGCGACCTAACCAGCGCGTACGACCGGCTTTACCTGAACGTTCCAATGCATGGTCGGAGTTAGACACCGTACCAACAGTGGCGCGACAAGCAGCCAACACCATACGAACTTCACCGGAAGGTAATTTGATAGAAACGTATTTACCGTCTCTTGCTACTAACTGAGCGGAAGAACCGGCACTACGAGCCATCACGGCTCCTTGTTGCGGTCTTAACTCGATGTTATGAATGATTGTACCTAGTGGGATTTCAGATAAGAACAAAGAATTACCTACTTCAGGAGCAACACCTGCACCACTTATCACGGTTTGATCAACTTGCAAGCCGTCCGGTGCCACGATGTAACGTTTCTCTCCATCTGCATACACTAATAGAGCAATTCTCGCCGTACGATTGGGATCGTACTCGATTGTTGCAACACGAGCCGGAACATTGTCCTTGTCACGTTTAAAATCTATTATTCTGTATCTTTGTTTATGACCACCACCTATATATCTCATTGTCATTTTACCGGTGTTATTACGTCCACCAGTTTTACTCTTTGGTCCTAACAATGATTTCTCAGGTCTATCTGTAGTCACCTGATCAAAGGTAATCGCTACCTTATGTCTCTGACCAGGAGTTACAGGATTTAATTTTCTTACAGCCATCTTAATTAAATATTGCTAAAAAAATCAATACTATCACCTTCTGCTAAGGTCACAATTGCTTTCTTGAATGAAGCGGTTCTCCCGGAAATAACACCAGCTTTCGTGTAACGAGATTTAGCATCTCCTTGGTACACCATAGTGTTCACGTTCTTCACGGTCACGCTGTACATTGCTTCAACTGCTCTCTTAATCTCTAATTTATTCGCCGCTTTGCTCACAACGAATGCTACTCTGTTCTGCTTGTCAGTCAATGCTGTCATTTTCTCTGACAAAATGGGCTTAAAAATTACTTGCATGTCTTACTCTTCATTAAGATTGAACATTTCATTCAGGCCCTGCACTGAACTTTCAACGAACACGAGATTCTTAGCTCTCATGATATTGTAAGTTGCAAGATCGCAAACTCTCATCACATCCACGTATTGCAAGTTACGAGCGGATAACAAAACGTTCTCGTTTATCTCGCTATTCGTAACCAACAGGATGTTCCGATCTCCTAATTTCAGGTTATTCAACAGCTGAATCATCTGTTTTGTCTTCGGTGCCTCAAAGTTGAGATCCTCAACAATCGTTACCGCATTTTCGGCAACTTTTACAGATAATGCTGATTTACGGGCCAATCTTTTCAGCTTCTTGTTCAACTTGAAGCTATAATCTCTTGGTACGGGTCCAAACACTCTACCACCTCCTCTGAACAGAGGATTCTTGATACCACCAGCACGGGCTCCACCGGTTCCTTTTTGCTTTTTCAGCTTGCGGGTACTACCGGAAATCTCATTTCTTTGTTTTGACTTGTGGGTTCCTTGGCGGTTGTTCGCTAAAAACTGCTTTACATCAAGATAGATAGCGTGTTCGTTAGGCTGAATCCCGAAGATAGCGTCATTTAACTCTATCTTCCTGCCTGTTTCTTGTCCGGCAATGTTTAATACACTTAACTCCATTACTTCTCGATAATTACGTATGAACCTTTAGCTCCGGGGATAGAACCCTTCACCAATAACAAATTATTCTCAGGAATCACCTTCAACACCTCCAAGTTCTGAACCGTTATTCTATCACCACCTGTTTGTCCACCCATGCGCATTCCTTTGAATACACGTGACGGTGTAGAACAAGCACCGATAGATCCCGGCTTTCTCTGGCGGTTGTGCTGACCGTGAGTAGCCTCTCCAACTCCAGCAAACCCGTGACGTTTCACAACGCCCTGGAATCCTTTTCCTTTGCTGGTTCCGACAACATCAACGTATTCTGTTCCCTCGAACAGTTTCACGTCAATTACATCTCCTAACTTGTACTCGACATCATACCCAGAAAACTCGACAAGTTTTCTTTTTGGAGTTGTGCCTGCCTTTTTAAAGTGTCCACTTAGCGGCTTCGTTGTGTTTTTCTCTTTTTTGTCATCAAACCCCAACTGAAGTGCTGTGTAACCGTCCTTCTCTACAGTTTTTACCTGGGTTACAACACATGGACCGGCCTCAATCACAGTGCATGGAATACTTTTTCCCTCGGCACTGAATACGGAAGTCATTCCGACTTTTTTTCCAATTAAACCTGGCATCTCTTTTTTTTCTTTTTAAAAATAGGTTTTCAATCTCTCTAATAACGACATAGGTTTTCGCCGTTATCAAACTTTAATCTCTACTTCAACACCACTCGGCAACTCTAGTTTCATCAAAGCATCAATTGTACCTGCAGTTGAACTGTAGATATCAATCAATCTTTTGAACGTGCATACCAAGAATTGCTCGCGGCTCTTTTTGTTCACGAACGTAGAGCGGTTCACAGTAAAAATTCCCTTGTGAGTCGGAAGCGGAATCGGTCCGCTTACCACTGCACCGGTAGCCTTCACTGTCTTTACAATCTTCTCTGCAGACTTGTCAACCAAGTTGTGATCGTAAGATTTCAACTTAATTCTGATTTTTTGGCTCATGTTTTTAATTATGATTTATGATTTAAGATTTACGATTCAAGATAAACGAGAATCGTAAATCGACAATCTAAAATTCTTACAATAATTCTACTCTACCGTTATTTTTTTCGATAACTTCCTTGGCAATTCCCTTCGGAACCTCTGCATAATGAGAGAACTCCATTGAAGAACTTGCACGACCGGATGACAACGTTCTCAAAACGGTCACGTAACCGAACTGCTCTGCAAGCGGCACTTTAGCCTCTATCACGCGAGCTCCGGCTCTAGACTCCATTCCTTCAACTTGTCCCCGGCGACGGTTCAAGTCACCGATAATATCACCCATGTACTCTTCGGGAGTTACCACCTCGAGTTTCATGATCGGCTCCAACAACACCGGTTTTGCCTTTTGAGCAGCTTCCTTGTAACCGATCTTGGCAGCCATTTCGAAAGACAACGCATCAGAGTCAACCGGGTGGAACGAACCGTCAAGCAAAGTGATCTTCAAACTTACGAGTTCATAACCAGCCAACACACCATTCACCATGGCATCCTTGAATCCTTTCTCTACTGACGGGATAAATTCCTTCGGGATATTACCACCTTTCACCTCGTTCACGAAAGTCAAGCCATCTTTTCCGTCCTCGGCGGGTTCCATTCTGAAAATAATATCAGCGAACTTACCACGACCTCCGGTTTGTTTCTTGAACACGTGACGGTGTTCAACAGAACCGGTGATAGCCTCTTTGTAAGCCACTTGAGGTGCACCTTGGTTACATTCAACCTTGAACTCGCGTCTCAGACGGTCAAGGATAATATCCAAGTGAAGCTCACCCATACCGCTGATTACAGTCTGACCTGAATCCTCGTCAGTTTTCACGCGGAAGGTCGGGTCTTCTTCGGCCAATTTAGCCAAAGCCATACCTAACTTATCCGTATCCTTCTGGGTAAGCGGTTCAACAGCGATACCAATCACGGGTTCCGGGAAGGTCATACTTTCCAGTACGATCTGGTTTTCCTCTGAACACAAGGTATCTCCGGTACGAATATCTTTGAATCCAACGCAAGCGCAAATATCTCCGGCTTCGATTACATCTTTAGCCTGTTGCTTGTTCGAGTGCATTTGGAACAAACGAGAAATACGTTCTTTCTTTTCAGTTCGCGGGTTGTAAACGTATGAACCCGACTCAATTTTACCGGAGTAAACACGAGTGTAGCACAAACGTCCCACGAACGGGTCGGTCGCGATCTTGAATGCCAACGCGGAAAGCGGAGCTTCCGGGTCAATCTCGAAAGTCACAGCCTCCTCGGTACGCGGTCTTTTACCAGCAGCAGCCGGAATATCCAGCGGGTGAGGTAAATAAGCGACAACAGCGTCCAACAAATTCTGAACACCCTTGTTCTTGAATGAAGAACCGCACATCACCGGACAGAAGTCCATAGCGATAACTGCTTTACGAACCACGGCTTTCAACTCCTCAACAGTAATTGAATCCGGATCCTCGAAGAAACGTTCCATTAAAGCCTCGTCCTGGACAGCAGCAGCCTCAACCAACTTCTCTCTCCATTCTTGAGCCTCAGCCAACAAATTAGCCGGGATTTCTTTAATCGTAGCGGTTTTCTCACCATTCTCCCACACGTAAGCCTTCATCTCGATCAGATCGATCACTCCCTCGAAACTCTCTTCAGCGCCGATAGGCAACTGCAACGGAATCGGGTTAGCTTTCAATTTCTCGCGAATTTCACGCACTGCCTTGAAAAAGTCAGCACCTGAACGGTCCATTTTGTTCACGAAAGCGATTCTCGGAACCCCGTACTTGTTTGCCTGACGCCAAACGGTTTCCGATTGTGCTTCCACTCCACCCACGGCACAGAACAATGCCACAGCACCGTCCAATACACGCAAGGAACGCTCTACCTCAACCGTGAAGTCAACGTGTCCCGGGGTGTCGATAATATTAATTTTATATTGCTGATCCTGATAATTCCAGAAACACGTGGTAGCGGCAGAAGTAATGGTGATACCTCTCTCCTGCTCCTGCACCATCCAGTCCATGGTAGCCGTACCATCGTGAGTTTCACCAATCTTGTGGTTCACTCCAGTGAAATACAGGATACGCTCTGTCGTTGTGGTTTTTCCGGCATCGATGTGAGCCATGATACCGATATTTCTTGTAAAATGTAAATCTCTTTTTGCCATCTTCTTTCTATCCCTTCAATTAAAATCTGAAATGTGCAAAAGCTCTGTTGGCTTCAGCCATACGGTGAATATCCTCTTTCTTTTTGAAAGCCGCTCCTTCTTCCTTGTATGCAGCCATGATCTCAGCAGCTAGTTTCTCTGCCATGTTTCTACCGCTTCTTTTGCGAGAGAACAGAATCATATTTTTCACGGAGAGGGCTCTTTTTCTCGTCGGGTTGATTTCCGTCGGCACTTGGAATGTAGCCCCACCTACACGACGACTCTTTACCTCAACTTGCGGAGTGATATTCTCCAAAGCTTGTTTCCAGATTTCCAACGCTGGTTTTTCTTCTTTCTTAGCTAATTTTTCATCTACAATATCAATTGCATCGTAGAAGATTCTAAACGCGATAGACTTCTTTCCGTCTACCATCAAATCATTAACGAACCGAGTCACTAATACATCGCTAAACTTCGGGTCCGGTAACAGGATTCTTTTCTTTGGTTTACTCTTTCTCATCTCTTCTAGTTTACGAATTTGTTCGTTCGCTGCCCTTTCCGGTCTTCAACGGTCTCACGACCATTTACTCAACTTTTCGGGAACAACCCATAAACAACTCCTGTTAATCACTAACTTTTACTTTTTACCTTTTGCCGGAGCAGGTGCTGCGCCTTTTTTCGGTCTCTTGGCACCATACTTGGAACGACTCTGTAAACGACCGTTTACACCAGCTGCATCCAATGTACCACGAACCAAGTGGTAACGAACTCCCGGAAGGTCTTTCACACGACCACCTCTGATCAAAACGATAGAGTGCTCTTGCAAGTTGTGTCCTTCTCCCGGAATGTAGGCATTCACCTCTTTTCCGTTGGTTAATCTAACTCTGGCAACCTTTCTCATTGCTGAGTTCGGTTTCTTCGGGGTAGTCGTGTACACACGAACGCAAACCCCGCGTCTTTGTGGGCAAGCATCCAAAGCCGGAGCTTTACTCTTGTCCTGGATTTTTGTTCTTCCTTTTCTTACTAACTGTTGAATAGTTGGCATACAAGTACTTTTAAATTAGTTACTTTTATTCAATTTGGCTCGCGAATGTACTAACTTTATACATCACCACCAAACATTTCTATCTTTTTTTTCAAAAAAAGCACAAGACAGTGAGATGGTTAGGCGTACTTACAAACAAATAAACTTATATTTTCCTTTCCTCTTCTCATCACTCTCTTTTCAAAAACCTTCCCGAAGGTCTTTGAAAAGACTTTAAAAGGAGTTTAAAAGGACTTTGTACCCTAACTTCATCGGAATTACACCCTGTATTCACAAGAAATTCACCCTCGCCACCCTCCATCAACCCAATATCGCAGCAACTGCCTCTCTACTTGATCTCGAAAAATCTAAAATCAACAAGCCATCTGCCACCAGCTGTGACGCTCAAAAGTACGATCACTCCCGATAAACCTGTTTTCATTGAAAATTAATTTATACTTCATAAAATACTTATCTACAAACGCTTCAAATGCTTTTATCAAATCAGGAAATATCTTCAACTAGAAATTAATAAAGTAACTTTTGAATAACAACACACAAAAAGAAGCCCGATGTAACACCAGACTTCTTTTCAAAACTATCAATAATATACGATTCAGCTTTACGACACTTCACTTCTTCGAAACCTCATTTACACTGCAAATTAATAAAGTCCTATTTCAGCAAAGCTTGTATTATAAAAACCATAATAAGTAGCTGTATTTACTTGCAATCTTAGATAACGAGCATCTTTTCCACCTAATACAAATGGAATTAAAGTAATTTCTCCACTACTATTACCCACATTATTTTCTTCAATATACGTTGCATTCTCCCAATTTACCTGGTCTTTAGATACATTAATTTTGATGGTAGAAGGTGCAATCATAATTTGATTATCTCCACCAGGATAAATCCTTTGCACAAATCTCAAACCAGTTAAATGACGAATTTGACCAATATCTAGAATCATTTCATAAGTAGTATATGAATTCAACTGTAACGGCTGCCAAAATGTGTTGACATCTCCATCCGTCAAATGATTCACGTTTGAATTATAATCATCCTTATCCTCGGGATACACAGAAAACACATGATCTTTTAAATCAATATATAAAAGATCCGGTTCTACAGTTTCTCCTTTCTCTATGATGTAGGAGGCCTTTTTTAAAGCTTGATAATGTCTATTGTATCGTTCAACTACTAAACCATTGAGTTCGTTCAATGTTTGTAATACAAATTGAGAGAAAGTCAAGGCAGTCCAATTCATATTATCATACGAAGCCGTTTCATCATAAAGTTTACTTTGGCCGTAAACTTCATCATTTGCAGCATTCTCATCCAATAAATATCGATTTTTACCCAAAACCAGTTTCTTCAAATTCGGAAAATTTAAAAGATCTTCCAAGCTTCCGAAATTCCAATCCAATTCCAACTCTTCAACTTCATTGACCCAATCTTCCGGAATATCTTCATCAAATCCATATTGACGCTTCAATTCTTGCTTCATATCAGCTTCAAATAATATTTTATGCTCCAAGACATACGGCTCGAATTCGATTACATCGTTACATCCGGGCAGAGAACCTGTTCTATACAACACCACGGGTTTTGAAGTATCCACATCATCGGGAACAACAAATCTTGTGAAACCTGCCATAACCAACCAATCTCCAAATTCCACGGATCCTTCCTCCCCATCTGTTTTAGTGTATTTTAAAATGGCACTTTTAAGATTCACATCCCAACCTGAAAAAGCTAAAATCACTCTATTTTTCACGAAAAAATGCCGTGATATCAAACGTGTAAAAGCCATCACCTCTTCGTGATATTCTGTATAAGGACGAGCATAAACGGTATTAACGATTGACTTATTTCCATCTTTATCTAATCCAAATACGGATATTTCGTAATTACCGTCTTCTTCCAGATTGGTAATATCATATTCTGTCACGTTCCTCTCTAACAAACATTCATTCGTTTGATCATCTTTAGTCCAAACGACTTTTATATCCTGCACATTAGGGTCTACATTATTTGTCCATTTTACCGTTAAACGCTTCCACCCCGGAGTCACAGACAAATTTGTGCATTGACCAAGATAGCGAATTTCTCCATCTCCCGCATACTTTTTATAAGTATCTTCCAAGTCTTCGCTACAACCTAATATAGTCGTCAAAATAAGAAACAACACTATCGTATATTTATTTCTTTCCATAGCTTCTAATTTAGTCGGTATAAATTTCCAATTCTTGCATAGCAACATATTCTAACCCATTTCGTTGATTAATATTTGCCGGATTCCACGGTAAATCAAATACATCATCAATTACTATTTTCAAATACCGATATCCCACTCCCTGCTCTGCATCAAAATCTATTGATAAATAAGCCGGATCACACTCTTCCATAGCAGCTTTATTAGCAAGACGGACGTAATTGTACATACCACCAGCCGCATTTCTACTCCAACGCAAAGATTGTGCTAACTTCGGAGATTCTTCAAAATCACCAATTTTCTCCCATGCTTTATTTTCCATATTATCATTACCATCATCCCTACACCCGTAAACGGTCACTTTACATGGCAGCATATTCTCGTAATATCCATACCAAATACCTGCGGTTTCTGCATTAGAATACACGGGAGCGGAAAAATCAGGTCCTTTACCACTCATATATCCAAGCATACAATATATTCTTAATTGAGCGGTCAATCTATTCTTTTTCATGTCAACGTACATTGGATGAGCGTTTTCACCTGCGGCATTGGGACCTGCCAAAAACGAATAAAAATGGGTACGGTCAGGCTCATCTTCATCCCACCAAGTCGTTCCTTTCGTGTCTCCGTCAAATAAATATTGCAAACCGACTTTATCTTTTTCGCTGGTTATAATATTATCACAAATAAATTCAAACTCTGAAGCATCCAACTTGGACGTAGTGATTGCATCTATATTTTCCCAAATACGCTCTTTTACCATATGACCTCGAAAATCTTCTGCACGAATGACTATATCATATTGCCCAGACTCTTGTTTGGGTTGGTAAACGATAAAATCTTCACCTTCATCCAAATTAAAACTACTAATCAAAATAGTATCCGGTTCATTCGTACGAGGATTGATTCCTAAATAAAACACGTGAGCCATCCCCTTTGTATCTTCCGGATTACGATATGCAACAGTAAATCCATTCCAACCGGATTTTACCTCTACATTATTAATAAACGCTATGGGGCCAGAATCTTTTGTCCCAAACATAATATTAATAGGATTGGATTCCACGCCATCTCGCCTACATAAGGTCACAACCGCAGGAATATTACTTTGTGCTTCATTGAAACCAATTAACACAATAGAATCACATATACTGCTAGCCGTACGAAGTATGTCACTTCCGAAGGCATCCTTGTAACGTACACAAATTCCCATTACGTCCGGATTAGCAGGAAGATTATAATGCATAATTGCACCTCCCGCTATCGATTTAAATGAAAATGCATCTTCCGAAATATCCGTTAAAAACGTTGATTCTTCGGAATCAGAACAAGCAGCAACAAATATGGCTACTAATAGCGCATAAATAATCTTTTTCATTTTGATCTCAATAATTACCATCCTAAATTCTGTTTACATTCTGACATCAACACTTCTTCACTCTGAATCGGGAAAAAATAATCCCGAGGAACATTAAACTTGCGTTTTGACCAAACAACTATCGGTCCCTCAAAATTATGGTAAAATGTTTCAGCGGTTGAACCTAATACATTCCATCCATACTGCGGCGTATTCAATTCTTCCGGAGCCGTCATCCAACGACGCAAATTCCAAAAACGGCGCCCTTCAAAAGCAAACTCTATATTCCATTCTTGTCGAATAATTTCTCGCATTCCTGATTTCGTGTTTACTTTATCTGGATTACGCGCATAATTTTTCCATGCTTCTTGAACATCTAAAATTCCTGCACGTTCTCTTATTTTATTCAATGGATCATATACCCGGTTATCTGGAGCATCCAGATATTCATTCCAAGCTTCAGAAGAAGCCAGATAGAGATCAGGAAGACGGAAGATAACTCCTCCCTTTTCTGTATTATCCCGACTAGTATAATAATAGAATGTAATATTTGATCGGAGATATTTTTTTATCCAATAACCGCTTAAATTTTGTGGGGTATTATTATCAATACGGGTAATTTTCGTACCATACAATTCCCCCTGATAAGCACGCACTTCTTGAGCCATGTATTTTTGTTCCTGACCACTTTTTTGCATTCTGTACCAAAGCGTACGATCGGCAGCAATATTTGCATAGAAACGAGGTTCCCGACGACGATGTAGACCAAGTATTTCAGTATTCAGGTTCAAAACATTTGCATATTTTTCATCAGATTCTCTACCCATTGAATACTTCGACACAACCCACTGTTTATCTTCATTAATTGGAACTCCATGTTCGGTATAAAACATTTCAACCATCTTCATACTTGCCCCCAAACAACCGGCAGAAGAAGGATCATGGCAATCTGCCCCTTCTCCTTCACCCGCAAAGAATGGAAGAATATACCCGTTCGGAACTCCAGCCGTATTACGTACATAAAAAATGGCCTCTGAATTTTTATAATCTGGTGCAATAGCTGCATCCTCAATATCCTTCATGATGTTTAGCAATTTAGTCGGACGATCTGAATTCCCGGTAACTAAAATCTTACCCGCATCCTCGCAAATCTTGATCGCTTCATCGGCTGCCTCTGCGGCTTTTCTCCATTTTTCTTTGTCATAATCAGGGAACAAACGTTCTCCATTTTTATTCAAAAAATCCGAAAACATGTCATTACCATTAAACAAAGGTGATGCTGCGTAAAGAAGAGTCATAGCTTTCAACGTTGCAGCGGACTCCTTGCTGTGATAAGTAATACGTGTCGATGGTTTATCCTTTAAATAAGGCAAATCCTCTATTGCCTCGTCACAAAGTTCCACAATGGCATTTACGACCTCGTCAATAGGTCTACGAGGTTGCTTCATTTCATCGATACTTACATTCGGATCTATATTCTCCGGAACCAAAATAATCGGACCATAACGGCGCATCAGTTCAAAATAGAAATGCGCTTTTAGAGCTTTTAACTCTGCTGTCCACAATTTCTTTTCTGAATCCTCCATATTATAGACACCACCAATCTTTTCAAAAAAGATATTGATGTAACGAATCGCTCCATACGCTTCATTTTTATGCCACATGACTCCGTACGGAGATTGGGCCATCTGTAAACCATCCCCAATAAATAATCCTCCGGGACCAACTTTTTGTCTACAATATTCCCCCGCAACAATTTCGTCCGCTCCAAGAAAAGCCGGATTATTCAAAAATTCTGCGATATGCGGCGTAAGCATAATATAACATGAACGGAACCAATGATAAGCATCTTCCTTTTTTTCAAAAATTGTTTCGATCGTCGTTATATCATTCTCTGGCACAACATCCAAATAGTCTCCACACCCCGGAAGAGAAACGGATAGGCTCAGTAATAAAATATACACTAGATTTTTCATCACTATCTCTATTAGAAATTAACATTCAATGCAACCGAGTAAGTTTTTTGAATTGGATAATTAAATCCATTCTCACCTAACTCCACATCCCATAATTTGAAATTCGTAATACAAAACGGATTATTACAACTCAATGTAAATTTGACATTTTTCAATCTCATCGCTTGAACCCATTTTTTAGGCAAATTATAGGCTAATGATAACGAAGTACACCGCAAAAATGTACATTCACGCATAAAATAAGTGCTCTTACGCACTTCTGCTCCACTATACCAATTCTCTTGAGGATTATGCTGGGCAATACCATACGTGGATAAACGAGGCCAGAAAGGTTGCCGGGCTTGATTATCTTCCGACCAATGGTCCTTATAAATCTCGGTCAACATCGCATGGTCATTTACAAAAGGAGAAATGCTTACAGGATTTATGAAAAAAGTTCTCTTCCCCGAACCTTGAAAAGCGAAATTTAATTCAAAATTCTTGTAATTTATAAAACCATTAAATCCATAAACAAAACGCGGCGTCTCCGGATAACCGATATAAGTTGCATCTTCCACGCTAATGACTCCATCATTGTTGATATCTCTATATTTTATATCACCGGGCAAAACATCACCATCTTGTCTTGGAGAATTATCAATTTCAGCTTGGTCTCGGAATAGTCCTTCTGCAATATACCCGATAGCCTGACTTATCTCATGACCGACATTACGCTGCCACTCGGGTTTACCATCAGCTTCTTCTATTTGCTTATATACCACTTTATTGTATGTAAACGTACTATTCAAAATAAACCAAAAATCATTACTAAATGAATGCTGGAGTTTTAATGATAGATCAGTTCCCCGTGAACGTGTTTTACCTATATTATCCAACGGATTGGCCTCTATACCCATATTGGCTGGAATTACAATACGATTTGAAATAATATTATGCCGTATTTCTTGATACAAATCGGCTTGCAATTCTACAATTCCTTTAAATAATTTCATTTCCAAGCCCAAATTAACCTGCTCCGCAATTTCCCATTGGATATCATCATTCCCGTAATTTGACACATATATTCGATTTATTCTTTCGGCATAATAAGCTTCTGGGTCTTGCCGATACGTCGCGACAGAGCCAATTTCAGGAATATAAACATACCTTGGGGTACTAATAATACCATCATTTCCCACCTTACCATACGAAAGTCTCATCTTTAAGAAAGGAATATATTTCAATGCATTTTCCATCCAAGGTTCACTGGAAATAACCCAAGCTCCACCCACGGCAGGGAAAAATCCCATGCGATTATGTTTGGCAAAACGTTCAGAACCATTATAGCCGAAACTTCCTTCAAGAAAATAGCGATCTTTGAATCCGTAACTTCCACGCATAGAAAATGTTAAATTCCGTTGTGGCATTCCATTCAAAACACTTGAAACCGGAGTGAAAGTACGCTCATACATTTGAAAAACTCCCGTAAGTGATGTCTGATGCTCCCCCCAAGCAGCCGTGTGCAATAAACGTCCCTCGTAAGTAACTCGTGTATCGGAAGTGTGTGATTCTGATCCAGCTTGCAATGTTCTAGTTGCAAAAGTATTGTTAACTTCGGCCAATTGGTGCTCGCCGGTTTCATCGTCATAATTAAGCAAACGATATTTATAGGGCGTTGTAGTGAACGGCGTAGAATAATAATTCGTTGTCACCAAAGAAACACTGGCTCGCAATTCTAAACCCTTTATCAAAGATGATAAATTTTGTATGTATTCTGCCCTATTTATAGTTGAAAGACGAGTCGTTTCCGTATATCCCCTTTGTAAAAGCATATAAGGATTAGTTTGCTCTGAAGCAGTTGTTCCAAAACGAAGATGAGGCCACCCGTAAGTTGCATCGCCAGGATAAGTAGGAGCAAAATCCGCAGGAGAAGCATTGAAAGCATATTGATAAGCAGCAACTTGACTATCAATAGGTCCATGATATTTATCCAACGTTGCAGACGAATTAATTAATAATTTAATACCCGCATTCAAATTGATATTCAAATTGGTTCGATAAGAAACTTGATTATTCGTGATATTACAATCAAATTCATTTAATCTATCCGTCTTCAACATCCCTTCATCTCTATTATAACCGATAGAAGCGTAATATTGTATAACTTTAGAACCTCCACGAAGATTAATTCCCACCCGATGGTTTATTGTTCTATTTTTAAATAAAATATTATACCAATCATTAGCAGGGTAAACCCATGACGGATATTTACCGGAAGCCGTACGATTAATATGTTCCACGCTATATTTGGGAGTAACCGATTCTGAACGAGCCAATAATGCTTGGTTATACTGTTTCATATAAGTAACAGGATCCACTACATCAATCTCTTTGGTCGGTTGAGAAACTACCATCTCATAACGGGTAGTAGTATACACACTTCCCTCTTCTCCTTTTTTCGTCGTAACAAGGATGACACCATTGGCTCCTCTAGCCCCATACATCGCTGTAGCAGATGCATCCTTTAGCACACTAAAACTTTCAATATCTTCGGGTGCAATACGTGCAAGGTCTAATTTTGAACTTTCTACTCCATCCAACAAGATTAATGGATCTGAGTTTGCATTACTCTGGAATGAAGTAATACCACGTATGTAAAACTTAGTATTCATCTCTTCCTCTGTTAAAGCGATAGGCAATCCACTTTGCTTCCAACCGATAACTCCAGCGATTTTTCCCACGAAAGCAGACGTAAGATCGTTACTAGAGGATTTTAAGTCCATCGCTTTTACCGTAGTGATAGAACCAACCACACTCTCTTTCTTTTGCTCACCGAATGCAACAACGGTCACCTCCTCAAGATTCTCCTCGGTGGGATTCAATTTGATATTGATCTTTGTTTTTCCTTTAACCTCCACAACCTCAGGCTTATAACCAATAAAAGACACCCGCAAGATATCATCAGGTTTCGTGGCAATTGAATAGCGTCCCTCTGCATCAGAGGCAACCCCCTGCGTCGTTCCCACGATTACGATTGTCGCCCCAGGAATCGAATTTCCTTTCTCGTCCACGATACGACCGCTGACTTTAAGCAAATTCACTTCCGGCTCCGCCTTCTGTTTTTTTACAACAACTGTCTGCCCCGTAATACTATACGTCAAGCCTTTGCCTTGCAACAATGAATCCATAGCCGTACGTAACGAAACCTCTTTCAGTGAAAGCGATACATCCTTCATGTGTTCCACATCTTGTGCGTTAAACACGAACTCGTATCCCGTCTGCTGTCGCAAACTCTCGATCACTTTCGCGAATGTCACGTGCTTCAGGTCAATGCTGACTTTGGGCGCAGATTGCCCCCATACACGGGTATTAGCACTGAATAAAAACCCGCTGACTAGAAAAATCGTTTGCAAAAGCAAAATAAATTTCCTGTTTGGGCTTGTCCCAAACCATTTTCGTCGATTTTTTTGCATAACTTTGTACTTGAATTTATTTAATGAATAATTCAGCCTTAAAAGCGAGAGATGTGCGCGCATCTTTTGCTTTTTTTATTGCTGCTGTCCTAGAATCACTTTCTTTCCATATATCTTGTATTTTATTTTTCCGGTTAATGCCACCTTATCCAACACCTCTTCAAGAGTTTTACTCCGCTCCACGTAAATATAATAACGATCGGTCTTTAAATTTTCCGCTTCATACTCGATCTCCATATCATACCAACGGGAAAGTTCGTTCATCATTTCCTCCAGGGTTACATCCTTAAACACAAATTCCCCGTTTTTCCATGCAAGCACCGACACCAGATCCGCTTCCCGCACGGTCAAGGTATTATCCTTCATCTCACATAGCTGACCGGGATTCAATACCAGTGAATCCGTGCCCACCGCCACGCTCACACGTCCCGTAACCAATGTCGTCGAAACATCATTTCCCCGGTAAGCCTTCACGTTGAATTCCGTCCCAAGTACTTTTACTGTTACCACTTCCGCCTCTACCAGAAAAGGACAACTCTCGTCACGGGCAACTTGAAAATATGCCTCACCGTGCAAGTACACCCTACGTTCATTTGTTTGAAATTCATCGGGGAAACGGATACTGGACTCAGAATTTAATATTACCCGCGTTCCATCAGCCAGTGTCAATTGATATTCCGCACCCCGGGGAACGATAACCTCACTATAAGCCAACTCTTTCTGGTCGGACTCCGTTGCCTGCTTTTGTCCCAATTGCTTTAATCCTTTGTCCTTCACCTCGAAACCCGGCACATCAAGAACAACATTCTTCCCCGCTTCCACGACATGAGTTGTCCCATCGGACAATACCAACCGGACTCCTTCCGTTTTAGCGACCTTAGTCACCGGCGGCACATCAGAAGTCACATCATTCATCAACAAACGAACGCCAAAGACAACTCCGACAAAAACAGCCGCTCCAGCAATCCATCCCGCCACACGGCGAGGCAGATGACGATGCTTCCGTGTCCGTTGCCATACTTTATGCCAAGCCTGCTCCATTTCCTCCCGGGACGGATCATCCACACTCGCACCTTTCTGATAGAAAGTAGCGGCATCCTCATAAAATCGCTCCCGCCGCTCATCCTCCTCTTTCCATGCCGTCACCTCCAGCTTTTCTTGCTCGGAGGCTTCGTCAAGAGCCATTCGTTTTATTTTCTTCCACTCGATTTCCATGATTTATCATTTGCTTTACATGTATAAGACGACTCTCGTTGAAACCGGGGGACAAAATTTATCCACTTTTTTCATTATAACATCATTACAAAACACAGATCATTCTCATCAAGGAGGAAAGATTCGTCAGCAAAAGAGAAGAACCAACAGTTTATAAGGCACGGATTCACGCAAATATTTGTACGCCCGTTTAATATAAGTATGGACAGATTCCTCCGAGATATTCAACTCTTGTGCGATTTCCCTGTAATTCATCTTTTTGAACACCTTCAATTCCAACACGTTCCTCTGTTGTTCCGGCAATCCTTGCATACATTGTCTTACCTGTTCCAATAACTCCTGATTGTCCTCGTACTCCACTGTACCGGAAAAAATTAAAGCTTCAGTCAATTTTTCTTTGTTAGAATCAATCACTCGCAGATGTTTTATATAATCAAGACAACCATGCTTCACGGATGAATAGAGATAACTTTTCAAACGGGTATCCGTGGGCAATGAAGATGCGGCAGACCACAGGGACACGAAGGTATCCTGCACCATATCCTCGGCTAAATTTTTGCTCATCAAATAAGCATAAGCCAACCGGTAGAGGCTAGGATAATATGTTTTAAAGATTACCTCGAAAACCTCGTGCGATTGATTTCTCAACCCATTAACCAAGTATTCATTCATGTCACCTATTTCACGCACAATATGCTTACTAAAGATGGGTCAAATGTAAATAAAATATTGATTTTTCATCTATTCTTGGATTACTTTTAACAAATAAGCAAGTACACCCCTTCATCTTTAAATCTATAAATTTTCCGTTGAAATACGGATAATCATTTAGTATATAGATAAAGAAAACTCATTATAAACTCGCTTCCCATTGAATCTGAATCGAATTTATATCGAATCTATTTTGAATTTATAGGCTTATATCACCGGGAGCCTCTTTCGGCAACGTGAACCAAAAGGTGGAACCTTCGCCTTCCACCGAGACCACACCAATCTCTCCTCCCAATCTTGTCACGATACTTTCACAGATAGAAAGCCCAAGTCCCGTACCCTGTTGAAAAGGATTCAATTTAACGAAACGTCCGAATACCTCTCTCGTCTTATCGGCAGGAATGCCACATCCCGTGTCTGTGACAAAGAAATAGATTTTCCCATCTTCCCGTTCCCTGTAACCGAAATGGATATATCCCTCGCAAGTGAATTTTATAGCATTGGTAATCAAATTATTCATCACCTGCATCAACCTATTGGCATCCGAGTAGATCACGCACTCGGGCATACGCTCGACGAACCCGATAGATATATCATCATTTTTCAATCGCAATCGGGCGGTTTGCCCCACCTCAGTCAACAACAAATTAAGGTTCACCCTAGAATAGATGAACTCAAACACACCCGCCTCAATCTTTGACAAATCGAGTATATCCCCGATAAGCTGCAATAACAAGGTATTGTTATTCTCTATGATCTGGACATATTCTCTTTTTTCATCCTCGTCTACCGTATCCGCCAACACGCTGGAGAATCCCACGATGGCATTCAACGGGGTTCGGATCTCGTGGCTCATGTTTGCCAGGAAAGCAGACTTCAAATGATTGGATATTTCAGCCTGCTCTTTCGCTTTCACAAGATCTTCTTCCAATTTTTTCCGGTCATTGATAATCAAAGAACCACCCACGAACATCGCCGGTCGACCGGCTTCATCCCGCTCTCCCACGATGACAAAACTTTCGAACCAAAAATAAACCGGATCTTCGATGGAAAAACAAGCCCTGTATTCTTCTTTCACCACGGCAACACGTCCCTCCAACAAATCATCATACGATTTTCGGATTCGTTCCCGGTCATCCGGGTGAACCCGCAAATAACCATTTTCCTCCGATATGACCTTCTGGTCAAAATTTTCGCCCAACGCCTTATCTTGAACATAAGTAATACTATATTCTACCGCATGTTTCCGGAGATCCCATGTCCAGGGGATCAAGCCAGTTGCATTCAACACCAAATCATACTTCCGGTTCAATCTTTCCAGTAATAGTTGATGCTCTCGAGAATCCAGCGAAGCCAAATATTCTTCCGTCCGGTCGATGAAAAATACATCCCACACGTCTTCCTCCGTGCAGGGAAATGTCAGCTTGTCGAAATATCGTATTTTCTTATCCTCTCCCGGTAAGACAAAAGAAGTCAAACGCCCGGATTCTTTATCCAGCATATAATCCAATAACTGATTATCCATATCAGCTTCCGAGAAACGCTTACCCACCACTTGTTCCCGTCTCGTCTTGAACACTTCCTCGAAAGTAGCATTCACGTCACGGAACATAAAATCAACCATACGCCCCTTCTCATCCTGCAACAATTGTTTCCTCACGTAAATGACGGGCATATTATCCACAAGCCGACGATATTGCGAGAGCAACTGGTACTCGCGAGTCTTTTGTTGTTGCCGTTGCAGCAAAAGATGAAAACGCATCAAGATCAAAGCTCCTAATATAATAATCACCGCGATAATAATCACGAAATAAATCTTATAACGCTGGAAAAAATCCGGGGGCATCTGGTAATACACGGCATCTTTAGGGAACAGCGCCGCATCCACGCCATGATGCTCCAAATGATGATAATTCAAATAAACCCGGGGATACCCGCCATTCTGTTCCGGAATATCACGGGCTGCCCTTGCCATCGAGAATTTTCTGAATAGTAGCGATCAAAGATTTTCCAAAATCCGAAGAAGAAATAAAATATCCTCCCGCAAAATTACCCGTGTCCATATCCATCTCGGACAACGTGAAAACAGGCGATTTCGAAAAACCATATATTATTCTCTGGATATTATCCCCCAAATAACTATTCTCACCTTGCTTACGTCCCAAAAACCAAGAGTAGTAAATAACACCCGCACGATTGTCATAAAGCATCAAGGAATTCAACAAGCTTTCCGTCGTGAGGTCAAGCGAACAAAGCTGATCCAATTGCAAAGAAGGAAAGTTTTCTTGCATTACTTGTATTACTTCTTGGCGAATCATCGTGCTAATATATCTCCCGTCCGAAATGAACACCACCTTATTCAAGCCTGGCAATAACTTCTGCATCAACTCAATATTCTCTTTCACATAAGAAGGCTGTTTCAATATCGTCAAATTATACGGGCGAATCATTTCTTCCGTGGGCACAAACTCCACTCCTTTCCCCAAATTACCGGCAAGCAAATCCTCCAACCGGGCTGGCATCGAGTCCCTTGAATAACAAACAATCGTAGGTATATCCTTCCACTCCTCATCAAATAACGCACGACATAACAACCATCCGGGATCCCCGATAAATACAACGACCTTCGGGGGTGTCGGGTATTTCTGTAACAAGCCCTCTCTTTTTACAGCAGCTTCCTCCAACGTCTTTACCATCGGCACCAACAACTCTTCCGCCAGTACATCGACTTCCTTCGAAGAAAAATTAGACAAGATTTCCTGGTAAAGATTATTCGTCCACGCCTCATCGAAATTTACCGAATTCAAAATCAGGATATAATCTTTCTCTCGTGTATTTTCCGCGAATCCGACAATACACCATAACATAAAGACAAACCATACCGATACTTTCCTCTTCATAAACAAATAATCCTACACGAAACTTCAAAGCTACGAAATAATCATTTACTTGTACCCAAATCAAATAAACTTTTTGAGTTTTTTTATTCTTTTCCCACCACTTAAAAATAAAAAGGAAATCCCTCTTGACTTGATGTAGTAAAGAGAGATTTCCCTATCTCAAACATTCCCGCTCTTATATTCCCTTCAATCCCTCTAAAATCTTTTCAAATTCAGGATGAGAAGGTTTCGGTAATTTCAAATTTAACACACGACCTTTCTTGTCCAACAATATCAACCGAGGGATAGCACCTACCCGAAAAGCAATCATGGATGACTCATCACCCCCGATCCACCATTGATACCCGCTCATCTTTCCCCACGCCAACTCATTCCGCCACCGTTGTACCTCAGTATCACAGGAAAGGCTCACGAACTCGATTTTCTTATCCTTATACTTCTCGGCTAATCCCTTCAAAGTAGGATATTCCTGTTTGCAGGGATAACACCACGACGCCCACACATCAATCACCACGTATTTTCCCTTGAACTGCTTCAAGGTCACTTCCCGGTTCGCGGTATCCCGGAAAACAAACTCGGGGACACGATCGCCCGCCTTCAATTCTGCCGTATCTCGTAATAGCACGGGTGTCGCCCTCATTTGCGTCCAACCCGCGAACGGGCACACCATCAAGAAAAATAACAACCATTTCTTCATAATCAAAAAACATTTTACCATAAATACGCTATGAATCAAATACCTTCTCCACCCCTTACAAAGGAGCAGAAAAGGTATGAAGCACGCACTAATTCACCAAAATATATCACAAACCATCCAACCCTTCCAGCACCTCCAATGTTTCCGAAGCCGAGGGACGTGACATATTAGCATCAACAAATTGACCTTCCCGATCAATCAACAAGAAGCGAGGGACACCATTACAACTAATTTCCTGCATATAATGCTTATCCTCTCCCATATGTAACTGGATTCCGCCCAACTTTCGCTCCCTCACGAATCTTTCCCACGTAGCCCGGTCTTTATCACAGGAAATACTCACGAAATAAATATTCCGTCCCTCCAAACGCTTTTCCAACTTCTTCAATGCTGGAAGTTCAGCATTACAGGGTCCACACCACGTAGCCCACAAGTCAACATACACGTATTTTCCTTTCAAGTCCGACAGGCTCACCTCTTTGCCATCTATATCTTTAAATGTAAACGGTACGGCGAGCTGCCCTTTCATTAATTTTCTATTCCTGTTGTATAAATCATCATAAACAGCCACGTGATCAGATTGATGCACCCACTGCCGGAATATAGAATCCATCTCCGCGGAACTCACCGCTCCCATCGCTTTCACGTAATCCATGACATTTCTATTGACAAGGTACTCCACCAACCGTCCATCCTCGTAATTCTTCGTCGCACGTCCCAACACGTTCATTACCACATCATAAAAATCTCCTGCCAGTTCATCAATCTTAGCCAACGCTGTCAATACCCGGTTGATCGACTCCCGGTACTCCGGGATTTTCCACGAGGTAGAATCTTCCGCAGCCGCCTCTAACAACTCGGCGTAAGTATCTTCCGGCAAGTTCATTTTTCCGTCCTTCACCTCCCCGTAAACAACGGCAGAAGCCAAATGATTGTTCCTAAAATACCTGATACGTTTCTTTTCTCTCTCCTTAAATGCCCGAGGCAAAGCGACTTCCCGCAGAGAATCCTCCCGCTCGGCAATCGCCTCCTGCAACTTCGCTCTGAATTGCTCATTCGGGATACGGTAATAATCGATAAAAAAGATTTGATGAAGAAATCGTTTATTCAAATAACGATTAATATCCGCACCTTTTCCCTCGAAATGCCATTCGTTCCATTTGAATCTCGCAGTCCAAGGTTTCCCCTCTTCCAACCAAACCGTGTATGGCAAATCCCCCACCCACAGGCGAGCGTACTCCCCTCCTTTCAAGGGAAGCCGAAAAGCCCCCACGCGTAACGAATCCTTTTGTACAAAATCCAAAGACATTCGCCCGTCTACCGTTTCTAGTTCCACTTTTCTTGCATCATCCGACGGGAACAATAACTCGAAAGTAGTTTCAGCATTCCTGTTACAAGCCCCAAGCAAAAGCGTCAAAGCAAATACAACCAGAATATTTTTCATTCCACCTATCATAACTCTACAATTCAAGTTACATTCTCTCGAGCATTCCGGTTCTGAAATTCCGCAAGGAAGCCTTAAGTTTCGAGTATTCCACCTGCTCTTCCATCTGTTGAGTCAACACCAACAGTTCTTTTTTCTGAACCTCATTCCACTTTTCTTTCAAATCCAAAATTGGCATGAAATACAAGTAAGCTATTTTTTCATCCGACAATTTCGGGAATATCTTTTTATACAGATCTAAAGTCTGATTTGTATTTGCAGTCTTAACTGCCTTGATCAATTCTATATAGTTATACAAATAATCTTGCCCGACCAATTGGTAAGAATCCAACATCTGTTTGATTTTCTCAACATCTTCCAGGGTCGCTTTCCTATTGCGTCCGCGAAGAATATCCTCCAATTGAATCTCGAACAAAGAGGCTAATTTCCGGTCTACTTTTTCTACACCCATTTTCTGACGAAACTGATCGATATGTTTCAATAAATAATTCACGTTACCGGAACCTATCGGGGATAAATCTATATTTTCATAAATAAACCAATAAGGTTCCATACATTTCTCTTCATCAGACAATGAAGCAATTACTTCTTGAGCCACATTTTTCGCCTTATCCCAATCGCAGGAAACAAGTAAAGCTTTAATATATCTTACAAGGAAATTCATATCCCGGTTCCCTGCCGCATATTCCTTTTCCAAGTTAGAAGCAGAATTTTCGTCAAATCCGGCTTCAATCTTTTTGATAAACTCCTCTCCGGTTACAGAAGCCCCGACTACCCGATGCAATAAACTCCCATCCGCCGTCAATACCAAAAAAGTGGGATAAGCTGACACCTGATATTTGCGAGCCATATTCAAGCCCTCGCCTTTTTCCATATCAACCTTAATACAAACAAACTTTTTGTTCATGTACTCTCCGACCTCCTTCAACGGCAATACTTTCTCTGACATCATCCGGCAAGGTCCACACCACACCGTATAACAATCCACGAAAACATATTTATCCTCAGCCTTCGCCTTTTCTAACGCCTTTTCTAATGTCAACTCTTGAAAATTCGTTTGTGCGAACATAGACGCCATCGCAAACATACAAACAAACAACAACACGAACTTTTTCATACAATTAATTTTTTGAAATTACGAACATATAATTTTCATGACCGACAAAATTGCCGGTCATGAAGAATATAAACATCAATTAAAATTACCAACTGACTTGAGTGAATTGCACGTAAGCATGAGTTCGTGCAGAGTTGCCTGCCGTGAGGTCTGAATTTACACCTAAAAGCTTAAAATCTTCTGATTCCACAAGTTTAAATTTCACGGCAAACGACTTGTATTGTCCCGCTATAGCTTGGTCATAAGTGACAATAATGGGGATTTCGGACTCCAATGAGTTAGCGGGTATTACCAGGTGTTTCTCCATTTCGGGGTCATCAAAAGCCACGTAATTTACCCCCGCAACAGCATCCTCCTTATAACTGATATCACAAGAATATGGTTCAATCTTTATCTTGCGGTCTACGTTTTTGGCTAAACCGGCAACGAGCACCTTGAAATAAAAAGTATCTCTTTTTTGTGTAGAACTGACAGTAAGAGGACTGCTATTATAAAACATATATACAGTATCAGGAGTTGTCATCGTGCCATAAATACTTTGGTTATAAGGCATATAAATATAATCATTGCCCAACGAATACACGCCGACTTCTTCCTTTGTACAAGCACCCAAAATCAATCCTATCGTCAATATAATAAACAATTTTTTCATAATTACCTAGTTTAATGATTAATTTCTAATATTCACTCGGGGGCAATGGCAATACATACTGTTCTTCCTCACAATCCAAAGATTCCGCACTTTGCCAAAGCATCCGTTTCACTGCAAAACGTTTATAAGTAAAGAAATTTTGTCCTTCAGCAATAAATTCCCGAAGATATTCCCATTTCACTATTTCGGACCGGGTTTCTTCCGTCATGGGTGTATACGTGAGATTTCGAGCCGTACAGAATTCCTCGTAAGCCTGATTAGCCTCGTCCAATGTTGCCAATTCCATCATGATAAAATACATTTCAGGCAACCGTACAATGGGCATATTCTTTACAGCAGAAGAACTTGGATACATTTCACTATACTTGGTTGTGATACGAACACTTTGCCTCATCTGATTGTAAGTCCAACTCCACTGATTTTTGAAACGCAAGTCACTTGTATTTCCCCCAAATAAATCATTTACGAAGGTATAATAGTTCATATTATAACATGTGATAGTAGAGGTTCCCGGATTAAAACCTGACCGTTGATAATCGAAATTATTTTGGTTCACCCCGCACAAATGCTCCGTGTAAAAAAGTTTATTCCCAACATTACCTTCGCTCGCTAAAGTAAACTTAGATGTCCCATCTTCATTTTTCGCATCCTTTACCATCCTCGCATAACGTAATGCCCCTTCTTTATCATTCATCCACAAACGGGCACGGGCTTGTAAACCCAATACCCCGTAATAGTTAAAATGGCTCCTCCGGTCAGTCCAATCTCCGGTATATTCAGAACTGCCATCCATCGAATACTTTATAACGGGATCTGATTCTAATAGAAGCTGTTCAGCCTCGTCCAAATCAGCAAATAAAAGTTTCATGTACTGCTCGAAAGTATAATACTGGTATCTTTTTATCGAGTTTTCAATTACATAAGGCAAATACTCTTTGCCTGCATCAATTTTTGAAGGCATAGGTCCCCACACGCGTATTAAATCTAAATGTAAAGAAGCTCGCATAGCTAATGCCTCTCCTTTCAACATGTTATAATACTCTTTACTCAACTTGTCTTTATTTTTATCACAACCTTCAATTAAAGGATTCAAGGTATTGATAATTTTATAAATACCCATAAAAGTTCCATCCAGTAATTTTCCGAATGTTTCATTGTCGATATTATACACGTGGTCAGCCAAAGAGGCATTTATACCCGTGCTTGTCCAAGTACATGCCAAACTTTCAACAAATCCACCTCCACCCAAAATACCATCGGGTTTATAAACATTGGCGGCTGCTAATATATAAGCCCCGTCCAAAACTTGAAGACATCCTTTCTCTGATTCGAACAAATTATCTGCAACAAGCGCTGTTTCAGGCACAACCGTAAGCCAATCGTTACATGCACTGCATCCAAGTGCTAATGTTGTACATAACATATAAATTCCTTTTCTTATCATGATATTCCCGGATTAGAATGAAACTGAAAGTGAAAAATTCGGGTTACGAGAGAATGGATAACTCGTTCCTCTTTCCCGTTTAATGGTTGAAATATAGAATATATCCGACAAGTTAGCTGTCAACGATAATCCTTTTACTCGCAACTTCTTACAAACTTCATTTGAAAAAGTGTAGGAAGCATTAATATTAGTACACTGGAAGATATTATCTTTCTGTACGAAAGCATCACACACGTTCGTGGTGGCATCTTCTCCAGTGGCAATTAATTTCTTGTAAGGTACGATATCGCCAGGTTTTTGCCATGTATCCGACAATACGCGTCTATCCTGATTCAGAATTAAGAAAGCATTTTCTGTTTTATTAGCTAATGTACCATTAAATTGTTTTGCACCCCAACGCACGGCGAAACCGACGGTCAACATGAAACCTTTCCAAGAAAGATTCGTTGAAATATTACTGTTTACCTTAGGCAAACGATTTCCCAAGTAAACCATATCTTCGCCACGTTGTCTGAAAGTTACTTCTCCATCTTTCGTCAAGAACAATCGTTTACCCGTTGCAGGGTCTACACCTACGGTGCGCAATCCGTAAATGGCGTCCATTGAATATCCCTCACGATAACGGTAGTATGCTTCTGCCGAGTACATACTCGTATTTGATTGTTTTAAATATTCTTTGTAACCATCTGATATTTTTTTGATTATATTTTTCGTGTGACTGAAAGATGCGATTACATTCCATGTAAATCCTCTATTGCTATTACGGAACAAATTCATGGTCATCCGAAGATCCCATCCCTTATTTTGGATAGTTCCTGAATTTGCCTTGGCAGTGTTAAATCCATGTGAAATAGGAATAAACATTTCAGCAACCGTATTTTTCGTCTGCTTATCATAATAAGAGAACTCGAATTCTAACCGGTCATTCCATGTATGCAATTCCACACCCAGATTCATCTGGTAAGTGTTTTGCCATTTCAGGGTTGTGTTCCCAAATTTATCCAGATAAGCCCCAAAATGAGATAAATAAGTAGCAGACTGATCCAATTTATAAACGGCCATAGCATCCTCCGGGCTAAATCCCATATTTCCGGAAACTCCGTAAGATGCTTTTACTTTCAACCATTGGATGAAAGGAATATGTTCAATAAAGAATTTTTCGTTACTAACCGTCCATCCTGCACCCACGGACCAGAATGAAGCCCAACGGCTCTCGCTACCAAACGAAGATGAACCATTCATGCTAAAATTTACATCAAAAAAATAACGCATATCATAGTAATAGTTCAATCCGGAAATCAATGCTATACGACGACTTGTTGCTTCACTTCCCGTGGGACGAGTTTCCGCTCCGTAGCCCATAGCCATAGACGGGAAGTCAATATTGTCACCGGAAAAACCTGTTGCTGCCCACGAAATTCTCTCTTCTTTTTGTTCTTCCATTTCTCCGGATGCGTTCACCGTCAACATGTGCTTCTCGTTGAACGTTTTGGCGTAATTCACACCCAATCGTGCATTCCATTGATTGCTCTCTGTTTCCGTTCGATTAAAACGTCCTTTTTGGTCAAGGTCTTTTCCCGCAAATTGTTTGTGTGAAGGAGGAGTAAAGTTATCACTTATATTAAACTTCCGAGATAATCCCAACAATCCGGACAAATAAAAACTCTCTGTGATATTATAACGTACTTGAGTGGACGTGCGAATATTCGTGTATCTCGTTTTATTCCAATTTCCGATATACTTATTGTAGGCGGGATTTTCTTTCGGATAACCGGAAGTGGAGAGAGGATGCGTGTAAGTCTCGTTGAGTTTTCCCTCTTCATCATACGGAGTCCAATATGGATTCATGCCAGCATAGTCAGAAAATGTTCCATAAGGGCTGTTTGCATTGTTATTCGTACCGATACTCAAATTCTCGGAAACCATGAGTTTTTTTGCTTGATAAGTTATCCCTAACGAACCGTTAAAATTAGAACGATCAGAACCTTTCATAACTCCGACGGTTTTGTCATACGATAAGTTAGCACTGAAACGCCATGCTTCGCTTCCACCCATGATATTCAAATTATGGGTCTGTCCCACACCTGTTCTTACAGGAAGAGAGAGCCAATCGTAATCCAAACCGTTGTCAACTTTTTCTTTCAGTCTTTGGTATTCCTCTTGCCAAAGTTCGTCATCCCAAGTTCCTAAACGGTATTCCAAATCCAATTTTTCCCGGGCATTCAGCAAATCATAAGTTGTCAAATCAGGAATTTCCAATTTAACTTGCCCGCGATAAGTCAATTGCAAAGCTCCTGCTTTTGGTACAAGCGTAGTGATAACCACAACTCCATTCGCACCTCGAGCTCCATACAACGAAGTCGCACTGGCATCCTTCAAAATCGTAATATTTTCAATATCTTCATTATTCAAGTCTTGAACTCGTTCCAAAGAAACCTCAAAGCCATCCAAAATAAATAAAGGCAAATTCAATTCTGCACGTGTTGCTAATTGTAAATCCTGTACGTTTGCAAAAGTTGAAGCTCCCCGTAATTGGATTTCCGGCAAGGCATTCGGATTAGAACCCGCTTTATTATCCTGCACGATATGGAAACTGGGATCCAAATTAGATATTGTCTGTAATAGATTCCTAGAAAAGTTTTGTTTAATATCTTCCTTTGAAATACTCGTCACCGCTCCCGTGAAACTCTCCTTCGGTTTATTAAAAATACCCGTGATAACAACCTCATCCACTTTTTGCACATCCTCCTTCATCACGATAATCAACGGCTTCATATCACTTTTCACTTGTACCTTCTGCTGTTGGAAACCCACGAAAGAAAATATCAACTCTAGACTATCCCGCTTCGGCAAATCGAAATCAAATTCACCTTTGGCATTTGAAACAAATCCCAGCGTTGTACCTTTCACTCGAATCGTCACTCCCGGCAGGATTTCCCCTTTCTCGTCTTTCACGATACCTTTCACGGTAATCTTTTTTAAGGTATCGGCAGCCACAACAGAAGTCCGTTGAATAATAATCGTGTGATTCACTAACTTATAGGTCAGATTTGTCCCTTTCAAACAAGCATTCAACACCTCTTTAATATCCACATCCTCGTAATGCAGATTCAGATGTTGCACGCCCTCCACGTGTCGATCCTCGTACAGGAACGTGTAATCCGTACTCTTTTCCAATAACCGGATAACAGACTCGAACGAAGCGTTCTCCACTTGCAGAGTCACCTTCGCCTCCTGACTATACACTCCGGCAGTCACTTGCATCGCCGATACCAATAATAACAGCATCACAAACTTCATAACTAACCATGTTTTTAACCACCTTCTTTTCGAAAGAAGATCCAAAATCCTAATTTTTTTCATACATTTGTACATTAGAGTAAAACAAATACCGGTTCATCCGGTAACGAGAGACGGGATAGTGCCAATATTCCGTCTTTCATTTTTTCAATTCATTTTTTGGTTATATATATCACATTGTCCTCAATATTAAATTTCACACTTCCTGTCACTTCCAACATCTCCACCAGCTTATTGAACCCGTCATAACGCCGCACGTTCCCGGAAAAACTGATCTCACGACACCAATCATCCACAAACACCACTTTCACGTCATACCACCTCTCCACGATGTTCATAATATCTTCCAAACGTTGTTTCCGAAACACGAAATTTCCGTCTTTCCAGGCCGTGTAAGGATACACGTCCACTTTTCCCTTACTAATTCCTTCCCCACAAATCACACCTTGATCTCCCGGAGTAAGCTCCACACTCTTTCCCTGTTTGGTGGTCAATAACACTTTACCCGACACCAGTGTCGTCAATTGCTGTTTCTCCTCCTTGTACGAGCGAGCATTAAACTGTGTGCCCAACACCTTGATCTCTCCTTCTTCCATCTCTACCACGAAAGGCATTCCCTCGTTTTTCTCTACCTCGAAATAAGCCTCTCCCGAGAGATAAACCCGTCGTTCCTCTCCCATGAATTTCACGGGATAACGCAATTGGGAAGCGGAATTCACGTAAACAACCGTACCATCCTGCAATTTCACTTTAAACTCTCCTCCTCTCGGGACTTTCAACGTATTATACGCCAACACCTCATTCTCCATACTCTTTCCCTGATAAGAAATACCCTCTCCGTCTTTCAAAATATCCACGCCATTCTCGTTTGTCAACGAATCTTGTAAATTTCCTCCCAAAAACAATCTCTCTCCCCCGGCTAATTCCAATTCTGCTTTTATCTCTCCCGGTTTTATTTCCACCACGTTCTCCACTTTCGCGACAACCGTTTTCTCCTTTTTCCCCAAAAAATGGAACGCCAATCCCACGCATAACAGCGGCAACATAATCCCTGCCGCATATCTCACGACTTTCACCATCGGGAACAATCGCCTTCCACCTGTCGCCTTATTCACCCGTTCCCAAGCAGCACGTTTATTTAATTTCCTAACCAACCCTCTCCGGCTGGAACGATCCTCCCCCGCACGCAACCGCTCGTACGCCTTCCGATTCTCCTCGCTCTCCCTGATCCAATTCTCCAAGCGCACTTTCTCCTCCGGGGTAATCTTCCCTTGCAGGTCACTCGTTATTAACCGGGGAATATCTTCTATATAATCGTCCAATTCTTTCATCTATTTTTATTTTTACATACCTATTACAACTCACACCCTCTCCGGGGTGAAAAGAAAAATAAAAAAAGTATGATTTTTTTTTATTGATTCAAGAAAACGACCAGCATACTTATACCCGCGATATTCTGTTTCAAGCGTTTATAAGCAATCTTTTTTTGTGTCTTTACCGTATTTTCCGACACACCCAGCAATCGTGCGATCTCTTCATTATCCTTTCCCTGCATAGCCAACACGAAAATCTCCCTACATTTGGGAGGCAACTCTTGTTCCGTCTGAGCCAAGATACGTTCCGTTTCTTCCTCGATCACGTAATTAATAAAACAAACTTGCGAATCCAATTCATTCACCATTCCGGCGGCATATTCATTTTTAATCCGCTCGTGTTTCAAATAATTTAAAGCATTATTCCGGCAAACCTGGTAAAGGAAAGACTTTAAATGAACCGTCGACGCAATACTTTCCCGGTTATTCCACAATGAAATAAAAGCCTCCTGCACGCAATCTTCACACACGGCTATATCTTCCACGAAACGATGAGTAAATAAACACAAGCTATCATAGAAAACATCAAAGATCTTCTGGTACACCTTCCGGTCACCAGACACTAACCCTTGTATTTCTATTGAAGCTTCTGACTTCATTCACACACCATTTAATTCATAACTCGAATATGGCAAAGGTAATAAAAAAACAAAAAGGACGATCTAAAAGTAAATAGACCATCCCTTTTTCATATATCATAACCCAAAATTATTTTCTTTCTCACGTCTTATTATCCGTGAGAAAAAGGTATAAAGCACGCACCAATTTTTATTTCTTTTTCATTTGATCCAACATAGAAATTCCCACGTTGGCAAAACTAGTCAATGAATGTTTCAATTGCGACATCTGCACCTGATCCGCCAATTGCTTTGTCAAAACCACCAACTCCTTTTTTTGATTCTTATCCCACTTATCCCCAAGCGTCGTGATCGGGTTAAAATATAAATAAGAAATCTTCTCATCTGACAATTTAGGATATATCTCTTGGCATAAGCGCAAAGTTTCATCCGTATTCTCTGTCATCATCGCTTTTATCAAGGCTATATACCCGTTCAAATGCTCCTGTCCCGTCAAGTGGTAAGATGCCAACAACTTCTCGGCATCCTCCACGTCAGCAAGAGTCGCATTACGATTCCGCCCGCGGAGAATATCTTCCAATTGCATTTCAAACAATCCCGCCACAGCGGCATCCACTTTCTCAACTCCCACGCCTTGCCGAAATTTCTCCACGTGCTTCAACAAATACACCATATTACCGGATCCCACGGGCGACAACTCTCTATTCTCGTAAATAAACCAATAAGGTTCCGAGCATTTCTCCTCGTCATCCAGCGAAACCAACACCTCCTGGGCTATCGTTTTAGCCTTTTCCACGTCACGAGCCTGAAGCAAAGCCTCGATATACATCATCAGGAAATCCATATTCCGGTTTCCGGCTATATACTTTGCATCCAAATTACTAGCAGAATTTTCATTAAGTCCCTCTTCCACCTTTTTCACGAACTCCTCCCCGGTACGGGTCCCCCCGATCACCCGGTGCAACAGACTCCCGTCCGTCTTCAACACCAGAAATGTCGGGTAAGACGTCACCCGAAACTTCTTCGCGATATCCCGTCCCTCGCCCTTCTCCATGTCAAACTTCACGCTCACGAACCGTTCGTTCATAAACTCACCCACATCCTTCAACGGCAAAATCTTCTCCGCCATCATCTTGCACGGTCCGCACCATGAAGTATAACAATCCACGAAAACATATTTATTTTCTGCCTTCGCCTTCTCCAAAGCCTTTTCCAACGTCAAATCCTGAAAATTCGTCTGCGCGAACACGGACACCACCACGAACATACAGGTGAACACCAATACTAACTTTTTCATATTCTAATCCCTTATTATTTGTAAACGACATCCCGTCAAGATATGTTGAACTTAAATAATAATTTGAAATTCAACACACCCTGACAAGATTCCAATAATCCTTTAATTAATTATTTTGTTGGCTAATAGTCACACGACCACGATACGGTGTCGTGTAATGCGCTTTCGTTGCAAGGCGAAAATCTTCCGACTCAACAAGCCGGAAATTCAATACCCTACTAAAATATTGTCCCGCTGAATTTGGGTCAAAAAGAACAATAATCGGGATATTCACCTCAACGGAATCCGCGGGTAAAACCATTAAATCTTTCACCCTAGGATCATCAAAAGCCACATAATTCACACCCGGCTCGGCATCCACGGCAGCATTTCCCTCTATCGTGTACTGTTCAAATTTTATAGGACGGTCTTCCCTGGAAACATTCCCTATCACTTTCACCCTGATATACGTTGTATCTATCCGTTTCGCGGACCAGGTATAAGTTTCGTTGCCAACAGATTTATTAAGGGTTATAATAGTATCCTGTGCATACAAACGTGTCCCCGCTTTTGTAAAAGATATATAGTTATCACCCCTATAAAACCCGGGCTTTTCCTCGGTACAGGCTATCACGAACAGACCTGCAAATAATACGATCAACAATGTTTTCATATCTTACTAACTTAAAACGACGTTAATTTTTCAATTCTTTTTCAGGTAATGGTAATACATATTGAGCCTCACCGCACTCGCTAAGTCCGTTCCAGTACATATTCGTTACTCCCAAACGCTTATATGTATAAAAATTCTGACCTTCTCCCATGAACTCCCTGATATATTCCAATTCAATTTTAGCCAAGCGGTCGCTCTCTGTCAAAGGCACGTATGTCATACCCCGTGCCTCACAATACTCTTCATAAACCACATTAGCTTCAGACAAAGAACCGTGCTCCATAATATTCAAATATATCTCAGACAAACGCATAATTGGAAAATTCATCATGGAAGAAGTTGTTGACGGATAAAAACCACGCCACTTCCTTAAAACATTCGCATTCATCCCCATCAATGTCCTTTCCCACGTCCACAGGAATCGATATCGTAGATCCCGTGAATTACCGCCAAATACTTGTTGGATAAACATGGAATAATTCATCGTGTAGAAAAAAACACTCGCCCGACCGCTAATCCACCCACCCAGATTATAATCATAGTTTTCCACGTTCACACCACACAAATGTTCACTATAAAAACTTCCGTCCGTCCAAGAATTAAGACCGTTTTCTTGCATAGGGAAATCATCTTCTTCATTCGCCAACCTGAATTTAGGAGATCCGTCTTCGTTCTCGGCTTCCTTAACCATACGGGCGTATTTCAACGCATTCTCGGTATCCCCCATCCATAAACGGGCCCGAGCCTGCAAGCCAAGAACACCATAGTAATTCAAGTGGCTTTTGCGACGGGGCCAAGTAGAATACGTGTCCTCCGTTCCATCCGGAGTTATCGTAATAATCGGATCAGAATTCCTCAACAACCTCTCTGCCTCGTTCAAATCTGCCAAAAGCAACTCCATATATCTTTCAAAAGTGATATATGTATAATATGCCGTACCATTTACCGTTACATAAGGCAAATATTCTTTCGAAGCGTCTATTTTAGAGGGCATTGGTCCCCAAAGGCGTATTAAATCCAAATGAGCACACGCCCTAATAGCCAAAGCCTCACCTTTCACCATGTTGTAGACGGTTGAATCCAATTGAAACCGGTTCTTATCCATTCCTTCCAACAATGGATTCAAATTCGAAACCACCTTATAAAGGGACATAAAGCAAGAATTAAGTTTAGACTTCACGGTCTCGCTTTGGTCATAAACATGATCTGCCAAATCATAAGCATCCGATCCTGATGTCACAGTCCACGTACACGCCAAGGATTCGACCAAGTCCGCCCCTCCCATATATCCCCCGGGAGTGTATAATTCATCTCTCAATATCAAGTAGACCCCGTTCAAAGCCTGTTGCACCCCTTCATTCGTCGTGAACAAATTCTCGGCAACAATTGTAGATTCAGGCTGAACCGTCAACCAATCATTACAGGCACTACAGCCTAACAGTAAAGCTATCCCTAATGTATATATTTTCCTTTTCATTTTTCTCGATTTTAAATTTAGAACGTGCAAGAAATAGAGAAATTCGGATTTCTCGAGAACGGATATGACGTACCTCTCTCCCGCTCTATCGTCGACAAATAAAATACATCTGCCAATTGAGCCGATACAGATAAAGACTGCATACCTAAATAACGCTTCACAAGCTCCCGAGGGAAATTATATCCGATGTTAAGGTTCGTACAACTAAACACGTTATCTTTATGTACAAACACGTCACATGGAAAAGTATAAGCATTACTTCTCTCCGACTGATCAACAATATATCCCTTGTACATTGCCCTATCACCCGGTTTTTGCCAAGCTTGGGTTAATACCCGACGGTCTACATTATATAACAACTCAAGATTCTCGCCCTTGGACAACAACGTGAAATTCTCCTGCTTACCACCCCATTTCACGCCAAAACCGACATTCAGATAGATCCCGTTCCAACTAAAAGACATATTGACATTCCCGTTTATTTTCGGTTGACGGTCACCCAAATACACCATATCATCCGAGGACTGATTAAATGTTGCCTCTCCGTCCTTGTTTACATACACACGCTGTCCTGTCGCGGGATTCACTCCTAATGAACGCAGCCCATAAATAGCATCCATAGAATGTCCTTCAATATAACGATAATATTGACTTGCCCCACTCATCGTTTTCACTTGATATTTTATCGTTTCTTTTAACCCTTCCGAAAGTTCCACGATTGTATTAATCTGTCTCGCAAATCTCCCCGTAACGCTCCAATTTATCTTTCGCGCATTATCACGAAGCAAATAAAGCGATACATTCAATTCATATCCTTCATTACGTATTTTCCCGATATTCCCGGAAATAGTTTCAAAACCATGTGATATAGGTAATAAAACATCCGAAACGGTATTATCCGTCAACTTATTATAGTAATTAAACGTGAAGCTCAAACGTTCTGAAAATAAACCGAGATCAATTCCCACGTTATGTTGATATGTATTTTGCCATTTCAAATCCGGATTGCCAAAAGCCGACATTTTCACGCCCAGACCGGACAAATACGTTTGATTTACATCTACCGAATACACGGTCATCGACTTTTCCGGGGAAAATCCCATATTTCCAGACACTCCGTATGAATAACGGAATTTCAAATTATTCAACCACCCGGAAAGCCCCCTCATGAAATCCTCATTCGTAACCGTCCAACCTGCGCCAATTGAATAGAACGGAGCCCAACGACTCTCTTCCCCGAAAGAAGAAGAACCATCCATGCGGCAAGACAAATCAACAAAATAACGCATATTATAGTAATAATTCACGGAACCGATAAAACTCAATCGCCGGGCGACCTCTTTATTCCCCGAGGTCCCCCAGTTAGCAGGATAACCTAACGACGTTGATAAATGATCGATATCATCATTTATAAAACCGGTTGCAGCCCAATTCACCTCTTCTCTCACATTCTCACTCATCTCTCCATTCAAATTCACCGTCAACATATGCTTATCCAGAAATGTCTTCGTGTAATCCACCCCTCCTTGAACCTGCCATTTATTCTCGACTCCTTCCCTACGGTCATAGCGTCCTTTATGCTTCATGTCTTCACCGGCATACGACTCATGGGAAGGCACCTTAAATGTATCGGCATTCTTTATATTACGACTCAATCCTAAAGAAATCCTCGCCCTAAAAGATTCGGTAAATTGATACCGTATCATAAAATTGTTACTGACATTCGTGTATTTCGTTTTATTCCAACACCCCAAACTTTGGTCATACATCGGATTCCGAATCCCGTCCTGCCTTAACGGGTGATAATACATGTATACAGACTTCCCTTCATCATCATAAGGATTCCAATAAGGATTCATCTGCACATAATTTGAAAATGCCCCGTAAGGACTATTTTCAGAATTGTTTGTCCCGACAGATAACATTTCACTAACATACCATTTATCGTGCGTATAATCCACTTTTAACGAACCGTTAAAATTCTTTCTATCAGAACCTTTCATGACACCCGTCACTACATTATAAGCCAAATTCGCCATGATACGCCACTCGTCATTTCCTCCCATAAAATTCAACGTATGCTGTTGTCCCACTCCCGTGCGGGTCGGCACTTTCTTCCAATCAAAATTTTCACCGCCATCTACCGCTACCTTCAACGCCTGATAAGCATCTTGAAGATAATCTTCATCCCAAACACCACTTGCACGTTCCAACTCCAACTTTTCTCTCGCATTCGTCAAATTATAAGTGGTTAAATCTGGTATTTCGACTTTCACTTCGCCCCGATAAGTAACCGTCAATTTCCCCGCTTTCGGGCGTATCGTCGTGATGACAACCACCCCATTCGCCCCGCGAGAACCATAAAGAGATGTTGCACTGGCGTCTTTCAACACGGTTATATTCTCAACCTCCTCCACGTTCAAGTCCATCATCCGTTCCAAAGAAATCTCGAAACCATCCAAAATGAATAGAGGAGTATTCAACTCGGCCCTAGATGTAGATTGCAAATCGCTAATATCAGACAACGTCGAAGCTCCGCGTAATTGAATCTCCGGCAAGGCATTCGGGTTCGACCCCTCCGCATTGTTTTGTATAATTCGCAGGGCAGGATCCAGATTTGATAAAGTTTGTAACAAATTCCTGGAAAATTTCGCTCGCAACTCTTCTTTTGACACCGCTGTCACCGCACCCGTGAAACTCTCCTTCGGCTTATTGAAAATACCCGTCACAACCACTTCATCCACCGTCTGCATATCCTCTTCCAGCACCACGGTCAACGGTTTCATCCCGTCTTTCACGCGTATATTCAGCCGCTTAAATCCCACGAAGGAGAATATCAATTCCAGGCTATCTCGTTTCGGCAAATCAAAATCAAATTCACCCCTGACATTCGTCACGAACCCCAACGTTGTCCCTTTCACACGAATAGTCACACCCGGCAATATTTCCCCGTTTTTATCTTTCACGATACCTTTCACCGTAATCTTGGCTATCGAATCCGTGCTTGCCGCAAGTACTGGCTGAATCACGATCGTGTTATCCACCAAACGATAAGTCAACCCCGAACCCTTCAGGCAAGCATCCAGAATCACCTTGATATCGGTTTCCGTGTACTTCAAATTCAAATTTTTGATCTGAGCCACCTGATGGTCACGATACAAAAACGTAAAATTCGTGGAATTTTCCAGTACATTCACGACATCACTAAAAGAAGCATTCTTCAAGCTAACCGTCACTTTAACCTCTTGGCTATACACCTTTGCCGACAAATGCAGCGTCGACACGAACAACAATAAAACTAAAAATTTCATGATTAAGCATGTTTTTCGCAACCTTTCGCGCAAAGAAAGGTCATGCGTTTGATTTTTTTTCATACATTTGTAAACGTTTAATGAAACAAATTCCGGTTCGTCCGGTTTCAAAAGGCGGGATACGGTCAATATCCCGTCTTTTCTATTTTTCTCCAATATATCATTTTAGTGTTCTATACCCCTATGACACTTCAAAAAGAGAAAGGAGGTATATCCCGGTATTATTTTTTATTTCTCCCGGATAAAAATATTATTCCCTTTAATCTCAAACTCCGTGTTTCCCGTCATTTCCAACATCTCCACGATCTTCGAGAAATCATCATAACGTCGCATTTTTCCAGTGAAAACTACTTCTTTTTGAGAAGCATTTTCCCAAAAAATATTCACGTTATACCAACGGGAAACAATTTTCATGATCTCTTCCAATCGTTGCTGTTTGAAGGCAAAAACACCCTCTTTCCACGCCGTGTACAAATAAGTATCCACTTCCCGTGTTTCCAACTCGCCCGACTGATCCAGCACGGCTTGTTCCCCCGGCTTCAACACGACAGATTCCTTCCCCGCAGAAAATACCACGGACCCGCTCACCAGGGTTGTCAGTATTTCATTTTCATCCTTGTACGCCCGCACGTCAAAACCGGTTCCCAACACCTTCACGGCAGAAGTTTTCAAATCCACGATAAACGGGTGTTCCTTATCCACCGTCACGTCGAAATAAGCCTCGCCTGACAAATACACCCGGCGATCTTCTCCGGCAAATTTCACGGGATAGCGCAATTCGGATTCGGAATTCAAGTACACCACCGTACCATCACTCAACGTGATAGAATATTCACCACCCCGGGGTACCCGCAATGTATGGTATTGAACTTCGGCAGTGGAAGTATCGCCCACGTAACTTAATCCCTCGTTGCGGATCACGATATTCGCCCCTTGTTGCAAAAGCAAGGAATCTTTAACCTTCGCCTCCAGAAACTTTGTTGTACCATCAGAAAATATCAGTTCCGCTTTCACCTCGCCATGCCGAATCACTTCCGCCACTTGAACCGATGGAATTTCCTCTTTTTGCCCGAACCAGATCATGATTGCCAACAAAGGAATCAATATCCCTGCCGCCACGGCAGACACCCGTCTTACGCGTTGCACCCGGGCATGACGTTTCCGTTTCCGAAGCACGCCCATGTATCCTTCCACGATATTTACTCGTGTCGCTTCCCGGCATTTACGTTCTATGTATTCGGCTCTCACGACCTCCTCGTAAAGACGTTCGTTTACCTCGTTCTCTTCCCGCCACGCCCGCAACCTAGCGCTTTCTTCCTCGTCCAACGTCCCGGCTATCGCTTTTGCCAAAAGTTCGGGTATAGTTCTGTATATCTTGTTATTCTTCATCATACGATTCACTTATACCCCTATGACACTTCAAAAAGAAAAAGGAGGTATGCCATTGGGAAAAAAGATCGAAATACTAAACTAAAAAAGATGCGAGAGGTGACTATTGGGCGACTATTGGGCGGCTATTAGGCGGCTTCACCCACTTATCGCCTACTGTTAGCCCACTCTTAACCCACGTTTTCACAAACAAAATGCTTATTTAACACTTGCAGAAAAAAACTCTTGGTTACATTTTTCCTTATATTCGAAAAAAAGAAAGTATCATCAACATACACGAGATCATATAGCGGAGAAAAAGAGAGTAAAGAGATTACCCAACCGCTCTTTCAGTATCCGGCGGGCATTTTGTTTTTGCTTTTTCACCGTTTCCACGGTAATCCCCAATTCATCGGCAATCTCTTTAGCGGAATACCCCTGTATTGCCCGGGAGAAAACATTCCGGCTACCCGGGGGCAATTCGCCAATCACGTGCATCACGATTCTGAAGGTTTCTTCCTTGATATACTCGTTCATCTCCGTTATGTCCATCTCTTCCGTGAAAGAACGAGTCGCATCATGGCGTATTTTTTCCGCCCGCAGATGATTAAAGCACCTAAAGCGTACCATTTGATAGAGATAAGCTGAAAGATTACCCACTTCCCGCAACCTCGCCCGGGTTTCCCAAACCTTCACGAAAACATCTTGTACAATATCTTCCGCAGCCTCTTCCCGGTCAACATATTTTATTGCAAATGAAATCAATGATGGATAATAATCAATAAACAGAGCCTGGAAAACATTCTCATCTCCCTCTATTAAACGACTAATATTTATAGGAGGTCCCTCTATCATAAAACCAACGTTTGTTGATATTTGAAAAATTAAATATTACACATTCTTACATTCCGGGTAAAATCTAATAATCAGCGTTTTATAATTCAACAAAAATTCAGCATTATGAAGAATCGAATTATTATTAAACGTTCAATTATAGCTACAAATATACAGAAATAATTTACATAACAGAAATTCGGTTTTCAAATTTATTCCCGCTTCTATGCTATTTTGTCAGTTAAATCTGCTAATTTTGCAGATAACAATTCACGGATGGGGATTCACGCCTTGCTATTCAGCAACGTAAATCACAAGTATTTAATTATTTAATGGAATATGGAGGATATCAGGAATATCAAACAACGTTTCGAGATTATAGGCAATGACCCTAAATTAAACCGGGCGATAGAAAAAGCGGTGCAAGTGGCTCCCACGGACTTCACGGTGTTGATTTCGGGCGAAAGCGGGGTCGGGAAAGAGATATTTCCCCGAATAATTCATAGTTACAGCACCCGCAAGCACGAACAATACATCGCGGTCAATTGCGGGGGAATCCCGGAAGGCACGATCGATTCCGAATTGTTCGGTCACGAGAAAGGTTCATTCACGGGAGCCTTGTCCGACCGAAAAGGATATTTCGAGGTGAGCAACGGGGGCACGATCTTTCTGGACGAGATCGGAGAATTACCCCTTTCCACGCAGGCAAAATTATTGCGAGTACTGGAAACCGGAGAATTTATCCGCGTAGGCTCTTCCAAAGTACAAAAAACAAACGTACGAGTGATTGCCGCCACGAATGTAGACCTCCCGGTAGCCGTGAAAAACGGGAAATTTCGGGAAGACCTGTATTATCGAATTAACACCATACCTATTTCTATCCCGCCTTTACGGGAACGGAAAGAAGATATTTCATTGTTATTCCGGAAATTCGCTGCCGATTTTGCCGAAAAATACCGGATGCCCCCGGTAAGACTGACAGAAGATGCAGTCCAAGTATTGGAAACCTACCGTTGGCCGGGTAACGTGCGGGAATTAAAGAATATCACGGAACAAATTTCTATTCTCGAACAGGAACGATCCGTAGATGCCCTGACGCTAAAAGGATACCTGCCGGCGCAGAACAACAGCCTGCCGGCATTAACATCAACTTCGGAGAACGACCATAGTTTTGCCAATGAACGGGAGATCCTGTACAAGATTCTTTTTGACATGAAAAAAGACATGAATGACTTGAAACACTTGGTTTATGACATCATGCAAAAAGATCACGTCGCCCCGGAAGCAGCCCCCCCGACCTCCATCGTGTTGCGTAATCTTTACGAAACACCCCAGTCAGAGTTCCTTGCCCCACAAGCACCCAAATCTTTCTCGGCAGAAAAGGAGAATCACATCGAGGACACGGAAGCCGTCATCGAGGAATCGTTATCTCTCGAAGAAAAGGAAAAAGAAATGATTATCAAAGCTCTTGAGAAAAATCACGGGAAGCGGAAACTGGCAGCACAGGACTTGGGTATATCGGAAAGGACACTGTACCGGAAATTGAAAGAATACGACATTGATAATTGAAAATACAGAATTGAAAATGAAAAAGATAGATTCAGCTAATTTTATTATCTTTGCCTAACGAGAAGTTGTTATACGAAATCTTTATAAAAATCAGATGATTAAAAGGATCTTACCTATATTATTACTAGCAGTATCGTTCAGCGGTTGCAAATTGGCAAGCGTGAGATACGCTTTTTCGGGAGTATCTTTGACGAACGGGGAAAAGACATTCTCCGTCGATTATTTCTCGAACAAAACGGCTTTCGCCCCCAACTTGGGCTCAGATTTCACGGAAGCATTGAAAGAATACTTGAGAAACCGCACCAGCTTGACAGAAGTAACAGACAATAACGGGGACATCCGGTTCGAGGGACAGATCACCGGATTCACGCAACGTCCGGTGGATATCCAACGAGATGAGGTAGCCGCCCAAAACCGGTTGACAATCACGATTCAAGTGAAGTACACGAACACAAAAGACGAAACGGGTAAATCGGATTTCAACAGTAGTTTCTCGCATTACGCGGACTATGGTATCGACGTGAATTACGACTCAGCCGAACCCGAACTAATCAAAACGATTACCGAGAAAATTATCGAGGACGTCTTTAACAAAGCACTTGTAAACTGGTAAGATTTGAACACAGAAGAATTAATCGATATTATACGCTCGGGACGCAACGAGGGCGAAAAGATTCGGAAAGTTGAATTACTGATCGAACAATACCCTTATTTCTCGACGGCACGTGTCGTGTACCTGAAAATGTTGCATGACACGGGGCATTCGGCATATCCCGATAAATTAAGACATAACACGATTTTTATTCCGGATCACAAACAATTCTACCGTTATCTGAATAATTTGTTATCACTGGATGCTCCCGGAGAAAACCAAGTTTACCAGCCGGAACAAGTCGCCATAGAACTTCTCGAAGACCGGGAAGAAGAAAAGAAGAACCGTTTGGCAACCCCGTATTACCAATTGGAAAACGAATTCCCGGACGAGAAAGAACTATCGCTGGATGAACTTGCCAGCGAATGGCTCTCTAACAAAAAGAAAAAAGAGCAACGCAAGGATTCTTTGATTGACAAATTTATCGAGACGGCACCCTCGATCTCGAAATTCTCGGAAGAACTCCCGGTTCCCCCGGAAATCACGGCAACAGACACAAACACGTCCATGGAATTTCTTTCAGAAACATTGGCTAAAATATATGTCAGACAGCAATTATATGACAAGGCGATCGCAACTTATCTGAAATTAAGTTTGAAATATCCGGAAAAAAGTATTTACTTCGCGAGTCAGATTGAAAAAATAAACGAGAAATTAAATAATAATACGAACTAATATGTACATAGTTGTTTCTATTTTGATTTTTATTGTTTGCGCTTTATTGATATTAATCGTATTAGTGCAAAACTCAAAAGGCGGTGGTTTATCTTCAACCTTTGCTTCTTCAAATCAAATCATGGGTGTGAGAAAAACAACCGATTTCCTGGAAAAAGCAACGTGGACATTAGCTGGTGCTATGCTTGTTTTATGTATCGTGGCAGCTATGGTGATCCCGAGAGGTCAACAGGGAGGAAAACAATCCGCGATTCAAGAACAATTGAACCAATCAGCCCCGACCCAAACGGTGCCGGACTTCGGTTCGCCGGTCAACACAACTCCCGCAAATGACAATAGCGGAGATACCCAAGAATAAAAATAAGATTTATTCCGATATAAAAATGTCAGTATGTCAGTCATACTGACATTTTTTTGTTTGGCACGAAATGTGTACTTGTCAATGACGTATTTGAATTTAAAAATAAAGATCAATTCAATTAATAATAAACTTTTAAATTAAGAATTATGGCACTTAAGACAGTTCTTAACAAAATTATTGTAGAGCCGGTAGAGGCAGAAACTAAAACCGCATCAGGCATTATCATCCCTGATTCTGCAAAAGAAAAACCACAAAAAGGGATCGTGGTAGCAACCGGAAAAGGAAAACATGACGAGCCGATGGAAATCAAAGTAGGCGATACTGTTTTATTCGGTAAATATTCAGGAACCGAGGTCAACATTGACGACAAGAAGTACTTGATCATGAATCAATCCGATATTCTGGTAGTATTGTAATAAATCTAAAATTGAAAAGGTTATGGCAAAAGAGATAAAATTTAATGTTGAAGCCCGCGACTTATTGAAAAAGGGTGTTGACGAGTTGGCTAACGCCGTGAAAGTGACACTTGGCCCCAAGGGACGCAACGTGGTAATCGAGAAAAAATTCGGAGCCCCGCACATCACGAAAGACGGTGTTTCCGTGGCAAAAGAAATCGAGTTATCTGACCCGTACGCAAACATCGGTGCCCAGATGGTAAAAGAAGTAGCTTCCAAGACAGGGGATGATGCCGGGGATGGAACCACGACAGCCACTATTTTGGCACAATCCATCATCAACGTGGGATTAAAGAACGTGACTGCCGGAGCTAACCCGATGGACTTGAAGAGAGGTATCGACAAAGCCGTTGCCGAGGTGGTTAAAAACTTGGAAAGCCAGAAAGAAGAAGTTGGAGAAAATTACGATAAGATCCGCCAAGTAGCACGAATCTCTGCTAACGGGGATGACAACATTGGTGCTTTGATTGCCGAGGCAATGGAAAAAGTAACCAAAGAAGGGGTTATCACGGTAGAGGAAGCCAAAGGAACGGAAACGGAAGTGAAAGTGGTTGAAGGTATGCAGTTCGACCGTGGATACATTTCCCCGTATTTCGTGACCGACACGGAAAAGATGAACGCAGAATTCGAGAAACCGTACATTTTGCTTTATGACAAGAAAGTTTCCACGATGAAGGAATTGCTGCCTGTTCTTGAGCCGATCGCACAAGCAGGACGTGCTTTGGTTATCATCGCCGAGGACGTGGAGAGCGAAGCATTGGCAACTTTAGTTGTAAACCGTTTAAGAGGTTCTTTGAAGATTGCGGCAGTAAAAGCCCCGGGATTCGGTGACCGCAGAAAAGAAATGCTGGAAGATATTGCCATCTTGACAGGTGGTGTTGTTATCTCCGAGGAAAAAGGCTTGAAGCTGGAAACCGCTACCTTGGATATGTTAGGTTGCGCAGACAAAGTGACCATCGACAAAGAAAACACGACAATCGTGAACGGTTGTGGCGCTAAAGAAGCTATCGCTGAACGTGTAAACCAAATCAAGAAATTGATCGAACACTCTACTTCAGACTACGATAAAGAGAAACTGCAAGAAAGATTGGCTAAATTAGCCGGTGGTGTTGCCGTTCTTTACGTGGGAGCCGCTTCAGAGATCGAAATGAAAGAGAAGAAAGACCGTATCGACGATGCCTTAAGCGCTACGCGTGCCGCAATCGAGGAAGGTATTATCCCCGGAGGTGGTGTTGCATACATCCGCGCTATCTCAGCTCTTGAAAAATTGAAAGGCGAGAACGAGGACGAAACCACGGGTATCGAGATCGTGAAACGCGCTATCGAAGAGCCGCTTCGCCAGATCGCTGCAAACGCCGGAGTAGAAGGTGCTGTTGTAGTAAACAAAGTGAAAGAAGGCAAGAAAGACTTCGGTTACAACGCACGTACCGGGGTTTACGAGAACTTGATGAAGACCGGGGTAATCGACCCGAAGAAGGTTGCCCGCGTGGCTTTGGAAAATGCCGCATCTATCGCCGGAATGTTCTTGACTACCGAATGCGTATTGGTTGAGGAGAAACAGGAGAATCCCGCTCCTGCCATGCCGCCGATGGGTGGAGGAATGCCGGGCATGATGTAATACCCTCGAAATTAAAATAAAAAAAAGCTCCCGCATGGGAGCTTTTTTTATTTAGATTGTTATACCTTTACCGTCGCAAATTCTATTTATTACAAATAACTATTTATGAATTACACGATTCTCGATTTCTTGCAATTGATCGGATCATTGGGTGTGTTCCTCTTTGGAATGAAGATGATGAGTGAGGCCTTGCAAAAGGTAGCGGGTAACAAAATGAGAACCATCCTCGCCGCAATGACATCCAATCGCGTGAAAGGTGTTATCACCGGTCTGCTAATCACCACGATTATTCAAAGTTCTTCAGCTACCACGGTAATGGTTGTCAGTTTCGTAAACGCCGGGCTGCTCGACTTGGTCGGCTCCATCGGGGTCATCATGGGTGCCAACGTGGGAACCACGTTCACGGCATGGTTGATCTCCATCCTCGGGTTCAAGGTAAGCATGGTCAGCCTGTCACTTCCCTTGATCGGTTTGAGTTTGCCGCTCCTGTTCTCGGCAAAGCGGATGCGCAAGAGCTGGGGTGAATTAATCATCGGATTCGGTCTTTTGTTTATCGGGTTGAACTTCTTGCAGGAGAATATGCCGAATATACACGAGAATCCGGCTATCCTGAATTTCCTGCACAATTACACGGACTTAGGGTACGGTTCCTATATTCTATTCATGCTGATCGGAACCGCCTTAACCATATTGATACAATCTTCTTCCGCCACAATGGCATTGACCCTCGTCATGTGTGCCAACGGATGGATCGGTTTTGATATTGCCGCATCCATGGTACTGGGAGAAAACATCGGAACCACCATCACGGCAAACCTTGCCGCCATGGTTGCCAACACGACAGCGAAAAGGGCTGCTTTCGCGCATTTCCTTTTCAACGTGTTCGGGGTGGTATGGGTACTTGCCATTTTCCCGTTATTCCTCGGGTGGGTGGCACAACTCAGTATCAGCCTGGGAATTGGTAACCCATTCACGGACACGGGGTCTGTTCCGGTTGCCTTATCATTATTCCACACGTGTTTTAACGTTGCCAATGTTTTCATCCTGATTTGGTTCACGAAAGTGATTGCCCGACTGGTGACCCGCATGATAAAATCGAAAGAATCAGCAGACGATGCCTTCACGCTGAAACACATTAAAATCGGTTTGTTATCAACACCGGATGCCTCTTTATTCCAGGCGAAACAAGAGATTTCACATTATGCCAAAAATACACTGGATATGTACCGGCAAGTAGTAGAGTGCCTGCATACGCCAACCAAAGAATTTGAAAAGAAATTCAACCGCATTGATAAACTGGAAGATGAAAGTGACGTGGTAGAAGTCGAGATCGCAGACTATTTGACCAAAGTATCCGAGTCAAAACTCTCCACGGAGAACTCCCAACGCGTGCGTGCCATGTTCAGAATTGTATCTGAAATTGAAAGTATCGCAGATTCCTCGTTGAACGTGGCAAAGGCTATCGGGCGCCGGAACGAACAGAATATTGAATTTCCTCCATTCATCGACGAGAAGCTACAACACATGATGGCTATCGTGGACGAGGCTATCGTGGTCATGTGTGCCAACCTGGCAATAGAATACAAAGAAGTCAAAGCCAAGAAAGCCTACGAGGTGGAACAGACCATCAATGATTACCGCACTATCCTGCAACAGGAGCATTTGACGGCTATCGAAGAGAAAAAATATGATTACGCGACAGGTATCATCTATAGCGACATTTTCTTCGAGTGCGAGAAAATCGGGGATTACGTTATCAATGTGACCGAAGCGATCAAAGAAATTGGAGTAAACAATTAATTTACGATTTCAGATTACAGATTTACGATTATATAACGCACAAACTGAATCTAAAATCATAAATCATAAATCATAAATTTAAAATGGGACAAGAGGATATTTTTAAAAAGCTGGTAGCGCACTGTAAAGAATACGGGTACGTGTTCCAGTCATCAGAGATATACGACGGATTGGCAGCCGTATATGATTATGGTCAATACGGGGTGGAACTGAAAAACAATATCAAAAAATACTGGTGGGATTCCATGGTACTCTTACACGAGAATGTCGTGGGGCTGGATTCCGCTATTTTCATGCACCCGACGATCTGGAAAGCATCCGGACACGTGGATGCTTTCAACGACCCGTTGATTGACAACAAGGACTCCAAGAAAAGATACCGTGCCGACGTGCTGATCGAAGACCATATCGCCAAATACGAGGAGAAAGTCGAGAAAGACGTGGCAAAGGCAAGGAAAAGATTCGGGGAGAAATTCGACGAAACGTTGTATCGTCAAACCAACCCTCAAGTACTGGAAACAATCCGGAAAAAAGAAGAACTCACGGCTAGAATGGCAAAAGCGTTGAACGATAACGACCTGACAGAATTGCGCCAGATCATCATCGACAACAAGATCGTTTGCCCGATCTCCGGGACTTGTAACTGGACGGAAGTACGCCAGTTCAACCTGATGTTCTCGACCGAGATGGGTTCCACTGCAGAAGGGGCAAGCAAGATTTATCTCCGCCCGGAAACAGCACAAGGCATTTTCGTGAACTTCTTGAACGTGCAAAAGACAGGACGGATGAAAGTTCCTTTCGGTATCGCCCAAATCGGTAAAGCATTCCGTAACGAGATCGTGGCACGCCAATTTATCTTCCGTATGCGCGAGTTCGAGCAAATGGAAATGCAATTCTTCGTACGCCCCGGTTCAGAACTGGACTGGTTCAAGAAATGGAAAGAGACCCGTATGAGTTGGCACCAGGCTCTCGGCTTCGGAAACGATCACTATCGTTTCCACGACCACGAGAAACTGGCTCACTACGCGAATGCCGCCACGGATATAGAGTACAAATTCCCGTTCGGTTTCAAAGAAGTGGAGGGTATCCACTCTCGTACAGACTTTGACTTGAAACGCCATCAAGAATTCTCCGGTAAAAAAATCCAATATTTTGACCCGGAACTAAACGAATCATACGTGCCTTACGTGATCGAAACGTCTATCGGTGTCGACCGTATGTTCCTGCAAATCCTTTCTGCCGCTTATCAGGAAGAAGAAATTGTGAAGGAAGACGGTTCAAAAGATTCCCGTGTCGTACTGAAATTACCGGCAGCGCTGGCTCCGATCAAATTAGCTGTTATGCCGCTAGTAAAAAAAGACGGGTTACCGGAAAAAGCAGAAGAGATCATGAAATTGCTAAGACTTGATTTCAGATGCCAATACGACGAGAAAGACTCTATCGGTAAACGCTACCGTCGCCAAGATGCCATCGGTACCCCGTTCTGTATCACCATTGACCACCAAACTTTGGAAGACAATGCCGTCACAATCCGTTACCGGGATACGATGGAACAGGAGCGTGTGGCTATCGACCAATTGTATGACATTCTGAAAAAGAAAACCGACTTGCGGGAAATTCTGAAAGAAGTCAAAATATAATGATTCCGTGATTTCCGATTTAGTGATTGGGTGATTCTTTAATCACTAAATCGGAAATCACGGAATTACTTTAACCTTTACTATCCCTTCCCGTATATAGTGTTACTAAATTAACCAACTAATTTGTAGCACTATGAAAAAATTGACATTGCTATTGTTGATTGCTATCTCTTGTGGATTCTACACGGGAGCACGAGCGCAAGTCAACGTGACTTCCGTGTCGGCAAAAAATGATGCGGATAACTTTTACAAAATGATGAAAGAAGCTTTTCCGCTATCCTTTAATGATCCCGCGTCCCCAAGATTCGTGTTTTTCAACAAGGATAAAAACTTCGTATTCGGTGTGGGAGGGTTTGTACAAGTGCAGGGGATTTACGATTTTAACGGGGTTCCCAATGACAATTACTTCGAAACAAATTCTATCGCCCTGAAAGGGCATCAATCCGGCGGACGTTACGGCATTGACGTGGGGCAATCCCGCCTATTCTTCAAATTGGTAGGCGATACCGACGTGGGCAGGCTCGTGACCTACATGGAAATGGAGTTCGAGGGATCGCAGAACACGCCTATCCTAAGACAGGCTTTTATTAAATTCCGGGGTTTCACGATCGGTAAAACGTGGAGTACATTCTGTGACATTTCTGCAGGACCTGCCACAATCGACGAGGAAGGACCGAGTAGCGAGGTGGCATTGCGCCAACCGCAAATCCGGTACACACGAGATTTCAACGAACACTGGCAAGCCTCTTTGGCGCTCGAGTACGTCGAACCTTCCTACACGGAAGGGGAGTTCACGGATTACATCCACCAGAGGATTCCGGACATTCCGCTCAACGTGAGATACAGCTTCAAGAACGGCAGCCATTTACAAGCCGGTGCGGTATTAAGAAACATGTATTACAAAGATGAGATCAAAGACAAAGATCAAATCGTGACAGGTTGGGGAGCCTCCCTTAGCGGTATCTGGCAATTCACGGAAAACACCTCTTTCTGTTTTCAAGGAGTCTGTGGTAAAGGAGTTGCCAACTACATTCAAGACATATCCGGAATAGGTCTTGACCTCGTTCCCTGCGCCACGGCAGAAGGAAAATTGAAAGCCTCCCGTGCATGGGGAGCCTATGGCGGATTTTCCCACAAATGGAATGAATCACTTTCTTCCAACATCATGTACAGTTATGCCCGGGTAGAAGACCGGCTCGGGATGCCAATCACCTCATATAAATACGCGCAATACGCCGCGGCTAACCTTTTCTGGGATTTCAGCGAATACGGTTCATGCGGTATCGAATACGTCTTCGGACGCCGCAACGATTTCAACAAAGATTACGGTAACGCCAATCGTATCAACACGATGATACAATATCGTTTCTAGTCTGAAAGTTACAATATTCATAAAGTCCATAAAGTCATTTTCTATTCTCGACTTTATGGACTTTATAACTTTATAGACCTATACACTTCACTGACTTTTTCATTTTATCGGTTATTTATATTACTTTCGCGTCAAACTATTCAATCCATCTGAAATGAAGGTTCACTACGGAGTCGAAGGTATTAATATCAAGAACCCGGTTGTTACTATCGGCAGTTTTGACGGGGTGCATTTAGGGCACGCTTGTGTCATTCAACATCTCAAAGAAAAAGCAGCCAATATCGGGGGTGAATCCGCAATTATCAGTTTCGAGCCACACCCGCGGGAGGTATTATATCCCATGGAAAAAAAGCCCGGAATCCTGACAACTCTGGAAGAAAAGATTGTTATTCTGGAACAATACGGAGTAGACCATTTAATCATCTTGAAATTCACGGTAGAATTTTCCCAACAACCTTACCAAGACTTCGTGAAGAATATTTTAGTGGATAGAATTCACATCAAGGGACTTGTGGTGGGATACGACCACCGGTTCGGGAAGAACCGTGCCGGAAACTTCGAGAGCCTGCAAGAGTTATCTCAAAAGTATGGTTTCTTTCTGGAACGGGAAGTTGTATTCGAGGAAAACGATGTGAATGTCAGTTCCACGAAAATACGAAATGCCCTGGCTGTCGGGGATGTCAACACAGTAAACCGTTTCTTGGGATATCCTTATTCCATCACCGGACAGGTGGTAGACGGACGTAAATTAGGTCGGGAAATCGGTTTCCCAACGGCTAATGTACAGATCTCGGATGAAAGGAAATTACTCCCCGCAATAGGAGTCTACGCCGTGGAAGTCCTGATCGGAGATCAAATATTTCATGGTATGCTAAACATCGGCATACGCCCGACGGTAAGCAAGGAAGGCATTGTATCCTGCGAAGTCCATATCTTTGACTTCAACCAGAACATCTACAATCAAACGATCTCGATAAAATTGATTGCCAGACTCCGGGGAGAACGAAAATTTGAAGATATTAGAGAACTCCGGGAACAACTGGAAAAAGACAAGGCAGAAGTCATCAAGTTATTTCAAAGATAAACTGCTACCCCAATCTTTTACATACTCGGCATCGCAACATCGTAACATCCCTGTTTATAGAAATTATACCATTCGGTAATCTTGCTCTCGGGTACAGCCCCCAAGGCAAGTATAACCTCCCGGGCAAATTCCAAAGCTGCAGTGCCGTTGGCAGTAACGATATTCTTATCCCTCACCGCGTGTTGCATAATATATTTCTCTTCTCCCTTGTACGCGTCACCCGCCCATTGCTTCAAGTCATTCAAATCGTTACCCGTGTGGCGGACATCATTCAAGACTCCCATGGTTCCTAAAAATCCGGCAGCATCACAGATAGCACCCAAGACTTTCCCCTTGTCCAAGGCAGCCCGTACCAAAGGCATCACTTGTCGAGCCTCTTCTTTCCGCCAAGACATTCCGCCAACCAAAACCACTCCTTCAAAGTCCGTCGGAGCCGACTCGATCGTGTAATCCGGCAGGGCGGTAAAGCCCCCTATGGATCGGACTCCGTCCTTCGTCAAAGAAACTGTTTTCACGGTATATTCTCCCTGTCCTAAAGCAACAATAAACGGAGCCAAATAAGCACCTTCCCAATCCGAGTACTTATCCAAAATAACAAACAATACAACTTTTTTCATCACACACGACTTTTTATATTTATATTCCAACATACAATTGACGATCCAATAATCCATGAATCATTGAATCGTCAATCGCTAAATCATCTAATTTTTCCACCGTTTCAGCGTCGGGAAATATTCTTTCATCCCGGCTCTAGCCTCTTCTTTCGTGAACGGGCGATCCGCATCTTTATTGAATTCATCCAAAAATTCAAGGTTATGTTCTATCATCTCGTCCATGGTATAGTTCCCGGTAAAAGCACCGTCTTGATAACAATAAGTACAATACTCGGTATTCAAGCTACCATCCTCGTTACTCCCGAGCTGGTCGTCTGTCATCATGGGCATACCGCAACTCTGGCAAATTTTATTCTTCATAACATTTGATATTTAGATTCTAACATGACAAATATATCGATTTTCCTCCAAACAAGGATTCGATTTTCGAATGAATAATCTTTGATTTTCATATTATTTCAAGAAACTTTTCAAACATCATTTTCGTTTAACAGAAAAAATAAAAGATATGAAGAAAACATTATTTACCGCAACATTATTATTGGCAGAAATGCTGGTATCAAATATCGAGGCATGTACCCGTGTGGTATATATCGGACAAAACGGCATGGTCGTAACCGGTAGAACCATGGACTGGAAAGAAAACCTAAAATCAAATATCTACGTATTCCCGAGAGGGATCGAGAGATCGGGAGCTGACCAAGGAAACACCATCCACTGGAAATCGAAATACGGAAGTGTCATCACTGCCGGGTATGACATCGGGACTTCCGACGGGATGAACGAAAAAGGATTGGTCGCCAATCTTCTGTACCTAGCAGAATCCGATTATTACCGCCCGAACGATACCCGCCCCGTGCTGGGAATCAGCATCTGGACACAATACGTGCTCGATAATTTTGCCACGGTGGACGAAGCCGTAAAGGAACTGCGCAAAGAAACCTTCCGTATCGATGCCCCGGATATGCCGAACGGAGCCAAATCCACGTTACATCTCGCCATATCGGATGCCACAGGCAATAGTGCCATTTTCGAATACATCAACGGCAATCTGATTATTCATGAAGGAAAAGATTACCAGGTGATGACGAACTCTCCCTCTTACGAACAACAGATCACGTTGAATAACTATTGGAAACAAATCGGCGGTTTGGTGATGCTGCCGGGTACCAACCGAGCCGCAGACCGATTCGTCAGGGCATCTTTTTATATCAATGCCATCCCGCAGACGGACAAACAACAAGAAGCCGTGGCTGGAGTATTTAGCGTTATTCGTAACGTATCGGTTCCCCTCGGCATATCAACCCCAGACCAACCGAACATCTCATCCACCCGCTGGAGAACCGTTTCCGACCAAAAGAACAAAGTCTATTTCTTTGAATCCACCATAACCCCAAACGTATTCTGGATTGACTTGAAAGGTCTGGATTTCACCGAAGGGGCTCCGGTAAAGAAATTAAACATGGCAAACGGAGAGATTTACGCGGGAAATGCAGCCAAGGATTTAGTCAATAGTCCCTCATTCAAGTTTTTATTTGAATATAATTAACAGGGGCTCCCCTGTTAATTTTTTTCACAAAAACAAATTTACTGCAATTGCCGGATACGAACATCAATCTTCGTGTTTTTCAAAGTATTTTGCAAATCCTCCACGTAAGTATTCCCGTAATGATAAGGATAAAACACCTTCGGGTTCACCATCCGGACGGCTTTATCAGCTTGAGCCACGGTCATCGTGTAAGGTTGATTTACCGGTAGAAAAGCGATTTCGATATCCTTTAATTTTTTTAGCTCGGGAATATCTTCCGTATCTCCCGCAACATACACTCTCGTTCCTCCTAAAGTCAGCACGTAACCGTTATCCCGGTCTTTCGGATGATACATTTCCCTTCCGGGCGTCGTGTTATAGGCAGGTACAGCCTCCACCTTCAACCAAGAAGTCACTTGCCTCTCGTCCCCATTCTTCATGACCTCACCCTTTCCCAATTTCTCTTGTGCAGAAGCATTGATCACGATTTTGGTATCTTTCTTTTCCACGTCGGCAATCGCTTTCGGGTCCAAATGATCGGCGTGCTCGTGAGTAATCAATATAACATCCGCCTTGGGCAACTTGCTATAATCCGCGTAATCGGACACCGGATCAATATAAACGATCTTTCCGTCGAACTCAAACATCAAACTACTATGCTTAATAAAAGTAATCTTCAACGTTTTCCCGTCTTTCGTCACGAATGAATCGGACTCGAATTTCTGTGCCATACCTGTCATCCCTGCAACCATTAAAAGAATCGTGATTATTGTTTTCATATCATTCAAGTTAGTTGTAAAACACTAACCCGTTTGCCGGATTTACGGCAACGGGACACTCAAAGTTATATATTATTTCTCAACGAATCACAACGAGGCTACTAATTCTCGCTGTCTTTTAAAAAAATGAATCCGTTGCAAATCACCGCTCTCGGATATTAACGTTGAAAATCTTTTCAACGAAAGAATCCAATTCTTCACGCTTTCGAAAGTCTTGTCGTCCAAAGAAGCTATCCCATTCAACGTGAAAGCCTTTATCAGACTGAGACTGCATTTTTGCGTGTGGATATACGTGTACGTCGTATCGAAATTGATATTGGAAATATAAAAATGTATCCTATTCCCGTTCTCGAACTTTCCCTTCGCCGCCAAGCGTTCCAGGTAATTCAACAGATGGAATAATTCCTCCTTCAATTCCTGTACGTCATCCCGGGAGATTAAATTGACACTGGCGAAATACTTGATATCGTTAATCAGGTAAATAAAAAGCATATTATCCAGTATATAGCAAGTATCTTTCACCCGGCGGGCTTCCACTACCAACGATTGTTGTATGCGCACCAAACGTTCTTCCGGCACGATCTCGTGCAAGGCTTTCACTGAATCCAGACCATCCCGCTGGGCTTTCCACTTGAACAAATAAAACCGCGAAAGAAATTTATAATTCTGGTAAAGAGGTTGCGGAAGAATATTTGCGGACGAGGCACACTCGGAATAAGTATCCGCATCAATACTCCGGAACACGTCCACGTAATTTTCCATCATCAGAAAATCGATTTCCAACGGGTTAAAAAATTCCGTCAACTTCAACTGGAAAGGTCTGCTTTTTTGGGATACGGATTCTAAAAGACCATCCACCGAAAAATTCATCTCTTTCGAGATCATTGCAGTTTCCAACAACGTGAAAGGCACATCTCCCCGTAGCCGACGATATATCGCTTCCTTGCCAATACACAATATATTTCCTAAAACATTCGCCAAATTTTCCTCTTGAGGTACCTTCGCACGTATGGCATTCAATAAGTTATCATGTAAAACTTCTTGTTTCATATCTTCCCTTGCCGTTATTTAATACTCCTGTAAACAATACTTTTTTGCCGATAACATACCCCCTTCGATTACCCGACAAGATACGATATTTTCAAAATAAACCAAAAAACATTTTACATATCATTATCCGATTTTATCACATCGCATTTTCTCGGTCACAACCGGATGATCGCGAAAATCACCGATTTCCAGTAAACATCGACCTAAAAAACTTTCATTTCAAAAAAAGAGGATTCGACGAATCAAGTAAAGATATATTTTCAAAAATAAAAACACACCCTTGATAATCCTTTTCTTTTAGAACGGACACGGGCAAAAATCCTCGCTCATTTCTATCGAAATTAAGAAATTGCACTATAAATTTGTTTCATAACAAATAGGTCACAAGACGAAAGAATTTACATAAATGATTATTAAGCATCACATCACCAATGGCCACATCCAATTCCACATCCAGAAGTAATCCGTAGAGCGGATTATTCATTATCGTGTCCCAGGCCAGGCGACCAGCTCTAGCACACCTCTACTACCTTCAAAGCCAGACTGGTCGCCATTTCTTTTTCACTATTTTTTTCATCCAAATTGAAAACAATTAAAACACATTTTTATAACTTTGTGTTCGTGCAAAAATTCCAAGTAAATGCTAACATTCATTATTTCTATCGGATTACTGGTCGTCGCTTATTTCACCTACGGGAAATTCGTTGAACGATTCTTCGGGGCATCGTCTAATATTGCCACCCCCGTCAAACGCCTCGCCGACGGCGTGGATTATCATGAGTTGAAGCCTTGGCGCATCTTCGTGATACAGTTTCTAAACATCGCGGGCTTGGGTCCGATCTTCGGGGCAATCCTGGGTGCCGCCTATGGTCCCATGGCATACGTGTGGATTGTTGTCGGTTGCATATTTATGGGTGCTACCCACGACTATTTCTCCGGGATGCTCTCCACCCGCCACGACGGGATAAGCTTGCCCGACATCGTGGGAAAATACCTGGGTAACGGGGTGCGCAAATTCATGACCTTCTTCACGGGCTTTCTGTTGCTTGCCGTGGGAGTTTCTTTCGTGAACGGTCCGGCGGAACTATTAGGCAGCCTGACCAAAATGAGCATGACCCCATGGTTATATATCATTTTCGCTTATTACATTCTAGCCACGTTACTACCCATCAACAAGATCATTGGTAAAATCTATCCGTTCATGGGGATGGCTTTAATTTTTATGGCATTAAGCGTGGGTTGCTATCTGATTTACGGAGGATTAAGCGGAGAACTCGTCATAGAAAATTTGACTTTCGACACCATGCGCAATATGCACGCCGACCCACAATACAATATCCTCTTTCCGATGCTGTTTATCGTGATCTCTTGTGGTGCCATTTCCGGCTTCCATGCCACACAGTCACCCATGATGGCACGCTGCATGGCAGACGAGAAATACGGGCGACCAATCTTCTACGGGGCAATGATCTGCGAGGGCATCGTTGCCATGATCTGGGCTACGGCAGCCATGGCATTCTTCGGCGGGGCAGAAGGACTTAACACGGCAGCCGAAGGAGGAGCTACCCCTGCTATCATCGTGAACCAAATATGCAACTCTTGGCTGGGACGTTTCGGGGCTATCATTGCCATCATCGGGGTTGTCGTTTGTCCGATCACCTCCGGCGACACGGCATTCCGCAGTATGCGGCTGATTATAGCAGACGCTCTAAAATTCAACCAGAAGCCCATCCGGAACCGCCTGATGGTATCCGTCCCTATCTTCGTGGTGGCTTACTTGCTCTGCAACGTGGATTTCTCCACTATCTGGAAATACGTGGGCATCGGCAATCAGGTACTGGCAACCATCACCCTGTGGACTGCCGCCACCTATCTGGCCAAGAAAGGCAAACCGCATTGGATGATGTCGCTTCCGGCAACCTTCCTAAGTGTTGTATGCGCGACCTATTTCATGATTGCCCCCTACAAGGTAGGTGGATTATTCATCAATCCCGCCATCAGCTACCCGGCAGGGATCGTGGTCGGAATAGGACTATTCATATTGTTTATGACAAAAATTGCAAAACACAAACAAACCGTCATTCGATAAAACTCTCCCATTTTATTTCACGGGCACAACAGCACAAAACAAGAGCGGGAAGTTCACGATAAAGCTGTGTAATAAAAGAAGCATAAATATCTCTCGTTTCGTGAACATCCCGGCTCTATAATTTTACCGCACAATCATCATGGATGCTTTCGGTTTACTCCCATGAACCAATTCTTCCAATTTATCCATCAATGCCTTACCTCGCAAGTTCGTTCCCACGATGTGCCCCTCTTTATCCAGCACCAGGATATGAGGAATACCTGCAAACTGGTACAATTTCATCACATCCTTTCCAGCCTGCGGGGCACAAACCTGTTCCCAGGGCATATTCTCCTCGGTCAAAGCTTTCCGCCAAGCAGCATCGCTTTTATCTATCGATACGCTAAAAAAGGCAACTCCTTTATCCGCATATTTAGCGTAAGCCTCTTTCAAGTGTGGAATCTCACCCCGGCAGGGACCGCACCACGAAGCCCAAAAATCCAATACCAGATATTTCCCCTTGAAATCCTGAGGTCCTAAATTCCTTTTCCCGTCGGGAGTCGGGTAAGAAAACTCGGGTGCCATCCCTCCCTGTTTCACGAGTTTTTGCTGTGCCAACGAAGCTTTAACCTCTTTCAACAAGGCACTATTCGGATACTTCTCTTCCGCTATAGCCATCACTTTTTGAACCGTCCCAGCATACTTCTCTCCTCTCAATCTCTCAATAATCACCAAAACCGCTTCCCGGTCGGCATACACCTCCGCCCAATGTTGCAAACGATCAAACATGTCACTATTGGCAATTCCACACAATTCCAGAGAAAACTGCTCCTTCACGGCATCGGTAAGTCCTTCCTGACGGTATATCGGACGAGAAAACGCTCCCATCAACTGCACATTTTGGTAGGTTTCCCAATTCAACTGACTCATCACCTCGTTGTTCTTTCCCCCACTAACATGAATATACATCGGACGGAGAATCTTATATTTAGCATTTCCGAAGCCAGGAAAATCAACGTTCACGTCTTCATCGCCAGCCCAAAAGCTGACCCGTTGACCTCCTTGGCATTCCAGCATATATACCCCCGGCTGTTCCACTTTCATCTTTAACTCGTAAGTCCCGTCCGGCTTAATCTCGCAAGAATCTATCGTTTGTTTAAAAAAGCCATCTTTCTTGATAACCCGGATCATATCTTCCCCGTCACGCAATGCCGCTACTTTTCCCTGAATTGTAATGGTAGGACGATAATTTTTGTCATTTTTCTCCGGGTGTCGCAATTTATCAGCAACTTTCATGTAGGAATTTTTCAAACCCGTCATCTCTTTGGCATTCGGCTTCCGGTCACAGGCATCCGCAAACCGATCCATCCATTTCGCCACCTCCTCACGCAAAGCCATATCTTTACAAGCAAAATTCACTCGTAATCCCCAGTTATACACGACGAAGTCGTTATTTTCCCCGGCTTCCAGACGTTCATTTCCCAATTGCACATATTTCGCCCAATCTCCCGCCTTCATGGCATAATTCATGCGGGCATTGCTAATAATCTGCTCTTTCCGGTCAATATCCTTTTTCATCAAATCCCGGACATACTTCTCGAATCCTTTCTCGTCAAACACCCCCGTTCCGTCTTCCTCTTTCCAATAACGACAAGCACCTCCGTCATACAATTGGAACAATTTCCGGTTCACCTCCTGCTCCCCGAACAGACTAATAAACTCCTTCCGATTCTTGTACACATATTTCGATACCCCGGCATCCACATCTTTCACGTACTTGCAGAACAAATCCCAATACTCCCGTTCCTTCAATTTCGCTTTATCCAAAGTCTCGAAATAATCCAGACAAACCTGTGCCGCTTTCGCCCCTTCCCCGGCAATGTCCAATACCTCCATGTACTCCTGTATAAAGCCGGGTTGGCGATTTCCATCGGCATATGCCTTATTCATCGGGGAATACCCTTTCCCCTCGATCGTCCGGGCAGCCTCCTTCAATAACATCTTCCAATCCGGCGCACCCACGATGCGGTGAGTCATATTACCATCACCATCCAGGAAAAGCAACGTCGGATACCCCGTCACCTCGTACCGCTTATTCAATACCTTCCCCTGCTCCGTTTCCATATTCATCTTCACATTAACAAAACGGGCATTAAAATACTCCCCAATCTCCGGCAACGTGAAAACCTCCTTTGCCAACATCTTGCAGGGCACGCACCATGCGGTATAACAATCCATAAAAATCGGCTTCCCCGTTTTCTTCGATTCGGCTAATGCCTCTTCCCAAGAACCCTCGAAAAAACGAATACCCGCACCCTCATCCGCACTCGCACCTGCCTGCACGGGCAAATTAACTGTCATTTGAGCCGAAGAACTCTTCACGCCAGCCAACAACATTCCAACAACACTTACAATTGTAAGTAAATAACAAAACTTCATATCCTCTATTATTTATAAATTAATTTATTTAATCTTCCATCCCATATCTTTCACTTTCCCGAAACCATAAAACGGCTTCTCGCTACTCTTATCCACGACTCCGTTAGAAGGATTAACTTTCAATTGGTATACCGTACCCTTTCCCTCCTTCTCGTTATAAGTAGCGATATACAACACTTCGCAAGCATTGGGCGGAGTATTTGCCATCATCTGTGCTCCCTGGTAATATTTTTGCAACCGCACACAAGTCACCACTTCCCCCTCCGGAGCTTCCCACACCGGATCTCCTGTCGTATTTGAAGATTTATAGTCGTACAGGTACACCCCGTCCCCGGCTGCATAATAAAATATCTCACCCTTGTATCCGGCTGTTACGGAAGACACTCCATCAAACAATCCTTTGCAATTTGCCATATCGTATTTTCCCACTCCAATCATATTCTGGGTCATAAAACTACAGAAATCAGCAACCAACAAGTAATAGTGCTCCCCCTCGTCCTTCATGACCATGTATTCATAATGATTCCACCCGTAATCACTCATAACCAATTCCAACCCCACGTTATTACAATCGAAAGCAATTCCCGAACTTTGCACGGGCAAACCAACAACCACGGTCTGATTTGACTTTATGCATTTAAAGTTCTGTTCCACCTGGTCGTACACGACACCGCTATACGCCGAACTCATGTTGGCACTCCAGTCAGCCAGCTTCCCGTATTCTCCCGTGCAAGGCACCCCGAAAAACAAATTTGTCCGGTTTGAACCGCTCGTCGAAAAATTCACCGTGTGCACCTTTCCGTCATTAATTACAAGTTCCCGTTTATTAAAGAAAGCCGTATAATGATCCGGAGCTTTCACGCCAGGGGCAGCCCAAAACATATCGCTGAAAGGATACAGGCAACTAAAAGTAGACGGGTCTACAGTAACCATGTCTTCATTCGTCACGACCACCACGCCTTCCGGCTTCGTCGATACGGAATACAACACCCGTACAGGCTTGCCGTCCAGCGGGACACCGTTAAAAGCCGAGTATATATCCACCCACGTCCGTTCCTTCGTCACGTTCGGGGCGATCAACTTATTAACAATCAAACCGACATCCGTCTTGCCATCCCTCTCGTACACCACCATCCATCCTTCACTCAAGGCAGCATTCACCTTCAGGTCGAACTTCATAAACTCCCTGGAATCCGTTTTCTTGTCCAACACGGTGAACACCAATTCCCAATCCTTCTCTTCCAGCTCTATCGGCAGCTTCAAAGCGATCCCTTCGGCTATCGTATCCCGTTCGGCAATCGGGGTTCCCATCCCTTGCTGGTAAACCACCCAATTAAATTCCAAATCCGGGAATCGCTCCTCCACACCGTTCACCAACTCCCCGTTATAATACACTTTCAAAGGAATATCCAACACATCCAGCCGGGCTATCGAGTAACTTGACTGCACCGCTCCTCCCGTCGAATCTATCACAATTTTGTCCAATTCCCGGTAATCGTAATTTCCCTTATCGTCGTAACACGCCCATAACGCACTACAAGCAACAACAATCAATACAATATATTTCAATACATTCATAATCTGCATTTTTAAAAAGTAATAGGTCCATTCTCATCCGACAACGGTCTATCCGGGTTATCCGGATTACTGTTATACTCCTCGACAGCAAGCCTGCATTTGGCTTGTAAATACTGGGCTTCAAAATAAGAGATTTCATTCGGTGGTGTCGGCGTCCCCTGGTAAATCACCCGGAGAATCACCTTCCCCGTCACCTTGATAATAAACTGGTATTTTTTGTGGCTATAAGTACCAAAGAAATTCTTCAACGGCATATACGTCACCGGATCTTCATTCCAATACTGTGGAATCTCCTCCCGGTCTTTGATATTCAACTTCAACGTTGCGTATTCCTTCGCCCCGGCTTGGAAAAATTCATTTTCCTTCAAGGCAAAAGAAAGAGAAAACGCTTTGTTCTTAAAATCCGCCGTGTTCTTCAAATATATCGGATAACTTCCCCCGGTCGACCCGGCTTTCAGCACGTAAGACGGCAACACATAGTGTTTCCCCTCCACCACCGAACCGGAATCCCCACCCACGGCGTGCAATTCAAACGTGCGATCCTCATCCGACGGTACTCCCGCCAATTTCACGTAGAACATCACGGAATCCAAATCCGTATCCAACGGGCGAAAAGCATAATTATACACCGTACTATCCAGCCTGCCGTTTATCGCGTCAGTCCCGAACCACAGGTTCAACGCCCGCGAGCTCTCGTCGTACATCAATTTATCGTCTTCCTCACAGGCACACAGCATAAAAGCTATCATCACCCCCAAATATATCATTTGTTTTTTCATAATTCCTCCTTATTTGTTACTTACCCAACCCGGATTCTGCAATTCAGCTTTCGGTAACGGCAACTTGTACAGTCCCATACCCACCATATCGGCATCGGTTCGCTTCATGGACTCCGCGTTCACCCGTTTGTAATAAAAGAAAAGTTGACCTTCTCCCACGACCTCTTTCCGGAACTCCGACAACAACGTGGCTCCAAAATCCGCCACGTCAGACTCTCCCAAATCGGCAACACCCCGGTGGCGGCGCACCTCATTCAACGCCCCCAGCGCATCCCCGGAAGTATAATGACGACATTCGGCAAGGATATAATACATCTCCGACAAACGAATCAACGGCATTTTATTCCGGTACCTCACAGACCATGCCGTAGTTCCGTCACCTTCCAGCTGGTCGTACTTCCTGGGATAACGCAACGTACTATTCAATCCCGTCCCCGTTTTGAACTGGTACAGGTACCGATAATCCTGCGCCAACCCGTAATAATCCAACAAGGTAGCTTCATCCATCGCGAAAAAAGAACTACTCCCGGAGAAATACTTCTCCGCCCGATTCCCCAGCGTCACCACGTTCAAGGCAAACAAATGCTCCGAGGAAAAAGAAACATCCGCCATATTCTCGTTCGTCAGGTTGGCTTGCTCCACCCACTCGAACTTACCGGACTCCACCACCTCGGAAGCACAACGTGCCGCATTCGTGTAATCCTTCTTGTAAAGATACACCCGAGCCATCAACCCCTTCACGGCATAATAATTCAAATGCACCTGCCGATTCAGCAAATACCCGTTATCATCCGTTTCCGTCACCACCTTCCCCGTGTACATCGGGTCATTCTTCAAGTACTCCGATGCCGTCGTCAAATCTTCCAGCACCTTGCCGATAACCTCCGCCACCGTCTTCTGCGGAAACACATCCGAAGTATAAGCCGTCACGTAAGGGATTGCCATCTTGTCCGGCTTCTCCGCGTAACTGGCTCCGAACACCCGCAACAAGTCAAAATGCAGGTATGCCCGCAATGCCAGAGCCTCACCCTTAATCACCTCGTAATTCACCCCCGTGAACTTCGACTGTTTCGCATCGATCTCCTCCAACAACTTATTGGCATTAGCAATCGCATTATACAAACCGCACCATATCGAGTCAATCCGAATCTCCGGCTTCGTGCTCTCGTATTTATACAACTTATCGTCGGCATACTCCGAAGGTTCGTAATCCCACTCCTGCGCCAACACGCCCAACATCCCGAAAGTCAACTCTTTCCCGTAAAGATACTCCTGTGTCATAATACTATAAACACCCGCCAACGCTTCCTTGAACCCACTCTCGGAAGAATACAAATCCTTATCCTTCACCTGTGACTTCGGTTCAACATCCAACCAACTGTTGCACGACGCAAACATCAGCACGACCAAGCTAAAACACAGGTATTTCCTGTAAAAATTCATTCTATATCTCATAATTCTGTCCTGTTATCGTTAAAAAGTTGCCTGCAAACCCAGAGAATAAGTCCGGGCGAAAGGATACTCCAACCCCCGTTCCGCTTTTACCGAAGACACCCGGAACACGTCCGTCATGTAAAATGACAGCTTCATCCGCTCCACATACTTCGTTATATGCACGTGCCTCAAATCATACGACACGTTCAGCGACGCCAGCGACAATTCGTTTTGACGCTCCACGAAACGATCGGTCGGTCGGGTCGTCGTCGGCGTATCGGAAATCCGTTTGAAGAAAGTAACATCCCCCGCTTTCTTCCACGTACCCGTGAATACTCGCCTATCCACGTTATACTGCACGTCCACGTTCTCCACCCGGTCAACCAATGTTTGATTGTAATAATCAGCTCCCAGCTTATAACTGAAAGAACAATTCAGTGCAATCCCCTTGTATTCCGCATTGAAGCCGAAATTACCCTGCAACTTCGGGTTGGACTCGCCACACACCACCTGATCGTTGATATTCCACTCGTAAGTCTTCCGCCCGTTTCGATCCAAGAACATTTCATTACCCGTTGCCGGATCGATACCCAGGGAACGCACCGCCCAGATGGCACTCGTGGACTGCCCCTCCTCAAAACGGGTATAAGGCTTCGAGGGATTCACTCCCTCATCATCCTGTGCCTCATTCGACTTTGTCAGCGCATCCGAAATCTTCACGATCTTATTTTTATTGGAAGACACCGAACCGAAAACCGTGAAATAAGAATCCGACTCGACATTATTATACAGCCGCCAGCTCAACGTGGCATCAAAACCCCGGTTTTGCACTTCGCCCAAATTCTCCTTAAACGTGTTGAACCCCGTGGAACCTGACAAATCAAAATCCACCAACAGATTATCCGTATTACTGATATAGTAATCGAAACGCAACGTCAATCCCTTCAGCAAACGGGCATCAAAACCGATATTAATATCCCTCGTTTGCTGCCACTTCAACTTGTCATTCGCCATTCCCATCAAGTAAGCCCCCACGATATTGTCATATTCCGCGTTCGTGAAATATCTATAAGTCGCCATCGCCTGGTAGGGATTGAAATTCTGGCTTCCAGTATACCCGATAGAAGCCCGCACCTTCAACTGATCTAACCACTCCTGCCCGCTCAGGAAACTCTCGTAATGCATATTCCAACCGATGCCGACAGACCAGAAACTTCCCCAACGATTGTCCGCCCCGTACACCGACGAACCGCTCAATCGATAAGAAAGATCCGCCAAATACCTGTTATCGTAAGAATAGTTCACAGCCCCGACAACCCCGATCTCACGGGTCGTGGCATCATCACCCGTCGGGACGCCGTTCTCCGCATATTGCTTGGCAAAAGCCACGTGATCCACCTTATCGTTCAGGAACCCCCATGCCTCCATCCCGTGGTAATCGTAACTATCCTGTTGCAAATTCCAGTTCAGATTGGCAAACAACAAATGCTTGTCCCACTGCTTGGAATAATTGAACGTGGCGTCGATCTTCAACGTCTTATTTGTCCCGTCCTTGATATAATAAGATCCTCGCTTAAAATAATTATCTCCCGTCCAATCGGCAAACTTCGTGTGATTCCCGGGGTAAAAATCTTCCCGGCTATCCTGCTTCTGCGAGTACCCGAAACGACCGATAAACTTCAAATCTTTGTACATCTGCCATTCCACGTAAAAATTGTCGGTAACCTCCGTGTATTTCGAGAAATTCTTTGTTCCCAAAGTAGCGTTATACAAAGGATTGTAATACACCGTAGCATCCCGCCAGTCCGCCAGCCGGAACTCACCCAGCACCCGTTTCAGATTCCCGTTCTCGTCACGGGGACTCCAGTACGGGTTCAACCTCGTGTACTCCGCAAAACTGCCGTAAGGAGAATCATTCGCTTTATTAAACGTAACGCTCAACACGTTTCGGAACAACAAACTTTTATAGCGGTATGACAACGTGATCGCTCCCGCCACATTCTCCCGGTCGGAACCTTTCATAACCCCGGCAACCTTGTTGTAAGACACATCCACCCCGTAACGCAAGTAATCATCTCCCCCTTCCAGATACAAGGAATGCTTGTGTCCCACGCCCGTCCGTAACGGCTTTGCCAGCCAATACGTGTTCACCCCGCGGGCAATCTCCTTTTGCAACTGATTATATTCCTCCAAGCGGAATTGGTCATCCTTCGGGTAATAAGCATCATAACGCCCGGCATCCCACTCCACCTGCAACTTCTCCGCTGCGTTACACAAATCATAACTACTCAAATCCGGTCCGGTAATATTCAGATCGCCGGAATAAGTCACCTTCAACATTCCTTTCTCCGGCTGAACCGTTTCGATAACCACCACCCCGTTTGCCGCACGGGAACCGTAAATAGCCTTTGCCGCCGCATCCTTCAAAAGTGTCACCGAAGCCACCCGGTTCATATCCAGGTCGAACACCTTCTCCACCGTCGCCTCGAAACCATCCAGGATAAAAAGAGGCTGGTTCGGGTTGGAAGCATAATCGCCTTTCACGTTCGGCAAGCTCGAAGCCCCGCGTATCTGCATATCCGGCATACGATTCGGGTCGGAACCGAAATCCACGCTCTCCGTCACGATAAACGAAGGGTCCATATTCTTCAAACTTTGCAGGATATTCTGATTTCCCAACCGTTTCAAATCCTCTCGCTTGAACGTCGTCGCCGCCCCCGTGAAACTCTCTGCCTTGCGAGTAAAGATACCGGTAACCACCACTTGTTCTATCTCCGTCACATCCGGCTCCAGCGTGATATTCAACTCCGCCTCCCCCTTATAAGTCACCTCTTTCGTCTGCATCCCCACGAATGAAAATACCAGAACGACATCCCCCTCCAACGATATGGGCAACTTATATTTTCCATCCGCATCCGTGGCACATCCCAACGTGGTACCCTTCACGACAACCGTTACCCCCGGCAACGGTTCTCCCTGTGCGTCTTTCACCACCCCGGTAACCACACGAGGCTCTACCCGTGTAATCTTCTCCTTCGTCTTCTTCTTGATAATATACACGCCATCCACTTTGGAGAACTCGAATCCCGTACCCTCCAGTATCTTGCCGAGAGCCACGTCAACCGAAACCTTCACCAAGTTCAATTCCTTGCATACCTGATCGCCCAAAAGTTGCCGGTTAAAAAGAATTTCCACCCCGGTCTGGTCTTTGAATTTGATTAAAACATGATTCAGACTTTCAGCTTTCGTGCTAAAGGTTACCAAACGTGTTGAATCCTCCGTCGCCGCACGAACCAGCGAAAAAGGAAACAACAAGAGTACCACCAACAACATTTTCCGTGAAAATACAGACTGAATATGCCTGTCAGGTGTCTTTTTTTTCATACATTTGTCTTATTAATTCGTTAATATTAATGAATCTGTGGAGAATGCTATCTAAAGTTTGCCGACTACAGGATACATTCTCTACTTTTTTACTTTCTCATCACTTTCACCGTGTCTTTCTCCACCACAAATTTCACCTCTACCCCTTCCTCGAAAAGACGCAACAACGTTTCGATCTTCCCGTAACGGCTTAACGTCCCCGAAAAGACCAAATCTTTCAACACTGGGTCAGCAAAGACAATCTTCACGTTGTACCACCTTTCCAGTTCCCGGGCAATCTCCTCCAACGTTTCGTTCTCGAAACAGAACTGCTTGTTCCTCCACGCGATCTCGTTATAAATCTTCACTTGTTTTATCTCCGGCTTCCCGGCTCCCTCCGTCAGGCTCAACTGATACCCCGGCTTCAACTTCAATTCCCCTATCCGGTCACTGCTGAACCCGATCACACCCTCCACCAACGTTGCCTTCAACTGCTTCTCGTCCCGGTAACGCTTAACATTAAACTCTGTCCCGTAAACCTTCACGTTCCCCAGATCCGTTTCCACGATAAAAGGTTTCCGGTCATCCTTTGTAACCGCAAAATAAGCCTCTCCCAACAGGAAAACACGCCGCTCCTCCCCGACAAACGCCGTCGGCACCTTCAATTGGGTTTCTGAATTTAACCAGACCATCGTGCCATCGCTCAACTCCACCTGGTACTCGCCGCCCCTAGGAATCATGATTGTATTGTACGTCACCTCCGATTTCTGAAGCCCGCTATATTTAATAACTCCCGCATTCTTCTGCACTTCGATCCCTTCCGCCTTATAGAACATCGTGTCCGCCAACATCTCCACGTCCACCTTCTTCCCGTCCCCCAAAAGAATAATTGCCTTATTCCCACCGGGGACCGATTCTTTATTCACACTAGCCAGCCTCTCTGCCTGCTTCTCTCCCTTGTTCAAAAACAAAATCCCCCAGCCAACAACCAACAGGAAAAACAAACAGGCTGCATAACGATACGCATGGCGAACCATTCTCTTCCGCCTCAACTCCCGTTCCTTCCGCACGTAATCATCAAACCCGGCTATCACCCTGGCTATATCCGTATCCATCTCGCACGTCGTTTCCTCTGCCGACCATACCCGCCGCACCCGCTCGTAATACTCCCGGTGCCTTTCGTCCCCCGCCAACCATTCCTGAAACACCGCCTCTTCCTCCGGCGACAACGTCCGCCGGACTTTCCGCAGCAAAATATCCCAACTAATATGATTTCTCTCCATAACTTTCAATTCTCAATCATTCGGTTTTGTCTATATTAACACGAGATTCGAAAATGGAGGACACGATTTTGAAAAAAAAATTATCTTTGTCAAAAATACTCGACCTCGAATGGATGAATTCATGAAAAAAGATGAACTGGGCTCCCGAATAAAAAAGCGGGATGTAAAGGCTTTTCATGAATTGTATAAAACCTCATTCCTCCCGTTGCAGCACTACGCCATGCGTTATCTTTACGACTGGAAAGAAGCCGAAGATATGGTACAGGAAGCTTTTCTCTCCTTATGGTCAAACCCGGAAAGGTACGATGAAAGGCAGCCCGTTTCGTATTACCTGCTCGGGATAGTGAAAAATAAATGCATGAATTACCTGAGAAACCTCGATATTCAATATAAACATCAAGACAAAATCATTGAAGCGATATTATTCTCAAACATCGAAGACCCCGAAATCGACGAAGACATTCACGAACGGTTGAATCACATTTTGAACTTACTGCCCGACAAACAACGGGAAGTAGTATTATTACACATTGTAGAAAAAAAGAAGATTCGGGAAATAGCGGAACAAATGGATATTGCCGAAACAACCGTGAAAACCCATTTCAAACGTGCCATGACGATCCTGAGGAATAATCTCAAATTCATTTTATTCGGAATATAAAACCTTCACCGGGAACGATACGTCAAAATCAACGTCCCCCTACACGAGAAAAACAAAGCCCAAAAACAATATGAGAACCTATCAGATTACTTGTTGAATTTCGATATAATATTCAATTCCCCCGCAATTTCTTTGTGGCTTTTTCCTTCCAGGCTTTTCGCATACACGTTCCGGCAGGCTTCGGGCAATTCTTCAAAAATCTCATTAATCAAAGCATATATCTCGGCTTTAATCATTTGATACACGAAAGAGTCCTCCGTTTCCTCCACTTCAAAGCCTTCCATTCGTTTCTCCTGTCTTTGCTTGTCCCGCAAAAAAGTCAAACAATGGTTACGCACCATCCGGTACAAGTACGTTTTTAATTGCAGTTCATTCTCAAACTCATCCACTCTCTCCCACAATTTAATAAAAACATCTTGCAGGAGATCGCACGCCAATTCCTCATCTCCCACGTAACGCATAGCGGAATACTTTAAAGCGGCAAAATATTGCTCATATACCTCTTTAAACGTTCTCGAATCCGCCAAACCTATTTTCCGCTCCGGAATGTATTTGCCATATGTTCATATAATTTTATTTCTTCAAACAAAAAAGCGGTGTCGTGTACGACACCGCCTAACATCACGTAAACACACTACTATAATCCCTTTAAATCAATAGTAATATAACGCGACAGCTCCCCCATCAAAATTTTTATTTACCCAATAATGTTTCTGTATCTCCCCGGGTTTCTGCGGATCGTCATACAACTTTAGAACCCTAAAATCCCCATTGTCAAAAATAGCTCCAAATACACGCCCGTTAAAATATCGTTGGGCTGCATTTTCCCCGTCGCCCCTCCAGGTTGTCGTGATAACAAAATCTTTCATATTCCCCTCTTCCGTGAATTCATGTATTTTTGAAATAGCGGTACCTTGCATACTCATCGAATACAAGGCATTACCAGCCCCGACATACATAAAGTCATTATAACGCTTATCCATCGCAATTTTCACGAGCCCGTGCCCTTGTTCTATTAACCTTGCCGCATCGGCAGGCAATTTCAAATTAGAAACAGCCGTATAACTTACCGAATGCTCTGCCGTATACAAAATCGTATTTATTCCGAATGTTTGTATATAAAAATCTGAACCATCCTTATAGATAATATAAATATTTTCATTCAGAAAACTCTCATGAAAAAGAATCGCATAGATCTCTTTATCAAAATCAGCAAGAGGTATAAAACCAGCAGGCAGATTAGCTATATTACTCGGACGAGATAAATCGTGAACCGCATAATAATCCAAACTTTGGTAATATCCGTCTGAAGCCGTGAGTGCAAGAAAACGTTTTCTTTCCTTTTCATAAATAATTGCTAAATTTCCTTTTGCAGTCACATATTTAGCATTAATCTCTTCAGAGCCTTTATCTGGCACATCATAAGGATCATCAAAAACCAATGGTTCAAGAATAAAGCGCCCCGTGTTCGGATTTCCCGCATCATAATTCACTCGCGTATATATTTTCCCTAATTCATCCAATACCAAAGAGAGGGCTCCGACACTTTCAAAATTAACCGGGACCAAATTAACCGGTTCTCCCACGAACTCATCTTTCATGGACACGATTCTTTTCATATCCTCAGAATTCACGGAAACGGATTTCCGCCAGTCCCGGTCTAAGATTTGCAAAGCATTATATCGATCATCAGGATTCGGAGCCAGTCCCGAAACGCGAGATACCTTCACGGGATTTTGTCCCAACTCTTCCCCGTCATTATAAAGAGGGTACACGTTTTCATGCGGGATATATTCCGTGACCGAGAAATTGGAATAAAGCCTTCCATCAAGCACCACGTTTTTCTTCTCCCAATAACGTTCTACAAAATCCATTTGGATGACGCCGTTACTTTTGCCCAGCACAACGATCCCGGTACTAAAAGGTCGACGTATTTCTACCAGAAAACCATAAATAGTGGCATTACCCGCATTTTTCCGGTAAATAAATAACTGCCCGTTTCCTTCTTCCGTGAATACATGCCGCAAATTTTGCTCCGTGGAAATCACTTTACCATCCATCCGCCACTCGTAAGCCAATTCATCATCCCCATCGTATTTCACCTCAAGGTCTAATTGCAATTCATCACCCGCAGTCACCTTGAATCGGGCACCTATTGCATTTTCGTGAAGATAAAACCTTTCTTGATCCTCTATATTTGTTATTATCACAGAATCAGGCAATACAATATCTTTATAATCCAAATTTGTTTTGTCATCCATGCAACCGGTTAATAAAATATAGCCTAAGAAGCATATCATTAAAATCTTATTTCTCATAACCTATCTTTTTGGTTCATTACAATACATATTTCTTAGTTCTATAAAAATCATCCTGTAATCGTAACAGACATTACACGCCCATCCGTTTCGAATCTGGGTGTTTTTTCCAACGCTCTTTTAAACATGATAGCATAAAATCTCTTTTCCGAAGGATCCAAAGTCCCGAAATCACGAATGCCTGTTTCTTTTACGAATTCATCATATTTCTCTTTAGAATAATCGCCCAAATAAGCCTTTGCGATATCATCAGTCCACCATTCGGGTTGCGAGAAAATATCCGACACCGTAATCTCTACAAACAAAGAATCTGCCATATAAACTTGAAAATCCGAACTAGGCACTAATTGTAATCTCAAGATTTTACTCCTTTCTTTTAATATAGCCTTCCGCTGTAATTTCACACGCATCGTGTCAACAAAATCCCCATCCGGTTGAAACGCTTGTTCTGTTTCCAAAATAAAACAATCTTCCGGGAGTGTCGTTTTTTCTTTATCCACGTTGACAGCAAAATGCAACGTTTCGGTCAAATTGTAGCCTCGGAATTCAACTGGCACGGAAATAATTTTTTCCATGGTATTATCACTCTCGTACGCAAAATTACACTCGATTTTATAGTAATCCTCACCGGCTTCATTCCCGAACATAAACTTGATAAACCTTTCGGGAATGAACATTTCCGGTTTCTCCTCTTGGCACCCGTAAAACGCCAAGCAACCTAGTAAAATAAGTAAAAATATGATTCGCATAATTATCTGCATTTATATTACACATCATTTACTGTACCCCGGCTTCCGTGTCAGGTACCGGCATAACTAATTTCCCATTATGAGCGACGGTTGTTCCATTCTCTCTTAACGGCAGGTTCAATCTCTTGTAGACGTAAACCATTTGTCCCTCGCATAAAAATTCCCTACGATATTCCTTGACCAGCGCCTCCATAAAAGCATCTTTATCCACGTCTACCTTCAGATTATAAACCGAATTATTCCGGGCATTCACTACTTTATTAAATATCTCGACAGCCAAAGCCCGGTCTTTATCAAAAACAGCTTCTGCCGCAATATAATAACATTCCGGGAATCGAAGTACCGGTTCCAAAGATTTTGCCGCGATCATGTTACTTTCGTTCCTTCCTTCCAAAGAAAATTTAGTTACCATATTTTTGGGTATCGCTTTCAAACGCACATCATTCGCGTTCTCCGAGAAAATTCCACTTTTGTCGTTCAGTACTAAAAGCCAATCTTTAGCTGAAGAACTAAAATAGTTCTCCGTCCAAGTCGACAAGTCTGAATTATAGGGAGCAAAAAGTATTTCCGAATGTAACCGGGGTTCTATCGTACTTAACTCCATAGGATCTCCGATATACCCAGGGGCGACAAACCGTAAATTCGTTCCTTTATCCACCACGTTTACCACCTCGTTTGCGTGTTCGAAAGCCTTATCATTGTCCCCGGCATACAAACATACACGGGCAAGCAATTGAGATATAGCAAAATAATTCAAGCGATTGGCACGATAGTTGAAAAACTCATCAACATTTAAAATTATCCCCGATCCGTTATCCAGTTTAACACGGGATGCGCTCAAATCACGAAAAGCCATTCCCCCGGGATATTGCGCATCCGTGTCAAAAGGTTTAATCCAGTCTTTGGCTTTCTCCAGATCCGCAATCAAATACTTCAAAATACTCTTCGTCGCCACCGGAGGATTGACGATAGACGGGTATTCTGTCACATAAGGAATAAAAGCAGACTCTCCGCCATTGTCTGCAATCGGAGCCTTAGCAAAGATACGCAACAATTCAAAATGCATCAGAGCCCGAATCGCATATGCCTCGGCAAGAATCATATTTTTAGTAACATCTCCATACTTGAATTTCACATCCCCGTCTTTTTCCAGCCCTTGAATCAAATTGTTCGCCTCTGCAATAACTTTATAACTAGCCAACCAAATAGAGGCTGCTATCGATCTCGCTTCATTCCTGCCATATTCAAAATTAGCCACGTCCAAATAGGAGCGATGTGTCTTCTCGTTCAAGCTATAACTGCGTCCCCAGGCTTCTACAACTCCCCAGGTTAATTCCTGCCCGTACAATTTTTTGTCGGACATATCAATATACAATCCGTTCAACGCAATGTAATACCCTTGTGCTTTTTCGAATAATGTCTCTTCGTATATATCCAGCTCCGGCTTTACATCCAACCATTTATCACATGACGAAAATATAAATGCCAGCAAGACAATATTTATTATATATCTTTTTTTCATGATCTATATCTTTAAAAACCTACATTTACTGAAAAACTATAACTTCTGGCAAACGGGTAAGACAAGCCCCTTTCCTGCTTGATTGATGATACACGGAATACATCGTTCATGTTAAAAGCAAATTTCACCCGGCTAAAACGAATCTTCTTGAGTATGTCTGCAGGTAATTCATAACCGACAGATAAAGACTGTAGAGTCAACGTGTTGTCATCTTGCACAAATCGGCTGGTAGGATTCGTCGGAACATTATACTGCTTCAAGCTCTTGAAGCCGGCTATATCACCTTGCTTTTTCCACCGGTCTGTAAACACCCTTTTATCCACATTATTTTCAATATCTGCATTCTCAATCTTTGTTTGCAGTGTTTGGTTATATTGTTGTCCCCCGTACGTATAAGTAAAATACACGTCTAACGTAACACCATACAGAAACAAATTTGAAGACAACGTACCATTCATCTTCGGTTCCGAATTCCCAATAGCAACATTCTCCGAAGCGAGCCATTCCGTACCATAACTCCCGTCTTTATAACGAAACATCTCATCTCCCGTTTGCGGATTTATCCCCAATGACCGCATCGCATAAATTGATGTCGTCGAAGCACCCTCTACATATTTCAACAAAGGCTTTTTGGCTTCACGAACATTGGCTCTATCCTGATACTTTTCCTCTATCTTTTGATTATACGACTTCAGGGACTCTGATATTTTCTTTATTTCATTTTTATTGGCTGCCACATTAGCCGTGAAATAAAGCTGTGCGTTAGGCTTGGCTAATGCTCTCACCCGCAAACTCATCTCGTAACCATTATTGGTAATCTCTCCAATATTATCCTTATAAGATAGGAATCCCGAAGACGAAGGAATGTACATATCAGCAATTAAATCCACTGTCCTGCGGAAATAATATGTCCCGGTAAACACTAAAAAACCATCCAGAATATTTATCGTGGTACCTATATCCGTTATCTTCGTTTTCTCCCATTTCAAGTTTTTATTTCCCATGGCTGTAATATTTCCTCCTAACCCAGTAGGATAAACAGATTCGCTATTAATCGAATATAAGGTGCGAGCCGTGTTAGCGGGGAAATTAGCTTTACCTGTAACGCCGTACGATCCTCTGATTTTCAACTCCGAAAGCCAATCTACCCCCTTCATAAAAGCATAATTATGAATATTCACCCCCAATCCCATCGACCAGAAAGGCGCAAAACGGGTTTCACTTCCAAAAGATGAATTCCCATCCATTCTCCACGTGGCATCCAACAAATAAATATTACGATATGTGTAATTTAAAGATACGATCGTTCCGAACAATCTCGTTTTTTGTTGAAAAGTAGTCGGAGCATTCGGAAATTCTCTTGCGAATTGCGGGTTGGCAAACCCTCCCGCGGGAATATCTCTCACGTACACGCTACGGCTCTCGTCGGAACTCTCTTTCACGTTTATACCGGCAAACAAATTTATACTATGATACCCGATCATATCGTTATAATACCCGAATACACTACCGTCTATTATTGTAGCAGTAGTATTACCAACGGTCATTTCGCCTTTATAAGATTTGTTGTAATATTGCCCGGCTTCGGGTGAAGTATAGGCATTAGAAGATCCCGTCGTATAAGTCAACGCAATAGAACCTTTGAAATAAATTTTATTCGTGAGGTAATATTGGATCGCAAAATTATCTATAAATTCTTTGCTTTTCGTTTTATCGAAACTACCTAGATAAGCGTCGTATAACGGATTACTTATCGCACCTTTTGACGTTGCCGTATTAATCATTTCAGCGACAGTCCCGTCTTCATCCAAATAAGAATAATAGGGGTTCATCGTCGTGTATTTGCTAAACGAACCGAAGGGGGATTCCTCCGAATTAACACCCGTGTACGTGGCACTATTTTTAAACAACAATTTTCCGATATTATATTGTAGCTCCAAACCCAATCCGAAGGTTTTTCTTTCAGAACCTTTCATCACCCCGTTATTTCCCTGATAATTTATATCGATTCCATAACGAAAACCGTTTGTTCCCCCCTCCATTCTTAAATAATGTTTGCTACTCGCAGTATTCCGAAGCGGCAAAGCCAGCCAGTCCGTATTATTTCCCCGTTCCAGCAATCTTAGTTTCGCATGATAATAAGCCAGTTGATAATACTCCTCGTCAAACAATCCGGCTTCTTTCTCCGCCTCCACTTTCTCTCGGGCATTCATTAAATTATAATCCCGCAAGTCAGGAACCTGTACATTCAGATTATACCCGTAATTAATCAATATTTGCCCATCCTTGGGAGTAACGGTTGTTATCACCACAACCCCGTTTGCGGCACGGGAACCGTATATTGCCGTGGCTGCCGCATCTTTCAACAGGGTGATCGATTCGATACGGTTGATATCCATATCATACACTTTATTGACACTCACTTCGAAACCGTCCAATATAAATGTCGGCAGGTTCGGGTTATTCTGCAACGCCGTTTTAGACACATTCACCTCATCCAACTCCGTCAACCCGATACCGGAATCCCCGCGAATGCTTATTTTCGGCATCACGTTCGGGTTAGAACCCATCTCGTTATTTACGGCAATCCGAAAAGAAGGATCCAACACCTGTATGGATTTCAAAACATTTGTCGGAGAAACCTTTTTTAATTCAGCGGCAGTCATCGTCTTCACGTTTCCCGTGTAAGACTGTCGGGAAAGATTGGCATATCCCGTCACGACAACATCTTCCAATGCGACCTCACTCTCTTTCATTACGACATTAATCGTGTCTTGACCGGTATATTTCACTTCCACGGTTTCCATTCCGATAAAAGAATATTCCAGAACAATTTGTTTTCCAAGAACAAAGCGAAAAGCATACCGTCCGTCTTTATCCGTTGCCGTACCCAATTTCATGCTTTTTATTTGTATCGTGACCCCGGGCAACGGAAATCCTCGTTCATCTTTTACCACACCTACCACCTTACCCTCCTTTACACTATCCCGGACTGCCTCGGCACGCCGCTTGAAAATGACAATATTGCCCATAAATTCATAAACCAAATCCGTTCCCTCGATACATTTATCCAACACGGTAACAATATCCGCTTTCTTTAAATCCATCGTTTTCAAACCGATCTGGGAAATATCCCGGTCATTATAAACAAAGTTGAATGACGTCTGTTGCTTTATCTGGGCAAAAACCTGAAGCACAGATGCATTCTTTACCGAGATATTCAACTCGACCTTCTCAACAATCGTGTCTGCCTTTAAAGTATTTATCCCCATAAACACAAAAAGAAATAACACAGACAGCATACGCCTTATCTTCCATGTATAAAAACACAAGCGTTTCATGTAGTCCTTTTTTTTCATAAAATTGTTTTTAGTTCATATTTAAATTACCATCTAAAAAAGCGATACAAACCCCTTGAGCCTAAATATTTTTAGCCTCTCCTACATTTGCTTTAATTATTCTTATCTATCTTTTATAAACAAGAATTTGTTTACCACCTATTTCAAAATACACTTTATTAGTCTTCTCTATTGATTGCAACACAGGAGTTATTTCTCCGTACTTCTCTATATCCAAGGTGAAACATTCCTGTTTAATCTCATTAGAAAGAAAAACAGGCTCCAGATTATACCACCTTGCCAAAACTTTCATAATAGACTCGAGCGTCTGATTAATAAATACAATACGTTCATATTTCCATGCTATAAAGGGATACGCATCGACATCCGAAACCTTCATTCCGCCGTCCGTAGTGATTCTTACCTGCTGGTTCGGTTTCAACCTGCACTTCGACTCCAAATAGGAAATTTCCACACTCCCTTTCACCAATGTCGTTGTAATTTCCTGTCCCTCGTAAGCATTAAAATCGAACTCCGTGCCCAATACTTGAATTTTCAGATCTCCCGATTTCACGGTAAAAGGACGTGTGCTATCTTTGGTTACAATAAAATAAGCATGACCTCTCAATTCGACCTCTCTCGAATCTCTTTCAAATTTTTGAGGTATGACCAACTCTGATTCCGCATCCATATGCACGATAGTTCCATCTTCAAGGCGAGCCACATACTCCCCTCCGCGAGGAACTTCTATCCGGTACACTTTATCTGAAAAATCCTCTTCCACTTCTTTCGGAAGAAAACGAATGGTATCAAGACGGTTCTCTAGCAATACCGTTTTCATCTCCTGCTGAAAAACCGTATCTTGCAAAATAACGATCTCCCCTCCTTCCGCAAGATGAATCACGGCTTTAGAACTAGCAGGCAACTCACTTGCCGTGTAAATCCTTGGTTTAGCAACATCCTCTCGTTCTAACCAATAAAACATAACAAACACGACAGGGAACAAAATAGCAGCCGCCCACCGAACACGCTTCATCATTCGTTCCCGACGCCTCGTGAACATGATCTTTTTCTCCAACAATTTCCATTGTTCTTCCCGTATTTTCCGATGTTTCGGATCCATCGCATTTCCTAAGAACTCACGGGAACCGATCTTATCAAAAAGTCGTTCATTGCGATCGGACTCTTTCCGCCACTGGTTCAACAAACGGGATTCCTCGTCATTTGTTCCGAATGTAAAATATTTCAACAATATTCGAGATATTCTATACATATTTGCTCTATTACAAATTCCGGTACACTATGTTCCAGATTTTATATTAAAGACTCCACTTATCATGGGAAGTGTTATATACTTAGAACACTTTTTTTGAAATATTCCCTAGCATCAAATATCAAAAGAGAGTAATATCATTAATATCAACAACTTCTCTAATCGTTCCCGAATATAATGATTAGCATTATTTTTATGTCGTTTGATAGTATTTATAGCGATATGCAGTTCATCTGCAATCTCTTGATGAGATTTTCCCTCCAAACTTAAACGGTACACCTTCTTGCAAGATTCCGGCAATTCCTCGAAAACTTCATTTATCATCGAAAAAACTTCGGCTTCTATAACGCGACTGACAAAATCTTCTTCAATCTCCTCGGGGACATATCCTTTCATACGTTTCTCCGCCCTCTTTCTATCCCGTATATAAGTCAAACAATTATTACGTACCCCCCGGTAGAGATAAACCTTAAATGTTTCTTCATTTTTAAATGACTCTCTCTTTTCCCACAATTTCAGGAAAAAATCCTGTAATAGATCAAGAGCAACATCCTCATCTTCCAAATAATGCATAGCGAAATACTTTAGAGCGGTAAAATATCGCTCGTAGCCCTTCTTAAACTGTTTGGCGTCGGATAAATCCACAACCTCCACTAACTCATTACTAAACATCTCTTAACTACAAAATAATCAAAACTCGCCATTACATAATCCTATTGTTCAAAAATAATGAAATATACACACACAACAACAACCGTTTCGGATTTTAACATTCCGAGGTCAGGCATAAACAAAAATATCCCGAACTTATAGAGTCCGGGATATTTATATATTTACCGATTCACAGAATATTACACGACTTCGCCCTTGATCGTTTCAATAATCTTCTCGTTATTGATAATAATCATACCATGCTTGTCGCTTGTGATTCCCGGCTCCAACTTGTAGGTATAAGTCGGCATCTTGCCTTTCATCACGGTCGGCAGATAAGCGAAAGTCACGTTATCACAACGCTTACCTAACTCCTGACCTACCTCGATAATATGCGTAGAAATCATGAAAGCACTATTACGTCTTTCCGCCAAAGCCTCGGTTACCGCCAAAGTTGCATCGAAAGCGTCTTTCACGTTCGTACCCTTGAACAACTCGTCGAAAATCACAATCAAATGCTTGTTACGACTCACCTCGATAGCCACGTTCTTCACGCGCAACACTTCTGCATAAAAGTGACTGTATCCCAAGTTTATATTATCAGGCACATTGATCGAAGTATACATACCATCTTGTATACGGAATTGCATAGTCTTCGCTGCAATCGGGAAACCCATGTGTCCCATGTAAACGGCAATACCGAAAGATTTCATCAAAGTAGACTTTCCTGCCATATTAGCCCCCGTCAAGAAGAATATATTTTTGGATTTCGTCACTTCCAAATCATTAGAAATTGCCCCATCAATACGGGGATGATGCAAACCCGTTGCTGCAACCAACACTTCGCCTTCATCAGCAGCCGTAGCAAAGCAGAAATTCTTCTCCTTGGCAACGCCCCCAACAACCACGTTCACGTCAATCCCTTGCAATAACTCGATAACCTCCTTGAATTGTTTATTCAGCAAGCAACGAAATACCCGGTCAAAAGAAATCAAGTTCGCCAACCCCGGATTATCCTGACGAGGGTGTGCCAACAATTTACCAATACGGGCATCCTTCAACAGCAAACGACCTCTCTCCACAACACCCTGGAAAGGATTACCGGCCACATCAATCGCCAACTTATCAAAATACTCGCGGGCTTTCTGGAAAAACTTGATCGACATCAAAATCCGATCACGGAGAATATTAAATTCCGGATCATTACTGATATAGTGCATTGACTTTGCTTTCAGAATCTGGAATATATTCCGGAATCCATGTTTGCTACTTGCCCCGGTAACATACTGCTCCACCACGTCAAATTCGTCTTTCCCGAACGGAAATCCGAAATCGTGATCCCGGAAATAACGGAAAACGGAAGACCGTTCATTAATAGCTTTAGCATTTGTTAACGGGTGAAGGAACATATTTTCCATCATGCGTTCCCCGCCGCGGGTAATTGTTCCCACGAACATACTATAAACGGAATTATTCTTGTACTTGCCTAACAAGTTCAAGTCGTCTAGTGTCTGTTTATCTGTCTCGAAACTCATGCCTCACCGTTTTTAATAATTTCAATAATCCGTTCATTATTCACGATCATCATACCATGGCGGTCATCCGTGATCCCCTGTGCCAACGTGTACGTGTAAATCGGTTTACTACCCTCCATCTTCGTGGGCAAATAAACGAAGTTAATGTTATCACACCGCTCTCTCAAAACTTCCCCCGCTTCGATAATATGCGTCGATATCATAAATATACAATTCCGTATGCCAGCAAAAGCCTCTGCCACCGCCACCGTTCCATCGTAAGCATCTTTCACATTCGTGCCACGGAACAACTCATCAAACACCACTATCAAATGTTGGGTCTGACGTACTTGTTGGGCCACTTTCTTCACACGCAACACCTCTGCATAGAAATGGCTATACCCCATGCTCAAGTTATCCGGCAAATTAATTGTCGTGAACATTCCGTTCTGCACGGAAAACTCCATAGCTTTAGCAGGAACGGGGAAACCCACATGTGCCAAAAAAATCGAGATACAAAAAGTTTTCATGAACGTTGATTTTCCAGCCATATTTGCCCCCGTCAAGAAAATCACGTTACTATTCTCATCCACCTCGATATCATTACCCACCGGATTCGTCAAGAATGGGTGAAAAACACCTTTCAATTTCAAAATGTTATGATCGTTCGGATAAGCTTTGGCAAAAACGAAACCTCGCTCTTTCGCCACCTTTGCCACGGCCATATAAACATCAAGCAGATAAACGTAATACAAAATCTTCATCATCTTATCCCGCTCCTCGAAACGGAACACCCGATCATAGAGCACCGCTTGCTCGTAAACAAGTTTTTTCTTCCCCTTCTCGGAAGTATACCAAGCCCACTTTTCATTGTCAAGCAAAGAGCGCAAGTTAGCTGTCAAATCGACAATAGTCTTGTTACCCGTGTCCGACTTGGATGCTTTCAAAAAAGCATCCAAGGTATTCAACAACTCGATACAACACACGATACCGTTATGCAATTGGGTATACTCCGTATCCGTTCCCACCAGATTTTTAAACTTACGCCCTAACGTATTATCTTGCGTCATCAATTGAGTACGGCGATCGGTATTTCCCAAATAAAATTCCATCGTGTCAAAAATTTCACTTCTGAAAGGGAACACCGCCTCCATATCCCGATAATAACGGATTACATCACTCCGTTCATTAATCTGGTCTGCATCTGACAATGGATAAAGGAACATCTCTTCCAAAATCTTCGCACCCCCGCGCGTCTGCGTGCGATTGAAGATTTCATAGACAGATTTGGTCCTATTATTCCCAAAAATCACCAGATCGTCCAAAGTTTGTTTATCTATTTTAAAACTCATACTATATCAATATTCCACATTTTCAAATTCTCTTATCTCTTTGATCTTAAATCTCCAATTTTCATCCCGTTCATAACACGAAATCCGAAATCGTAAATCTAAAATCGCAAATTACACTATCTTCCTTTTCTACGAACCCAAATCAAGATTCCGGCAACAGCCAATAGCAAAGGAATAATCACCATAAACGACCACTTGATAACCGCAGCACCCGTTTTTGCCACGTACACCTTATCATCCGGTAGCGGCGGGCGTCTCACGTCGATCGGCACCTCGTTATCAGACAGCCAGAAGAAACTTCCGGTAATCAACGTGTAATTGGAAGTACGTACCGTCGGCACTCTTCTTCCAAACTCGCCGTTACTGATACAATCCGCATCACCTGTCAAGATAATTTTCTGCTCTCTATCCCCAACTTTCCTAGACAACGCCACAACCGTAGAATAAATCTTTTCCACTTCACCGACAGCAGGATTCAAATGAATCGTATCATCAACAAAATCTGTCGTTTCCAACTCATTCCAAACGCCAATCGTATCTGTTTTGAACATGATGGTTTCCTTGTATCCCTTGTCCGCAATTTTTTCCAAACCGGCAACACTCGGGGTAGACATAGCCATTTTATATCTACGCATCGTTCCGAAATCATAAGCTATACTGTCTGCAGCCTCCTTCGTCGGGTAAGAAATAATCACGTCTGCCAGCAAATTCGTGTCCTGTTTAACCAAAACTCCGGTCGTCATCTCGTAACCGAATTTAGCAAAAAGCTTGTTCATCACCTCCCTACGTTTCGGTTCGCCCAAAATAAACAAGTTACCGCCACGGTCAATGTATTGCTGCAAATTAGCCTCTTGTTCCGGACTCAACCAGTCACGCATATCGGCAATCATCATGATATTGATATGTGCCGGAACCTGTTTCTCCAAATTCACCTCTTCCACGTCAAAACCTTGATTCAACAAAGAATAACGGAAAGCCTTATCATTCGCAAAAGCACTGTAATCACGATCTTTATTACCATAAAAACTACGTTCTCCATGTCCTTGCACGATACCTACCTTCGGAAGCTCCATCACCATACGCTTGAAAGCAGCCGTAATCTCTCGTTCACTCGGGAAACGTTGCATATCGTTGTATATACGCAACCAAGCTTTTTGTCCATTATCGCGTACAATCTGCCGCACAAAAGTATTACCTTCTCCCGACAAATCAATCTTCTCTCGGATCTTCTCCGGGGTCATAAATCTATTGGAATCCATTCCATATATCTTACAAACCTCTATCATCTTCTCGCGAAGCGTCTTATCCGGGAAACGCCTATCCAATTGCGGATTAGCTGTCGTGTCATAATAATACACGTATTTCAATTTCATATCCGGCTTGAAACGCAAGTATTGTTCGAAACGCTCCATATCCGGTTTCAGAAAATAATATGCTGCATACCAAGACGCACCCGGATCAAGAGCATTGATATACGTGGTAATCGTCATGCCGCCATCCAATTTCGCCACGATCTCTTGACTATTCTGGGTCAACGTGTTACTCTTCGTCGCAGTCGCATCATAATAAACTTTCATTTGCGGCATAGAAGTAACATACCCCAGTACACAAACCAAAAGAATCACACCTAGATTTCTTCCCAACGTGATCACGAAACGAATCTTTTGACGTACTGCATTCAAACGAATAATCGTCAATGCCAAGAACAAGCAAACCACGATTATGAAATACAGCAAATCTTCACTACAAATCAACCCGGCAATAAACTTACCGCTACGGCCTGACATAGCCAACCAATAAGTAACGTCCCGCACCAAATCATACTCTTGCCACCAACCGCCAACCATACTCAACATCATCAACACGGCAAACGTACCGATAGCAGCCACGATCTGGTATGAAGTCAAACTGGACATAAAGATACCGATTGCCGCATAAGCACAAATCAACAAATACAACCCCAACAACCCGGTAAACACCATTGGCCAATCAAAATCTTTAATAACACACCAACTGCAAAGCACAATCAGGAAAAGAATTCCAATCATGAAAAGCCCGTAAAGCATCATGGACAAAAACTTACCCACGATAATCTGGAAGTTGGTGATCGGTGAAGAATACAACAAACGGATAGAACCACTACTCAACTCCTTGCTGACCAAACTCATGGTCAAAAGAGGAATATAGAAATACAAATAATTTTGTATACTGGGGAAAATACCTCCCCAAGGGTTGGTAAAGACTCTCATTGAAGCTCCCGAAACGCTATATCCCATTTCCTGAGAACTTACCAATCCGGCGATATTATCGGCAAAAAGTATTCCAGCCTGCACGCCGAAAACAACCAATATCAACCATGCAACAGGAGAATAGAATAACATTTGCAATTCTGTTCTCGCAATATTATATATCATTTTAAACATAACCTGATTTTTTAATGTGCTTTTTTAGATAATTCTGCGAATATACTGTCCAAAGAACTCTTTTCTACCCGGATCTCTGACAAACGCCAACCTTTGTCGGCACTCTCTTTCACGATACGATCGATAACCTCTTGTGCTTCCTCGAAACGGATACGGAATTTCATGTTACCCAATTCTTCCACTCCCAACACACCTTCAATCTTAGCAAGTTCATCCGGGGCTGGAGGATCTACCATAGAAAGGAACAATGTATTCGGCACAATATAATTATCAAATTCATCAACAGAACCCATGAACACGAGCTTTCCTTCCTCGATCATCATGATATGATCGCAAGCAGCTTGTACCTCCGTCAATATATGAGTAGAAAGGATCACAGTACGTTCCGTAGCGATCTCCTTGATCAAATGCCGGATCTCCATGATCTGGTTCGGATCCAAACCATTCGTCGGCTCATCAAACACTACTAGATCAGGCTTGTGAACAATCGCCTGCGCAATACCAACACGTTGTTGGTAACCACCTGACAAATTCTTTATTAAACGCTTGCGGAAATGCGTGATTCCACACCGGCCCAATACCTCTTCCACAGCATTCTTCAGCTCGTGGTCAGGCACCCAACGCAATCTTGCGCAATGCAGTAAATACTCTTCCACCGTCAAATCTCCGTATAAAGGCGGCTTCTGCGGCAAGAAACCGATATGACGTTTAGCATCCACCGGGTGTTTCCGGGCATCAATTCCCCGAATAAAAACATTACCTTCCGTTTGTTTGATAACACCACTGATAATGTTCATCGTGGTCGACTTACCGGCACCGTTTGATCCCAGTAAACCATAAATTCCCCGAACAGGAATCTCGAAGCTGATGTCGCGTACCGCCCATTGAATGCTGTAGCGATGTGACAGGTGTTCGACTTTTACAATTGGCTCTTCCATAAATCTGTTATTAAAATTAATATGTTCATACAACAACACTTTTGCAAACTTTATAAATAGACGTTTCAAAATTGATTTAGTGTTATTCGAAAATCAATTTTATGAAAACTTTAAGATTTACATTTTCTCAAACAACTAGTAAATAAAACATTATCGTTTTCACGTCTAAATTCTCTTCACTTTACTTCAAAAACACTTTTTAATCTTCCATCATGCCAAAAATAGTAAAATACAAATCGAAGCAACAATAAAAAAGTAACTTTAATGTTTTGTTAACAACAACATTAAGAAAGTTTTCACAAAAATCACCTAACTTGCGAACCAGATTCGACGTGAACAAATGAATAACATGAAAAAGACAAAATGGATATGGATTTGGGCTGCAATAGGTCTTATGTTAGGGATTATCATCTTTTGGCCCAGCAACAAAGGAAACAAAGAAGCTATACTTGAAGCTAATGCGGTAGATGAAGTCGTGGACACGACAGAAATCCGGCAGGCGCATTACAAATACGGAATCCCCTCTGACAACTTCGAAATAGAAGAAGGTACCGTGGAGAAAAACCAAAACCTTTCCCTAATTCTTGCGAAATACAAGGTTTCCTCAGCCAAAATACATGAAATCACCCAACGTTGCAAAAATGTTTTCGACGTGAGAAACATCAAAAGCGGTCAGAACTATACCCTTTTCTTGGCAAAAGACAGTCTTCGAACCCCGGAATTCTTTATCTACGAGAAAAACGCTCTAGAGTACGTGGTTATTGACTTCAAGGAAACTTCAGAAGTTTACATGGGACAAAAAGATGTCGTGAAAAAAGAACACATGGCAAAAGTCGGCATCACCTCTTCTCTTTGGAACGCCATGGTTGAAGCCGGTACAGACCCGACCCTAGCGATTACCCTATCGGAAATATACGCTTGGTCTATCGACTTTTACGGCATAGCAAAGGGAGACTCCATCCGTGTACTTTATGAACAATCATATGTCGAAGACAAGCCCTTGCGTGATTTCAATATCAAAGCGGCAATCTTCACGAACGCCGGCAAAGACTTTTACGCCATACCCTTCGAGCAAAATGAAAAGTTCGCCTATTTTGACGAAGACGGCAACAGCTTACAAAAAGCATTCCTGAAAGCCCCGTTAAGATATTCCCGCATATCTTCCGGCTTCTCCAACAACCGTTACCATCCCGTCCTGAAAAAATACAGGGCACACCACGGCGTGGATTATGCTGCCCCGACAGGAACTCCCGTTCAAACCATCGGTGATGGCGTTGTCGTGAAAAAAGCTTACCAAGCCAATGGGGGCGGAAATTACGTGACCATCAAGCACAACAGTGTCTATTCCACCACTTATATGCACCTCTCCAAATTTGCCAAAGGGATTCAACCCGGCAAACGTGTAAAACAAGGAGAAACCATCGGGTACGTCGGAGCCACCGGGCTCGCTACTGGTCCGCACTTGGATTTCCGGGTATATAAAAATGGCACCCCCATCAATCCCCTGAAAATGAGCTCTCCTCCAAAAGAACCCATTTCACCCGAAAATATGCCTCGTTTTACACAAATAAAAGATTCTCTGGTGAATATCTTAAAACAAATTTAAATCCCCTAAAACCAGTACCAACAAACACCCTTGCCATCCGTTATCAAATAATGGCCGGTAAAAGAAATTTTTACCACCTTGGGGATAATATTAATACTCTTCAAGACATCCGCCACGCTACTGGGTGCCCCACAGAGATATACGCCACGTTCGCAACACAAGGCAACTCTTCCAAATAGATCGATGGAAGCGCTGATGATTTTCCCGAATTTACCTCTCGCTTCATTCACTCGCTCTTGATAATATTGTGAAGAACAAAGTGTCGAACCGTCATTTCCCACGATAATGTAATGCCCGGAATCATTCAAAGCGACAGATGAAATACCGCTCTTATTAATCATGACATTCAATTGGTTATACACGCCCTCTGGAGCGTATGCCGCCCAACAGTTGCCGTATATTACGCACCAATACGTGCCATTATCCGTAATCGTCACGTCTTTAATGGTTTGCTGTTCCTTGTTGATTTGGAAAAGTCTATCCAACAACGCTTGAGGTACACCTTGGGTCTGAAAACCATACCCGTCAAAAACAATGACTCCCGCTCCATTAGCAGAAAAGGCCCCCGTGCTGCACCTATTCAACTCTTTGATTTTATCCGTCAACGTGTTTAATCCCACGTGAGAAGTCGGATTATATTGATAATACTTTCCATAACAATTATTTTGATTCAAGAAGCCCTCCTCTCCCCTTAATTGCCCATTCATTACGTTCAACATCTGCTGCTGAGTTTCAGCCGAAAGCCCGTATGTTTCCGAAGCATTATTATTACCGGACGTATTTCGGGTATTCGATTTATTCGAGCCAGAACTAGACACAACCCCATGCCCGTTACAATCGGGACACGGATCCGAATGGGATACCCCGGCAGGCACCCATTTATGACATATCGGGCATTGCTTTTTACTATTATTCTGCCCGTAAGTTCCCACGTTATGCTGGAAGTAAATAATTCCCTTGCCATGGCACCTATAGCACTTTCGATCTTGCGCTGACAAGCAAACAAACGAAAAAGAAAAAATGACAAGTAACAAAATTCGCACGATTTTCATAGTACTCTTACAATTAAATATAAACTCATTCCTTTAAACAAAATTATTTACAATTCACCAAAAACACAAACGAAACCAATCAAAAAATTTATCATATCTTTGCGACTAATATTATAATACAAATTATGGCTTCATACTGGCAAATATTCATATCCTTTTTTAAAATCGGCTCCTTCACGTTAGGAGGAGGCTATGCCATGATCCCTCTGATCCAAAAAGAAGTCGTCGACAAAAAAGGATGGCTGAAAGAAAGCGAATTTGTCGAAATGCTCGCCATCGCCCAATCCGCTCCCGGACCGATAGCCCTCAACACGGCTATTTTCGTCGGTTACAAGGCTCGGGGAGTAAAAGGCGTCATTTTCTCCAGCCTCGGCACAATACTCCCTTCCTTCATCGTGATCTTGCTTATCGCCATAATATTTACCGACTTCAAAGACAACCCGGGAGTAGAGAGAGTATTCAAAGGCATCCGCCCCGCCGTGGTCGCCCTCATCGCCGCACCCCTCTACAAAATGGGGAAATCCGCCGGGATCACCCGCAAAACAGTCATCATCCCCACCCTTGCCGCCTTGATTGTTTGGCAAACCGGACTATCGCCAATATATATTATTATCGCCGCCATCTTGGGAGGTCTTGCAGTAGGCAGGATAAAGGAAAAAAGAACAAAAAACAAAAAGTAAAAAAACTGGAAAATGGAAAGCGTGGAATTATATATCAGCCTATTCATCACCTTCTTCAAAATCGGCTTGTTCGGTTTCGGCGGGGGCTATGCCATGCTGTCCCTGATACAACACGACATGGTGGAAACCCACCAGTGGATCAGTGTTGCCGACTTCACCGACATCGTCGCCATTTCCCAAAGTACCCCGGGACCCATCGCCTTCAACACCGCCACCTACATCGGCTACACGGCAACGGGAAGCGTCTGGGGTTCGGCAATCTGCACCTTCGCCGTCAGCCTGCCGTCATTGTTCATCATGATCACCATTTCCAAATTCTTTTTCATGTTCCGGGACAACAAATACGTCGATTGGGCAATGAAAGGACTGAAAACCACCGTCCTCGGACTGATCGGCGCCGCTGCCCTATTGCTCATGAACAAACAAAACTTCGCTGACTACAAAAGCTACATCATCTTTGCCATAGCCTTCATCGCCACCTTCAAATTCAAAATGGACCCCATCCTCATGATCATCCTGGCTGGAATCGCGGGATACATCCTCTATTAAAAACACACGAAATAAAAAAAACCGCCTTTCAGCGGTTTCATATCTTATCAAAACAACAAACTATTAAAGCAATTTATTGATCTTGTCTACCAACGTAGCCTTAGGCACTGCACCTACTTGCTTGTCTGCAACCTGACCACCCTTGAAGAAAAGAATTGTTGGGATGTTACGAATTCCATATTTAGCGGAAGCAGAACTTTCGTCCACGTTCACCTTAGCAACAACCACCTTGCCTTCGAACTCTTTAGAGATTTCCTCGATAATAGGCAACATCATCTTACATGGTCCACACCATTCTGCCCAAAAATCTACCAACACGGGAACTTCTGCTTTCAGCACAACTTCCTCGAAATTTGAATCATTAACTGCAATAGCCATACTTTTATCTTTAAAGTTTATAATAATTTTCATGCTAAAAGCGTTGGAGAATACTCGCGTAAAATCCAACGCTCCGACACGGCGAAATTAATTAATTTTCATTTTAATAGCATCATTATTCTCGAAATATTCGTACAATTCTCTCGAACGTCCTATCTTACAAGTCCTTGAAAACATCTTCACCCGATGTCCCGAGTTATCATACAAGACAAAATTCAACGGGAGATCACCCTGCTCGTTCACGAACTGGTTATGTAACTCTGTCACAATCTCGTGCGTCAACATTTCCACGTTCACCTGCAAAGTGATCGAACGGATCAGATTCTCGCTGATTACGCTCAGCAAGTCCATGCTCACCACGTTGAAAGCAAGCTCCCCCGCTCCTCCCCACTTCTTCGCCTGAACCTTGCCCTTGATGTAAACTGCCGTTTCCAAAATAAAATAATTTCTGAACTTGATAAAATCCTCCCCGAAGAAAGCCATCTCGAACGTCCCGGTAAAATCCTCGATGGTCAGGATACCGAAATCATTCCCTTTCTTCGTTTTCCCGATTCGCATATTCACGATAATACCCGCGATAGTCACCTCCCTATCCTTGAAAGGCGACAAATCCGTCAAACTATCCAGTGGCGTACAAATCGCGTTTATCTCCAACTTGTAAGAATCCAAGGGATGAGAAGTCAAGTAAATACCAATCAATTCTTTCTCCTTACGCGCCTTCTCCACGTCCGTCCACGGCTCGCACAGCGGAATCGTGGGCTTCTTCACGTCGTACTCGTCCATGCCCCCGAACAACGTCGCCTGCATCAACATACTGTCCTGCTGCTTCTTTTGCCCGAAATTCACCAGGTTTTCCAGGAAAGTCGTGTGCCCGTCCGGCATATGGAAATATTGCGACCTGTCCAGCCCGAAACTATCCAGTCCTCCGGCAGTCACCAAACTTTCCAGCGTCTTCTTGTTCACCGTCCTGTAATCCACCCGCTCGAAGAAATCAAACACATCCTTGAACGGTCCACCCTTCTCGCGTTCCTGCACGATCGAGTCGACAGCCGCCACGCCCACGCCCTTGATTGCCGCCATACCGAAACGGATATCCCCCTTCTGGTTCACGGTAAAGTCATTGTCCGACTCGTTCACGTCCGGCGCCAACACTTTCAACCCCATGCGCTTACACTCGTCCATAAACACCGTCACCTTCGTGATATCCGACAAGTTACAGCTCAAGTTGGCTGCCATAAATTCCGACGGGTAATGCGCCTTCAAGAATCCCGTTTGGTAAGCGATATAAGCGTAACAAACCGAGTGCGACTTGTTGAACGCGTAAGAGGCGAAAGCCTCCCAGTCCCCCCAAATCTTTTCCACCAGCGGATTCACTTCCTTGCCCATCTCCTTGCAGCCCTTCACGAACTCGGGATTATTATTACATCCATCAAGGAACTGGGCTTTCAAGGCATTCATCGTATCGATCTGCTTCTTACCCATCGCCTTACGCAACGTGTCGGACATACCCCGGGTAAAATTACCGAGGGCACGCGATTGCAACATCACCTGCTCCTGGTACACCGTGATACCATAGGTATCCTTCAAGTAAGGCTCCATCATCGGGTGGTCGTACACGATAGGCTCTTCCCCGTGTTTACGCTTGATAAAATCGGGAATATACTCCATAGGTCCCGGGCGATACAAGGCATTCATCGCCACCAAATCCTCAAAACGGTTCGGCTTCAATGCACGCAAGTGTTTCTTCATTCCCGGCGACTCAAACTGGAACAATCCGGTCGTATCACCCCGTGAAAACAAAGCGAACGTCTCCGGGTCTTCCAGCGAGATAGCATCGACATTCAACTCCTCGTGCTTGGACTTTCTGATATTATCCAGACACGTCTTTATAATAGAAAGGGTACGCAACCCTAAAAAGTCCATCTTGATCAACCCGATCGGCTCCACGAAATGCCCGTCGTACTGCGTGGTCATCAAACTCTCCCCCTCGGTCGGCATAATCGGGATATGATCTGTCAAGGGATCACGGCTAATCAGGATACCGCAAGCGTGTACCCCCGTCTGCCGTACCGATCCTTCCAGAATCTCCGCCAGATGAAGCGTCTTCGCCACCAGCGGGTTCGGGGAATCTTTCTCTTTCTCCAAATCCGGATTCTCCTTGTACGCCTTCTTCAACGTGATCTTGGGCACCTCCGGCACCATCTTCGCCAAACGGTTCGCCTCCGACAAATCAAGCTTCAACACACGTGCCACGTCCTTGATCGCCATCTTTGCCGCCATACTACCGAACGTAACGATATGCGAAACCTTGTCCTCCCCGTATTTCCGGGTTACCCACTCCAGTACCCTCTGCCGACCATCATCATCGAAATCCACGTCGATATCAGGCAATGAAATACGGTCGGGATTCAAGAAACGCTCGAACAGTAAATCATACTTCACCGGGTCGATATTCGTGATACCCAAACTGTACGCCACGGCACTTCCCGCCGCCGAACCACGTCCCGGTCCCACGATCACGCCCATATCACGAGCCGCCTGTATAAAGTCCTGCACGATCAGGAAGTACCCCGGGAAACCCATCGTCTTCATGATATGCAACTCGAAAATCAACCGCTCCATGATATCCGGCGGAATATCCTCGCCATACCGTTTTTTGGCTCCTTTCATCGCCAACTCCTTCAGGTAATCCGCTTCCAGCTTGATACGGTACAAGCGGTCGACGCCTCCCAACTTCTTCACTTTCTTCTCGGCTTCCTCCTGTGTCAGCACGACTTCACCCTTCTCGTTACGGGTAAACTCGTTGAACAAATCCTCTGCCGTGAAACGCTTCCGGTACTCCTCCTCCGTACCCAACTCGGGTGGAATCGGGAACACCGGCATCAAGGGGTCGGAATCCAGCTTGTATTCTTCCACCTTATCCACGATCTCCTGCGTGTTCTCCAACACTTGCGGGATGTCGCTAAACAAGGCTTGCATCTCCGCCGTGGTCTTGAACCACTCCTGACGGGTATATCTCATCCGGTTCGGATCGTCCAAATCCTTCCGGGTATTCAAACAAATCAACAAATCGTGCGCCTCGGCATCCTCCTCGTTCAGGAAATGCACGTCGTTCGTGGCTATCACCTTAATTCCTAATCTTTCGCCCATGCGCAAGATCTCAGCATTGCACTTCACCTGGTTCTCATACACCTCGGCTCTCTCCTTCGCCGCTTCCGCCGGGTGGCGCATCACCTCCAAATAATAATCCTCTCCTAACAAATTCTTGTACCACAAGGCCGCCTGATCCGCCCCCTCGATATCTCCCGCCATAATTTTTTGGCAGATTTCCCCACCCAGACAAGCCGAAGAAATAATCAAACCCTCGTGATATTTTTCCAAAAGAGCCTTATCGATACGCGGGCGATAATAATACCCGTCCACGAAAGCCGCAGAACACAACTTCACCAGATTCTTGTACCCTTGCAAATTCTTTGCCAGAATAATCAAATGCTCCCCCGAACGATCCACCGGCTTCTCCTTGTTATACAGCGATACCCGTGCCACGTAAGCCTCCACGCCCAGCACCGGCTTGATCCCTTTCTTCCGGCATAAATCGTAAAACAATTTTATCCCGAACATATTCCCGTGGTCGGTCAACGCTATCGCCGGCATACCGTCCGCGATAGCTTTATCTATTAATCCCGGCACACTTGCCGCACCGTCCAGAATGGAATATTGCGAGTGCACGTGAAAATGAGTAAATGGCATAAAAAACTCCTCTCAAAAAATTACAAAATCAATTCTCAACTCCGTGGAAATAAACGACAAAATATTCCCCACATCTCAAACATCACAAAAACAAATATAGCCGTTTTTACCTTAAAAAACAAAAGCCACACACATACATTTTTCATCATCCTGATGAAATCCGTGAGAGATAACGAGTAAGTCCCAATATAATACAGTATTAATCACGTATCAATTCCGGAGGAATACCGTATATAAACTTTTAGTTAAGCTATTAATTTCCTATAAGAACGCTATTTTAAATAGCGTTCATATAGCGTTGCTATAGGGTTCCTATAGCGTTCATGACGGAAGTCAACCGGAATTCATACCCTATTCATCCTTGATTCAGGGATGAATAGGGTAGTTCCTCATCGAGAAAACAGCATTAAATCAAGACGTTAAAAAACAATAGATTTGCCATTGAACCGGAAACCGACACCCAGCATCAAGAAATTAGGTTCGTGAAACTCCCGGAGGTTATATCCCACGTGAAGGAAAGCCGCCCGGGAAACAGCTATTTTCAGCGTGAACAACTGGTAGAACATATTCAAATCGCCCTTCCCGATCACGTTGGCTCCCATCCCGATTCCCACGGTGAAAAAAGGCATCACATACTCCACCCGCCCGGAAAGCCCCAGGGCAAACTGGTCACCAAGCGCAGGACGGAGGATTTGCGACTTGTCGATCTGCCCGTACACGTCGTACTCCGTGTATAAATTCGCTCCCCCGTCAAACGTACCATCCAGCGACACCCCCAGCCGAAGCCTGTGGTTGACGTTATACATCGGGGCAAAATTAAACCCGAATACCGGGTAAGATTCGGGAGAAGCGGAAAGCCCGTCCGCCGTCTTGATGCCCTGGCTATGCCACGAGCCGAAGAATACAAAATCATAACTGACATAGGGACGGAAGGGTTGGTACGCGGAAACACCCATTGTTTTCAACGGCTTCAGATCCTCCTGCCGGTAAAAATTGCACTCCAACCCGAAATTTCCACCGATCGTGTTCAAACCGGCGTTAGGAATCGTGGTGTTGCCGTTAGAAAAATGCGACACGGTGAGTCCCGTGGTCAGGCTTAACGCCGGGGAAAGTTTCCAGCGCAAGTAGAACTCGGCATTAATGTAGGCATTTACCCTCGAACCCATCATCTTATTATACGGGTTGTCGTAGGAATCATACGTTTTCCACCCCGTGGACAATCCCAAATTCCACTCGTAATAGAAAGACAGCCAAGGGGACAAACGAGCGATACGAGCTCCCTGAAACAAGTAAAACGCCACCGGGTTACCCAATAAACGAGGCTCGCCAAAGGTATAATACCCGAAACCCACTCCCTGGTAGACGTCCCCGTAGGCACGTTCGGCAGCACTTCCCTGACGATAGCGGAAAAAGTATTTCAAGTGAAAAGAGGAAGCCCCCTTAATCAATTTCCCCTCCGGGTTATCGCCTTGCAAAAAAGAACTCGTCTGAAAAATATATTCCGGACGTCCTTCAAATTTCAATCCATGAGTAAATTTACGCGAAGGCGGCTCCGTCAGGCTATCCCGTTCCTGCCCATCCACTCGCGAAACAGCCCCAACAAGCATTATTCCCAAAAAAACAACCGTTATCCAAATCCATCCCGTGTTATTCATGCGACAACTCCATTTATACCAATGCATTTTACAGGGGACAAAAGTATATAAAAAAGAAGCTAAAAACTACCCGGCTATCTGTTTTTCTTGGCATTACCCCGCAGTAATTCCGGCTCGGGCAGAGACACGCGACTAAAACTGACCACCGCGGCGACAAAGGCGAATATCCCGGCAAGGTAGAGCGAGGCGTATGTTCCGTTGACGGGAAACATGACAAACATTAATGCCACGAGGGACGCTCCCGTGGTTTGCCCCGTCAGACGAGCCATACCGAGCATACCGCTGGCGCCACCGCTTCGGTTTTGCGGGGCGGAGGAGATCAGGATACTGTTATTAGGCGTCTGGAATAAACCGAAGCCAGCACCACACATCATCATGAAGAAAGCGATCCCGACACCGGAAACTTTATCCGCCAACGTGGCAAGCAAGAACAAGCCGCACGCGAAGATCGACAAACCGATGCCCCCCAACAGTCCGGCGTGTACACGCTCGATCAGCTTTCCCGCCAAGGGTGCCGCCACCATGGTCGCCAAGGGCCAAGGGGTAAGCAGGAGCCCGGTAACGACTTCACTCTTTCCCAGCGTGTGCTGCAAGAAGAAAGGCAAGGACACCATTGCCAGCATCTGGGCGACGAACGAGCAAATGGAGGTTCCCACGGAAAGAGAAAATATCGGGATGCGCAACAAATCGACAGGCAACAACGGGTAGGTTTGTGACAACTGCCGCCGCACGAAGAAATAACCGATCACGAATACCGCCGCTATCATGAGGAACAATACTTTCCAGTTCATATCGTGGGTGAATCCCTCGATAGAGAAGATCAGCAACCCGAAGGTCAGCGCGTTCATGATACCGCTTCGCCAATCGAACGTGCGCCCCGTGACTTTCATCGGATTGGAGGGCAAAAACTTGCAGGATAGGATCAAAGCGGCTATCACGATCGGGATATTTATGGCAAACAGCCACTGCCAGGAAGCGACGGAAAGAATCCCGGCGGCAATCGTCGGTCCCCCGGCAGCGGAAACAGCAACGACCAAGGCGTTGATTCCCAATCCCCGTCCCAGGAAACGACGGGGATAGATAATCCGAATCAAAGTCGTGTTGACACTCGCCAAAGCTGCCGCCCCGAATCCCTGGAACACGCGGGCAACGGTCAATTGTGCCAAAGAAACAGAAAGGGCACACGCCAAGGAGGCCACGGAGAAGATCAACAACCCGACAATATACACCCGCTTGTATCCCCAAATATCTCCCAGCGATGACAACGAGAGCAAGGAAACAACAATAGCCAACTGATAGGCGTTCACGATCCAGATAGACATCGAGGGCGTGGCATTCAAATCCCCCGCGATGGAGGGCAACGCCACGTTAGCAATCGTTCCGTCCAACACGGATACCGTGATTCCCATGGCAATCGCCAAGATTGCCCAATACCGCCTCGGGACAGGAATACCATCCCACTCAACCTCTTTTGTTTCCATTTTCAATTTAGTTTCAGTTGCAAAATTACGAAATAAATCTGGGTTTGCGACAAATGCAGGACGAAGAAGAAACGCCAACAAATGAAACAACAGACCCGATAAATTTTGTAACATATAAAGAACAAAGGGTTGCCAAAAGATTTTTCAGACAGCCCTTTGTTTTTAGTTCCTACTTTTTTCCCCCGGACTTATCCGGGAAGGCGGGGATAGCCGGGATTTCTTTCCTCTCGGTTTTCAGCTTTTCGAGAATGATTTGAATTGCACGGTTCAATTGCTCGTCATCACCCATATATTCAAGGTGGGGATCGTTCTCCACGTCCACGTCGGGAGATACACCTCGACCTTCGATGATAAATTCGCTGCCGTCAGCGGCATACGGGGCGTACGAGGGGGTGACAATGGAACCGCCGTCCACGACACGGATGGAACCACTGTAACCGACAACACCTCCCCACGTGCGGCGTCCCACGATAGTTCCCAATTTGTTATACTTGAAACGATAGGGGAACAAGTCTCCGTCCGAGGCGGAATACTCATTCACGAGCAATACTTTCGGACCGAGGAAGGTGCCCACGGGATTTACTGATCCCTGAGTTTGGTTGGTATGCATGGTATAGAATGTCGGGGTACGCATCAGTCGCTCGGCAATCATCGGGGAAACGTTGCCACCCCCGTTGCCGCGGTCGTCGATAATCAACGCCTTTTTATTCAACTGCGGGTAATAGTGTTTCACGAACTCGTTCAACCCGTCGACGCCCATGTCCGGGATATGGATATAGCCGACCTCACCATTGGTTGCCTCGTTCACTTTACGGATGTTGGTTTGTACCCAATTATAATAGTATAACTTCGATTCGTCGGCAAGCGGGGTAACCAATACTTCCCGGGCGTCTTTCTCGACGGGGGCAGAGTTCACCCTCAAAGAAACGGTCTTGCCTGCCATATCGATCAACTCGGAGAACATATTGTCCACGTCTTTCAATGATTTCCCGTTAATAGCCAGAATATAATCACCTTCCTTCACTTCCACGCCCGGCATCGTGAGCGGCGAACGGGTTTCCTTATCCCAGTTTGCCCCTTCGATAATCTTAGTCACCTGGAAATAGCCGGATTTGTCCTTTTTGAATTTAGCTCCCAGGAGTCCCATCTTGATTCTCTCCGGGGCGGGAACACGACCGTTGATGGAATAAGCATGCCCCACGTTCAACTCGGCGATCATTTCACCGATAATATAAGTCAAGTCCGTGCGGTGGTTCACGTGAGGAACCAATACTTTATATTTTTCATACACATGATCCCAATCCACGCCGTGCATATTCTTGGCATAAAAGAAATCCCGCATTTGCCGCCAGCTTTCGTTGTATATCTGCATCCATTCCTGGTGGTAGTCGATCACTTTTTTCACGTCTTTTGTCGGCACGGGAGTTCCCACGCTGGCAGAAAAAACGGGTAAATCCATGACTTGAAAGGACGAACCGGAGAAGGCAATCGCCTTTTTGTAACCCGGGGAGAACTCGACGTACCCGCCCAAGTCGGATTCCCGCCTGCTGTCCATATCGAAATACATGGTGCGACCGCCCCGGTTGTAATATACCCGATGACCCAACATATGCACGTCGTTGTAATGATTGGAGGCAAGCACGGGTAATTCTATCAACCGGTTGTCGAGATTCGAGAAATCGTACACCAATGCCTCGGGCTCGGTCTTTTTATCTTTGGATTTTGCTTTCGTTTCCGTTTCCACGGGAACAACATCATTCTTTGGCGCGAAAAGTACCGGGGCGTCTTTTGCCAAAGGCAACACGTACACTTTATTCATGTCGTTGTACACGTGGTTCCATTCCGTGCGGCTGTAGGTGGGCGAGAAGGCACGTGCCGACACGAACACGAGATATTTGCCATCGTCACTGAAGTTAGGCGACGCAGAGCCGAACCAGCCGTCCGTAATCTGATGCTTTTCACCGCTTTCCGTGTTGTACACGATAATATTATCCATCGCGGCTTCCGGACGAACGTAAGTGATGTACTTGCTGTCCGGCGACCAGTTGTAAGAAGTCATGGAACGGATGCCCGATTGTTCCACTATTTTCCGGCTGCCGCATTCCACATCGGAGATATTTAAGGTATTCCCTTTCTCGCTCCACACGATTTTCCGGGAGTCGGGCGACCATTTGTAATTGAAGATATAGCTTTTCAATCCTTTTATCAGTTTCCGTTCCTTTCCGGTTACGGCATCCCGAAGGTAAATATTGAATTCGCCGTCTTTGTCGGACACGTAGCTGATGTATTTCCCGTCAGGCGACCAGCCTGCCTGCATATCGTTGGCATCCGACGAGTTCGTCAAGTTGTAGGTAATACCCGTCTTAGCCGGCAATGAAAAAATATCGCCATGCGCGGCAACTACCACACGTTCTCCTCCGGGAGAAGTCGCCACGGTGGTGATCTGACCGCTGACATCCGTCAACTTCGAACGGGAATATACCTGGTCATTATCAATACGGATGGTGATCTTGTTGTCCTTCCCGGTCTGCAAATCATGGGCATAGATATATCCGCCCTGTTCGTAAACAATCCGCTTATCCCCGATAGCCGGGAATTTTATATCATATTCCTTGTAAAAAGTCAATTGTTTGTCCTCTTTCGTGTCCACGTCATAAGCGTAAAGGTTCATCACGTCGCCCCGGTCGGAGATATAATATATAGTATTTCCGTCGGACGACCACATGGGGATAATGTCCTGACGCACGTTATCGGTAATCCGTTCCGATTTCTTCGTGGCAAAGTCAAATACCCGTATATCATCAGCCATTCCGCCCTGGTAACGCTTCCAGGCACGGAATTCCCGCATAATATAGTTATATGCCAACTTTTTCCCGTCGGGAGAATAGGAGGCAAAACCGCCATTTTTCAAGGGCAGTTCTTCTGACATACCTCCCTCCACGGGAACCGTGAACAATTGTCCCGTGAAATCATTGAAAGTATATCTCCGGGAACGATAAAGAACGTGTTTACTGTCCGGCGTCCAGCCGATGACGATATTATTCGGTCCCATCCGGTCACCCAAGTCATCCCGACCTAACGTGGCAGTGTAGGTCAATCGACGAGGTTCACCCCCTTCCACGGGAATCACGAATACTTCAGTATTACCGTCATATTGCCCCGTGAAAGCGATATATTTCCCGTCCGGCGAGATCCGGGGAAACATCTCGTATCCCACGTGGGACGTCAACCGACGTGCCGTGCCTCCTTCGGTGGACACGATATACAGATCGCCCGCGTATGAAAATACCAACTTGTCCCCCACGCTATGCGGGAACCTTAACAATCTCGCTTCCTGAGCTTGCAACAAGAAACTGAACAACAATAATCCTAGTAATACAGTAAACCTCCTCATAATAATTGAAAATTGAGAATTAAATCTGAAATCAAGGAAAAAATCATCAGATTTTTTCAAGAACTTCTTTTATCACCCGCGGGAAATGCTCGTATTCGAGAGCGTGTACTTTCTCCGCTAAAGTATCGGGAGTATCCCCCGGGATGATCGGGCATTTTGCCTGAAAGATCGTTGCCCCCTCGTCATAATGACCATTCACGTAATGGATCGTGATGCCACTTTCCTTTTCCCCTGCCGCAATAACCGCCTCGTGCACGTGCATCCCGTACATTCCTTTTCCCCCGTAAGAAGGCAAGAGCGCGGGATGAATATTGACAATATGGTTCGGGTAAGCCTCAAGAATCGCATCCGGCACCTTCCACATGAAACCCGCCAAAACAATAAAATCGATCTCTAAACGTTTCAACTCATTCAGCACCAGATCAGAATGATAAAATTCATCCCGATTAAACACAAAAGAAGGAACCCCCAATCGTTTTGCCCGTTCTAATACATACGCGTTTGACTTGTTACAAAACACGATTTTCACGACATTTTCGGTGTCGTTTTGGAAAAAATTAATGATATTTTCGGCGTTAGAACCTGATCCAGAGGCAAATATTGCAACTTTTTTCATCTTGTAATCTATTAAAAATCAACCGCATAAAGATAGTAAAGAGTTTATTCATGCCAAAAAATTTTCTAGGAAAAATAAATTCTCTAACTTTGCGCCCGAACTTAGAGAGTTATGACGTCTGTTATAGACGTTAGTGTGAATTTAAAAAATGTCTAATTAAAATTTAAAGTTATGTCTGACATTCAAAACAGAGTTAAAGCTATCATCGTTGATAAATTAGGAGTTGACGAATCAGAAGTTACACCGGGTGCAACTTTTACAAATGATTTAGGCGCTGACTCTTTGGATACAGTAGAGTTGATCATGGAATTGGAAAAAGAATTCAACATCACTATTCCGGACGATCAAGCAGAGAAAATCGCTACCGTAGGTGACGCGATTGCATACGTTGAAGCTAACGCTCAATAATTTAATATTCAATTTATGAACCTCAAACGAGTAGTAATAACTGGTCTTGGTACTATCAATCCCTTGGGGCATAATGTGCCCGAATTTTGGGAAAATCTGAAAGCTGGCGTCAGTGGCGCCGGTCCTATTACTCGTTTTGATGCATCTAAATTTCGCACGCAATTCGCTTGCGAAGTTAAAAACTACGAGCCCACGGAATACTTCGACAGGAAGGAAGTCCGTAAAATGGATCTTTACACGCAATTCGGGCTCATAGCCGCAAGAGAAGCGATAAAAGATTCAGGTCTTGATTTCTCCTTGGAGAATAAAAAAAGAATTGGAGTAATCTGGGGTGCGGGTATCGGTGGATTGGAAACATTCTACGAAGAGTGCAAATCATTTGCCACTGGAGATGGAACACCCAGATTCAACCCATTCTTTATCCCAAAGATGATCGCAAACATGGCCGGAGGTATGATCGCCATAGAACACGGGCTGAAAGGTCCTAACTACACGACAGTTTCCGCTTGTGCTTCATCTGCCCATTCTTTAGTAGATGCATTAAATCTTATTCGATTAGGAAAAGCAGACGTGATTATTGCCGGCGGTTCTGAAGCCGCAATAACCGTTCCAGGTGTTGGAGGTTTCAACGCCATGAAAGCTATCTCCACGCGCAATGATGATCCCAAAACTGCTTCCCGTCCATTCGATGCGGACAGAGATGGATTCGTGCTGGGAGAAGGTGGGGCTTCCTTAATCGTGGAAGAATACGAGCACGCCGTAAAGAGAGGTGCTAAGATCTATGCCGAGTTTGCCGGTGCCGGGATGAATTGTGACGCTTATCACATGACTGCTCCAGATCCCAACGGGGAAGGTGCAGGAGACGTTATGGCATCTGCATTGGAAGATGCGAATCTCACCCCGAAAGACGTTGATTATATCAATGTACACGGGACATCCACAGGATTAGGAGATATCGCAGAACCTAAGGCTATTCTCAATGCATTTGGAGAACAAGCCTACAACTTGAATATTAGTTCTACCAAATCCATGACAGGACATTTATTAGGTGCCGCCGGTGCCTTGGAAGCGATCGCTTGTGTTCTGGCTGTGAAAAACGACATTGTACCCCCTACCATCAATTTCAGCAACCTTGATCCGGAATTGGATTCTAAGCTGAATTTCACGTTCAACAAGGCTCAAGAGAAAAAAATCAATGTAGCCTTGAGCAACACGTTCGGTTTCGGAGGTCACAATGCCTGCGTAGTATTCAAAAAATAATCACTAACTAAAACCTTTGGAAAGTGATTAGTAAAATAATTCAATCCATAAAACTTTATCTTCATCGGAAAGAAAAGTTTTATGGATTGTCTATTACAGAATGGGGTTTCGTACCCGGCAATAAAGGCTTGTATACCCTAGCATTATTGCATAAATCGGCATCAAGATACACGAAAAGCGGAACCGTCCTGAATTATGAACGATTGGAATTCTTGGGGGATGCGGTTCTAGGGGCTATTGTTGCCGAAATTTTATACAAATTCTTCCCCAATAAAGACGAGGGGTTCATGACCCGCTTGCGTTCCAAGATCGTGAGCCGGGAATCATTGAACGCTATCGCTATTAAAATGGGTTTGAGCGAGGAAGTGATTGCCAAGTCGGACATTTCCAAAAACAAACACATTTACGGGGACGTGTTCGAGGCTTTCACGGGGGCTATTTACCTGGATCAAGGGTACGACAAGACGAAAGCATTTATCGAGAATTATATTTTCCCTCACTATGTCAACCTGGAAGATCTTGTTTATGTAGACAAGAATTACAAGAGCCGCCTTATCGAATGGGCCCAAAAACAAAAAGTTGACCTTAAAATCGACACGCTGGAGGGAAATGCCCGCCGCTCAAAATTCATTTGCACGATTACCATTGGTGAAGAAATCATGGCTCGCGGCTTAGGAGCATCCAAAAAAGAAGCGGAGCAAAACTCCGCTGAAAAGGTCATCCAAAAACTCCAAGCCGAAGCGAATGGAGAAATTGAAATCTAATTATTCTTTCACTCGTTCCACGTAAGAACCGTCTTCTGTCTTGATACGGATTTTCTCCCCGGTATTAATGAACAAAGGAACCATTACTCTTGCCCCGGTTTCAACTTCAGCTGCTTTCAACGCGGTAGAAGAAGCGGTATCACCTTTTAATCCCGGCTCGGTGTAGGTTACTTCCAAAACAACCGTCGGCAATAATTCTACATACAAAGGAGTTTCCGTGTCGGCATGTACAACCATTTCAACAGCATCACCTTCTTTCAGGAATTGCGGGGCATTGATCAAATCTTTAGAGATTGGAATTTGCTCATAAGATTCCGTGTGCATCATAATATAATCCTCTCCTTCCATGTACAAGAATTGATACGGGCGTCTTTCAATACGCACAACATCAATCTTCACTCCGGAAGTAAACGTATTCTCGATTGTCCGACCGGTTTTGATGTTCTGTAACTTAGTTCGCACGAAAGCAGGACCTTTACCGGGTTTCACGTGTTGAAACTGTACAATTCTGTATAGATCGTCTTTGAAAACGATACATAATCCATTTCTAAAATCAGCGGTAGTTGCCATCTATTTTATAATTTTTAGATTTAATATTTTCATTGAGGATGCAAAGATAAGAAAATCAGCACAACTCTGAAAATTTTAAATTTACAATTTGTGTCATACACCTTCTTTTATTTACGCCATAACCTATAATACACACCCAACGGCAACGATTTTCCGAAGGAATCGGTAAAATAAAGCTCGCCGAATTGTTCGCCGCTACACTCCCCAACCAATTGGCGAACGACGCTCCGGGCCAATAATGCAGACAAACCCATGGAATATAGATTCAACACTAAAAAGCTGTTCGTGGGTTCCAATAACTGCCCACAGAGGGTGATTAGTTCATTGATATTTTCTTCCAGTACCCATTTCTCGCCATTGGCACCGCGTCCATAAGCAGGAGGGTCAAGGATAATCCCGTTATATTTCTTCCCTCGCCGTACTTCCCGTTGCACGAACTTCAAGGCATCCTCCACGATCCAGCGGACACCGTCCAAGCCGGACGCTTCCATATTCTCTCTTGCCCAAGTCACGACTGGTTTAACCGAATCGACATGAGTGACATCCGCCCCGGCACTCTTTGCTGCCAAAGTGGCTCCTCCCGTGTAGGCGAATAAATTCAACACTTTTGCCTCCATCCCTATGCGTTTCACCTGGTCATATATAAAATTCCAATTCTCCGCCTGTTCCGGAAATACTCCCACGTGCTTGAAAGAAGTCAGCCCCAACCGCATTCGGATGCCCATATCCCCGTACCGGTAATTCACGAACCATTGTTGTGCCATCTTGGGCTTACAAACCCATTCGCCCCGGTCTTCGCTCCGCTTATCCTTTCTAAAATAAGCATCCGCCCGTTGTTGCCACTCGTCGTCAGAAAGCGATTTATTCCATATTGCCTGTGGTTCCGGTCGTGCAATCACGTAACGTCCGAAACGTTCCAGCTTCTCGAAAGCGCCACTATCAATTAACTCGTAATCCGTCCAATGCGACGGGGTCAGTAATTCTATTTCCATCAAACAAATTATTTTACAAAACTTTCCGTTTCGGCACGGTAGCCACGAAATCTTTCAAGTAAAAAGGCTCGAAATAAGCCACATTTTCAAAATCCGCCGCCTTGAATTTCTTCTCGGCAAGCATTATCATATTTGTGGCAGAAGTCGCCACACCCGAAATAAATTCGGCATTCGGGTGGCGAATAATATCTTTTACCTTATCGCTCCCATTCCCGAAGAAGAACATTTTGTGTCCTTCCAGCAAATCGGCAAACGCCCCCTCCTCGATCACCTCGGCATGGATATCCCACACGACAAGCCCTTCCCGATCGAAAACTGCCATGTACACTTCCATGCGACGAGCGTCAATCATGGGGCAATACAATCCCTCTTCGCCCCGTCTTCGAGCAACGGCATTCGCCAAAGCCTCCAAAGTACTCACGGCAATCAACGGTTTGCCCGCTCCGAAACAAATTCCCTTTGCCAGAGAAACCCCGATGCGCAATCCCGTGTACGACCCCGGTCCCATGCTCACGGCTACCGCATCCAGATCATTTGCCGTCAAGCCGTTCTCTTTCAGCAAATCATCCGCATACACGCCCAATAAAGTAGAATGATTGAATCCCTCGTCGTTTTCTTTCAACGCAATCACGTTACCCTCCCGGGCTATTGCCACGGAACAAACATCCGTCGATGTATCGATATTTAAAATTAAAGCCATAAAACAATTGAAAATTGAAATAACTACTTCCTGATGATTTGAATCTCGCCTCCGGCACCCAGCTTGATAATACTCGAGGGGGCGGGATTAGCGGTTTCATTCCTGCGGAAATCCACGACGTAATCGACAGCCGATTTCACGGTATCGCTGATCTCGGCAAAACACTTCGGGGAAGGTTCCCCGCTGATGTTGGCAGAAGTCGACACGATAGGTTTACGGAAACGGTAAAGCAACGCTTTCGTGAAAACCTCCGAGGTAATCCGGATACCGATTGTCCCGTCCGCCGCAATCAGATTCTTCGCCATATTCTTCGCCCCCGGGTAAATAATCGTCATCGGTTTATCGTTTACTTCCAGCAAATCGTAAGCGACATCAGGCACCTCCACGTAAGAAGCCAGTTTCCCAACATCATCCAGCAGCACGAGCATCGCTTTCGAGTCCTCCCGGCGCTTCAACTCGTACACTTTTCTCACCGCCTCCTCGTTCGTGGCATCACACCCGATGCCCCATATCGTGTCCGTCGGGTAAAGAATTACCCCACCATTTCTTAAAATTTCGCAAGCCTCGCAAACTTCTTCTTTCAATTTCTCATCATTCATGAAACCTGATTCTAGTATAGATGGAACGAAAGTACGAAGTTTATGGCAGAATCACAAATACAGGAAGAAAATAGAGGTTTCTCGCGAGAATAATAGTGATAACCTGTAAAAATCCATACTGAAAATAGTATTACTTCCGTGTGAATTCCGTATAAATTCCGTCATGAACGCTATAGAAACCCTATAAGAACCCTATATAAATAGCGTTCTTATAGTATAGCTATAACTTATAAATAATACTTTTACCGGAATTAATACGGAATTCACACAGGTGTAATACTTAATTTATGTAGTACTTCTATACATATCTGGTAGTTACACATTAGAAAATCAAATCCAAAGAACCATTCCATCGAGCATTTCCCCCTCTCGGAAAGCCACTGAAATGTCTTATGAATCAATACTCATTGGTTACGGCACACACGCAAGGGAGTGAAATCTGCAAAGAGATACCCGTGCAGGTTCCTAAAAGCACCTCTTTGATGAAGATTGCCCATGGGAGTAACATCCGGTTGGATTTGTTACGATGCTTATGGGATGTATCCTTAAGCATATACTTTTCTTATTGGATTGCAAATTCCTCGCAAAAATCGTCAGCCATACAATAAATCTCTGTAATTTTAGCCTCCAAGAACCTAGTGGTAATAAAAAAGTCATACTTTGTTTTGCAATCTAGACAATATGAATAAATTATTGAAATATACTGCCAAACAGGAAATGTTTTAAATTGAAACCCTACAGAAATCCTATTGCAATAGGGTTTCTGTAGGGTTCATGAAATAAGGTTCTATGATCAACCTTACAAAGCGTGTATGCTATGTTCGCGAGGCAGGGCTACACCAAACGTTTGATTAACTCCGTACGATCGCCGTGCAACATATCGATCACCGGAATCTCGATCAAGGAGTAGCATCCCGGTTGTTGCTTCATGGAAGCGCGGGCAGTAGCCACTAGAATCTGCCCCGTCAGTGCCGGGTTATTGATTTTCATATCGAATTCGAACAATTGATTTTGCGTCTTGCCGGACACGCCTTTGCGGGTAAGGTTCACGCCATGCCCCATATCTTTCAGGTTATCCACGCACTCTACCTGCATCACGTGTGTTTCGTCGTGCACGAAATAGGGATCGGCTTTGATGGTTTCCGCCACGGTCTTGAAGTCGTACCCATCCTCCAACTCGATATATACCATGCGGCGATGGATGCCCGTACCCACGGGAATCGTCATGGAAAGGGCGGCTTTCACTCCTTTCACGGCTTTCACGGCAACGGTATGCCCCATGCTCATGCCTGGTCCGAAGTTTGTATAGGTAATTCCTTTCGGGGCACAAGCCTCCAGGAGGGCACGTACCACGGAATCGCTTCCCGGGTCCCAACCGGCAGAAATAACGGCAACTTTCCCGTGTTTCCGTGCCACTTCACCCAAACGCCGGTGCAAACCGGTAATTTCCGTGTGAATATCAAAACTATCCACCGTATTGATCCCCATGGCTAAGATTCGAGAGGCATAAGCCTCCACGCTACGAGTGGGGGTACATAAGATTGCCACATCGACATCCTTGATTTGAGCAATATCCGACACGACTATATAGTCTTTCAACTCCGCCGGAACATTCGTCGCATCCCGGCGTACCACTCCTGCTACTTCAAAGTCGGGGGCTGTCACCAGTGCATCCAGCACGTAGTGACCGATATTGCCATACCCGACGATGGCTGCTCTAATTTTCTTCATTTGTTTTTTGCTTTTAAAATTAACGTCGCAAATTACGAAATAATATTTTTCCGACAAAAGACAAGCACATGGAATTCACCCGGTTGTTAAATATTCTACACCTGTTTTCCCGGATAAAAAAAATTCAACACCCACGCAAGGCTTTATCTCCCCTATACATTCTCTTGTACCAGGGCATTATTCTAATGCAAGAGGAAACACAAGGCAATCGATAAGAAAGTAGGGACTATATAAAAAATAGTTAATTCATAAAGTCATGATAGACCTTTTCAAGATTTTCCGGTATTCTAAATAAAATAAAGATACAATCCTTGTTTCATCAATGGACGATGTGTCGAGTGTGTTATATATAATTTCAAATAAATGGTATGAAGATCACAGTATTTATTTTAGCCGTACTTTTCTGTATGGCAGGAAGGGGTTCCGCTCAGGTTAATGGAGGTGCCGGTTCGACAATTTTCAAGGAGATAAAGAAGCCACCTCTGGATTGGGCGTTACTCTCGTTTTCAACGGATTCCGTGTACGGGATGGAAGTCAACCGGGCTTACGAGTTTTTAAAGAATAAACCGAAAAAAAGGAAAGTAATCGTGGCAGTCATTGATTCGGGAACGGACATAGACCACGAGGATTTGAAGGCGAATTTGTGGGTAAATCCGAACGAGATTCCCGGGAATGGCATAGACGATGACGGGAATGGTTACGTGGATGATATTCATGGCTGGAATTTCCTGGGCAAAAGCGACGGCACGGTGATCGGTCGAGGGATGGATGAGAGGAACCGGTATTTCATGCTGAATCGTGAACGTTACGATGAGTTATTCTCGAAAGAACGGAATAAACGGGAAGAAAAGGAATTGAGCCGGTTGCGTGATCTTTTTCAAACATCTGCCGTGGGAAAGAGATATCTTGAAGTGGAAAAGGCAAAAGAAGAAGGCAACGAAGCAGAGATTGCGAAAGCGGAAAAAATGTTCACGGATTTGTTCGGCCCCATGCAGGATCACCGACCGCAGATCGGGGATAATCTGGAAAAAGTGAATGATCGTTATTACGGGAACAATACCCTTTGGTCGGCTTCGTTGCATATCCGGGTACGGGATCACGGCACGCACGTCGCCGGGATCATCGGTGCCGAACGGGGAAAGGGCATCGGGATGGACGGGGTTGCCGACCACGTGGAGCTGATGATTGTACGGGCAATCCCGGATGGAGACGAGTATGACAAGGACGTGGCGAATGCCATTCGTTACGCGGTGGACAACGGGGCAAATATTATAAACATGAGTTTCTCGAAGTGGATGTCACCACGGGAGAAATGGGTACAGAAGGCGTTGGCATATGCCGAGAAGAAAGGTGTTCTGCTCGTTCGCGGGGCAGGGAATAGCAGAATCAACGTGGATAGTGTAATTCTTTACCCCCATCCTTATATCGGAAAAAGACGAATCAGTTCGTTTCTGATCGTCGGGGCATCCGATGCGCAAGGTAATCCGGCAAGTTTTTCAAATTTCGGACAGCAGCGTGTTGACGTGTTCGCCCCGGGGGATGCGATTAATTCCACGATTTCGGGGAACAAATACTCCCAACAAGGCGGAACCAGTATGGCATCGCCAATGGTGGCAGGAGTTGCGGCGATATTGATGGCATATTACCCGGAATTGTCAGCCGTTCAAGTGAAAGACATTATCATGCGGACTGCTGTCACCCGGAGAGGCGATACCGTGTCCCGGAGGTTGGGATATTCCATATACAGCGAGAGAGAACAAATTCCTTTCTCGTCACTCTGCATCGCCGGCGGAATAGTGAACGCTTATGAAGCCGTGAAACTGGCGGATCAGATGGTGAATAAAAAATAAAGCGAAGCGGAGAACTAAACTATCCCCTCCAACTCCCCCTTAACACAGGGGGAGTTGGAGGGGATAGTTTACCAAGCATTCAATCTAAAATCGCTCAATTCAAAATTGATTGAGGTTATTTTGAATTCCTGCAAAAATTCTTTAAATAAAAGCACTTGTTACTGGCAATTCTACCCGCATGGAAGAAGTTTTCTGCCAAAAAATCGAACTCTCGGAAGAAAAAATACCTACCTGACATAACCGGAAATTGGCTCCCGTCCGAAATCTCTTACCGGACACGATCTAAAATCTGAAATCATTAAATCTAAAATTAACCCTCCCTTCCAACTCTTAAAAAGACTTATAATGCGATCAATGGGGAGAAATAAAGAAGAATTTCTTTTTTTATTATACAAAAACACCTAATTTTGCTTTTCGTTTTTAATAACAAACAGTTACAGAATAAATACATAAAAATCTATTATGGCAGAGAATGTAAACGAAAAGCTTTTCAATGAATTTGCTCCCAACACGACACAAGAGTGGAAGGACAAAGTCATTGCAGACCTTAAAGGGGCTGACTTCGATAAAAAGCTGGTTTGGAGAACAAACGAGGGTTTCAACGTACAACCGATGTACCGGTTGGAAGACTTGAAAGACCTCAAGAACCTAGAGTGCTTCCCGGGAGAATATCCTTTCGTGAGAGGTAACAAGAAAGACAACAACGAATGGTTTGTACGCCAGGACATCGTGGTAGAGGATGTTGCCGAGGCGAATAAAAAAGCGTTGGATGTTCTGAACAAGGGTGTTGATTCACTCGGATTCGTACTTTCAAATTGCAAGAACTTCACGAAAGCCGATATGGCTGCCTTGTTGAAAGATATTTGTTTGGAATGTATCGAGATCAACTTTGTCGTTTGCTGCAACAAAGTGGCTATCCTGAATATGTTCAAGGAATATGTAAAAGAAAAAGGATTTAACCCCGAGAAAATCAAGGGAGGTATCAATATCGACCCGATCAGCAAGTTAGTCCTGGAAGGCAAATTCTGTGACCCGCACCCGTTCGATGTGGTAAAGGCTACCACGGAAAGCACCGCTGAACTGAAAAACTTCAAAACCATCGAAATAGGCGGATACATTTTCAACAATTCCGGAGCTTCTATCGTTCAGGAATTGGGATTCAGCCTAGCTGCCGGAGTAGAATACTTGGATAAACTGACCGATGCGGGAATGGACGTGAAGGACATCGCTCCCCGTATGCGTTTCCACTTCGCTACCGGTTCAAAATATTTCATGGAGATTGCCAAACTGAGAGCAGCACGTTACTTGTGGGCTCACATCGTGAAGGCTTACAATCCTTGCTGCGACTGTGTTTGCAAGATGAACATCCATGCAGAAACATCTGAATGGAACAAGACCGTATACGACCCGAACGTGAATATGCTCCGCACGCAAACGGAAACTATGTCAGCAACCCTCGGCGGTGTCGATTCATTCACGGTTCACCCGTATGACTATATCTACGAGTGCCATCCTTCCGAACTGGGAGAACGCGTGGCTCGTAACCAACAATTGTTATTGAAAGAAGAATCACACTTCAGCAAGATCGTTGACCCTGCCGGTGGTTCATATTATATCGAGGAATTGACCCAGTTCATCGCCGAGGCTGCATGGAAATTATTCCTGCAAGTACAAGAACAAGGCGGAATGGTGAAAGCTCTTGAATCCGGATTCGTTCAGGCAGCCGTGAAAGCTACCGCGCAGAAAAGAGACCAAGACATCGCCAACCGGAAAGAAAACTTCCTGGGTACGAACCAATTCCCGAACTTCAACGAGAAGATGGACAAGGCTCTTTGCGCTTGCATCCTCGAACCGGAAGACAAAACGGCTCCCGATGCAGTGGTTGAAACGCTGAAACCCTACCGCGGAACTCAAGCGTTCGAGGCTATGCGTATCCGCACGGATATGTTCACCAAAGAGAACGGACACCGTCCGGTGGTTTACATGTTCCCGATGGGTAATTTGGCTATGCGTAAAGCAAGAGCACAATTCGCTTGCAACTTCTTCGCTTGTGCCGGATTCCAAGTAATGGACAACAACGGATTCAAAACCGTGGAAGAAGGCGCTAAAGCCTGCATGGACAACAAAGCCGACATCGTGGTTATCTGTAGTTCCGACGATGAATACGCTACAATCGCACCAGAGGTATATGCCGCACTGAAAGACAAGGCAATCATCGTTGTTGCCGGTAACCCGGAATGCAGACCCCAACTGGAAGAAATTGGTATCAAGAATTACGTTCACGTGAAATGCAACGTGTTGGAAGACTTGAAAGCATACCAACAAAAATTGGGAATTAAATAATTTTAGATTGTCATAAATCATAAATTAGAAGATGAAACCAAATTTTAAAGATATAAATATCAAGTCAACAGAAAAAGCTACCCTTGCTGCCGCAGAATGGGAAAAGGCTAATCATATCGAAAAGAACTGGTTGACACCCGAGCTGATACCGGTAAAACCCGTGTACACGGCTGAAGATTTAAAAGGGATGGAACATTTGGATTATGTTGCCGGTATTCCCCCGTATTTACGCGGTCCTTATTCAGGAATGTACCCCATGCGCCCGTGGACAATACGCCAATACGCCGGATTCTCTACCGCTGAAGAGTCTAACGCATTCTACCGTCGTAACTTGGCTGCAGGACAGAAAGGTTTGTCCGTGGCATTCGACTTGGCTACCCACCGCGGATATGACTCCGATCACCCGCGTGTAATCGGTGACGTGGGTAAAGCCGGTGTGGCAGTGGACTCTATCATGGATATGAAGATTCTGTTCGATCAGATTCCGTTGGATAAAATGTCCGTGTCTATGACCATGAACGGTGCCGTACTTCCTATCCTGGCATTCTATATTGTTGCCGGGTTGGAACAAGGAGCCACCCTGGATCAATTGTCTGGAACAATCCAAAACGATATCTTGAAAGAATTTATGGTGCGTAATACTTATATTTACCCGCCGAAATTCTCCATGAAGATTATCGCTGACATTTTCGAGTACACTTCCAAGAATATGCCGAAGTTCAACTCTATCTCTATCTCCGGGTACCATATGCAAGAAGCAGGTGCAACCGCCGATATCGAGTTGGCTTACACGTTGGCTGACGGTTTGGAATACCTGCGTGCCGGAGTAAACGCCGGAATGGACATCGACGCTTTCGCACCTCGTTTGTCATTCTTCTGGGCTATCGGTATGAACCATTTCATGGAAATCGCCAAGATGAGAGCCGGACGTTTGTTGTGGGCAAAGATCGTAAAACAATTCAACCCGAAGAACCCGAAATCTTTGGCATTGCGTACGCACAGCCAGACTTCAGGATGGTCACTGACCGAGCAAGATCCGTTCAACAACGTGGGACGTACTTGTATCGAGGCAATGGGTGCCGCTTTGGGACACACGCAATCTTTGCATACCAACGCGCTGGATGAGGCTATCGCCCTTCCGACGGACTTCTCCGCCCGTATCGCCCGTAACACGCAGATCTATATCCAAGATGAAACTACTGTTTGCAAATCTATCGACCCGTGGGGAGGTTCTTACTACGTGGAGAGCCTGACTCAGGAACTGGTAGAGAAAGCATGGGCTCACATTCAAGAAGTGGAGAAACTGGGAGGTATGGCTGCCGCTATCGAATCCGGTATCCCGAAACTCCGTATCGAAGAGGCTGCCGCCCGCACGCAAGCCCGTATCGACAGTGGCACACAAACTATCGTGGGTACCAACAAGTATCGCTTGGAGAAAGAAGACCCGATCGATATCCTTGAGGTGGACAACACGGCAGTACGCGAGGCTCAGATCCGTCGTTTGCACGAGTTAAGAGCTAACCGTAACCAAGCCGAGGTTGACGCTGCATTGGCTGCCATCACCAAATGTGCTGAAACAGGAGAAGGCAACTTGCTTGAATTAGCCGTTGACGCAGCCAAAAAGAGAGCATCACTGGGAGAAATCTCAGACGCGTGTGAAAAAGTTGCCGGACGTTATAAAGCAGTTATCAGAACCGTGAGTGGAGTATATTCAAGCGTTGCCAAGGAAGACGAAGACTTCCAGAAGGCAAAACAACTGGCAGACCAGTTCGCAGAAATGACCGGACGCCGTCCGCGTATCATGATCGCCAAAATGGGTCAGGACGGACACGACCGCGGGGCTAAGGTAGTGGCCACGGGTTACGCCGACCTCGGCTTCGACGTGGATATGGGACCGTTGTTCCAAACCCCGGAAGAAACCGCTAAACAAGCCGTCGAGAACGACGTGCACGTTGTCGGGGTATCTTCTCTTGCAGCCGGGCACAAAACCCTTGTACCTGCCGTTATCGCGGAATTGAAGAAATTGGGACGCGAAGACATCCTCGTTTACGTGGGTGGTGTAATTCCTCACCAAGATTATCAATTCTTGTTCGACGCCGGTGCTATCGCCGTGTTCGGTCCCGGTACCAAAGTATCAAAGAGTGCTATCCAAGTGCTCGAGATCTTGATCGACTTGGCTAAGAAGTAATTCAAAGCTAATAAATAAAGAAACAAGGGTGTTCAATAGTTTTTGAACATCCTTGTTTCTTTATTTAGTCACCTTTCGACTTCTCCTTACTGAAAGTAGTTTTATTGCTTTAATAAAACAGATGCAAATAATTATTTTAAATTCAACTATTATTACAAATTCCTAGCGCAAAAATTTGCATCAAACTTGGAGTTCATTACATTTGTAGACACAAAAACGTTATATGAATCCATCTGAAGCGATATTAAATGCCTTTCAAAAGGACGAAAGCGGTGCCTTCCGTCTTCTTTTCGACCGGTACTATGATAATCTATTATTGTATTGTTATCATATACTAAACGACTTGGAGACAGCAGAAGATATTGTACAAGATTGTTTTTTCTGCCTGTGGAACAGCAAACGCCTCAACTCGTTCACGGGCGATCTGGATCGATTCATTTTCAAAATGGTGAAAAACCGTTCGCTTCTTTTCTTGAAAGAAAATAAAAAAAGATATGACGTTCATTCCTCCCTTGCACAGGAAGAAGAGGAATTACTCTATGATGCCCCCACAAGGGATCAGGAAGAAATCGAATTGTTGTACAACACGATAGACCGACTCCCCGATAAATGCCGGAAAGTATTTCTCATGGCATGCCTGAACGACAAAACTTACCAGGAGATTGCTAACGAGCTGGGAACAAGTATCAATACCGTGAAAACTCAGATGAAAACGGCTCTCAAGTTCCTACGTGAAAATCTCCAGGAAGAACTCTTCTTTACTCTTTTATTTTTTTTAACAGAAAAAGTTTGATTTTATATCACCCTCTTTTCCTATATTTTTAATATATAGGAAAAGACTGATAAAATCATGAAAGAGGATATTGACGAAATTATAGCTAACTATTTGAATAAAGAACCATTAACCGAAGAAGGGAAGCAGATGTTTGAGAAATGGAAACAAGCATCCGGGCAGAATAAGAAATTCGGGGAAGTCATACAAAAATTAGAACACCAAAAAAAGATTTTAGACAAGCATCAAAAACAAGAAGTCGTTTTCGAGAAAATTCAATACCAAGTTCTTCAAACAAGGAAAAGACGGCGATTTATCACATGGTCATCCTGTGCCGCCAGTATCATTCTGCTAATCGGCATCTTCAGCATCTCCCGGTGGGGGAACTCGAGCAAACAAGAGAAGGCTCTCGATCAAATATATATATCCGGATTATCTGTCACCAGACCATCCGCAGAACTAATTCTTCCCAACGGGCAAAAACGTTTGTTAGATTCCAAGAATACAACCGTCATTCTATCCGACAGCACGGGAGAAATCAGAACCAAGGAAAAAACATTGATCGTTGAATCGAACAAAATCAAGATACGGGAACCCGAATATTACACGATGAACGTGCCATTAGGAGCGGAATACAATCTGGTACTCTCGGACGGAACGAAAATATACCTAAATGCAGGAAGTTCCTTACGTTACCCGGATCAATTTACCGGGGAGAAGCGAGAAATATACTTAAGCGGCGAAGCTTATTTTGAGGTGGCACACGATTCTCTTCATCCTTTTATCGTGCAGGCAGAGGATGTGGCAATACGTGTACTGGGAACAACCTTCAACGTGAACGCCTATCCCGAGGGCGCATGGATTAAAACTACTTTGGTAGAAGGATGGGTGGAAACACAATGTGGGAATAATCATTTTATCATGAAGCCCGGGATGCAAGTAGCTTACAATAAAGCAACCCGGAAAGCGGAATACTTTCCAGTGAACACGAAACAGTTTACCTCATGGAAAGAAGGGTATTATGATTTCGAGGATATGCCATTAGGAGAATTGATGCAAATATTCACCCGATGGTATAATATCAATATTGAATTCTCGACCCCAGATGTGAAAGACATCAAGTTTAGCGGGCGGCTGAAACGGTACGACGATCTCCGTCCCCTGTTTAAAATGCTAGAATACACTCAAGACATCCGGTTTATCATGGGAAATGGCAAGATTGTAATACAAAAGAAATGAAAATAAAATAGGCTGAAGACTTGATCAATCTTCAACCTATTCTAATAAAAATACATTCCGTACTCCTTGCAAGAAACGAATGTATCTATGTCTAATAATTAATACACAAATCTATGAAAAAAAAACGAGAGTATGCGTTACCAAGAAGTTGGAATTCATCGCAAAAGATGTTAATCTTTAAATTTTTTCTCGGAATTTTGTTTTTCGGGACATATCTCCCGCTTCAAGTAAACGCACAAAATCAACAAAAAACAAAAGTAACTCTTGATATGAAAGACGTTACCCTGAACGAGATTATTGCAGAACTGAAAAAACAAACAAATTATGACTTTTTTTATAATAGTGAATTGGCAAAATCTAAAGGAAAAATCTCAATAAACGTGAAAGACAAAGAGGTTACACAACTCTTGGACGAGATTCTTCCTAAATTAGAATTGGAATACGCCATCCAACAAAACCTCATCTCGATTCGCGAGAGAAAAACAATCCAATTAATCAATGTAACCGGTAAAGTTACAGATGAAAAAGGCGATCCCATCGCCGGTGCCACCGTCATCATCCACGGTACCACCCAAGGTGTTGCGACAGATGCAGATGGACGATATTCGCTACCCGTTAAAGCAGACGACATTCTTCAAGTTTCCTTTATCGGGTATAAAACGGAAACTGTGCCCGTTAAAGGAAAAACAAAAGTAAATATCACATTGAATCCCACGGCTGAAAACATTGAAGAAGTAACCGTTGTTGCTTTCGGTACACAAAAGAAAGAGAGTGTTGTCGGTTCCATCACGACAGTGCGTCCTATGGACTTGAAGACCTCCAGCAGTGACCTCACCGCCGGATTTGTCGGGAAAATAGCGGGTGTCATCGGTTGGAAACAAAGCGGATTGCCAGTAGCTTTAACAGAAGAAGAGATGAATACTAAATTCTATATCCGCGGTGTTACGTCATTCCAATCTAAAGCAAATTATGACCCATTGATTCTATTAGACGGGGTGGAAGCCTCCAAATTAGATTTGGCACGTATCGCTCCTGAAGACATCGAAAGTTTCAGTGTGATGAAAGATGCTTCGGCAACGGCAATGTACGGGGCTCGAGGGGCTAACGGGGTCATACTGGTAACGACCAAAAAAGGAGAAGAAGGTAGCGTATACACGACTGCCCGCTACGAAATGGTTACCAGCATGCCAACCAAAGAAATAGAGGTCGTAAACCCTATTGACTATATGAGATACTACAATCAAGCCCTCATTAGTCGTTCCAATTCCGCAACCCCTAAATATAGCGTGGAACATATTAACCGCACAGCCTCTGGCAAATACCCGTCTTGGGTTTATCCCGCAAATGACTGGTACAAAACCATGTTTAAAAAACAAAACGTCAACCACTATGCAGGAGTTTCCATCCGAGGAGGTTCTAAAGTAATACAATATTACGCTTCCGTCAATTATAATTACGATCAAGGGATGTTAAAAACCGATCGTTTGAATCAATTCGATTGCAACATCTCGAATCACCAAATTGGTTTCCGAACAAATTTGAACATCAATTTACACGCAGGAATCAAGTTAATAATCAATTCGTCAACTACTTTGGACAAATACCATGGTCCGCTGGTAAACACACAAACCGTGTACTCTTATGCATTCAATGCCTCCCCCGTGGACTTCGCACCTCTCTACCCGGGAGATGAAACTTACGGCTGGCCCCATCTCCGGTTCGGGACTACCTCTGCCGGGACCAATGGAAGCGTAAATCCCTATGCCTTAGTACAACTAGGATACAACGAACGGACCCGCTACTCCACGATCAACAAAGCCGAATACATCCAAAACCTTTCATTTCTCGTGAAAGGCTTGGAATTACGCTTGAGTGCATCACTCGTTCAAAGCGGATTATATAATCAAGCATTCAAGACAACTCCTTATTTTTATTACTTGGGAAGTTATGACCAAGAAACAGGCAAGCACACTCTCGTTGAAGATGCACATAACAATCAATCTTCAAGGACACTGACGGCAACCGAAAAAGGAGCTTCCAGCGATACCCGCATCACTTACGAAGGTCGCCTCTACCATACCGCGGCTTGGGGAGATCACTCAACATCATTAACAGGGGTATTCCAAATGTACGAGCGCACGTTTAGTCCCGTTTCGGATGTACTGAACGGGCAACCACAACGTAATCTTAACTATTCTGCCCGTGCCTCATACGGGTACAAAGACCGTTATTTCATTGAAGCAAGCGGCTCATACAATGGCTCCGAGCGTTTCGCAAAAAACAATCGAATGGGATTCTTCCCCTCTATCGGAGGAGCCTGGGTTGCTTCCAGTGAAAAATGGATGCAACCGATCGCCAAAATAATCTCCTACTTAAAGTTCCGACTCTCCTACGGTCGGGTTGGTAATGACGGCATCATCAGTACTCCCCGTTACGTGTACCTCCCGCAACTGGGAACGATCAACTCTTCCGAATTTCGGGGAACAGTTGCGGCAAGTCAAGGAACTAAAGATCCGGTACCTTACCCACAAGATTTCTTCTACCGCAAAGCCATGGTTTCTTACGCCAATGAACAGATTCAATGGGAAGTAGCTGAAACAACAAACTTGGGTATCGAAACCAAATTTTTTAACGGGCTATTCGAACTTCAAGCTGACATATATCAAGAAATTCGCCACAATATCATCTCCCAACGCGTTATTATCCCCGCCACTATAGGTATCGAAGCTCCTCCACTAGACAACATCGGTTCAACCCGTTCACGAGGCTTTGATATCTCCAGTAAAATCCAACATTCATTCAGCAATGACTTTTGGATAATCTTAAACGGAACTTTAACATACAATAAAGTCACTTACAAGAACATAGAAGAAGCTATCAACACTCCGGATTGGCAACGCAAAGCCGGCAAAGAAATCAGCCAATCCATAGGATATATAGCCGAAGGACTTTTCCGCGATCAAGCAGAGATCGATAACTCTCCCCGCCAAGATGGAGACGTAATGCCCGGAGATATTAAATACCGCGATGTAAATGGAGACGGGACAATTTCTGTCGAAGATGCCGTCTTCATCGGCTACCCGGAAAACCCACGTTTAGTTTACGGATTCAGTGGTTTTATTAACTACAAGAATTGGGAATTCAATTTTTCATTCCAAGGTTCCGGGAAACGCTCATTCTTCATGAACCCGGTTGCCCTCAGCCCATTCTATCGCGACCACGCAATGCTAAAAGTTATTGCAGATGATCATTGGAGCGAAGACAACATGGCAAAAAAGACTTTCTGGCCCCGCCTTTCCACGTACTCAATTGCGCAACATAATCCAGAAGAAAACTGGTATAACCAAGAAAATACAGAAGTCCGTAAAAGTACATATTTTATGCGAGAATGTAAATTCCTTCGTTGTACCGCTTTATCATTAGCGTACAATTTACCGAAGAAATGGTTGAATAAAATCAATTTACAAAATGCGAAACTCTCGTTCACCACGAATAATCCATTTTGTTTCACGAATTTCAAGATCTGGGATGTCGAATTAGGTAATGACGGTTTTAACTACCCGATCCAGAAAACTTATTCCGTAAGCCTAAGTGTTAACTTTTAACCCTCAAAGAATATGATAACAAAAAAATATTTATTACGCCACCTAATATTTATATCATTCGTCTTTCTCGCCGGATGTGTAAATTACCTTGATGTCGTTCCGGAAAACGACGTGGAAACAATAGATACCGATTTTGAAAAAAAGAGAATGCTGAAGCATGGCTCAAATCCTGTTACGTAGCCCTAATCATCAATGAAGGAGAATCTACCAATGGTCCCGCCCGTTTGGGTGCCGATGAATTCTGCGGCGGCGAATATGCAAGAAGCAACACATACGGCAATCTAGACGCTCTATTTATCGGGGACGGGTTACAATCGGCACAAAACCCTTATTTTAACGTGTGGCACAAACAACAATACTTTGCAGCGATCCGTTATTGTAACATTTTTCTCGAAAAAATAGATGGAGTCTACAACATGAAGGATGACGAGAAAAGAGTATGGGCAGCCGAAGTTAAAGCTGTAAAAGCTTTTTACTATTTTGACTTGATGCGTCGTTACGGTCCGATCGTTTTAATGGATAAAAACATAGACCCGAATTCAAATTCAAGCGCCATGCAATTATCTCGCCGCCCGATAGACGAATGCGTGAACGCCATCGTGAAATTATGCGACGAAGCCATCACCGAATTACCATATATGAAAAATAAAGAGGAAACACACAAACTCTATTTCAACAAAGAGGCTGTCGCCACGCTAAAAGCTTTGACACTACTCTATGCCGCCTCCCCTCTATTTAACGGTAATATCATGCTAAAAGACTTCGTGAATAGAAACGGAGAACAATTATTCCCTGATTACGACAAAGAAAAATGGAGAAAAGCTGCCGAGGCATGCGACTCGGCGATACTAATTTGCGAAGAAGCCGGCAAGACATTGGTTAGCGGTTCCACCAAACGTCCCACGAAAATGCTCAACACGATGCTGGATATCGAACGCACGTGGATTGGCGACCAATACGACAGTGAAGAAGCAATACTTACTGTCAATAACTTTCGCGATAGACTCTCGTTCTACACGTTACTCTACACGAACCCAAGAAATTCACTATACTATGACCTGAACAGCCAAGGATGCCTAGGAGCACCGATCAAGATGGTAGAAATGTTTTACACGGAACACGGACTTCCCATTGAAGAAGACAAACAATGGCTTACCTCGAAGTATCTCATGAGCAAAGAAGCGGACGAACGTTACAAACATGTAGTCCCGATGGATCAAAATATATTGAACTTGCATCGCCGCCGAGAACCCCGATTTTATGCCATGATTGCCGCCGACCGCACCATTTGGTACCGGAAACACAAAAAGAATAACTCGGAAGTAGATTACCAGGACTTAACCGTCATGGCACGCCAAAAAGAAGTCATGGGGACAGAAACAAAACGCTATGATGAATCTTTACCGCAAAATATCACGGGTTACTGGATCAAAAAAGGGCTATCCTCGGAAACCCCCTTTGCCCAATATCACAACAGCCTAGGTACGGCAAGAATCGGATACATTTTCCGTTTAGCAGAACTCTATTTAGCCGCAGCCGAAGCCTGGAACGAATACCTGAACACCCCGGATAGTCGAGTCTATGATCCCTTGGACAAAGTACGCGAACGAGCAGGTATCCTCAAAGTACGAGATGCTTGGGGAATCTATGCGAAAAATCCGAATACAGTGTCCACGCAAGCCGGTATGCGTAAAATCATCCAACAAGAATGGAACATCGAGTTTGCGTTCGAAGGGCGTCGTTACTGGAATCTTCGCCGCTGGATGACCGCCCCGGAAGAATTAAACACTCCTCAATACGGATGGAATGTATTATCTTCAACGGAAGAAGGATTTTACTGCAACTTCGAGAAACCCATAATTGTATGGAAAAAACGCAAATTTGAAGCCCCCAAGGATTATTTTTTTCCTATACGTTCTGAAGAGATTCTAATATCCGGAGTAAAACAAAACCCTGGTTGGTAACATATTACAACTAAACAAAACTATTTTGATTATGAGAAATATAATATTCATATTTTTTATTTTAGGATTCTTGGCTTGTAGCAACGAGAACAACGAAGGCATAATAGCCAAGTTACCGGATGAAGCTTTTTCCTTCAAACCCATTGCCGGAGGCGCCATCATGCATTACACGCTTCCCGACGACCCGAGTATCGTTGGTATCTATGTCCGTTACAAAGATGCCTACGGCAACGACATACTGCGATCCGGCAGTAATCTCTGTGATTCATTGAAACTTATTGGTTTCAATGAATCGCAACAAGACATTCCGGCACAAGTCTCGTTCTATTACAATAACGATCAAGAATCACAACCCTTTGACGTAGCATTCAGCACCCGTGATTCCGGTCCAGTTTCTTTCCTGAAAAACTTAGAAGTTACTTCCAACTGGGGAGGATTTAGTTTAACTTACGACACCCCGGAAGAAACATCGGGCATGGCACACGTGTTTTACTTGGGCACCAACCCACAAACAAATAAACCGGACACCATATTAATAAATAGTTTTTTACTTCAAGAAACAAACGGGCAAGAATCGACAAATTTCAAGGTACAGCAAGACATCGAAGACCTCACCGTAATTGTTCGCACGGAAGACTTCCGCGGTTATATCGTCAACGAGAAAACATGGCCTAGCGTAAGATGCCTCCACTCGACCAAAATGTCCAAAGAAAATTTCACATTCTATTGTGATAACGCAATAGAAGACCCGGATGACAAACTAGGCATCCAATACCTGTTTGACGGTGACACGAAAGGATTAATATGTTGGGAATACGGCAACAAAGGCACTTGTTGCTCCTTCCTCGCCGGTCCGGATGCTGCGGGAGAAAACGCCCATCCCATGTACTTTGATTTAAAAACAAATCGGATTCTGGCATCACTAAGAATTTATAACTTGTTAAAAAACAGTGCGGGTCCCACTTGGCTAAAAGGAGGTTCTAAGAGTTTACTCTGCTTCCAGTATAATGAAAATGAATTACCACGCGAAGTAACCCTTTACGCACGAAAAGACGACGGGACAACTCCCGCATCTTATGAAGAAATAAACTCGCTCGAAGGCTGGGAGGAAGTCGGAACATTCAAACAGGACAAATACCTCTATAGTGAAGACAGATGGTGTGCCACTTGTTGGGGTACTTTAGGCAAGAAAGAATACCGTTCAAAAGAAGAACTAGAAATAGCAAAAGAAGAGTTTCTAGAGATCTCGATTCCGTTAACAGGTCAAGAAGAAGGATACCGCTACTTAAAAATGGTCATCAACGATGTTTTCAACCTGTACATGGACCCGGGTTCCAGTATATATGAAAATTATAACAATTACGTGCAATTCCACGAATTAGAAATTTACACGGACTAAGAATAAATCATTCATTATGGAAATAAAGAAACATATCACACTATTACTCGGCATGCTGGTATTACTTTCCGCGTGCGTGAAAGAGAGTCTAGAAGACACCTACAAAAAATACTCTGGTGACAGAGAAATACGATACATTGGCAAATGCACGGATATATTAGTTCAACCGGGCTGGAAACGCATCATCGTCACATGGAAAAACAACGTAGACCCGACCATCAAAAAAGTCAAAGTAACCTGGAAACTGGATGGAGCCAAAGACTCCGTGCTACTAGAACGTAACACAACGGAGTACAACATCCGTACACTAAACGGGAATCCCCTAGAAGACGGTAATTACGAAATATCCGTGCAAGGAGTAGATGCAAACAATAAAACTTCCATCGTGGATCCCGTGTTCGCACGTCCTTACACAGCTACTCACGAGGATATCATGGCATTCAACAGACTAATATCCAAAACCTATTTCGTGAAAGACCGCCTAATTCTCTATTTTCTCGAATGGCAAAATAGCATAAAAAAAGCTGTACTAAACTACACCAAAGAAGACGGTTCTGCGGGTAAATTGGAATTAACGAAAGATCTTATCAAACAAAAATATTACTTGTTAGAGGATAAAATAGATCCCACGAAACCACTTATTCTAGAACGCACGGGAGAATTACAAGATTGTTCTGACATCATTGAATTCGATCCGTACGAATTTTACTCGGACAAAATATACGAGGCTGATTTCCGCCAAGAAATGAAACGGCAATATGGTTACTCGGAAGAATTACCCGAAAATTGGGTGAATAACGTGGAAACACTTTACTTGGATTGGTCTATCAATTCATTTAATGACCTTTTAAACTTCCCCAACCTGAAAAAATTGGTACTGGGTAGCAGGCGCTACCTCCTAGAGGAAGCGGTTGACGACTCTCAGTATGGACAAAGTAAGGTTAGCGAAGTAGAAGCTTCAAACTTTGTTCTACAAAAATTACATGAATTAAATGGATTGACCGTGGAACGCTACAACAAACACTTCAATCAAATTCGCCCTGCCGAATTCATTGAAGATAAAGGTAACACGAATACAATACCTGATGTCGAATTCATTGATCTATCACAACTGACATTTACCGTGTATCCCAAAGATCCAGAAAATTTCTCTTCCGGGTTAGAACGTTTGACAGACAACGACCACACGACAAACTGGGATCCCCGTTACTCGAACGAATTCATCACGTACGAATTAACTCTCGACCTGCAAAAACAAAAAAACTTAAACGGACTCTGCTTCGTGCAAAAACAATACACGCGTGTAGGAGAAATTGCCATTGCACCGGAGTACATCAAAATCAAAGTATCCAATGACCGTATACACTGGGAAGACGCAACCTACGTGGAGGAAAACATTCTGGGAAAGAGTAACGGTGAAATCAATTTTATTCCTTTCTCGGAAAACGTGAAAAACTCAACATTTAAATACATACAAGTACAAATCAATGCTGGTTTTTACGCCAACACTTATTATTCCGGAGCTGCAGAAATCAGTCTTTACTAAAACATGAAAATTCTACCAAGAGTAAAAAAACTCTTGGTAGAATACAAATAACCCAAATTCACCCTCAACCAAATTTAAATCCATGAAACAGATTATTTTACTATTCGGAATTTTACTCTACATATCTCAACTTCACGCTCAACGTTTCGAAACAATACCTCTCGATGATTCCGGAGAATCTTTTGAAGTGAGAATCAAACATTTTAACAAACTTTTTGGTGATGAACTTAGTGCAGAAAAATTGGCTCCACTCTCAAAAAAAAGTACTAAAACCCAGCAACGCCTAGAAAAGAGAAATCAATATGTTCAAAAGCTATTGAACAAACAATTAAAACAAATTCTCAAACAAATAGGAGAAACCGAAGGTGGTGGTTTTTGGATTACATTTTATATTGACAAAACAGGAAAAGTGGTAACTGTCAAATTCATGCTATCTGCCACTACTTACACGAAAATTCCTACTAAGACATTAAAAGAATTGTACAATATTGCCATAAACGAGCAGTTCGATCCCTCTTGCTATAATTTCGATGACACGCACCTCTACTCTATTGACGGGTGTGACTTGATGAAACGGGCTGTCGAAAAAGAAAAGAAATAAATCAAAAAAGTTTTATAACTTGCTACCCGATAAAATCAAATAAAAGTATGTACAATTTTGACCAGATAATAGATCGCCGAAACACGGCTTGCGTGAAATACGATAACTTGAAAAACGTGTTCGGCAGCACGGATATTCTTCCCATGTGGGTAGCGGATATGGATTTCCAGGCAGCCCCGGAAATTCTGGAAGCAGTACGCCAATGTGGCGAAAAAGGTATTTTCGGATATACTTTCCGAACCGACGAGGCAAAACAGGCTTTTATTGATTGGGTAGCTCGCCGCCACAATTGGCAAGTGAAAAAAGAATGGATGTTGAATAGCCCAGGTATCGTGACGGCATTATCTCTTTCCGTGCGAGTGTACACCCAGAAAGGGGATAAAGTACTCATCTTCACTCCCGTTTACCCGCCATTCCATGCCGTGGTGAAAGACAACCAACGGGAACTCGTGTGTAGCCCTCTGAAAATAGAAAACGGACATTACCGCATCGACTGGAAAGATTTCGAGCAAAAATTGAAAGAAGGAGTAAAGCTGCTTATCATTAGCAACTCGCATAACCCGGTAGGTCGGGTATGGACGAAAGAAGAACTGACCCGCGTGGGAAATCTCTGTTTACAATACGGGGTAACCGTTCTCTCCGACGAGATACACTCCGACCTCGCCCTGTTCGGACACAAGCACACTGTTATGGCTGCCCTATCTCCCGAAATCGCTAATATCACCATAACGATGATGGCCCCCAGCAAGACATTTAACATTGCCGGGATGATGAACTCCGTCATCGTGATTTCCTCCCCGGAATTACGCTGCCAGTTCGAGAAGGAACTCTTGTGCCTGCACTTGGATCTGGGAAATATATTCGGGCATATCACCTTGGAGGCTGCCTACAAGCACGGGGATGCATGGCTGGACGAAATGCTCCGGTATCTTGAAAAGAATATCACCTACACGGAACAATTCCTGCAACGGGAACTTCCCCGGGTAAAGATGATCCCCCCGGAAGGCTCTTTCTTGCTCTGGCTGGATTTCCGGGATACCGGGTTGACACACGAACAGGTACGGGAAAAACTGCTTCATGAAGCGAAATTAGGACTCAACAGCGGAACTGATTTCGGCGAAGAGGGTGAAGGCTTTTTCCGCATGAACATCGGATGCCCGCTCGCCACCGTGCAAGAGGGACTCGAACGAATCAAGAAAGCATTCTCGTAGATTCATAAACTTTACAAACATTTTATCCGAATGTAATAATCATTACAAAATATCGTTCCCTTGTGTCGTATCTTTGCATCAGAAACCATAAAAAACAACAAGATGAAACGAACGATAATCAAGATAGACGAAGAAAAGTGTAACGGTTGCGGCTTATGCGTGCAAGGTTGTCACGAGGGAGCGTTGCAATTAATTGATGGCAAAGCCGTCATGATTAGCGACTTGTACTGCGACGGGCTGGGCGCATGTATTGGAGAATGCCCCGTCGGCGCCATAGAACTGGAAAAGAGAGAAGCAGAACCTTATAGCGAGGAAGCCGTCATGGAGCGAATTGCGCCCAAAGGAGAGCAAGTGATTCTAGCTCATTTGCGCCACCTGAAAGAACACGGAGAAATAGAATTGGTAAAACAAGGCGTAGACTACCTGAAACGCCATAATATAACCGTCAACCTGCAATCACTCCACCAAGAGAAAAAACTCGGGTGTGGTTGCCCCGGTTCCATGGCAAGGGAATTAAAACCTGTCACGAAAGCCGTCCCGGTCGCTTGTGCCGGAAATTCCGAACTCCGCCAATGGCCTGTACAACTACACTTGCTTAACCCGCAAGCCGGATATTTCCAAGGAGCAAACGTATTACTAGCTTCCGACTGTTCGGCTTTTGCCGCCGGAAATTTTCACGAACGTTTTCTAAAAGGAAAAATCCTGGCTATCGCCTGCCCGAAATTAGACCACAATACCGATTCATACGTGGATAAAATCCGTTCCATGATCGACGATGCCAAAATAGATACGCTTACGGTACTTATCATGGAAGTCCCCTGCTGTGGAGGACTTTTACAGATGGCTCTAAAAGCCAGAGAAATGGCTACACGCGACATTCCCATCAAACGGATCGTACTCTCCGTGGAGGGAGAAGTTAAAAGTGAAGACTGGATATAGATTTATACTCCTTTAATATGCTGTAAAACATCGGGAAACGAGTAGAACGGATACCCTTTATTATTATTTTTGCAGGCTCAAAAATAACAGGATATATGCATATTGATTTTACAACCATCATCGATTATATCGGAACTTTCGCTTTCGCAATCAGTGGTATCCGTCTTGCTTCCGCCAAACGTTTTGACTGGTTCGGGGCTTACGTCGTGGGGGCAGCCACTGCCATCGGGGGAGGAACCACCCGGGATTTACTATTAGGCGTCACCCCCTTCTGGATGCATCAACCGTCCTACCTCATTGTCACGGGACTAGCTCTCCTATTCGTCATCATATTCGGCAAATATGTCATTCGGCTAAATAATACCTTTTTCATCTTCGACGCCATCGGTCTCGGGCTATTCACCGTGGTAGGTATCGAAAAAAGCCTGCTTGCCGGATTCCCCATGTGGGTCGCCATCATCATGGGTATGACCACCGGTGCCGTCGGGGGAGTCATTCGCGACATCTTCATCAACGAGGTACCCCTTATCTTTCGGAAAGACATCTACGCCATCGCCTGCATCCTCGGTGGATTCATCTATTTCACCTGTGATGCCTTGGGCGTCGGGCACGTTTCCACGCAAATCGTCACTGCCGGAAGCGTTATCCTCGCCCGGATCGTAGCTGTAAAATACCATATCAGCCTCCCGGTACTGAAAGGGCACGAAGATAAATAATAGCATCCCCGATACATAAACCCGGTATCGTATTCCGAAAAATACAACACCGGGTAAACTTCAACAACACACGAACATTATTTCACGATAATCGTGAAACAATCATCTACATCCTTTGATCGTCCTTCATTCCAAAATGTCAACGAAATGAGATATTTTCCAACAGGGATATCATTCTCCAGAGGGACCTCAATCACCCCATTGCCTCGCACCGATACGCATTCCATTAATTTCGAGGGATCCCCGTTCGTGCTTGTCACCGATTTCACCTTCACCCATATCGGGATCGACCCTTCTACCCCTTCAATAGCACTACCCGTCCAAGGTTGATTATTCAACACCCGATAATAATCTTCTCCCGCACCGACAAGAGTTATTGGCTTCACACCAGGAAAAAACATTTCTATCTGTTCCGGTAAGAATCCCCATTCCAAATACTGTTGGTATTCCGGATTAGGTCCCCAGTAAGGTTCCGTCGTATCCAACTCTCTCCGGATCACCATGGAATCCAACCCATAACTGGCATATTCCGTACTCAAGAAACCGACATCAATTCCCTGACAACCAATCATCAACAAACAAAAAAACATTCCCCATATTCCTAATTTCATTCCTTCCATAGCGACTTTTTTTTAGATTTTACCAAATTCAAAACCATATCCCAAGGCATGTACCACCCCATTCGTGGGTTGAATATCCGGCGATGCAACTTCTATAAGCGCGTTCCTCGTGATCGACCACAATTGCAATGCCACCGGCCCCACATCCGGAACACCTGCCCAATCCGATTTTTCGCGGCATGCCCGAAGCCGATTCCCATCCAAAGCCATAAACTCCATTCCACCATCCTGTTCATCGTCAGAAATTCGATACATCTCGTTCCTGAAACCGATACTATCCTTCACGAACTTCCCTTTTACCACGCATCTCAAAATATAACTCCTGCAAAGATCAACAGGAATATCCCCTACTGTACGGTAAGTAGCACCCGGGATAGCATCTTTTTGCGATTGCAACAAAAATCGCAATATAGAATAAGAAGGCGGTGCCCAAAACGTCATTTCCGGCACACTCTCGTCATTTCCCTCGAATAAATCGACCAAACCTGCTCGTTCTATCATCTCCACCGTCAACTCCCAATTACCTTTATTCGACCTCAAGTAATCCATTATCGTCCCGTCAAAATAGGGATTGGAAACTCCCGTGTATATCACATCCTGCTTCGTGTCACACCCCACGAGGAACAGCAACACCCAACTATTCAATAATATATATCGTAACATCTTCATATTAAATCCTGAATTTCAAATTATTTTTACATCCTTCTAAACCAATAAACATTCTGCCGCATCAACGGGTTATTCGAGAAAGCACTGCTGCCAATACACATAAACAACGCTCCGTCCTTTATATCTTGCTCGCTAAGAGTTCTGAACTTCCCCTTCAACTCCGTGTTCACGTAACCGTTACGAATCACGTCAAAATAACGATGCCCTTCCAACAAAAGCTCTTTTTGCCTTTCCAAAAATACCGTGTAACGCAAATCCCCGTTATCCTCGGAACTATCGTAACTTTTCGCCCCGGCACGCCTCCGGATCTCGTTCAAATCAGCAATTGCACCTTCCGTATCGCCTAACCTTGCCCGGCACTCCGCCCTTAAAAGATAGATATCAGCCAATCGCCACCAAACCCTGTTTTGGTTCAACCCGCACATATATCCCATATCTTTATCAAACACGGCTTCCCTGTATTTATACACGTGTGCGCTACCACCAGCCTTCTCTGCCAATTCATCTACCTTATAAAAGTACGCCTCCTTACGTGAATCTCCATTCGCAAACCACTTGTTCACGGTTGCCACCTTTATTTTATATGCCCCATGCTTAATGCTTTCTTCATTTGCAAAAGGATTAAAAGGATAATTCATGTAAACTTCATAAGCAAGCAATTTCACCAACGCCATCATATCACTGGAGAAACTCAATTCATACTCAAACCCCCTATTTATCGTTTCATATATAGATTCCGGACTATTTTCCACCAATCCCCGGGTACAGACGGCTTCCGGGTTCGGTTCCAAAGAATAAACGCCGGAACCGATAATGCCGCTACAAGCTTTTTCTGCCTCTTCCCACAACACCTTCTCATTATAATCCTGATCCGAAGCAAAATACTTGCAACCGGCACGCCAGGCACAAAGATAAGCATACAATGCATTAGCCGCACCCTTGCCAGGGGTTGCCTTGTTCGCATAATTTTCCCCTTTCCAATTGGTCATCTTGTCAAATTCAGGAAGTATATCGACCGCTTCCCGAGCCAATTCGATGGCATAAGCAGCAACTTCATCCCACGGGGACTTAGCCGTTGGCTTAAAAATCACGTCATCTTTTACCAGCATACAATCCCCCCAACGTTGCACGAGGCGCAAATAAAACATCGCTTTAAAAAACAATGCCTGACCTTTGTAAATATTCCTCCGTTCACGGGACAAAGAAGCATCATCCACCCTGTTCAATATGGCATTAGCCTTGGCTATCCCTAAATAATAACCTTGCCAATGATTTGTATTATAATTCACAATCTCTTCCGAAGTATAATCATTCGTGCATCCCCCCGTTACCCAATCGGCAATTTCATCCACGTAAAAACCTTTTTGCTCCTGTACCAACGGATCATTCATAATACACGTCTGCCTTAATTCTTGTTCGACTCCGGCAATAGCCGATTCAAAATCTTGCGGGGTCGTCAAAGCATTGTTTAACGTCAACGAATTCTCCGGCAAAACATCCAATTGATCATCGCAACCAACCACGCACCAACCCAAAATCAGCAACAATACCACTATTCTCATAACCATTCCTCCTTAAAATTTAACGGTTAAACCTAACGTGAATTTCCGGGCAAGCGGGTAATTCCACCCGGGATCTACCCCATTCTCGATACTTACTGTTTCCGGGTCTATTCCGGAATAATTCGTCCATGTCCACAGATTCTCTCCCGTGAGAAACACTCTCATTTGAGAAATTCCCCAACGTTCCGTGATTCGCTCCGGCAAATTATAACCGACAGTCACGGTCTTCAATTTCAAATAATTCACTTTCTCCACTTGGCGGTCCAAAGGATAAGTTCCATACTGATATTTCCCCGCCAATTGATACAAGGGATATTCCGCACTATTATCTCCCGCTTTTTCCCAGAAAGAAACCTTGTTAAAATCCAACAACAAAGGATGATCATAATACTTGTTCGATGGATCCGTTACGAATATCAAAGAATTAATTCCCAATTGATTCACCATATGTCGCCCAATAGAATAATGCATCACGAGGTTCAAATCAAAATTTTTCCACACGAATTCATTCACGATACCTCCATTAGCTATGGGCAATGCGCTTTCCAAAGCAACGGGATCGGCATAATCAATTCTCCCGTCTCCATTCACGTCCACAAACTTATAATCCCCAACCGTGTAAAAATTTGATTTACTATAATCCGGGTACAAATAACAATTTTCTCCCCCGCTTGAGAACATGGTAGGCACATCCTCCTGTTGATTAATAAATCCCTGCGTCAAATACCCCCAAATACGATTCAACGGTTTCCCCACGACAAGCTGCGTGTTCAAATCCTTGCCCGTTTCAGATTTTTCAATCCGGTTCCAATTCCTCGCCCCGTTCACCGATACTTTCCAATAAAAATCTGAATTGCGTAAAATCTCGAACTTCACCAAAAGCTCCAAGCCCTCGTTCGAAATCGCCCCGGCATTTCGCCATTGGTGATAATAACCATTATAATCACCCACAAGAGGAACCCGAAACAATAATTTATCCGTGTAACGATAATAATAATCTAAAGTAATCCCCAGCCGACAATTAAACAAATCCAGATCCAAACCGAAATCATATTGGTCAGTTTCTTCCCACGAAAGATCATTATTATATAATCCTCCTGCAAGATTAGGCTCCAATACGGGATTTCCATATTCCGGGTACTTTCCCAACGACATCAACCCTAAAGCTAAATAAGCATCCTCAAATTGCTTTCCGGATTTACCCCAACTTGCACGCAATTTCCCGAAAGAAAGCCAACCGAAATTATCCCTAACAAAATCTTCCTCCGAGAACGTCCATCCGGCAGCCACGGAAGGGAAAGCCCCCCAGCGGCAATCCTTGCCAAAAACAGAACTCCCATCCCGCCGGTAACTGGCAGAAAAAAGATATTTCTTCTTGTAATTATATTCCATACGCCCAAAAAAGGAAATCAACTTTTTCTCTTCCATATTTGAACGATAATGCTGGAAAGCCACGGGAACCTGTTGTCCCCATCGGTCTACATAACCGAGCTCCGGCATACCCGAAGGCGCATAATAGATTTTATCGCTCGGGGAATTTTCGGCGCTTCCCCCGTTGTACTCCATCTGGTCATACTCGTAAGAAAAACCCGCCATAAAACTCAAGGAATGATGCTCTTTAAAAACCTTTTGATAAGAAACAAGGTCCTCGTTCAACACCATCAAATTAATACTTGTTTCCCCGATAGATTTAGAAAAACCGTCATCATCCAAATAGGAAGGTTGGAAATAATTCCGCCGATGGATAGAATAATCAGCAGCCAAAGATGCCGATACATTCAACCCGGGAATCACATCATAACCGACCTTAAAATTACTCCGCAAACGCACGCCCCGGTTCTTTTCTTTGGTTCCCCGCAACGCATCCAACGTGGCTTGCCATGATTGGGACCCCTCTCCCGGGTAAAGGGAACTCAACCAAAAAGGATCACCCGGCACGGCTTCTATTGATGGCGCTGTCCAACCCAATTCTTCCGTCTTCTCTCCCCTGTCACGAGTTAAAAGCGAGGCATTCATCCGCAAATCCACGTTCAGGCGATTTACCGGCGTCACGTTCAACGTGGTATTCAAATCCACCCGCCTGAATCCGGTCCCCACGAACACGCCCGACTCGTCATAAAATCCCAAACCTATGCCATAATTCATGTTTTCACCTCCGCCATAGGTTTGCACGTTCGCGTTCAACACTTTGCCCGTGCGAAAATAAGTGGGGAAAAAATTTGTCTGATTATTATAAAAAGAATTCAAACTATCTTGATAAATCAACGCGGCAGGTCCCCCCGGCTGCGCCGAAAAAAAATAATCGTAAATAGTTTCTTTATTCTCAAACGCCTCTTCATTAGAAACCGGGTACTTGTACATTTGTGTCAACGGATCATAATAAGCCTTTTTCGTGTTCGCGATAGCTAACAAACGGGCATTGCGTTCCGCCTTACCCACCGTAATCGTGGGTAGCTCCGGTACCCAACTCCAGCTATATGACACGTTAGCCGAAAAATTCGCTTTCATATTCTTCCGCCCCTTTTTTGTGGTCACGATAATCACCCCGTTCGCCGCACGCGAACCGTAAAGCGAAGCGGCGGAAGCGTCTTTTAACACCTGTATAGACTCTATCATGTCCGGGTTAATATCCGATAAAAGATTTGTTCCCGTCACCGGGGAATCAAAAGCATTCAAAGGCACCCCGTCAACCACCCAAAGCGGATCGGAAAAACGATTTTGCTGGGAAACATTAAAAGAATTATATCCCCGGATAACAATCGCCGTACCTCCGCCACCGGGAGAACCGGACATTTGGGTTATATCCAATCCGGCAACACGCCCTTGCAACAATCCGGCAATACTCGTCGAAGGAATCCCCTTCAATTCCTCCGCTTTCACCACGGAAATAGACCCCGTGGCTTCCCGCCTTGTCGTTGTTCCGTAAGCCACCACTACCGTTTCATCCAAAACCTGCACATCCTCCGCCATTACCACTAGAAGAGTATCTCTTGTTTCCCGCGTGAAATCCACCCTTTGCGGTTTATAACCCACGAACGTGAATTCCAGCGTTCCCTTGTCCACGGGCAACAGCAACGAGAAAAATCCCTTCGTGTTTGTCGCGGTACCTACAGCCGTTCCTCCCAATTTTACCGTCACCCCAGGCATCGGCACTTTCTTCTCGTCAATTACTTTGCCGACAATCCGGAACTCCTTTTTCTCTTCGGTGACGTTTCTCGACTTGATAATAACAACGTTATTCACGAGCGTGTAGGTCAAATTCGTTCCCCGTAATATTTGTTCCAGCACATCTTCCAGGGAAACCTCCCGAACATCGACATCAATCTCTTTTACCTTACGAATTTCGGAATTATCAATGTTATAAAAGAAACCGACATCCGTCTGCAACTTCAACGCCTGGATCACCTCCTCCAGGTCCACCCCTTTCATTTGCAGGGTAACTACCTTATTTTGGGAATGCAATTTCGCCGACACGTGTAGCGAAACAACAAACACAAAAACAAATAAAAATCTCGCCATAAGCCATAATTTTCGTAAACTATTCCTTCTGATGGGAACAGACCTCTGATTTTTTTTCATACATTTGTAATTAAATGAAACATATTGGGAACAATTCTTGCTAAACACTTGTTCCCAGTGGATTATCTAAAGCAGGAGTTGCTGCTAACAACTCCTGTTTCCAATTTATTCACACACCACGACAGTCCGTCCCTTCACGTTGAAATGCACATCACCCGCTTCCGCTATCACATCAAGCACTTCCTGCAAACTCGTTTGTCGTTTCATGATTCCGAAAAAACGTTTTTGCTTCAAACCCGGGTTTTGGTAAAAAATTTCCACATCAAACCACCGGGCTACTTTTCGCAAAATGGTTTCCAGATTATCATTCCGGGAAACAAAAAGCCCCTCTCTCCATGCCGTGTAAGGATAAACATCCACCTTGACGATTTCCGGCTTGTCCGTTTCTCGATTCAACAGGAACTGTTCCCCGGGAACAATTTTCTGGAATTCAACAGATACGGTATTTTTCACTCGTACCCCGACAGAGCCTTTTATCAAGGTCGTTTTGGAAATATCTTCATCCTCGTAAGCCATCACGTTGAATTCCGTTCCGAACACTTTCACCTCCTCACGCGACGTTTCCACCACAAAAGGACTCTCCCCTTGGGTCACTTCAAAATAAGCTTCTCCGGTCAATTGCACCCGCCTCTCGCCCTCTGAAAAAACGGTAGGATAACGCAAGCGGGATGCCGAATTCAAATGTATTTTCGTCCCATCCCCCAAAACAACCATATACTCCCCGGAAGCGGGAACCGCCAGTTCGTTATAAACACTCCCGCTTGTTGCAACAGAATCCGCATCATACCTCAACACTCCGTCTTCCACCCGAATCGCCACATGGTCTTTATTGATGGTTCTCGTTGCTAAAGTAGAATCCAGCACGACTCGCTCCCCATGGCTCAACTGTAAAGTAACCGCGGCATGACCTGGCATCGGTTGTGCTATCACGGGCACAAACATCTTCTTTTTTTCACTTGTCGCCCGGATAATCCACCCCACTGTCAATAAAATCAAAACACCGGCAGCAACACCGCTCCACCGTACCCAACCAATAAATCGTCCTGCCCTCCCTTTGCGTTTCACCTCTGACAAACATTTTTCAACATCCACGCGGGAACACTCCCTCGCCATGGTCTTCTCCTGTTGGCGGCAGAAACGTTCATAATACAACCTATGTTCCCCGCTTTCGGCATACCAAGTGTCAAATGCCTGTTGTTCCTCACCGGAAAGCAGTTCTCCCGTCATTTTCCGGTACAAAAGAGATACATTTATAAACTCCGATTCATTCATCTGTTTTATAATTTTGCACCTAAGACGTAAAAAATTAAAAACAGGGTGAACGAAAAAATTAAAAATATACCCTAAACAATTTCAAATATTGATTTACGCTTTATTTTCAACAAGATAAAAGATAAGAAAAAATGCAAGCGATCCCCGGACAAAGCCTCCCTCAAATCTTGGTACGCCTTTTTCATATGTGTTTTCACCGTGTTAACCGACAACCCGGTCACTTCCGCTATCCGGGGATAGCTCATCCCCTGGTAAACATTCATTTTCAATACATCCCGTCGCTGCTCCGGCAATTTTTCGATTTCCTCCTCCACCCGGCGAATCAATTCCTCCTGCTCCAACACATCAAAATCACCCGTGTAATAAGCTGCATCAAACAACTTCACATCCAAAGGATCCGTGATCTTCAATTTGCGCAAATAATCCACGCACCCGTTTTTCACGCAACTAAAAAGATAAGAACGAGTATACGCCACTTCATTAAAATCCTTCCGGGAAAAAAGCGCCAAAAAGACATCTTGTACCATATCCTCCGCCGTTTGCAAATCCCCCACGTAACTCTCGGCAAACAAGACAAGACGCTCATAATACTGTTCAAATAATATATCGAACTTACTTTTCACCTCGCACTCCCTTTTTATTTTGTTACCACGAACTACTTCTCTACGCAAATTCATTTCACGATTATCTCATCCGTGAGCAAGCAAACAAATTCTTCATTAAAACACCTTAAAGCTACAAAAATAATATATAAAAATGAGAAAGCAAAGACATACTCCAGACAATAAGAATTCATATATAAATCAAGTAGTAATAGTGTATTAATTCCGTTTCAATTCCGTGTAAAAACTTTTAGATAAGCTTTTATAATTCTATACGAACGCTATTATAAATAGCGTTCGTATAGGGTTCATATAGGGTTCCTATAGCGTTCATGACGGAATTCATACGGAACTGATACACTATTGCAACTTGATTCCACTGTATTGTCAACAGTACTTCCCCGTGACTTCTCACGGAATAACATATAAAAAAAAGAAATTAGAATTTATATTCTTCAGCGGAACCGATACTCTCGGCTATTTCCTTGATGATTCCTTTCTCGACATAAACCGGACGGGCATATTTCCTCACCACCGGACGGTAGTGTTCAAAGACCAGCGAAGCCGTGAAACAACAGATACCGGACAAAAGGATGATACTCTGCAACCCCACGAACTTCTCGACAGCCCCCAACGCCATACTCCCAACGGGAGCCATGCCCGTGAATGCCATCGCCATATAGCCCATCACCCGTCCCCGCTTATCTTCCCGCGACAAGGTTTGCAACAAAGTATTGATAGAAGCCACCACCGCGATAATCATAAACCCGACGGGCACGCACAACACGGCTGCCACCCACGGCACCGTCACGAAAGACATCGCTGCCAAACCGATCCCTAACAGGGCTCCGGAGAGCATCACCACTTTTCCCAAACCCAATACGCTTTTCCGTGCTGCCAAATATAAAGCCGCCATGAACGACCCGACACCCACGCACGAGAGTAACAACCCCAGCATCTCGCTCTCCCCGCCAAGGATGGTCTTCACGTAAGCCGGGATAAAAGTCATCAACGGCAGACCGAAAAAACTAATCGCACTCATCAGCAGTAACAGCGAACGAATAGGCATATCATGTACCACGTACAAATACCCGTCCCGCATATCTTCCCACACCCGCTGCTTCACGACCTTTTCCCGGTTAGGTTGTATCCTCATCATCAACAAGGCAATAATCACCGCAACATAACTGACACCATTCAACAGAAAGCATATCCCCTCGCCCAATAGACCGATCAGTACGCCCCCGACGGCGGGACCGATCAAACGGGAACCGTTAATCACGGCTGAATTTAAAGCGATAGCGTTACCCAAATTCTCCTTGGGTACCAAACTCGGGTAGAAGGATTGCCGGGTAGGATTGTCCAAGGCGTTGATTAACCCGATCATTAAGCTCAACGCCATGATATGCCATACCTCGATCCATCCTGTCAAGGTCAGCAAAGCCATCAATAAGGCTTGGATCATGGACAACGATTGCGTCACTACCAGCAGGCTACGCCGGTTAAAACGGTCGACGAAAACACTCATGTAAGGAGTGACAACCAGTATGGGAATCTGAGCCATAAAGGTCACCGTCGCCAACAGGAACACGGAACCCGTCAAGCGAAATACCAGCCAACTCATGGCGATCTGTTGCATCCACGTCCCGATGAGCGACACGCATTGCCCCCCGAAATAAAGTCTGAAATTGCGATTCTTCAACGACGAGAATACCCGCGAGAATGCCTGGGGATTATCCGGCAATAGCTCCCGGAGTCCACGCCAACCGCCCAAGAATTTATATCTACCGTCACTTTTGTCCATGCTATTTTTTTTACCGTGCCAACTTGTAACTTGCAACGTGGCGCAGCCACAACAACTTACAAAAGTAGTTAGTTTTTAACGGAATCATGAAGCATAGCGGAAGAATTTTAGTTACTTTCGCGTAAAGATTAGGGTACACACGTTTAACGCCATGACACAACAAACAGAAAACAGATTATCCGTGGCAGAGGCACAAGCCATTTGCCTGAGAAACAATATTCCCTTTTACACTTACCGACTGCCCGGTTCGCGTGAAGTCGTGTTCGGGGCACAGTTATCCAACGACACCCGCCTTTTCAAGGGGTTCGAGAAACACCGGGGTGAGAAAGGGTTTGTCATTACCCCCTTCAATCATGCGTCATGGAGCTTCCCTTTCTTTATACAGGCAGACCTGACGTTCACGGATTACCTCACGGACCGGGAAGCGATCGTCAATCTCCGGAACACGGTGTTCAATACGCCCGGGCGGATTTTCACCAAGCAAGACTGCGAGCATTTCGAGTACCTGGATGAATTGCAAACCCTGATCGCCACGCTGAAAAGAGAGGGGATGAGGAAGGCAGTGCTATCCCGCACGATCACCCTCCCGTGCGACTCGCTGCGGATAGCCCCCGTGTTGTTCGAGCAGATGAAGCAATACCACCATGCTTTTCTCTTTCTCGCCGCCATACCCGGCAGATGCGCGTGGATGGGGGCTTCCCCGGAAACTTTCTTGAAATACGACCGTAACGGCTTTTTCACCATGTCGCTGGCAGGCACGCAACCCGTGGCTACCGCACAGGACCCGCCGCAATGGGGCGAGAAGGACATAGAGGAACAACAGATCGTGACCGACTATATACAAAACACGCTAAAACAGTTCTTTACCCGCCATCTCGAAACGGAAGGACCGATCACGCTGCAAGCCGGCAACGTGTTCCACCTCTGCACTTTTTTCAGAAGCGACGAGCAACTTCCCGCCGACAAGATTGACGAACTGGTAGCACAATTGCACCCGACCCCCGCCGTTTGCGGCATTCCCAAGAAACGGGCGATGCAGGTCATTTCCGAGATCGAGAAACAAGAACGGGGCTATTACGCCGGGTACCTCGGTCCGCTGCAAGAATCGGGGGCATTCGACCTTTTCGTCAACCTGCGCACGATGGAAGTGTTCGACGACGCTTTGAAATTGTACGTGGGAGGCGGTATCACGCCCTTGTCCGACCCGGAAACCGAGTGGCAGGAAACTTGCCAGAAAGCTGACACGTTACTCAACCTGATACGCCAAATCAACTATGGAAAAACTACATTCTGATATAGAGAGTGTCCGCATTCTCGTGAGCCTGCTGATCCAAAAAGGGATTCGCGACGTCGTTCTATCGCCCGGTTCGCGCAATGCCCCCCTGCTGGTTTCAATCTCACGGGCAAGGCGTTTGCATCACCGTGTGATCGTGGATGAACGTTCCGCCGCATTCTTCGCTTTGGGCATGGCACAACAAAGCGGGGAGCCCGTGGCTCTCGTCTGCACGTCGGGCACTGCCCTCTTGAATTACGCTCCCGCCGTGGCAGAGGCTTACTATCAAGGTGTGCCGCTGATCGTCATTTCCGCCGACCGACCGACGGAGTGGATCGACCAGGATGACAGCCAAACAATACACCAACAGAATGCCCTTGCCCCTTTCGTGAAGGCTAGCTACCAATTGCCAACCGTGGTCACGAACGAGGAAGACCACTGGCACGCTAACCGCTTGGTGAACGAAGCCATCAACCTGTCACGCACCCCGCGCAAAGGACCCGTACACGTCAACATACCCTTGCGGGAACCCCTGTACGAATTCCACCACAAGGCTCTTCAGACGGAACGGGAGATTGACCCCACCCCCGCGGGAAACGTCATCCCGGGAGAAGTCTTGAATCAATTGAGGCAAGAATACTCATCGGCGACCAATGTGATGATTATCGCCGGATTCCAGGCTCCCGACCCGGCGTTGCAACAACGTATCGAGCAACTCGCCGGATTCTCCAACACGGTGGTTTTCACGGAAAGCATCTCCAACCTGACCACGCCTTGTTCTTTCTCGACCATCGACCGCATTATCTCGACGGTACGCCCGGTGGAAAGCAAGGCTTACGCTCCCGACCTGCTTATCACGTTCGGGGGAGCCATCGTTTCCCGCATGATAAAGGCATTTATCCGCAACCACCCGCCACGCGTACACTGGCATATCGACGAACGCACGAGCCCGCCGGACACCTACAAATCGATGACCCGCCACGTGCAAATGAGCGCCGGGGAGTTCTTCAAACAATTTTTAACGACGCCCTTCCCGTTAGTATCGGCTTCCGGGTATGCCTGGAAATGGTTGCAAAAAGCGGAAACTGCGGCAAGCAAACACGAGGCTTACGTGAACCGCATCCCGTGGTGCGACCTAAAGGCTTTTTCAATACTGATGCCCGCGATTCCCGCCGACAGCCGCCTGCAACTCGGCAACAGCACTCCCATCCGTTACGCCCAGCTTTTCCGCTATTCGCAGGTGTCCCGCTCGGATGCCAACCGCGGCACTAGCGGCATCGACGGATGTACTTCCACAGCTATCGGTGCGGCTTGCGCCTTCAACGGGATGACCACCCTCATCGTGGGGGACAACAGTTTTCTGTACGACTCGAACGCCCTTTGGATGAAGGGCATTCCTCCCCGCCTGCGGATCATCGTGATGCAGAACGGTGGCGGCGGCATCTTTCGCTTCCTCCCGGGACCTTCTGCCCTGCAAGAGGTGGAAAAGTTTTTCCAAACGCCGCACAAGGTGGATCTGAAACAACTCGCGAGTGTTTACAATTTCGATGTTTACAAGGTATCGGATGAGATGTCCTTGCAACAGGCGCTGGTTCAGTTCTTCCTTCCCTCGCAACGCCCGGCAATCCTCATCATCGAAACACCGGGGGACACGAGCGGCGAGATTTTGAAAGGATATTTCGAGGCTCTGAAATAAACTTGGCACTAAATTTATTTACTTTTAAACCATGAAAATAAAAACAAAATTAATTAGGATTAAGATTTTAAGCATTCTTTCTCTTATTATCCTTTTAGCAGGGTGCAATGATGATGAAAAAAAGATTAGCGGCAAGCAAATCCAACAAGCCTTGTTTGATATGAAAGGGACATACCACGGTTCTATCAAAGTGGCATTTTATCATGGTGCTGAAATTGTAAAGATTGATGATGCAAAAGCCTCGTCCCACGATTCGCTTTCATTCATGTTACCGCTCGCGCCCATTGCCGATATCATCAACGATAAAGAAATTGCCGCCACATTGAGCGAGGTTGAAGAAGTGGAAATTAAAGCCGAATACCAATTCTTACAAATTGACAACGAGGGATACTCCGTACATTTTGGGCTCATTCCGGAGAACATTGTCATTCCAGCTAATGGAACTACACCGGACATTACAATAGTCCTCTCCAATTCATTTGGCGGTGATTTTGAAAAAAACTCTAATTTTATCATGTTCAATATTTCACCCGTGGAGATTCGGGCAGGAGGTGTCAAACTCGACTCTTTCACACAACTTGTCTATCACTTCCGCGGAGAATATGAATAATCTATCAGTAAATATGAAAGAAGCAAACAACATCATACTCTATCAAGACGATAATGAAATAACTCGTGTATCCGTACGCTTTGCCGATGAAGATTTGTGGCTGACACAAAATCAGTTGGCAGAAATATATTGCACGACACAACAGAATATCAGCCAACATATAGATAATATTTACAAGGATGCGAACTTAGCATAGAGGAACTAACAAGAAATTCTTGTTAGTTCGACAGGAAGGTAATCGCCAAGTAAAACGTAACATCGACCATTATAATCTTGATATTATTATCGCTTTGGGATATCATCCACGTGACGGGAATACAAAAATGTTCTTCGCTACCACAAAACAAGTTACATTATGCCGTTCACGAGAATACAGCCGCAGAAATAATCTATCACCGGGAATTGCGACGACTAGGAAAAAGAGAACAATTTTTACGCTCGCAAAGATGAGAAAAATCATTTTATTTCTTATTTTTGAAAATTATATTGTATTTATTCAACACAATAATTTCAATATGAATTATGGATTACTATATTGCCAAAAATCACCAACAATCTAGTCTTTTCCCGATGGGAAACAAAAAGAAAGGATATTACAAAGACCACGCTCGTATGGCGACAAGGCATAGTACAGAAAACACAGGCGAAGAATGTACCATTTTCGTTCAGCAAAACAATATAAACCGGGGAGGCATACAAACCGTAACAACGGTTGCTGAAACAATTCTTCTCACTTTTCTCGACAACTTCGGTTTTTCTTTTTTGCATTGCTTTTCAGCACGTACCCGTACATCCTAACATTTGGATTCTTGATCACAGAAATTATTGTTTCCATTTGAATAATCATCTCCTACAAATACAAAAATAACAATTATTACCTATAATTAGAATACATCAAAGTCTATGCGAATCACACATTCAACAACTATGACCTTGAAGGAAATTATTTAAGCAACAAACAAATAAAATAAACACAAATATTATGGGAAACTATTTTTACCTAAACGAAAAAAATGAACAAAAAGGACCAGTTGCTCCTGAAGAATTAATAAACAATGGGGTGACACCAAATACCTTGGTATGGAAAAAAGGAATGCCCCTATGGGTTCCCGCCAAGACAGTAGAGGAATTAAAATCTTTTTTTCAAGAAAACGTTCCTCCGCCGCCCCCTCAGTTCTCTCCTACTCCAAAAACAAAACCGGAGAATTGGTTAGTATTAGCAATTCTATCAACTCTCTTTTGCTTCTTTCCATTCGGCATCGTATCAATCGTCTACGCTACAAAAGTTGACAGACTATGGAACGCAGGATTATATGAGGAATCAAAGAAAGCCTCGAAGAAAGCCCGATTGTTTTTACTCCTGTCTGCAGGAGGCTGGGTGATAATAGGTATTATCATTGCTTTAATTGCATTAATAGTCACGTTTTTCGACAACAGTGAAATCTACTAATCATTGGAAAATAGTGGGTATTTTGGGGAGTATCCTAGTTGGGGGAATACTTTTTTTCGTAAATCCCGAGTATGCCACACTAGCCCCGAAATGCCCTTTCCGATGGCTAACGGGATGGGATTGTCCAGCATGCGGAATACAAAGAGCTATCCATCAGATATTACACTTAAACTTTAGAGCGGCATTCGGGTATAATCCATTTCTCGTGGTATCACTGCCTTATCTCACGCTAGTTACCATCACCCATTGGTTCGACCCACACCAGCGATTGAAACGCATAAAGGCAACTTGCAGTCATCCTGTAACGGTTCGTATCTATCTGATTCTCTTACTTTCTTGGTGGATTGTACGCAATGCTATGTAGACTAATTTCCCTACATAGAAAAACTTCGTCAAAAATTATCTATCTTCGCAATAAAATTTAAATAAATATGTCAAAACGAAACTGGACAACAATCAAGGAGTACGAAGATATTAAATTTGAATTCTTCGAGGGTATTGCCAAGATTACGATCGATCGTCAAGAGGTGTATAACGCATTCCGACCACAGACAAATTTCGAGATGCTGGACGCCATGAATATCTGCCGCGAACGCAACGACATCGGCGTGGTGGTTCTCACGGGAGCAGGCGACAAGGCTTTCTGCTCGGGAGGTGACCAAAAAGTGAAAGGCGTGGGCGGATATATCGACGAGAATGGGGTACCCCGATTGAACGTGCTCGACCTGCACAAGGCTATCCGTTCTCTCCCGAAACCCGTGATCGCCATGGTCAACGGCTACGCCATAGGCGGCGGACACGTGCTGCACGTGGTATGCGACCTCACGATTGCTTCGGAGAACGCACGCTTCGGACAAACGGGACCGAAGGTGGGAAGTTTCGACGGGGGATTCGGTTCCTCCTATCTCGCCCGCCACGTGGGACAAAAGAAGGCACGGGAAATCTGGTTCCTCTGCCGCCAATACACGGCGAAGGAAGCCGAAGAGATGGGAATGGTAAACAAAGTGGTACTCTTCGACCAGCTGGAAGACGAAACGGTAGATTGGTGCAAAACGATCATGCAACGTAGCCCAATGGCTATCCGCATGATAAAACGGGCTTTGAACGCGGAACTTGACGGACAACACGGGTTAATGGAACTTGCCGGGGATGCCACATTGATGTATTATCTCATGGAGGAAGCGCAAGAAGGTAAAAATGCCTTTCTGGAGAAACGCGATCCCGATTTCCAGCAATTCCCGAAATTCCCGTAATCGTATTCGCTTCATGATGTTACAGACATGTTACAAGCAAAATACTCTAAATATATCTTGAGATTCAAACAACCCTCGGGTACTTCCCGGGGGGTTCTCACGGAGAAAGAAACTTGGTTTATCAAGGTTTGGGACTCGAAACAACCGGAAATCTTCGGGCTAGGGGAGTGTGCCGTGTTCCGGGGATTGGGAGCGGACGACCGACCGGGATACGAGGATAAACTGAAAGAAGTTTGCCTCCGCATCAACGAGATAGACCCGCCTTCTTTAAGCGAGTGGAGTTCTATCCGGTTCGGGGTGGAAACCGCCCTCGCGGATTTAGAAAACGGGGGAAAACGTTTGATTTTTCCTTCCACCTTCACGGAGGGAGGGGAAACCATCGAGATTAACGGTTTGATATGGATGGGCGACCGGGAAACCATGCGCCAACGGATTGTAGAGAAGCTGGATGCCGGATTTCACTGTATCAAATTAAAAATAGGGGCTATCGATTTCGAATCGGAATTGAACCTGTTGCACGCGATACGGTCGCAATTCAGCAAGGAGATGGTAGAACTCCGGGTAGATGCCAACGGGGCATTCTCCCCGGAAGAGGCTCCCCGGAAGCTGGAACAATTGGCTCGATATGATATTCATTCCATCGAACAGCCTATCCGTCAAGGGCAATGGCAGGCGATGTCACGCCTATGCAGGAATACCCCGATCCCGATAGCGTTGGACGAAGAATTGATCGGGATCAACGAGAGCCATCAAAAAATCGAAATGCTTGATACGATATGCCCGCAATATATCATCCTGAAGCCTTCCCTTGCCGGAGGTTTCGCCGGTTCGCAAGAATGGATAAACCTCTCCCGGGAAAGGAATATCGGCTGGTGGGTGACCTCCGCGCTGGAATCCAACATCGGGCTGAATGCTATCGCACAATGGACTTTTACCTTACATGCGTCTATGCCCCAGGGACTGGGCACCGGGCAATTGTACACGAATAATATTCCTTCGCCCCTGGAACAAACAGGCTCTACTATCCGGTATTGCCCTACAAGCAAATGGGAAACGGACTTGATTCAATTTTAAACCATGAAGATCAATATCAGAATCAACGGCACACGATACACGACGCTCGAATCGTTGCACGAGATCGACGACTCGCAGGTTGTTGATTTCCTGCGGGAATGGTATAATGCCGAAGAATATGTCATCGGGCACACGTCTGGCTCCACGGGAGCACCGAAAGAGATCCGGTTATTGAAAAAAGATATGCTGGCGTCCGCACGGATCACGAATGATTTCTTTCATATCGGGGCGGATTCCCGGTTGCTGTTATGCCTGTCCCCACGGTATATTGCCGGAAAGATGATGATCGTCCGTACCCTCTTGTCCGGAGCTGATTTACGCACGGTAAAAGTAAGTTCATCCCCATTAAAAGACACGGACGGGGAATTTGATCTCATGGCCATGGTGCCCATGCAAGTGGAAACTTCCCTGAGCACGCCGGAAACGGCTCAACGGTTTACCCGCGTGAAACAAGTAATCATCGGGGGTGCCGCTATTTCCGTCCGCATGGAAAAACAACTGCAAACAGTACCGACCGCCTGTTACTGCACTTACGGGATGACGGAAACAGTGTCGCACGTCGCGTTGAGGGATATTAACGGAAAGAGTAAATCTCCTTTCTATTTTGCCCTAGGAGATGTCCACTTCGAAACAGACGAGAGGGGTTGCCTCGTGATTCGGGCTCCGCATCTGCAACAACAAAGGTTCGTCACGAATGATATCGCCAGATTGATTGACGATACTCGTTTTGAATGGTTGGGACGCCATGATAACGTGATTAATTCCGGGGGAATCAAACTGTTCCCCGAAAGAATAGAGGCAAAAATTGCCCTTTTCGTGGAACAACGTTTCTTTATTATGCCCGAGGAAGATGCCCGCTTGGGACAACGAGCCGTCCTCGTCATTGAAGGCAGAGCATGGGACGAGGAACAGAAAAAGCAGTTGCTGGAACAACTGCGCCAAGAGTTGCACCCGTACGAGATACCTAAAAAGATTTACTTCCGGGAACATTTCATGGAAACTTACTCGGGAAAAATCATCCGGAAACTAATATAACAAAAACTTTTCTATCTTTGCCCGTGAAAAACATACAAATTAGGGCTACAAGCCGTAACTCAAAAACAAAGTTTTTGAACTCATGGATTACAAGGAAGTTATCGAAAACATATACAACGAGGTGAAACCTCTTTTCGGCAAAGGACAAGTCGCCGATTATATCCCGGCACTGGCTAATGTCAACCCGCGACAATTCGGCATCGCTATTGCCACTCTCGACGGGCAAATTATCGGGACGGGGGATTACCAAACGAAATTCTCCATTCAAAGTATTTCCAAGGTGTACACGTTGGCAATGGTGGTACGCCACATGGGAGGCGACTTGTGGCAATATGTAGGCAGGGAACCTTCCGGGACTCCATTCAATTCACTGGTTCAGCTTGAACATGAACACGGTATCCCGCGTAATCCTTTTATCAATGCCGGGGCTCTCGTGGTAACAGACAAACTGATGAATCTTTATCATAGACCCAAAGAAGCGATTATCCAATTTGTTCGGGGAATAGCGGGATCAGAGGATATTTATTTCGATAAGATAGTTGCCCAATCGGAATTGGAACACGCCAGCCGTAACCAAGCTTTGGGGCATTTCATGAAAAGTTTCGGGAACATCGACAATGACGTGGATTCGCTGATCGATGTATATTGTAATCAATGTAGTATCGCCATGACTTGTGAAGACCTTGCCAAGTCGTTCTTGTTCCTGGCAAACCATGGAATCAACCCGCATAATAACGAGAACATTTTGACCGTAAGCCGTTCCAAACGACTCAGTGCCTTGATGCTTACCTGCGGGTTCTACGATGAATCGGGTGATTTCGCTTTCCGCGTAGGGATGCCCGGCAAGAGCGGGGTCGGCGGCGGTGTCGTTGCCATCATTCCCGGCAAACTGAGTATCGCTGTTTGGAGCCCGGAATTGAACCAACACGGCAATTCTTACATGGGGATAGAAACTCTGGAAAGGTTCACCACGAACATCGGGATTTCTATTTTCTAATACTTATATATGAAAAGAATCATCTTTTTCGGGCTACTGTTGCTCTTTTCCTGTAACCAAGATGAAAAGGTCACGGGTAAAGAAACAGAACTCGTGTTTCAGAGTGAATTTAACACGTTGGATTTATTCGCCATAGACCGGGATAACCGTATTGTCCGTCACGAGCATTTCACTCAAGAGGATTTACATGATAACACGCTTCAAGCGAATCTTCCCCTGGGACGCTATCGTGTTGCTTATGTTGCCAATTGTCCTGATATAGATTTTAACACGGGAGAAACACTGGAAAATATTCTACTCCGCCTGCCCAAAAAAGGGGATACTTTCCAAGAAGCGAATGATATACGGACAGCCCTCCAAAGTGTCAGCATCTCGGAAAATAAGGATGCAACTTTCGTGATACACCTTGCCCAGCGAGTGGCTCGGTTACAAGTTACCCTGAATGACATTCCCGAAGATGTCAATCATTTGAATTTTGAACTATCATTCGTACCGTCTGCCATAAACTTCACGGGAACGAACACGAACACGTTCGGCACGATCACGAAGCCTTTCAACCGGGAAGCAGACCAAGCCAGTGTTGAACTCCTGACTTTTCCCACTAAAAAGGGGGAGGCTACCCTGTCCGTAACTTATACGGGGGATAAAGAAAAACGTAAAATCATCCCATTCTCGGAAAGTGTGGACACGAATCAAATCATCCGGATAGAAAGGAATTTTCCGGAACTGGAAGAAGGTGGTTTGCAAGGGAATGGGATTAACTTATTGCAAAATGGGGATTTCGAGATTTGGAGTGATCTTTCCAAAGAACCTGATGGTTGGCGTTTCTTCAAGGACGGACGGGATAGTTCAGCCGTAAAAGTAAACGAGGATAAAGTACATTCAGGAAAACAAGCCGTTTTTCTACAAGGTAAGACCTATTTATATCAAGATGTTGAGGTTAAAGCTCTTCAACGTTATGAAATTAAAATGTTCGTGAATGCCGCATCTTCCAATTTTTCATGGAAATATTATTGTTACTGGCGAAAAAGCAAAAGTACGGCACTTCCGGCTAAAGACAACGAACCCATTCAAGCACATAGCTATCAAAAACAGACCGATGGATGGTTTAACGTATTCAACGGCAAAACATTCACTGCCCCAGAAGGCGCAAAACTTTTACGGGTAGAAATCCGTACCTACGGTAAAGAAATCCTCTCGGGGGAAGGAATTTATATAGACGATTTTAGTGTAGAACTCGTCGAATGAGATACTTTCATGTCAGAAAATCATGGAATTCCTTTTTAGTTTTCAGTATAAAAACTAAATTCGCGTTCCAAATTGTATTATAAAATTATATTCACAATCATATGGGAAGAGCGTTCGAATACCGTAAAGCACGGAAGCTAAAGAGATGGGGCAACATGGCCCGCACGTTTACGAGAATAGGAAAAGAGATTGATATTGCCGTAAAAGCAGGAGGACCTGACCCAGCAAATAATACCCGTCTGCGTATCCTTATCCAAAACGCAAAAGCGGAAAATATGCCGAAAGAAAACGTGGAACGTGCCATCAAGCGTGCCGTTTCGAAAGATACTTCGGACTACAAGGAAATCGTGTACGAGGGATATGCACCCTTCGGTATTGCTGTCGTTGTTGAAACGGCTACCGATAATAACACGCGTACTGTTGCTAATGTGCGCCACTGTTTCTCTAAATACGGCGGCTCGCTTGGAACAACCGGTAGTTTGGATTTCTTGTTCGACCGGAAATGCGTTTTCAAAATCACCCGTCCCGAAAACTTCGATCTCGAAGAGTTCGAGTTGGAAATGATTGATTACGGTGCCGACGAAATCTTTGAAGACGACGAGAACCATGTAATTATTTATGGGGCATTCGAAGCATTCGGCGCTATTCAAAAATATTTGGAGGATAACCACTACGAAATGGTAAGTGGAGAGTTTGAACGTATCCCTCTTGATACAAAAGAATTAACCGAAGAACAAAGAGAAACTGTCGACAAATTACTGGAAAAATTGGAAGAAGATGATGACGTAACCAACGTTTATCACAACATTAAAGAGTAATTTTCTTGCAGATTAAAAAATATTGTTGCATATTTGCACCCGCAAAACGGTTAAAACCGCTTGCAACAAGGAAGACTTCGTAGCTCAGCTGGTAGAGCAATTGACTCTTAATCAATGGGTCGAGGGTTCGAGCCCCTCCGAGGTCACAGAAAATAAGCCACTTACGAAAGTAGGTGGTTTTCTTTTTGGGAGACAATAAACTTTCTTCTCTTTTCCCCGTAAAAATCATAAAATACACTATATTATGAGACACATCACTACATTATTCATGACGCTGGCACTCGTGCTAGGCACATTCGCATCTCTGACCGCACAGAATAGCATGACGGCTAAAGAGCAACGCAAACTAACCAGACAAGAACGTAAAATCGCTCAACAAAAAGAAAATGAACGATTGCACAAGGAGGCTATTCAAGCACTGGAGAATAATAATTTCGTACTGGAAGCCGATCGTTTGATCTTCAAAAGAGGCAGGTCGATAAGCGTAACTTCCATAAAGAATTTTATTTCCATGGCAAACAAAAAGGCTACCGTGCAAGTAAGTTTCGATACCCCTCGCCCTCTCCAAAACGGATTAGGCGGTTTCACGGTGGAAGGTAATGTTTCAGATGTCAAGATGAAACAAGACAAGAAGGGAAGCGTGATTTACAGTTTTTTTGTCCAGGGTGTGAGTATTTCCGCTTACGTTAGTATTTCACTTTCCCCCGGTTCAAATAGCGTTTCCGCAAGGATTTCGCCTTCCTTCAATTCAAACACCCTCACGATGAACGGGAAGCTATTGCAACAAGGGAAAGCCCGTATTTTCGAGGGAATCAAACGCTGATATTAATCACGTAAGTATAAAAACGGCGATAGCAACAATCTATCGCCGTTTTTTATTGCACAATAATAGATTTATTTAACAAAAATGTACTATCTTTAGGCTCGATAACCTCAAACCACACGAAAGATGAAAAGACTATTCTTTACAATTTTCTGTTATTTCATCTGCCTGACCGCCTATATGCAGGATAAACCGGAATGGCTGGACGAAACGATCCCATTTGTCGGGAAAGAATACCCGCGGACTCCATTTATGACATACGGGGATATGGACAAAGCCCGGGATAACGACTTCAAGGCATCGGCAGACTACAAGTCTTTGAACGGGAAATGGAAATTCCATTGGGTTACCTCCTACAAGAAACGCCCGATAAATTTTTACCGCACGGATTTTAATGACTCACAGTGGGATGAAATTGATGTTCCGGCAAACTGGGAAACCTGTGGCCACGGGATTGCACTATACACGAATCACCCGTATGAATTCTGTCCCCGCAACCCACAACCTCCACTCCTGCCAGAAGAAAACCCGGTAGGTTCATACCGCAAACAGATTGAAATACCGGAACAATGGAACGGGAAAGAGATATTCCTGCACATCGGGGCGGTGAAATCCGGCTGTTATCTTTACGTGAACGGTACAAAAGTGGGATATAGCGAGGACTCGAAAGATCCCGTGGAATACAATATCACCCGTTATCTGAGACCGGGTCAGAATCTGATTGCCCTTGAGGTATATCGCTGGTCGACGGGCAGTTACCTTGAATGCCAGGATTTTTGGCGTATCAGCGGCATCGAACGGGATGTTTATCTTTTTGCCCAATCGCCTGTCCATCTCCGGGATTTCTCCATCCAACAGGATCTGGATAGCACGTATTCCAAAGGACTTTTCGGACTCGATCTTTTCCTTGAAAATAAGAATCCAAAGCAAACGGGACAAATCACCGTGCATTATCAACTGGAAAGTCCAGCCGGGACACGGGTAGCAGAAGGACACAAAGCAATCAGCATTGATTCCGTCGCTCACGTCCGGTTTGATGCCACGCTTCCGCAAGTTGAAGCATGGACGGCGGAAACTCCCAATCTATACCAACTTTTTATCCGCATCGAACAACCGGGGAAACAAACCGAAATTATCCCCTTCCGGGTCGGTTTCCGCAAACTGGAAATCAAAGGGAATCAATTCCTCGTGAACGGACGTCCCGTGCTAATCAAGGGTGTCAATTACCATGAGCATAACGAATACACGGGACACGTGCTTAGTGAAGCTGATATGCGGAAAGATTTCAAAAACATGAAACGCCACAATATCAATGCCATCCGCTGTTGCCATTACCCTCAACAACGCCGTTTTTACGAACTGTGTGACGAGTACGGTTTTTACGTGTGCAACGAGGCGAATATAGAATCTCACGGCATGGGTTATGATCTTCGCAGAGGGCGCACGCTTGGCAACAATCCCCGATGGCTGAATGCCCATATGGATCGTACCATGAATATGTATGAAACGAGTAAAAATTATCCTTGCGTCACGTTCTGGTCGCTTGGTAACGAAGCCGGTAACGGGTATAACTTTTACATGACTTATAACTGGTTAAAAGCACAAGATACGACACGCCCGATACAATACGAGCGAGCCGGGCTCGAGTGGAACACGGATATTTATTGCCCCCAATACCCGGGAGCCGATGCCCTCGAGAAATGGGGAAACACACGAACAGACCGACCATATATCATGTCTGAATACGCTCATGCCATGGGTAACAGTACCGGAAATTTCATGGACTTGTGGGATGTGATTTACCGTTATCCCAACCTTCAGGGCGGATTTATCTGGGATTGGATTGACCAGGGCATCCTCGTGAAGGATGAGAACGGAATACCTTTCTGGGCTTACGGCGGGGACTTCGGGGAAAACGCTCCTTCCGACGGTAATTTCCTGTGTAACGGTCTTGTTGGTCCCGACCGGGAACCGCACCCGGAACTTGCAGAAGTAAAAAAAGCATATCAATACGTTTGGTTCCAACCTGTCGATATTAGTAAAGGGATCGTGAAAATCGAGAATCGACACGATTTCACGAACCTCGATCAATTCACGATAGAATACACGCTTATCGGAAACACGGAAACATTAAGCAGCGGTACACTTCCTTCACTAAACATCGCACCTGGCAAGAGCCGCCAAGTAACGATTCCGCTCAAAAATCTAAAGGTAAAGCCAGGGGTAGAGTATTTCCTGAACTTACACGTAAAAACCAAGAAATCCAGTCAATTTGCCCCCACCGGATTTATCGTGGCTTCCGAACAATTCCCAATTCCGGCAACGACACCGAAACCTGTTTACCAAGCCGCCCCGGACAAAGTACTCTCCATGGAAGAAAACGGACCGGAAATACGCATCTTCAACTCTACCATGGAATTCGTTTTCCACAAACAGAAAGGATACGTTACTTCCTACAAAGTGAACAACATACAGTATATCGCAGATGACTTCGGATTCCGACCTAATTTCTGGCGAGCTCCAACTGACAATGATTACGGGAACGGTATGCCCAACCGGATGCAGGCATGGAAACAAGCCAGCAAGAATTTCAAAATCGCGGGAATCAGGACTTCCGCTTCTACTGTAAACACGAACCTAACCGTCACGTACCGGTTACAGGAATGCAACACCCGCTACCACGTGTCCTACACGATCTATCCCTCCGGATACCTGAACGTGGCATGTCACCTGGAAGCCAATCCCAACGCTCCGGAAATACCCAGAATAGGTGCTAGGTTCCGCATGCCATCTGATTTGAACCAAATGGAATATTTCGGACGAGGACCCGAAGAGAATTATTGTGACCGCAATCACAGTACCCGTGTCGGACATTACAAGAGTACTGCCGAACAACAGTACGTACCCTACGTGCGACCGCAAGAAAACGGGCACAAGACCGACGCCCGCTGGTTAGCCCTAACAGACAAAACAGGTAAAGGATTGTTGTTCATTGCCGACTCCAATTTCATGGAATTCAATGTTTCCCGCAGTCGTATTGAAGATTTCGACGGGGAAGAATCCACACGCCCCTACCAGTGGCAGAACTTCACGAAAGATGAATCCCACGACCCATTAATGGCACAAAACCGTAAACCCAAACAAACCCACATCAATGACATCTATCCCCGCAATTTCGTGGAGATTTGCCTCGACCACCGGATGATGGGTGTCGCCGGAGATGATAGCTGGGGCTCCCGTCCTTATCCGCAATACACGCTACCAGCAAACCGGGACTACCATTGGAGTGTTATGGTTATCCCAATCAACAATAATACAGAAATTAGTAACCACACGGATTACCAATATTTGCCATAATAAAATCTGGAGAGTGTCTGAAAAATATTTTCAGGCACTCTCCAGATTTTAACAATTATAAAAACAGCTTACCTTTTATCCGGTAACAATTTTTCAAGAATAATTTGTTCAAAATTTTCCGGTTTAGCTCCAATCTCAATAATCGGTTTACCTCCCTTCGGGATGAAAAAGAATGTCGGTAAAGCAACCACGTCATACACTCTGCATAACTCTTTTTCAACATCTGCATTTACTTTATAAAAGATGATCTGATCTTTATATTTTTCTGCCAATTTTTCCATAAACGGCAGCATGCTCATACAAGGTCCACACCAAGAAGCCCAAAAATCAATAATAACCGGTTTATCTCCCTTTAGAACAAAGTCCTCTTCTTTCCTATAATCAAAAATATACTCTAAGAAATATTCACCCGTAATCGGATTTAATTTACCGGGGATTATTTTCACATTAGACTCCTTTGCAATCACCTCATCTTCAATCTTTTCCAAATCATATGGCTGAAAATACATTTTTTGACGACGAACATCAACAGACAAAATTCCCTCTTTCAATATTCCATTCCCGAAAACGGAATGTTTCAGACTTTTATTTTCAACAACAAGGACATTCTCGAAACTATTTTTGACAAATAGGCATTTGTCCGCAACTTTCACTCGATCCGCAGCAATAGGAGCCTTGTACCCGAAATTAATCATTACTTGTTGAGTGGACTTCTTTCCTCCAAAACGAGCAAAATCATCCGGAGACATAGCAATAGCACCATTGTACCATGCATCAAATAAAAGAGAATATTCTTCCCCGTCAATTACAACCGGACAAAACATATTACCCTGTATATCCATTTTCAAATCCACACGATAGTCCAATTTCATATAAGGCGGACGATAGGGAATAGAAGTCGTGATTTTTTGACGCCGACCATCAATTGTTATTGTCGCACTACGAAATATAGAAGCATTAATAACGCCTGCTACTCCTAATTCCCGAAGGTAAGGTTCATCTTTCAAAACCAAAGCATTAAGATCTGTTGTGAAAATATTATTCCCCAAAGATATTTTTGCTATTTTCACTTGTCCGATGATTTCCACTTGCTTATTTCGAAATGGGGTAACTTGATTTCCTTTTTCTATTTCTGAGTCGATTTTCAATTTTTCCATGTATTCCGGTAAAATAGCGTTGCTTCCAGAAAGATCCAGTACAAAATCAGCTTTCACGTTATTTACCAGCATCTCTAAAATAATCTTCCCGTCAACCGTTCGATAATCAAGCACTTCGCTCGAGGTATTCTTTGCTTGAGCAAATGCACTAAAACACAATGACATCAAAAAAATAAATGTATATACAGTTTTCATATTACTATTTTTTATAGGATATTACTTTTTTACCCTCTTTAGTCTGTATGGTCATTTTTATGGGACCATCTACTTTTAATTCTGGAATTCCTTTTGTTATACTTTCACAGAAATCATACTTCCTGGCACGTTTCCCGTTAATTTTTAACACCTTATCCCCAACGTCAAGTATTCCTTTCATTTTCTCCCACACGACCGATACGACCAAATCTCCGTCTTTTACACGTATATCAAAATCAGGATATTCACGAGATAGACTATTTATCTCTTCATTTGCTTCAAAATAAAAAAGTTTACGTGAATAATCAATTGTCACTTTTCCGTATTCCAATAATTTCGTCCCCAACAAGGTATAAGGCGCTTTCGAGGTTACCGTGGCGATTCCAGTAAAACGAGTTTTCCCAAAAGAAACGTCCGGCAATCCCACCCGATGAACTTCACTTTGTGCCGCCATTCCCCCTACACTAAGCCCCCCTTCACCATAACCGTCCACGACATTTTTCAGTATGCCAGCTGACAATAACTTCTCATAATCATCTATTTTCAATCCAAGAAATCCACTACTTCCCGTGTCAAAAAGAACTTTAATCATGTTCCCAGTACCAATCTTTAATCCAATAAGAGGCATCCTCCCTGAATCTACAAAAGGTTGTGATCTTCGTAAAGAAGCCTTAGCTTGTTTTTCCGCTGTTGTAACAGTTATTAATTTATTCTTCCCATCAATCTCCACAATCATACTAGCGAATAAGTCACTTCCAATCAGTCCGACAACACCAAAACAATCAAAAGAGAAATGACCTATTTCCAAAACAGGAACTTTCGCAAAATTAATTCCTTTATCAGGAGTCGCTAAACTTTCCAACAGCACAAGTGGGTAAGTCACATCTTTACTATTCGCATCTTTCACTTGAATGGATTGAAAAGGTGTTAACCCCATTTCCTTACATAATTCCGGAGACAGGGAGGTTTGGCCTCCCGTGTCAAAGATAAAGTTTCGAGAAGTCCCGTTCACGAACATCTCTATAATCATTTTCCCTCCCACCAACCGGTAAGGAATAACAGCTTTTCCCTGTTGTGCCCAGGTTTCGAGTATTACAAAGCTAAAGAGAATCGCAAATATTAATTTCTTCTTCATCACATTATGCCTTTAAATATACCTCTTATTATTTTACCCGTTTATCTGCCTCTACAAGAGCTTGATATGCATTCACGATACCTCCGCTCAAGCATAACTGATCAAAAAGGAATAAATCTTCGGCAATCTGATTTTTTATATCTCGATAATTTTTCTGTATTTCAACTCCTCTTCGTGAAGTCACTGTCTTTAATAATATATCTCGAATCTGACTTCCCGTTAATTGTGGATAATAAGTTTTTATCAAAGCCGCGATCCCTACGACCGTTGCAGCTGCTAAAATCGGACTGGAACCGGATTGATAAGTATCACCTAAATAAGTACTAAAAATATTCATTCCAGGAGCAAAAAGATCGATCCCTTCCACGCCATAATTAGAACCAATTGCCGGATTGCCCGATTTATCCGATGAACCGACAACCATCAAGTTTGTCAATTCTTTTTCCTTATCCATTCGGCGGTTCGGGTAAAAAATAACTTTTGACAAATCAAACGATAAATCCATAGTAGGAATAACAACTAACACGCCTTTACTTTCCGCATAACGAATTGCCTCAATAATCCATTGTTTTTGCTCTTTAGGATAAACCGTGTTCTGCACTTCCAAAAGAATGATGTCCGCTTGATGCTCCACCGCATAACGAATTGACAATGCAATATCTTTTAAGTATGGTTCACCCATTTTAGTTGCCACAACTAAATTCATAATCTGTGCTTCCTCTGCAATCGGGTTATTGCGTCCTTCGATTCCTCGCTTACCGGCAATGATACCGGCAGCCATCGTATTACTTTCCGAATTCAACGTAAGTAAAACATTATTACCATACACCCGATCATTTATATTCTTATAATCATCTCCCACGATTTCCTTACGCAAATCCATCCCCATTTCTTTCAAAAGAGGTTCATACGCTTTTTTTACTCGATCAGAATATCCATTTCCCACAAAGTAATCATAGGTCTTTTCCCATGCCTTTTCATCCTCTTGCCGTGCATCCATATCCATACCAATGAAAAACATTGCAATATTTCCCAAACTATCCTGAGGTCCTTTTCTATCCCAACAACTACTTAAATCTTCTACCGTGAAAGAAGTTTTATCGGGAAACCGTTCTTTCATTTCTTTATCAAATTTCTTGGCATAATCTCGAAGAACATTCCCAAAAATGAAACCATTATAACGAACCCCTAATTTAGACGAAGGCAAAACCACTTTTTGATAATATTCATATTCTTCCATATCAGCAGGAGGAGCCACGTTCGTTTTTTCTCCATTAATATATTTGAAATAATTCTTCCCATCAAAAATATAATGAGCATATTTATCCTTTAATCGCAAGAATTCCCGATCTCCTTCTACGGTTAGATTTTCCAGAACTTGCCCATCTTTATTTCCCAAGAAATTCCAACCATGCAAATCGTCTACATAGCCATTACCATCATTATCAATAGAATCATCTTTCTCTTTAGGATTTGTCCACACGTTATTTTTCAAAGCCTCATGTTCCAAATCAATACCTCCGCCAATAAGGGCTATAATGGGTTTCGCTTTTGTCTTTTTACCTTTCAAAAATTGATAGGCTTGATTAATTTCAGCACCATAAACTTGCTCTTTTTCCAGTGAATAGTTATACCAATCCAGATTCTTCTGCCCCCCGGTCTGTTCATTCGATTGGGCGCAAACGACCCTTACCGTGAGTAATAAACTCACTGCAATTAATAATTTCATTTTCATACTTGTGATTTTATACGATTTATTCAAACTTTGGTAAAATTGCAACTTGTGCAATATCCCATTTATAATTATTCTTAAGGTAATTTACTGTAAAATCATAATAACGGATAATTTTTGGGTACGTTTCCCGAGGATACATAACCAGAACAGAATCCCGATCATACCTAATAGCCAAATGCATATAGTTTATCAAATTCTCTTTGGGAGAAGTACTTGCTATATTTCTTAAAGCCCCGATGGTTACATATCCATTCGTACCGCTCATTTGTCCTGGGAATCCTCTCTTTTTATAATGATTTTCATTATTTTCTGTACCTGCTATCCATTCTACCTGAGTTTCATAATCAAAATCATTTTCAAACTCCACGGGAATCGCGATATTCCCTTTCTCTACGATTCTTCTCATTATCTCTTTTAAAATAGTACCTCGTTTTACTTTAAAATCCCAAGGAGTTTTCGGGCGAATAATTTGAGGATAAAACATTCCCGGCACATCACCTTCCAAACAAAATGCCCAAAAATCCATACCATCATATTTTGCCTGATTGGGCGAAGCCCCCCAAGGAGTGTCTGTATACATATGATAAGCCATTAATATGTATATCGGTAACACCCGGTCTGTTACCTCCGGGGGTAAAAAAGTAAAAATATGATTCTTCATAAAATTCGTGTAAAAAGCAGCTTGTTCATCATTCAAAGGAGAGCCTTTTACACCACTAGAGGAACCTGCATCCACCCAAGAACGATCAAAATCATCCTCTTTCAAATTTTTATATATCAAATACGTTTTATATTCCTCCGCTATTTCCTCCAAATCTTTATCCCACTCGTTATCACCTTCTGGAAATTCGTAACGAAGAGCCATCTCTAATGGACGAGAAGTTAAATCTTCTTCATGGCAGGAACTTAACAACGAGAAAACAAGCCCTGCAACCAATACATTTATAAGTTTCATAATAACATCATTAAAAATAAACTACTTGGGATTACCTAAGCGATTTTGTTCCAATCCGGGATTACGATCCATTACTTCTTTAGAAAGAGGCAGCGTATAAGCAGCATCCTCTTCTTCCATCGTGAACCACTGAGTCGCTATACCTTTTTCTTTCCATTCTCGAGTAAAACTCGGCATACCATAACGCCGTAAGTCAAACCAACGATGTCCCTCAAAACATAATTCCCGGCGACGTTCTTCCTTTATAAATTCAAGCAAATCCTGCCCGGTCAACCCTGTTTTTTCCACGTATTTATCTTCCGAAATCCTTTTTCTCCTCAAATCATTCATTGCTTTCAATGCAACATCCGGTTCAGTTTCGGCAGTTGCTTCGGCAAGAATCAAATAAGCCTCGGACAATCGTAACGAAAGAGCAAATTTATCCTCGGAAGGGACATTCTCCCCAATTAAGACACATTTACTAACAGCTAAATAACGTACAGGAGTATACCCGTATTCCGGCACAAGATAAAATTTCACGCGTAAATCCCCCTCGTCTTTATACGTCCGAACCAATTCATCCGAAGCATTTATAAATTTTCTATTGTACTGGCTACTTATACCTCTATCACCCGTCAAATAGAACGTAAACACAACGACATCATTTGTTTTTCCAAATGCCCAAATGGTTTCAGGATTATCGTAAGTTACATAATAAGGATAAGAAGCAGCCGACATACTTACATCAGAAAGAGTGCACAAATCGTATAACTCAAAATTCCAACCATTTATCACTTTTTTTGCATATTCTGCGGCTTTATCCAAATTATTCATGTACAAATAAACTCTGGATTTCAATAATTGAACTGCAGGTAAACTTATCCGATAATCCGGGCTAAATTGTTTTGCCGCAGAAACCTCCGCAAAACATCTTTCAGCGTTATCCAAATCTTTGATAATTTGTTCATACACTTCTCCCACTTTTTTACGTTTGTCATAACCGGAACTCAATGCGCTCGTTAGCTTCAAGGGTACGCCCAAAGCATCTTTATTATAAGTGTACGGTTCTCCAAATAAGTTCACCAATTGAAAATAGTAAAATGCCCTTAAAGCCAAAGCCTGGGCTTTTACATATGCTTTTTCTTCTTCTGTCCCGGAAACTTCATTGATATAATCAAGAGCTGCATTGGTTCCGAGTATCAAATTGTAAAAAGACTCCCAAACCTTCTTGTAATTTCCAGCATTTTTCATCGTTATCTGCATATCCGGATGCCAAGAAAAGAGTTGCATAAATGCTGCTTTCTGTTCAATCTTTGATTCCGGCCAAGCTACATCCTCGTCTGTAATCATCACGTCATCATCCAGTATATTATGAAATGCGAACAAAGAACCACTTGACGCAGAAGGATAAGCTGATCCTAAAAGCATCTCGTTTAACGAAGAAATCTTTTCCGGAATATATTCGTTTGGAGATTTCGGTTCTAAAAATTCAGAACAAGATGAAAACATCACGAATATGGTGAATAGAAACGTATTTATTTTCATATTTTTAAATTTAAAATCCAATACTAACACTAAATGAATAATTTCGAGGCATTATACTCTCGTTCAATTCTGGATCAAAACCATTAAAACGTTTGGAAGCGATGACAAAAAGATTACTAACTGAAGCATTGAAGGATAAGTTTGATAATCCAATCTTTTGAGAAATTTCCGGTCTCATTCTCCACCCCAAACTTAAATTACGACACCGAAGGAAAGAAGAACGAATTACCATAGCATCAGACTTTTCCCACATTTCAATCATATTCTCTCGTCCAGAAGGAACATCCACCATATAATTACCCCTAATTAATGCCGGAATATTCGTGTGTTTTTCATCTCCCGGTTTCATCCAACGTTTTTTCAAATCTTTAGAAACATTTTCGACCTCATCCGGTAAAGAAACTTTATTGCTAAAATTGGCATAAGGGGAAGCCAATCGTTTACGTCCTCCCAATATTAACGAAAACATGGAAGACAGTGTAAATGATTTATACCTCACATTCAAATTCACACCTCCCGTAAAATAAGGTTCAGTTGTTCCGGAATACACCAAAAAACTTGTTGGATCTCCATTATACGGTTTTTCTTCGGATGTTTCCAATAAATTAAATTGAGGTGTTCCATCTTCGTGACTCAATCCTGCAAAGCTATACGACCAAAACGCTCCTAGCGGATAACCTTTTTTCATGACCTTCATCGAATTTCCCGATAAGAATTCTCTTAAACCAGGCATATCTACCGGTTCCGATTCCGTGGTATTCCAGTTTTTAGAAGAATTTACACTCACGTTCAACGCAAAATCTTTCGTTTTTACCGGAACAAAATTCACAGTAATCTCTGCCCCCTTGTTATGAATAATCCCCCCGTTAATATCCATTGATCCCAAACCATTCTCGTAAGGGATTTCTTGACTCGTGATAGCATTAGAACGCCGGGTATAATACTCAAATACAACTGATACTTTTTTGAATAATTCCAAATCGACTCCTAAATTCCATGTTTTGGTACGTTCCCAAGATAAATTAGGATTAGGTATTCTACCTATCGTAGATTGATATTCGTTAAAAACATCGGCAACACCTCCTTGGTACAATGTTAAATCAGATCCGATGTTCGTTAAAACATTACCTTGAATACCGTAAGTAGCTTTTATATTCAATTGTGACAACCAATTCAAACGACTTCGCATAAAAGGTTCCTCTGTCACTCGCCATGCGATACCAAAGGAATATTCCGGATCAAATCTTTTATTTACATTTTGCCCGAAACGATTGGATGCCTCGTGACGAAAATTGGCATTCAACACGTAACGATCTGAGAAAGAATAAGCAAGCGTCGCGAACAATGAAAAAAAGTTATCTGTTTTACCGTAAATTTGAGCACTATTAGAATATAACTTATTAAATAATTCTCCAACACCACTCTGGGGCTTTGCACCAATGGGTTTAAAATCACTCCATGCCGTGGGTGAGACCAATGTATTACCTCTACTTTTTACGTATCCCCACAAGGTATTTGAATGATCATTATTAATCGTTGAACGGACTTCCGTTGCCAACATCACATTCAAACGATGTCTATCTTCAAATGTTTTTGAAACAAGCAATTGATTTTGAATATTATAAGTTTGTTGTATAGCATCAGAAGTAAATATATCCCCGCCAAAAGGAAGAAGAGCTGCCTTGAACCAAGGATTATCCGGATTAATACTCTCAAAATCATATCCTCTATACTCGTCTGCCACGGCAAAAGTTTCCTCCTCTCGGTATGCCTGACGATTCTGGTTGGAATATGTATAGCCTCCTGTGAATTGATATTTCAACCAATCGCAAAGATCCCATGACAATATTAAACTCAAAGCTAATCGACTATCTTTAACCTCAGAACCACTATATTCCAACTCATTCAAAATATTATATTTTAAAATTTCGGACTCGTTATTGTAGGCATATGAACTTCTTTTTAAATAGAATAATCGATCCCCGTCCTCATCAAAAGCCGGTAAAGCCCGACTTGTAGTTAACGCATACCCCAAAGGATTCACCCCGGGAGCATATCCTTTGTTTTTTGATACAGAACCATTAATCCCAAAATCCACCTTTATACGCCTTGGGAATTTTATCCCAACAGAAATACGAGAAGTTAAACGTTCTCCGCTATTTCCGATTTCCTGACCATTATTTTTATTGTACCCGACAGATACCAAGTAATTTACTTTATCTGTTCCTCCAGATACACTAATATTATGGTTATGATTTACCGTTGCCCGGGTCAACAAATCCAACCAGTCCGTATTCACTAACTCCAATCCGTTTTTACGCTGTAAATATTCCTCTTGGTTAATATCCCCATTAATATACATCTTCATCAACCCCTCGTAAGTACAAGCCTGTTTTATCGGTTCTTTGCTATACCTTGCTCCATAATTATAAGCTTCCTCTGCAAATTGTATTCTTTCTTGAGAATTCATATAATTAAACCGATCATACGTGGGTGCTGCCGTGAAAGAAATGCTCCCCGAATAATTAACAGACATACGTCCCTCTTTCCCTTTTTTCGTGGTAACGACAATTACGCCATTAGATGCACGGGAACCATAAACGGCTGTTGCAGAAGCATCTTTCAAAACAGTAATCGTTTCTATATCATTGGGATTCAACCAAGATATTTGATTCCCCAAAATATTTTTCAAATCGTCGGCAAGGTTCGTCATTAGATTTATAGAAATCGGGTCTTCTTGAATAATACCATCTACAACCCACAGAGGATCTTGGTTACCCAGTAAAGTCGATGTCCCCCGAATTTTAATCTTAGGACTCGTTCCTACTCTCGAACTTGAAGTAGTGATCATCATTCCCGCAACTTGCCCTTGCAACATTTGATCGATAGTTGAATAAGCAGGTATCATCACTTCATCAGCCTTCACAACGGTGTAGGAACCGACCATATCTTTCCGATTTACAGTTTGATACCCAGTACTTACCACCATGATCTCATCCATTTCATTCACGTTTTCTTTCAACAACACGTTAATCGTATCTTGTCCTGTATATTTCACTTCTTTGGTTTCCATTCCAATAAAAGAAAACACGATATACATGTTATCCATACTAGGCAAAGTCAATTGATACTTTCCCTTGCCATCTGTTGCCGTACCAATCGTGAGTCCTTTCACCACTACAGTCACCCCGGGAAGAGGTTGTTTTGCCCCATCAACAACCTGCCCTACAATTTTCCTAGTTTTTTTAGAATCCTGGTTTACAGCCTTTTGTTCCTTGATGATCACCAAATGATTCTCGATCAGATAAGTAAATCGACTTCCATTCAAGCATTGTTCCAGAATTTCCTCTATGGTTGCATCTTTCAAATCTACTGAAATAGCATTTGCTCGTTTCACGGCATCACTATCATACACGAAGGTATATTCACTATTTTGACGAATATACCGGAACACATCCACCAAGGAAGCATTTTTCATGGAAATGTCCATTCTTTTTTGTTGCGAGTACAACGTTGACGCATTCAAATGCATCGTACAAACCAATAGCAAAACAATCCACATTTTCATAATAACAAGCATTCTAGGTAATTTCCTTCGACAGAAATTACTGTTTCTCCATTTTTTTTTCATACTTTTGTTGATAATGTTAAACAATATTCTCCACTACCATGGAGTTTGATATTTAGCTAATAGTAAAAGCGGGATGTATGCCAGTACATACTGCTTTTATTTTTACTCTTCTACAATTACAGTTCGACCATTAATTTTAAATTTCACACGTCCGGTTTTTTCTATTTTTGATAATACTGTTGAGATATTATCATAACGCTCGATTTCCAAAGAGAAATGGGCATCTTTCGCCGATACATTTGCAAAAAATACATCTATATCGTACCAACGAGCCAATTTATTCATAATATCTCCTAATGAAGTTTCCGAAAAATAACATATCCCTTGAACCCAACGGACAATTTCTGTTGCATCTACCTCATGCACCGTCAGTTTATCCCCTTCCACCACCACCTGTTGATTTGGCGACATGATACGACTTTGTTTTCCATCCGATACATTCACTCGTCCTTCTACTAAAGTCGTTGTCGCATTTTTCTCATCAGGATAAGCCTCTACATTAAAAAACGTCCCCAGCACAGTTACCGAGATCTCCTTTGTTCTCACGATAAAAGGTTGTTTCTCATTTTTCGCCACCTTGAAGCAAACCTCGCCTTCCATTTGCACCTCCCTACTAGCACCATTAAATTGCACGGGATAAACGATCTTCGATTCCGAATTCATCCATACCCGCGTGCCGTCCGCCAACACCAACTCGTACTCCCCACCCCGGGGAACAATCAAGGTATTATATTTTACCGAAGTAGAAGCATTACCCGCATTTTTTGTTTCATATATCAACCCATTACCAGAAGTAATTGCTTTTGCTCCTTCCGACACGGCTATCGTATAGCAAGTCGAATCTGTGATATTTACCGAACGCCCATCATCCAATATCAATTTTGCTTTATATTCTTTAACCCGATTTCCCATGGATTGAGATAACTGCATGGATGCAGGTTCCCTTTCCCGAAATTGCAAAACTCCCACGACAAGACATACCCCGACAATCATCGCTGCCGCAGAATACCACCAGCGAATGGTATTTCTACGAGGTAATCTCCGCTGAAACGCTTTCCATTCTTCTTCCTTATTCAACTCTCCCCCTCGCCGAAGATCTCCTTTAAGCCGTTCTTCCACACGAACCATTTCCTCTTGATGTTTCTTGGACTCTTCCATCCACGCTTCCAATATACCCGCATCCTCTTCAGAAAGCATTCCTAAAACCTTTCTCGCTATCAGCCGGGCTATTTTATAACGTTTCTTCAATCGATTCATAGATCATTTCTTAAAATTTCCTTTATAACGACTGACTTTTACAAGTGGGTGAATAAAAACAGAAAAAAATTATACATTTGTATTCAAGAAAACATGAGTTGTGGATAAGATGTTGATAAACAACAATAGTTTTAAGTCCTTTTTCCAAGAATATTTTGAACCGGTATTTCAATTCGCACGAAAATACACGGAAGATGAAGCTATTTCCCGAGACATAGCCCAAGACTCTTTCATCAAATTATACGAAAGACGTGCAGACTTCGATGCCATGGAAAAAGCTAAATCCTTTGTCTACACAACGGCTCGTAACCTTTGCCTGGATTATCTAAAACATAAAAAGATCGAGCATCAATATGCTCAATCCGTCAAGATAGAAGGAGAAGAAACAGAAGAACAATTTTTCCTCGAGGAAGTCACCTACCAGGAAACCCTACGTATCCTACGTGCCGCCATTGACCAACTCCCCCCGCAAACACGGGAAGTGATCCTCGTCAGTCTTGACGGCAAGAATAACAACGAGATAGCCAAAACCCTCGGCATTTCCGTCAATACGGTGAAAACTTTAAAGAAAAACGCCTATAAATCCCTGCGGGAAATCCTTGGGGCACACTACCTGTTTGTATTGTTACTACTTTTTGAAAACTGCTCTTAGTCCTCTTAATACATTCCCGGCAAAAGAGAAAGCGACAGGTCACGCTTCCGGGCAAAAGCCGGGCGGCGTTATGACCTATCGCATTCATGCAACTGATGTTTATATTTTAAAAACGATTCCTTCGGATGCAAACAAAACACCCGATAGCAACAAGCAGCAATGGACCTCCCCATACCAGACACCAGCGAACCCACACGGCTCCTGCCTGTGAAATGGAAATAGAAGTATCCGTTTCGGGCAATCGGCTGAGTTTTAAGGGAGCCACGCCATCGGTGATCCATCCGCTAAGCATATCGTTCAACATGGCAGGGGAATGACTTCTGAATCCTTGCCGTCCTCCCGGCTGAAGTTCCCGGTTGTCAAGCCAATCGGCGTCTCCCGAGATAAATATCCGCTGTTCTTTTCCCCCGACCATTCGGGTCAAAGCCAATGCCGTGACATGAGTTCCCACCCGTTCGCCTCGCTTAGGATCAGCCTCGATAGGACCCAGAATCCAATCTACTTTACCGATCTTGTTCCAAGCATCCGGAAAAGTTTCCATAAAAGGAGTCACGGTATATCCCATGTTCTCGTTCCATTGCAGGGCTGCCACTCCATTCATCGCCACAACGATTTTTCCCCAAGAGAACTGCCGGGTATCGAAAAAGCGGGATGCCTTATCCGTGATATAGGTTTCTACCACATTCGCCAACTCGATATTAGGCTTTTGAGCCAAACATCCCGGCATCAATTCAACACCGAAACGCCCTAACAGGGGATGAGTCACGCCGTGACTTTCCGGCTCGACCATAAGAATCAAATTCCCACCCCCGGCGATATACTTATCCAACCGTTCCAACTCCTCTTCCGGGTAATTCATTTTAGGATCGGCAATCAATAAAACCTGCACGTCGTCCGGGACATCACGATCCAAGGTTACCTCTCGGGTATCCATTCCCTGATTTATCCAAGAATAACGGTTAAACACACTGGAAGCCACCCGTTCATATCCCCGGTTACTACCGTCCCAAATGGAACGTTCCCCGTGTCCGGCAACAACCCCGATAACGGGCATTCCACCCAACAGCCGTTTAAAAGCGACCATGTATTCTTTCTCTTCAGGCAGAGGGGGAATATCATCGTAAATACGCAACACGCTTCTCGTGCCGTCCTCCAGTTCAAAGAAACGCACGAAACGATAGTGTTCCGGGGCGAGATCAACCACCCGGTCGATCTCCTCCTTCGTCATAAAGATATTGAAATTTACCCGGCTCAGACGGGCAATTTCCCGTGCCGTTTCCTCAAAAGTCAGATTCGGCTTCATCCGCTGTATATTGTGAGGCAAATCCGTCGGGGCGTAATAATACACGTACTTGAACTCTATATCCGGCTTAAAACGGACATACTTATCAAAATCGGCTTTATCCCTCGTGACAGAAGCGGGCAATCCCATATTGCGATAGCGATCCATCAGATTCACGTAAGTCGTGATCGTCAATTTTCCTTTATCTTTCAACGCTTTCAGGATTGCCTGACTCTCCGGTGCTATCGTATTCGCCTCACTAGGGGTCACATCCCAATAAAAACGCAGCGAAGGCAATGACGTCAACCACCCGATCCCCACGACCATCACCAAAATTCCGAGGTAATAAGAACTTTGCCTCCACACGCTATAATGGAAATGGGACAGCCACAATTTCAGCATGGTAAAACCCACGAAAAGGGCAGTTATCCCTAGAAAATAGATCACGTTCTGACTCACGAGGAAACCTTTCAAAAAAGCATCCGTCCGTCCGGATAAGGAGAGCCACGAAGTAATATCCCGCACGCCATCCCAACTTTGCCCGTAATTTCCGATACGTTCCAACACGAAGAACACCACGAAAGAACCGATAGCTGCCACCACCGGGTAGCGGGTCAGGGAAGACATGAACAGACCGATAGCGGAATAAGTCGCCATCGTCAGTATCATTCCCAACAACATCACCAGTATCACCGGACAACTGAAATTTTCAATCGAAAAAAATCCGAAAACCACGAAAACCATCAACACGGCAATCAAGACGAACGAGTACACGATCATGGACAAAAACTTACCCGTGACAACCTGTACCGCACTTACCGGTGACGAATCCAGTAATTTAATCGAACCGTTGGCAATTTCCCGACTAATCAATCCCATGGTCAACAGGGGGAAATAAATGTACAGGTAACGCATCCCCGTTCCAAAAACTCCTATCCCCTGCCAATCACGGTTGAAAAACCAACGGGTCAATCCGGGCATCTTCATTCCTTCCGCTATTGCCTTCGTCACTTGGTCAAGCGTATCACAAAAAGAAATCGCACACTGTATTGAAAAAATGACCAAAATCAACCACGCAATCGGAGAATAGAACAGGGACTGAAGTTCCGCCTTCATTATATAATAAACTTGTTTCATAAAAATCTATTGTTTGTTACGACGATAATACAACATGAAACCCAATAACACCATGAGCAAAGGCAACAACCACACGTACAGGTAATAAATCCACTCCAGGTGTATATCCCGGTAATTTATTTTCGTATCGGCGACAAACCCGCGCTTGGGCACAATCGGCGATTCCCCGTAAACCAACCAACTCATACCCGTCATCGCCAACCCGAAAGAATTTGTATTGATACCGGGGTATTGGGTGGATAAGCCGATATTCGATAACCACTCGGCATCCCCTGCGACCATTACCCGTTGTTCCTTATTACCAACCATCCGCCTCAAACCGGCTACCGTCACGCGAGAGCCTTGCATCTCCCCCTTGGACACATCGGGTTTCAATTCTCCATCCATCAGATTCACTTTTTCCCGCTTTATCCAGCTATTGGAAGCCGAGGCAAACATCGGTAAAAATTCGAATCCCGTGTCACCGGACGCATCAGCCTCAATAGTTGTCGCCATTTTCAACGGCAACAGAATATGATCTTCCCTCCACGTCTTGAAATCCGGACTAATTTTGAAAGCATCGTCCTGCACTTCACACACGGCCACGTGGGGAAGCGTTTCGCTATCATCACCATGAGGCTCTACTAGATACCCTTCCGTAAAAGTAATTCCTAAAGGAGCCGCAATCTTATTCATGACTCTTTCATTCCCGACATCACCCAACAACAGAAGATTTCCTCCACCTGCAATATACCCGTGTATCCTCTCCAATTCTTCGTCGCTATAAGATTCCAAGGGATTAACGATAACCAACACCGAAGTATTCTCCGGCAACCGCCCTTCCCCGACAGACACTTCCTCCACCCGGAACCCCTGATTAATCAAAGACCCCCTGATATAATGCGTCTTAAACACCGCATCATATCCCGTCCTCAAGCGAGAGGTTATATCTTGAGATCCCCGTCCGGTCAGAAACACGACCAAAGGCAACTCCGTGCTCATTCCCTTGAACGCAGCAGAAATCTCCGCTTCCGAGGGTAACACCTGCATATCCTCGAACAAGCGTAACGGTCGTATTCCTTTTCCTGCGACTTCAATAATTTTAATTACAGGATAATCTTCTTTGGCCAAATCTATCGGGCAACGCCGGCTCACCTCTTCCGGGGACAAAAGTTTTTCTTTCTTCAATCCGTTTATCCGGCAAATAAATTTTGCCAAAGAATCTATCGGCATATCCTTACTCCCGTATGCACTTACAGCCTGACTCGGGAATCTCGTGTTCCCGTAATAATAAACGTATTCCAACTCCATCTCCGGATGGAAACGCATATATTGTTCAAAACGGGCTTTATCCGCATTTATCGATATCGGCATCATAAAAACACTATTTTTATGCAACACGTTCACGTAAGTAGTGACTTTCACTTTACCCTCGATATTATTCATCACCTTTTGGCTGACTTCCGAAAGCGTGTTCCGCTTATCCTCGGTCCCATCGGCATAAAACCTCATCTTCGGGCGGGAAGAAATATATCCCAATGCTAATACCAGCACGATGAGCGCCAAGTAAACGCCCCCCTGTTTCCAGTATGACCAAGTCAACTTTCTGAATCGCAATTTCAACCAAGTCAATGCAAGGCAAAAACAGATAATCAACAAATAATAGATCACATCAGCACTAGCAATAATTCCGGTCAAAAAACTCACGATACGGCTGCCGATAGAGAGCCAATACGTAATATCCCGCATAAAATCATACTCCTGCCACACGCTTCCCACCAGATTCAGAGCCGCAAGTACTCCCAGTGTTCCCACTGCCGCCACGATCGGATAGGTTGACAGAGAAGACATATAAAGCCCTATTGCCGAGTAAGTACACATCAATAAATACATTCCCAGCAACCCGGTGAAGATAGCCTTCATTTCCAAGTGTTCCACGGTAAAAATACCCAACACCACGGGAATAAACAATATCAGCACCATAAGCAGTGAAAAAATACACATAGACAGGTATTTTCCCAGCACCACCTGGAAAGTACTTACCGGCGAAGAATCCAGCAACTTTATACTGCCACTCCCCAGTTCCCTACTAATCAACCCCATCGTCAACAGGGGGAAAAAGAAATACAAGATTTCCAACACGGATGCATAAATCCCATCCTGATCGATATACAACTGCCGTGTCACGTGTCCGATCCAATCCCCCAGTTCCTGCGTGCGGACTAAAATATCAAATTTGTCATTAAAAGCTCCGAACACCATGATACCGAACACCACCAGCATTAACCATGCCAACGGCGAGAAAAAAAGCGTTTGTAATTCCGCTTTCGCTATATTCCAAGTAACTTTCATACACCTTACAGTTTACTTACCCGGCTTTTCCCGGACAATTGGGCAAATACCTCATCCAAAGATCCCCGTTCCAAATTAATTTCCGTCAACTTCCAGTCCCCAGCGACGGCAGCATGCACCACGTGATCCGCTATATCCGTCGCATCCGTGAAAAACAAGCGGTAACGCTTTTCCGTCAACTTCTCGACATGACTGATGGCAGGTATTGCCAATAAGGCATCTACCGCCGGAGCGGCATCCAGGGAAACAACCAGTGAATTGGGTTCGATGTAATTGTCAAACTCTTCTATACTACCCGAGAAAACACATTTTCCTTGCGTAATCATGATAATATCATCACAACTGACCTGCACTTCCGGCAAAATATGTGTGGACAGGATGACAGCCCGATCCGTGGCAATTTCTTTAATCAAATTACGGATTTCCACGATTTGTATCGGGTCTAACCCGTTCGTGGGTTCGTCAAAAACCACGACCTTCGGGTTATGGATGATCGCTTGGGCTATCCCAACCCGTTGCTGGTATCCCCCCGAAAGATTTCTCAATAGCCGACGGCTAAAATGCGAGATAGCACATCGTTCCTTGACAGACTCCACTGCATACTGCACTTTCTTGCCATCCATTCGCCGCAAGTGGGCACAAAAGTGTAAATATTCATCCACCGTCATGTCCGGATTCAAGGGCGGCTTCTGGGGTAAAAAACCGATATACTTTTTCGCCTCTATCGGGTTCTCCCGCAAATTAATCCCATTTATAAAGATATTACCGGAAGTTTGATTCAACACCCCACACATGATATTCATCGTAGTGGACTTTCCTGCCCCGTTAGCTCCTAACAATCCCAATACTCCCTGTTTCCGGATTTCAAAACTTAAATCCTGTACCGCCCATTGTGTCGTGTAACGGTGATACAATTTCTCCACTTTTACAATAGAATCTGACATTTTCAAATTACTTTATATTACATACAATACTAATTTCAAGCACACGAACAGAACAAGAGGAGAGGTATATATCATATCTCTACGATATACCCCTCTCCTCTATTAACACACTATATAGATTCTCTCACGCCGTCCACGTCAAAACCGGCTTCTTCCAATATTTTCCTCAACAAAATGAAACGTTCTATGACCAAGGGAAATTTGGCGTAAAGTTCTCTAAATTCTTCCACGGTATAAGTAAACACTGCGGACATATACGAGGCTAAATCTCCCTCTTTGGACGGCACCATATAATAACCTGTCAACTCAATTATTCCATGAGCCTCGGGACAATTAAGGTCATAATTCATTCTAACCTCTTCTTCATTTGCTTTCGAATCTTCATACGTTTCAACCCACCACGTTGCGGTGGAGTAAGCAGCTTCCTCTTCTGCAGTCAACTCTTCACCAGCTTCAATCATGGCGTCGTACTTTTCTTTTTCTTCTTTCCAGACTGGATACTCCTCATCATAAGTTTCAAGACAGTACATCGGATCTATCCACTTCTGAAATTCCGGGCATAACGTCCTTGAATGACCCGTGTATTGTATATTCCACGGGGTCGGAGTCAAATGTTTGAACTCGGCTTCTGCGATGGCATAGTATTCATCGAGCGAGTTCTCGATCTTGCTTGCGGAAGTCTGACTGATAAAATCTGCCAAATAAGTTCTCTTATCATCCGGATCCTCGCTAAAATTAGCCATAGAAATTCCCAGGTAATTAAATCCCCGGTACACGTTTCTATCATTATTAGAGATACGGTAGGTTTCCGTAATCATAATGGCAGGGATACTAATATTAGACTCCTTCGCGAAAGGCAACAAGGTGGCATCCAAAAAATCCAATAACGGCAATAGCTGTTTCTTGTTTTCCGGAGAACTCACATCCACGGGAGTCCAAATAACAGAACCCATGGAACCCGTCATGTCAAAACTCAAATTCAGTACCTCGTAATAATAAATGACATTCCCCACGGAATCCCGGCGTCCGCGATCTTCCCTGCCCAAGGTATCGTTGTAGAATATGCCGACTCCGAACTTTTTGTAGATATCATAAATCTTCTGATCCACGACATCCATGTTTTCCTTCTCAACGATCTCGAACCAATTCTTAATTCCGGTAGGAGTCAAAGTATCCTCGTCGGAACACGCCCCGAACAAGAATAACATCATAGTATATAATAATATCAATTTTTTCATTGTACGTTCCTTTTATTAATTTTTGGTGACACCACTCAAACGATCGAAATTAGACAACACGGGGTAACAATAATTAATCACGTCCTCCGGCACCGGCAACATCCAGCTTCCCTTGGTTGTATTATCGTATCCTTTCAGGATATAGCTTCCGGCAACCGTTGCCTCTGTCTGTGTAGCGGTATGCCACACGTGTTCCACGGAAATCGCTTGCGGGTGAACCGTATTCACGGCATAGCGACGTAAATCGAACCAACGGTGTCCCTCGAAACAAAGTTCCTTGTAGCGTTCCTGACGGATGAACTCGATCAACTCCCCTTTGGAAGTGGGGATCGCAGGGATCGTGTAATAACGGGTTTGCAAGAATTGTCGGATAGTTTCCGTTGCCCCGGCATCCCCGGTACAAGCCTGTGCCTCCGCTTTATTCAAAATGACTTCAGCATAACGGATAGAACCAATTTCATTCAAGTCTTGCCCGGAAATGACCGGAGAAACTTTCTCCCCGGTTATCGGGTCGGTTTCCGCCACCGCCGTTTGCAACAAAGGATGATACTTACGACAAACCAAATGCTCCACACCATAAGACCGGGTAAAAAATGCACTATATCGCACATCATTATCATCAAATAATTTTTCTAATTCATCCGACACGACATACGAATAGCAAGAAACTGTTGGAGTACTTCCAAGTAACCCTCCTGTTCCGGTATGTATAATATTCATACCGTAATTACCCTGAGCATAAATCACTTCGGGTTGCGCATCCGTCAAGAATGTAGTTCCACTCCCGGGCGTATAAGCGTTCACCATATCGTACAAGGCATAACCTTTCACGGCATCGGCAGCCTTCACAGCCAGATCGTATTGCTCCATGTAAAGATACACCCGGCTCAGCAGGGCATTGGCGGCTGCCACTGTCACGTGCACCTTGGAATCCACCACGGAACCTTTCTCCAAAAGCCCGATTGCCGAGTTCAGATCCTCGACAATTTGCTCGTACACCCGTCCCGAATTTGCTCTCCCGAATTTCGTGTCCTCTACTGCCGGGTTTAATTTCAGCGTCACGCTTGCCCCGTCATTCGGGTTTTGCTTGTCGTAGGCAGCCCCGTATAGGTTTGCCAACATAAAATAGTTCCATGCTCTCAAATAATAGCACTCGCCCGTCACCCGCAAGCGTTGAGCCTCTATTTCCTCGTCATCACTCACGTAATCCGGAGCCGCGATGAGGATAGAGTTAATCACGGATATACGCCTGTAAAACAACGCCCAATCCCTGTCAGCACGAGCCGTCCCGATACTATTTACAAAAGGGTTTTCCGCATACGTGAAGAAGCCGAACATTTGTAACCACGCTTGTAACTCAATTCCGGAAGTAACTCGAGAAGGTATAGGCATCTCTCGCGATTCGTCCGCCATCACGTGCAAATACAATAACGCACCATCAGAAGTAAGTTGATTTACATTCCGTTTCATATAGACTTCGCCTAACAACAATTCTTCAAGGTCATCCACGGACTCGACATACGAGGAATTTTGGGAGTACTCTTCCAAAAAGTTCCCGCAAGAGGAACACAAGAAAAATAACAGGACTACTGAATAATATAGGATTTTGTTCATCTCTTTTCTATTTAAAAACTAACATTCAAACTAACAGAATAGGTCGGACGCACGGAAATATTCACCAGATCACTCGTGCCGGATTGTTCCGGATTCTGTCCTTTCAACTTTTTATCGCAAATCGTGAACAGATTCGTCGCCGATAAAGAGATATAAGCATTCGACATACCACACTTCTTAATCCAGTTCTCGTCAAACACGTAACGGAAACTCAACGATTGCAACCGCAGGTAATCACCCCGCACCACACGCAAATCGGAATAATCATACAATTCATACTTGGAAGTATTCCGTGTCGCAGCAGGCGACCACGCCGCGTAGTTACGCCACCAGCCATAATCGGCATCCACGTCCGCGGTATTTCCTTGGGCAACCAACCCCGTACGGATACTCGGAATATTCGTATTTTTCTCGTCCCCGGGGTATCTCCAGCGGTTCACGAACTCTTTCCGCAAGTTATTATGAGGTGCCGGATTAATTGCCCCGTATTGTCCGGAGCAGAGCTTAAACAAGCGCACCTTGTTCCCGATGCTATACGTCAGGTTGAACGATAAACTGAAATTGCGATAAGCGAAGTAGTTGCTGATACCTCCCTGCAATTCGGGGACACGGGTACCCGATTCGCCTAACACTGCCATCCACACGTCCTTCTTATCCGTCTTCGCCATATCCGTATACTTCTCTGCCAATTCTTCTCTTTGGCTATCTTCCAAGCCCTTGAAAGTAGGTCTTCCCGTGTTGTCCAAACCGTTAAAACGATAAGAATAGAACGTGTTCAACGGCGTTCCGGCAACCTGAGCAGTACCATTCAACAGGTCAGTTACCGTGATTTCATCCTGCAACACATCATTATTTCGGTTGATCTTGTTATTAATCAACGTGTTCAACGTTTGTCCCAATTGCGGATCGATACGCCACACGAAACCTCTTTTCCCGTTGCTGGACAGAGCGTTGTTGATCGGGGTAAAATTCAATGCCAGTTCGACACCTTTATTTTCCACGCTACCGGCATTCACCACGTAACTGGTCAAACCGTTCTGGCTTGCCACCCTCTTCTCGAGGAAAGCATCTTTGGTCTTTTTATAGAAATAGGCAAATGACCCCGAGATCTTTCCATTCAAGAAACTAAAATCCACGCCCACGTTATACGAATGAGTCTTTTCCCACTTCAAGTTGGGATTCGGGAACTTATCCACCGTGGAAACAAATCCGCCCAAGGCATCGTCATAATCCCCTTTATTGATTATTAAACGGGACGGTTGCGTGTTGAGGATATTTCCCTGTAACCCGTAAGACAAACGCACGGCTAAATTCTCGATCCAAGACACGTTCTTCAAAACATCATTCGACACGTTCCAACGTCCGGATACCGACCACACGGGGAAAAACTTATCGTTGCTCCGACTTCCGAAAGCATTCGACCAATCCGCACGGGCATTCACGTTTATGATATAACGGTCGTCATAACCGTAAGTCAATGTCACTAACCCGGACATCATGTTTGTCAACTGATCCGTGTAGGTGGGGTAATTATTGATCAACCACATATAATACGTCTGATATTTCCCGAAATCCGAGGCATCGCGGCTCGTGATAGAGAAGGACGGGAATGTTTTACCCCGGTCTTTATAATATCCCCGCAGCTCTTGCGATTCCTTGTAATACTTGGTTGAAGAAAGTTCATAACCAGCCATCGCGTTCACGAAATGCTTGCCGGTTTCATCCAAGTATTTGCTATAATCCACCTGTGCACGCAACGTGTACGCATTACTGCGGGTATCCGTTTCCGTTAAAATTCCCCCGAAAGGACAAGAGGACAACATATCTTGGTTTCCCCGCATCACCGTCACTTTATTGGAATTTTCCCCGAACCAGAGTTCCTCTCTCGTGTTGCTGAACGAGTAAGAACCCGTCGCAATCAACTTCAGGTCTTTCGTGAAATTGTAACGCACTTGCCCGGTCAAATTCACGGTATGCTGGTCGATATCCCTGCTGGAATTATCCATCTCGTTCACGATATTAAACTTAGAATATTGATTCCCGTCCTTTTTGTAATACCACAATTCACCATCCTCCGCACGAAGCGGGATAGCCCGGCTCATGCTGTGGGCATAGCTCATCACGTTCAACTCGTCCGGGTTGTACTTCTTGTTTGTCACGCTACCGGTTACCCCGATTTGAGCCGTGAACTTATCGTACATAGCCGTGAGTTTCACGCTGGAAGAATAGCGTTCATTCTCTTCTCCTCTCACGTTTCCCCGCTCATCGGCATACCCGAAAGAAGCGTAATAACGTATATTTTCCGTCCCCCCGCTTATACTCAAAGAATGATTGTGAGAAAAGACATCTTTCGTCAAAATCTTCAACCAATCAGTATTCATCGTTTCGTACCTTTGAGCTTGCCGGGCAAACTCATCAAAACCGATGACTCCATCCTTATAATAATCCAAGTATGCCTTTTCATAACCGATCCAGTTGTCCGTACCGTTATAAATTCCGGAATAACGCACGCCCATCTCCATCAATTCTCTTGAAACATCCACCCGTTCTTTGGAATTCATCATGTAGAAACCCCTGTCAGAATAACGGGGGCGCTGGGTAAATGTCCCATCCATAGAATAGGTTACCGTGGGAGCACCCACTTTACCCACTTTGGTGGTGATCACGATCACGCCGTTTGCGGCTTTTGCACCGTAGAGAGCCGTTGCCGAGGCATCTTTCAACACGTCGATCCGCTCTATATCATTCGGGTTCAAGCCGGAAATAGCGTTTCCCAACACGTTCACGAAATCCAGATCATTCAATTGCGACGGATCCACGTTCACCGGGTCTTGCTGGATGATGCCATCCACCACCCAAAGCGGTTCCTGGCTTCCCAAAATAGTAGAAGTCCCGCGAATACGTAATTTAGGAGCGGCACCCACCTGTCCCGTGTTCTGCATAACCATCAATCCCGGGATACGCCCTTCCAGCATCATATCGATCCGGTTGGCTCCCGGCACATCAATATCTTCCATTCTCACGGTATTGACCGCACTGGTCAAATGACGCTTGTCAATTTGCTGGTAACCCGTCACGACAACTTCCTCCATCTGACTCACGTCCTCCTGCATCACCACGTTGATCGTGTCCTGTCCCGAGTATTTTATCTCTTGTGTTTTCATCCCGACAAAAGAGAATATCAAGGACAACTTTTCCATTTCCGGAAGTTTCAATACATACTTTCCCTCGCTATCCGTCGCCGTACCCAGCGACAATCCTTTGACACTAATGGTCACGCCCGGAAGGGGTTCTTTTTTATTGTCCGTCACCCGTCCCGCAATGCGAATTTCTTTCTTCTCCGGTTCCTTCGAGTTTTGAATAACAATCACATCACCTTTAAACGTGTACGACAAACCGGTATTTTTCAGGCACATAACCAATATATCCCGTACCATAGTTTGTTGCACATCCACAGAAATCTTCTGTACAGATTGTACATCTTCCGACTTGTAAATAAACATATAACCCGTCAGTTGTTCTATATTCTTAAACACCTGACTTAATGTTACGTCGGACATTTTTAGATCGATACGCGCTTCTTGCCCACGAATAGTCGCGTGACAAGTGCAAAATCCCAAAAGCATAAATAATGCAAGTGTCCTCATTTTTCTTAGCGTTTGTTGAATTTTTCGTTTTTTTCCCATAACTTTGTTTAGCTTATTATTAAATTAATACAATTGTTAGCTGAGGGGCTAACAGATAGGGGGATGTGAGGGCATCTCCTTATTTTATTGACTCACGTAAATTGTTTTCTCCGCATAAGTGAAACGAATTCCTTTCGTCGTCTGAAGATATTCCAATATGGTTTTCACTTCCGCGTACCGGTTGGAATGAAGATAGAAGCGGACATCTTTCAGTGAGGGCTGAGTGTACACCACTTTAAAATCATACCAACGGGATAACTGACGGAAAATATCTTCCAGACGTTCGTCGTTCGCGACTATTTTGCCTTCTCTCCAAGCGAGGGTTTCCCGGACATCGGCTTGTTTAGTCTCTAACTTTCCTGAAACTCGGTCAAATATCGATTGGCGTGAGGGCGTCAACGTGATATCCTTACCTACTTCCGGGAACTCCTGCCTGATCTTTCCCGTGACAAGAGTAGTAATAACCATACTCTCGTCGTCATAAGCTTTTATATTAAAACTTGTTCCCAATACCTGCAAGTCCATGGACTCCGTGTTCACGATAAAAGGAACACGGGCATCGTGTTCTACCTCGAAATAAGCCTCCCCGTTCAGGTAAACTTTTCGCTCACCACCCGAGAAAGTTTCAGGGTATTTCAAGGAACTTCCCGCGTTCAACCACACCCGGCTACCATCCGCCAAGACGAGGTTGAACTCACATCCCCGGGGTACAACAAGGGTATTGTACTCCACCTGTCCGGCTATCGAATCCGACTTTGCCACGTATTCCAATCTCCCGGAATCTGCCAATTGAATATCTACCTTTCGGGTAGAACGAATGATCTCCATGTTTCGAGGGGAAATCGGGATCTCTTTTCCATCAGCTAATTTCAGGATCGGCACGTTTGCCGGAGAAGCAGAAACAACAGCCAAACCGGAAGGTTCCGTCGACCGGTGTTGCCAATTCCAGACCGTCAACCCGGAAACCAGGATCACGGCAATCACCGCAGCGTATCTTATAAACCCTATCCGCAAGCGACGGCGGTGTACTCTGCCCACAACCTGTTTCCGAGCCTCACCGTCATCTATCGCATCCCACCGCCGTGCCCAGCGGATCAAGTGATATTGTTTCGCTCGCTCCTTAAAAATCCGTTGGGCATCCATATCCCCGGCAAGCCATTCGTCGAACTCCCGTTCTTCCGTTTCGCTTAACTCCCCCGAAAGATATTCCCGAATTCGTATTTCTTTTTCGTTTTGACCTATCATATCATGTTTATCCATTCATTTTACAAGACAAACACAGGAATCGAAAAATGGGTGAATAGATTTTGAAAGTTTTTATAAACTATTTCTTTCCAAGATGAAAAACAGTAAAAGAGAATCAGGGAATTGCTGGCGCAATTGTTTCAAACCACCGCTTAATAGTGTTTTTACAGTATTCACGGATACGCCTAACTCTTCAGCCGTTTCCTTGTATTTTTTTCCTTCAACGACAATAGATATTACCACCATCCGAGTCTTTTGCGGCAATCTCTCTATCGCTTGGCGAATAGCCTCGATCAATTCCGAAGAAACCGTCGTCGCCTCCTCTTCTATGGCATCATACTTCAGTAATTCCGCTTGTGCGAACTCTTTCTGGTCCCGGATTTTATTCAAACAAGCGTTTTTCACACTGCGGAACAAATAAGTGCTCAAAGCCTCGGGCGTCAACCGCCGATAAGCGCTATTCTTGATAAATTGGTAAAATACCTCCTGCACAATATCCTCCGGGAAACTGCAATCATCAAGCATCGAGCCGGAGAAAAGCACCAACGGTTTATAATAGCGTTGGAATAGCAATTCTCCGCCCTTATTCATATCTCTACGAAAGGCTGTTAATATTTCCGCATCAGAGGCACCCATTACATCCAATTTTCCATTTGTGCATTACAAATATAACAATATCGCACGACCAACCATCTTATCACAACAAAATTATTTATCTAAAAACGAAAGAGGCACCCGAAAACATCAGGCACCTCTTTACTAGCACACTACAAATCTCATTTCCCTCTTCTTCTGATAAGAAATATTAAACCAACCAATAACAAAAGACCAGGAAATACCCAAACTAATATCGTATTCCATGCTTTCACACCTTCTGGGGTAATATCAACCTTTCGATCTAATCCTGTCGGACGAGTGATGTCCACGGGCAACTCCCCGTAAGAAAGCCAACCAAACATAGCCATAATCATATCACCATTATTTGTTCTCATTCCTCCACGGACAGAAGTCAACTCCCCTATACTGCAACAATCTGCATCGCCCAAAACAATCACCCTTTGTTGCAGCCCGTGAATCATTCGTTCCAATCCCCACATCACGACATGTTGCCCGATTTTCTCCCCCGCATTCACGTTAGGCAGAGGCTTCTCATTCACGAAATCAACCGTTTCCACTTCATTCCAAGCCGTCGTATCCTGGGAAACCAATAAAGGTATCGTTTCAAAACCTTTATCCTCAACCACCTCAATAGCAGCGCTTCCGGGCATCACAACCCGATACAAGTTTTTAAACAACAAAGATTTTTCTTCAGCCACTTCTGTATTTGTGGTTATCAAAAGGCTGGGAGGGAAATCGCCCGCATCTCTTACATCCGGAAGCAGCTGCCGCAAATGTTCAACGGGCTGCACGAGCGTCCCGGGAACAAAACGCAATCCCAAACGCTCCAGCAAAGGCGCCAAATACTCGTTCGTCTTAGGCTTCCCCATGATGATCAAATTCTTGCCACTATCAATATAGCGATTCAATATCTCCAATTCCTGACTGGAAAAAGGTTCTGTCGGTTCGGGAACCACCAAAGCGGTCAAATCATTCAACTCCTCTTGAGCGGACAAATACACCTCCTGCACTTCAAATCCTTGATTAATTAACGAATGACGATACTGTTTTTCTGCCACCATAATCGAGTAATCTCTATTACGCACACCGGAAATCGAACGTGTTCCCCGGGCTGCAACAAAACCCACTTTCGGCAATTTCATCGCCAAACGTTTCATCGCCGCCGATATTTCCTGCTCGGATGGATACGGGGGCGTTTCCGGGAAAAAACGAACATAAACACGCTGCCCGTTTTCCCGCTCAAGCAAACATACCGTCCGATAGCCCTCTTCCGACAAATCCACTCGTTTGTCAATCTCGCTGGGAGTCAAAAAATAACCTCGCCGGGGCTGATTCATGGCTTTCAATGCGGCTTTCAAAGCTTCTTCCTCGTCCCTTCCGTGATGAAACTGACGATATGCCTCAGTTGTGTCCTCGTGGTAATAAAAAACAGTACTCACCTTCATTTCCGGTTTAAAACGGATATACGGTGAAAACATCTCTTCCACAGATTTCGCGTGTTTAGGATGCACCCGAAAACCGGGAGTCAAAAAATTAGAGTAAATCGTCAAATTCAATCCGCCATCCAACTCTTTCATAATTTCCTGGCTAGCCGGAGTCAACGTGTTGTCTTTCGTGGAAGTCGCGTCACAATAAAACTTCAACCAAGGCCTGGAACTGAAATAACCGACCACGACGACAATGGCAAATACCCCCAAGTATCTCCCCGCCTTTCCCAAAAAAGAACGACGCTCCCGGTTCAGCTGCAAACGCAGAATGGTAAACCAAATAAACATCCCCGTCAACATAATGAAATAAACGACATCATCACTACATATCAAACCGACCACAAAAGTCCTCGCACGTCCACCCAACGAGAGCCAGTAAGTAACATCCCGGATAAAAGAAAATTCCTGTCCAAAACTCGACACTTGTTCCAAGAAGAAAAGTAAAACAAACATACCGATAGCGGCCACAATCTGGTAAGTGGTCAATGACGACATGAACAATCCTATCGCCGTGTAAAGGCAAAGCAAAAGAAAAATTCCCAGTAATCCTGTCAGCACGGCTCCCCACTCGAAATGCTCAACCCGAGGACCCACGACAAGCACCATAATAAACAAAATGGCTGTCATCATCAAGATGTAAAACCACATTCCCAAGTATTTGCCTAACACGATTTGCCTACTGGAAATCGGGGAAGAAAACAACAATTTGATTGTACCGCGGCTGAATTCCTGCCCAATGACTCCCATCATCAGCAAAGGCATGAAAAGATAAAGCGTATCCATGACCGAACGCCATGTCCCGGCATTCGGGTGATAAAACAGCCTTTGAGATACTTTTATAAATGTTGTACCGGGAGCAAATTCCAACTGGTGAGCAAAATGTTCCAAAACATTAAACAAGTAATTACCACTGGACATAGTAAAAACAATCAACAACAACCAAGCCACCGGAGAATAAAAAAGATTCATTAATTCTAACCGGGCAATTTTATATATTACTCTCATAACTTCCTTGTATTTATTTCTTTACATTTGACAACTTTGCGAATATCTCCTCCAGCGAACTCTTTTCCGGTCGTATCTCAACCACCCCCCATCCTTGTTTCACGCTCTCGGATACCAACAATTTTATCGTTTCTTTATCCCCATCGTACCAAACCCGCGTATTATGGCCACCCAGACTTTCTGCCCGGCTTATCCCCGACAAATTTTTCAGTTCTTCCGGTAAAGGAGGATTATCAAAACAGACATACAGAGAATTCGGTTCGATATAATTGTCAAAATCATCTATACCCCCGGAAAATATCACCCTTCCCTGCTCAATCATCATGATGGATTGGCAAGTAGCCTGCACTTCCGACAGAATATGCGTGGAAAGCAACACCGTGCACTCTTCCGCGATATCTTTAATCAACCGTCTCACTTCCATAATCTGATTCGGGTCCAAGCCGTTAGTCGGTTCGTCAAGAATAACAAACTTGGGTTGGTGAATAATAGCTTGGGCTATCCCCACTCTTTGCTGGTAGCCTCCGGAAAGATTACGAATCAAACGACTCTTGAAATGCGTTATCCCACACCGCTCTTCCGCACGCTCTACCGCTTTCGGGATCTCCCGGGGAGGTATTAACCGCATTTCGGCACAAAAACGCAAATACTCGTCGACCGTGATATCCGTGTACAAAGGCGGCTTTTGTGGCAAAAAACCGATATTCTTTCTTGCTTCCACGGGATTCTCCAACGAATTAATCCCGGCTATATACACGTCCCCGCGAGTCTGCCGGATCACGCCGCAAATAATATTCATCGTGGTAGACTTCCCCGCCCCGTTGGACCCGAGCAACCCGACCACTCCCGTGTGATTAATCTCGAAACAAATGTCCTCCACCGCCCACTGAGTCGAGTAGCGATGATACAAATGTTCAACCTTTACAATAGGATTTTCCATACAATCGAATTTTATGATTAAAAAATTAAACATGCAAAGGAGCGGGAAAGAAGGTTCCCACGCACCAGAATCCCTTCTTTCCAAGTCAAGACACAACTCCTCTTGCTTCTATTCTATACTAGATATGATTTCCCCGATACGATTCAAGTCCACTCCTATCGCCTTGAACCCGTTAAGCACCAAGTCATATTTCTGGCGAATCAGACCATTCACGTCTTTTTTAGGATGCAACACACCAAAATATTCTTCTTCCATCCAATTATACGAACTGCCGGCAGGCTCGCTCACTAATACATCGTAAGGAGTATTGACAATCATCTTCACGTATTCACTCCAATCCACAGGCAATTCCCAGCCTCTCGGACCAAGAAATCCTCGTTGATAACATGTGTTCGGATCCACATACGTGTTGTAGTAGTTTTTAGAAACAGCCGCAAACTCGTCCCGGGAAACAAGCCCCACCTCGTTCACACGCGTTAAAATATAATCCAACAACTCTTCCGCTAACTTCCGTTTCTCCGAAGCAGATAATTGCCCGACTTGATCATTCCCGTAATTCACCGCTAAACAATCAAATCCATTAAATATCAATTTTTCGCGTAAGGACTGGCTATTATCCAAAGTAATACGTGAACATAATAGCAATTTCAACGGCATCACGTTTTTCAATAATTCTTTCGGGTAAAGATTAAAAAAAATCTTCTTTAATAATGTCAATTGTTCGCCCACGTAATCCTCATCCGCTTGTTCTATTATATGTCCATCTCCCAAATTTGCATTATTTTTTCTATATCCATACCATCCGGAACAGTTCCAATAAACATCCTTAGGTTCAAACCTATACAAGATATAAAAACCACACTCTTCATACCATTTCACGATCTCTTCATCATAATCATGATTTCCCTGTGGAAGTGTATAACGGAACTCGGGTTCTTCCGTTGCGGTCAAAGTTTCATCATCATTGGCACATCCAGCCAACAAACTCATCACCAATATCAAATACCATATTTTATACATCATCTTCATTATTTTAATCAATAACACATTTTCATGGATTCTGTTTCAGTTTCGGGTTCACCCGAATAATCTCTTCCGGAATCGGCAACACGTAAAGAGATGACCCTTGCGACAACGAAAACTCTTCCTTTTCGCTTTGCGTCCGAAGATACACGTGCTTCAATTCCGGCATTCCAAAACGACGCAAATCAAACCAACGATGATTATCCTCCCCGCACAACTCCCGCCTGCGCTCTGATTTATAAAACTCGAATAACTTCCCTGCATCCGTGATCTCTTTCGGCGAGTAAGCCACTTTCCGGGTATCCCAACGATGCTCCCGCAACAGGTTCAAATCACTCAACGCCTTCACCCGGTATTCGTCATCACCCGAGTCCATGAATTTGTGAATGTTCACCTCTGCCCGGTTCAAGTACATTTCTGCCACACGAATTCCACCACACCTATTAGGAGAACTCTTTACCATAGACCCTTTGAAAAATCCACTCACGTACAATACCCCCCTCATATCACGCTGCCTATAAAAAGAAAATCTTCCTCTCAAATCCCCCATACACACGGGATCTTTAGGATAATACTCATATAAATCAATCAGCTCATCGGAAGGGACAAATGTCGTTTCTGTGTAAAAATTCACGGAAGGCGTATAATAAGGACGTCCGAAAATAATTTCCTCTGGAGTGTCTACCGCATAAACACCAGAACTATAAAACATTACTTCGAAAGAAATATCAGAGAACGAAGAAAATGAAAGCAAATCCGATTGCACATTCAAGACCTCCTCCGCATAACGCAAAGCATCATCCCAACGCTCCATGTAAAGATACATACGGGACAGGAAAGCTTTAGCGGCCAAATGATTGATCCGGTTAAAATTATACTCTTTGGTGCTTTCTTCCAACAAGCGGTTCCCTTCCAGCAAATCATGCTCGATCAACTCGTACACCTTAGCGACAGACTCCCGGACAAACAATTCCGCGGTAATATCCATGCTTAATTTAAGAGGAACACCCAAATTCTCTTTCGGATCCCCGTAATTATACGGGAGGCCGAATAAATTTACCAGCTGCAAATAATAGTAAGCCCGCAACACGAGTGCTTCTCCCCGAATATGCTCCCGCAAATCCTCATCACCGGAAACTTTATCCAAATAATCCAATACCACATTACACCCGGCAATTTTTTTATAGTGTAAAGACCAAAAATTATCATCAAACCCACCACCCGATTCGGCAAACATATCCGTACGCCAGGAATACTGATAATACTTTTGTGAAATAATAGGTTCCGTTATACTATTCAACGGGAGAACAGTTCCCATATCATCCGTGAAAATATCCGTTATATTATACAGACACTCTTGGGAACTCCAATAAGCCTCCCCGATCAACAACTGTTCTATATCCGTAACAAGAGTCGGGCGGACCTCATCCTGACTGGACTCTTCCAGAAAATCGCTACAAGCGGTCAACCATAGCGACATCAATACAATTATACCCAAATTCAATTTCATCATCATTCACTTTTCTGGTTAAAAACTGATACTCACGTTCAAACTGACATCCCGGGACAACGGTTGCATCCCCGAAGCCACTTCCGGGTCGCGTCCCTCGAAATCCTTGCTCACGATCTGGAAAGGATTCGACAGCACGCAAGAAATACTCATATTTTGAATAAACTTTCCACCCCAATTCTCGGGGAACGTGTACGACAAGGATATATTACTGCACCGCAAATAAGAGGCATTCACCACGCGTACCGTCGAATAAGCCCATGCTTCATAAGGATAAAGACGCGTGCTCAAATCCGGGAACGGGAAAAAGACATTGCTATTATCCGGCAAAGGAATGGAAGGAATGACGGTTTTATCCCCCGGCTTTCTCCAACGTTTCTTCAATTGGGAAGAAACATTCTCGTACTCGCTCGGCAATCGGGTAAAATCAGAATAAGGTGAAGACAAAAACTTTTTGTTTCCCACGCTCAAATAAAAATTACTTGACAAAGTGAGCCGACGATAACGGAACGACATATTTATACCTCCCGTGAAATCCGGTTCTGTCTTTCCCGCGTAATCCATATACCGCGTGATATCCAATTCCGAGTCACCCTCTCCCCGGGCCGTAAAATCAAACTCCGGTCCCCCGTTCTCCTCGTTCAATCCCGTGAAACGGAATGCCCAGAAACTGGACACGGCATACCCCTTTTTGTTCAAGCTTCCTGAAGTGGCCTCTTCCCATTGCCCCGTGGGTTCCATGTCACAATTCACCTGATTGCGCACTTTTCCGGTATTCAAACCAACACTCCATACAAAATCTTTTGTCCGCACGGGCACAAAACTTACCGACAAATCCCATCCCGAATTTTTCATATCTCCCCCGTTTATCGTCATGCTGGATCTTCCATTCTCGTAAGGGACTTCCCGGCTTGTAATCAAATCCGTCGTTTTCTTATAGTAATAGTTGAACGAACCATTTACTTTTCCTCCCAACACGCTAAAACCAAGCCCCAGGTTAATTGTCCGTGTCTTCTCCCATTTCAAATTTGGCGTGGGATATTTAGAAATCGTCATGGAAAACTCCCCGGTTGAAGAATTCAATCGCTCCAACTTGGTTATCAAATTCGGGCTCACGCTTTCCGCCACGTTCCCTTGAAAACCGTAAGAACAGGTCAAACTTACGTCATTAAATACACGTTGTTGCTGCATCCAAGGCTCGCGAGTCAGGTTCCAACGGAAGCCGGCAGACCACACGGGCTGGAAACGCTCTTTTTCTGCCTGCCCGAAACGATTGGAACCGTCCATGCGAATCGTACCGGACAAAGCATAACGTTCGTCATAAGTATAACTCAAAGCACCGTAAAACGAAAGCGTACGAGTCAATCTATCCGTCAACACGGGAGATTGCACGGCTTTATCATTTGCTATCTTTCTATCTACTCCATACATTGCCGGCGGAGCCACGAATGTTTCCCCTCGATTAGGCATATAACCGTAATCCGTGGCAGCGTACCCTTTATACTTATTGCTGGACAACTCTTGCCCGACCATCGCAGAAAATACATGCTTGCCCAAAGAACGGACAAATTCCAACTGGTTACGCCAATTATAAGTGCGATTTCTCATCTCGGTTGCATCCAACACGCCCCCGTAAGGTAATTTCGAATTTTGAAATTCTCTATCGGTAACGCTATATGCTCCATATTCATACTCACGAATAGCGGCAATATAATTTGATTGATCCGTGAACCAACTTTTCCCGAACGAAGAAGTACTGCCATATCCTAACGAAGTCGTATAAGTCAATCCTTCCACCAACATCCATCTTAAATTGAAATTAAGATGAAGGGACGTCATCGAGTTTTCATTACCGGAACTCTCCAACTCTTTCAAAATATTATACCTGTATCCCCCCTTCGTGTAATAAAAAAGTTCCCCGTCCTTGTAACAAGGAATTACCCGGCTCGTGTTAATCGCATAACCAAAAGGATCCACGCCGTTGGCAAACGCTTTCGTGTCACTTGCGCTTCCCGCTAAACCAAGATTAATAATCAATTTTTCCCAAAATGAAGAACTCATGGACAGATTGGCCGTGTAATTCGTCTGTTCATTCCCCTTCGCCGTATTCAACGTGTTCGATACACCCAAGGAGGCACGATAGGTTGAACGGTTGTCCCCTCCCGATATACTTAAATTATGATTGTGTGAAAATGGCGTACGGTAAAGTATATCAAACCAATCCGTGTTAACAGCCTCCAACTCTTTCACCCCCCGGTTGAAATCATCAAATGATATTTCTCTCCTTTTATAGGCTAACATCAACCCGTTATACCCGATACTTTCATCCGCGATCAATGCTCCGCGCAGATACCCCTCGCGGGATAAATCGACACGTTCTTTCGAATTCATGATCTCCATTTTATTATAATTCAACCTTTCCCCAATCTTAATTCCACCATTATACGACAAAGACAAACGCCCTCGTTCACCCTTTTTCGTGGTAATAACGATCACCCCGTTCGCCGCCTTTGTTCCGTAAATGGCTGTCGACGCTGCATCTTTCAACACGGTAACATCCGCGATATCATGAGGATTCAACCAAGACACCGCACCCCCGATAAAATTCTTGATCATATCCATGTTATCGTTACTAATATCCGTCAAAACAGAACTCTCGAACGGTAACGGATCCTCTTGAATAATCCCGTCTACCACCCATACCGGTTCCGCATTCCCCAACAAAGTGGAAGTTCCCCGCACCCGGACTTTTTGCCTCGTCCCGGTTAAACCACTCGTGTTTAGCACCATCACGCCCGACAACATCCCTTGCAACATCTGTTCCAAGGTCGTTCCTCCGGTCATCACCAAGTTTTCCGCTTTCACTTTTTGGTAAGCCCCCACCATACTTTTTTCTTTCACGTCTTGATAACCCGTCACGATCACCTCATCGATCATTTTCGTATCCTCCTCCAGAACCACGTGCAGCGTATCTTGCGCACTATTTTCCGTGAAATGAAGGACTTTCGTTTTATACCCCACGAAAGAAAATTCCAACGACCCTTTTTGAATAGGCAACACCAACAGAAAGATACCCTTGACATTAGTGGCAGTACCCCAAGTCGTGCCCCCAACCTTCACCGTTACCCCCGGCATAGGCTCCTTCTTCTCGTCCACCACCTTCCCAACAATCGTAAATCCCTTCTTGTCTTCATCCTCACGCTGAATCAGCATAACTACCTCGTTGTCAAACAAACACGTGAAAGGAGTTCCCGCGAGTACCTCGCTCAATACATCGGCAACCTTTTTCCGGTGAACCTGCACATCTATCAGCGACATCTTCTCCAACTGGTTCGTGTTGTAAATAAAACGCAACCCCGTCTGCTTGTGAATCTCACTGAACAACTCGTAATAACTCACGTTTTTCAAATTCAAGCTAACGACCTGATCTTGTGCCACTCCATTGGCAAAAGTCGCAAACTCCAGAAAAACCACAAAAATGACACATAATCTCATGATCATCCAAAATTTTTTATGTGCCTTATCAAAAAAATGGCACATGATTTCTCTTTTTTTCATACATTTGTAATTGAACTATTAATACTTGATAGGTATGGGTTAAGGATACCTATCTATTGGGTTAACGTAAGTGATGAAAAGGGCTCAATCTATTTCATCACTTATTTTTTACTCACGGTCACCGTCCTTCCGTTTATAGAAAAACAGGCATTTGACGTCTTCTCCATAAAGAAAAACAAATCCTTGATATCCGCGTAACGCTGCATATTACAATCGAAGCGCAAATCCTTCAACCCCTCGTTCTGGAAAAACACCACTACATCATACCAACGTGCCACCTTCTCCATGATCGACTCCAAACGCTCGTTCGCGAACACGATATCTTGATTTTTCCATGCGATATACGGGTAAATATCCACTTTGCGAATCTCGCTCACCCCCGTTTCCATATTCACGACAGCCAAGTGATTCGGTTGTAACATACGTTCCTCGGACGAAACATTCGCTTTGAAACCGATAGTCCCCTCCACCAACACCGTTTCAATCTGTCGGGGATTATACGCGTTCACGTTAAATTCCGTCCCGTAAACCCGCACGCCATACTCCCCGGACTGTACAAGGAAAGGCTTTCCCTTATCCTTAGTCACGCTAAAATAGGCTTCCCCTTTCAACTTTACCTCCCGGCAATCCACACTAAAATTAACAGGATACTCCAATTCCGACTCAGCATCCAGCCATACCTTCGTCCCGTCGCTCAACGTCACGAAATATTCCCCCCCTCGCGGAACAATGATTTTATTATAAATCAACTCTACTTTTTCAGTTACTTCCGTTGCTAATGAATCATAACGAATCCCAGAATTGCTATCCACTTTCACGATCAAGCCATCCCGTTCCCGAATTTCTAAATGCGAAGAAGCCAATTCCACTCGTTCTCCGGATGACAAGACCAAAACAGCCTGTGAACGAACCGGCTTTATCTCCGCGGCAACCGCTCCCTGCGGTAACACGTTCGTTTTCTCCCTCGTGAATAAAATCCCGGCAAAGACAAGCAACAGGACGACGGATGCCACCGCACTATAATATAACCACGGATGCCGCTTCTTTTTCAAGGATGAGAAAATTACTTTCTTTGCCCGGTCTTCCCGAATCCGGACATTTTCCTGTGACCAACGTACTCGCAAGTAATCTTCCAATAACACGTCATAAGCCTCCCGGTTTTCCGGACATTTCTTAAGCCACTCGCTCACGTTTTCTTCTTCCGCCTCTTCCAATTCTCCATTAAAAAAGGCAACCAACCAATCCTCTATCTCCTGATCTAACTTTAGTTTTTTCATAAATCACCTCATTTTTCATACTTAGTACAAAAAAGAGGAGAAAAAAGTCTAGTGATTTTTCAAAAAAAATGAACTGAATTCAAAAATTTAACAATACCGGCAATAGAAAAGTAAAAAATCGGCAAATCCATCCCGTCCCATCCGCTCCCGAAGTTTACGTACGGATGTTCCCAATAAAGTTTTTACGGTCGATTCAGATATGCCATATCGTTCCGCCACCTCCCGGTATTTCATTCCCTCGACAAAAACGCAATTCAATATTTCCCGGCTACGAGGGGGTAAAAGATCTATCTCTGCCATCACCTTCGCCACCACCTGATCCCGGGAATCATCATATTCTTCAAATATACATTCAATTCTTTCCAACCCCACGAAACGGCTGAAAACATCCCGTTTCACCATCCGGTTATAACACCGATTACGCACCAATACCCGTAAAAACGAAGCAAGCGTATCCGGCTTCAATTCCCGGTGTATTTCCTGGTTCCATAACGCGATAAAAAACTCCTGAACAATATCCTCCGCCAGATCCAGATCATTCAAAAAAGTGTTTGCCCATGAAACCAAAGATTTATAATAAGCCTCAAACAGAAGCTTCATCCCTTTCTGGTCATGCGCATTCAACAAATCGCAAATCTGCCTGTTCATCACGGATCTCCCCATTGTCCTTTATGCTTTAATTACATACCATGCCTTAAATTGCACCACCTTTCCCACTTATTCCTCTTGCAAAGTTAAAAATTTTTCCTTATTCAATAACAGGCAACAATTTTAAATTATATGCATGAAAATAAACCAACAGAACCTATTTCTTAAACGATTCTTCAAATAGGCGATAGCTTCCCTTTTGCTCATTTTCACCGTTTGCACAGGCAAATCAAGCGATTCGGCAATCTCTTCATTCTTTTTTCCCCGTAAGTGTAACTCGAAAACCTCTCGGCAACGATCCGGTAATTCTTGTATAGCCAAATACATCTCCCGGTAAATTTCTTCCCGCATCAAATTATACTCCTTTTCTTTCTCTTCATTGGATTCCCGACAAATATAAAACATTCTGCAGAACAAACAAAATAGCAGACAGGCATCACACCACCTAGAAATAAAAGGGGCTGTATTGAACAGCCCCTTTTCACAAAACATTAAAACAACATCTATTTATTATTTTTCAACGTCTTATTGATCTTAGCAGCCAAAGCCTGATAATGGAGTCTGTCTTCTCCCGTGGAAGTAGCTAACTTACTATTAACCAACTTTTGAGCCTTAAATGCTAGGTCTATCAAATAAACCGTGGAATTGTCTATCGCCTTCGTGTCCACTTTTTGCAAGAAACCATACCCAGGAGCTCCGAATTCGTCCAATCTCAACTGTGAAGCGATGAACCCCGCACCATGCTCTTGCTCGATAGCCCGAAGCTGATCCTCGAAACGACCAACCAACCCGCTAGGATCAAGGTCATAAGCCAATATCTCGTCAAGACTCGGGGCATAAGCCGAGTTCAAGCCAAACAACCCGCCCGATTCTTTCTTGTCAGCCAAAGGAGCGATCACGAGATCCACGAGTGTACTTTGTAATAACTTATCACCGTCCGTCAACTTCTTACCTTTGATTGCGCTCTCGAAGGCACCGTTATACAAATCGTTCAAGAACTCTTTTACCGTATAAGGATTGGAAGCGATGTATGCGGAAAGAACAACGTTATCTTTCAATTTCGTCAAGTTTCCTGCCAATCTTGTTCTCAATACCGTAGTCATATCCACTCCCATCGGGAATTTCTTCAACAAAGGAGATTTGCTTAACCAATCTGCATTTCTGTACTCGTTCAGTAACCAAGCTAAAGAAGCCTTTTGTACATCCTTCGGAACCGCTACATAACGCTCCCCGGGAGTACCTTCCTTGATCTCCGTCAAATAAATACCACCCACGTTATAAGAAACATTCGTGATATACCGGAAATACTGGTTCGCGATCGACTTATACAGGTCTGCCCGGTGGCTATAATCCGCATCATCCTCGATCCATTGTTCCAAATTAGGCAAAATATACTTCAAATTCTTGATACCATAGGTACTTGCCTTGATCGGATCATCACCCAGGTCTTCCTCGATAGCACTCGGGTCATAGCGAGACAATATCTGTTGTCTTCCGTAACGGAATCTCGGATCACCGGCTTTCTCGTCTACCCAACTTTCCAGCGTAGCCTGCTCTTCCCATATATCCTTTGCTTGCGGGATAGGTTGATAGTTCCATTTAACCAGGAAATAATCATAAACACCCAAATCCGGGGGAGTCAACTTCACACCTTTATCTCCGGGTTGAGCCACGTAATTGAAACGGGCGTAATCCATGATACACGGCGTTGTCCCGTATTTCTGGGTAAATGATGCCGAACGCAAAGAATCAACCGGGTAAGAAGCGGATGCTGCCATATTATGCATGAACCCAAGCGTGTGACCGATCTCGTGAGCCACGACATAAATCATCGCCTCTTCCATCACATCTTGCGGCAATTTTTTTGTCCTTACCTTGGGATCGATTTGTGCAGTCTGAACAAAACGCCAGTTGTTTAGCAATTTAATCACATCGTTATAAATCAACACGGTAGCGTTCACGATCTCACCTGTCGTCGGGTCTATCCAAGACGGTCCCATTGCGTTTTCCGTCGTTGAGGGCAAATAACGGATACACGTGTACTTAATATTATCCGGGTCAAACTCGGGATCGTCTTTCGGGAAATCCCGTACCTGCATCACGTTCTTGAAACCGATTGCCTCGAAAGCCTTGTTCCATCTCAAGATAGCTTTCTTCACGGGGCTTTTCCACTCCGCCGGGAAAGCATCATCCACGTACCACACGATCGGTTTGACCGGTTCCACCAATTCACCCCGTTGATATGCAGCCATATCCTTGGGTTCCAACCGCCAACGATGAGCTAGCGAATATACCTGAATTCCATCCTCTCTCGTGGAAACGTGTTGCTTGGTTGTATTGAAAATACCCACGCGTGAATCCGAAATACGGGGACGCATTTTATCTTCCGGCAACAACACCAAAGAACGGGTCACTTTACCGGTTACGGGGACATCACTCAATAACGTGATGATCCAAAAACCAACCGACACCCGATATGACATATAAGATTTCACGACCAGGTTATCGTCGAAGCTCTTGATTTCATCCAAACCCGAAGCATCACTACGGAAATCACCTTTCACGGTAAGCATTCCCATGTTAGGCAAGAATGAGAAGTCTTTCACGTCCGTGGTAAACAAACTCGTTATATCGATCACCACGGCAGTTCGGTCGTTATTATAAGTCTCGATCTTGTATTTTCCCACGATGGCATCACTGAAACTCCGGTCAACAGCATTCTGCAAAGCCTCGTTACCGGGATCAACGGTTGCCGATGTCGTAATTTTCTTTAAATAAAGACAACTATCACCCATCACGAAACGCACGTGCAAAGGATTTTGCTGCTTGTAACCCACGGTTCCGCCAATCAGATCACTTGAAGTTTCGGTCAACGTAGAAGCCAACAACATCTCCCGTCCTAAGTATTTCAACGGAATTTCAAAATAAAGTTTCCCGTTCAACTTGTGCAACGTGATAAAATTACTTGTAGCCGTCACTTTCCCCGGCTTCTTCAGTAATTTGTCATACTCCGTCTGGGCGGGAGCCGTTTCCTTCTTCTCCACGGTCGCCTTTTTCTTCTTCCGGGAAGATGCCAAAGCCTCTTGGCTAACGGGTAGCACGAGTACGGCTACCAACAATATTAACATCCATCTTTTCATAAAATTCATTTTAAAATAAAATTCATATATAATTGAAAAACATACAATTCTCTCCTAAATGCCGGTAGTTATCCTACCGACATTTATTGTGAAATGAAAAAAACACATAATTAAAGTTCCGGACCTCGTGCTATTGCCTCCAAATCTACATGATACTTCTCTTTCATGTAATTGATGACTTCCAGGCGTTTCTTCACGACCAACGGGTAAGTAGCCAAAGAATTAGCAAGAAACTCCTCTTCCGTGTAACGCATTCCCAAGAAAACGTAAGTCAGGAAATTCAAAGTCGGATTTGTACTAGTAATATTATAAATACTTCCGAAATTATATGCATCCACATTTAAAGAGCCTAAAAACCCGCGCTTCACATAATAATCAGGATCGCTAGTATTCCATGAATTTATTGCTTTCACGTAATCAAATCCCTCATTAAAACTAGCTGGAATAACTATTCGCTCGCGATTAATTGCAGCCTCCAATAATTGCCTCATAATTCTTGTCCGATGCTCTCTCAATTTCTCCCATGTAGAGGGAAATTCTGTCAAGTTTTCCGTATAGATCGAGCTCGCCCAATAATCTAATCCGTCAGCAGAGTTAGTAACATTCGTTTTATCTATACCCCCTGAATAATTGAGTTTTTCTGTCCGGTAATTATCAATCAAAAAATAATATAAAGGCAAAACTGTACGAGTCAATTCTACAGGTAAATAATCAAATATATGCTCCTTCATAAATTTCACGTGAACGCTGGCTTTCTCATCCGTCAAAGATTCCCCGAAATAATTGGTTCCAGAGGAAACCGTCCAAGCTCGACTAAAATCCAAGGAAGAATACCCTTTGTAAATCAAATACACATCATGTTTTTCCTTGATTTCTTTCGCGATCTCATCCCATTCATTCGTACCTTGTGGGAATTCATAACGAAGTACGACTTCTGCTTCTCTCGGAATTATCGTGTCTTCATCGTTACACGAAGCCAGTAATCCCCAAGTCAATAATATTAATACGATATATCTCATAAATTCCATTTTTTACATCAGACATTATCTCGGGCTTGCCAACTTATTTTGTATCAAAGCCCTGTTTTGATTCATCACTACTTCAGGTATAGGCAATGTATAACCGGGATCCTTTTCCTGTAACACGTACTCAACCGGTCCTTTTCCATCATTCCACACGTGCTTGATAGATGGCATTCCATAACGACGCAAATCAAACCAACGATGAAACTCGAAACACAATTCCAATCGGCGTTCCTGCCTGATTTTGTCAACCAGCGCACTTCCTGTTAAACCTGACACTTCTACATCCGGAGCACCGGGAGTAAAACGTTTCTCCCGCAAATCGTTCAACGCCTTCAATGCTGTTGTTTCATCTCCATCCATTGCTGCCGCTTCCGCCAAATTCAAATAAGCTTCTGCCAAACGAAACGCTTGCGTGAATGCATTATTTTCTAGTAGGATTCCTGTCGAAGAAGAGGTTTTAATTTTACCGTGAGCTAAAAACACGTCCGGGAATCTATACGATTCTCTAAAAATATACCATTCTTTTCTCAAATCACCCTCCTTGAAACCATCGGTCAACTCCGCCGAAGCGTTAAAAATCTTTCGATAAGTGTACCCCGCTCCAACTGTTTCTAATGAATAGTAATTCGTAATATCCCCACCTTGACCAAATAACCATATCACATCGGATGATTCCCTAGTTATAAACGGGTAATAAGTTCTAGTTCCGGTCGACAATTCCAAGGTATTAAGGTCAATTAAAGCAAAATCCCAATCATCAATTACCTTTTTGGCATATTGGGCGGCTTCCTTCCAATTTTCCATGTAAAGATACACTCTTGATTTCAGCAATTGTACCATCGGCAAACTCGTACGTAAATCTGCTTTATGCTGCATATCTTTCGGCAAAGAGAGATAAAGCTCTTCCGCATCTCCTAAATCTTCCAGCACCTGCTTATAAACCTCTTCGACCGTGTTGCGGGCAATATCTTCTTGTTCCACCCCACTGTTCAATTTCAAGGGGATTCCAAGTGCTTTTGGGTTATGATTATAAGGTTCACCAAAGATATTCACCAAATTGAAAAAATAGAACCCCCTCAATGCGTATGCTTGTGCCTTCACCAGCGTTTTCTCGTTGTACGTGCCATCGACACCATCCACGTAGTCCAATGCCCCATTTGCCCCCAAAATCAATTTATACTGGGACTCCCACATACCTCTATACATCATGCTAACCTTCGCCGCCTCTTCAAACATATTCGGTTGCCACGAATAAATATACCTCACGCTATTCACTTTTGGCTCATTATAACTCGAAACTTCACCAGATGCCGACGTACAAGTGACATCATCATCCAACAACTGAAGTCCAGCACTTATTACCACCGAAGTTGAGGTCGGGCGGGGATAAGCGCTTCCCAGTAACATCTCATCCAAAGAAGTAACATCTTTTGGAATATACAAGGTATCGGATTTGGGCTCCAAAAAGTTATCACAGCCCATCAATCCAAGAATAACAATTATTAATAATAAATTCTTTTTCATCTGTTCATACATTTAAAATCCTATATTGATACCCAAAGAATAGGTCTGTGGAATCACGCTTTGTGTCGACAATTCCGGATCAAAACCGTCAAAACGCTTACTGGCGATCACGAACACGTTATTCACCGTGGCACTCAAGGCAAGTGTTTTGATTCCCACCTGTTTGCACAAATCCAATGGCATATTCCAAGTCAGGTTAATTCCACGACACCGCAGGAAAGAAGCATCCACGACCAAAACATCCGAATTTGCCCAAAACCAATACCAGTTTGTCGAATAATTATCCGGAGCTGTTATTCTCGGATCTGAAATTCCGCGAGTCAATGCCGGAATATTAGTTTTCAATTCATCTCCCGGCTGCTTCCAACGTTTCAATAAATCCCGGCTAAGATTTTGGTAAGAGTCAGGTACTTTTCCGGACATAAAAGAACTATACGGGCTCGGAAGACGCTTTTTGCCTCCCAGCAAAAGAGCAAAATCCGTATTCAATGTAAACCCTTTATAACGTATTCCGAGATTCAAACCTCCCGTGAAGTAAGGATCTTTCTGTCCCGACCAAACCATAAATTTTGTCGGGTCCATATTAGCATCCCGTTCCTCCTCTGGTACATCAAAATAATTAAATAGCGGGCGACCATCCTCCGGGCTTAACCCCTTAAACGAGAACGACCAAAAACTTCCCACGGGATACCCTTCCTTTTGTAACCTATCGGTAAATGCGGTAACCAGCTCTGTTGATTTGGGATTTTTCACCGTTGACTTTGCCTTATTCCAATTTTTAGATGAATTCAAACTGACACTTATAGCAAAATCTTTTGTCCGGACAGGAGTAAAAGCAACAGTAAACTCCATCCCCTTATTATCAATCATTCCCCCATTGAGATCTAATGAAGTTTTCCCGTATTCATAAGCCACATCCTGACTCACGATAGCATTTGACGAACGAGTATAATACTCTGCGGTTACATTAAAAATCTTGAAAAGTTCCAGATCAACGCCAAGATTCCACGAGGTCGTACGTTCCCAGGACAGATGGGGATTAGGAATGTCGTTAATAGACGAATAATATTGGTTATAAACGGCATCGACACCCTCCATCTTTAAAATCAAATCCATGGATTTATTCGAAAGAGCGTTCCCTTGAATACCGTAAGTCACACGAAAAGCCAAATTATTGATCCAATTGCTCGTTGACTCCATAAAAGACTCCTCGGTAACCCGCCATAACAAACCGAATGAATAAGTTGGGTCCAAACGTTTCTTTACATCTTGACCAAATCGGTTTGATATGTCATTACGAATATTGGCATTCAACACGTAGCGGTTTTTGTAAGAATAAGCCAACGTCCCAAACCACGAAAAATAATTATCCGTTTGGTCACTCTTACCCCAAGAAGGACGAAGTGTATTATATATATCTTCCAATGGTCCCAATGGCTTCGGGGTAGAATAAGGAGCATTAATCGGCACCAATTTATCCGCATCCGTGGGACGAGCCAATTTATAGCCTCGTTCAGGCATATATCCCCATACCATATTCTCAATTGTCATATTACGGTTAGAACGCACTTCCATCCCCAACATCACATTTATGCGATGATCCGTATTAAACGTCTTCGTGTATAATAATTTATTCTGCACGTTATAAGAAGCTTGCGTGATCTCGTTCGTGTACAAAGAACCGCCATAAGGCAGCATGGCAGCTTTAAATTCCGGATCCCCCGTACTTTTACTTCCATAATCATATCCTCTATAATTTTTAGCGATATAATATGTACGCTCCAACGCCTCAACTTCATTACTCTTGGTATAGCGGCTATATCCACCGGTAAACTGGTAAGTCAGACCACTAATAATCTCCCACTTGAAATCAACAGACGAAGCTATCGTAAAATTACGTACTTCAGAGCCACTGTTATCTCGTTCGTTAATAATATTATATCCTAGCGATTCCACGTTTCCGTTATAAGTGTAAGTTGTCCGGTTTTGGTAAAACAAAAGATCCCCACGCCCGTCATAAGCCGGAATTGCACGGCTAGTGGAAAGAGCATAATCCATGGGATTTACGCCAGGACCAAAACCGTTCGTGATCATCGACGTTCCGTTTGCGGTAACATCCAAAGTAATATTTTTCCGTAATTTCGTATTGAAAGCAATTCTCCCGGTATACATTTCTTTGTCATTACCAATCTCCTGACCGTTCTCTTTCGAATACCCAATAGACGCATTATAAGTAAACTTTTCAGACCCTCCAGAAACACTGACACTATGTTTATGGCTGAAAGCATTCCGGGTAAGCAATTTCAACCAATTCGTATTCACGCTTTCCAGCTCCTTTTTACGCTTCAGAAAATCCGCTTCCGTAATATCTCTCTCGAGAAACATCCGGTATAGTCCCTCGTAAACATTCATCTGTTTTATAGGCCTATACGTATAATAAGAACCTTCCTCTATCGTTTCGTCAGTAAACGCCACCCGTTCCTGGGAATTCATCAAATTGAAACGATCATACGTGGGGCGTGTTGTAAACGAAAAATTTCCCGTGTAATTTACGGTCATCCGATCAACTTTTCCCCGTTTCGTGGTAATTACAATCACCCCATTGGAAGCCTTCGACCCATAAATCGCCGTGGCAGACGCATCTTTCAACACCGTGATCGTTTCAACATCCTGCGGATTCAACCAAGCAATCTGATTCCCGATAATCGTGGACAAATCCTGCGTCATCACAGCCGTCGCATTCAACGTGATCGGATCTGACTGAATAATACCATCTACCACCCACAAAGGATCGGTATTCCCCAACAGAGTAGAGGCGCCTCGAATCTGAATTTTGGGACTCGTTCCCACGCGGCTGCTCGTGTTCATCACGATCATTCCTGCCATACGTCCCTGCAACATTTGATCCAGAGAATTATAATTCGGCATCATAATATCATCTCCCTTCATGGTATTATAAGACCCCACCATATCCCGGCGATTGATATTTTGATAACCGGTAACCACAACTTCTTCCATCGTGTTCAACTCCTCCTTCATCACCACGTTGATGGTGTCTTTCCCCTGATACTTCACCTCTACGGTTTCCATCCCGACAAAAGAGAAGACCAAAGAGAATTGTTCCAGATTAGGGATCTGAAGACGATACTTCCCGTCCTTATCCGTGGCGGTGCCTACCGTCAAGCCCTTCACCATCACTGTAACTCCCGGTAGCGGGGCTTTCTTCTCGTCGGTCACCAAACCGAAGATCTTCACGCTTTTCTGTTGGGCTACCGCAGTTCTTTTCACTAGCATCACCACATCCTTGTCATACTTGAAAGTAAGAGAAGAACCAGCAAGTACATCCGCCAAGACCTCTTTCACTTTCTTATTCTCGACATCCACGTCGACCGTGGAAATCTCTTGCATCTGTTCCGCATTGTACAAGAAACGCAACCCCGTCTGCTTATGAATAGCATCGAACAACTCGTACAAGCTAACTTTTGTTAATTTTAACGTCACATTCTGTTCCTGCCCCAAGCCTTCCGCAACAGCAGAGAACACGAAAAACACGATCAAAAAGACAGTTAATTTCATAATTTTCCAAATTTTTTCGCGCACTCGACCCAAAAAGAGGCACGACATTCTCTTTTTTTTCATACTTTTGTATAAGAATTTTTGTGTTAAACATGATAACCGCATCCCCCAAGATGTTGTTATCGGATTACTACAATCCGGAGAGTCGCCACAACTCTCCGTTTTTTATTTACCACTAACTACTACAGTTCTATCTTTCACGCTGAAACGTACATCCGAGGTATTCTCCAGGAAGAACAACAACTCCTGAATATCGGCATACCGCTGCATATTCCCGAAGAAGCGCAAGTCCTTGAGCGATTCATTCTGGAAGAACACGTTCACGTCATACCAACGTGCCGCCTTTTCCATGATCGACTCCAACCGCTCGTTCACGAACACCACATCCTGGTTCTTCCAGGCGATATAAGGATACACGTCAACATTATTCACTTCCGTTTTCCCGGTCACCTCATTCGCCACTCCCAGTTGACTCGGTTTCAACCGCACTTCCTCCGCGGTACGATTCGCCTTAAAACCGACCGAACCTTTCACCAGTACCGCCTGAATCTCGTTGTTCTTGTAAGTATTCAAGTTAAACTCCGTGCCGTACACTTTCAGCTGATACTCCCCGGAACGTACCAGAAAAGGCTTTTCCGTGTCTTTCTTCACGCTAAAATAAGCCTCCCCCTTCAAGCGTACTTCCCGCTTGTCGGAAGTAAACTTCACCGGGTACTCTAACTCCGAATCAGCATTCAACCACACTTCCGTGCCGTCTGCCAACGTCACGAAAAACTCTCCCCCTCTTGGCACGATAATCTTGTTATATATCACTTGATTTGCTACTCCCGCTTGTTCCGTATTGTACTCGATTCCCTTACCATCTTTCATCTTCACGACGGAACCATCCTGTTCCAAGATCGAGTCTTCATTGTCCGCCAAATCAATAACTTTACCGGAAGAAAGCACGAGCCTCGCTTGCGGGAATCCATGACGGATCACCTCATTGCGGGCGATCGACTTTTTTTCGGGCAAAGGTTTATTGACCAAATACATCCCGCCTATCGCCACAAGGATGGCTATCGAAGCCGCCACACCATACCACACCCGACGCACTTTTATCCTGCTTATTCGACGTGACACCAACTTCTTCCCTGTCATCGCATCCACCAATTGCTCCTTCCGTGCCCATCGGATGTGCAAGCAGTCCTTCACCAAACGCTCGAACTCCTCCCTGTTCGCGGGATCAGCATCCAGCCACCGCTCGACAGCAGCACCCTGCACGTCATCCAACTCCCCGTTGAAATAATCCAGCAGTAGTGTTTCCTTTTCCTGACCCATTAAATCTTTTTCCATAGTTCAACTTGTTTTCATGCATAATACCGGAAAACTTCAAAAAGGTCTAATGGATTTACAATTTTTTTTCAAATTATTTTTTATCGCCACACCAAAGCCTTACTTTTGCAAGCGGGTATTTCTACCCTATCAATAACACTATTCCCGACGACAATAGAAAAACAAAAAGCCCGAGAACAGCTCTTTATCCAACCGCTCTCTTAGCTTCTTCACGGAGTTACCCAGCAACGTTTTCACAGTGGAAACGGAGATCCCGTACCGCTCCGCCACTTCGCGATATTTCAAGCCTTCCAGAAAAACGCAATTCATTATTTCCCGGCTCCGCTCCGGCAATAATGCCATTTCTTCCAACACTCTCGACACGATCTGATCATGCCGTTCATTATACTCCTCGAAAGCCAAATTCACGTGATCCAACTCCAAAGCATTCCGAAAAACATCCCGTTTTTCTATCCGCTTGAAACAACGGTTACGCACAGACACGTAAAGAAAAGAAGCCAACGTCTCCGGCTTGAATTTCAGGTAAACCTTATCTTTCCAAATAGAAACGAATAAATCCTGCACCACGTCCTCCGCCAAATTCAAATCCCGTAAAAAGGTATCAGCCCAAACAACCAAAGGCTTATAGTATACATCAAATAGCATATCCATCCCCTTCTGGCTTTTGGAACACAACACGATACATATTTCCTGATCCTTATTTTTCCCGGAATTATCCACTCGCTTTATTTCTAATAATTAACAACTCTCTCATCTCAAATCCATATTTACAAAATTAGGAGAAATTATCATACCACCAAAAAAGGAATGCTTAAAAATCCGTTCAGGGACTTTTAAGCATTCCAAAAGAAGTGAAGCGCTTACTTCTCAATATAGATTCTAAGCTATCACGAGTGCTTATTTCAACAATTGCTCTTGTATAATCTTCTCGTACTTTGCAGGCTCTGCCCCGATTTCGATAATAGGCTTGCCATTCACGGGTAAAAAGAACAAGGTAGGCAACGCATTTATTTTGAATTTATTGCACAATTCTTTTTCCTTATCAGCATTTACCTTCAGGAATATCACCTGATCCTTGTATTTTTCCGCCAATTGCTCCATCACGGGCAACAATCTCATGCAAGGACCACACCACGAAGCCCAAAAATCAATCACAACCGGCTTGTCACCCTTGTACGTGAACTCGGTCCCGTTCTTATAATCATGGATATTCTCCCGGAAATAGATTCCCGTGATCTCGTTTAATTTCCCGGGTTCTATCACGATTTTTTTCTCCGCTACCTCATCCTTCACTTCCACCAAGTCAAAAGGCTGGAAATAAATTGTTTGTCGAGAAAAATCCACCGAAAGAATCCCGTATTCCAATATACCGGCTCCTACCACGGAACGCACGAGAGAACCATTCACGGGAATCACCGTTCCTTGAAAAGATTCCCGTACAAAATCACATCGTGACGCCACCTTTGTCTGGCTGGACACCGGAGTATTGCCATACCCGTTATACACCGATACCGCATTCCCGGGCTCTCCTTTCCAACGGGTAAAATCAGCCTCGTTCAATTCCACCAATCCCGGGTTCCAGGTATCCAGTATACAAGAAAAAGCCATGCCGTCTATTATTACCGGGCATTCCATCCCGACTCCTTGCAATAACTTGGCATTCGCACGATGATCCAATTTCATGTAAGCTGGACGATAAGGCAGTGACATCGTAATCTTTTTCCTGCGGGAATCGATGGTTAAAACGACACCCCGGAAAAGAGCTCCCCCCATGATACCGGCAACACCCAATTCCCGCAGATAAGGCTCATCTTCCAGCACAAAAGCTCCAAGTTCGTTAGCGAAAGCGCTATTCCCGAAAGAAACCGAATTAATCGACACCACTTTAGACGTCAGTATTTTTTTGAATTGGAATGTATCGTACGGAAGTTTTCCTTTGCTATCCGGGTCAACATTCAACTTCTCCACGTACTCCGGCAAAATAGCCGTCTGTCCCGCCAGATCTAACACGAAATCGGCATCCACGCCGTTCACGACACACGTTATAATGATTTTCCCGTCTACTACCCGGTAATCTCTCACCTCGGAAACATTATTCTTCGTCTGCGCCCATGACATCAAGGGCAGCAGCGCTACAAAAAGCCATACAAATAATTTACTTTTCATCTTTTGTTCTGATTTCAATAAACAATCACCTTCTCGCCCTTCCGGGTTAGAACCGTCAATTTTGTTTTCTTCTTCGCCTTCAATTCCGGGATTCCGTTGATGATACTCTCGCAAAAATCGTATTTCCCGATAGGCTTCCCGTTAATCTTAAGCACCTTGTCACCCATCTCCACCACGTCCTTCATCGCACCCCACACTGCCGCAACCACCAGATCACCATCCTTCACCTGCAACCTCACGTCATGGGGCTTCTCCGCGAGATCATTCTCCGGCTTGTATGGCTCGAAATAAAAGCGAGCCCGGGGATAATCTATCGTCACCCTGCCATAATCCAACAATTTTACGCCCAACAACGTGTAAGGCGGTGTAGCCGTTTCGGCTACCACGTTCCTGAATTTAGAGCCTGCCACGGACAACAAGGGAAAGTTTACCCGCCGGGAAACTCTCTCCGCAGACACTCCCCCCACGCTGATGGCTCCCACGCTACATCCCTCGGACAAAAGTTCATAAGCGGAACCGGACGACAAAGCCTCGAAATCGGATTCCTTCAATGAAAGGAATCTCGGGCACCCCGTGTCAAACAAGCAAACAATGTTATACCCGCTTCCCGCCTGAACCGAAATAATCGGCATTTTCGCTTGCACGAAGCGAGTCATTTTCCGAAGCGAGATAATCGATTCTTTCTCCGCGGTAGTGACAGTCACTGTCTTTTTCTCCCCATCGATAACCAAAATCAATTGGGCGAACAAATCGCTCCCGATCAACCCGTCAACAGGGAAACAAGCCAAAGGCGACGGTTCCGGCATTTTCATTGCCGCCACGCTCTTGAAACGGAACACATTATCGGGAGTCTCGATACTATCCACCCGCACGAGTGGATAAAATGACTTGCGCCCGTTCGCGTCTGTCACCTCTAACGAATCCGTTACCGCCAACCCGAACTCCCGGCAAAACTCGCCCTTCAAGGTTGTTCGGGATGCCCCCGTGTCGAAAATAAATGAACGAAGCGTTCCGTTCAGTTTCATCTCCACGACCATCTTACCCCCGATCATCCGGTAAGGCAATTCTGCCTTGTATTGCTGCGCGATCGCCGGGGAAGCGATCACGCAAAGCAAACACAAAATGATTATCTTATACCTCATGGTTTATTTACTCAATTTATCGGCAGCTTTCACGGCTTCCAAAGCATTCACAATACCACCGGAAAGGCACAATTGTTCAAAAAGATACAGGTCGACAGCTTTCTTCCCGCCTCTGGTAACATTCTTTTCCAGTTCCACGCCTTTCCGGGAAGTCACCGTTTGCAACAATATATCACGAATCTGGCTGCCCGTCAATTTCGGGTAATACGTTTTAATCAAAGCGACAACACCCGCTACCGTGGCTGAAGCCATCGGCACGCCATTCCCGTATTGATAAGTATCCCCCGTGCAAGTAGACAACATCTTTACCCCCGGAGCGTAAATATCCAGTTCTTTCGCCCCGAAATTTGAATTCTCGGAAGGTAACCCGTCTTTGTCGGACATTCCCACCGTCATCAAGTTGGTAAATTCTTTTCCGCCATCCATCCAGCGATTCGGGAAAAACGTATCCTCACTCAAGTCACGGGACATATCGTGCACGGGAACAATAACCAATGCCCCTTTCTGTTCGGCATAGCGAATCGCCTCGCTCATCCATTTCTTCTGCATCTCCGGGTAAAACGAGTTCTGTTGCGGCAACACCACGACAGAAGCCCCGTGATTCACGGCATAACGAATCGCCAAAGCCATATCTTTCAAATAAGGCTCTCCCGCCCCGGCTTCTACCACTAAGGTCATGATTTCCGCCTCGTCTGCGATCGGATTATTCCGTCCTTCCACACCCCGTTGTCCGGCAATCACACCTGCGATCATCGTCCCGATAGCGGCATCCGCCGTCAACAACACATTATTCCCGTATTTACTGTCGTTTATATCCAAATAATTATCCCCCACGATCGCCCGACGCCCGTCATTACCATATTGCTGAACAGCCCGGTCGTATTTCTTTTTCAAATCCGCAATATAACTTTCCTTTAGAAAAGCATCCCGGTTAGGTTCCCAAGCGTTATTCTTCACCATATTAGCCCTCATTTGCAATGCGGCGATAAATATTCCCCGGCTTGTAGAATCTTGAGCCGTTTTAGGAGCACACGCCTCCATCACATCTTCAATCGTGAATTCGGTCTTATCCGGGAAAGCCGCTCGTACCTCCCGGTCGAACATCCCCATGTAATATTGAGAATTATATCCTGAATTCACGGCACTATAAGCCTGCAATAAACGGGACTCACCCCGAACTACGGAATTATAGTAACGAAATTCCTCCATGTTTTCGGGAGCGGCACATTCTTTTCTCTCCCCGTTAATAATGGTATAATATTTATCCCCGTCTTTCAGGATATCCCCGTATTTATCTTTCAAGCGGAAGAACTCGCGTTCCCCCTCCCGGTTCACGAACGGCATCACCTGCCCATCCTTCCCCCCGATGAAATTCCAGCCGTTCACATCGTCCGTGTACCCATTTTTATCATTATCCTTCACGTCGGCTTTCTCTTTCGGGTTTTTCCAGATATTTGCCTTCAGAGCTTCGTGTTCCGTGTCAACACCCGTACCGATAAGTGCCACGATCGGTCTCGTCTTCGCTTTTTTTCCTTTCAAAAACTCGTATGCCTCGTTCACGCGAGCCCCATACACACCGTCTTTTTCAAAAGAACAGTTGTACCAGTCCCGATCCGACTGTTTCTGCTCTTCCACTTTCGCCTTTTGTTTCACCAGTTGAGCCTTTGCCGCACTACCAATAGCGACGAACACACTCATCATCAAAATTATAGAATACTTTTTCATCATTACAGTTTATTATTTTTACACAATACAAAACCCTGTTTCAATTGAAAATTGAAAATTCCCTAATCCCTCAATCTAAAATTTAAAATCTAAAATTGATCCATCTTTCTCGCTTTTTCTATTGCCTCTTTCACCTTATCACCCCGCAAGTCCCGGGCAATAATCTTCCCTTCTTTATCGATCAGAACGATAAAAGGAATCTGGTAAAAACCGTAAGCATCCTGAATGACATTCTGCTTGTTCCCTTTCGTGAATCCTTCCGGATTCCACAGAGTCACCCAAGGCAACTTATCCTCTTCCACCATTCTTCGCCAATCCTTTTCCCGGTTATCCATTGATATCGTGACAATCACCAGATCATCCCCTTTCAATTCATCATACTCCGACACTAACTTCTTTGCCTCCATCCGACATCCCCCACACCAGGATGCAGAGAAGTCCAACAACACGTATTTTCCTTTGAAATCACTCAAACTTACTTCTTTCCCGTCCAAATCCACGAAAGTAAAATTGTAAGCCTGCTGTCCCAAAGCAAACTTCTGACGGCGTGCTACTTCATCCACAAGATATTTCACGACTTGCGCTTCCCTCTCGTTTTCAGGAATCAGATCTAGTATCCGTTTGTAGGACTCGTAATCCAGTTCAAAAAATCCCTTGTTCTGGTACATTAACGAGACACGTACCACGGGATCTATCGCCAAATCCTTCTCCACCGCTTCCTGAATCACGGCTCGTCTGGAACCGGAATCCTTAAATCTAGCCATAACATCCATGTATTGCATATACAAATCAATCCCGTCGAACTCCATCGAACTCTCTTCCGGTCGGTCTTCATTCAGGAAACCTTTCAGTTTCAACGGGCTATCCGAGAGGATCATCATCTCCGTGTAACTTCCGAAATGAACGTTATACAAATCCTTCTTGATATGCACGGTTTTTGTCTTAAATTCTTCTCCACTTTTCACCGGACACTCGACAACTGTCTTTCCCGCCAAATCAGTCACCTTGATTGTCACCGGACGCAGCGTCCGCAGTTTCCCATGAAGGGAAAACTGCGCGGAAACGCTTAACGTCAATAACATAAATAAAGTAGATACCAATAATTTCATCATATTAATCTTCTTTCAAAGCTGCCATTCGAGTAATATCCCAATCATATTTATCTTTCATGTACTTCACCGTGAAATCATAGTACCGGATGATCAACGGATACTTGTCTTCCGGATACTTGATCAATACCGAATCACGGGTATAGCGCATACCCAATTTTAAATAACTCGCAAAATTGGTTTTGGCATCCATCGTCACATTTGTCTGGAGAGACGTGAAATCATAAGCAGTCTCAAGCATTCTCCCGGGATAACCGAGTTTCATATAATAATTCTCAGCATTCACCGAGATGCTGATTTTTTTAGAATAATCAAAAACCCCACCCGTCTGGAAATCTGCCGGAATCGCAATCTTGCCTTTCTCCACCATTTTAGCCAAAATATTTTGCAAAATAACGGTACGCCGCATCTTATACTCCCATGGAGTTTTCGGCAAATCATAAGGCTTATACGGTCTAATAATTATGCTCCCGTAATCCAAGTAAGCCAAATTTTCCTCCTTCGCACGGAAAGAAAACGCCCAATAATCCAACCCACCCCAAAAACAGAGCAAAGGAACGTATCCACCTGTAAAAGCTCCTACTTGACGAAGATCATCGACTAAATAAATATAATTAGGCAACACTCCCTTACACAATTCCGGTTTCAAGAAACCAAATACATGATTCTTGAAAAAATCGGTATAAAATATCGCATACTCGTCACTCAAAGGTTCCCCGTAATATTTTATCGTAAATGTCCCAGACCATGCTTGATTCAAATCCAATGTATCAAAAGCCGTGTATATTGGAATCGTTCCAAAAGCATTCGCTATTTCTTCCAAATCCTGGTCCCAAGGATTACTCCCTTGCGGAAATTCAAAACGACTGATACTGGAAGCATCCTCACTCCGGGGATACAATTTTTTTTCATCGTCACAAGCAACAAGCGTCGCCAGTAAAAATATCAAACTAAAAATATTCTTGTATTTCATCGTTCCTCGTTTTATTGTAATGTCTTCGTTGTTGTTAATTTATTCTGGTTCAATGCCGAATTGCGCTCCATCACGTCCGAAGGAATCGGCAAGGTATATGCGGCATCCCCCTCCTCGATCACATACTTACCCAAGTTAACCCCCAACTCTACCCAGCGATGCTCAAAACGAGGCATCCCGTAACGGCGCAGATCAAACCAACGTTGCCCCTCGAAACAGAATTCCCGGCGGCGTTCCTCCCGGATAAAACTCAACAAATCCTCACCGGAATAGTGAACCTCGTAATCCACATTCTCTGCGTATCGTTTCTCGCGCAAATCATTAATCATTTTCAGAGCTAACGTTTCGTCCGTATCGTACACAGCCTCGGCAAGAATCAGGTAAGCTTCCGACAAACGCAATGACATACCGAACTCCGTATTGAATTTCACCGCATTATTGTACTGCATGACACATTTGCTCCACGGGAGATAATGTCCCTCGGCAGGCTTAAGCTCTGAAGGTTTAGCACTTAAAGGTCCTCGCAACTCTTCCACGAGATACAACGTCTTCCGCAAATCCTCATCCTTATAACAAGCAATTAAATCCCGGGAAGCATTAACAAAATAGGCATACGTGATTCCATCTTCCATTTTGTCTTGCATTCCAATGATTCCCCTAAAATCTGCTGCATTCCCGTACACCCAAATGGTTTCCGGATTATCTAAAGTTACATAGCTAGGATAAGAAGCATCCTCCCCCACAACAATCGTAGTCTTCTTCTCGAATGACTTCAAATCATATAACTCGTATCCCCAGTCTTCGATCACCTTTTTTGCATATTTGGCAGCCCCCTCCATATCTTCCATGTGCAGGCACACGCGAGCGTGAAGCAACTGCACCGCGGGCAAGTTTATACGATAACCCGCTTTTTTCTGTTGTGTTGCCGGCAATGCAAGGAAATTTTCTTCTGCCGCATTCAAATCTTTAACAATCTGCTCGTACACTTTGGCAACTGATTCCCGTTTCTCCAAACTGTTTGACAAACCGCTCGCCAGTTTCAAGGGCACCCCGTCGGCATCTTTATTATGATTGTACGGTTCCCCGAAAAGATTTACCAAGTTAAAATAGAAGAACGCACGCAACGCATGAGCTTGGGCTGCCACGTAAGCCTTATCCTCGGCAGAGCCACTCACGTCATCCAGATAATCCAACGCGGCATTCGTTCCCAGGATATACTGGTAATACGTGCTCCACATCTTAACACTAGATTGCGCCGGATATAAATCAAACATCTGGGGATCCCACGAATAAACGTACTGTAAACCCTCGATACCCGAAGAAGAAGTCTGCAAAATACAATCTTCACTCATCTCGATATCATCATCCAGAGCATTGTGAAAAGTAAATAAACAAGTGGAATTAGCTAATGGATAAGCGTCCCCCAATAACATTTCGTTCAATGCACTAGCAGTCTTCGGCACGTATTCGCTGGGAGAATCCGGTTCCAGGAAACTGGAACACCCGCATAAACTCACGGCTAAAATTATATTGAATAATATCTTTTTCATATATCAAAGCATTTAAAAACCAACATTAATTCCAAAAGAATAAGTCTTCGGCATCACCCGATCCTGCATTTCCGGATCGAATCCGTTATATCGTTTGGAAGCGATGACAAACAGGTTATTCACGGATGCCGTTACCGTCAAATTATTTAACCCGATCTTCTTCGTCATCTCGTTATTCAATCTCCAACTCAAATTCAATCCCCGGCAACGCAGGAATGACCTCGGAACAGTTAATGCATCCGAATACGCATAAGCTTGCAGAAGATTATAACTACCACCTGTAGGCAATGTCATCATCCTGTCCTTTCCCCCGATCACGAATCCCGGGATACTTGTGAATGCCTCATCTCCCGGTTCCTTCCACCGCTTCAATAAATCCCTATTGAGATTTTTCTCTGCATTCGGCATATAGTACCCATCTTTCATATCGCTATACGGAGAACTCAATCGGGTAACACCTCCCAACAACAAAGAAAACGAAGTTCCCAACGTGAAAGAACGATAACGGATATTCAAATTCAATCCTCCCGTGAAATAGGGATCTTTCTGTCCCGAATATTTCAAGAAACTTGTCCTGTCCCCATTAAACTCCTCTTCCGACATAATTCGATTGAACGTCGGACGACCATTTTCAGGATTCAACCCGGCAAAATCAAACGACCACATACTTCCTAACGGGTATCCCTTTTTCAAAATCATGTCACTACGTCCACTTAAAAATGTGCCCACATCCACGACTTCTTTATCCACTTTTCCCCCGGAATTCCAGTTCTTGGAAGAGTTCACACTCATGTTGACACCAAAATTTTTCGTGTTTACCGGGGTGAACGAAACCGTGAACTCGATACCTTTGTTATAAATAACACCACCATTGACAGACATTGAAGGCTTCCCGTTTTCATAAGGAATATCCCTGGAAATAATTGCATTGGAACGGCGGATATAATAATCAATATTGGCATTCACCTTGCCGAAAAATTGCAAATCCAAACCGAAATTCCACGAATGCGTACGCTCCCAGGAAAGGTTCGGGTTTGGAATAGAATTGATAGACGAATAATACTCGTTAAACATACCCAATACTCCCTTTTGGTTCAGGATCAATTCCGGGCTGAGATTCGTCAGGGCATTTCCCTGAATACCCCACGTGGCTTTCAAATTCACGTTTGTCAACACCCGTTGAGTCTGCATAAACGCCTCCTCTGTCATCCGCCAGGATAACCCGAAAGAATAAGTAGGATCAAAACGTTTATTCGTGTTTTGCCCGAAACGGTTGGAAGCATCATTACGCACGTTGAAATTAAAAACATACCTGTTTTTCAACGAATAAGCTAACGTGGCAAAAACAGAAAAGAAATTATCCGTTTTCTCGCTTAAGGCACTTCTACCATTATATAAATCTTCAAACACCCCATAACCATCCATCACCGAACCGCCTCCCACGGGGACAAAATCCTCCGGTAAAGTGGGACGAACAACCAAATTACCCCGGTCGGGCACATACCCGTAACGCATGTTTTGGTCATTCTTGTTATTGGTAGAACGGGCTTCTATCGCCACCATGGCATTCAAACGGTGATCCTCGTTAAACGATTTAGAGAACATCAATTTATTCTGGACATTATACGAAGTCACCGTGGCGGCAGAACTGAACAAAGTTCCCCCGAACGGCAAAAGAGCCGCACTAAACCACGGGTTCTCGGCATCCACCGAACCGTAATCATATCCCCGGTATGCCTCTGCAATAGCAGTAGAACGCTCCAATGCCCACGACTGGCTATTCGTCGTGTTGTACGAATATCCCCCGGTAAACTGGTAAGTCAGCCAACTCAATATTTTCCATTGAAAATCGAAACTCAATTTCAAATTACCCGTGTTGACCTCCGAACCAGTGTTCTCCAGCTCATTCAGCACGTTATAACCGATAGACTCTACTTCTTTATTATATTTATAAGCAAGTCTTTTCCGGTAATAGGAATAATTTCCATCCTCATCAAAAGCCGCGATAGAACGGCTCGTCGTCAAAGCATAGTTCAAGGGATTGACACCGTTAAATCCTTTATTCGTACCGGTTGTTCCGTTTATCGTCAGGTTCATACGGACATTATTATGCAAGTTCAAGGTAACGGCTGCCCGTGCGGTCAGACGCTCAGCACTGTTCCCTTTCTCCTGTCCGTCATTCGAATTGTAACCCACGGAAAGAGCGTAATTCACCTTCTCCGATGCCCCGGTGACACTCACATTATGGCTGTGCCCGAAAGAAGTCCGGGTTAATAAATCCAACCAATCCGTGTTCACCGTTTCCAGGTAATTACGTGTCTTTATAAATTCATCCGATGTGATTTCCCCGTTCTGGAACATCTTCAAGGCTCCCTCGTAAGTTGTAATCTGTTTTACCGGTTCAAATTCATACCTCAATCCCGCCGCGAAAGCATCTTCGCTAAACTGGACACGCTCCTGCGAATTCATCAAATTGAAATTCTTGTATCTCGGACGAGGGGCGATCGAGAAATTACCGGCATAATTGATAGACATACGTCCCATTTTCCCCTTCTTCGTTGTGATAACAATCACACCATTGGAAGCCCGGGAACCGTATATCGCCGTGGCAGAAGCATCTTTCAGCACGGTGATCGTTTCAATATCATTCGGGTTCAACCAAGACACCTGATTACCGATAATCTCCCGCATATCCTGCGCCATATTGGAACTGGCATTAATGGAGATCGGGTCATCCTGAATAATCCCGTCTACCACCCAGATCGGATCTTGATTTCCCAATAATGTAGAAGTTCCGCGTATCTGAATTTTAGGAGTAGTACCCGCGCGGGCACTGGAACTCAATACCATCATACCCGGCACCTGCCCCTGTAACATCTGGTCGATCGTGGCATAAGCAGGCATCATGATATCTTCCGCTTTCACGGTCGTGTAGGAACCCACCATATCCCTGCGGTTCACGTTTTGATACCCGGTGCTTACCACGGTTACCTCGTCCATCTCGTTCACGGTTTCCTTCAACACCACGTTGATCGTGTCCTGTCCCGTGTATTTCACCTCTTTCGATTCCATCCCGATGAAAGAGAATATCAATGTCAGATCTTTCACCTCCGGCAACCTCAACACGTATTTTCCGTTCCGGTCTGTTGCCGTCCCGATCGTCAACCCTTTCACCATGACCGTTACGCCCGGCATGGGTTGTTTTTGCTCGTCGGTCACCTGTCCGGCAATCTTAATCTCCTTCTTTTGTTGAACCGTCGGGAGCTTACGAATCACGATCACCTGATCGACAATCTCGTAATCAAAACCGTTCCGGCGTAATACCAGATCCAGCACTTCTCTCAAGGTTACGTCCTTCAATTCTAGATTTTTCACTTTTGTATTCCCCAGAATCTCTTTCCGGTACACGAACTCGTAATCCGTGTTCTTCTTGAGATATTCCAACACGTTTTCCAGCATTTCATCATGAAACGCCACGTTCATTTTCTGCTCCTGCGCATATCCCATCGCACTCACTGTTCCGAACGTCAATAGCAGAATGAAAAACTTCAATGTCATAACTAACAGAATTTTTCGCAATCTTCCACCCGGAAGACTACACGTTGTACTCTTTTTTTTCATACATTTGTAAAGCATTACAGTTAAACATGCATCTGCGACCAACAGATGTTTTGTAGCAGGGGAATCGACCAAATTCCCCTTTTTTATTTATATCACTGGTATACAGTCACCGTTTGTCCCGATACCTTGAATTTCACCTCGCCCGTCCGTTCCAGAATATCCAGAATGGACTCGAAAGAAGCGTACCGGGGAATCTTTCCCTTGAAAGTAATCTCTTTCACCACTTGGTTCTGGTAAAAGATGTTGAAATCATACCAACGAGCCAATTTCGACATAATCTCCTCCAAGGATTTATCCTCCAACACGAACATCCCGTTTTTCCAACTCACGACATCCCCCGTGTTCACTTTCCGGGAGTACATTTCCTGTCCCCCGACCACAGATTGCATTCCGGGTACCAATTCCAGGCTCTTCCCCTCGGCATCCACTTTCACCTTTCCCTCCACCAATGTCGTGTAAACGTATCCCTCGTCGGGGTAAGCATCCACGTTAAACTCTGTTCCCAGCACTTCTACCACCTGGCTCTTTGTTTTCACCCGAAACGGGCGTGACGCATCTTTCGATACCTTGAAAAATCCCTCGCCTTCCAATTCTACCACTCGCTCCCGGCTCCCGAAAGCCACCGGATATTTTAATTTCGACTCCGCATTCAGCCATACTTGCGTGCCGTCTGCCAACACCAAATCGAACTCCGCCCCCTTGGGCACACTTAACGTATTGTAAGCCAATGCCCGTTTGTCAAGAGTATCTCCCGCCAGATAAGCCAACGTCGATTCTCCCGTCTTCGATACGGTCACCCCCTCTTCCTTAAACCCGGCAGCAACACTATCCAGCAACACGACCGAACCGTCATTCAACTTCAAGGTCGGGCGCTGCGCAGAAATCAAAGCAATAGAAGGTACAGTATCACGCTTCCCATCCCCTTCGCCCTTGAAGAAATAGAAACTACCGACAGCCAATAACACGACGGCGGCAGTCACGCTAATACGCAACACTCTTAACCGCCACCCGGCACGGCGTTCCCGGTCGATTCTTTTTTGCATGATATCCTTTGCCCGGGAAACATCTATCTCTTTGTATTTAGCGTATTCACCCGAAAAGAAATCACCTTTCTGCCAACGAAGGAACAGTTCTTCATTCTCGGGCGACTTCCCCTTCCACGCTTCCAACTCCCGCACCTCCTCGTCCGTGATCTGCCCGGCTCGCTGGCGAGCCAACAATTTCGCTATTCGGAATCCGATTCTATTATCACGCATCATATCGATTCTTTAAATTTACCCCTATAACGCAACCTCCCCAAAATGGGGTAATAAAAAAGGCATCTTTTTTCCAAAATAATTATAACTTGCTAATTACAAGGAAAGAAACAAAAAAGAAAATAGGTTCGGTTCCAACTTCTCCCGCAAGAACTCAAGGGCACTCGCCTTGTACTTTTTGACCGAACTATCGGATAATCCCAACTTTTCGGCAATCTCCACGTTTTTCAACCCCTCGATAAAACTCATCTCGAAAACGATTCTCGCTTTCTCCGGCAATTTTTCTATCGCATTATACAAAATCGTCTGCGCCTCCTGGTCTATCACCGAATTTTGAAAAAATGCCTCATTCTCCAATTGCGACACATAACGCTCCTTTGCCGAATTCTTCCGGTGGATACTGACAATTTCGTTTTTAATTGAAGTGTAAAGAAAAGATTTAAACGTATAAATCGAATCGAACTTATCCTTGCGTTTCCAAGCACTAAAAACGGCATTCTGCACGCAATCCTCGGCAAGAAATTCGTTCTCCTCCCCCAAATATTTCAAAGCATACAAAATCAATCCCGAGTATACTTCCCGGTAAAACGATTCTAATTTTCCTTTCCGAAAATCAATCCATATCTGCGTTTCCCAATTCACTCGTTGCATTTTACCATGCAATTATAAGGAAAAAATCACAAACTTCCTCTATTCCCAGTTTATTCCCTTGGGCTATGCGTCAAAAAACGCTTCCACCCGAGTTTATAAAACCTATAAAGTCCGTATTCCTACTCAAATCATATGTGAATTCGTTATCAATCGTGCATGACTTCCGTATGACTTCCGTATATAAAATTTTAGATAAACTATATGAACCCTATACGAACGCTATTATAAATAGCGTTCGTATAGGGTTCATATAGCGTTCGTATAGTGTTCATGACGGAATTCATGCAGAATTCATACGGAATTTATTCACGATTCATATTTGATTAGTATATATCTTCCCTCTGAATACCACGTGATAACGTGACATAAACTATCCTACGCAAGCGCTACAATCCTTTCAATGATTCCAAAATCTTCACGAATTCCGGATTCGAGGGACGGGGCATATTGATATTGACAATCTTACCCTCTTTATCCAACAACACGTAGCGGGGGATCGTGGTCACCTGATAAGCATGTATAAAAGAAATATCTTTTAAATTGATTATCAACTGAGTGCCCATCAATGGATTTTGTTTCAAAAACTGAATCCATACATCTTTGCTCGTATCAATCGAAATCCCGACAAAAGCGATTTTTTTCTTTTTAAACTTTTCCTGGATTTTCTCCATATAAGGCATATCCCCCTTGCAAGGAGCGCAATACGTCGCCCAGAAATCAATCAAAACATATTTACCTTTAAACTCTTTCAAGGAATGGATTTTCCCGTCCTTATCTTCATACTTAAAGTCGGGGGACTGATCCCCCACTTTAGCCTCACCTTCTCTCTCCGCAAAAGCGTGAAAAGAAAGTAATACACACAAGCACCATATAATAACTCTCATAACCTATTATTTTTTTACTTGATCAAATTCATTAATCTCAATATCATAAAAAGCGGAAGACTCGAAATCCCCCAGTAAATATTTGGCGAAATGCGAACGCAATTTACGTTCAAAATACCAGGAAGATACCCCATCATACGTGTGGCGCCCGCGTGGCAGCACAACCAATTCCACGTCCTTCCCGTGATTGATGAAAGCATCCGCCATGCGCACCGTGTGAGCCGGGTGGACATTCCCGTCCATGCAGCCGACCACCAGCATCAAGTGCCCTTTCAAGTTCTTCGCCAGCTCCATATTAGTGGGCAACGGCCCGTTCATCGCGTAATGGCTCTCGACATAAAATTGCGAGTAGATGTTATTATCGTGATTCCCCGCTGACGACACGCACGCCTTGTAAAAATCGGGATACGTGCAAATTGCCGCGGTGGACATCATTCCTCCTCCCGAGTGCCCGTACACGCCCACGCGGTTACCGTCGATGAATGCATGGCGAGCAATCAATTGCTCCAAACCGCATTTATCGTCTGCCAAAGCGTGATCGCGGATATTACTGTAACCGTACGTGTGATACGCTTTTCCCCGGAAAGGAAGCCCGCCCCGATGGTTGAAAGCAACAACAATAAAGCCGACTTGCGCCAACGCCTCGTTCGTGGAGGCAATCTCGAAGGATAGGGGGACGTTGTCCGTGTGGGGACCGGGATAAACGCAGGAGATAATCGGATAAGATTTGGTTGAATCGAAATCAAACGGCTTCCACATCACCCCGTACAGGTCCGTTTCCCCGTCTGCCGCCTTCACGGAAAAAGTTTCCGGCATTTTCCACCCTTTCGCGTAGAGATCATCCAGGTTTTGCCCGTACAAGTTCACGACCAGCTCCCCATTCCGGGTGTCCCTCACCTTAAATTGATAAGGAAGATCCGGACGCGAGTAAGCGTCGATGATATACCTCCGGCTCGGGGAGAACACCACGTTGTGAGTACCCTCTTCCGGCGTGAGCACTACCATTTTCCCTTTCCCGTCGATATTTGCCTTACAGATTTTAGCGTAACTGGGATTTCCCCCGGGAGTAACGCCATACGCTTGGAAATAGACGGTCCGGCTCTTATCGTCTATCCCCACGACTTTCCCGGCAGTCCAGTCACCGGAAGTGATGGTATTTTTCAAGTTACCCTCGCCGTCGTAATGGTAAAAGTGCCCGTACCCGGAACGCTCCGACCACCAGATGATGTCCTTGTAATCATTCAAGAAAAAGATCGATGCCAACTCGATGCCGAGGTAGGGGTCGCCTTCCTCGTGGATAATCACTTTCACCGCCCCTGTCGAGATATTCACCTCGCACACGTCCAGCATGGTATTTTGCCTGTTCCGACGCTCCAGGTAAAGCTTGTTCGCTTTCACGTTCGAGTGAAGTATTCTCATTTGCTGGTTTTTCCATCGATCGATATCCACGACTTTCTTCGTCTTCGTTGCCACGTCATACACGGTGACTTCGGTGTACGGCATCACGGAATCCCCCGCTAAAATCATCTGGGTACTTTGAGCCACCGGTCGCCCCTGCAAGAAATTTACATACGAAACCTCTCCCATCCCGCGATAATCCTGGCGGAAAAGGCAAAAATTTTGGCTATCCTCGAACCAGACGGGAGCCAAGGGCACCTCCTTGCCGGCAGGCCATCCCTCCGTGTGGCTGTAATTGGGGATTCCATCAAATGTCAATTGCACCACGGTCGAATCCTGCAAATCCCGGATATAAGCGTTATGGTCTTTACCGAAAACCAAATACCTGCCGTCAGGTGACATACCGGTATTATACGTCATGAGTTTTCGCGGCGTCCTGTCATACTGCATATTTTCATCCCGCGTGTGACTCAATTTTCGGGTTTTCCGGTTGTACTCGAAAGTCACGTTCCCGTCCTGCCAAACGAGTTTTTCCCCGCCTTTCTTGAAATAAATCTGCCAAAAACCGAGTTTTTTCGGGTTATATTTTCTCCCCGTGGCTTTTTCCATTTCCGCTGCCAAGTAAGCCGGATCCAGGAACTCCTCTACCTTTCGGGCTTTCAGATCCACGTAATAATACTTTTCCTCGCCCAAGCGGTCTTCCCGGAACCAAAAGTCATCACTCCCTTCCGTGAAAAATGGTACTACCTGGTCATAACCCCAAGACAAGACACTCAAATTCGATTTAGCTTTTTCCGCTTGTTCATAATTCGCCCTTTGGGCAAACAGCCCGCACGACAAACCGATACAAAACAAGCAAACAATAATTCTTTTCATACACATAATTTACTTTTGAAAAAATTTCATGATTTCTTTTTGCAGGGGTTCCAATTTAGCCCCTGCCGCAACAATACGATTACTTTCATCCATCAACACGAGATAAGGAATCCCATTAGTAATATTATACAATTGACACAAAGAATTCTCTCGGCTGAATCCCTCCAAATTAGACCCTTGTATCCATGTCATATTTTCTTCTTCTATCGCTTTCAGCCACCTTTCTTTGTTATCATCCATAGAAATCCCCACAATCTCCAGCCCCTGGTTGTGAAACTCCTCATAGAGCGCTTTCAATTGGGGAGTAAGTGCCCGGCAAGGGGCACACCACGAAGCCCAAAAATCAACGATTTTCATTTTAGCCTTGATCGAATACAATGTAAAAAAATTGCCCTCCGCGTCTTGCACCTTGAAGTCCGGGGCGGTATGACCTACCGCCAAAGCCTCCTTTTTCCGGATTTGTTCGTCTATCATTTTCCCCATGGAATTCTGTCGCAAGTCCTCTGGCAACAAGGCAAATCTTTTCTTCAATTCATCCAGAGAGAGTCTTTCCGCTCTTTCTGCCAAATCTTTCAAGGCAATATAAGAATCGGCATGCCGATTCAAAAAAGCCTCTTTCCGTTCTTGGGCATCTTGTTGCAGCGAATCCACGAACCCTTTTAATTCTTGAAAACGGTTGCTTTCAGGATTCTTGACAACAGCCACGTATTCATCCCGAACTTCAGCAATCGCTTTCGCCAAATTTATATCTATCGCCGAATATTCGTTGGCAAGCTTTTGCACATCACCACCTCCCGAGATTTTACCGGACCCCAAATTACGGGGATCCAGTTTTATCTCGTATTCTGCATTTTCCAAGTAAATCACGGTCTGCGCGAACAAACCTTCAACGACCAAGGTAGTTACCGTCAACGCGGGAACCTGTCCCTGCATTTCAAACTTCCCATTTTTCAACTCTGCTATAGATAGCGTATCACACATTTTCCCCTCGCAAGTGACGAGAAAAACCTTTCCCTCATCCACTCCTTCCACACTTCCCCGTATCTTATATTCCCTAGAGGAACATCCAATAACTCCCACTACAATCAAAAAAAGTGCGATAAAATTTATTCTTTTATGTTCCATACAAATCTCCTTCAACTATTGCTCCAATATTTCCGCATATTTCTGTAAATCGACCCCATAAGTTGTTTTCATGTATTCCACAACCAAATCATATTTGTCATTAATGATTTGATAACCTGCTCGATCTAATGGATCTTCCACGTCCACGGGGTAGAGTTCACGCACTTGAGCTTCCGTGTATCTCATTGCCACGCGAATCATGTTCAGGAAATCCTGCAAGGCACGATTTTCCACGGTTTCGGCAACAGGACCGGGATTTTTGTCAAATTCCATTCCATAACTAACACAAAGTATCCAAGGCATCCAGGTCGGAGCTCCAAAATCGGAAGTAATCTCCCTAAAATCTTCTCCCAATTGTGCCGCAATCCCCCGACGCTTGTAAGCATTAACCGGATCTTGCCCATATGTCTGAACCTGGCTATCATAGAAAAAATCCGGCATATTAGGATTCTCTTCCCGCCATTGTTCAAAAGATATGTAACGGATCCCGATTCTGGTTTCATAATCCGTCATTTCAGTAAACCCCGGGGCAACCTCGTACTCTCCCGTCATAAAACGTGTTTTTAAACTAGGATAACTAAACGCACACGCGACCCCGTGAATTTGCTGGGGAGTCAAACCTGCAGCTAACTCCTCGCTGGTAAAACTCAAACTCCAATAATCAAATCCGTCCTTCTTGAATTGAATATGCCTCTTTTGATATGTTTCAGAACGGGGATTCCCATCGTTGAGATCGTTTACCAAATACAAGTAAAAAGGCAACGACTTCCGGTCCTCGTCGCTCTTTTGATCCAAACTTCCCAACAACCACTCCTTCACGAGGTTCAAGTATACCTGTATATCCTCGTCGCTCGGAGTCGTGCATACGTAAATCGGGGCGTTATAAACCGGAGTCGTCCACATCCGGTTCAAATGCGTACTATCCACTTCTTTATAAATAATGTACATCCCCCAATCTTTCGCGATCTTCTCGATCTCTTTATCCCACGAGTTATCCCCCTGCGGGAATTCAAAACCAAGTAGATCCACTCTTTTCACGGTTCCCACACCGTCGTCCTCCGCGCATGAAGCCAGCCCAAACAAGGCAAGCAACAACACCCAATATATTTGTTTTATTCGCATCATATAAACTCGATTAATATTGTAAATCATTTCCTTTCCTCGTTTTGTACTAAACTCGGGTTGTACACGAAAGCTTCTTTCGGCAGCTGAAGTGTGAAACCGGGATCATTTTTTTCCAACACATACTCAGTTTCGTTCCCCAAACCATCCCGCCACACGTGCCTGATCTCTTCCATCCCGTAACGGCGCAGGTCAAACCAGCGGTGATTTTCGAAGCACAACTCTCTCCGTCTTTCTGCCCGGACGAAATCGACCAAGCCGTCTGCCTCGGCAATATCCGTTTCCTCGAAAGCCGCAGGAGCAAATCTTTTTACCCGCAATTTATCAAGCAAGGTTTGCGCCTTGATTTGGAATTCTCCTTTACCGGTTTCTTTATAAAGCATTGCCGCCGCTTCTGCCGCATTCAAATAAGCCTCCGTAACTTTAAAACCGATACCCCATTTCCCGGCACTCCAGGAAACCTCTATATCAAGCAGATCTGTCGATTTAAATTTACTAGTGGCTCTTTTAAACCTTGTTGGAGCATAATTTTCATAAATTGCCATTAAATAACGCTCTTTCCGCAAATCCGCCGGTACATAAGAATCTATCAAATCATCTGAAGCAACCATCGGGTAATAAGTCGTGTACCCCTTATCTCCGGAATGGTGTATCATTGTCATTGGCAAATCCAACACATCCCCCTGGTTCCCGAACAAGAATATGATTTCCGGATTATCCCAACGGTAATATTCCATATAAGGTGTCATCCAAAAAACAGGCTGAGGCACCCCATTCAAATCCTGCACATCGTAACTATACCCCGTACCGACTTTCTCACCGTATGCCAACGCCTGTTCCCAATTCTCCATGTACAGGTAAACACGAGAGAGAAGTAATTGTACGCAAGGCAAATTCATCCGGATCTTTTGTTTTTGCGTTCCCCATTCTTCATCCGGCAACGTTTTAAACAAGCGTTCCGCTTCCAATAAATCTTTCACGATTTGGTCGTAAACCTCTCCTACCGAATTCCTCGGCATCCCGTCTTCTCCCAAATCAGCAGTCAACTTCAACGGCACGCCAGGGGTATCCTTGCCGGCAAAGTAAGGTTTCCCGTACAAATTAATCAAATGGAAATAAAAATATCCCCGGAGCCCCAAGGCTTGTGCCATTACCCTGCTTTTTTCCTCTTCACTACCTTGCACATCATCGATATAATCCAAAACGGAATTACAACCGAGAATCTTTTTATACACTTCCCCATAGGTGTTATACCCGCTAAAATCATCTTTCATATACTTAGACCACGTGTAAGCCAAGCGGAGCTTATCCACTTTGCTTTCCTCGGTGCTACTCGATTGCCAATCCGGTAGGACTGCCACGTCGTCATCGAACACACCCAATACCCCGAACAATCTGCCATCACTGTATCCCGGTCCCATATACACTTCTCCCAGCAACAGCTCGTCCAACGATTTGACCAGTTTGGGCACATATTCGCTCTGAGATTTCGGTTCCAGAAAATCACTACATGATGCCACGATAAACATGGCTATCCATAATCCGTATTTCATTATTTTATTCATAAAAACCTCCTTAGTTAAAAACCGACAGTTACACCGACAGAGTACGTCTTGGGCTGCACGCTATCACCCAATTCCGGGTCGAAACCGTGGAATTTTTTGTCGGCAATCACGAACACGTTGTTCATCACCGCGTTCAATGACAAACTCTTCACTCCCATTCTCGTACACCACTTTTCATTCACATTCCAAGTCAAAGACATCTGTTGGCAACGGAAGAAATCGGCACTCACGACCCTAATATCCGATTGTCCCCACATATCATACACATTAAATCTTTCTTCGCTCCCAATCGTCAGCAGATTCTCGATACGACCGGAATAGACTCCCGGGATATTCGTGTGCTTCTCATCCCCGGGCTTTTTCCAACGCTTGAGCAACTCTTTACTCAGATTCACGCTGGATAACGGAATATTTCCACTCGCTGGATACGGGTTCGGCAATCTTTTTTTAGCCCCCAACAACAAAGAGAAATTCGCCCCGAAAGTCAAACCTTTCCAACGCAAGCGGGTTGTCAAACCTCCCGTGAAGTCAGGCTCATTCTTGCCCGAGTAAACCAGATTGTCCGTGTAAGCGGAAACATTTCTGAAAATAAGATCGTTGGTTTTCTCGTCTCTCACGTAATTTCCCTCCGCATCTTGCTCGTAAATCAAGTTGAATTCCGGGAGCCCGTTATCCGGGTTCACCCCTTTGAAATCGAACGACCAGAAACTGGATACCGCGTATCCCTCCTTCAATACCTTATCGGAAGAACCCGACAAATAATCCCTCATCGTGATTTCGCTAACGGAACGGGTTTTAGCCTTATTCCAGTTCTTGGATGAATTAAAACCGAGCGTCCATGCCCAGTCCTTGGTGCGAATAGGCGTGATGTTCAACGTGTACTCTACTCCAGAGTTATTAATACGCCCACCGTTGACTTCCGTCCCATCTCTACCGTATTCCAACGCAATAGGCTGGTTCACGATATTATTAGACCGCTTCGTGTAGTACTCGACGTTCATAGTGATCCATTGGACCAGTTGAACATCCAAACCGAAGTTCCAGGTCTTCGTGCGTTCCCAGCTCAAGTTGGGATTAGGAATGCGGGAAATAGTCGACATATAATCCCCGTAATAAGGCTTCGTCGTTCCCATGCTCAATATCAATTCCGGACTAATGGAATTTACCGCATTTCCCTGGATACCATAGGAGATTCTCATATTGAATTGATTCAATACATTAGAGATACGATTTAACCAAGGCTCCTGAGCCACGTTCCAAGAAACCCCGAAAGAATAGGTCGGATCAAAACGTTTATTCTGGTCTTGCCCGAAACGATTGGACGCATCATTACGCATACTGGCATTTAACACGTATCTGTTCTTGTAAGAGTAAACCAACGTGGCAAACAACGAGAATCTATTGTCTGTCATCGTACTGCGGCTCCACCCGGCACCATTGTAAAAATCATCCAGTACACCCCATCCGGTAACAGGAATATTACCGATAGGCTTCAACTCATCCAAAGGGGTCGGTTTCACGAGACTTTCGCCTCTTTCCTTCACGTATCCATATATTTTTTGCCCCCTGCTCGCTGTTTTCGCAGATGCCACTTCCGTACCTATCAACACGTTAATCCGATGGTCTTCATTAAACGATTTTTGGAAAGTAACCTTATTTTGCACATTCCAGCTCAACACATCCGAATGCCCGTTATATAACTCACCGCCGGACGGCAACATCGCGGCATTATATTTGTCCGAACCGAACGCCTCCGTGCCAAAATCATATCCCCTGTATTTCAAGGCAACGTAATGAGTTTGTTCTCCCGCGTAAGATTCCGATATGCCATTATTATTATTAATACCTCCCACGAATTCGTATTTCAACCAAGGCATAATGTCCCACGAAAGATTCAAATTTCCGCTTAACTGGGAACTTTTATTCTTGGAATAACTGTGATCCATCTCGTTCAATATATTGAAACCCAAAAACACGTGATTTTCGTTGTAACTGTATTTTCCCCTCAATTTCTCAAAATAACGGTTGCCCATATCGTCGTACGCCATGACGGAACGGCTGGTTGATGTCGCATACTCCATGGGATTGACCCCGGCGGAATATCCCCAAGTCTGGTTAACGCTACCGATCAAGCTTATATCCAAGTAAAACTTGGGATGTAATCTAACCCCGAGGTTAAGACGCCCGCTCAAATTTTTCGCGTCATTATTTTTCTCCACGCCCGACTGATCGCTGAATCCCAACGAAGCATTGTACACGATTTTCTCACTTCCCCCGGATATACTCACGTTGTGATTATGGCTAAAAGAGTTACGGGTCAGCAATTTAAACCAATTCGTGTTCGTTTTTTCCAATTTCTGTATGGCGATCTCTGCTTCATCTTTGGAGATTAGTTTATCATAGAACATGGTCATGATTCCTTCATACGTGCTCAAAGATGCCACAGGGGCGCTCTCGTACACGGCTCCCGCCTCGAAAGCTTCCCGGCTGAACTGAATCCGTTCCGCCGAATTCATCAAGTTGAACAACCCATAATGAGGACGAGCACGAAATGAAAAGGTTCCGCTGTAATTTACTGTCATCCGATCCGTTTGTCCTCTTTTCGTGGTAATCACGATCACGCCATTGGCAGCTTTAGAACCATAAATAGCAGTTGCAGAAGCATCTTTCAATACGGTAATCGTTTCAATATCCGCCGGATTCAACCAAGAAATCTGATTACCCAAGATGTTTTTCAAATCATCCACCATCATATCGTTCTGGTCCAAGGGGAGCGGGTCTGGTTGGATCACCCCGTCAACGACCCACAACGGGTCTTGGTTACCCAAAATGGTAGATGTCCCCCGGATACGGATTTTAGGACTTGTTCCCACGCGGGAACTCGTATTCATCACCATCATCCCAGCAACACGCCCCTGCAACATCTGGTCGATGGATGTGTACGCGGGCATCATGATATCTGATGCTTTCACCGTAACGGTAGAACCGACCACATCGCTCCTGCGCAATGTCTGGTAACCCGTCACAACGACTTCTTCCATCGCCTTTACATCCTCTTTCAGAATAACGTCTAAATTTGTTTTTCCCTTAATTTCAACAGTTTCCATTTTATATCCGATAAATGAAACCTGTAAAACGTCTTTCGGACCCGCAACAATTGAAAAAACACCCTCGCTATCGGAAGTTACTCCCTGGTTTGTACCGAGAAGCCGAATGGTTGCGCCAGGAAGAGAATGCCCTTTCTCGTCATAAACTCTACCGGAAATTTTCAGCAATCCCTCAGCAGTTTTTTTCCGTAAAATAATCACGATACGATTTTTCTCAAGGACATAGTCGTAAGGGCTACCCTTTAACAAAGTATCAAGTGCCTCCTCGACGGAAACATCTTTCACGATTAAAGAGAAAGAACGATTTTTATCGATCTTGTCATTACTCTGAAAACCATAATCCACTCTTGTTTGTCTGTTAATTTCTGTAAGAATCTTCTCCAAAGTGGTATCTTTCATTGAAATAGTCACTTTTTTCCGAATATCATCCAAAATAGAATTCATTGCCCCATACATACTCAACGGTATGGAACTAAGCGTTGTGAATATCAATAATACGCACAACACACTTTTTTTTAGCGATAAATGTACCGCCCTTGATTTTTTTTGCATAAATTTGTAGTACTAATTAGTTTAAATAGTAAATAATATTTACTGCATCAATGTCGCGATTGATAAAGGTCCAATTTTATGAAACCGCGATTTTGTTTTGAAGATTATCCCGCCTGGCGGGATATCTTTTTTATTCCCCATTACTTCTTTACAATGTAATGCCCCCTTTCTTTTATAAATTTACAATTTGCCATCAACTCGATAAATGAAATCACCTCCTCTATCGGTGTCTTCTTGTTCAGATTCATGGTAACCTCAATCATCGTAATGTCAGTTTGTGGTTCAAATTCAACCCCGTACCAGGCAGAAATATCTTCCAGTACAAGATTCAATTTTTTATCCTGATATTTAAACACACCATCCATCCATGCAGTAGCATAACGTGTATCCACCTGCCGAACATCGACATTCCCGGAAGCCGCATTATACGAAACCTGCTCGCCGGGAACAACTTTCACTTCTTCCCGACCGGGTGCCCGGAATCCGATTTTTCCCTCTACCAACACAGTTTCAACGGTATTTTCACAAGAGGTCTTTACATTAAATTGTGTCCCGTAAACTCGGATTCTAGAATTGGAAACACTTAGCTCGAATGGTTTTTCCGATTTAGTTACATCGAAATACGCTTCCCCGGACAATTCTACTTCCCGCTTGTCCCCGATGAACTCAACCGGGTATTTCAAGCGGCTTCCCGCGTTGAGCGTTACCCGAGTACCATCAGCAAGCGTAACATTATAAGTATATCCGGCAGGAATCACGAGCGTATTGTATTCTACTTTTTGAATATTCGATACAGAATCATACGTGATATGATTGTCCTCCACCCGAATATTTGATTCTTGAATCTTCATTTCAATTTTTTCCTCTTTCAAATTCACGCTATTTCCATTCGACAATATCAACGTCGGGACTGTCACATGGGAATCTATCTTTATCACCTTAGCCACTTCTACTGGCTCATGTTTGCTATCATCTTGCCAGAATAAAATGAATATTATTCCTATCAATCCCACTGCCGCAGCCGAACTCATTCCCCAAATCAATCGACGACGCAACCTCATTCCACGGATTCGACGATCAAAACGGAGCCCCGCCGCTTCAACCTCTTTGTCCGAGGGTATCCTTATCGTATCTAATAATTCATCAATCTCTTTTTCTGTCTTCATGATCTATGCTTTTACATATATATAAATCGAAACATGAAAAACTACCGTGAAAAAATCTTTTTCCAGAGAAAAAAACTATATTTGTAAAAACCAAAAGAATATGATGCCTCATTCAGACGAATCGGATGATGTACTTTTAAAATCGTTTAACCAACGAAATGCTCACGCATTCGGGGTTGTTTATCGTATGATATACAGGGAACTATATCTATACGCTACACGTCTATTCGAACCTCTGAACATACCTCCCGAAGATATTATTCAGGATGTCATGGTTGACATATGGCGACGGGATTCCGTTCAGTTCCCCACGCTGGCATACATTAAAACATTTTGTTTCATCGCCCTGAAAAATGCTTATAAAAATAAACTCAAACACTTGGGGCACCAACAGCGCTTTGAACTGGAATGCAGAGCAGAGTATGAATTTTCAGAAAATATAGAACGTGTGGAGCTATACAAAACCCTGTACGATTCCTTGCAAATCTTACCGGATGATTACGCCACGGTGATTCGTTTGTACCTGGAAGGCTGGAAACCGGAAGAGATTGCAACTAAATTAGGACTTGCCCTCCAAACCGTCTACAATAAACGCCGGGAAGCAGTTGTTATCCTACGCAAATACATGGTAGGACCTTAATTTCTTTTTCTTGTTGCTATTAAATGTATCTTCTCTCCTTTAGTTTTCAATTCTGCTGAAACCCATTTGCCCGTATCATCCGAGTGAGCGAAGGAACAGGTAAAAATCAATGGAGCTTTTCCCCTGGGCATATTCATTTTGGAAGAAGCCACCGGGAATCTCTTTATCTCATTCCAGTTTTTATCATATATGATGGCAAAATCGTCCCCTGAATATTTCAAATATTGTCCCTCTTCCAATATACAATCCAATGAGATCGTTGAGTAATTTGCAATTTCAAGAACGATATCCGATATTCTATCATTACTTCTTAAAATAAACTGTATCGGTTGGCGTTCATATCTATTATCGAATTCCCAACGAGATACAATAGGCTCTCCCGGTTGACGGGTAATATTCGCATGCTTGAAACGTTGCACATGAAATGGGAATAGTTCCCACGAGGAAGCAGAAGTTTCTGACAACGAGTACTCGTTTGCCACGTGCTCCATCTCCTTTTTTAACGCTACCGGGAATGCTCCGCTCAACCGAGCATTTTCCCATTCCCGAATAGCCCTTAACAGACGGTCGGCATTCCCGTTGGATTGTACTGCCCGGTTATTCGTTACCAACGTATAGCCGGCATCAAAAGCGGCACTACGAGCCAAGAGCCATTCCATATCCTCGATGCTCGTATTGGCATCGAATTTAAACCAACCAAGCATACAAGGAATCAGGTTACGGCGATAAAAATCCTGATTCATCAACCGATAATTCAATTGACTCTCCCGAAAGCCCGCATACCACGGCTCGCCCCAGTTCATACGGGTGAACGTGTGCCAATTATAATGCGTTGTCATACTGGCATCGTTGATATTATTCCGACGCTCAGGCAAGAGATGATCGTACCATTCTTTTATCATGAGGGATAAACCATACTGTCCCAAACCCGTAGACCAAGCACCTTCCAATCCATCAAAAGAAACTTGGTCAATGCCCGAATAATTAAATATTTCCGCAATATTCCGGGCGATCTCTTTCGTCAATTCTATATCTGTCAAAAACACTTTATACCCATGATCCAACAACTTACTGATGGTATCCCCTTTAGCATGAACCGATGCTTTCGTACCCCATGCCCCCCGTTGACAATTCAACAATTTCCAGGGGACTTCGTCACTCACTCGTTCGTAACGGATCAATTCTTCGCCCAGCATGACACCATGCAAATGATTATTTTCCATTTGATTGAAGAACATCGGATCAGAGATTTCAATTTCTGTTTGATTAGCCGTTACCCCTGTCGTCAAAATGGCACTACCCACTTTTGCCAAACGTTTGTCCGGTATTGGAGTCACGTAAGAATCATTGGTCGTCGTGAAATTAGAAAGCGTATGAATGCCTAATTTAATCCCTGCCAGCCCAGCTTTCTCCACACAACTTTTCAACCCATCCAACCCGTTTGGAAAATCCTTCGGGTTAAGCATAAAATTTCCCCAAGTAGAGAACGGTCCACCATGATATAAATATTTCAACCCGGTACGCTTGGTTAATTCTATCGCCTCCTCTATATTTTTCTCGTTGAAAGGATAAATAATATATGCTTGTGTCGCTTCTGGCGCACGTTTCATCCATACCCCATTTAACTCGGGATGAGGTAAATTCTCCGCTAACTCGATTTTTTCAATATAATCCAAGACTTTTCCCTCGGGACAACCGAACAAAACAATCTTACTTCCCTCCACACCTCCATCATTATATGCCGAGACGCTAAAATGAGAATGCCCCCACATGGGGATAAGACGTTCCTTATCCCGATTACGGCAATAGGCTTGTACTACGCTACCAAAATCCGTGCGTTTAGCAGCTTGTCCCCTATACAACACTTTCACGGAATCTGCCACATCCGCCAAAGAGGTCGTGGCAAAAATATCATACGAAGGATCCACATCGTCTTCCGTCGTAGGGTAACCGCCTATTGTTTTAGGATTCAATGCCTGCAAACCAATAGCATACGCACTATCCCGAACCACACCCACACATTCTCCTATCGTTTGGGAAATAGAAGTCGCATAAGGTCCCCATATCACCAAGTCGATGTCTTTTTCCGAACGGACTTCCCGGACTTCCAGTTTCACGTACATATCTACCGCTTCTATATGAATTTTCACGGAGGTTTTGTGCTTCGGATAAGTTAAGGAAAGGAGTGCATTCTCCTCGTCCCAAGCAGCAGATGAAGGGGTTTCGTATTCACCTTCCGCTCGAATCGCCAAAAGCGGAGAAACTTGATCTTTTGCAATATATTCCCGATGATTGACGTGATCGTACATAGAGGACACATACCCATCCTTATCAACCTGAAACCGAAAGGCATCCGTATCCAAAGTTACAACTGTCCGATTGCATGCACATAACAAAAACAGTACGACGATTAATAATTCGATTTTCTTCATTTGTATATGATTTTCAGTTCCCAAATAAATCCCTGCAAATATCTCCTACCCGAGAAACAAATTTTACTTTTATATGTGCCGGGGTTTTGACAAGTGCTTTTTTATTGCCAGCGGGAACAAATATTTGTTGGAATCCCAGTTTTTCGGCTTCCAGTACACGTTGCTCGATACGGCTGACGGCACGTATTTCACCCGAGAGCCCGACTTCCCCGGCAAATACTGTATCCGACGGTATCGGGGCATCGATATTCGAGGACAGTACAGCCATAACAACTCCCAAATCCAAAGCCGGGTCGCTGACCCGGATTCCTCCCGCTATATTCAAAAAAACATCTTTTGCTGCCAATCGGAAACCTACCCGCTTTTCAAGCACGGCAAGCAACATATTCAAGCGACGGGTATCAAAGCCCGTGGCAGACCTCTGGGGCGTCCCATAAGCAGCAGTACTTACCAATGCCTGCACTTCCAATAAAATTGTCCTGACGCCCTCCATTGTAGCCGCAACTGCCACTCCGCTCAAGTTCTGGTCATGAGTCGACAACAATAACTCGGACGGATTAGCCACTTGGCGCAAACCGGATTGCAACATTTCGTATATCCCGATCTCGGAGGTCGAACCGAAACGGTTCTTCATGGAACGCAGGATGCGATACATATGCTGTTGATCGCCTTCGAACTGTAACACGGTATCCACCATGTGTTCCAAAATCTTAGGACCGGCAAGCTGACCGTCTTTCGTGATATGACCGATTAATATCGTGGTGATCGTGTTTTCCTTGGAATAACGCAACAAGACATTCGTGCATTCCCGTATCTGAGAAAGGCTTCCCGGAATGGCATCCACCGCCTCAGTAGATAGAGTCTGGATAGAATCTATAATTAATAATTTCGGCTCAATCGCACGGGAATGTTCCAACACCGCTTCCAGTGAATTACCGGAAAGAAACAGGCAATCGTCATTCTCCGCACCCAAACGCTGCGCCCGCATCTTGATCTGGGACACACTTTCCTCTCCTGACACGTAGAGCACTTTCCCGTTATGGTTGTGCAGGGCGAATTGCAAAATAAGAGTGGATTTCCCGATTCCCGGTTCCCCACCCAGCAAGATCATAGATCCCGGAACGATTCCACCTCCCAACACCCGATTCAATTCACCGTCACCCGTATCCATCCGTTCGTCGGCGTTGGTTTTCACCTCGGATAGCCGCAAAGGCCGGGAAGAACTGTTCCCAATGATTGAAGCCGCCCGATTCCCCTTCACGGGAACCTCCACTTCCTCTACATAACTATTCCACTCTCCACAAGTAGCGCATTTTCCCACCCACTTTGACTCTTTCGCCCCACAATTCTGACAAACATAAACCGTCTTCGACTTCACCATAAAAATTGAAAATTGAAAATTGAAAATTGAAAATTATTAGTTTTCAAGATTCAACTTTGTTGTTTTTACTATACTAGCTGTAAGGCGAATTAATTCTCGACATTCTTCAATAATAGAATTAAATTCCGTTTCAGTTAAATATTCCGTTTCCCGCAATAAAAGAAGCCAATATTCCGTTTCATTAGCTTCTTTCAAAGCTATATTCACCTTATTAATAAAATCCGCTTTTGATTGTGCATGTTCACTCTCCCGAATCAAAGCCCCAATCGATGTTCCACTCCTAAGTAATTGCTTTGACAACACAAATTCCTTACGCTCCGCACATAAATACTTATACAAATTGACAATTCGTACTGCAAATCGAAAAGACTTCCCCGCAACGACATTTTCCTCTTTCATTTTCAATTTTCAACTTTCAATTTTCAATTAATCAAAGTATTCCTCGGAAGTATCTGTCTCTTCAACAACTCCATCTCCTTCCTCGTCGTCGCAATCGATAACCTTCGTGACCCCGTTAGGTCTTTCAAAATCCCGTTGGGGTACGGCAAGCGATTTATCAGCATACACTTTCTGCATAAACAATGCCCAAATCGGAAGTGCCATACTAGCCCCTTGACCATTCGCCAGATTCTGGAAATGGATAGAGCGGTCTTCAGCGCCTACCCACACTCCCCCGGCAAGATCGGGAGTGATCCCGATAAACCAACCGTCCGAGTGATTTTGTGTTGTACCTGTTTTTCCCCCGATCGGATTCATCAACTGATAACGGTAACGTAAACGGACACCCGTACCATCCTTTACAACACCCTTCAAGAGATTTGCCATCAGATAAGCTGTGTTCTCCGTGATAACTTCCCGGGATTCAGGATGAAATGTCGCTAACAAATTACCATATTTATCCTCTATCTTCGTCACCATTGTCGGGGAATTGTACACCCCTTTATTGGCATATACAGAGAAAGCGGAAACCATTTCTTTCACGGAAACCTCCGAAGAACCCAAAAATATAGCAGGCACGGGATCTATATAACTTGTAATACCCATCTTATGAGCCATCTGTACTACCGCCTCCGGGGTAAATTGTTTCAGCACCCAACCGGAAATATTATTCACCGAATTGGCTAATCCCCACTTCAAGGTCACCATCTCCCCTTCTCTCTTACTAGTAGAATTACGGGGAGTCCAAGTCGTCCCGTCCGGCAACACGAAAGTTTGTTGTACATTCAACACCTTATCGCACGGTCCCAAGCCCTCCTGCATTGCCAAAGTATAAAGAATCGGCTTTATCGTGGACCCGATCTGCCGTTTACCCGTGCTCACCATATCATACTGGAAATAGTGATAATTCGGACCTCCCACGTATGCCTTGATATGCCCCGTGGCAGGTTCCATTGCCATAAATCCGGCACGGAAAAACGACTTGTAATGTTTCAGAGAATCCAACGGGCTCATCATGGTATCCCGCACGCCATTCCACGTGAAAACGGACATGGCTACCGGTTTCCCGAACTCTCTCTTGATCTCGGCAAAACTCTTACCGGCTTTGTTCATGGAACGATAGCGTTCTGTGCGTCGAATGGAAGTGTTTAAAATCTCATTAACAACATCCTTCGACAAATCATTAGAAAAAGGCGGATTCGCTTTATGCCTTCTCTCCGCCATAAAAGCCGGCTGCAACGTTCCTCCCAGATGTTCGGTCATGGCTTCCTCCGCGTACTTTTGCATCCGGGAATCCAAAGTCGTGTAAATCTTCAACCCATCGGTATAAATATTATAACGAGAACCATCGGATTTTAGATTCTTATTACACCACCCGTAAAGCGGATCCTTTTCCCACGCGAGAGAATCAACCGCATACTGGTCTTTATTCCACTTGTAATTACTTCTTTCCGGCTTATTTGCTGTCAGGTATAAACGCATATATTCCCGGAAATAAGTAGCAATACCCTCTTTATGGTCTTCTTTATGGAAATCCAATCCCAAAGGCAAATTTTTCAAAGAATCAAACTCCGTTTCGGAAATCTTGTCATATTTCAACATCTGGCTCAACACCACGTTACGGCGTCCCAGCGTTTTATCCGGTCGGCGCACGGGATTAAATAAAGAAGGATTCTTCGCCATTCCCACCAACATTGCCGCCTGTTCTACCCGTAACGAATCGGGAGAAGTGGAAAAGTATATATTCGCGGCAGAATTGATGCCTACCGCCAAATTCAAAAAGTCGAACTTATTGAGATACATGGTGATAATTTCCTCTTTCGTGTAACTTTTCTCCAACTTCACGGCAATCACCCACTCCCGGAACTTACGCATCGCCAACTCCACGAAATTCTGGTTTGCCTCCCGGGGAAACAACATCTTTGCCAATTGCTGGGTAACCGTACTACCACCCCCGGCGGCAGCATCGCCTGTCACCATTCCTTTCGCCACACGAAACAATCCGCGTACGTCAATACCGCTATGGTCATAGAAACGCACGTCTTCCGTGGCAATCAAAGCATCGATCACACTTTGGGGAATATCCTTGTACTCCATATAGCGACGATTCTCGCTACCCTCGAAATACTTCCCGATGATTTTCCCGTCAGCAGAATACACCTCCGTGGCAAAATTGTTATTCGGGTTCTCCAGTTCTTCAAACGTCGGCATAAAACCTAACTTCCCGTCGGAAACCAAGTAAAAAAAGAAAAATATTCCTCCCACGAATATCACGAACAGCCCCCAAAAGATGGCAAAGTCTTTCCAGTATTTTTTTAATATCTGCATCCTGTTAAATATTTATTACCTATTTTCATTCCACTATCCACTTCCCGATATTTCGAGTTTTATTGTCAAAATTAATTCCTACCCGGAACAACTGCCGGGAATCAGCCTCGAACGGGCGAGCGTAATGCTTCTCCTCTATCTGACGCAGAGCCTCTTCCGCTGTTCCGTCCAACTTGAATTCCATCACGTAAATATAACGGTCTGTCTGCAACACCAAATCAACCCTTCCCTCCGACGTGTGATACTCGACTTTCACGTAAAAGCCCACCAAACGAAAAACAATGAAAAGTACATTCTGGTAATGTACTTCCAAATCCCGGATAATCTCGTAAGGCGTATCGGCAAAAAAACTCTGAAGCCTACACAAGAAAGCATCCGGCTTACCGGTTTCAATCTCTCGTGTAAACTGTTGTATTTCGAAAGGTGTTTCCACCTTGTTCACTCTCGTGTAAAACGGCATCAAAAACTTGACAAATCCCTCCTCCACTTCACGATTCGGGAACCCAAGAACATAATTTTCAAAGCGGGGGTCATAATCCTTAATCGTGAGATACCCGCTTTGATAAATCACGGGAATCGGGCTCTCGTCCGCGTAGATACTATTCAGTACCTCCGCGCTCGTTTCCTCCCGGGACATTTGTTCCAAATTATAATGGTTCTTCTGTAACAATTCCACCAAATAAGTCGGGGTTCCCGTTTCAAACCAGTAACTACCGAATTTCATCTTGTAAAAGGTGTTCAACACGCTAAAGGGATTATAAATTCCCTCGGAATTTTCCACGAAATGATACCCGTCATAAGACTCTTTCAACCGGGCGCATGCCCCCTCGTACGTCATTTTCTGGGCAGAAGCCAATTCGTGCAAATCAGCCTCGAAATAACGATGAATCTCTTCCCCCGTCATCCCACATATAGCAACATACCGGTTATCCATGGATATATCATTCAAATTATTGAGGTCACTGAACACGCTGACTTTCCCAAACTTGGTAACACCTGTTAATAAAGCGAACTTGATATCCCCGTCCATGGTTTTCAAAACCCCGTAAAACGGTTTCAACGTATTACGAAATTCCCGTTGCAACCCTTCGTTATGGATGGCCTGCAACATCGGCTTATCGTACTCGTCAACAAGAATTACCACCCGTTGTCCCGTCCGCTCGTGAGCCCGGCGAATAACCCCGGCGAATCGTAACGAAAACGACACCTCCGACGCTTCCCGCCCGTAAAGGTTCTCCCATCGGGTCAAGTTATCATTGAGAATATTGTCCAAGCCCTCGACAGAATCATACTTCTCGATATTCAAATCAAGATGCAGAATAGGATGTTGCAACCACTCTTTTTCCAACTCCTCCATGGCAAGACCATGAAACAGCTCACGTTTTCCTTGAAAATAAGCCTCAATCGTCGAGATAAGCAAACTTTTCCCGAACCGGCGCGGACGACTCAAAAAATAGTAACGCCCTGATTTTACCAGCCTATAAATCAACCTTGTTTTGTCCACGTAAAGATACCCGTCTTTCCGCAGGCTCTCAAAATTCTGAATACCGATAGGATATAACCCGTTGCTCATTTCTCTTGCATTTCTGCTACAAATGTACGAAAAAACAACTAATAATCTCACTCTCTCGTTTCCCATTCCTATCACTCTCTTTTCAAAAACCTTCCCGAAGGTCTTTGAAAGGAGTTTAAAAGGAATTTGAAAGGAATTTGTTCCCTGTCTTCACCGGGACTACTCCCCGTCTTCGCCGAAAATCCCCCTATCATAAATCCAAAATCATAAATCGTAAATCATAAATTGACAAGCCTTCCACCGGAGACCGCCGATAAACTTATCCACGAGACCGGTGAATATTAAATTACAAGATTACTCCTTGCGCCCCGTTTTCGGGTACTCCCGGGAAGTATCCAGTATATTGAAACAAGCCAACACGTTTTTCCGGTAATGATCCCCGATCGGAAACCATTTCCCGACGGCACGCAAGGAGTTGCCCGCCCACGTGTCGACATAACGAAGGTTCAAGATAAATCCACGGTGGACACGGGCAAAATACACGTCCGGCAATTGCCGTTCCACGACTCCCAAACGACACGCCACGGTGATCCGGGATTTATCTTTAAAATAGAAATCGCAATAATTAGCCGACGCCTCGATCCAAACGATGTCGGCGTAAAAATATTTCTTGTAATACTCGTCCTGGCGAATAAACAAGCCGTCTGCCACCAAAGGTGACACGCTCAAAGGTGCGTCCACACCCGATAAATCTGTTTTCATAGACAATTAAAATTATGCCTCATGAAATATTCACCGACGGGCGGAAACTATAAACAAAAGGGGGAGCCTACTTTTCTCAACTCCCCCAAGCACGCACCTGTTATAAATCACAAAATGAAACGATGTAAGTCTGAATCGATTGAAATACTTCTACAATTAACTAATATTCATACAATTAAAAGATTCAAATAGAGTGCGAAAAATTATTCCCTTTATAACCCTCTCTCGCCACCTTAGAGACTTATGCACATCAAAGAATATGCATTTAGTCAACAAAGTCACGGCTGCAGAAATTACAGTCGTGACTTTTATAAAAACGGCTCTTAAACTAACTATCCATAATCCAGATATTATATACTCAATTAAAATATACCTATTTCAGCCAAAGCCACTGTGAAATTTGAACCATATACTTGATCATAAACAACAAATTTCAAATATCTCCCACGTTGCAGTGATGGGAATTCAATAATTGAGATCTCTCCGGCAGTAGCTCCAATCGTATTCTCTTCGACATAAGTAATATTTTTCCAAGAAGCCTTATCATCAGAGATTTGTATCTTAATCATGGATGGTAATAACTTATTACTCATTTCATCATCTTCTGGATTAAAAATTTTCTGAACAATCTTTACCCCCCGTAAAGCATTATTCACTTTCATGTCCACAAGTATCTCATGCGTACGGGCACTAGGCAAATTTTCCGGTTGCCACCAATTATTAAGATTTCCATCAAAAAGACTTTCCAGACGAGAATTCCAAGCATCACCATCCTTGGGAATACAAGTAACATCCCAATCACTCGCATCCATGCAAATAATTTCAGGAAGAACAGGATTACCCATTTCTTGTATATAAGGTAACGTTATTTCAGGTAGGAAATGTTTATTATATCGTTCCACTTTCAAACCATATACCTCGTGTGCCACATTTAACGCAAAAAGACTTGCTTCTAACTCGTATAATCCACTAGCACTACCTGTTGAAGACAAATAAGCCTCTTGCAAATAACGATTTCTACCTAATCTTAATACCTCCAAATTCGGCAAATTCAAAATATCCTCAAATGAAGTTATCGTGTAATCAATCTCCAAAACATTCAACTCTTTCACGAAATTTTCATCAATCTCGGATTTTCCATATTTTTCCCGAATTAACCATTTAAAATCACTCGTGTACAGTTTCTCATGAGACAATTCATATGGATCAAACACTATTAAATCTTCACACCCTTCCACTCTCCCTTTCCGATTTAAAATTACCGGTTTGTTCGGATTTATATGATCTGGAAGCAAGTAATATTTACAAGCAATCAAATCGGCATTCAGTTCTAAAGTCCTTGCCTCATCTTCCCCTTCCACGTAATAACTCAATATTGCCGATTCCACCAAATCAGACCATCCTGAAAAGAAAAGTATTAAACGATCCTTCAAAAAATAATGTTTAGCAATCAAACGAGTAAAAGAAAGTATCGTTTCATGAGTTGAAGTGTAAGGACGACCGAGCAAGGGGGTTGCCAAAGAATGATTCCCCTCTTCATCAACGCCATACACTAAAACCTCATAATTACCCTCCTCAAGACCCGTAATATTATATTCTGTTTGGTCCGGTTCAAGTAACACGGAATCTTGAAATTCATCTTTTTTCCATTTCACTTTAATCTTATCTATAAGCAAATCAGGGGTGTTTTTCCATTTCACGATCAATCTTTTCCAACCGGGTGTAATAGTAACATCCGTGCATATTCCTACATACCGAATTGTTCCATCTCCCATGTAATCACTATAAGTGTCTTCCAAATCTTCACATGCAACAATTGTCAAAATTGAGAGAAGCAAACATAAATATTTCTTTATCATCATAACCTAATCTTTACTTGTATAAATTTCAACTTCATGAAGAGTTACATATTGCCCGGTATTCAAACCGAAGGGATAGCCTTCATAACAATTAAACAATTCATCTACAACTACTTTCACGTAACGATATGCTTCTCCCGTCGCTGGCAGATTCATCTCCACGCAACAAGGTTCCGCCTTTTCTATTTCTTCCGGTTCATTTAGTATACTAGAATACATGATTCCATAAGCTCGTGAGCACCATCTGGAAACCACCGTCATGTCTTTATCTTCTTCAAAAAAAGCCATTTTTTTCCAAGACGCTTCATTATTTTTATCATTTGACACATAAACAGACACTTTACATGGAAGCATATCCATCAACGTTCCATTTCTCCATATTTTATCTCCCCACGGGAATGTCTTTTGGACGTACAGTAGCGCATACAAATTAACCGAGGCTATCATCCGGGGCTCCTGTAAATCCAAAATAAATAATGGTACGCCAACAGCACCCGGACCTGCTAAATAAGTATTAAAAATTTGCTCCCCCGTATTCAAACAAATCAAGCCTTTAGTATCTCCATCAAACAAATACTCGTAGCCTAATTTAAGTTCAGGATTCTCCCGAGAAAGATTCTCTGGATCTTCAAACTTGAATTTCGAAGGTGCTAATTTTTCCGTGTTATACGCTTCCACTTTCTCCCAGATTTTTTGCTTCACCATATAACCTCGAAAATCCTCCGTGCGAATAACAACTTGATTTGTCTCCTCCGATTGCTTCAAAGCAAACGCCAAAGTATCAGATCCCTCGTTTATGGCAAAACTACTTAATAACAAGGTATCCGGTTGCTGCGTTTTCGGATCCTTCCCCACGTAAAACACATGCGCAATCCCCCTTGCTTTTTTAGGAGCATCATATGTTATCATAAAACCGTTCCACCCCGGCTTCACTTCCAAATGGTTAAAAAAAGCCACGGGTCCAGAATCTTCCGTGTCAAAAAAGACTTCCACAGGCTCCGATTCCACGTTATTACGATCACAAACGGTCACTATTGCCGGAACTCTTTTTCGAGCTTCGTTAAAACCTATCAACATTAACGAGTCACACGCGTAACTTCCCGTACGAAGTATCTCATTTCCCAAAGCATCTTGGTATCGCACTCGAATGGAAAGAACATCTTTATCCCGGGGTAACGTATAACGCATAATAGCCCCTCCTGCCATAGGTTGAAACGTAAAGTTTTCCCGGTCCACAGAAATATCAAAAAAATGATCTTCATGTTGGCACCTCCAAAATCCTACGATTAATAATAACATGAACAATATATTCTTCATAAAATTCTAAATTTTAAATTTCAGATTCACTTACCACCCCGGGTTCTGCACACAACTAGATATCAAAACCTCTTCGCTACCTATGGGGAAAAGATAATCCCGAGGAGCAACGAATTTACGCTTATCCCACACGACTACAGGTCCCTCGTAATTATTATAAAACTGTTGAGCCGTTTGTCCTAGAATATTCCACCCATATTGTGGACTATTTAGTTCGTCTGCAGCTTTCAACCAACGACGCAAATTCCAAAAACGACGTCCTTCAAACGCAAACTCAATATTCCATTCTCTCTGAATAATCTCTCGCATACCGGTCTGGCTTTTCACTTTATCCGGAATTTTAGAATAATTCAACCACGCAGTTTCCACATCCAGAATTCCCGCCCGCTCACGGACTGTATTCAACGGTTCATACACATGAGAATAATCCACAAGAGGTCCCTCGTATTCGTTCCACGCCTCCGCTTTCATTAAATAAAGTTCAGCCAAACGCATGATTATAATTCCTTCCTCCCGCATGAAAACATTCTCGTAATTATTATTTTCAACTTCCGAATAAGTTCCTTTTTTCATGTAATAGCCCGTCAAGTTCTGCGGAACAGAATTATTAATCATTGCAGCCTGCGACCCGTAACGTTCCCCACGATATGCTTTTACAATCATATCATCCGTAATTACTTTACCACGCTGCCAATGACAACGATCAGCTGCAATATGTGCATAAAAACGAGGTTCTCGCCGAAGATGCAATCCCAATACCGTATTGGTATTTAACGAAACAACATTTTTATATAACGGACTAGTTTCTTTTCCCAATTGATAACGCGAAGTATAATCCCACTGAATGTCAGCATCAATCGGAAGACCATGCTCGGTATAATACATTTCAACCATTTTCATACTCGGAGCGATACAACCTAACGCATCCCGATTATAATATTGAGTATCACTATTTTTCACGTAAGGCAATGTCCATTTACTCCAAATCGAATTTCTCAGGCTTGATGTATGAAGCATAAAAATCGCCTCCTTGTTCACGAAATTTTCTGCCAACGTAGAATTTTCGATATTAAACATCGTACCAAGCAATTTCGTTCCTTTATCCACACGCTCGTCTATCAACGATTTTCCCCCTTGCAAACAAATTACTATAGCACTGTCAGCAGCTTCCGCTGCCCGTTTCCATTTTTCCTTATCATAACTGGGGAATAATTGTTCTCCCTTTTTATTCGTGAAATTAGCAAACATCGAATTTCCATTAAAAAGCGGGGATGCCGCATATAGCAATACCTGAGCTTTTAACGTTGCCGCAGACTCCTTGTTGTGAAATGCCCAACGTCCTTGTGCTTTTTGTTCCATGTGCGGTAAATCACGAATAGCTTCGTCCAGCAAAGTGACCATTGCCTCGACACAAACATCTATCGGAGATCTAGGTTGTTGCATGATTGACGTTTCCGAATTGGCTGCAATATTTTCCGGGACAAGAATAATCGGACCATAATGACGCATTAATTCAAAATAGAAATGCGCTTTCAATGCTTTTATTTCGGCTGTCCATAATTTTCTCTCCCAATTTTCCAAATTGTATGTTCCTCCAATTTGTTCCAAAAAAATATTACAATAACGAATTCCCGCATAAAATACATCACTTTTCCAAACATTACCATACGGATATTGCGCCATTTGCAAACCATCCCCAATAAGCAAACCATTCCATTCTTGAGAAGAACCGTTTCTGATAAAGTATTGACGGGCATATTCTCCGGCAACAACCTCATCGGCTCCCGTGTAAGCGGGATTACCCGCAAAATTTGTCAATACATCCACCAAATAAAGATGGCACGCATCCAACCAGTCTTCTACTTTCTCCTTTTTCTCGAAAATAGTTTCTATCGTTTCGATATCGTTCTCTGGTACTGTATCCAAGTAATCACATCCCGATAAAAAAATAAGGAGGACAATAAATACACATATAAGATGTCTCATAATCAGCATATATTAAATTAAAAGCTAAAGTTCAACCCTATCGTATAAGTTTTTTGAATCGGATAATTAAATCCACTTTCCCCTAACTCCACATCCCATATCTTAAAATTAGAAATCAAGAAAGGATTATTAGCTCGAACAAAAAACTTCAAGTTTTGCAATCTCCATTTATTCATTAACGTCCTTGGCATATTGTAAGCCAATTCTAACGACGTACAACGTAAAAAACTACACTCGCGCATAAAATACGTGCTTTTTCGAACTTCTGCATTATTTTCGTTATACCAATCTTCTTGCGGATTATGCTGAACGATATTATACGTTGACAAACGCGGCCAAAAAGGTTTGTTCGTCATGTTATCTTCCGACCAATGATCTTTATAAATCGCTTTTAACATAGCATGATCCCCGTCAAAAGGAGATATTTCCTTAGGATTCATGAAAAAAGAACGTTTTCCTGAGCCTTGGAAAGCAAAACTAAATTCAAAATTTTTATAATTAACAAATCCTGAAAACCCATATATTAATCTTGGAGTTTCCGGGAACCCTATAAAAGTAGCATCATTAACGTCAATCTTTCCATCGTTATTAATATCTCTATACCGGATATCCCCGGGCATCACATCCCCACCTTGAACGGGAGAATTAGCAATCTCGGCTTCATCGCGAAACAATCCTTCGGCAATGTATCCTAATTGTTGCGAAAGTTCTTTACCGACTTTACGTTGCCAAGTTGGTTTATCTGTAGCTTCTTCTATTTCCTTGTAAATAGTTTTGTTATAAGTTAATGTTCCATTCAAGATCATCCACAAATCAGAATTAAAAGAATGTTGTATCTTACCAGAAAAATCAATACCGCGAGAGCGAGCTTTTCCGATATTATCCAACGGGGCATATTCCACTCCCACGGACGAAGGAATTGTAGTACGATAAGAAAGAATATTATGCCGTACCTCTTGATAAGCATCCATGGTAAATTCAAATATTCCCTTAAACCACTTGGTTTCCAATCCTAAATTCACTTGTTCCGCAATCTCCCATTGAATATTTTCATTTGCATAAGCTCTAATTCTCTGTCTATTAAACTGTCCCCCAAATGGTCGCGGACGTGCTGCTGCAGATGTTTCTATTTCTGGCATAAAGACAAACCGGGGCTCTGCAATAACACCATCATTTCCTACTTTTCCCCAGGATAAACGAAGTTTCAAAAATTCTAACCAACGGGAAGTTGACGTCATAAAGGGTTCACTCGATACGATCCAAGCTAAACCCATAGCAGGGAAAAATCCCATTCTATTCTTTTCCGCAAAACGTTCCGAACCATTATAACCAAAACTACTTTCAATAAAATAACGATCTTTATACCCGTAACTTCCTCTCATAGAAAATGTCAAATTTCTTTGAGGCATTCCTTCCAACACCTTTTCAATAGGGGTGTATGTTCTTTCCATTGCCTGAAATACAGCAGTTAATGAGGTTTGATGCTCTTTCCATGCTGCTGTATGTAATAATCGACCTTCATAAGTGACACGTGTATCCGTCGTGGATCCCGTTACCATGGGTTTCCCGAATTTATTCACAGCTATTTTCAACGTTCGCTGAGCAAAATCACTACTTAAATCCTGCAAAGTATGTTTTCCTGTTTCAAAATTATAACTGGCCAAAGCGTATTGAAAAGGTTCTGTCGTAAAACCCGTGGTATAATACCCTGTTTGAACCATAGCAATACTTGCCCTAAACTCAAGTCCTTTAATCAAAGAACCTAAATTTTGAATGTATTCTGCTTTATTAATCGTGGAATAACGAGTGCGCTCGAGATATCCTTGCTGTAATAGCATATAAGGATTCGTTTGCTTAGCAGCTGTTGTTCCAAAACGAAGATGAGGCCACCCATACCTATCATCACCGGGATAAAGTGGGGCAAAATCAACTGGAGAGGCATTAAATGCATAATAATAAGCCGTATTCATGCTTTCCAACGGACCATGGTATTTATCCAAGGTTGTGGACGTATTTACGACTAATTTTATACCAGCCTTTAAATCTATATTCAAATTAGCACGAAATGATGTTTGATTATTTTTTATATTACAATCAAAGTCATTCAATTTATCGGTTTTCAACATTCCTCTATCCAAATTATAATTTACCGAGGCGTAATACTGTATAACTTTGGATCCACCACGAATATTCAACCCCATGTGATGGTTCACATTATAATCTTTAAACATCATCTTATACCAATCATTCTGCGGATATAACCACGAAGGATATTTTCCGGAAGCCGTTCGGTTAATATATTCTTCTGTATATTTTGGAGTAGCTAACGAAGAACGCCCCACAAGCGCCTGATTATACATTCTCATGTAAATAATCGGATCTACCACATCTATTTCCCGTGTTGGCATTGAAAAAACAGATTCATAACGCACAGAAGCATAAACACTCCCCTCTTCACCTTTTTTCGTTGTCACCAAAATTACACCATTCGCTCCACGTGCACCATACATGGCTGTTGCCGAAGCATCTTTCATCACGCTAAAACTCTCAATATCCTCGGGAGCCAAACGAGCCAAATCTAGTTTCGATGTTTCCACACCATCCAAAAGAATCAAGGGATCAATATTAGCATTTGTCTGAAAAGAAGTAATTCCTCGAATATAAAATTTCGTATTCATCTCCTCTTCTGTTAAAGCACCCGGAATACCTCCCGTTTGCCAACCAATCACACCAGCAATTTTTCCGGCAAAACTAGAAGTCAAATCACTATTAGAAGATTTTAAATCCATGGGACGTACAGTTGTAATTGCCGACACAACACTCTCTTTCTTTTGTGTTCCAAATGCCACAACAGCAACCTCTTCCAAATTCTCTACCGACGGATTCAAAGTAACATCAATTCTTGTTTTTCCTTTAACAGGAACAATTTCGGTTTTATACCCAATAAAAGAAACTTGTAAAATATCATCCGGTTTCACCGAAATAGAATATTTCCCGTCAAAATCCGAAGAAACCCCTTTGGTCGTACCGTAAATCAACACCGTGGCTCCCGGAATAGTATTTCCGTTTTCATCCGTAACCTTACCGCTTACTTGGATTAATTTAACATTCTTACTCTCCTCCTGACGGACAATAGCGATATTATTTCCCGTGATCTTGTAAGTAAAACCGGTATCTTTCAACACGATTTTCAGAACCTCCTCCAACGTCATTTGCTTCACGCTAAGCGTAATAGGTTTCAATGGTTCTAACTGCGACTTCTCGTAAGCGAAATTTACCCCCGTTTGTTTTTGAATCTCCAACAACACCTCAATAATAGGGGCATCTTTTAATTCAAGTGTCACTTTTTTAGATAAGACTTCTTGAGCATTCACGCTCGTAACTCCCAATAGCAAGCAGACCCACAAGCATATCTTGCAAAAAGAACCGCCCCTATCGCGAAATAGTAAACTTTTTTTCATAACTTTGTTTTTAATATTTATCGAGTTAATTAACCGGTTCGTGATTTTCGAGATACACATCGAACCATTAATTCATTCCACAGGATGCACGTCAGCCAACGGGTATCCTGTTTTTTTACACATCACCTTACTTTCGAACGACGCTCACCTCCTTCCCGTTGATAACGAATTTAACATCAGCCACTGATTCTATCACGTCCAAAACCTCCCGAAGAGAGGAAGTACGTTTCACCGAGAACACGTATTCCCGCGTATCCGGGACCGTATTCCCACGCTCAAAATCAACATCATAATACAACTCAAGACTCCGGACTATTTGTTCTATCGTTTTCCCGTTGAAAAGAATATAACCATTCCGTTTTGCCCTGTATTCCGCCAAATTTACCTGAACCACTTTAACACCTCCCGCATCGTCGATAGAAGACAGTTCCCCGGGACGGAGTATCGTTTCTCCCGTGCCATCTTTAGGCATAATCCCGACACGTCCCTCGACCAGAACGGCTTCATCCGGCGCTTCTTCCCGGGCGAGGACGTTAAAAATAGTACCGTACACCTGCAATTTCATGCGCCCCGTGTTCACCGCAAAACGATTGGATGATTTGGTAACCTCGAAATAAGCCTCTCCCCGGAGAGCAACCTCCCTCACCGAGCAAGAGTCGAATTGCACAGGATAAGTCAACTCGCTGGAAGGTCCAAGCAACACGAAAGTCCCGTCGGACAAAACCAACTCGAAAGTCTTACCCCGCGGCACGATGATCGTGTGCCTCGGGATTTGCTTCTCCACACGGGCTGTATCCTCTTCCTGCCTGTTTTCACGTGCCGAATATTCCAACTTATTATCAGCGACTTGCCGGACCACGTCGGAATCCAATTGCTCGGTCGTAAACTTATCACCGCTCTCGGTGACAACGACCACCTCTGACAAGTGATTGCCGGGGTACGTCATTCCTATCGGCACTTTGCCCTCGTCATAGACATTTCCGGTATTATACCACCAGATTCCCACCGAGAATAACAAAATAACAGATGCTGCCACCGTCATCCGTTGCCACAATACACGCCGCTGTTTGCCTCGCTTACTCTTCAACATCTTCTTGTAAAGAACATCCAATTGTTCTTCTGAAAAAAATTCATTCCGAGTCGGGCTATTCGCATAATAATCCCGAGTCCGCCGATAAAACGCTTCATTCCGGGAATCTCTTTCACGCCATCGCTCCACCTCTTCGATGGTCTTCCGGTCGGCACACCCGTTGATATATGAAAATAATTTACTCCAATCTATCTGCATAAACAATGTCTTTTCTACAAAAAACGCTCATGCAAAAAAATGGGACCCTCTTATTCCAATATTTTTTTAAATTTTTTTCAACAATATATTTTTAACTCGCAACAAGTCCTAAATAAAAATTTAATCGCATATATTTGTCATGTGGTTATTACAAAAAAAGCAGAAATTTTAAACTCTGAATATGCCCGAGGAGAAATTTGAACATATCTTCAAATGCTACTATAGTGATATTTACAATTTTGTTTATCACTATATTATGGATCGAGATGACGCAGAAGATCTGGTTCAAGACGTGTTTATCGGCTTTTTCGAGAAATACAAGTCTATCCCGGAAGAGATCAACACGAAACAATACCTTCTGGCTATGTCTAAAAATCGTTGTATCAGCTTTCTACGACACAAGAACGTGATAGACCGCAACAACCTGAAGTATTTCGAATCGCTCATCTTCAGCACCACATCCGAATACGACACCACGTATGACGATTTATTCTCGAAACTAAATCTGGCAATGGACAACCTTTCCGACCTGCAAAAGCGAATCGTGGAAATGAAACTAGCCGGGAAAAGTTACGAGGAAATATCCGATGAATTAAACGTCACACATTCCCAAGTACACAAAAACATCAAAAAAGCATACTCGAAAATCCGTTCTTTCATCGATAAAAACCCGGATGAATCAAAATATCTTTTACTGCTTTACCTTTTCTTTCATCTTTTCTAATTCGTTACCCCTCCACCTCAATATGAATCTTCATGTCATTCACCTCGCAATCTTTAGAACGCAACTCGATAATCATTCCCGGATGAGTCCAAGTAGTCTGAAAATCATAATCTTTCAATTCCCCGGCTTTCAACGGGAATGAACGACGGAAACGAACGGAATTTCCCTCCCCGTTTTCCTTGATAACCAGTATCGCATCGCAATCCAATTTCCCGTCAAAACGCACACGTAACACTTTAGGTAACTCCATTTTCGTGTTATACTCGAAAGTCATTTCTTGCTGCCCGTTTACCGTGAAAGTCTTTTCTTCAATAACTTTAGACGTTTTCATCCAAATGAGCATACCCAAAGCGAATAATACCAGAACAGCACACAAGTAAAGTATTCCCCGTAATTTCTTATTTTTCATAAGCACTTGTTTTTATAATACCCCTTTTAAAAGAATAGGCTCCACAAAAATAAAGATTATTCATTACAGGTCACTCTATCAGACATGATTTTTATAAATACACTACATATCCTCTAAAGAAAATCCGCACAATCCAACCTTGTACTTTCCCCAATATTTAGTAAGTACCTCCGCTTTTCGGGACAAGGCATTCAGATCTATCTTTTGCGGATTACGTTTCACTTCAGCGACGATAGCAGTCTTCCGTAAATGATTCAAAGCAATTATATCTATCTCATTTTCTCCCTTTTTGTCCCAATAATTCCCAATATCTGTAATATCTTCTGTTTCTGACATTTTCTCCTGAAAATAACGTTCTAAGATCAAACCACTGAATTGTTCATAATTGTCTAAGATATATTCCTTCAGCAATTGGAATTTCTTCAATTCCAACATAGATTGGTTCGGATAGATAAAGCGGAACCAAAATAACATATAATTATCATTCAAAACCCATCGAACCTTTCGACTTTCGGGCTTCGAGAACATCGGTCTTTTCTTCTTGATCAATGAATATTCTTTTTCAAGATTGACCAGATAGGCTCCCGTACTCTTTTCAATAATAGAGTCTATCTCGCTTTGAGTCGTCTTACCGGAAGCTATCAACTGAAGAATAGAGAAATAAACTCCGTATTCCTTACCAAATTCTGCTACAAGTAAATCATGTCCTTCATCCAAAAAAGGCGAATCAGGGGAAATTACAACATCCAACATTTTATCTCGAGTCACAGCCCCGGCTTCCATAAGTAAAGTTACATATTTAGCCACTCCCCCTGTGATTAGGTAAAGTCCCAACAAATCTTCCGAAGTATAATCCGGGTTATAATCCGTTAGAATTTCTTTCAACGTCCCGGTCGGAAAAGGAGAAAGTACGATCTTTGATGTCAAGCGTCCAAACAGAGGTTCTTTATTGTTCTCGAATATTTTTTTCATCATAGAATAAATAGAACCACAAACAATAAAATTAATCTTTGCTTGTTCCTTATATCTATCCCAAAGATCTTGAATATCACTGAATATCGAGTGATTTACATTATCAAATTCTTGAAATTCATCTATAATCAACGTATAATGCTCCCGGGTCGCATAAATCATCAATTGCTCAAAGAGAGTTCGAAAATCTGTAATTGAACCAAAAATCTGCAAACCTAACGATCTTTCAACTTCTTCTTGAAATTGGCTGCACAACAGAGGTTCACTTTTACGAGAAACAAACAGATATAAAAAGCGACGCCCTTTCATCGCTTCTAAAAGCAATGAAGTCTTTCCAACGCGGCGACGTCCTATCATAACCGTAAAACAAGCCGTCTGGTTAGATTGTTCAAATGTCCGTTCAAGTATCTCTAACTCTGTCTTTCTACCATAGAATTTCATAGCATTTATTTTTGTAATGGATATTATAATAATGACCATTACAAAAATAAGTATAATTTGAATAAGTCGTTTTATTCCATCATTTTATTTTAATAAAAATCAAGCAAGCCATTGTCACATAAACAAATTGCCGGTTCAAAACAGCGTTTTTCCAAAAAATTGCTATTTTGAACCGGCAACTTATCTGACTTTCACTTTCCATTTATCACATATTTTTCAAGGAAAAACCTCTTATCTTTAGCTACCCCTTCACGACTGTTTATTATCTTGTTCACAAATTGTTTTATCCACAATAACATCACCTTGTTGAAGTAAATAATCTACCAAAAAATTATCCTCATCTAAATCTAAAAGAAAAAATATCGTATTTTCCCTAAAGCGAGTATAAATTGCAGCACCAAAAATATCATTATATTTCTTGAAATTCCACACGCATTTCAAACCTATATAATAGATATTTTCATCACTACCTTCTCCTATATAATAACCGATCACTATTTAGCGAATATTTGAATCCTGTTCGTAAACAGGAGATCTTTCTTATCCCATTTACCGACCTTACAAAATAGCTGGTTTGTCTGCTTCCATTCGAACTGTCGATTGTCAAACCCTTCCTGATCCAAATTTAACATGACATCGTCAGTCACATCCACTCCCCCTTTACAAGTACTCCGAATACTTTTAACTGTCGCCCAAGGACCAAGGATAATTCCCCACCAACCGAAAATAGATGAGATTAAATTATAGCGCCACTGATACTTTCTTATCGACTCTCCTTTTTTTACCAAAATAGCAGGTGAAAAAAAAGATAATGGCATGGCTAAAATAGAAACAGTGTATGGAAACATAAAAGTGTAATCATCAGGAATCTTTATCCGCCGTTTTACATATCCATCATCCAAATTTATATTATTAAAATCATTACCATTCTACAAATATAGAAATTCATTAAATAAAAATAACAGTTCAAGTCACTCTTAGTTTTCTAATACTCATCCCAGCTCTTGATAGCGATCTCGGTTGAGTCTACTTTACAGATCGCATAAATGAATGCACTTGCCAGACGGGCATTCGTGATTAGCGGGATATTGTAGTCCACTGCGGCACGACGGATTTTATACCCATTATCCAATTCCCGTTTCGTGTGATTCTTGGGGATATTAATCACCAAATCTATTTTCCGGTCATGCAAATACTCCATGATATTGGGTTCCTTGTCTTCATCGGGCCAATATAGGATATTCACATCGATGTTGTTCTCCTTGAAGAATTTTGCCGTTCCTTCCGTGGAATATATCGTGAAGCCCTTTTCGATTAACATCCGGGTGGAATTCAATAATTCCACTTTGGAACGCATGGGACCCGATGAAATCAGAATATTCTTTTTCGGAATCCGGTGCCCCACGGAAAGCATACTCTTCAATATCGCCTCGTAATAATTTTCCCCGATGCAACCCACTTCCCCGGTAGAAGCCATATCCACACCCAGCACGGGATCGGCTTTCAGCAGACGGGCAAACGAGAACTGCGAAGCCTTCACGCCCACGTAATCGAGGTCGAACACGGATTTGTTTAATGCCTCCACTTTTTCGCCCAACATGATCCGGGTTGCCATATCGATAAAGTTATATTTCAACACTTTCGACACGAAGGGGAAACTTCTCGAAGCCCGGAGATTACACTCGATCACCTTTATATCATTGTCTTTTGCCAAGAATTGCATATTGAAAGGACCGGAGATATTCAGTTCTTTCGCTATCAACCGGGCTATCTTCTTGATGCGACGAATCGTTTCTATGTATAATTTCTGCGCGGGGAACACGATTGTTGCATCCCCGGAATGCACCCCGGCAAACTCCACGTGCTCGCTGATCGCATAAGCTTTCACCTCTCCCTCCTGTGCCACGGCATCGATTTCAACCTCTTTCGCCTGTTCGATAAACTCAGACACCACCACGGGATGATCTTTCGACACCTCGGCTGCCAGTTCCAGAAAATGCAGCAACTCGTCTTTATTCGATACCACGTTCATAGCAGCACCCGAGAGCACATAAGAAGGACGAATTAATACCGGGAAGCCCACTTTATCCACGAAAGCGTATATATCCTCTATACTCGTCAATTCGCTCCATCGGGGCTGGTCGATACCCAACTCGTCACACATGGAAGAAAACTTCTGACGGTCTTCCGCCCGGTCGATCGATTCGGGAGAAGTTCCCAATATACTCACGTGCTGCCCGTGCAACCGCATTGCCAAGTTGTTCGGGATTTGCCCTCCCGTGGAAACAATCACTCCCTTCGGTTCTTCCAGTTCCACGATGTCCATCACCCGCTCGAAAGAGAGTTCATCGAAATACAAGCGATCGCAGGTATCATAATCCGTGCTCACCGTTTCGGGATTATAATTAATCATCACCGAGCGGTACCCCATTTTCCGTATCGTGTTCAAAGCACTTACCCCACACCAGTCAAACTCCACGCTACTGCCTATACGATACGCTCCCGAGCCAAGCACGATCACTGAGCGACCGTCATGCTCGTATTGCACATCATTTTCAGAACCGTTATACGTGATATACAGATAATTGGTCAAGGCAGGGTACTCTCCCGCCAGCGTATCGATCTGTTTCACCGAGGGAAGAATACCCAATTTTTTTCGGTATTCCCTTATCTTCAACATCTTCTCATGATGAGAAAGAGGAGTGTTTTTAATCGTCAACCGTGCAATCTGAAAATCAGAGAATCCGTATTGTTTTGCCACGCGCAACAAATCCGCACCAATCTCAATTTCACTATTCAATTTTGACAATTCTTCTTTCAGCAGGTGGATATTCTCCAGGCGTTGCAAGAACCAGTGATCGATTTTCGTCAAATCGTGAATCTTTTGCACGCTATACCCTTTGTCAAAAGCTCCCGCTATGGCGAATATTCTGGCATCTGTCGGGTTCACCAACTCCTCGTCTATATCTTTTGTTTTAAGCACATTACCCACGAAACCGTGCATTCCCTGCCCGATCATACGGATTCCTTTTTGAATAGCTTCCTCGAAAGTCCTGCCGATAGCCATAATTTCCCCGACGCTCTTCATCGAGGAACCGATCACTTTGGAAACCCCCTCGAACTTATTTAAATCCCAGCGGGGAATCTTGCATACCACGTAATCCAACGCCGGTTCAAAACAAGCCGTGGTTACTTTGGTCACCGAATTTTTAATCTCGTGTAACCCGTAACCCATTCCTAGTTTTGCCGCCACGAATGCCAACGGGTATCCCGTAGCTTTCGATGCCAAAGCACTGGAACGCGACAGACGAGCATTCACCTCTATCACCCGGTAATCCTCGGAATTTGGGTCTAGGGCGTATTGCACGTTACATTCTCCCACAATCCCTATATGCCGAATTATTTTGATCGCTATAGCCCTCAATTTGTGGTATTCACTATTACTTAATGTTTGCGAAGGAGCCACCACGATGCTTTCACCCGTGTGAATCCCCAGCGGGTCGAAATTCTCCATATTACAAACAGTAATACAATTGTCATATTTATCGCGAACTACCTCATACTCCACCTCTTTCCATCCTTTCAGTGATTCCTCCACGAGAACCTGTGGGGAATAGGAAAACGCACTGGAAGTTAACCTTTCCAATTCCTCTTTATCGGAACAGAAACCGGAACCCAAACCACCCAAAGTATAGGCAGCCCGAATAATCACGGGAAATCCCAATTTATCCACCGCCGCAAACGCTTCCTCCATATTATTCGCGGCAATACTCCTGGGTGTTCTTACATCAATCTCCGCTAATTTTCCCGCGAATATTTCCCTGTCTTCCGTGTCTATAATAGCTTGTACGGGCGTTCCCAATACCTGCACATTATATTTTTCCAGTACCCCGGATTTATACAATTCCACACCACAATTCAACGCCGTCTGTCCCCCGAAAGAAAGCAATATTCCATCCGGACGTTCTTTTTTAATCACCTCTTCTACAAACTCGGGAGTGACCGGCAAATAATAGATTTTATCCGCCACACCCTCGGAAGTCTGTACTGTAGCAATATTCGGGTTAATCAACACGCTATAAATACCCTCCTCCCGAAGGGCTTTTAATGCCTGTGAACCGGAATAATCAAACTCTCCGGCTTCCCCTATCTTCAACGCTCCCGATCCCAGAAGCAAAACTTTACTTATTTTCATTTTAGATTTATGATTTACAATTTATTAATTCAAAAATCACTGAATTAGTAATTTCTGCATTTTCAATTATTTTTATTCGATGATTTCATCGCAGTTATGAAATCGTCAAATAAAAACTCCGTGTCCACCGGACCACTGGACGCTTCCGGATGGAATTGTGCGGAGAAGAACGGCTTTTTCTTATGCCGAATCCCCTCGTTCGTACCGTCATTCACGTTCACGAAAAGCGGTTCCCAATCTGCCGGAAGCGTTTTCTCGTCAATCGCGAATCCATGATTTTGCGAAGTAATATAACAGCGGGTACCTCCCGGTTTCATCACCGGTTGATTATGGCTCCGGTGCCCGTATTTCAATTTATAAGTAGACGCACCCGCAGCTCTCGCCATTAATTGATTTCCGAGACAAATTCCCATGATCGGAGTATCTCCTTTCAGAGCCTTCCGTATATGCTCTATCGTTTCCTTGCACATTGCCGGATCGCCGGGTCCGTTGGAAAGAAAAAGCCCGTCATATTTCTCTTTCGTGAAATCATAATCCCAGGGCACACGTTTCACGGTCACGTCACGCTTTAGCAAACATCGCAGAATATTATTTTTCACCCCGCAATCCACCAACATCACTTTGTATTTACCGTTCCCGTACTCCATAATCTTTTTCGTGGAAACTTCCGCTACAATATTATCTTTATTCGGGTCATAAAAAGGCACATCTTCGCCATCGAACAGTATTTTTCCTGCCATTGCGCCGTTATCCCTTAATTTTTGAGTCAATGCCCGGGTATCTATACCAAAAAGCCCCGGAATCCGTTGTTCTTTCAACCAATCTCCGAGGCTTTTTTGTGAATTCCAATGACTGTACCGAGAGGAATAATCCGAAATCACCAATGCCTTGCAATGAATCTTGTCTGACTCGAAGAACTTGGAGATCCCGTCCCGCTCATCGTCGACCGGAACCCCGTAATTGCCGATCATCGGATAAGTAGGAACCAGTATCTGTCCCTTGTAAGAAGGATCTGTCAAACTTTCGGGATAACCCGTCATTGCCGTATAAAAAACAACTTCCCCGGACACCGATTTCTCGTAACCAAAGGAAGTTCCCTCGTAAACTGTCCCGTCTTCCAGTATCAGACGAGCTTTTTTTAATTTCTGCATATTTATTCTATCAGCTAAAGATTATATGTAAATACTGCGCAAAAATAGCACTAAAAATCGACACCACAAAGAATATTTATGTCATTAAATAAATAATTATGCAATAAATATATACGTCCATTGAAAATCAAACATTTTTGATTAGTTTTGTAGTGCGTAATACAAAACATTTATGAGAAATAAAACCAAACGCTTGTTATCTATCAGAAAGCTCATAGAGAACGAACAGATATGTTCTCAGGAAGAACTATTATTCAGATTGAAAGAATTGGGCGTAGAGGCAACACAGAGCACCTTATCGCGTGATCTCAAATTCATGAGAGTGGCAAAAATACCTCACAAGGATAAGGGTTACATATATATTATCCCGGATAGCATACAAAACGAACAGGCAGATGAAAAAACCTCTGCTATCGTCACGGACTCTATTTCAAGCATTGACTTTTCCGGCAATATAGCTGTTATGAAAACAGTCCCCGGGTATGCAAAAGCGGTGACGGTATTGATTGACAACGAAAATTATTTTGAAGTATTGGGAACTATCGGGGGAGACGATACTGTACTGATCGTCATGCGTGAAGGGGTAACCCACAAGGAACTATTGGACGCCCTTTCCTCTATACACCCTAATATTCACTCGTTATTTAAGTAATCATTTTGAATTTTCAACTTTCAATATGGTATTATCTCGAAAATAGTTTGTAAACTTGCACCCCGTATTTTCAAGATTATAATCATGAATATTATTACAAAGAAAGCGGAATTAACCACCACGATAGAGAAGCTGAAACAAGAAGGGAAGACGGTAGGTCTCGTACCTACAATGGGTGCACTTCACGAGGGACATATCTCTCTGGTAAAAGCATGTAAAAAAGAAAATGACGTGGTTGTCGTCAGCGTGTTTGTCAATCCCACGCAATTCAACGATAAAGAAGATCTTAAACGTTATCCGCGTACGCTGGATAAGGATGTCGCCCTACTGGAAAAAAACGGATGTGATTATGTATTCACACCCAGCGTCGAAGAAATGTATCCCGAGGAAGACACCCGGGTATTCAATTTCGGATATGTGGAAAGCGTTATGGAAGGCGCAAGGCGTCCGGGGCATTTCAATGGCGTGGGACAAATCGTGAGCAAACTGTTTGACATCGTTCAGCCACACCGAGCTTATTTCGGAATGAAAGATTTCCAGCAAATTGCCGTGATCAAAAATATGGTGAAACAATTGCACTATAACCTGGAAATCGTTCCGTGCCCTATCATCCGGGAAGCAGACGGTCTTGCCATGAGTTCTAGAAATACATTACTGGAACCGGAATACCGAAAAAATGCCCCGCATATCCATAAAGTTCTTCAAGAAGCCACAACGTTGACTTCCAAAATGAATGTGGAAGAAATAAAAAAATGGGTAACAGAAGAAATCAATAAAAATCCTTATCTTGAAGTCGAATATTTCGAGATTGTAGACGATACTGAATTGAAACCGATCCGGGATTGGAAAGAGAACAACGTGAAAATCGGTTGTATAGCGGTATATGCCGGGAAAATCCGACTAATTGATAATATTGTATTTTAAAACGTATATCAAACAAGCACAAAGATGTTTATAGAAGTAGTAAAATCTAAACTTCATAAAGTTACCGTTACTGAAGCCAACCTTCAGTACGTGGGTAGTATCACCATTGACGAAGCACTTCTCGAGGCAGCCAACATGATTGAAAACGAAAAAGTTCAAATCGTGAATATCAACAATGGTGAGAGATTCGAAACCTATATCATCAAAGGTGAAAGAAACTCGGGTATTATATGCTTAAACGGTCCGGCAGCTCGCAAATGCGCCGTGGGGGATGTGGTTATTATCATTTCTTACGCTTCTATGGATTTCGAAGAAGCAAAATCACACAAACCCGTACTAGTGTTTCCCGATACGGCTACAAACAAACTAATTTAATTTGCCATGGATTTTTTACCTAATATAGAGAAAAAAATAGCTTACACTCCGGAAGAAGCTTCTAGAACCATCAGTATGTGGAGATTTAAAAACGACAAAATCGTCTTCACGAACGGTTGTTTTGACATTCTACATAAAGGACACATCGAATACCTGGTAAAAGCTGCTTCCCTCGGGACTAAACTAATTATCGGTTTAAATACCGACAATTCGGTCAAAAGATTAAAAGGCGAATCCCGTCCCGTGAATGACGAGAAAGCCCGGGCTTTATTATTGGCTTCATTGGTTTTCGTCGATAAAGTTATCCTTTTCGATACAGATACACCCTACGACCTGATAAACATGGTACAACCGGACGTACTGGTAAAAGGAGGAGATTACAAACCAGAAGACATTGTCGGGTACGATATCGTGAAAGCTAAAGGAGGTGAAGTTGTTACCCTAGATTTCATTGAAGGCTATTCTACCACTTCGGTGATCGAGAAAATGAAGTAATTCGCTAAAATTTTCAATATAAACGAGCCATTTATCCATTGGATAAGTGGCTTTTTTTTATCTCTCCATTTTCAATTATTTGTTAGTATCCTCGTTAGTAACTGTGCATAAAAAAAGAACTAAAAAGAATAACTTCATTTGCATTTTTAAAAAAGAGAATCAAGTAACAATTGAAACCAGAAATCCAAGAATAGTTTTTCAAATTATTCCAATTCGTTTCTACAAAATACTAACACCAAAATCGGGTCTTTTCACAAATTACTTTCTCCGTCTTATTGTTACTAACAATTGTGGATAACTCAAAAATCATTTTGATTATCAATAGATAACTCAAATATAAATTGTGAGTAACTACAACACCAATGTTTAATAACAATAGAAACAAGGAAAATCCATTATTTTTATCCCGAGAACTCACAGCTTATAATAATATTCATATTTCTTTTTAAAAAAATAAAAGATAATATATATATGATGTAGTTGTTGAGAACTTGCTATTTTTGCCATGTCAATGAACTTGAAGCAAAAATAAAGAAAATATGAATCCTTTGAAAAAATTAATTGGGGAAACCGTGATTTATGGTTTTACGACGATACTTGGGCGATTTATCAATTGGTTGCTAGTACCACTGTATACTCGGGTACTTTCAACCGTAGATAATGGTATCTTCACGAATTTAATGGGATATGTTGCATTATTGGTTGTATTGTTAACTTATGGTACGGAAACTGGGTTCTTTCGTTTTGCTACCAAGGATAATAAGAATAAAGTATTTTCTACTTTGTTGACCTCTTTGGCTTCCACTTCAATTATATTTTTGGTACTTTGTTTCGCTTTTCTTCCTCAAATCGTTGATTTTTTGGAAGTAGGAAATCATCCACTTTACTTTATCCTTTTAGTTGTAACAATTGCAATAGATGTAATCAGTACATTACCTTTTGCGTTGTTGCGAATGGAAGGAAAAGCTATTCGTTTCGGTATCATTAAATTAGTGAATATATTGATTAACGTGGGATTGAACCTGTTCTTTTACTTGCTTTGCCCATTTTTGGAAAAGAAAGGAATCACGGTTCCTTTTTATCAGGCAGACGGGGGAGTCGTTTATATATTCGTTTCTTATCTGGTGGCTTCCATTGTCACGTTTTTAATGTTATTACCTTATATATTCCGGTTTAAATTCGTGTTTTCTTTCTCTTTGTTGAAGGATATTTTGAAGTATTCTTACCCGATATTGATTGTAAGTGTAGCTGGAATGATTAATTTACAGGGTGATAAAATTTTAATGCCTAAAATATTGGGAAGCGGGGATGAAGCTTTGGCGGTTACGGGGATATATGGAGCTAGCTATAAGTTAGCCTTAATCATGTATATTTTCACGCAAGGGTTCCGCTTTGCTTTCGAGCCTTTCTTTTTCAATTATGCCAAAAGTAATGATTCCAAAAAGATATATGAGGATGTATTGCTTTATTTTACCGGATTTGGGTTAATGATTTTCTTGGGAGTCATGTATTTCCTGGATGTTTTGAAATATTTTCTGGACGAAAAGTTTTTCGACGGATTGGTTATATTGCCGTGGGTATTGATGGCAAATTTGTTTCAAGGCATATATTACTCGCTTTCTTTATGGTATAAGTTGACAGACAAGACTATATATGGTGCTTACATGGCGATAATAGGATGCGTGATTACCGTGGCGGGAAACGTGATCTTTCTGCCTCGTATAGGATTTATGGCTTCTGCTTATTCCGTGTTTACTTGTTTCCTTGTTATGACAGTGCTTTCTTTCATTCTGGGAAGGCATTTCTATAAGATCAATTACGATATTCCAAAAATCATTTTTTACTTTGCTATTTGCCTTGTTTTCTATTTTGTAGGGCGTATGATAAAATTTGAGGGGAATTGGATAACTTGTTTGGCTCGTTTACCGTTATTTGTACTCTTTGTGTACATATTCGTGAGAAGAGAGATGAGTTTTTTACTGACAAAAGACTTTATATACAGGTTAATTCATAAAAAATAGCTATCTTAGCACGATTTATGAAATCATCCATTTGGATGACTAACTACCAAAGTATTAGATAGAAATGAAAATAAAGATTGTAAACAAATCGAAGCATGCACTTCCGGAATATAAGACAAGTTCATCGGCAGGTATGGATATTCGGGCAAATATCGATGCCCCGATTATGTTGAAGCCATTGGAAAGAAGACTTGTTCCAACGGGATTATTTATAGAACTGCCTGACGGTTACGAGGCACAAATGCGTCCGAGAAGCGGGTTGGCTTTAAATGAAGGAATTACTTTGTTGAATACACCGGGAACGATCGATGCCGATTACAGGGGAGAGATTGGTGTTATTCTTGTCAATTTGTCGCATGAAGTTACTCAAATCAATGATGGCGAGCGTATTTGCCAAATGGTAATCAATAAAGTAGAGCAAGCTGAATTGATAGAGGTGGAAACTTTAAATGAAACGGAAAGAGGAGGGGGAGGCTTCGGTCATACAGGTAAACAATAAACAATTTAGGATGACCAGATTAATTAAATCGTTATTTGTTATTCTGTTTCTTTTTTGCACGGTTCAAGTATTTGCAGATAAAAAGAAAGGGGTTGAACCTACTTTAGAAGGTGAAGCTAAAGTACAGTTCGATTATGCTTTCATGGAAGGTGTACGTTATAAAATACTGGGCGATTTGAAATCGGCTATTGCCTGTTTCGATCAGTGCATGAAAATTTATAACCGAAGTGCCGCAGTACGGTATGAAGTATCAAGTATACTTTCTTTAGGTGAGGAATTAAATGTTCCCCTTCAATTAATGCGGGAAGCCGTTCAGTTGGAACCCGATAATATTTGGTATAATTTATTGTTGGCTAATATTTTGCAAAAAAAATCGATGATAGAGGAAGCTTGCAAAATATATGACAACCTGATTGATATGCACCCGGAACGGGAAGATTTTTATATTATAGAAGTTGATCTTTATACTTCGGTAGAGAAGTGGGATAAAGCAATAGAGGTATTGAATAAATACGAGAAGCAATTCGGGATCAATGAACCGGCTGTAATAGAGAAAGCTAAATTGTATTCGAAGATAGGGGATGTCAAGAAGGCTTCTTCCGAGGTAATGAAATTAATCAAGAAGTATCCGGAGAACACGGATTATTTAGGATTATTGGCTGAATTGTATTTATCCCACAGCCAGGAGAAAAAAGGATTGCAACTTCTGGATAAAATAGTGAAAGACGATCCCGATAATGGTTTTGTAAGACTTTATTTGGCAGATTATTATCGAGTTAAAAATGACACGATAAATACTAGAAAATATATTCGTTCAGCTTTTTTGAATGATAATATTGATAACGGGTTGAAAGTTCAATATTTATTGAAATTACTCGTGAATCAAGATAATTCAAAGATGTCACCCGAACAAATTTATCCTTACGTTCAATTGTTGCTGGAAAAATACCCGAATGACCTCGGTGTAAGAACTTTGAATGCCGATTTTCTGAAACGGGAGAATAAATTAGAAGAGTGCAAAAAGGAATTGGAGTTTATTGTTTCCAGGGAAAAGAATAATTATTTGGTTTGGGAAGAATTGATGTTATTATCCAATCAGTTGGGGGATACGGCTGCTATGCGAAGGGAAGGATTGGAATGTTTGAATTATTTCCCGAACGAGGCTCTGCCTTACATGATGATAAGTTTACCTATGTTGGTCGAGGAAAATTATGCGGGTGCAAAAGGTTATTTGGTGAAAGGGCTTGAATTGGCACCGGAGAATTCTTTTATAAAATCGCAATTGTATGCTTATTTGGGTGAATGTTATTACAAGCAAGACAGTGTAGATATAGCGTTTTCCATGTTTGATAGTGCGATAGCTATCAATCCGAATGATATAATGACTTTGAATAATTATAGTTATTATCTTTCTTTACGGAATGAGCGTTTGGATTACGCGGAAAAAATGATTTCTGCGGCATTGAGTGCCGATCCGAATAATGCTACTTTTCTGGATACTTATGCCTGGGTACTTTTCAAGTTGAAGAATTATTCTTTGGCACGTTTTTATATGCGTTCTGCCATGGAGAATACAACTGAACCGAGTGGCGTGTTGTACGAGCATTACGGTGATATTCTTTATATGAACGGAGATAAGGAAGAAGCATTGAAAATGTGGAAGAAAGCATTGGAATTGGGTGATGATATTAGTGATGATTTAAAAAATAAAATAGAGAACGGTTTATCGGTAGAGCATGAGGAATAGTTTTATTTTTATTTTGGTTTTGGTCTTATTGGTGTCGTGTAAGTCCGTTAAAAAAGTAGTTGAAGTTAAAAGAGAATTGCCGAATATAACTGAAGCAAGATTGCTGAGGAATGTTTACTTTAACGAATTGGATTATAACACGATATATGCGAAGAAAATAGATTTGACCTTAAAGGAGAAGAAAAAATCTCATAGTCTGAAAGCGATTATGAGAATTCAAAGAGATAGCTTCATTTGGGTATCGGTTACTGCTCCCATGGGAATAGAAGTAGCACGTATTTTGTTGACACCTGATAGCGTGAAATTTATCAGCCCGAGAGATAAGAAATATTTTATTTCGGATTACAATTACTTTATCGATCGTTTTGATGTTGGTTTTACCTATGATTGCTTCCAGCGGATGCTGACGAATCGTTTTTTTGATTTTGAATCCTGTACCTCAGAAGTGGATAGAGGAAGACGATTCAAATTCGATAAGTCGGGTAATGACTATCTTTTGTACACGTTGGAAGAAAAGGCTTTAGGTAGGAAACTGAAAAAATTGTACAAGAAAAAGCGGAAAAATAAAGAGTTTTCCGTGATTTTACAAAAGATACATATTGACCCGGATTGTTTCAGACCTCGATTGGTTTCTATCGAAGACATGGATGAAAAGGTGGGTATGAGTGTTAAATACAAGAATATTAAAGATTTCGAGGGAAAATTGTTCCCGGAGAAGATAGTTTTTAATATCTTTACTGATGAAGATGAATGGGAAGTTCAACTGGATTTCAGTCGTCTGGAATTTGATGTAGAGGTGTCCCCTAATTTTAAAATATCGAGTAAATATCAAAGAATGTATTAGTAATGAATCTTTTTCGTGTCATATTAGTTCTATTTTTTTCTTGCACTCTCACGATTGCTTATTCGCAATCTATTGAGGCTATTAAAAAGAAGAACGAGAAGACGGAAAAGGAGATCGCTTATCTGAACAAGCTGTTGAATACAGCACGTAATGATCAATCGGCTACCGTTCAAAAAATCACGATCATCAATCAAAAGATCGTGAAGGGAAAGGAAATGATTCAATCTCTCACGAGTGAGATAAAATATATTGAGAAGAATATAGATGATAATGAGTCTGTTAAGTCGGGATTAGAGGCGAACCGGAAGCAAATGCTTGATTTTTACGCTAAAATGGTTTACGAGACTTGGAAGAAAAGAAATATTTCGGATAAATTGGTATATATCTTTTCTTCTTCCAGTTTTTCTCAAGCTTATGCGCGATACAAGTATTTTGAGCAGGTTCAGGATTATTCCAAGCGCCAGTTAAAACAGATACAGCAAACGAATGATTCTTTGACGAAGATTAATACCCAGTTGGCAAAATTGATAGCGCAAAAGAATTTGGCGCAGTCTAAAATATCGACTCAGAATAACGAGTTGATTAAAGAGCAGAACGAGGCAAATAAATACGTCGCTGAACTCAAGAAGAAAGAAAAAGAACTCGTTCGAAAATTGAACGCTGAAATAAAAAATCGGGAACGTTTTAAAAAAGAATTGGAGAAACTTATTGCAGCTCAAGCGAAAAAGTCAGGAAGTAAAAATTCTAACTATAAATTAACACCGGAAGAGAAACTTATTTCCGATGATTTCGCTAAAAATAAAGGGAAGTTGCCTTGGCCTGTCGAACAAGGGTTCGTTTCCGAGAAATTCGGGATTAACGTGCATCCGGTGTTCAAACAGGTGAAGTTGAATAATGCAGGTATTACTATTACTACATCGCGGAATGCTGATGTCAGAGCGGTATTTAAAGGTGTGGTAACGGAAATAATGTTTATCCCGGGAGATAATAATGTTGTTATTGTGCGCCATGGAAATTATCTTACGGTCTATTCAAATCTGGTGGAAATCTTCATAAAGAAGGGGGACACCGTGAATGTGAAACAGAAAATTGGTAAGTTGGCGAGTAGTGGAGAAAGTAGTACACTAAATTTTCAGGTATGGAAAGATAAGGATAATTTAGACCCGCAATTATGGTTGACGCCTTGGTAGATTATTTTATGTTGCTCGGGTTGATATTTAAAAATATTTTACCTACATTCGCTAGACTGTAAATTGTGGGACATTGTGGGTATATTTACGTATGTTAGTTTATAAATTAATGGAGTATTTGAAGTATGATCTTGTCTAACGTGTTAGATAATTATATTAGGAAGCATGGACAAACTAGAATTTTCAATTGCCTCGGAAATAGGCAATATCGTTAAAGTTGAGAATTTTATCGATTATTTTTCAGACGTTTATAATGTTGAACCGGATGTGTTCGGCAAGATTAGTTTATGCGTCATAGAAGCCGTGAATAATGCTATTCTTTACGGTAATAAATTGGATCCTTCGAAACACGTGAAATTCACGGTTTATGAGGAAGATAAGCGTTTGTTCGTGACGGTGAAGGACGAAGGTGAAGGTTTCAATTATTCATATATACCCGATCCCACCTTGCCGGATAATATCGAGAAAGATGCCGGGAGAGGGCTTTATTTGATGAAAACGCTTTCTGACGATTTGATTTTTGAAGACGAAGGATCTAAGGTGACCATGGTTTTCAATTTATGAATTGATTAAATGAGTGAGATTTTTTTTTTCAACGAGGGATGTGAATTCCCTGATTTTTTTTCAAAAGAGAGAGTGACTCAATGGCTTCAGCTTGTCGCTGAAGATTACGCGTTAAAGTTGGGTTCTATCTCTTTTATTTTTTGTGATGACGAATATATTCTGGATGTGAACCGGAAATATTTGAATCATGATTATTACACGGACGTAATTACCTTCGATTACAGGGAGGGTAAGGTACTTTCCGGTGATGTATTCATTAGTTTGGATACGGTTCAATCCAATGCTTTGGAATTCGGGACTACCTATGAAGAAGAATTGCATAGGGTGATAGTTCATTCCGTACTTCATTTAATTGGTTTTAAAGATAAATCCGATGAAGACGCGAAAGAAATGCGTTCCAATGAAAATCATTGCTTAGAATTGCTTAAAACACTTTGATATGTCACAATTATTACCGGAATATGATGTTATTGTAGTGGGAGCTGGTCATGCCGGTTGTGAGGCAGCTTGTGCGGCAGCTAATCTTGGATCTAAGACTTTGCTTATTACTCTGGATATGAATAAGATAGCTCAAATGTCTTGTAATCCGGCAATGGGGGGTATAGCTAAAGGACAGATTGTCAGAGAAATAGATGCTTTAGGAGGATATTCGGGTATAGTGACAGACAAGAGTACGATTCAATTTCGGATGCTGAATCTGTCAAAGGGACCTGCCATGTGGAGTCCCCGTGCGCAATGTGACCGTATGGTCTTTTCTTCCGAGTGGAGGGACACGGTGGAACATACCGACCGCCTTGATCTTTGGCAGGATGATGTTACCGAGCTGATTTTAGATAAAGATAGGGTAGTGGGGGTAAAGACTCGTCTGGGTGTTTCTTTTTCGGCACCCCGGGTGGTACTTACCAACGGAACTTTTTTGAACGGGCTGATGCATATCGGGCGGGTAAGTTTTTCCGGTGGTCGTATTTCCGAACCTGCTTCTCATGGTTTGTCCGAGCAATTGTTTGAGCGGGGTTTTACTGTGGGACGTATGAAAACGGGTACGCCGGTACGCATCGACGGTAGAAGCGTAGATTTTTCCAAATTAACCAGACAAGATGGAGATAATGATTTCCATAAATTCTCTTTTCTGAATTTCGCTTATACGAATTCACTTCAGAAAAGACCTTGCTATATTGCCTACACGAATAAAGTCGTTCATGATATTTTGCGGGAAGGTTTTGAAGACAGTCCTCTGTTCAACGGGACTATTAAAAGTATAGGACCCCGTTATTGCCCGAGTATAGAAACTAAACTGGATACTTTTTCAGACCGGGACAGTCATCATTTATTTTTGGAACCGGAAGGGGAGAGGACAACGGAATTTTACTTGAATGGTTTTTCTTCGTCTTTACCTTGGGATATACAGTTGCGTGCATTGCAACAAGTGGAAGGATTCGAGAATGTGAAAATATTCCGCCCCGGTTACGCGATAGAGTATGATTTTTTTCAACCGACACAATTGCATCCGACGCTTGAAACTAAATTGATAAAAGGACTTTATTTTGCGGGTCAGATAAACGGGACTACCGGGTACGAGGAAGCCGCTGCACAAGGTTTGATGGCTGGAATCAATGCGCATCTTTCTCTGCACGAGAATAAGGATTTTATACTGAATCGCGATCAAGCTTATATAGGAGTTTTGATTGACGATCTGGTGACGAAAGGAGTGGACGAACCTTATCGGATGTTTACTTCACGTGCCGAGTATCGTATTTTATTGCGACAAGATGACGCAGATGTAAGATTAACTCCTTTGGGATATTCTATTGGTTTGGTGAAAGAGAATCGTTATTCTATTTTTGAAGATAAGATTTTGAAACGGGATCGCTTGATTGATTTCGTGACTAATTTTAGTATTTCTCCAGAGGAAATAAATCCTACTCTGGAACTTTTTGCTTCTTCTCCGATCCGTCAAAAATTGAAATTGATTGATATTATTTCACGTCCTCAAATTACAATTCCTAAGATCGTGGAGTATATACCCTCACTGAAAGAATTTATTTTTGATAATTCGATTCGGGAAGAAATTGTAGAGGCGGCTGAAGTTTTAATAAAATATTCGGGATATATTGAACGTGAAAAATTGATAGCCGATAAATTGAATCGGCTGGAAAACTTGGTTATTGAGAATAAATTTAATTATATGGAGATAAATTCTCTGTCATACGAGGGGCGTCAAAAATTATCAAAGATTAATCCGAAAACTATTGGACAGGCTTCTCGTATTACAGGAGTGTCCCCTTCAGATATTAATGTTTTATTGATTTTAATGGGGAGATAATCGAATGTTTCACGTGGAACATTTCAAAATGGTGCGAAGGGCACCTTGTAATATAGTTACACCGAATCCTTGAAAAGGGATAAAAGAAAGAGTAAAAACACCACATAAATTACTATTATATGAAAGTAATAGAAGGAAATTTAGTTGACATTGATAATAGAGAATTTTATCCGTGTGCAATCACTATTTCTGAAGGGAAGATTATTTCGATAGAACGTAATTCAAATTCCTATGATCATTATATTTCCCCGGGATTTATAGATGCCCATGTTCATATAGAGAGTTCCATGTTGATGCCTTCTGAATTTTCCAAATTAGTTATCCCAAATGGGACAGTGGGAGTGGTGGCTGACCCACACGAGATAGCTAATGTTTTAGGTGTGGAAGGAATTGAAATGATGATAAAGAACGGGGAAGAAACTCCGTTAAATATTTTCTGGGGGATTCCTTCGTGCGTTCCGGCTACTTCATTAGATAAACCGGGTAATATTTTAACGGTGGAGGATACCGAAGCATTGGCAAAAACCGGTCGATTTACCATGCTTGCCGAAATGATGAATATCCCGGGAGTATTGAATAATGATTCGGAAGTTCTGGCAAAATTGGAAATGGCTAAAAAGTATTCTTTAAGAATAGACGGGCATGCTCCCGGAATGAAGGGAGATGCATTAAGTACATATATCGCGCATGGGATAGAAACAGATCATGAGTCTTCCGTTTTGGATGAAGCAGAAGAAAAGATTTCAAAAGGGATGCAAGTCATGATTCGAGAAGGAAGTGCGGCAAAGAATTACGAGGCATTGAAATCATTAATTGCTACCCGTACCGATAACGTGATGTTTTGCACGGATGATTCCCATGCTGACGATCTTTTAGAAAAAGGACATATCAATTATATCGTGAGAAAAGCAGTGGCAGATGGTTTCGGTATTTTTGATGTTTTACAGGTGGCTTGTATCAATCCGGTACATTTTTATCATTTGGACGTGGGAACCCTTCATGTCGGGGACAAAGCCGATTTTATTGTTTTGGAAGACCTGGAATCATTCGATGTTTATTCTACTTACATCAATGGGGAAGAAGTTTATCGGAAAGGAAGAGATTATAAATTACCCGCATCCCAAATAGAGGTTCTGAATTTATTTCATCATGATGAAATAAAGGATACGGATATTTGTACAGATGTACAAGGAGATATTTCTTGTATAAAAATAATCCCGGACAGTATTGTCACTGAAAAAAAAGTATTACATTTTGATCAGAAAAGCGAACACTTCCAGTCGGATATTTCTTCGGATATATTGAAAATAGTTTACGTGAATCGTTATTTTAATACGCCGCCTCAAGTTGGTTTTATATCCGGTATAGGAATAAAACGGGGGGCGTTTGCTTCTTCTATTTCCCACGATTCCCATAATATTATTGCGGTAGGTTGTACGGATACTGATATTATTGTTGCCATTAATGAAGTCATCAAATCCAAAGGTGGTTTAGTAGTCAATGATGGTCATAAACTATATACCTTGCCTCTGCCGGTAGGAGGAATTATGAGTGATCTGTCCGGAGAGGAAGTTGCCAATCGTTATACGCAATTGAATAAATTGCTTTTGGAGATGGGAACATCCTTAAATTCACCGTTTATGACACTTTCATTTATGGCTTTAGTTGTAATACCCACGCTGAAGATAGGCGAGAAAGGAATATTTGATGTCGAAAAATTTGGATTTGTATAGGAGTTTGAATCTATGACGGATGAATTGGGATTGAAAGAAAAGGTGAGTAAGTTACCTACTTCTCCGGGAGTGTATCAATATTTTGATGCAAATGGAGTTATTATTTATATAGGTAAAGCTAAAAATCTGAAAAATAGAGTTTCATCCTATTTCGTGAAGACAAACCAGTCTTCAAAGACCATGGTTTTAGTCAAAAAGATACGTGATTTAAAGTATATTGTTGTCAACACGGAGGAAGATGCTCTACTACTGGAAAATAACTTGATTAAAAAGTATAAGCCCCGGTATAATATCCTGTTGAAAGATGACAAAACTTACCCGTGGATTTGTATCACGAAAGAAGCTTTCCCTCGGGTATTCATTACTCGCAAGTTTATTCGGAATGGTTCGGAATATTTTGGTCCTTATACTTCTGCAAAATACGCTAACACGCTGATTTCCTTGATAAAAAGTTTGTATAAATTACGTACTTGTAATTTAAATCTCAATAAATCAGCAATATATGGTGAAAAATATAAAGTATGTCTTGAGTACCATATAGGAAATTGTCTTGGTCCTTGCGTGGGATACATGCCGGAAGAGGAATACATGGAGAATATAGTCCAGATTAGGAATATATTGAAGGGAAATATTTCTTCCGTGATCGATTTCATGTCTAAAAGAATGAAAGAATACGCTATTTCGCTTCAATTCGAGAAAGCTCAAGAGATGAAAGAGGCTATAGAAGCCTTAAAGTCACATCAGACAAAATCGACTATTGTTAGTTCTACTATGAATGATATTGATGTATTCTCGTACCTGGAAGATGAAAAGTATGCTTACGTGAATTATTTACGTATTGTTCACGGTGCGGTAAATCAAGTGCATACCATAGAATTGGAAAAGAAACTCGATGAATCGAAAGAATCCTTACTGTCTTTCGGTATTTTTGAAATCCGGCAACTCGTGAATAGCCAATCCAAGGAAATTTTAGTACCTTTTTATCCGGATGTCTTGATGAAAGGATTGAATTATGCTATTCCGCAGCGGGGGGAGAAGAAGCAATTGTTGGATTTGTCAGAGCGAAACGTGAAATTCTTTAAAATGGATCGGGAACGGCAAAGGGGATTGCGCCGACAGGATACCAAATTAGACCTGCTGAACACGATAAAAAATGAATTAAAATTACCCCGTTTACCGCATCGGATGGAATGTTTCGATAACTCTAATATACAAGGGACCAATCCAGTAGCTTCCTGCGTTGTCTTTATCGATGGGAAACCGGCAAAGCGGGAATACCGACGTTTCCACGTGAAAACTGTCATCGGGGCGAATGACTTTGCTTCTATGGAAGAGATTTTATACCGTAGATACCATCGGGTACTGGAAGAAGGTTTGGAGCTTCCCGATTTGATTGTTGTCGATGGAGGTAAAGGACAGTTGAGTTCTGCTGTTGCTACTTTGCAGAAACTGGATTTATTGGAACGGGTGCCTATTATCGGGTTGGCAAAACAGATGGAGGAAATCTATTACCCGGGTGATAAAGATCCTTATTTATTGGCAAAGACATCTGTTGCCTTGAAAACATTGATGCATATCCGGGATGAAGCCCATCGTTTCGGTATTACTTTTCACCGTAAATTGAGGGAAAAAAAGCAAACTGTCAGTGTATTGAGTGAAATAAAAGGTATAGGAGAAAAGACAGAAATAGCTTTATTACAAAATTTTAAAACGGTAAATGCTATTCAATCCGCTTCTCGTGAGGAATTGGCAAAAGTCATTGGAAATGCCAAAGCGAAGATCGTGCACGACCATTTCCATACCCTTGCCTGACCTTATTAACCTATCATTGACCAATCAAAAAGGTAGCATGAACCCTCGTTTACGTTTATGTTACGAAAATACTACGTTTATGCTACGTCCATGGGATAGGGAAAGGGTAGCTTAAGGGGGAGTCGTGGGTATATCTATCATTTCTTTTTTTTATTGAAAATTTTCGGAGATAATTTTTATATTTGCCAATACATTATACGTAAATTTTTCTATTAAAATTTAATATCTTGTTACATAGAGGAGTGTAATATTTGAATCTATGAGTGATGAATTATATACAGTAAAATGGTTGAATGAGAATTATCCTGTACATTTTGAAGTTTTGTACAAATCTATGTACAAACGACTGTATATTCTTGCACGAAATTTTTTGATGGATGAAGAACTTGCAGATGATGTAATCCAAGATGTGTTTATGGGATTATGGAATAAAGGGAAAAATATGCCTGGAGATATACCTTTGGAACGTTATCTGTTCACGTCAGTAAGAAATTTGTGTGTGGATCATCATCGGAAGTTGAACATTGTTGATAAATATCAAAAGCATCTTGTTGAATCTGAAGCTTTTGTTTATTTCCCGTATGAAGAGAAAGAGACGGAACGAGAAATAAAGGTGAAAAAACTTTTGTCCGAATTGCCTGATATGCAGAGACAGGTTTTGGAATTAAGCGTTATGGAGGGATTGAAGTATAAAGAAGTGGCGGAGCGTTTAAATATAGCGGAAGGAACCGTGCATACGCATATTAAAAGAGCGTATAAATATATTAAGACTCATCTGCTTTTTTTGCTGTTGTTTTTGTATGTGATATTCAAATAATGATTTTATGGAAAAAAGAGTGATTTTGTTGTACCCCGAAATAGAAATGAGTTCGTTCTTAGTATTAAGAGAACTAGATTAAATTGAATTCACACAAAAGAAGATGAGGAGACTTATGAGACAGATAGAGTGGGATATCATAGAGCGCAAGTTAGAAGGGCGGCTTTCTTCGGAAGAAGAAAGTTGTTTTAAGGCATGGTGTACGGCAAGCAAAGAGAATAGAGATTATTTCCATAAAGTTGAGAAGTTTTATCGTGAAAATGGCTTTGTCAAGGAGGTGACTGATAAAGATATAAATATTTCTTGGAATAAGTTTGTTACCCGGCAGAAGGGGAGTAAAAAAGGACGGAGACGTATTCTTTCTTATTGGTCTGTTGCAGGTGTTGCTGCTTGTTTATTGATTGGTGTTTTGATTTTTGTTTTGGGAAAAGAGGAGCATGTTGTTCCTTCCGGACAGATAGTGGCTATCCCTGCTGGAGGGAACAGGGCTATTTTGCAATTATCTACTGGGGAGTGCATAGAACTGGAAAATTATTCCAATGAATTGGAAGAGGCTTCAGCGAAAATAGTGAATACGGGTTCGTTATTGAGTTATGAGAAAAAGCAGGATACGTTGGTTCGGGAGGAAATTTTCAATAACGTGACGACTCCACGAGGAGGAGAGTATGGTATAACACTTGCGGACGGAACTAAAGTTTATTTGGGAGCACTTTCTAAGATAGAGTATCCGGTGACGTTCACGGGAAACAGGAGGGTGGTGAAGGCATCCGGGGAAGTGTATTTTGAAGTGGCCCGAGATACCGCTCGTCCCTTTATCGTTGAAATGAAAAATCAACAGATAGAGGTGTTGGGTACAACTTTCAACGTGAGAGATTACGAGGACGAAGTATTCGTGGAAACTACTTTGGTTTCCGGTAAGGTAAAAGTATCTACTGGGGATGAATCTTGTATATTGGCTCCTAATCAACAGAGCGTGTTGGATAAAAAGACAGGAAATATGGTGCAGAGGGACGTGGATGTGGCTGAATTTGTGGATTGGAAGAACGGGAAATTGAATATCCGGAATCAACGTTTGGAAGACATTTTGAACCGGTTGAGCAAATGGTATGACGTTTATATTTTTTACGTGAACGAGGAAGCGAAAGATGCACGATTTTATGCCAATATAGATCGTTATAGCGATATGAATGAGCTTTTGGATAAATTTGAAAAAACCGGTCAGGTGACGTTTAAAATCAAAGGAAACGTGATTAATGTTTCGACAGTAAAATAAGTAGGTGTTACATTTTTTGTTAAATTATTATTAAAACGGGGTGCGATTGTACCCCGTTTTACATTTTTTCCCGTTTTGCAATAAATGAATATTGAAGTCAAGGAATAAAATTTAATAACAAAATGATGTATGAAAAGAAATAGGATTTTTTTTACGGTATTGGTTCTATTGGGAACATTTGTAAGTGTGATGAATTTATCTGCGCAAGAGACAAACGGTGATAAAAAATTGTATGCCAAATCTTTTTTAAATAGGAAAGCTCCGCGTTTGGAAGTTGGAAAATGGTTGACCGACGTGCCGGATATGGAGGGTAAATTCGTGTTGATCGAGTTTTGGGGACCTTCTTGTGCTCCATGTAGGGCAAGTATTCCGACGTTGAACGAATTCAGTAAAAAATTCAAGGATAAACTTGTTGTCATCGGTATTTCCCCAAATAAAGAAGAGTCGGTACGGAAGATGAAAGAACCGGTGATTGAATATTATAGCGCGATAGACACTACAAAAGAGAAATTCATAAAATATTTTGAAGTGAAAGGTTATCCTCATGCCGTGTTGCTTAATAAACACGGATTTGTCTGTTGGGAAGGAAACCCGGTTCAAGAAGGGTATGAATTAACAGCCGAGGTCATCGAGAATCTGATAAAAAAATATAGCCGGGATAACGGGGGAGTGGAAAGAAAATGGGCAAAACCGTTTCTCGGGGAAAAGGCACCGGAATTGGATGTGAACCAGTGGTACCCGGAACAACCGGACACGAAGGGGAAATTTGTGTTGCGGGACTTTTTTGCTTTCCATTGCGGTCCTTGCCGGAAAGCGATTCCGAGATTGAACAGATGGCACAAGGAATTTGCGGATGACATGGTTATCATCGGTTGTTCACGGGATGATATCAGCCGGTTGAGAACCATAGAACCCAAGATAGAGTATTGTTTGGCGAATATCGGTCAGAAGGCCTGGACAGAGATGGAATTGCACGTCTATTCTTACGTGCAGTTGCTTGACCCGAAAGGAATCGTCCGTTGGGAAGGAGTCTGTGTGGATTTGACAGAAGAGAAAATCAAAGAGATCATCGCTAAATATAAATAAGGAACAAGATTTAATAACCAAGGAATATATGAAAAAAAGTAAGATTTTTCTGGTAGTATTTGCCCTGTTGGGAACGTTTTATCACGGGCAAGCACAAAATGTAAAAGAAGTTCAGGATAGTGTAGGTAGTGACGGTAAAGTTCGCAAGACGATCAAAATGGAGGTGAAGAGCATGGAAGATTTGCAGAATCTTTTCAAGGCTCTCGGGGGAGGAAACGTGAAAGTAACGAATACATCCGCGGGGAGTAAACAAGAAACAACCGCCACAAAAAATACCAGAGAGGGAGAAAGCAACGGGGATAAAAAATTGCATGCCAAGTCTTGGTTGAACCGGGAAGCTCTGCGTTTGGAAGTGGACAAGTGGTTGACCGAAGAGCCCGATACGGAAGGCAAATTCGTGTTAATTGATTTTTGGGGGCCTTCTTGCGGTCCATGTAGGGCAAATATCCCGACATTGAATGAAATCAGTAAGAGATTCAAGGATAAACTTGTCGTGATAGGTGTTGCCCCGAATACCGAGGAATTGGTGCGGAAGATGAAAGAACCGGTTATCGAGTATTATAGTGCGATAGACATAAGAGGAAAGAAATATATCCAGAAGTATTTTGAAGTGAAAGGTTATCCTCACGCGGTTTTGCTTGATACGCGGGGAATTGTCCGTTGGGAAGGCAATCCGGGGCAGAAGGGGTATGAATTGACGGCGGAGGTGATCGAGAACCTGATGAAGAAATACAACTACGAGAACGGTGGGATTGATAGAAGTATGGCTAAACCTCTTTTAGGGGAGAAAGCTCCGGAATTGGATGTCAACGAGTGGTACCCGAAAAAACCGAAGACGAAAGGCAAATTCGTGTTGCGGGACTTTTTCAGTTTCCATTGCGGTCCTTGCCGGAAAGCCATTCCGAAATTGAATAGGTGGAACAAAGAATTTGCTGATGATTTAGTAATCATAGGTTGTGCAAGAAACAGCATCAACCAATTGAGAACCATTGAACCCAAAATTGAATACTGTTTGGCGAATACGGGTGAAGCGATTTGGAAAACCATGGAATTGCACGTTCTTTCCTATGTACAGTTGGTTGATCCGAAAGGAATTGTTCGTTGGGAAGGACTTTGCGTGGATTTGACGACCGAGAAAATCAAGGAGATTATAGCTAAGTATAAATAATCAAATTCGGGAAAAGATATGAGAAAAGTATTGTTTATTGCTTGTGCGCTGTTTCTCGTGAATTTAGTGATGGCGCAAGAGAGTAACGGGGATAAAAAAATGTGGGCGAAATCGTATCTGAATCAAAAAGCCCCGGCCTTGGTGGTGGAAAAATGGTTGACGGATGAACCGGATACCCGCGGGAAATTCGTGTTGGTTGACTTTTGGGGACCTTCTTGTGCCCCTTGTCGCAAGGGTATTCCGGATTTGAACGAGTTCAGCAAGAAATTTAAGGATGATCTCGTGGTGATCGGTTTGGCAGGTCATGAGGAACGTGTCGTGAGAGCCATGAAAGAACCGGTCATCGAATATTACAGTGGTATTGACACGAAGAGGACGATGGCAAAGGAAATGAGTATAAGCGGTTTTCCTCACGCGATATTGATTGATCCGGAGGGTATCGTCCGCTGGGAGGGATTTCCTCTTTTGAAGGAGCATGAATTGACGGCGGAAGTGATCGCCGGTATTATCAAGAAGTATGGCAAAAAGGAAGCCGCAGTTCCGGAAAGAATACCGTTGCGCTTATACGCCAAATCAATTATCAATCAGCCAGCACCGGAATTCGTGGTTGAAGCATGGTTGAGTGAAAAGCCGGAGGATATGAAGGGCAAATTTGTTCTGCTTGATTTCTGGGCCACGAAATGCAATCCTTGCAAGAAATTGATCCCGGAACTGAACGAGTGGCACAAAAAATACCGGAAAGATCTGGTAATTATTGGAATTTCAAACGAGAAAGCAGAGAAAGTGAAAGCCATGAAGGAGCCTGTCATCGAGTATTATAATGCCATTGATACCCAGAAACGGATGTTCAATGAGTTACAGATCGGGGCTATTCCTCACGTACTTCTGATTGATCCGGAGGGAATTGTCCGTTGGGAGGGCTACCCGTTGGGAACGGAAAAATTGACAGAGGAGGTTTTGAAAAAAATTATGGAAGAATACCGTAAATAATGATGCGTTTGATAAAGAAATATTTGTGGCTTTTGCCCTGTTTCCTCGTGCTGACGGGAATGGGGCAAAAAGCGAATTACAGGCAGGCGGAGAAGTTTCTTCATCTGGAAAGTTTGGTCGGCACTACAAGTGTGATTCCTAATACATTGAAGGGATCAAGTAAATTCTGGTACAGGTATGAAACGAGGGACGGGGCGCGTTACTATTTGGTGGATCCCGTTGCCGGTTTGCAGCGGGAGTTGTTTGACCGTCAGGAATTGGCGGGGAAAATCAGTAGCGTGACCCATAAGCCGGGGAATTATAAAGATATAAAATTAACCGGTTTTTCTTTGGAAGAGAAGGAGAACGTGTTGTGTTTCAGTTCCGAGGGGGTGCAGTTCAAGTATGACCTCCGGAATGAGCAACTGAGTCAGGTGTTTCCCGATACCGTCACGAAGAAAAAGCAAACTCCCCTTCCGGTTAAAAAGTCGAAAATGAAGTGGGTGGGTAAATATTCGCCTGACAGCAGTTACGTGGTGTATGGCAGGAACCATAACCTTTACCTTGTATCGACAAAAGATTCCGCGGAAACTTGCCTGACGAAGGATGGATGCGAGAAATATTCCTACACGCCCAAAAGCAAGGATTCGGCGAAAATTACCGTCCCGGATATTACCTGGTTTGCCGATTCCCGTCATTTTTACGCGGAACGTACCGATAAGCGGAAGATCGGGGAGCTTTACCTGGTGAACACGACAGGGAAAGGACGCCCGACTTTGAACAGATACGACTATTCCATGCCGGGAGACGAGCATGTGGCGCAACAAGAGCTGCATCTTTTTGACGCTGCCGCGAAAAAAGAGGTGGATCTGGCTGTCGGGAAGTGGAAAGACCAGAAACTGACCGTGCACACCGTGGGGAGGCCTGTCGAGCGCCTCTATTTCGTGCGGAAAAAGAGGAGTTGCAACGAGATGGAACTGTGCCGGGTGTTTCCGGAAACGGGAGAGGTGAAAGTGTTGATCAACGAGGTGTGTGAACCCTATTTCAATGACCAGCTTTTCACATTCCATTTCCTGAATGACGGGGAGGAGATCCTGTGGTGGTCGGAACGCACGGGGCATGGACACTGGTACCGTTACGACGGGGAGGGCCGTTTGAAGAACGCCATGACCTCGGGAGGCTGGACTTCCGGCAAGATCGTGCGGATAGATACCGTGAAGCAACTCATTTATTTCGAGGCTTACGGGCAAGGAGAAGCGGGAGAGAGTCCTTATTACGCCCGGCTGAATAAAGCCCGTTTCGACGGACGGGGAGGGAGCAAGATATTGACCCCGGAACAGGCCACTCACAAGGTGACATTCTTATCGGGAGGGAAGTATTTCGTGGATAATTATTCCCGGGCAGACCTGGAACCGCGCAGTGTGGTGAGAAACACGGACGGGAAGGTCGTTGTAGAGCTCTGTTCGCCCGATTTAACCTTGCTTTACGAGACGGGGTGGCGTATGCCGGAACCATTCACGGTGAAGGCGGCAGACGGGGAGACGGATCTTTTCGGTTACATGTGGAAGCCCGTTGATTTCGATTCCACCCGGAATTATCCCATCATCTCCTATGTTTATCCCGGACCGCAAACCGAGGCAGTCCCTTTGGAGTTTTCCGTTTCCACGGGATTTAATAACGCAGCCCTTGCCCAGGTCGGTTTTATCGTCGTGACTTTCGGTCACCGGGGAGGAAGCCCTTTGCGCGACAGGTGGTACCATACATACGGGTACGGTAATTTGCGGGATTATCCGCTGGCGGATGACAAATGCGGTATAGAGCAACTGGCTCACCGGTATTCGTTTATAGATCCGTCGAGAGTCGGCATATTCGGCCATTCCGGCGGGGGATTCATGTCAACGGCGGCTCTTTGCACTTACCCGGATTTTTACACGGCGGCTGTTTCTTCTGCCGGGAACCATGATAACAATATTTATAATATCTGGTGGGGAGAGACGCATCACGGAATCAAAGAGGCGACCGGCAAAACCGCGAAAAAGAAGCCACAAGCGGCTGATACGACGAAAATGGCTAAAGAGAGCGCATGTTTTGAGAAACCCTATATTCCGACGAATATCGAGTTGGCGAAGCATTTGAAAGGGCACTTGCTCTTGGTTGCCGGGGACGCGGACAATAATGTCCATCCGGCGAATACACTCCGTATGGTGGATGCCCTGATTCGGGTCGGGAAAAATTTTGAGATGCTTGTTCTTCCCGGGCAAGGCCATGCTTACCGGGGGGAATCCTTGGAATTTTTCAGGCGCAAGATGTGGTTCCATTTTGCCAAACATCTGTTACATGATTATTCCATGGAGCAGTACACGGAGATCGACGAGTACATGCGCCTGACTTCTTTGCGCACGGAATAAAGATTTTGATAAAAAAAATGAGGACTATGTACCCCATTTAGAGATGTTTTTCGTTTTTAAAGAAAAAAAATTAATATAGCAACCTAAAACAATAACATGATGAAAAGAAATGTAGGAATTCTATGGGGTATATTCTTATCCATTTTTATTGCAGCTTGTACGGATGTATATAAGGAAGATGATTCAGACTTGTCGCAAGACGAGGAAGTCATTCCTCCCGGCGAAACATACACGCCGGAGCGGGCGCACACGTTAAATGTCGTGTATTATGTCCCGAATGACGTGGAGGACAATCCGGATTGGCACTACCGGTTGTCCGGAGTGACGTTGCATATCCAAAAATTCTTCCACGAATGTTTTATGCGCTACCGGGTGGACCGGAAATTCGGGCTGGAGTTGAATGACGTGAATCCGGCATTCGTGCGGATTCATTATATCAAGAGTGCACGGAACGTGTTCGACATGAAGGTGGCGAATATCGCGGATATGGCGAAAGAGGTGTTGGCGTATTTCGAGAAGAATGCGACGGAGAAGAAGAGCGACCATTATTTGGTGTGGATGCCGGAGTACACGGGGAGTTTTATCCAACACTATTATCCCTCCGAGCACGAGGGCATGGCATTTTGCGGGTGCGTGAATGACCGCTTCCGTATCAAATATTTTGAATCGGCACGTGCCCGTGCGACCTTCTTGTCGAAGTTGGGATACGTGTTGAAGGCTTTCGCCCAGGCTTGCTTTTTGCCGGAGAGCAATGCCGGGTCGGAGTCCGCGTTCTTGTCTTTGATGGGAGCCTTTGAACGTACGGGGGCTACTTCTACAAGTACGAATTATTCCCCGAATTATAATTGCCGGATGTATGCCGGGATACCGGGAAAATCCGGTGCCCGCCCGACTTTAGGGACCCCGGACAAGATTCGCCTGATGTTGTGGGATGTCCGTTATTTGATGGGGACGCAGTTGTTTAATGACCATTATTCTTACGAGCCGTTCGACGTGGATATCGAGGGGGTCGATATTCGTTCCAAGGTGTACCGTTCTTCGGTGGAGGCAGACACGGGAAGGGTCGTGGGGCCCTATTATACCACGGATACGATACGCGTTTCCTGTACTTTCCGGACGGATGCCGAATTGGATGGCGTCGTATTGCTTGATGACCCGTGGCAAAGTATGGGTAAGAGTGTAGGTCAGTTGGATACCTTAAATGACCGGAAAGCCACTTTCGAGTCGGGATTTGACGCGTATGGCGTGTATGCCAGTTCTTCTACCTTTGAGCAGCTCGGGGAGAACACGTATCGGGTGGAATTTGAATTCCCATTGGGAAATCATTTCAATATAAGCCGTTGGGATTGGACGACAAACGGTACGGGGACCGGATACGTACAGAATTTCGGGTATTGCCTGCATGAACTTCGTTTCCGTTTTGTCGGTAAGAACGGAATGGCTTACCCGCATGCTCCGGTTTCGATTAAAGGTCCCGCCGAATCCTTGGACGGGAAGGTAAAGCCGGGATTGCGCAACCGGTACCGTGTGTATCGCGATAAGGTGGGTTGGAAATTCTATTATTACGTGGATATCGCGGAGCGTTACGGTTATTGGGAAGGAGAGGATGAGGCTGTAGTAGAAGAGGAGGAGTAGGTCCATAAAGTCCATAAGGTCTATAAGGTCGTAAGGTCAGAATATTACAAAATTGTAAAGGATTGTAATGATAACCAGTAGATTGTAGAGTATTTGACTTTATGGACTTTCAGAACCGAAGGTTCGACTTTATGGACCTTATAAACTAGGAGGTGTGTTTTTTGACACACCTCTTTTTTTGTTGTATAATATTAGAAAAAAAAGTTGGGAATCGAGGAGAAAAAAAATAATTTTATGTACCCATAAATGCAATCGTTTACGTTTTGGTTATAAAAAGACAGAATAAATATCAATGTTTAATTAACCAAATACTGATTTATGGGAAAAAGGAATTTGTACTTTTTGTTTCGGGGAGACCCGAGACTGGTAAGATTAGTAAAGAAGATGAAATTGTTAGTCTTGTTTGTCATGCTATCGGCGAGTACGTTGTGGGCGAACGTTACGGCGCAGGAGATGAAATTGGATTTGCGGGTGGAACACAAATCTTTGGTAGAGGTAATCGATTTGCTTAAATTGAAATCAGGTTTTTCGTTTATCTACTCTGCCTCGGACGTGGAGAAAATCAGTGACATCTCGATGGATGTGCAGGGGAAGACGCTGCGCGAGATCCTGGATATGGCGTTGTCGGGGACGAATCTGATGTACACGATCGAGAACGAGTTGATCATTCTGAAGCGGATGACGATGATGCAACAAGTGAACAAGAGAACCGTGAAGGGAGTTGTATTAGGGACTTCTCCCAAGGACACGTTGCCCGGGGTATCGGTCGTGGTGAAGGGGAGTACGAAGGGGGTTACCACCGATGTACACGGGAAATTCACGATGGTCATTCCGGACGGGGATGACGTGGTCCTGGTGTTCTCGTTTGTCGGAAAGAAAAAGAAAGAGGTGAAATACACGGGACAGGAGATGATGCGGGTGGTGCTGGAAGATGAGGCGCAGGCCTTGGAGGAGGTGGTGATCAATGCCGGTTACCAGCAGATCGACAAGCGTAAATTGACAAGTGCGGTCACCACGTTGAAGATGGATGATATCATGACCCCGGGGATGAGCACGTTGGACCAGATGCTGGAGGGGCGTGTCCCCGGTATGATCTTCATGCAGAATTCCGGCCAGGTGGGGGCTTCTCCCCGTCTGCGCATCCGGGGAACCTCCACGGTGTTGGGTTCGCAGGAGCCGTTGTGGGTCATTGACGGTATCATTCAAGAGGATCCAGTCAATGTGGATCCCGCCCAGTTGAATGATTTAGATTTCGTGAACTTGTTGGGGAACGCCATTTCGGGCCTGAATCCCGAGGATATCGAACAGATTGACGTGTTGAAAGATGCTTCCGCCACGGCATTGTACGGAACCCGTGCGGCGAATGGCGTCATCGTGATTACCACGAAACAGGGTAAAGAGGGACCACCCCAGATCCGATACAGTCTGGGAGGTACTTTTTCACGGCGTCCCCGTTATTCGGACCGGGCGGTGAACGTGATGAATTCGGCGGAACGTGTGGCGTATTCCCGGGACGTGATCGAGAAGGGCGTGGGATACAAGAATCATTACCAGGATTGCTGGATCGGGTATGAAGAGGCTTACGAAAATTACCGGAACGGTTTGATGACGTTCGAGGAATACAATGATAAAGTTGCCTATTACGAGAGTTTGAATACCGATTGGTTTGATGTGATTTGCCGCGACGCATTTTCCCACAAACATACGCTTTCCGTGTCGGGAGGTTCGAAGAACATGAAATATTATGTGTCGGTGGGGTATAACCGGGAAAATGGCGTACTCCAGAAGGAAAAAGGCGACCGTTACACGGCAAACACGAACATCTCGCTGAATTACAACCGGTTTAACGTGCAATTCAAGTTAGGAGGAAATGTCCAAAAACAGGACCATACGCCCAATTCCGTGGGGTTGATGGATTACGCTTATAACGCGAGCCGTGCCGTTCCGGTTTTCAACGAGGACGGTTCCTATTTCTTTTACCCGCAAAAGGGTACGGGGAGTGACGTGAAGGTATGGTATAATATTTTGAATGAACGGGATCATTCGTATAATAAAATTGACCGGAATAGTTTGAATTTTTCCACCAGTATAAACTATAATATCTTCGAGAATTTAAAGTTGACGGGAACCTTTTCGTACGCGACAACCAACACGAAGGACGAAACTTACTGGGGAGAGGAAACGTTTTACGTGAAGTCGTTGAAAAAATTGTTTACTTCGAAAGATAACGAGAAGGATCTTGATGCGCATTTAGCATCATCGTATTATAAAAGTCAGACATTAATCCCTTATGGCGGGGAGTTGTCCCGGAACGAGACGAAAAACGAGAACTATATGGCCCGTTTGCAGGTGCAGTATAACCTTTACCTGGATGAAGCGCGTGACCATCTGATGACGTTCATGGGAGGTTGGGAGCTCTCTTCCTCGAATTACACGGGGTTGGATAAAACCTTCCGGAACTATCTGCCGGATCGGGGGATGTTAATCGGCAATTTCAACTCCGAGGAGTACGGGGAATACACGAAGTGGTACACGACCAATTCGAAGGCTTTAGGCGTGTTGAAAGACCAGAAGACCAACCGTATTTCAGCTTACGGGGCTTTTAACTACAGTTACCAGAACCGCTATATTTTCAATGCCAATATGCGCGTGGATTACTCGAATGCCTTCGGGGATCGAGCCCGGGATAAATTCTTACCGATCTGGTCCGCTTCGGGACGTTGGAATATCAAAGAAGATATTCTGAGTGATTCGTGGTGGGTGAACGAGTTGGCGTTAAAGTTGTCATACGGTTGGCAGGGAACGACCCACGCCTCCATGAATCCGGATTTGGTGATGACGCAAGGAGGTGCCAATCTGGCTTTCGGCGGGGATTTCGGGTCCTCGATCAAATCTTTCCCCAACCCGGACCTGGAGTGGGAGAAGACCAACAGCATCAACGCATCGATCGATTTCTCGTTATTCAAGAACAAGTTGAACGGTTCGTTGTCTTATTACTACAAGAAGACAAAAGATGCCTTTTTGACGAAAAAGGTGTCCGCGGTGAACGGGGTCTCTTCTTATATGGTGAACGAGGGGACGGTAGAGAACCAGGGATTGGAGGTTTCCTTGAATATCAACCCTGTCAATACGGCTGTCGGGGGGAACCGGAAGGGCTTCTCCTGGAGGATTGACCCGCAGTTGGGGCAAGTGGTGAATAAATTGTTGAACAAGGTGCTGGAAACGGATAAATATGACCCGATGCACGATGATTACGTGTACACGGATTACCTGAACGGAACCGCCCATATTTCGGGGAAACCGTTGAATTCGTTCTATTCTTACGAGTTTGCCGGCTTGAGCCCGGATGACGGACGCCCGACGTTTGCCCGCATCGGGGAGGAGTATTTCGAGCAGTACGTGGACATGAAGGACTCGGAAGTCTACACCACCGTGATGAAATACTCGGGTTGCCGGGTGCCTTACCTGCAAGGCGGTATCAATAATACATTCTCGTGGAACGGTTTCGTGTTGAATTTTAATCTGGCATACAGCATCGGGTCGAAAATACGCCTGTTGAAATTGTATAACCCGGAGGCAGCTACCATGGCCTATTCCCCGATTCAGAACATCCGGAAGGAGATGACAAAGCGTTGGCAACATCCGGGCGACGAAAAATACACGAATATCCCGGGAGTGTTGGGGAATACAGCTTATCAACAAACCTTGACCGACGTGTGGTGGAGCAGTGAGACCTACGATTTCGGGAAAAATATCTGGGAGATGTATAATTATGCGGATATCCGGGTGGTCAGTGGTAATTATTTGAAGTTGCAGAGCTTGAATTTGCGTTACGTGTTCCCGGATTCCGTGTGTAAGAAATTGAATCTGAGTTCGCTTTACGTGTCGTTGTCAGGGACGAATTTGTTTACCTGGAGTGCGAAAGAGCTGAAGGGACAAGACCCGACCTCGCAGTCCGGTTCGGCAGATAAAATTAGCGTGGGGGTCGCCCCGACGTATACTTTAAGTGTTAATCTCGCATTTTAAAACATGGAATATATGAAAAGATATAGCGTTGTAATATGGATCGGATTGCTCTTCTGGGGATTGACGGGATGCAGTGATTTCCTGGAGGAAGAGTCGAACGGGATAGCGTATGCCACGAATTGCAAGGCACTGGACGAATTGCTGGTGGGTAGCGGCTATATGGAGCACAAAGTGGTGAATAGTATGGAAAGCACTTTGGATCCCAAGGGGAAAAAGGGGAGTGTCTATTTCCCCTGGCTGCTCGTGATGGACGATGATGCCGAGGGATTTCTTGCCGGGGACTTTTCCGCAACTTCCCCTTACACGAAACTGTACGGGTATTACACGTGGCAGGCGGAGCCCAATAATGTAGAGAGTGTACTTTACACCGACCAGAACTGGAGCCGGCTGTACGAGCATATCGGCGTGGCGAATGTCGTGCTGGATAAGGTAGAGGAGTTTACGCACGACACGGAGTCGGCACGCAATGCCATCCGGGGACAGGCCCATTTCATCCGGGCGACAGATTATTATTTTTTAGTGAATTTTTACGCGAAGGCGTATGATCCGATCACGGCAGCTTCGGATTTGGGCGTACCGATCAAGACGACGCCTTACGTGGTGGACGAGAATTATGTCCGGGATCCGGTGGCAAGCGTGTACAACCTGATCGTGGATGATTTGAAAAAAGCGATTCACTATCTGGATGGATACGAGCCCACCACGAAACGGCGGGCGACAAAAGCTGCTGCGCAAGTATTCTTGAGCCGCGTGTATTGCTACATGGGGCAGTGGGATTCTGTACCTGCATTGTGCAACGCGGTGTTGAGTAATAACTTGAAATACTCGTTGAAGGATTTGAAAAAAGTGTACCCGATGGTTTCCACGTCGAAAGATACTTCGTGGATGGACACGAATTCCCCGGAGGTGATTTTTACCCAAGGCTCCAATAGTATCAACGGCGTGTTTGCGCTGATGAAGTCGAGTTCGGGTAGTGAGAAAAAATCCATGGCGGCATTCCGTATTTCGGATGATCTGGTAAACACGTTCAAGAAAAGAACGAATGAAGCGACGGGAGAAAAGGATTGCCGGCCGGATGTATTTTTCAAAACGGATGCTTTCCACTGTTATTATTTGCCGCGCAAGACGAAAGCGACTGCCGAGGGAGCAAAAAATCAGGAGTATCAGTTCGTTTCGGATGTTTTCACCCTTCGCGTATCGGAGGCATATTTAAATCTTGCCGAGGCTTATGCCATGACGGACCAGGAGGGGCTTGCCCGCGAGACCCTGGGCAAATTAATGGAGATGCGTATTCAGAATTTGCAGCCGATCACGGAGAGCGGGGAGGCACTGGTAAAATTGATACGCGAGGAGCGTCGCCGGGAGTTGTGTTTCGAGGGACACCGTTGGTTTGATTTGAGACGTTATGCCGTTTCCCCGAAATATCCGGAGTTGAAAAGCCTCCGGCACAAAACTTATGATTATTCTTACGCGGGGAACAGTGCCCCGGGAATTTATAACGGGTATTACCTGTTGCCCGAGTACCCGGACGGGGGCTGGGTGTTTAAAATCCCGACGGACGAGATCAAACAGACAGAGGGAGCCATTGTAGATAATAACCGAGAAGATTGTATGTTTTATGGAAACTAAAATGATGAAATTAAATATGATGATTGGCGGGTTGTTCCTGTTGCTTTTTTGTGCAGCCTGCGGTAATGACGAAGCGGAACCTTCGCGCATGGAGAAAGACTGGTACGTGATTGAATACGACCCGAATGCCGGAGAGGTGGACCAATTGATTTACGAGATATACAAAGAGACGGGATTCGCTATTTTTTATAGCGACACGTTGGGAACACAAACCCGTTACGACCAAGGGGGTAACCCGTATGTGTACTACGAGCTGTTCCGTCCCGGTTATCTTTTGAGCGAAGGGGAACGAGCTTCTACCATAACGTACACCATGGAGCGGGACGAGAAACGCTTGAAAGAGATGGTGGAACTGCTGAGGGATTACGCTTTTAAACCGTTTATGGCTCCCGGTAATTTCGGTCCCCAGTTTAAGGGACAGTTCGGTCCCCACGCTTTTATCATTTTGGATATCCTGGACAAAACGGTAAAGCATACCCCGGACACGTTGGTGAAGGATTTGGGAAATATCGGCTTGAGTACGAGATATATGATGACGAAAGAGAAGAAGGGTGTGAATAATGTTACTTATTTTTCTTTGGAGGAGATGACGGAAGAAGATAAGGTCGTGTACGGGTGGAATTTAAGTATGTACGTGCTGCAGGATTATTTAGGAAAATATTATACCGAGGAGTTTACGGCTTACCAGGATATCACGAAAGAGGCCCCGGAGCCGGATCCTAATCCGACTAAGGGTTATGAATGTTATGTTTTGGGGAAACCTTACAATATAAAGAATTACGTGATGGATATCACCAACCCGAGGAAATATGGCGTACTGACGTTTGGGCAAAATAATGGTTCTTCCATCTGGATGCCTTCCGTTTTGCAGGATCTTTCGAATTTTACCCGCATGATCTACACGAAGAGCGATGCCGAGATCCGGGAGGAACATGCCGATTACGAGATGGTTATCAGAAGATACGAGGCGTTGTTGAAGATTTTGAAAGACGCGGGACTGACGCATTTCATCAAAAAGTAATAGATCGATTTTTCATGTGTTTTTAAGGAAGGTGTGTCAACACACCTTCCTTTTTTTTGAAATAAATAGTAGGTCGTGTGTACCCGGTTTCGCGGAAGCGTTCGTTTTAATTTAAAATTAAGATCAGTATGTGTTCTGCTAACAATTGGAGTTTATGAGAAAGAGAGTATTTGCTTTTTTTTGTGTTATCATGTTACATGTTTCGCTTTGGGGACAGGAGACGAGGAGGCGGGAGCAACCGGAGCGGAGGATTACGATAGAGGAGTGTCAACAATGGGCGATGGATAATTATCCCGCCATCCGGCAGCATAGTTTGTTGGAACAGAGCCGGGAATACACGTTATCGAATATTTCGAGGGTGTATATGCCGGAATTCAGTTTTTCCGGAGTGGCATCATGGCAGTCGGAGAAGATGGAGCTGGATTTGAAGATGCCGGACCGGGTGAATGTCAGCGTGGATTTGAACGAGGTTGCCCAAAGGCAGGACCTTGATTTGCCGACGGTGAATGCACCGGTGGCGATCCCCCCGATGACGATACCCGTGAGCGACCGGGATCGTTATAGTGCATCATTATCGTTGAAACAGGCGTTGTGGACCGGGGGAAGGATGAAAGCGGGGAAAGAGATCGCTAACCGGGAGATTGATATGATGCATGCCGGGTTGGACGTCCAGTTATACGAGATCAAGGATCGGGTGAAACAGTTGTATTTCGGATTGTTGACCATCGAGGGAAGAGAGAAACAGTTGGACCGGGCGGATGAGATCCTGGACAGTTTGCGGGTACGTGCCGAGGTGGCTTTGAAAGAAGGGGTGATTTACGAAACGGATTTGGATGTGATTGACGTGGAACGTATTAAATACGAACAATCGCGGGTTGAATTGGAAGCCAAGCGGGAAGCTTGTTTGAACGTGTTGTCGACGTTGATCGGCCGCCCGTTGTCGAAAGAGACCGAATTACAGGTCCCGCTCGTGGAGGTGCCTGGGGGGAATGAAGAAGTGAAGCGACCGGAATTGAGCTATCTGGATAGTAAAATCAAACGGCTGGATGCCGATTTGAAGATGCAGAACGCAGAGATCATGCCTAAAATCGGTTTGTTCGCGATGGGTGGATACGGTAAGTCGGGATTGAATACGTTTGACAGTGATTTCAAGCCTTATTTTATTGGCGGGGTGATGGTCAGTTGGAATTTCGGAAAATTGAATACCCGGGGAAATGACCGGAAATTGATACAGGTACAGCAGGAGAGTGTGAGGAACCAGCGGGAGAGTTTTATTTTCAACACGAAGATGGAGGTATTGATGCAGGACTCGGAAATCAGGAAGTTGCAAGAGCTGTTGAAGAGTGACGAGGAGACTGTGCGTTTGCGGGAGAGTATCCGGAAAGCGTCGGAAGTGAAGTACGCGAATGGGGTGTACACGATCTCGGAGTTGATCGCAGATGTGAACCAGGCATTGATTGCCCGCCAAGAGAAGGTGTTGCGGGAGGTGGAATTGAAGATGATGGTATACACGAAGAGGCTTACGATAGGGGAATTTTGATTTATGATTTTTGATTTAATGATTGGAGAAGATGAAGAATAAGATTTTGAGTATAGCGGTTTTAGTGGCTTTGGGAGTTGGTTGCAAAAATAAAACGGAAGAGCGGGATGCCTCGGGAATGTTTGAAGTGAGGGAGGTCATCGTGTCGTCGGAGATGAGCGGGAGAGTGGAGCGTTTGGAGGTCATGGAAGGAGATTATATCGAGGCGGGTAAAGTGGTCGGCCTGATAGATACGATGCAGTTGCATTGGTTGAAAGTACAGGCGCAACAGGCGGTGAAAGCAGTGGACGAACGTATCCCGAATTTGGATAAGATGTTGGAAGTGTACCGTTTGAAGGTGAAAAAAGGGGAGAAAGAATTAAAGCGGGTGGAACGTTTGTTGGAAGGTAAAGCGGCTACCCAGAAACAGTATGATGACGTGAAAGCGATGGTGGACGAGGGACGTTCGGCATTGGCGGGCCAAACCCATCAGGCGGAGGTGATGATCGCGGGGGCAAAGGCAGAAAGCGAGGCCATTGCTTTGAAAGTGGACCAGATAAATGACCAGATCCAGCGTTGCATCATTGTAAACCCGATCGAGGGAACGGTATTGGCAAAGTACACGGAAGAGAAAGAGTTGGCAGCCCCGGTAAAGGCTTTGTATAAAATCGGGGATTTGAAAAATATGACGCTTCAGGTTTACCTGGAGGGTGGACGTGTCGGAGGATTAAAAGTGGGAGATCCGGTGCGGGTGTTTGCCCAGTTGGGGGGAGGAGAAGAACGGGAGTACCGGGGAAAAATCACTTGGATCGCCTCCGAGGCGGAGTTTGTGCCTAAAACGGTGCAGACCCAGGACGAACGGGACAATCTGGTGTACGCCGTGAAAATACACGTCGAGAACGACGGTTTTCTGCGGGTCGGAATGTATGCCGACGTGAAATTTTATACCCGATGAATCAGGCTATGATTTTGGCGGAAAACATCGGCATGACGTACCGGCAGGTATTGAAAGAGATTGTCGCCTTGAAGGAGATCTCGATCGAGGTGAAGGAGGGAGAAGTGTTCGGGCTGATCGGGCCTGACGGGGCAGGCAAAAGTACCTTGTTCCGGATATTGACAACGCTTCTTCTGCCCACCCGGGGAAGGGCTTTCGTGGGAGGATTCGACGTGATCGACCAGTATCGCGAGGTGCGGAATATCGTGGGATATATGCCGGGAAAGTTTTCCCTGTACCAAGATTTATCGGTGGAAGAGAACCTGCATTTTTTTGCCAACGTGTTCGACACGACGATACAGTCCAATTATGACCAGATAAAAGACATATACGAGCAATTGGCTCCTTTTAAAAATCGAAAAGCGGGCGCTTTGTCGGGAGGGATGAAGCAGAAACTGGGCTTGTGTTGTGCCTTGATTCATAAACCGAAGGTGTTGTTTTTGGATGAGCCGACAACGGGAGTTGATCCCGTTTCCCGGAAAGAGTTCTGGGATGTCCTGAAGCGGTTGGGCAAGGAGGGGATGTCCGTATTGGTGTCGACGCCTTACATGGATGAGGCCCGGTTGTGTGACCGGATCGGGCTGATTTTTCACGGGAAGCTGTTGGCCGTGGATACGCCGGAGCGGTTGATCCGGAAACACGATAAAAAATTGGTCGCTTTCCGGTCCCGGGATATGTATCGGTTATTGCGGGATATCCGGGAAGAACCGGGGGTTTATTCCTGTTTCACGTTCGGGGACTCGCTTCACACGACTTTCCGGGAGGGAGATTATCCCGTGGAACGGTTCGCGGTCTCCTTGCGGGAGGCGGGACATGTCGGGGTGGAGTGGAACGAAATCGAGGCGGGTATAGAAGATTATTTTATGATGTTGACAAACGATATTAGCGATGGAACGGGTCATTGAAGTAGAGCATTTGGAAAAAAAGTTCGGGAACTTCACGGCGGTAGACCATATCAGTTTTCACGTGGAGCGGGGAGAGATATTCGGATTCCTTGGGGCGAACGGGGCGGGAAAAACGACTGCCATGCGCATGTTGTGCGGGTTGAGCAAACCGACTTCGGGAACGGGACGGGTGGTCGGGTTCGATATCGCCCGGGAGTCGGAAAAGATAAAGAGGGGTATTGGTTACATGAGCCAGAAGTTTTCGTTGTACGAGAATTTGACGGTGCGGGAGAATATTCGCCTGTACGGGGGAATTTACGGGATGAGGCGTTCGGAGATCCGGGACAAAATGGACCGGGTGCTGGGAGATTTGGGCCTTCTGGAAGAGCGGAATACGCAGGTGCGTTTACTGCCGCAAGGGGTGAAGCAGCGTCTGGCGTTTTCGGTGGCGGCGTTTCATGAACCGCAAGTTGTATTTTTGGACGAGCCGACGGGTGGCGTGGATCCTGCCGTGCGCCGGATGTTTTGGGAGTTGATTTACCAGGCGGCAGCCGACGGGATAACCGTGTTTGTTACCACTCACTACATGGACGAGGCGGAGTATTGCGATCGGGTGTCCATCATGGTGGACGGGCGGATCGAGGCATTGGGCACGCCTGCTGCGTTGAAGCAACAATATGGCGTTCCCGGGATGCAGGAGGTTTTTTATTTACTGGCACGACGGGCCCAAAGAAAGGACGGATGAAATGAAGATAAGGACATTTATAGATCAGTTTTTTGCTTTTACGCGGAAGGAGTTTTATCATATCCTTCGCGACCGGAAGACACTATTGGTATTGGTGGTTTTGCCGATTTCGCAGTTGTTGATTTTTGGTTTCGCTTTGAATAGCAGTTTGACCGAGATGCCCACGGCGGTCCTGGATATGTCGAATGATAGGATGAGCCGTCAGATTGTGGCGGAGATAGATGCCAGTTCCACGTTTAAAGTGGTAGAGCACGTGAGTTCTATGGACGAGGTGGATGAATTGTTCAAAAGAGGGGACTTGTCGCAAGTGTTTGTGTTTATGCCCGGTTTCGAGAAAGAAATCAAGCGGACGGGAGTCGGGAACGTGCAGGTGATCATGGATGCCAGTTTACAGATTAACGCATCCACGCTGGAATCTTATATATTGGCGACATTATTGAATTACCAGCGGAAGATCAATGCCGGAAGGGAGTTGCCGATACAGATTATTCCGGAAATAAAGATGCGGTACAATCCTCGGTTGAACAGTGCTTTTCATTTTGTGCCGGGAGTCATTGGCATCGTGTTGATGCTCGTGTGCTCGATGATGGCATCCCTCGCGATCGTGAAGGAGAAAGAGTCCGGCACGATGGAAGTTTTACTGGTATCCCCCGTGCGACCGCCGGTGATTGTTTTGGCAAAATTAGTGCCCTACTTGCTGGTTGGCATGATTAATATCGTGGTGATTCTGCTCATATCGGTCACTGTGTTGAAAGTGCCGATAACGGGGAATATCTTTTTACTGTTTTTTATCGGCATTGTTTTTACCCTTTCCTCTTTGGCTTTGGGGATTATGGTGTCGGTGTTGACCAAAACACAACGGAGTGCCATCATCATTTCCATCGCGGGACTGATGCTTCCGGCAATCACGTTGTCCGGGTTTATTTTCCCGTTGGATTCTTTGTCTTTAGGAATGAAGGTGATCGTGCATCTCATGCCGGTAACGCTGTTTATTTCGGCAGCACGGAATATCATGATCAAAGGATTGGGGATGGATGCTGTCTACCCGGAATTGTTCGGGTTATTGGCGATAACGGTAGTTTTGATTGTCATTAGTATCAAATGTTTTAAAAATCGGTTGTCATGAGGATGTTGGGCTTTTTATTACAAAAAGAGTTTATTCTGATATTTCGGGATAAAACGATTTTGTTGATCTTGTTTTTGATCACGTCAATCCTTTTGTTTATTCTTCCTCCTGCCGCTAAAGTGAGGACATCCACGATTGCTTTGAGCGTGGTGGATCATGACCGCACGAGTACTTCCGCCAGTTTCTTGCGGAAGTTGACGAGCTCGAATCACTTTCGGATAGGGGCTTACGCGGATACCTACGAGGAGGGATTGAAGGTGTTGGAGAAGAATAAGACTTCCGGAATCCTGGAGATTCCGAAAGGTTTCGAGAAAAATGTCACGGGGCGTACCCAAGCGCCGATTATGCTGGAAATAGATGCCGTTAACGGTGTGACAGCGGGACTTTCTTCGTTTTATTTCTTGCAAGTGCTGGAGCGATATATATGGGAATACGTGGACGGATTCGGTTTTCAACCGGGTTTCAGGATCGAGTCGCAGGAAGAGATCATGGCCCGCATGGAAGCGGAGGCGCAAGCCGAAATGACGAAGCGGGCAAAAGAGAGCGCGGAATCAGAAACACGGTTGGCACGCTCTCGACAGCTGATGTCGTCACGGGCGGAAATGGAATCGCCATTGCAGGAATCGTTTGAGATTCAGCAGGCAAACCCATCTTCGGAGACGGCGAAGATGAATGAATGGGACAAAAGGGAAGAAATCACGGTATCCGAGTTGGCAATTGATGCGGGGAAGGCGGATGTGGAGATCCCACTGATAGAAAAACCGTCGGATCCGGAGTTTGAACAAATCCATGTGGCCGTGGATTACCGTTATAATCCGGATGGAGAATCCAGCCTGTACCAGATTCCTTCCCTGTTGGCTATTTTGGTTTGTATCATCGGGGCGGTATTGTCTGCATTGAATATTGTGACGGAAAAAGAGAACGGTACCATCGAGCAAATGAACGTGAGCCCGGTGAAACGAAGTGCTTTTATATTCTCGAAGATTATTCCTTCGTGGATTATCGGCATGGCGATTCTTACCCTCGGATTGATCATCGTGTGGGCCATGTACGGGATTGTTCCCCAGAGTAGTTACTGGTGTATTTACTTGGTTTCGTTCCTTTTCCTTGTGTCGATGGTCGGATTTGGCGTATTGATTTCCACGGCTTGCCGTAATCAACAGCAGGCGATGTTGCTCTGTTTTTTCTTTTTGTTGATTATTTGTTTGTTATGTGGCATGTGGACGCCGATTGACAGTATGCCGGGATGGGCGAGGGTGATCGCAGACATAAATCCGTTGCGCTATTATATCGAGGTGATGCGTCTGTTTTTTGCCTATGGCAGTGAGTTAAGGCATGTGTTGCCCCAGGTAGGAGCCTTGTGTGTTTTTATTGTTGTATTTAATAGTTGGGCGATTTGGAACTTCCGAAAAGCCAGATAGATAATTTTAATGTTTAAATGTTGTATGTATGAAAAAAAGTATTGTATTTCTACTGGTACCTTTGATTTTGTTCTCTTTTTATGGAGTGGCGTCGGGTGCCGGGCAATCAAAAAATGAACAGGAGAAGAAAAAGGGCAAGCAGGAGACGGTTTCTGCCAAAAAGACGTCCGACAAGCCGAAGGCAAAACCGGTAAGCAAGTATGATAAGTTGTTCAACACGAAGGAACATGTTGCCACGAAGGGAGGTTTCATGACCTTGCATAAGGTGGGCGATAAACTGTACATGGAGATCCCGTTGAAATACATGGGGCGCGAGATGTTGCTCGGGTCTACGGCATCGGAGTCCAGCAACCCGATGTTTTGCACGAACGGTTTCAAAACGAATACTCCCTGGCATATTAAATTTACTTTTGAAAAAGATACTACCGTGTATATGCGTAGTGTCAACGCGGCTCTGGATTTACAGGTGGACAAGGAGCGCGGGAAGTTATTGAAACAAAGGAATTTTATCGACCCGTTGCTGAAGGTTTATAAAGTGGAAGCGTTCAATAAAGACCGTTCTGCCGTGGTGATTAACGTGACCTCGTTGTTTACGGGGAGTGATTTCTCTCCGGTGAATCAAGGCGGGGGACAAATTACGATTAATGCATCGCCTTTGAAGGAGGGAACAAAATTGGATGAGATAAAAGCGTTTGAGGATAACGTGATGGTTTCCACGTGGTATGCTTACAATGTGACCGTCAAGAGAGGACGTTCGACGTTGGTGAATAATGCCCCGTTGTCGGTAAAAGCCACTCGTTCGTTGCTGTTGTTGCCGGAAAAGAAAATGCGTCCGAGATACCCTGATTTCAGGTTGGGTATATTCCAGACCGGGAAACATTGTATCACGGAGGTCGAGGACCAATTGCGCAATTATTCTCTCGTGAATCGTTGGAGATTAGAGCCTAAGGATCCGGAGCTTTACAAAAAAGGCAAGTTGGTGGAACCCGTGAAACCGATCGTGTGGTATGTTGACGATGCTTTCCCCGAGTCGTGGAAAGAACCGATCAAGAAAGCTGTTTTGCGCTGGAACCAGGCTTTCGAGAAGATCGGCTTTAAAAATGTCATGCAAGCACGCGAATTCCCGAAAAACGATCCGGATTTTGATCCCGATAATTTGAAATATTCTTGCATCCGGTATATTCCCTCGAATACACAGAATGCCATGGGCCCCTCTTGGGTTGACCCGACAACGGGGGAAATTATGACGGCTTCGGTGATTGTTTACAATGATATCGTGAAGTTGATCAATCATTGGCGTTTTGTTCAAACGGCACAGGTGGATCCTCGCGTGCGCGCTAAAAAGATGCCGAAGGATGTGATGGATGAGTCGATCACTTACGTGGTGACTCATGAAATCGGGCACACATTGGGATTGATGCATAACATGGGGGCTTCCAGCGCTTACCCGGTGGATTCCTTGCGTTCGGCAAGCTTTACCCGGAAGTATGGAACTACGCCTTCTATCATGGATTACGCTCGGTTTAATTATGTGGCACAACCCGGGGATAAAGGGGTGAAATTGACTCCTCCGGATTTGGGCTTGTATGATGAATTTGCCATCAAATGGCTGTACACGTATTTCCCCAAGGCAAAAAACTCGGAAGAGGAATTTGAAATATTGGAAAATTGGGTGGACGAGAAAGCCGGGGATCCGATTTATCGTTTCCGCAAGCAACAAATGTATTCAAGAATTGATCCTTCCGCGATAGAGGAAGATTTGGGTGATGATCCGATAAAAGCGGGTGAATACGGGATTAAAAATTTGAAATATATTCTGGGCCATTTGAATGAATGGATCAAGGATGATCCGGATGCCATGCACCGGAAAGCGTTGTATCAAAGTATTGTAAACCAGTATGCCCGTTACATGATGAACGTGGTTTATAATGTCGGAGGGGTTTATTTGACAGACGTGAAAGACGGTTCTCCGGAGAAGGGGGTAGAGCCGGTCCGTCGCGAAAAACAGCAGGCTTCCTTGAAATGGGTATTGAAACAGTTGAATGATTGTGATTGGTTGGATAATAAAGAGGTGACGGGAAAATTCGGTTTGGATATCGCATTTTCCGCACGACTTCAAAATTTAGCAATCATGGCTTTGCTTAAGGCGAGCCAAAACGTGGTGTTATCATCGCATATTTCAGAAAATCCGTACACGCTGGAAGCCTATTTCGATGATTTATATCATGGCGTATGGGAGAGTGCCATCACGAACCGCAAGGTAACCCAAGCCGACATCATCATGCAAAAAGGCATGTTGGCTTTCATGAAACAATTGTTGAAACCGTCCCCCGGTTTGGCCGGACTTTTAGGAGGAATCACGAGCGAGGCGGGTGTTCCTTCTCTGGATGAAATGGAACTGTACGGTTTGAATGAAATGGAACTGATCGGATCTGACGGGGAATACACTCGAAATGAAGAAGAGCGTGAAATCTTGAATAGCTTCGGGTTGGGATACGGTTACGGTTGGCAGCGTCCCGTGAATACCGAACTGATTGATGGCACGTTGGCTAATTATTGCGCTATCGGCATGAAATTGCGGACATTATTGCTCGAAAGAGCGATGAATGCCCCGGATGAGGTTTCAAAGCAGCATTATCAAGCCATGTTGTTTATGTTGATGCAAATGACGGAAGGAATAAAAATTTGATGAATATGAAGAATACGGTATTGTTATTTGTCGTGATGCTATTGTGCATCACGGCAAACGCCCAAGAAGGAGTTAAATTTGAAGAACTGACGTTTAAAGAGGCTTTGGCTAAAGCTAAAGCGGAGAATAAACTTGTTTTCATGGATTGCTACACTTCGTGGTGTGGTCCGTGTAAAAAGATGCTGAATACAGTTTTTGTCAAGAAAGAAGCCGGTGATTTTTTCAATTCCCGTTTCGTGAATGTGAAGTACGATATGGAAAAAGGGGAAGGGATCGAGTTGGCAAAGCAATTCAATATAAAAAAATTCCCTACATTTTTTATATTTCGTCCGGACGGCACGATTCAACACAAAATCGGCGGGGCGGGATCCTTAAATTCATTTTTGAGTTGGGTGGAAAGAGGCTTGAACGAGAAAACTTCTTTGGATTATCTGAATAAATTGTATGAAAAAGGACCGATGGATAAAAAGCAATTGTTAGATTATTATCGGACGCTTGCTTATGCCGGAGAAAATGAAAAAAGTAATACGGTATTGGGTGAATTGAAGGGGAAATTGGATACAAAGGATAGATTGCAACCTGAATATTGGTTTCTGTTGAAAGAACGCCCTTATGGCTCGGAAGAGTGCAATTTTGTTGTGTCAAATTATTCCAAATTGAAGGAAAATGTTGGTAAGGAAACCGTTGATGGATATTTGGAAAGCAGGTATCATAAGATTTTAGATCAAGTGATACAAAGAGAGGGGGGAAATAACGAGAAAACGATGAAAGAGTTTTTTGAGCGGATCACAAAAGAGTGGGCTTCGATGAAATGGGAGCCGGAGAAGAGATTGCAAAATAAAATGAAGCTGCTTCAAGCTTGTCTTGCCCAGGATTCCGAGAGTATTTATGCTTGCCTGGACTTCGGGTTGAATAAACAAGAAAACCCGAAGTGGAATTTTGACGTGTGGGTATTGTTATCAGCCTTGGATTTTGTCAATGCAAGTGGAGAGAAAGTTGATGTCCAAAAACTTTTTGCCTTAGAAGAGAGAGTGAGTGGATATTTCTCTTCTTCTGCAAACACGCGAAAAAGAGTTCAAGCCTATTTTGAAAAATTTAGGTAATCTGAAAAGGCTTTTCTGATCAATTTGTTATATGAATTAGAATGGGAGGTGTGTTTTGACACACCTCCTAGTCCATAATGTCCATAAAGTCGAACCTTCGGTTCTGAAAGTTTATAAAGTCAAACATCATACAAAATATTACTTCTCGTGACGGTTCATGATGTCTGTTTGGCGATCTATTGAAGCCTGGTGAATGGCTTTGAATACCCGTTCCACGAGTTCCACGGGGAGATTATTTTTGCGGGCTTCGTCTATGACTCGGGAAAGAATGTTTTCCCAGCGGTCGGGTTGGAGGATGGTAATGTTGTTTTGTTTTTTATAATGACCGATCTCTTCGATGATCTTCATTCGATGGGTCAGGGCTTCCAGGATGGAGTTGTCGAGGGTGTCGATTTTCTCCCGGAGTTCCTCGATAATTAAATGACTGGAGGAGTTGTTCGGGTGAGCATCCCGAATGATGAGTTGCTTTAAAATATCATTTAATTGCTGTGGCGTAATTTGCTGAGCGGCATCGCTTAGTGCGCAATCCGGTTGGATATGGGATTCGATGATTAACCCGTCGAAACCTAGATCCATGGCTTTTTGGGATATTTCCTGTATGTATTCCCGGTGCCCGCTAATGTGACTGGGGTCACAAAACAGGGGAAGTTGTTTGATGCGTCGCTTTAACTCGATGGGGATTTGCCATTGTGGTGTATTGCGATAGCGGTTGCTGTTGTAAGAAGAAAATCCCCGGTGTATAGCTCCTAATTTTTTTATCCCGCATATATAAAGGCGCTCGAAAGCTCCCACCCAAAGTTCGATGTCGGGGTTAACGGGATTCTTTACTAAAACAGGGATATTGACTCCCTTGAGAGCTTCGGCTATTTCTTGAACGACAAAAGGGTTGGCAGTGGAACGGGCTCCGATCCAGAGCATATCGATTCCTTGTTTCAAGGCAGCTTCCACGTGATGGGCATTGGCGACTTCCGTGGCGACTTTTAGTCCTAATGTCTTTTGAATGTACTGTAACCAAGGTAACCCTTTTTCGCCGACCCCCTCGAAGCAATTGGGACGGGTGCGGGGTTTCCAGATTCCGGCTCGCAGAACTTCTATACCGTTATTTTTGAGAAGAGTAGCCGTATTGAAAAGTTGTTCTTCACTTTCCGCACTGCAAGGTCCCGCGATGACTAGTGGGCGCTGTAATCGCGAGAAGAGGTTCCACTCCGAACAAGGTTGAATATCCAGTTGACAAGCCATTTTGATCTTTTTCTCTGTTTACGAGTCCAAAGGTATTCTTTTCTTTTAAAAGGAAGGAGAAAAACGGGATTTGTTTGATTGTAAAACTTGTTTTATATTTGCATTACGCATTTTGCATAACGCAAAATGCGTAATGCAAATATAAAACCAAAAACTATGGAGAATGTAAAGAATCCATTTTTAGTGACGGGTTACTTGTCCCCGGAATATTTTTGTGACCGGGAAAAAGAAACAGAGAGAATAATCTCGGCTATGGATAACAATCGGAATATTACGTTATTGTCGTTACGTAGGATGGGAAAAACCGGATTGATTAAGAATGTTTTTTACTATTTGAAAAAAGAACGCCCTTTTAGATTGCTTTATGTTGATATTATGGCAACAAACAATATGGCGGAACTGGTTCGGGAACTGGGGAATGCTGTGATTCGGGAAGAAAAGGAACGTTCTGCAAATTTTTTGAACAAGTTGATTACCTTTCTTTCTGGAATAAGGGCTAAAGTTGTATTTAATGATATTACAGGAATGCCGGAAATCGAGGTTGATTATCGGAAGCCCCAGGAGGCAGAAAAGGGATTAGCCGCCTTGTTTGATTATTTAGAATCTCAAAAAGTAAAATATGTTGTCGCGATAGATGAATTCCAGCAAATTGTTAATTACGCGGAAAAGAATGTCGAGGCATTATTGCGGAGTAATGTGCAGCAATTGACGAACGTGAATTTTATATTTTCAGGGAGTAATAAACATTTATTAATGTCCATGTTTAGTGATTATGGACGCCCTTTTTATCAAAGTAGCGATTTTATGTTTCTTGATCGGCTGGATCAAGAAGTTTATGCCGATTTTATTTTAAAACAATTTGTTCGGTTCCGGCGGACAATAGATAAGGAACTCGTTTTGGAAGTATTGTGGAATTACGATACGTACACGTTTTATACTCAATTCATGTTTAATCGTATTTTTGAAACAGGTGTGAACAATATTACCCGGGATTTGGTTGAGCACGTGAAGGAGAATATTATGCTGGAACGTGAGTATGTATATTATAATTATAGAAATCTGTTGACGGATAATCAATTTAACCTGCTGAGAGCTTTGGCGAAAGAAAATGGTTTCGAGAAATATATGTCGAAGGATTTCCTCGCGAAATATAAACTGGGGCAAGCCAGTTCGGTTCAACGATCAATAAAGGCTTTGCTGGATAAAGAAATGATTTACGAAGAAAAAGGGTGTTATAAAGTATATGATGTCTTTTTTTCAAAGTGGCTGTCGGTGTAAAAGAAAAAGTCTAACTTTGTAGGAATAATTTGAAAAGGAAAGATGATGACTAACGAGGAGAAAAAACTGTACTTGCTGGATGCTTACGCTTTGATTTACCGTTCGTATTATGCGTTTATCAATAATCCCCGGATCACGACCACGGGAATAAATACGTCGGCGACCTTTGGCTTTTTTAATTTTTTACTGGAGATCATAGAGTTGGAGAAGCCGTCGCATCTGGCTGTTGTTTTTGACCCGGAAGGTCCGACGTTCCGGCACGTGATGTTCCCGCAGTACAAGGCGCAACGTCCTCCTATGCCGGAGGATCTGAAGAAATCTATTCCTTATATCAAAAAGATTATCAAGGGGTTAGGAATTACTGCCATTACGGTAGATGGTTTCGAGGCGGATGACGTGGTGGGGACTTTGGCAAAGCGGGGAGAGAAAGAAGGTTTTCAAGTATATATGATTACCCCGGACAAGGATTACGCCCAACTGGTGAGCGATAAGGTGTTTATGTACAAACCGGGACGTGCCGGAAACAAGTCGGAGGTGTGGGGAATTCCGGAAGTGCTCGATCATTTCGGAATAGAGCGGGTGGAACAGGTAATCGATATACTTGGGTTGATGGGCGACACGGCGGATAACGTGCCAGGTTGTGCCGGGGTTGGACCGAAAAGTGCGGCAGCTTTGATTTATAAATACGGGAGTATTGAAGGAATATATCAACATATAGAGGATCTGAAGGGAAAGCAGAAAGAGCGTTTGCTGTGTTGTCAGAATACCGTGTTTTTGTCAAAAGAGTTGGTCACGATCAACACGGAAGTACCCACGGACGTGAATGTGGTTGATTTATCTTTGGGAGAGATAAAGGATGATGTATTGAAACCGCTTTTCGATGAATTGGAATTATTCTCTTTGGCGAAGCGGGTATTCGCGATAGAACATGACGAACAGGTGGTAGATACGATACATCCCGAAGAGGTGAATTATCAGGAATTGACCACCGAGGGAGAGCGACAAGAGTTGTTGGAGTCTTTGAAAAAAACTCCGGAATACGTGTTGAACGCTATTTTCGGGGATGGGACGATTTATAATTCTTACCCGGATTACCTGTGTTTCTCGGTAGCTTCCAATAGCGCTTGTTATTTTCGGCTTCCCGCGGCAAAAGGGGAGGCAGAACAGATTATACGGTTGTTTGCCCCCGTTTTTGAGGATGAGAAAAAAGTTCTGATTTCCAATGATGTGAAAGATGATATGATTTGGTTGAGAAGAGCGGGAATCGAGATAAAGAACCGGATTTTTGATATTAAGATCGCACACTACGTGTTGCAACCGGACAGTTCGCACGAATTAGAGCGGGTAGCGTTGGAGTTGTTGAATTATCGTTTGATAAAAGGGGATAATACTGAAAATCCACAACTGTCTTTATTCCCGGAAGAGGGGGGTAAAAAAGACAAGGATTACGCCGAGCGAACGGATATCCTTTTCCGTCTGAAAGGGAGGTTGGAAAGTGCTTTAATGGATGTCGGGCTCTATAAATTGTTTGAAGAGTTAGAAATGCCTCTTGTCGCGGTTTTGGCTGATATGGAGTACGAGGGGGTATCCATCGACAAAGAAGCGTTGAAAGCATTGTCGGAAGAGTTGAAAGGAAAGATCGCCGAGGAGGAAAAGATTATTTACGAGATCGCGGGGAAAGAATTTAATATCAGCTCCCCGAAACAGCTTGGGGAGATTTTGTTTGACCAAATGAATATTGACCCGGGAAATAAAAAGACAAAAACCGGGCAGTATAGCACTTCCGAGCAAGTACTCTCGAAACTGGAAGAAGCGCATCCTATTGTGGGGCATATCTTGAATTATCGAGGGTTGAAAAAATTGTTGACTACTTATGCCGAGGCTTTACCTACTTATATCGATTCGGGAACCGGAAAGATTCACACGCATTTCAATCAGGCGGAAGCTGCCACGGGGAGGTTGAGCAGTTTGAATCCGAATTTGCAGAATATCCCGATTCGGACGGAAGAAGGGCGGAATATCCGGAAGGCTTTTATCACGGGTGATCCGGACTATGGCTTTTTCTCTGCCGATTATTCCCAGGTGGAATTGAGGTTAATGGCTCATTTAAGCGGTGCACCCGGTTTGATTGATGCATTCCTGAACGGTGAGGACATACACGCGGAAACTGCTTCAAAAATATACCATGTGCCCTTGGATGAAGTCACTCCCGAGATGAGGAGAAGGGCGAAAACCGCTAATTTCGGGATTATCTATGGGATTTCAGCCTGGGGATTGGCGGAACGGTTGAAAATTTCCCGAAAAGAGGGTAAGGAACTGATCGACGGATATTTTAATTTATACCCGGGAGTGAAACGCTATATGGAGGAGTCCGTGGAAAAAGCCCGGAAACAGGGATACGTGGAAACCATCATGGGGCGCCGCCGTTATTTGAGGGATATCAATTCCAGGAATGCCGTGGTTCGGGGTGTAGCGGAAAGAAATGCCGTAAATGCCCCGATACAAGGCTCTGCCGCGGATATTATCAAGAAGGCGATGATTTGTATCCATCAAAAAATTAAAGAACGGGGGCTGCGTTCCAAGATGATTTTGCAGGTGCATGATGAGTTGAATTTTAAATGCCACCACGACGAGATCGAGGAACTGAAGCAGTTGGTCGAGGATTGCATGGAACACGTGGTGAGTTTGGCGGTACCCTTGACGGTCGGTACCGGGTACGGTAAAAACTGGTATGAGGCGCATTAAAAGGTGATTTATAGACGAGAGTAAATATGTTAGAGGAACAAGTTGTGGACAGTGTGGCGCAGGTGCGGGATTCGATTTGGTTCCCGGCTTCTTTGGTTGAAGAGGTTTCCCGGATGCCGTTACCGCCTTTGGATACCATCTCGGATTATGTTGGTTTGGTTGAGGGGACTCCCTTGAAGGGATGGGATATTCATTTTACTTCGGGGATTCTAATTTACATGGTGTTTTTTCTCGTGCTCGTGGCTTGGCTGCGTTTGCAGGGGCGGGGATTTTTGTCGTCGGTTTATTTTTATTTCTTTAGTCGGAAAAAAGATGCGGCAGTACTGTCGGAGGGGGCACGGCAAAATTATGCTTTTATATTTTTATCGATTTGCCTCTCTTTTTCGTCTTTGGCGATGGGGATTGCGTTTTTCACGAGTCTGTCTTTCGTTTTTTCAAACGCGTTATTTTATTTTCTGATTATATTCGGCTATCATATCGTGTACATGGGAGTGGTACGAATATTTGGCTGGACATTTAACAATCGGCATTGTGCTTCGGATGTTATATTAAATTTGCGGGTGAGTGGTATCGTGTTGGGGCTGTCGATTTCTCCCTTGGTATTGGCATTGTTCTTCGTAACGCCTTCTGCGGTAGGAATGTTGTTTCACGTGATTTTGACCTTGTTCGTTATTCTTTTGATTTTTAGATTTATAAGATTGATTAAAATATTATATGGTTACAAAGTTTCTATTTTATATATGATTTTGTACCTTTGTGGGCTCGAAATCGTACCGATACTTGTGTTATACAAATTGTTGGTATAGTTGAGAATGTTTGGTTAAATTTAAAACAGAAAATTTTGAAAATTAAGAAGATATTAGTTTCGCAGCCCAAGCCGACAACTGAAAAATCCCCGTATTTTGATCTGGCTGAAGAACTTGGATTGAAGTTAGAGTTCAAGTCATTTATTAAGGTAGAAGGCGTTACGGCAAAAGAATTCCGCCAAGAAAGAATTAATATATTGGATTTTACCGGGATTGTTTTCACGAGTCGTACTGCTATTGATCACTTCTTCCGTATTTGTACAGAAATGCGGGTAACAGTTCCCGATACAATGAAATATTTCTGTATATCAGAGGCAATAGCATTCTATTTGCAAAAATATATCGTCTATCGTAAACGGAAAATTTTCTATGGAGACAAGAAAGTAGAGGATATGACAAAAATCTTGTTGAAGCACAAAACCGAAAATTTCTTGGTTCCCGTTTCTGATGTTCACAAGGAAAATATTCCGGCATTAATGGACGAATTGCGCTTAAAATACACGAAAGTAGTATTTTATAGAACGGTGGCAAATGAAGTGGCAAAAGAAATTCCGGATTTGAAGGAATTTGATATTATCGCGTTTTACACGCCTGCCGGAATCAAGTCATTGTTCCAGAATTATCCGGACTTCAAGCAAGATACAACAATTATTGCAGCTTTTGGGGAAGCTACTGCCGAAGCTGCCGTCGAAGCCGGGTTAAGGCTTGATATAAAAGCCCCGACGGAGAAAGCTCCTTCTATGACCATGGCGTTAGAGCAGTTCATTAAAGCTTTTAATAAAGAGAATAAAGCAAAATAGAAAGGGATGGACATCAGACGATGTCCATTTTCTTTGTATGTTTGTATTCAGATATGGAAGAAACGATTGAATACACGTTTAGTAAAGAGGAACGCTTGTGTCGTAAAGGCAGTTTCGAGGAGTTGATAGCCTCGGGGCAAAGTTTCGTGAGCTACCCCCTGCGAGTGGTATTTCGTTTTTATCCAAGAGGAGAAAAAGATGCCCCGGCTCGTGTTGCGATAAGTGTTTCCAAGAAGCGTTTCAAGCGGGCGGTGAAACGCAACCGGGTGAAACGGTTGGTTCGGGAGGGGTACCGGTTGAACAAACATACTTTGTATACCGCTATTCCGGAAGATAAAACAATGGATATCTTGTTTATATACTTGCAAGATAATATCTTTGAATTTCAGAAAATAGAAAAAGCGATTACCGGTGCTATTAAAAAACTTATGGTCTATATTGAAAAAGATACTGGTGGGGATATTGCTGATTCCCATTAAATTTTATCAGCTTTGCATCTCCCCCTGGACGCCCCCGAGTTGCCGTTACACCCCGACGTGTTCGCAATATGCTGTGGAGGCGTTACGAAAGCATGGACCTATAAAAGGATTGTACTTGGCGATTAAACGGATATGTTCCTGCCACCCGTGGGGAGGTTCGGGATACGATCCGGTGCCTTGAAATTTGCTATTTTGTCGGATATGTACTATTTTCGCTAGATTTTGATATTAAAATAAGGTTATGAGAAAAAATACACGCATTATTATTTTCATCTCGGGAGTGTTATTATTAGCTTTCGGGGCGTTAAGTTTGAAGGAAGATGACAAGAGATTCCAGATAAGCAAAGGGTTGGATATTTTTGCTACGCTTTTTAGGGATGTAAATCTTTTTTACGTGGATGATGTCCAGCCGGAGAAGATGGTGAAAGACGGAATCGATGCCATGTTGAAAAAATTGGATCCTTACACGGAGTTTTATCCCGAATCCCGGATGGATGAATTCAAGATGATGACCACGGGAGAATATGCCGGAATCGGTTCGATCATCGGGGTAAAAGGGGATTACGTGGTGATTCGTGAGCCGTATCGGAACTCTCCTTCCAATAAAGCTGGGTTGTTGCCCGGTGATTTGATTTTAGAGATTGACGGGGAGAATATGAAAGGCAAGACCGTTGAATACGTGAGTTCCCGTTTGAAGGGGCAACCGGGTAAAGAGGTCGTGTTGAAAGTACAACGTATCGGGGAAGACAAGCCCATGGAGAAACGGGTATTGCGTGAAATAGTGCAAATGCCGAGTGTGCCTTATCATGGGATGTTGAATGATCAGACCGGATATATTTATTTTACCAGTTTCACGGACAAGTCTGCCGATGACATGCGAAAAGCGATTATGGAGTTGAAGAATAAAGGGGCACAATCATTGATACTTGATCTTCGTGGAAACGGTGGCGGATTGCTCGATCAGGCGGTTGAGATAGCCAGTTTCTTTTTGCCGAGAGGTTCTTTGATCGTGAGTACCAAGGGGAAGATGAAGCAATGGGATAAGGAATACAAGACAACTAAAAATCCGTTGTTGCCGGATATGAAGCTTACCGTGCTGATCGACCGTGCTTCTGCTTCTGCTGCCGAAATTTTATCCGGTGCTTTGCAGGATTATGACCGTGCCGTTGTTTTGGGAGAGCGTTCTTTCGGGAAAGGATTGGTTCAGACGACTCGTGATTTGGTGTACAACACGAAATTGAAGGTTACTACGGCAAAATATTATATCCCCAGCGGACGTTGTATCCAAGCCGTAGACTACACGCATCGCAACCCGGACGGGAGTGTGGGTGTGATACCCGATTCATTAATCAAACCGTTCAAGACGCAAGCCGGGCGTACTGTATATGACGGAGGAGGAATCACGCCGGACATCAAGATCGAACCGGAAAAATATGCACGGGTTTCCCAGGAATTGGTAATGCAGGATATGGTTTTTGATTTCGTGAATGAATACGCGGCAAAGCATTCCTCGTTGCCTTCTCCTTCTGAATTCATCTTGACAGATGAACTGTTCAACGAGTTCAAAGCATATTTGAAGACGAGGGAGTTCGAGTATGAAACGGCTACTCAGGCAATGTTGGATAAACTGGTAAAGACAGCAAAGGATGAGAAGTATTATGACCAGATATCCAAACAAGTGGAGCAATTAAAGAAGGATTTGGGACACTCCATCGATCGAGATTTGGACACGTTTAAAGACGAGATATCGGATATATTAGCGGACCAGTTTATGGAACGTTACTATATGCAGGATGGCGTGATAGAATATCATATCCGTAATGATAAGCATATCGCCAAAGCCTTGGAAGTTTTGGCTAACGACGAGGAATATCAAAAAATATTGAAGTAGACTGAAAAAATAGATAGTAGTTTTTTGAAATTCCAAAAAACTACTATCTTTGCACCGCAATAAAACAATTGCCCTATTGTGTAATGGTAGCACTACAGATTCTGGTTCTGTCTGTCTGGGTTCGAATCCTAGTGGGGCAACAAAGTAAAGAAACCTCTTGATGGAAAAGTCAAGAGGTTTCTTTATTTTGTAATTTTAAATTCTGGAATTAAAGAGGCTTTCCTGAAAAAAGGGAATCAATTTTACTTCTCGGGCTTTAAAGCCCGAGGGCAATATATTTTTCGCGATAGTTCCGTTTTCCATGATAGCAATAAAATTAAAGTGCTAGACGAAAACCAATACCATTGCTTGTGATACAAGCGCTGGCATAGGTCCGGAATTCTACACGACAATCCATATCCCCCCAAGCTCCTCCTCGTATGGTCCGGAAATGTCCGGAAGAAGGACCTTTTGGGGAGGTTTGTGCCTCGTTTGTATAATTACCGTACCAATCCTGGCACCATTCCCAGACATTTCCGTTCATATCATATAATCCCAACTCGTTTGGCGTGCGGTATCCTACAGGATGAGTCGTTTTGTTCGAATTTTTACCATACCAAGCGACACTGTCTACATCGTTGCTTCCGGAATAAATATATCCCTTGCTTTTTTTACCGCCACGTGCGGCGTATTCCCATTCTGCTTCCGTGGGTAAACGAAAATTCAAGCCTGTTAATGCGTTTAATTGCCGGATAAATTCCTGGCAATCATCCCAGCTGACATATTCTACTGGTAAATGTTCGCCTTTAAATTTAGCAGGATTCTTCCCGGTTACCGCTTGCCATTCTGCTTGCGTTACCTCGTATTTTCCGATATAATAATCCTGTGGTAAAGTTACCGTATGAGCTGGTTGTGCCTGATCGTAACCGTTATCTACACCCATTTGAAAGCTACCGCATTTCACTCGGACCATATTTTTTATTAATTTCTCTAATACCGCTTTTTGTGAAGGGGTTACTGATGATGCCCATCGTACGGTTCCTATTTTTTGCGAACAAAGGTCATTGTCCGATTTTTGTACACCTTTTGCCGAGATTTGTTGCGTTCCTGTATAGAGACAAAGGCAACACCATAAATAAATTAATCGTAATTTCATGTTTTTAGTATCAAATTAGATAATGAGTTGAATAATAATATATTTACTGATAGAATAGCTTTATAACTCCATGGGCAAGGTTACTTTTAAAGTTGCTTCAGCCTCTTCCAAAGGCAGGCAAGAGTCATCGCTGCAGGTTTGATAACTGATTTTAGCCTTAATCTCGAAGTCTCCTTGTAAATCTGGATCTACTTTGATTTCTTGAATAAAATAAAGCAGTTTTCCATCATAGATCTCATTTGCTCCATGCAATTTTACTGGTGGTAAAACCATATCTCCTGATTTTTCAAATCCTTTAGGTAGTTCAATCTTGATAGAAACCGGATATTGATTCGCATTTATTTTGTTGTCAGAGTACAGATGATACGTTCCGCTGGTTTGAAAACTGATGCGTAAATATAATTTTCCATCTTGGGGATATACTTGGCAGAAGTGCTTGACTGGAACATCTTTCCTCTGCCTTATTTCAGGTTTCTTTGCAGCCGGTTTATCATATAAAAATTCGCGGGCTTCTGCTTTCATAGGTATCGGTACGGCTTTTTGAGAGTTGTTTTCTCCAAGAAAGACAAACACGAATCCTCGGTGACGTAAGGTAAGGTATTTCCAATCATCTAATTTCCCAATTAAGTGCTTTTTATCGAACACTTTGTTATCTAATTTTTCTTGCAATTCATTTATATCCTTGTAATATTGCAATGATTCGCCGGTATCTTTTCCTGGTGAAGGGAGCCTCAAGTCACTTAACCATTGCCAATATATCTCTGTAGCCCCCTCGAAACTGTTTATGGTAGGGATAGAAAGACCCATGATAATATCTAGAATCCCATCGTGATTATAGTCCACCACTTGAATATGCGGAGAACAACCGGGTAATGCTTTGCTACCGTCCGGAACAAGAAAGAGCGGGCGAGCGTGCTCAAATCGTAAACCGTCATTCGTGTTTACTCCGCGAAGGAAATACACACCCAACTCTCCCGGTCTGGTATATTCATCCGTAGCGATGATATCCAATATGCCATCTCCATCCCAGTCAACAGGATTTAAATAACAATGGGTTGATCTAGAACAAGCGTTTACTGCATCTAGATCTTCACCAGTTGCAATTCGGATTCCGGGTTGTCGTCGAGTATGCAAGATAGTTCCATCCACGTGAAAAAGGAATTCCCGCCTACCGAATTTGGGTTCTTCCTTTGTACCTATGTTCAAAGCTACACGGTAACCACCGCTTCCTGCTACAAACAGATCTAGCAAACCATCGCCGTTGAAATCTGCTAGTCGAGCAGAGGAATAATTCCAGTATGCCCAAGATTCCGGCGACCAACAAGGTTCTTCTGTCGTAAATTGTTTACCGTTTTGATAACCAAGTTGCGGGATATGTCGCCCGGGTTCAAAACCTTGCTCTCCCCCTTTCCACCAAGTGATGACACCTGGATAATATTGTCCGGAAACAATATCCGGATACCCATCGCCGTTTACATCCACAATTTGTGGGTGTATCCCGATGCAACACCATTGATTATTGGAAATAATATTGCCATTTATGTCTGTAGCATAAAACCATTTGCCTGTAAATTTAGGTTTACGAGCTGATCCAATATTTAAAAATACTTTAATCCGCGATTCCCCTGTCAGAAATTCTCCGACCAATAAATCCGGTTTCCCGTCCCGATTCCAATCAAAAATAGTGGGATAGGCCAACCCGTGTTCTTCCGTACGGATCTCCCGCAGTGAACCGTCTACCTGAAAGGGTTGTTGCAACACGGGAGCTCCCGGGATGGGAGTAAAATAAAGTTCTTTCATTTTGGGAAAATTCGTTGTCCGAGAGTCCAATAAAGTACTGTCTGCCGGAAGCGGAAGTTTTAAATTAGGCAACTTTTGAGCCGATGAGGAATATATTCCCCATATATTTAAAACTGAAAATAAAATAATTACTTGAATGATACGATGTTTCATCATGTTATTAATTAATAAGAATTTATGTAGTTTTATACCATTTTTCACCTTGGATACTTTTGAGAATGATTCATCTTCGTTTATTAATTTTTCTTGTATTCTTCCAGTAATTTTTCCAAGCGTTTTATTTCTGTAGAATCCCCCTCTATTTGCACGTTTTTAAAAGCATCTTGGAGCATCCAAATACCATTTTTTTTACACTCACTTGCATACCTGATGAGCAACATTCCCTCTTTTTCATAGGCAGAATTACGATTTACCTCTATGTTTGATAGCACATGAAAGGCATCTATTCCGTTCTTAAGTATTCCGATTTCTGTGACATTGCTTTGGTAAATGTGTTCTGCAATCGTTTTTAAAATTTCAGCATATTCTCCGCAAGGAGTACGTCCCTTTTGCAGAACAGCATATTGTTTCTGTAATTCCGCAAAGTAGGATTCTGCTTGTTCGTTTTTTTTATTTTCTAACATACATATATAACGGAGAGCGGAATTATCCGGAGTATCTGGAAGCATTTCTAGTAAATAAAGTGCTTTGGCGTATTCCTGTCGGGTCATGTAATTTTTAACGTTCTCCATATTGGCTTGAATATTTTCTTCCGGAAGTACTTTTAAAGCCCAAATGGCTAAATCGATCAATCCTGCTGTCGTTGGATTCCAACCATTCCAGCGTCCCCGGATAATGCCGTATTCATCAATTAATATAACCGTAGGATGAGTTCCCCGAATAGATTCACAACAAGCATCTGCTGCTTTTCCTTTTACCATAGGATAGCTTATTCCCTTGCTTGTCCACCATTTTTCTGCTTCTTGTTCTTTCTTGAGCGATCTTTCATGCGCATCAACGCCAATAACTTGTACGTTGTTATACATCGCAGGATGGTGTTTTATTACTGAATCAATGTCACAAGAGAGTAAGCGACAGGCAGAACACCAAGTTGCCCAAAAATTCAACACAACAAACTGACCTTTTAGGTTTTTGCTATTCAGTTTATTATTGAAATGGAAATTTGGCATCACATGTCCGATTTGCTCATAGAACTGTGTTTGCCTGCTTTCTTCGCGTGTTAGATATCCCCTAATCCAGCTTGCCTGCCCGTATTTTAACATATAGCTATTTAAGGCATCGTAATTTTGTGATCTGAGGGGAATGAATATCAACACGCTAATACATAGTAGAAATATTTTTTTCATATCGTTCAATATCCTTTTATATTTATATCATAAATTCTATCAAATCCCTTGTATTCTTTCACTGAAATGACTCTTCCCGAAAAAGGATCCAATTCCATGCTGTACAGTTTTCCGCTTCCAGGAATTCCCCCGTAAGTGGTAACGACCATTTCAATGTTGGACATATAGTAGCCATTTCCAATGTTAGGTTTCAGAATTCTCAATAAAGTAATTTCATCTTCAAATTTAACCTCTTCGCCTGATTGTTTTCGCAACGGCTGTGGAGTAATTGTCTGACCTGCATCGGCTGTAAATTGATAAACACCGGAAGCGGTTGCGTAATAACACATATTGATGAAAGAGCTTCCGAATGCCCAGTTGATCACAGAACCACTTTGTACATCCAGGATGTGGGATAATGAATATTTATACTGAGGAACTTTAGCATTGCTTTCTGCTGCCGCATCGATTTCTGCTATAAAGTAATTGCCATTGTCCTCCTGCATTACAGCAAGGAAATGATTGGCTACACCACCTGCATCCATATAAAGCAATTCCGCTTGCATATCTGCAGGATTAAATGGAGAAGTTCCATTCCCTCCTTCTTCTGCATTAATTGAGAAAAAATGGTTGAAATTTGACATGCTCATATAAGAGAGTCCTACAAATCCCCGGGTTGCCCGATCAAAAAATAGCCCCCGCATCAAAGTCGTCTGTTCCGGCTGCCAGATATGTGGGTAAAAATCACACTGATAATCTTTGGCAGTGAATAAAGGGACTGTAAAGGAAGGACGGTTTGAGGCTTTTATAAAAATATCTCCTCCATCAATGACGTATAACTCATCTGAAATAAGTTGACAAAATTCAGGTTTTCCCTGGTTTAGATTCCCAACAAACAAGTCATTAAATTCTCCTGTTTTTTGCATCGTTTTCCCGTTAGTTACAACTGAACTTTGATCCGTCAAAACAATATTTACGATATAGTCTGGATAGGATTGCCCATTAGAACTATAATTTTGTAATATTTGGAGCCCTTTTCCAGTTATTTTTTCTCCCCCATTCGCTTCTGAATAATAATGAGGTAAAACCTGTTCTTTCAAGGTTGCCGAAGGAGCTGTCAATTGGAATTCTTTTGCCACAATAATACCGATATCTGTGGAAGTTTCATCCCCATGGAGTACAAGTGCTCCACAGAGACTAATTTGTTCCACTAAAGTCAGTTCCACCACGTTTGAATAGAAATGTCGACCGCTACTGATTTGCATGACATTCAATCGTAATTGGTAGGTGCCTTCCTGGGGAAACAATAATTCGTCTTTTTCGAAAACATAATCCAGTTCTTTGCCTTCTGCGATGGAAATATATTGTTTCCAACGTGCCCCGAGCGTATCACCCAAAACTTGCCAATGATAGGAGAGGTCATTTTCCGGAATAGTTGTTTCAATTTTTATATTATTGATTTGTAATCGCTCGTTGAAATGCTGATTATAACTTTCCTGCGGTAAAGAGATTTTTATTTCTTCAAGTTCATGGTAATCGTAATTTCCCTTGTCATCATAACAACTGCAAGTGAAAAATAATATATAGGCATACAAAAATATATTCTTCATTTTTCTCGAATTTTATTTAGAACGAAAATCAAAAACGATGACACTCTCATCCTCCGGGTGGTATTTAATTTGGTTATCGATACAGTACCGGTTTAATTTATAGATCATGACGGACGCTTCGTCGGAATCCCAATTGTTGCTTTTACTGCTGAACAGGTCATAGGCTCCATTTACGGAATAAATGATTTCCATTTTTTTATCGGAATAATATCCGATGTATCTTTCAGCCCGCCCATTCCACCAAGATGGTTTTGAGAGTATATTGGACATGATAATGGCTGTTTTCCAATATTCTTTTGTCAGCCCCAAATCAAAGATTTGAGATGCACAAATTTCAAAAGTTAGGGTGTCATTAGCTCGATTCAGATTATCTGTTTTTTGAATCTTGACTTGGACAACTCCCGAACCTTGTTGCCCCGGCAGTTTTGCCGATACAATTTCGTATACACTCCCCGGGTTATATTTACTTCCTCCTAAATCAGTGATTGTCAATTCTCGATCTGTGTCCGTAATAATTCCAGCCATAGAAACAGAAAGTTCAACAGTATATTCATTTATATTTGCCGGTTGGGTATAGAAAGAAAAAAGAATAGTGTCGTTAGCATTGGTAAAATATACCCGAGGTTTGGTTCCCCAAGTATCGATTTCACTTTTTGAACAGGCTGTCAGAAGTAGAATTCCTGTTAGAATAAATAATATATGTTTCATTTTCATCATTATTAATATTAGATTTATTCACGTCCGGCATTTGAAACTTCTAAATCTGGAATTTCCCACGTAAAAAACTCGATATTCGTCATATAGTAGTTAAAATCCATGTATGATTTTCGTTTATAATAGTACCATAATTGGCCTTCTCCTAGAAATTCCTTACAATATTCTTTACGAATCTCCTCTTCCTGATCACAATTTGATGGTAAACTATAACTGGATAATCCTCTATGTGAACGAACAGTTTCCAGATAATCTAACCCATTTCCCGTAGAGCATTCTGCGGCAATGTAATACATTTCTGAAAGCCTGATTAGCGGCAAACGCTCTTGGAAATAACGGGATGTCACCGAACTTTGGTAAAATTTGGATACAAACCAGTTGGTATTAAATGCTTTAAACCAATATTGATAACGCAGGTCACTTGAAATGCCTTCGTATATTTCCGAACGAGTTTGTGTGGTAATTTCCAAGCGTGTTTCGGAACTAAGACTTGTCGAAACTTCTCCGTTAAAAATATAACCGTCCATACATTTTTCAATATCTGTGATATTGAGTGCGAAGATATGTTCTGTTGCAAATGAACGGTCCTGATTACTATAGTTTGCATTATCAATATGCGTTAGGTTTTTTGTCAATACCCAAGGAAATTTGGTTTCCTGTTCGGAAATGATTTCTAATGCCGATTTCAGAGCGTTTGCCTGATCGCCTTTCCACATGTATACTCTTGCCATAGTCGCTATTGCGGCATAATAGTTGAAGTGGAAACGGCGGTTGTGCCAAGGTTCGATGTTATTGGCAGACAGATTGCTGCCGGAAGGTAAAGAGGCTAAGCAAGAGGCAGGAGTTGTTCCCAAGCGCATCGGATCTTCTGTCAATAGATTTTTGGCAGAATCCAAATCAGCCAGGATTAATTCGATAGTTTTCTCTTGCGTGTACACGGGGGTTACCAATGGCGTCAGTTCAGTTACATAAGGTATCGATTTTTTGTCTTTCCCAATATCCCAAGCATTGGCAAACAGGCGTAAAAGATCAAAGTGGAGGTAAGCTCTCAAACCGAGTGCTTCACCTTTGATTAGGCGGTAATTGTCACCGCTAAAAACATCTTGATTATTGTCAATGTTTTCTAATAACGAGTTGAGATTGGCAATTTGGGCATAAAGGTTAGTCCAAACGGCTTCTATTGTCGAAGAACAATAGCTAACTGCATATTGGTCGTCCAAATTGGCGTAAGAATAATCCCACCAGTAGGAATGATCGAAGTACATGTCTGGATAATAAGAAGCCATAATATCTAGAACATCAAATGTCAATGTGCGTCCATAAAGGGACTTGTCGCACAATTTGGCATATACCCCGGTGAGGGCTTCTCCGTATCCGTTTTCTGTTTGGAACATATCGTTCCGGTCTAACTGGGAAGTTGAGCTTACATCCAACCAATTTTCGCACGAAATCATGGTAAATAAAGAAATCGCCAATGCTATTTTTAGTATTTTCATATCATTATCATTTTATTGATTAAAATGTTGCTTGCAAAGAAAAAGAGAAATTCCGGGCAAAAGGATAAGAAGTTCCTCGTTCGATCTCTATGCTTGAAATACGCCAAAGTTCATTCATGTATAAAGAAAGTTTCAGCCGCTTCAACGCACATTTTTTCAACCATTGGGCTTCCTGAAATTCATACCCGAAATTGAGAGAAGAGATATAAAGTTCATTGTTTTTTTGTACAAAACGGGAAGTCGGTTTGGTATAGGACGTATTCGTGCTGGTCGTGATTTGGGTGACTTTATACGGGGCGATATCACCAACTTGCTGCCAAGCTTTTTGGATTCGTCGATCTAAGTTTTCTTTACCCGTTACGTTTTCTACTCGGGCGATCAAATTTGAATTATAAAGATCTCCACCTACTTTATAACTAGCAGAAATAGAAAAACTAAACCCTTTGTATCCGACATTTACCCCGATGTTTCCACTTAACTTGGGTTCTGAGTCTCCTATGACTACTTGATCCGCAGAACTCCAAGTATAACTACTTAAGCCATCTTTTGTTAGAAACATTTCTTGACCTGTAGTAGGACTAATGCCCAATGAACGTACGCCCCAAATAGCTGTCATAGAACAACCTTCATAATATAGTGTTGCTGGTTTAGTATATTTATTCAGGTATTTTTCCATGTTTTCAGAGGTTGATGGGTTACTATCAATGCCTTCATCAAGAGATGAATTTTGTTTTTCGTTACTGTTTTTGAAAATGTCGTAGATTTTCTTAATCTTGTTTTCATTGTGTAAAGCAGTCCATGAAACCGTTACGTACGCCTGCTTTTGGTCGTTACGCCAAGGTGTCAGCAATAGAGCTATTTCACAGCCTTTATTTTCAATTTTTCCGAGATTTTCTTTATAGGAGGAAAATCCCGCGGAAGGAGGAAGTGAAATATCTGATAGCAGATCATTAGTCTGTTGTATATAGTAGTCCGTTCGTAGTGTCAAGAAACGTCCTAGCGTGATATCCACTCCGATATTATAGTCCATGTTGCGTTGCCATTTTAATTTACTATTTGGTAAGGCGATCAACTGACCTCCGATTTTATCATCGTATATATAATCGTAATATTCATAGCGGGCCCGGGATGCGGCAGGATCGACATTTTGTGTTCCGGTATATCCCATAGAAGCCCGTAATTTAAATTCTTTGATCCACTTTTTGTCGGAAAGAAAATTTTCATAATGAAGATTCCAACCGACACCTAACGACCAGAAGGTTCCCCAACGATTATCGCTACCGTATACTGAAGATGCGCTTTTTCGAATCGAAGCATCAAACAAATAACGGTTTGCATAAGAATAATTTAATGCCCCGATAAAACCGATTTCTCGGGTCTTGCTGCTACTTCCTGAAGGTTTTCCATTTGTTTCATATTTCGTGGCAAAAGAAATATCATCCATATAATCATTACCGAATCCTTCAGCTGTTATTGTGGTGGCATTGTTACGGGATGTTTTCATATTATAAGTCAGATTTGCAAAAATCAAGTGATTATCAAATGATTTATTAAAATTCAACCCAGCTTGTAGGCTCATTGATTCCGAGAATCCATCTTTTTTCGTGTACTTTCCTTTCCGGTCGCTCAATCCGTTTTCATCGTAATGGGCGAACATAGTGTGACTCGCCGGATAAAATATTTCTCCGTTATCTTCTTCCCGAACGTACGAGAAACCGCCAACAGCCCGGAAATCTTTATTAATATTCCAATCTATGGAAAAGTTATCTTGTATCTCAGTGTAATAGGTGGTGTTTTTAGTATTCAGAGTAGCATTATATAAGGGGTTATACACCTCTTCATAACCATAATCATCGCTTTGACCGTAATGTACAGTAAATGTCTTATTCAAATTCCCTTCATTGTCTCGAGGTGCCCAATAAGGATTAAGTGACGTGTATTCCGAAAAAGAACCGTAAGGAGAATTTTTTGCCCAATTACGGGTAATCTCCATCGTGTTTCTGAAAATCAAATTGTTGTAGCTATAGGATAACATGGCATTCAGGTTCAACGTGTTCCGGTTGGATCCTTTCATCACGCCGGCTACTTGGTTGTACAACATGCCAAGTTGATAACGCATACGGGAATCACCTCCTTCCAAGGTTAGAGAATGTTTATGGCTGAATCCTGTACGAAGAGGTTGGGAAAGCCAGTAGGTATCGATTCCCCGTTGAATATCATCATAAACTTTTTTATATGCCTCTTCAGCGGTGATTATTCCGGGATAAGAACTCGGACCATACATGCCGATTTTCACTTCATAGGCCAATTTCTCGGCGGCATTCATCAAGTTATAGCTGGTCAGGTCCGGGGCTTCTAATCCGTAATCTCCGGAATAATGTACACGCAGTTCCCCTGTTTTGGGACGTATCGTTTCAATGACAACCACTCCACTTCCGGCCTTTGAACCATAGATCGCTTTAGCCGCCGCATCTTTTAGCAATGTAATACTAGCCACGCGATTCATATCAAGATCATAAACTTTCTCGATAGTCGTTTCAAAACCATCCAGGATAAATAAAGGTTGATTGGGGTTGTCCTTGTAGTTTCCTTGCAGGTTTGAGAACGATGTTTGTCCTCTTAATTGAACATTGGGAAGGCGGTTTGGGTCACTACCGAACTCTAAATTTTCCGAGATTTGAAAAGCCGGATCAAGATTCTTTAAACTCTTGATTAGATTTTGATTTCCGGCACGCATGAGTTCTTCACGTTTGAATGTCGTGGCAGATCCCGTGAAACTTTCAGCCCGGCGAGTGAACATACCTGTTACCACGACCTCTCCGATTTCCGTGATTGTTTCCGCCATTTGTACATGAATGATTTTACGACCGTTAACCGGGATTTCTTGACTGTCCATACCGATAAATGTGAAAATTAGGGTGACGTCATCCGGAATACCGGCTAACGTGTATTCACCATTAATATTTGTTGTTGTTCCTTTGGACGTGCCTTTTATGGTAATAGTAACTCCAACCAACGGTTCTTTCTTATCGTCGGTCACAACACCGGAAACCGTGAACCCTGGAATTTCTTTGTTCATCTGGCGTACAATAGCTACGCTGTTTCCCGTTATTTTATACGTGAATCCGGTGCCTTTTAATAGTGTGTCTAAAGCAATATTGATGGAAACATCTTTTAAAGATAATGTTTTAGGTGCCATCTTATCAATTTGGGAGTCTTCAAATATGAAGTTCATTCCACTTTGTTTGCGTAATTCATATATGATCGTCCGAACGGGAGTATTTTTGAAATTGATGCTGACTTTTTTTACTTGTTGTCCGGTTTGCGTTTGGCAAGAGGCGTCAAGCGTATTTATAGCAAGTATGATAATGCTATTCAAAAATACTATTGATAGGCGCAGAAATAAAGATTTATACCCTTGCGTTAGTTTTTTCCTGAAATTTCTCATAAATTTGTGACTAATATTATTATTCTATTCCGTTATTATGCGCTTTCCTAGAGCGTTTAACTTATCGGATAAGTTTAATTTATAATGGGGTTTTTTCAGATTTTGCGGAATGGAAATCCCCATTTTGTATTTTATCATGTTATCTTATTACATACCTCCTTTCTTCTTTGATTATATTGGCATTTAAAGTTTGTGCGATAGTAGCGAATATTTCTTCGATAGGAGATGTACGTTCAAAAAATGCCGTGAGTGTATGCGATAATAAATCGTGATTTTCGATATCGATCTTAACCCCGTACCAACGGGAAAGTTCGGATACGATATCTTGCAAATAATCTCGTTCGAACATAAATATTCCTTCTGTCCAAGCTATATATTTGGCTGTTGATACTGTTTCTTGCTTAATTTTACCGTCGGTATAGTTTATTACACACAATTCATTCGGAACCATCATCGTTTTTGTTCCTTGGTATTTGATGCCAATACTACCTTCCACCAGTACGGCTTGCAAGTTATTTTCGGGATATGCCTTGATATTAAATTTTGTCCCGTATACTTTAATTTCTGCATCATTCACCTTTACAACAAAGGGCGTTTTACTATGAGCGACGTTAAAATATGCTTCTCCTCGGATCGTTACTTGACGGATCGAATCTAAAAATTGAGAAGGAAATGAAATTTCGGAATCAGAATTCAGATACACGATGGTACTGTCGGGTAATGCTATGCGGCTTGTGTACATAGGAGGGACTTTATACGTGTTGAGGGATGCTGCGTGTGATAATGTGCCGTTTGCCATAACCGTGGCTATATCTATAGTTTGTTGTTTGATGGCGAATTTTGTCATATCCATTTTTTCTCCGGAACTGAAAATCAAAGTCGGTACGCTATCTTTGATCATGGTATGATAGGTTAGGGGTTGGTACTCATTCCGACTTCTGAAGTCTGTTTGTTTGAACATAAATATGCCTATTAGGATAATGGCTGCGGCAGTTGTTGAGATAACTGTTAAACGGCGGATAAATTTTTTTCGTTTGTAGAGATGGATTTGTTTTCTAAAACGTATAATACTTTGCTTTTTTTGTTCCGGTTCGATTGACATAAATTCTTTTGATAACAGATCTGCATCTGTTAGTAATTTTCGAGCGGTAGGATGTGCTTCAAACCATTTGATTAAATCATTTGGTTTGGTAAAATCTCCGGATAACACTCGTATTATATCTTGTGCGATTTGTAATTCGTGCTTTTCGTTTTCTAATTCATTCATACTTGTTCTGGTTGTTTTGTATCTTTATTATACTTGAACAACCGATTTTTCCACGGGAGAGCACGTAAAAAATTACAAGAAAAGTAAAAATAAATTTAGCATATCAGAAGAGATTTGTTTTTTTAAATGTTCTAAAGCCTGATCCTTACGTTTATAGACCGTACTAAGTGCAATATTCAGTTTTTCGGAAATTTCGGTTGATGAATAACCTTCGATATACATTTTTAGAATCGTGGAGTATTCTTGCGGTAAAATTTCGATGGACTGACTTAGATGGGCGATTACTTCGGAATTCACAACTTCTGATGATATTTCTTCCTCACTTAATTGTTTAACATGTTTTGTATAGGCTTCGATGTGGTGTTGGTGGGATGAATATCGTTTATATGAATTTTTTAGGCTTAAATAAATATATGATTTAAGATGTTCTATGGATTCAAAAGTTGTATTGGATTTGAGTAAACGAAGAAAAATATCCTGTATAACGTCATCCGGAGAAACGGTAGTATTGACGTATAGCTTAGAACAGAAACGGTATAAAGCATTATATAGGTTTACAAATATAAATTCAAAAGCGTGATTATTTCGTTGATTAAAGTCTTCAATAAGTCTTTTTGAATTTATGTCATAATTGTTTGCCATGCTTGAATAATTACCACGAAAACAAAGATATATAAATTATTTACAGGTAAATTGAATTATGGATAAAATTTTTTCAGGCTGATACCTGATGAAATTCCGGTGAAGATAGGGTGTAGGTCCGGTGAAGACAGGGAACAAAGTCCTTTCAAACTCCTTTTAAAGTCCTTTCAAAGACCTTTGGGAAGGTTTTTAAAACGAGAGCGATAGGAAAGGGAAAGGAGAGTGTGAACTTATAAGCTTTTGTTTTCAATTTAATTTGTGTGGTTAAAGCATGTAAGTTATTATTCATGTTGTGTGTGATGTCTAACTATTAGCCACTTCTGCTTTTGAAGGACGACGACTGGATGCTTTGGTCATAATGAGTGTCAGGGCGCCGTCACCCGTGATATTGCAAGCCGTGCCGAAACTATCCTGCAAGGCGAATATGGTGAGTAATAATGCCGTGCCCGCTTCATCGAATCCCAGTACGGAGATCACGATGCCGAGAGAGGCAATCACCGTGCCGCCAGGGACTCCGGGTGCGCCGATCGCGAAAATACCGAGTAGAAGAATAAAGAGAATCATCACGGTCAGTGAGGGTAACGTTCCGTATAGCATGAGCGACACGGTCATGACGAAAAATACTTCCGTCAGGATAGAGCCGCAGAGGTGAATGTTCGAGAACAAGGGAACGGCAAAGTCAATCACGTCGTCTTTCAGCACGGGACTTTTCTTGGCAGATTTCAGAGCCACGGCAAGCGTTGCGGCGGAGGACATGGTGCCGACCGCGGTGAGATAAGCTGGTCCGTAGTATTTTAACACCTGCCATGGGTTCTTTTTCGTGACCGCACCGGCAAGGGCGTATAGGAAAGATAACCAAACGAATTGCGACAGGATGACGATAGCCATAACCCCAAGGAAGATGGGTAGTTGTTTGGTGATCGCCCCCTCGTAACTTAATGCGCAAAAATTGGCGGCGATAAAGTAAGGCAGGATGGGGATTAGTATGCGGTTGATGAGGAGTAGTACCATCTTTTGAAAATTGTCGAGCAAGTTCTCGAAGATTTCCGATTTTGTCCATACCGTGGCTAGCCCGATCATGATGGCAAGCACGAGGGCGGTCATCACGCTAACCACGGGAGGAATGTCCAGGCGGAATACCAGGTCAGGCAGCTTTTGCAGGGTTTCTTTCACGGGTTCGATAGACAGGTGGGGGATAAGCGTGTAGCCCGTCACCATGGCAAAAAAAGCCGCCCCGATGGAAGAAAGGTATGCGATCACGAGTGCCAGCCCGAGCATTTTCGAGGCGTTATCCTTCATCTTGGCGATGGAATAGGAAACGAAACCGAGAATAATCAAGGGAACCATGAAAAAGATCAATTGCCCGAGAATGTATTTCACGGTGACGATGATATTCATAAACTCCTCGTTGGCGATGAGCCCGAGCAGTATACCGATGATCACGGCAAGGATCAATTTGGATATTGTGCTGGAAAATAGTCTTCTCATGTCTTTTTTTATGCTTATATCGTTCGGGGGCGGATTTGGTTACATGAAAAAATAAAGGATGCCTTGCGACATCCTTTATTCTGTAACTTTAAACTTCGGTATTAAAGTCCGAGAACTTCAACTCCTTGTTTGAAGAATATATCTTTCGGGATACCAGCCCCGGCAATACGGTCGAGGTCTTTTTGCAAGGTGGCGGGAATGACACCCTTTTCAGTAACGAGTTTTGTTGCCGTTTGGATGTCACCGTCGCCCTCGATTGTGATGTATTCCCCGGCGATAACTTCGATGTCTTTCTTCATTTTGTCGAAGTCAATCGTGTAGTATCCGGTCGTTTCGTCTTTCGTGATGGCTCCGCTTTCCATGAAGTGGTTGAATTGCAGCATATTTGCTTTACCGTGAGCGCTGGCAGCACCGAAACGTACAGAACGGAAGATGCCGGCGATAAAAGTCACGTAGTTTTCCATGAGGTCTTTATCTTTAAGAACCCCCCATTCCGCTAATTTCGTCACGCAGAATAACCCGAGGATATCTGCCTTGCCTTCCTCGATAGACGTGTAGTAGTTTTGCAGGGCGGAGCGTACGTCTTGTTTGTTTTTAAGCGTGTATTTTATTCCAAGACCGTGAGCAACCTCGTGGAACATCACGTTCTCGAAGAATGCGTCGAAATTGACATACTTTTGTTGTTCTGGGGTAATGACCAGTTTGGAAATCGGAACTACCATTTTGTCAAATTTTGCCTGCATGGAGTTTTTCAATTGCAGTTTGCGGCTTCCCTTGGCAGCGTGTACTCTCGGGTCGTTCGGCAGGTTGATGGCGATATTCTTGCTTCCGGCATTGCAGTCCCCGGCGTAATAAATCACGTCGTAAGCGTTCATGTCTGGGTTGGCATTGGCTTTTTCTTTCTTGTAAGCGGCAGGTACGGGCAGGTTTTCCTGTAATTTGGGCAAGTATTTAGCATATTCGGACAAGCGTTTGCTCCATTCTTTGTCTTTCACTAGGATTTGCCCGGAGTGTGCAGCCTTGTACCCGTAAAGTTGGTCTTCATAAGTTTCGATGGGACCTACCACGAAGTCCAGCGTGTTCGTTTGCATATCCATCCATGCCAGGTCGCTGGCGAGATAATCGTCGTCTAAGAGGGCTTGCGCTCTTAAAGACAGGTATTTCTTCAACCCTGGGTCTTCAGCCAGTTCCGCGGCTTGCTTCAATAACTCGGAAGCTTTGGCGACTTCTTGCGGGTATGCCTCGTGGAACGAGAGTACAACTAGGTTGCCCTTGTCATCCCGGCGGATGATGCTATACCAGTCCGTTTTGCGGGGATCTTTCAAAGCATCGAATTCCTCCCGTGTCATGTCTGTCGGGTAAAAGTTCGCCCCGAGCGGTTTCGCTCCAACCCCGTCAATAAAGGGTTTGTTCGCGTCCAATCGATCCCACGGTCCATAGTTGATCGAGAGGTATTTCAAGGCAGCCGAGTCTTGTGCGAATTTTTGCATCAACGCGGTCTTGTCGCCGTAAGCGTTTTGCCAGAAAATATCTTCCATGATGTGTGCTACCTCGATGAGGAGGGGAATCATTTTTTTCTCGTTTTCAGTCAGTTTGCTGACATCCGTTGTCAAGGGGAATTCGGCGTATTGGTCAGCGAGAGGCTGATAAGGGCTGGGCTGTTTGGTTTCTTTCTTTGCCTCTTTGCAAGAGAACAGTAGAATACTTAAAGATAAGAATAGGAATAGTTTTCTCATTTTTATAAAATTTGTGTTTGAGTATTTGAGGGACGAAAATATAAAAATGAGCGGACTATTCAAAATAAAGTCTGTAAAGTCACGATTTACGGTTATTCTTTCTGCACATTTCACTCGTAAGCTTGTTCCTTGAACTAGGAATTCGCTGGAGTTGAGTCCCGGCGAGGGGTATAGCTTGCTGTATGTGTTTAGAAGTTTATCCCGCACCCGATGACATAAGCGTGGAGATCGGGTGCCTTACCGGATTTCATCATTCGGGTGAGGGTATAACTGCCCCAGAGAGCGATTTTGTCATAACCTACCCGGACGATAACGTCGGCTTTTATCGGGTTCATGCTGTAATTACCGGCTTTTTTATAGCGGCGGCTTTCCCCATCTTCATTTTTATACACGACTTTGGTTTTCGTGTGTAGTCTTAAACCGCCCATGATTCCGGCACCTACGTATGCACGGCGATGTTGTTTGGCGGGGAATTGATACTCGCAGATGAGGGGAACCGTCAGGTAAAGGTTTTTCAGCGAACTTTTCTTTACACGTTCCATGCTCAACGGATGTATTGTCCCGTTTTCTCCCCGTTGGATGCTATTCTTGTGTTGGAAACGAAGGCGTTGGTATTCCAGTCCTACTCCGGTAACCAATCCGAAGTTGTTCAGTTTGCTCAAGCGCATGCTGTACTGGAACATATTGAATTGCATCACGAACGAATTCTTGCGTTGTAAATCCATGAATGGCGAGCCTCCCGGCATAACGTCGTAATCCCCGAAGTCAGCAAAGCCAAGGTTAAAACCGCTCCAGTGTCCTCTGAAACGGGGGTTCTGGCTACGCTGGTAGATAGCCTGGTGGATGGGATCGCTCAATACCTCGGTCTTCTTGACGTGAGCCTTTTCCTGTCCGTTCCGGAAATGTATTTCTTTGACCTTACGGTCGAGGGTATCGATGCTGCCCGTCCGGTAGTCCCGTGCCATGGCAGGAAAAGATAACAGTAGTGCAAGGGAAATGATGATACTTTTCATGGTGATTTATTTTTGTCGGTTGTGAGTGCTTTATTTTTCAGAACTATCGAGGAAGGCAATGGAATTGAAGAATTTATTTTTCTGAGGTTCCATTTCTTTCAGATCTTCGGTTTTAGCCCCGATGGAAACTTGATACATGCAATTATCTCTGAAAATAAACCTTTTAAAATAGGTCATTTCTTCAAGATCTTTTTTTATCGTGTAGCAGATTTCCCATATTTCAGTATTCTTTGACGGTAAACGCTTTTCACTGACCAGTTTGGCAGTCGGCATTGAAACCGATTCTTTCTTCATGGCTATATATAACTGGTTGAGCGTGTAGGCGTCGAGCGTACCTTTTTCCTTGGTGAGTTGGGTGCATACCACCCCGAAGACGCACGTGGCATTTTTCGTTTGGAATATCCACGAACGAATATTGTTCACGTCTTTTTTCACCCGCTCTCCCCGGCTTGGGAAAAGGAACGAGATTTGGTAGTCGCCTCTTATTTTTACCCATTCTTCTTTTTGTGGGGCGAATGCAAGTAACCCGATGAGAATAAATTTAAGTATAGACATATCCATCTTGTTTATTTCATGTGTTAAAGATAGAAATTATTATTTTTGTGGCAAAACTTATTTGATTGAAGATGATAGTCGGAGGAAAAGACGTAGGTGATCGACCGCTTATTTTAGCGCCGATGGAAGAGGTTACAAATCCCCCTTTCCGGAAATTTTGTAAACGATACGGGGCGGATTGGCTCTATTCGGAGTTCGTGTCAGCGGATGCACTGGTGCGTTCGATAAATAAGACTGTCAAGAAATTGACGATAGAAGAATCAGAACGTCCCGTGACGATACAGATATACGGTCGTTTTATTGATTCGATGGTGGAGGCGGCGAAGATTGTCGAGGAAGTGCAGCCGGATTTTATCGACATAAATTTCGGGTGTCCCGTGAAAAGAGTCGCGGCGAAAGGGGCAGGAGCCGGAATGCTTCGGGATGTGCCGTTGATGGTGGAGATGGCGAAGCAGATCGTGCAGGCGGTAAAGATTCCTGTCACGGCAAAGACCCGCTTGGGTTGGGATTGCGAGAATATTATTATCGACGATGTGGCGGAACGTTTGCAGGATGTGGGTATAAGTGCACTTGCGATTCACGGGCGTACCCGTTCGCAGATGTACACGGGTGAAGCGGATTGGGAACCGATTGCCCGTGTGAAGCAGAACCCGAGAATCAAGATTCCAATCATCGGGAACGGAGATATTGACTCGCCCGAGAAGGTAAAAGAGGCTTTCGAACGTTACGGTGTGGACGGGGTGATGATTGGGCGTGCTACTATCGGGAAGCCGTGGATATTCCGGCAGATCAAGCATTATTTACAGACGGGCGAGCACTTGCCCGAATTATCGATACACGAGCAAATCAAAGTCATCAAGGAGCAGATATTGTTGTCACAAGAGTGGCTGGATGAAGTGCGGGGTTTATTCCATATGCGCCGGCATATGGCTTGTATGTTCAAGGGATTGCCCCATTTCCGGGATTTACGGATTCAAATGCTTCAAGCCCCGACGATAGAAAAGTTGTGGGAAGTGTTCGAAAAAATAGAGGAGAGGTACTATACAACCATATAAATTATTGCTGCCACGAGCGATCCGGCTAGTGGTCCCAGGATGGGAATCCAGGCGTAATCCCATTGGCTGCTGCCTTTTCCCGGGATGGGGAGAATGGCATGCATGACACGGGGAGCGAAGTCCCTGGCAGGATTGATGGCATACCCGGTGACTCCACCCAGGGAAAGCCCGATAACCCACACGATGAAGGACACGGGGATAGCTCCTATCGAACCGAGCCCGATAGGAGTGGTGGTGTCGACATCGGCAATAAGTTCCGCCCCGGTGATGTAGAAGACGGAGAACATCAAGACGAAAGTGGCGATAAGCTCACCCCCGAAGTTGACGATGTTATGGCGAATTTCAGGAGCCGTGCAGAATACCCCGAGTTTTGTCCCAGGTTCTTCCGTGGCTTTGAAATGATCGTAGTAGATGATCCACACGAGGAATGCGCCGAGGGCGGCACCTAGCATTTGCGCGATCACGTAAGAAGGTACGCTTGCCCACGGGAATTTTTCCGCGATGGCAAAGCCTATAGTGATGGCAGGGTTCAGGTGAGCCCCGCTGTAAGGTCCGGCGATCACGACTCCCGTGAATACGGCAAGTGCCCATGCCGTGGTGATGGTGATCCAGCCTCCCTGGAATCCTTTGGTTTTTTTTAGCACGACGTTGGCTACTACGCCGTCACCCAAGAGAATCATTGTCATTGTTCCGAGTAGCTCTGCTATAAATGGGGACATAATGGATTTTAGGTTTTAAATTCTAGATTTATGGTTACGGTCACTCGGATCGACGGTTCTTTTGTGATTATCGATCCGGTGATTTGTTCTTGTTTATCTGGGAGAATAGCGTTATGCCAGTTCTTCCCAATTGCGGGCTCTCTCGACAGCCTTATGCCACATATGGAGTTGTTTGTCGACTTCTTCCTCCGTAGCCACGGGGGAGAATTCTTTGTTGGCATTCCATTGTTTGCGCAATTCTTCCGTGTCACGCCAGAACCCGGTTGCTAGCCCGGCAAGATAAGCTGCGCCGAGAGCCGTGGTTTCCAGTATTTGGGGACGGATGACATTCGTTCTGCAAATATCGCTTTGGAATTGCATCAGGAAATTGTTGGCGACAGCACCTCCGTCTACCCGTAATTCCAGGGATTGGCGTTGAGTATCGTGTTCCATGGCTTTCAGAATATCGTACACTTGAAATGCGATTCCTTCGAGGGTTGCCCGGGTGATATGTGCGGCTGTTGTCCCGCGGGTAAGCCCCAGGATGGCACCTCTGGCGTATTGATCCCAGTAGGGCGCACCCATTCCCGTGAGAGCGGGCACGAAATAAACACCCCCGTTGTCAGGTACGGACGTGGCGAGGGATTCGCTTTCCGAGGCGTTGTTGATGAGCTGTATCCCGTCCCGTAGCCATTGGATAGCGGCTCCGCCGACGAAGACACTGCCTTCCAGTGCGTAGGTAACGGAATCCCCGATTTTCCACGCTATCGTGCTCAACAGGTTGTTTTCGGATTTCACGACTTCCTTGCCGGTGTTCATTACCATGAAACATCCTGTCCCGTAAGTTGTTTTGGTCATCCCCGGTTCCAGGCAGAGTTGACCGAAGAGAGCGGCTTGTTGGTCACCGGCTATCCCGGAGATCGGAATTTTCGTGGAGAACAAGGTCGTCGATGTTTCCGAGTAGATCTCGCTACTGCTTTTTACTTTCGGGAGTATGGCTTCCGGAATGCCGAAAAGTTCCAATAACTCCTTGTCCCATTGCATGGTGTGAATATTGAACAACATCGTGCGGGAAGCGTTGCTGACGTCCGTCACGTGTACCCGCCCGTGCGTGAATTTCCACACGAGCCAGCTGTCCACGGTCCCGAAACACAGTTTTCCTTTTTCTGCCCGTTCACGTACACCCTCGACATTATCGAGAATCCATTTGATTTTCGTGGCGGAAAAGTAGGCATCAATCAATAGTCCTGTTTTCTCCTGGATCATGTCGGCATACTCGTTTTCCTTTAGTTCACGGCAAATGTCGGCAGTGCGGCGGTCTTGCCACACGATGGCGCGATAGACAGGCATGGAAGTTTCCCTGTCCCATATGATGGTCGTTTCACGTTGGTTCGTGATCCCGATACAAGCCACGTCCAATCCCGTGAGGTCGGCTTTGGCGATAACTTCTGCCGCCACGGAGGATTGCGTGTACCAGATTTCACTCGGATCGTGTTCTACCCAACCGGGGTGGGGAAAATGTTGTTCTATCGGTTTTTGCGACATGGCGAGGATGTTCCCGTCATGATTGAAAAGCACGGCTCGGGAGGAGGTTGTCCCTTGGTCTAGTGCAAGTATGTATTTTGCTGTCTTCATAGTAATGTAGTTATAGATTCTTTTACGTACTTTTTTTAATTCGGTTACATATATAAAAGGAACATTTGCAATTATTGCCTTGAGGCTAGTGATACGACTTGCCACTGAAAGTGTGTACTGAATTTTGGAAAAAACCGGAAAGTTTAACCGGGAGATTTTTTTTTCGTATATTCGAGGTCGCAAATTAAGCTTATGAAAACAATTATTGAAAAATAAATAAGAAAAAATGAAGAAATCGAATACCTTTTATATCTTACTTGCAGTAGTATTGGTGATTGTATTTTTAAAGACATCATGTATGGGAGATGCGAAACAACAAGATGACCCGGTCTTGAAGACTAAGGCGGTCTTAGAAAATATTGCCGCACGCAAGAGCGTTCGCAAGTATTTAAAGAAAGAAGTGGAGGAGGAAAAGATTACCGCTATGTTGAAGGCGGGCATGGCGGCTCCTTCCGGGATGGACAGACGCCCGTGGGAGTTTGTCGTGGTGACGGATCGGGCTGCGCTCGATTCTATGGCAGCCGGGTTGCCTTACGCCAAGATGTTAACGCAAGCGCCTATGGCTATCGTGGTATGCGGGGATTCCACCCGTTCCTCTTATTGGTACGTGGACTGTTCCGCCGTGACGCAGAATGTTCTGCTGGCAGCCGAAGCGTTAGGGTTAGGTGCAGTATGGACGGCGGCTTATCCTTACGAGGATCGTATCGGAATCGTGCGGAAATATACCAATATGCCGGAACAGATTGTCCCGCTTTGTATCATTCCTGTCGGTTATCCCGATGGTCCGCAGAAAGCGAAAGACAAATATGATGAAAGTAAGATTCATCGGAATAAGTTCTAAAATAACAACAAGCTAAAAACCATGATGCTAAAAAATTAAAAGTTGGAAAAGATCATATTGACCGTTTCCAACTTTTAATTTTTAGTTATTGTTTTATAGAGTTATCGCAATGTATCTATAATACGGTGAAGTCGTGTTAAAGTTTCTTCTTTGCCCAGAATTTCGATAATATCGAACAAATGGGGACCGTCGGCAGCCCCGATGATAGCCAGGCGGAACGGGCTCATGACTTTACCGAATCCGATTTCTTTTCCGGTAACCCACTCTCTCACGGCTTCTTCCGTGTTCGGCGAGGTGAAGTCTTCCACGTTTTCTAGTACGCCGACCAATTCCCGCATCAGGGCGGGCGTTTCTTCTTTCCAGAATTTCTTCACGCCCTTCTCGTCATAACTTTGCGGGGCTTTGTAGAAATATTGAGATGTATTGTATATGTCCGCCACGAAGTTTGCTCTTTCCTTTAGCAAGTGGCAAATCTTTTCCAATTTCCGGGTGTCATAAGCGATTCCGTCTTTTACCAGCAACTCGTTCAACAAGGCTGCCAGTTCCGCATCACTTCTTTCCACGAGGTACTTGTGGTTGAACCATTTTGCCTTGTCCGGGTTGAAGCGGGCGCCCGCTTTGTTCACGCGTTCCAGGGTAAATTGCTCGCATAGCTCAGGCAAGGAGAATATCTCTTGTTCTGTACCCGGGTTCCAGCCCAATAGAGCGAGCATATTGATAAAGGCATCAGGCAGATAGCCGTCTTCCTTGTAGCCGTGCCATTTCTCTCCACTCTCCGGATCCGTGAATTCCATGGGGAACACGGGGAAGCCCATTTTATTCCCGTCCCGTTTGCTGAGCTTGCCGTTGCCGACAGGTTTCAGGATCAGGGGCAAGTGCGCGAACTCCGGCATCGTGTCTTCCCAGCCGAAAGCCCGGTACAGGAGCACGTGCAACGGGAGGGACGGCAACCATTCTTCCCCGCGGATCACGTGGGAAATCTTCATCAGGTGGTCGTCCACGATGTTTGCCAAATGGTACGTGGGCATCCCGTCAGCCTTGAATAACACCTTGTCGTCCAGGAGCGAGGTGTTGAAATGTACATCCCCCCGGATGATATCGTGTAATAAAAGGTCTTCATTCTCCGGCATTTTGAAGCGAATCACGTAATTGGCGTTGCTGTCCAACAGGGCTTTTACCTCCTCGGCGCTCATCGTGAGCGAGTTCTTCATGTGTTTGCGGCTTGCCGCGTTGTACATGAATGTTTCTCCTTTTGCCTCGTGAGCGGCACGTTGCGCGTTCAATTCCTCGGCACTGTCGAAAGAATAATAGGCGTTGCCCGACTCCACGAGCTGGAGGGCGTATTGTTTGTAGAGCGGTTTGCGCTCGCTTTGGCGATAAGGTCCGTATTCTCCTCCTACCCCGACGCCCTCGTCTACGGTCAAGCCACACCATTTCAACGATTCGATGATGTACTCCTCGGCTCCCGGCACGTAGCGGGTCTGGTCCGTGTCCTCGATTCTTAAAAGGAAGTCGCCCCCGTTATGGCGGGCGAACAAGTAGTTGAAAAGAGCTGTTCTGACTCCTCCCAAGTGGAGGGCTCCCGTGGGACTGGGGGCAAATCTTACTCTGACTTTTCTATCGGAAATCATATCTTTAGTTTTTATAATGACTGGTTGATCTGTTTAGATCGCCTCTTCCTCGTCTTCTTTGAGCGGGTCTTCTTGTGATTTCTCTTCTTTTTCCCGTTCCAGGAGTTGGCTCAAGAGGCTTTTAGCGTAAGTGACTGCGTAGCGTTCGGCTTCTTTCTTGGAAGGAATGCCGCTCTTGATTTGTTCGGCATAGCTGAATGGGCTGTCGGGACCCTCCGTGAGAACGTAAAGGGTGAAATTACTGTGGCGGTCACGGCTTTTGCTTGTCAGCCCGAACCACATTTCTATTGACTTGTCCTCGAGATATATGTTGCGCTTGAACTTGTACATTATATATTATTTCTGGGAGGGGTCTTGAAATTCATTATTCCGACGGCAATAGCCAATGATGCCATGGCACCGATATTCACGTACACGGCAGTACGGTTACCTCCTTGAAAGAGGCTGAGCGTACTGGAAATCATGATAAGGAATGCTGTTAAAATCAGCAAGTATTTCGCTATTCGCATAAATGTCTTTCTAAAGCGTTTTTAACCGGGTTAGCGTAGATTTCGAGGAATATATTGTTCAATACTGAGCGATTGCCCTCGAGTTTATCCATTTTCTCTGTCATCACGCGGATGAAATTCTCCTTTTCTTTCTCGGTGTATTTGGAGGTAAACTTGTTCGTGCCGTGGAGCAAATCGTAGGCGATGTAGTTATTTTCCCACAACTTGAAGTTTCCCTGTATTCTGGAGTCGACGAAATTTGCCAGGTCGGCGATGCGGTCACCGTTATTATCCCGGGTGTCGATTTCCTCTAGTTCCCGGTCAATCGGGGGAGTGATGGCAAAATGTACCCGTCCCTTGTACCCGGACAAACCTTGTTGCATACTTCTCATGTCTGCGGCAGGTGTCTTGATATATTCGCCCACCGTTTTTTGATATAACTCGTCGGTCTTCAAATCATCACAAGGTTCCCACTCGTAGGAAATGGATACCGGAACAACCCGCAATTCCCGGAAGTTTTCCACGAAGTCTTTCGGGCCACTCATGCGGAACATTTTCAGCAGGCTGTGTTGCGTGCGGTCATCGCCGTTCTTGGTTCTTCCCTCTTTTTGCGCAATCCACACGGAATCCTGGTTCTCGAGGATAACATCGCGTAAGTAGTGGGAACGCAAATTAGCGCTGGTGATCATATCACGCACGGGAAGTCCCCGTTCGATGATAAAGCAGGCATCCAGTTTCACGAGATCCGTCACCCATTTGTTGATCAATAAGTTGCTTCCGATGGCAGCCTCGCAATAGTGGCATCCTTTTTCTGATAACAACACGTTGAGTATTGCTGAATCAAGGATAATATCGCGGTGGTTGGAAACGAACAAGTAACTTTTGCCCGGTTCGATGTATTCCAATCCCGTGGCAGTGACCCCGTCGGTAGTTCCCGCGATCAACCGCTTCATCGTGGGACCGAAGAAACGTTCTTGGAACTCTTTTCTCGTGGTAATACCTTCGAGTTGTTTTTGTATTTTATCTTTATCCACCCTTGTCATTTGGGAGAAAAGAGCCAAAAATTCTTCTGCTTGGCTTAGCCGCTCCACGGCGGCAGGAATCTCTTCCCCTATGTAGGGTCTGATACTATTAAATTGGGAATCCGATGTCATGTCGTAATTTTAAAATTAGAAATCACGTGGCAAATATAGATAAAATGTTTTATAAAAGTGTGTCTGCTAAGCTTATATTCGGTCTAAATGATTGAAAGTCCTTATTTCCCGTGAAATTATGGGCAAGAAAATAGGAGTAAAAATAGAAAAGACGACTTTCGAGAAGTCGTCTTTTTCTATATGAAGATAAAATTTCTTTTATTTTCTACCGGGATAAACTTCTAGGGCTTTTGCCAAAGTTTCCATGGCTCCCTTGAGATCTTCGATCTTTAACACGTAAGCAATTCTGACTTCATCCTTGCCCAAGCCCGGTGTAGAGTAGAATCCGCTTGCCGGGGCTACCATTACGGTTTGCTTGTTGTATTCGAAATCTTCGAGCAACCATTGCGCGAATTTATCGGCATCGTCAATGGGTAATTTTACCACGGCATAGAAAGCTCCTTTGGGTTTCGGGCAAATAACTCCCGGCATTTTGTTGAGGGCTTCTACCATAAAGTCACGTCTTTCGATGTATTCGTTATACACGCTCTCGAAATACTCGGCGGGGGTATCGAGGGATGCTTCAGCAACGATCTGACCGATAGCCGGGGCGCACAAGCGAGCCATTCCGAATTTCAAGGCAGCAGTCATCACTTCTTTGTTGCGGGTTACCAACGCACCCACGCGCAGGCCACACTCGCTGTATCTCTTGGAAACAGAGTCCAGTAAGATCACGTTTTGCTCGATGCCTTGCAATTGCATCGTGGAGAAGTGTTTGTATCCGTCGTAGCAGAATTCGCGATATACTTCGTCAGCGTACAAGTAAAGATCGTGTTTCTTCACGATCGTGGCGAGTTGCTCGAGTTCTTCCTTGGAATACAAGTATCCCGTCGGGTTGTTCGGGTTCACGATCACGATACCTTTCGTGCGGGGGGTAATTACCTTCTCGATCTCCTGAATTGCTGGTAAAGCAAAATTCGTTTCGATAGAAGAGGTTACCGTTTTTACTTTTACACCGCACATCAGGGCGAAAGCGTTGTAGTTAGCGTAGAACGGCTCGGGGATAATCACCTCGTCGCCCGGGTTCAACGTGGACATGAAAGCGATCGTGATAGCCTCTGAACCTCCAGTGGTAATCATGATATTCGTTTCGTCGATATTGATACCGATGTTCTGGTAATATTTAGCTAATTTTTTTCTGTAGGAAAGATTTCCGGCAGAATGGGTATATTCAATTACTTTCTCGTTACAATGTTTTAAAGCTTCGAGAGCGACATCCGGGGTTTGAATATCCGGTTGTCCAATGTTCAAGTGGTACACTTTAATCCCTCTTTCTTTCGCTTTGTCCGCGAACGGAACTAATTTGCGTATCGGCGAAGAAGGCATCGCCATTCCTTTTTCTGAGATCTGTGGCATAAGTTATTCGAGTTTAAATTTAAACGGCACAAATATAGACATATTGACTGATTTTAAATCAATCAGCCAATCTTTTTAATTTATCATGATCTAATAATTTTATTTTTCTTCCTTTAGCTTCAATCAATCCCTCATTCTTGAGGTCAGAGAGTAGGCGGATAAGGGTTTCCGTGGCGGTTCCCACGAAATTACTCAAGTCTTCGCGGGTGATATTCAGTTTCAACGTTCCGTCCTCTTCCACGCCAAAATCGGAGGCAATAAGCAAGAGTATTTCCGCCAATCGGGCTTTCACCGATTTTTGAGCGATATCACGGATATAATGGTTGGCATCACCCAATTCCTCGCAGGCAATTTGCATCATCTCGTAAGCGAATCCCGGGCTATGAGTAATCATGTGCATCAGCGAAGTATTGGGAATGTAACATAACACGCAATCGGAGAGAGTTTCTACCGAGGTGCAAGCCGGTTCGTTACGGATGACGGAGCGAAACCCGAAAATATCGCCTTCTTTTCCGAAGCGGATGATTTGCTCTTTCCCGGCGATTCCGGTCTGGAAGATTTTCACGATACCCGAGAAAAGAAAATAACATCCCTTGATGCGGGAACCCTCGTTGTATATGTATTCGCCTTTTTTGTAAAATTTAATCACGGTATCCGTGAACAAGGCTTTGATGTCCTGGTCGGGCACGTCTTTGAATGTCAGCTTGAACTTGCTGATACATTCCGTAATGTCAGGGATAAAAGCCTCTTCTTTCATATTTTCTATTTATATCGAACAAATAGTTTGGAATATCGATTCGCTGTCGTAACCACACTCCTTGTATAGCTGTTGTTGGGTGCCATGTTCCACGAAATGATCCGGTACGCCGAGGCGTACGACTTTTGCACAATAGCCGTGGTCAGACATGAATTCCAACACGGCGCTACCCAAACCACCCACGATAGTTCCGTCCTCTAAGGTAATGATTTTTTTGAATTTATGAAATACCGAATGAAGTAATTTTTCATCCAGCGGTTTGAGGAAACGCATATCGTAGAACGCTACCGAACGCCCTGTTCCCCTCTCGATGGCTTTAAGAGCCTCGTTCCCGATAGCCCCCAGCGAGAGAATGGCAACCTCCTCGCCTTCGATAAGGCAGCGTCCTTTCCCGATAGCCAATTCTTTGAACGGGGTACGCCATTCAATCATCGTGCCGTTGCCCCGCGGGTAGCGAATGGAAAATGGTCCTTGATCCGGGAGTTGAGCCGTGTACATCATGTCACGCAATTCCTCCTCGTTGAGGGGAGAGGCGATCGTCATGTTTGGGATACAACGGAAACTTGCCAGGTCAAAAACCCCGTGGTGTGTCGCCCCGTCAGCACCTACCAGTCCTCCCCGGTCAAGACAGAACACGACGTTGAGTTTTTGCAGGGCAACATCATGTATCACTTGATCGTATGCCCGTTGCATGAAAGAGGAGTAGATATTACAGAAAGGCACGTAGCCCTGAGCCGCCAACCCTGCCGAGAACGTCACGGCGTGCTGTTCCGCGATACCCACGTCAAAACAGCGGTCGGGCATTTCTTTCATCATGATATTCAACGAACAGCCCGAAGGCATTGCCGGGGTAATTCCCACGATCTTTGGGTTCGTGTGTGCCAATTCCAGTATCGTGTTGCCGAATACGTCTTGAAACTTCGGGGGCGTGTTGCCTTTATTCTCTTTGATAATCTCTCCGGTTTCCTTGTTGAATTTACCGGGGGCGTGCCAGGTGGTCTGGTCTATTTCGGCTTGCTTGAAGCCCTTGCCTTTCACCGTGATGCAATGCAATAGCTTGGGACCCTTGATGCCTTTCAAATCCCGGAGGACTTTAATCAGGTGGTTGACGTCATGCCCGTCCACGGGACCGAAGTACCGGAATCCTAGAGCCTCGAACAAGTTGCTTTGGCGCAACATCAACGATTTTACGCTGTTGTCTATTTTTTGGATAAAGTTACGGGCTCCCGGGCTGATTTTATTGATACGCCCGAGGATATGCCAGATATCTTCTTTTAATTTGTTATAGGTTTTGGAGGTCGTGATGTCGAGAAGGTACTCGTTCATCCCGCCCACGTTGGGGTCGATAGCCATGTTGTTGTCGTTGAGAATGACAAGCAGGTTGGCGTTATTCGTTCCCGCGTTGTTCAATCCCTCGAAAGCCAGTCCCCCGGTCATGGCTCCGTCGCCGATGATTGCCACGGATTGGCGGTCTTCCTCCCCGTTCATCTTTGCCGCTACTGCCATTCCAAGGGCCGCGGAAATAGAGGTGGAGGAGTGCCCCGTGCCGAACGCGTCGTATTTACTTTCGCTTCTTTTAGGGAAGCCGCTGAGTCCCTTGTATTGGCGGTTTGTACAGAAGCTATCCCGTCTTCCGGTAAGTATCTTGTGGGGGTAAGCCTGATGCCCCACGTCCCACACGATATTATCATAAGGCGTATCGAACACGTAGTGTAATGCCACGGTAAGTTCGACAACACCTAATCCTGCCCCAAAATGCCCGGGATGTTCCGAACACTCGTCGATGATTTTTTCGCGTAGTTCCCGGCATAGTTGGATAAGGTCATCCTCGGGTACTTGCTTTAAATCCTCGGGAGAATTTATTGTATCTAATATTCTTTTCTCTTCACTCATGATTCACCCTTGAAAAAAGCCTGAAAGGGAAATTAATACACGATCGTCCCAATATTCTCGCCTGAAATGACTTTTTTTAAGTTACCCGGTTGATCCATATTAAACACGATGATCGGTAAATGATTTTCTTTACACATGGTCGTGGCAGTCAAGTCCATGACCTTCAACCCCCGGTTATATATCTCGTCATACGTGATCTTGTCGAATTTCGTGGCAGTCGGGTCTTTTTCCGGGTCGGCAGTATAGATACCGTCCACGCGGGTTCCTTTGAACATGGCGTCCGCCTCGATCTCAATGGCACGCAGGCTGCTTGCCGTGTCGGTTGTGAAATAAGGATTACCAGTTCCGGCGCTCATGATGGTGACATAACCTTCTTTCAAATATTCCACGGCTTTTGCCTTCGAGTAGAATTCCCCGATTGGCTCCATGCGGATAGCCGTGAGTACTTTGTTCTTGCATCCCTCGTTGTCTAAAGCGGAGCTTAAAGCCAAACTGTTAATTACGGTTGCCAGCATCCCCATGCTGTCGCCTTTCACCCGGTCGAAGCCCTTGTTTGTTCCACTCAGTCCCCTGAAAATATTACCTCCGCCGATGACGATACCAACCTGGACGCCCATCTTCGCGATTTCATGTATTTGACGGGCATAACTTTCCAAACACGTGGTGTCTATGCCATATTTTTGCCCGCCCATCAAAGATTCTCCGCTGAGTTTTAACAAAATTCGGTTATATTGCATATCTTTGTCTGTTTAAATTTTATAACAAAAAACTTAGTTTTTAGTATATATATTTGTACTAGAAATACACGCCGCTCGTTAGCGTAAAACGTAACAACAAAACTAATGATTTTTGTTATAACTATAATTTAATTTGAGAATATAAATTTCACGGCAGATGAATAAAACCGCAAATTACGATCTAACTGTCATAGTTCCAGTGTATAATGAGGAAGGGAATATCCTAAGATTAGAGGAAGAGTTAGGTGAATTTTTAAAAACATCCAAGGTGTCTTCTTGTATATTGTTTGTAAACGATGGCTCGAAAGATGATAGCGAACGCCTCATGCGGGAGGTTTGCGCTCGTAATGAAGGTTTTTTCTTCTTGAATCTTGCCCAAAACGGGGGATTGAGTGCTGCTATGAAAGCGGGTATCGATAACTCTTTTTCCAAATGGGTCGGGTATATCGATGCCGATTTGCAAACGACACCCCAGGACTTCAATAGTTTATTGGAACATGCTGACGAGTACGAGCTGGTTATGGGTATCCGTACCGGGCGAAAAGATAGTTTCGTGAAAAATATGTCATCCCGTATCGCTAACGGCTTCCGCCGCATGATGACACATGATGGGGTAGAGGATACCGGGTGCCCGTTGAAAGTGTTGCGCACGGATTACGCGAAGCGGATTCCATTTTTTACGGGAATGCATCGTTTTCTGCCCGCGTTGATTCAATTGCAACATGCGCGAGTAAAACAAGTTCCCGTGCGTCATTTTCCCCGGATTGCCGGAAAATCAAAATACAACCTGGCAAATCGTCTGGTGGGTCCTTTCAAGGATTGTTTTGCTTACCGCTGGATGCGGAAACGTTATATTAACTATCAAGTTGCGGAAAACAACCTATGATTTACGTTATCGGATTCCTCGCCCAAGTGTTCTTTTCAGCCCGAATACTGTTGCAATGGATTTTATCCGAGCGGGCAAAGAAAGTAATCTCCCCGGCAATATTCTGGCAGTTGAGCATATTGGGGTCTTACCTGTTATTTGTTTACGGTTGGTTGAGGGACGATTTCGCAATCATCTTCGGGCAGATCATATCTTATTACATTTATATCTGGAACTTGAACAAAAAACATCAGTGGAAATGGTTGCCGCTGCTGTTGCGTGTGGTACTTCTGCTTACTCCTATTGCGGCAATCGTGTATATGCTTGAGGACGTGGGCGCCTTTGTCGACCAGTTCTTCCGCAACGAGAAAATACCCTTGTGGTTATTGATTTACGGTTCGATGGGACAGATTATCTTCACGTTGCGTTTTGTGTACCAGTGGATATATTCCAAGCGGAAAGACGAATCGTTGCTTCCGATCGGTTTTTGGATTATCAGCTTGTTCGGTTCTTTGATTATCGTTTCTTACGCTATCTATCGTCGGGATCCGGTTCTGATCCTAGGACAATCCACCGGGCTATTGGCTTACGGCAGGAACATCTATCTCTCCCGTAAGAGTAGTTGTTAAGTGACCCGATTGCGGGTACACTAAATAATATGTTCCAATTTTCTCGTGATGTACATTTTTAAGCCAATTGATGATATTCTCCGAGCGGGATACATCTTTTTCTTTTAAGAAAATCATACAGTCGCCCTGCTCGTAAGTCTTGAACAAAGAATTTTCATCGGAGATCTTTATAGCATCTTCATGCAAATAGACATCCATATTCTCTCCGCTACGGAAGCGATAATAGTAATAATGGTCGATATCCTCTTCCTCGCAAATTTCGTAAGCTTTTTCAGCCATTTCGGATAATCCGATACTTGGGTTGAATTTGGGTAAAGCGAAAGCCCCAGTGAATAGCATGCACAAAATTCCCAACGAAGTATAGTTAATCGCCTTGTATAATTTTTTCCGCAGCAAGAATACAAAAGCTAACAGGCAAAACATGAATAATAGTCCCAAGGCAATCGGAATGAATGTTGAATACGGGAACTCCATTTTGTTTCGGATGGCGAAAGCAACGATAGGGGCAAGCACGAGAGCGACTACCGGGATATACACCGTGAACGCTACCCATTTTTCTTTCATCTTGGGCAATAACAATATCGTCAGATAAGTAAAGAACGGGAATAACGGCAACATATAAATATCTAATTTCGCGCTAAACACGGATAACAATACGAAAGTGGAAGCGATGATCGTGAAGAAAAACTTTTCTTTATCCGTCGTGAGCAGCTTTTTACGGAGGGCAATAATGATGGTTGCCGCGTACAGGAGCGACCATGGGGCAACCGAATACCATATGGTAACCCCGTAATACCAGAATGCCTCCTTGTGGTGGAACGAATCGACAGCCCGGTTGACGGTTTGATTAAAGAGCAAGTTATTTAGGTAGGCAGTTCCGCCTTCCGCGAACACGCAGCCGAACCATATGGCACATAACCCGAGAAGAATGCCCCATTGCTTCCAGCCGAGATACAGCCCGAAGTGGCGGGCTTCCTTTTTCACGATCAAGAAAACGAGGATCGAAACCACGGGGACGATAAACCCGACCGGACCTTTTGAGAATATTGCCATAAAGATATAGAACGGCAGTAGAATGCTATCTATAGGGCGTCCTTTGTCGGAATATTCTTTGTAGAACGTGTATAACGCCAGTAGGATAAACATACACATCAGCATATCCATGCGCAGTACAAGCGCGGAACCGATATAAAGGGCACTCGTGTAGAGCATCAAAGTAGCACTCCAGCGCGAAGTACGGGAAGTTTCCTCCTCCACCCATTTATTCATGATGTGGATGGACACGAGAGCGGGGATAATGGAGAACAGGGAAAGTACAATCATGTGGTATTCGCCAAAGATCCATTTGCTCAGCATAATGAACCAAAAATACAAAGGAGGTTTATCCGCATAGGCTTCCCCTTGATGGTAAAACGCGAAAAGATGTCCGTCACGCAAGGCTTCATCCGCTATGCTCAAGTATTTTAATTCGTTATTTGGGGTAAAATCCCGAAATAATAACACGGGCAGAACTAGAATGAATAGCAAAAAATATGAATATGATTTTATATTTTTCATGATTGTTCGCTATAATTATGTGTGTTACGGAAAAATAAACGGAAAGGTTTTACAAAACCTTTCCGTTTATTTTGGAGTATTAAAATAGTTGGAATAACACGTAAATCCAATGGGCAACCACCCCGGCAACCAGACCGCCTATCGAGTGGGCGATGATGGCTTTGGAAGTTAGTTGGCGGAACCCGAGAGAATCCAACATGGCGGTATGGGTGCTTAAATAACCGCTCCAGCACATACCGATAGCGGTAAACACGGCAATGGCATTGCCATCGATCCAGCCTTGTGCGGCGAAATTCGGTACAAGCCCAAGGGCTGCGCCTACTGCCCCGAGAGCCGTGATCGGGAAAGCAACAAGGTGCGGGTCTTTAAAGCCAAACAGCCATTCAAAAAGAATATTTATCTTGCCGGCAAGGTAGGGAAGGAGTTCCGTTCCCTGGTAAGCAGCTCCGGTAAATCCTTCTGCTGAAGGTCCGAAAGTTAATATCATCACGAATGTGGATATAACCAACACTCCCGGTATAATAGCTATACCAATGTCAACCCCCGAGCGTCCTCCGTCAAGTAAGGCGTCTAAAATGCGTAAAAAAAGTGATTTATTCGAGTTGTCTTCATCTTCTTTGATCTCCACGACTTCTGTTACAGCGCATTCCTCCTTGAAATGAGGATGCGATTTCAGTGTAAAACGTTGCATTAATCGTGTGGATACGATACAACCGCAAAAAGCCCCGAACAACCCGATAAAAGGAGCGGAATAATATCCTTGACCGATCATGAAAACGATAACAAGTAATCCCATTCCAAAAGCTGTACCGAAATTGGTAAGAGATATTAATTGGTATTTTTTGAAATAACTACCGAAACGGTTATCCTTTGCCAGCGAAATGATAGCAGGGTTATCCGACAGGAAGGTCAACACCGCACCCAACGAAGCCGTACCCGGCAAGTTGAAAAGGGGCTTCATCAACGGGCGCAGAATCTTCTCCAAAAGCTTCACGACACCGAATTCCACGAATATACGTCCAAGGGCTCCCGTGATGACACAAATTCCCATTAAATAGAATACAGTATTTAACAGTAAATCATGAGCGGTATTCATGATTGTATTGAGCATATTCGGGATTCCCATGATGGAAGCGATGTAATAGAAAATTCCAACCACGATAATTAGGCATGGAATCCCGGTGGGTATAAATTTCTTCATGATGCTTTCTTCTTAAATTTTATGAGTGATACTTAGAGTTATTTTTTAATGAAATTTATTCTCCAGGTCAATCCTACACTGAGTTGCATGTCATCGGGTTGAAGGGTCCCCTCTGTATGATTATCTCCTGAATAATAGCTGTAATAAGCGTGCAGGCGGACATCTCGCGTGTGAGCGGGATACACTTCCACGCCACCGCCGATATTTGTTATTTTTGTTCCGGGCAACACGCACAAATCTCCCGCGCTTTTGTTTTTATTCGCGTCATGCGAAGCGTTGACCCGCAAGACCACGTGTTCCCCGATTTCTTGCGTTATACTTCCGATGATAGAAAAATCTTTGAACATATCCCCGTCCTTCACTTGTGAACCCGTGGAACGGAGCATAAAATCAACGTTGAAAACAGTCTTTCCTGATTTGAATTGGTTACCGAGAGCGAGGTAACCGATAAAATCGTGTGGTTGATATTCAATTAAATTCGCGGAATAAATCGTGTTCCAGCAACCGTGGCTCCCGTTCCAGGTGAAATTCAAAGCGTAAATATCCCGGCTGCCCTCGATTTGGAATGGCGATTGGCACAATTGCAACGTGAACATATCCTTTCCCCCGTCGAGGAGATAAGAAGCGCTCGCCCCGAATTGATAACAAGCGATATTGTTGCAAAACTCGGATAAAGTATAAATATCGATAGGGGCTAAATCGTACTCGTATCCGCCGATGTTAACGATTTGTTTTCCTGCGGAAAGAGTCCAGTTATTATTGACTGCGTAATTAAGATACACGTAATCAATGGAATTGAAAAAAGAACTTTCCGTGTTTGCTTTATTCAAACGTTGACGATAAGCGTAGGAAAATCCATCCCCGAACGTACCGTTTATTTTTAAATTGACCATGCTTCCCCGGAAGCCGTTATCGGAAGCCGAAGCGGAACCTAGGTTATGCAGGTAATCAACCCGGGCTTCTCCCGTCAGATTAAATCTGTTCTTTTCTTGCGCACACACACTCAATATGCCTGATACAGAGAGTAAAAAGAATGCAAATATTTTTCTCATAAACTAATTTGATTTTGAGCGGCAAAGATAAATTAACTTTCCCGTAAAAGCAATATTAGATTTTGAATTATATGCAGATTGCCACTATTTATCTAATAGATTATTTCTCGTTTCCTATCAAGTGTGATGGTCTATATGTTGAATTTATGCGGTGTTTTACTCCATTACAAAACGTTGCGAATATTTGCTGATCGGATAAATCTTCCGGGTAATTAACTTTAGGCATATCCACCTCTAGGTATTTGCCTATGTTATACAAAACTTGATACTCTTCAATGGTTGTTGGATCGAAAGTTTGAAATATGGGGACAATAAAAGACATGTGTGCGGTGCCTAATTTGTACCCGGAAATGATCTCTCGATCGTGGCTGATGACCTCCACTCTTGTTTCCGTGGGAGAAATAGAATCTAAATGAATTTGCAATCTCATGTTACAGTAGCGTCCCCTTTTCCCTGTTCGATACGTGAAAGATTCTAATACATGGCTTCCTCCTAAAACGAAATCATTTTCATTGCCTACTTTTTCAATGATATCCTCAGCGTAATGTGGATCAATATTTCCATAAGGAGTTCCTTTACCATATAATACCATGTCTCTGAATGTTCCTTTAAATTTTTTTGAAATGGATGTTCTCACGTGTGATAAGGAGTAGTTGAATGTGTAAGCAGTCGGGTTGGGTGTTTTTAACTCTTTTTTCCGGAGTTCCAGCATCCATTTGCTCGCCAATGTCCTGTTTATGGCTACTGTGATTAAGAATAATACGATAATGCTTGCTATTCCTATCATGAATATTTTTATACATTTAACGATGATTCTCATGATATCAATTATTTTCTTCTAAATTTTTGTTATATGCTTCTTCCCACATGGCAATCACATTATCTATTGTTTGATCATCTGCTTCTGGTCGGTTTAGTTCTCTGTAAATAGTTACTGTAACTTTTATGGAATTTCCGACTTGCTCGGGAGAAAGTGCTCCTTTGTCTTGTTTGGCGTGTTCAGAAAAGTTGGCAAGGGAGTAATATTGAAATCCTTTATGCCCGGGGCAAAAGCTATCGACTATTCCATGAATTGCAATCCCTAAGGCGTAAATGGCGTTTGGGTGATTTGTTTCTTTTTTCTCTAAGAACTTAAAAAGGTGTTCTGTTAAATGTTGTTTGAATCGATCTCTTGCAGCCTGTTCTGATAACGTTGCAGATGTTTTCATGGCATGGTAATATGCTTTGGAGGCGAATTGATTGCCTTCTAGTAAATTGTCGCAGTAGTCATTTGCATCAATAAGTATTTTTAGGTCGGTATCGTTTAACCGACATTGGGATTGTATTGCTTCAAGGATGCCGTGGTGTGTTTGGGGATTCCAGGAGCCATTGCCGCTTCCCGGTGTTGAACCCGAGTTAGAGCCTCCTCCTGATCCAGAACTAGAACCACCTTGATTTCCTATTGGCGTGATGATGTGATATTCTAATCGTGGAGCTCCTGGACAATTGCGAAAATCGTTAGCGCATTGATTCATGTAATTTATTAAAAGCGTTTCAAGTGAACCATTGATACCATTATAAAAAGTTAATATGATATTAATTCTTTCCATATCGACACAGATCTCAGGGGTGTTTGCTGTGTTGGATGTTGTTAGGGCTTGGTAGTTCCTTTTGAATATTTTACTTCGTTCTTCTAATCCTAGTGCGTAGGCATGCGTATCATCTGGTAAATAACCTCCAAGATCAATCCAATATTCGATTTCTACAGGATAATATTCTTTTGATATCGAATAAAATGAAGTTTCGTTTTCGATTTCAGTATTTGTTCTTGAAAAACATGTTTCTGCTATGCACAATTTCTCTGTAATTTCTAAACCTTGTTCTTTCCATCTTTTGAAAAATACAAGACAGCTTTTTTGTTGAATTGGTAGTGCGTTATATTTTTCAGAATCTATGAATAAGGGGGCTTTAATTTTAGCTTTCAGGTTAAAATTGTCATGAATTTCTTCATTAATTTGATAGATGATACATCCCTCTACAATATTTGTATTCGTGTTTCGGACGGGTATGGCGTAATGTATTCCAAATCCAAATCCTTGCCCGAAGATAGCGTGGTCGAATAGCAATTCTCTTGCGGGATGTGATAGCGTGAGGTTTAATTCTTCTATCCCTTGATCTCGTTCAATTATTTTAGAAATAAGAAATTTGCCTACGGGGTTAGAACCATTGTAATTTAATATTTTCTGATTTCCCCAATCGTCACCTTCCTCTTTTGCGCATGAAATCAAAATGCTAGTTAGCAGGATGCAAAAAAAGACTTTTTTCATAATTGTGTTTTCAATAATAGTGTTAGTGTTGCAAGTTTAGTGTAAAAAAGCGATTAAGCAAAATTTTATCAAATATTAAAATACGTTTCTCTTGATAATTTGAGTGAGATACAAGTAAAAATAATATTATTGTTTTAAATTTGCCACTTAATCGCAAGTGTAATTTAAAGAGGTTATGCAAAGAAATTATATACACTACCTGTTTATTCTTATTGTTTGTTGGTTCGCTTTCTTCGTGAATAACGGGGCTGTTTATGAGGATATTATGGAGTCGCGTAATTTGGTTACGGCTCACGAGATGATAGAATATGACAATTGGCTGGTGCCTACCATGAACGGGAAACTTCGTTTGGAAAAACCGCCTCTGCCTACTTGGGTGGCAGCCGGGATCGAGTATCTCCAACCTGACAATATCTCTTTGCAAAGGGCGGCAGCCGGAATAATGGCGACCCTCATGGCGTTCTTCCTTTATTTCTTCGCTTCGGCATTAACCAAGAACAGGTTGTTGGGATTGCTCTCCGCTTTGGTATTGGCGACAAGTTTCAATGTCGTTATGGCAGGTCGTGTAGCGACTTGGGATATTTATTGCCATAGCTTTATGCTGGGCGCTATATTCTTTTTCTACAAAGGGATTACCAGCCCGCGGACAGGCTGGGGTTCGTTTGTATGGGCGGGAATATTTCTCGGGTTATCCTTTCTGGGGAAAGGTCCGGTGGCGTTCTATGCCTTGTTACTATCATTCCTGATTAGTTATATCGCTGTGTTCCGTCCCTCCTTCAAGAGAAAAGGATTGCAGATCGTGGTGATGATTTTGATTTTTGCGGCGGTTAGCTTTTGGTGGTACTTGTATTTGTACGTATTCCACAAGGACATGACAACATACGTGTGGGCGAAAGAATCGACAGCTTGGATGGAGCGAAACGTTCGTCCGTGGTATTATTACTGGCAATTCTTCGCGGAATCCGGGATATGGTCGTTATTCCTGTTGACCGGGTTGGTAGGTTGGTTCTGGTTGAAACGAAAGGTGACCTTGAAAAAAGAATATACCTTTGCCGTGTTGTGGACGTTAGTGAGTTTAGTACTTCTCTCGTTCTTCCCGGAAAAGAAAACCCGTTACCTGTTGCCGTTGCTTATTCCAGCCGCTATGGTTGTGGCACACTACGTGGTGTATATCTTTGCTGCCACGAAGGAAAAGGCTCTTACCAAAAGTGATCGGGTAGTCTTCCGGATCAATGCGTTCCTTCCGGCTCTCATTGCTTTGGGAATGCCCGTGGCAATATACTTCCTGTTTTATACAAAAGGGCAAATCGGGCTGATGCTTCTGATTATTGTTTCCATACTTTTCCTTGTTGCGGCTTATTCTATTTTCGCGGGTGGGGTAAGGATGAAATCAATGAAAGTCTTTACAGGGATCGTGTTATTGATGATTCTCGTGGAAACCCTGCTTATGCCTCGTGTTGCCAATATGTTCAACAACACGGAGATCAAGAGCATCAGTGCCGTTAGGAAAATCGAAGAAGTGAATCATCTGCCCTTCTACTACCCGTCGGAAGAAGAATTGCGTATCGAGCTGGTGTACGAGGCTGGACGTCGCATTTTACCTTTGGATATAGCGAAGGATACCACTCTGTTGGATTCGCTTCCGATCGTCTTGGTTTCCGGCAAACCTGCGGCGGAAGTATTGCCTCCCGCGATGTTGGAACGGGTAAACCTTCACTTTATTGACGTTTACGACAACAACACCCGCCCGAAATCCGATAAGAAACGCTACTCCCCGAAATTCGTGCGCTACGTGACGATTTTAGAAAAGAAAGCGGATTATTGATTCTGTTATGATAGTAATGCTTGTTTTAATTCCTCCACAGAACTGATCATTAGTTCCGCTCCGGCTTCGATTAACTCCTCTTTGTCCCCGTAGCCGTATAAAACACCAATACTGTCTATTCCTACTTGTTTGGCTCCGTGAATGTCATGCTTGCGGTCGCCGACCATTACGACTTGGCTCAGGTCGTGAATGTCATTGCTTTCCAGCACGTGGCGGATAACTTCGTCTTTGTGCGACAGGGAGCCGTCGAGCCCGCTGCCCCCGACAAACTTGAAATAGGGGCTGAGGTGGAAGTAGTCGAGAATCTTTTCGGCATAATAGGCAGGTTTCCCGGTTGCCAGCATCACTTGCTTCCCCGCTGCATTCAATTCTTGCAAGAGGGATTCTATGCCCGGGTAAACGGCATTCTCGTATATACCAATGTCGGCAAATCTTTCCCGGTATTTCCGGATGCCTTCTTCTGCTTGTGCTTCATTGAAATGGCCAAACTCCATGAGTGATTCTTTCAAAGGGGGACCGACGAATTTGCGAAGTTGGTTCAAGTCGTCTACTTCAATCCCGAAATGTTTCAGGGCGTATTGAATCGATTTGGTGATTCCTTCCATGGAATCGGTGACGGTCCCGTCGAGGTCTAAAAGAATGTACTTGTAATCTTTCTGCATATTTTCGTGAGTATGAAAGGATAAAAAAACAGGCTTATCGCTAAGCCTGCTTTTTATGTTGACAGATTTGTCGTTTATTAAGCGTTCAACGTGTAACGTAAGAAGCCCGTGACGGTCAAATCTTTATCTGCACTTTGTAAGTACTGTTTCACGGTCATCTTGTTGTCCTGCTCGTAAGTTTGGTTCAACAAGGTAGACTCTTGGAAGAATTTGTTCAAGCGACCTTGAGCAATTTTTTCCAACATATTTTCCGGTTTGCCTTCTTCACGTGCTTTCTCACGACCGATTTCAAATTCGTGATCGATCACGTTCTGCGGAATCCCGTCTTTGTCTACGGCGATAGGAGCCATGGCAGCTACTTGCATCGCGATATTTTTCTTCACTTGGGCGTCAGCGGCTTTGTTGAAACCAACAACGGTTGCTAACATATTTCCCGGGTGAATATAAACCACGCAATCTTCTGCTTTCAAGCTTCCGTAGTAGCTCAATTCCAGTTTTTCGCCGATTACTCCGGTTTGTTCTGAAATTTGGTCGGCGATGCTTCTACCGTCCAATTGGATAGCTAATAATTCCTCCGTGGTGGCGGGCATATTGGCTAAAGCGGCGTCAAGGATGCGAGTGGTAAAACCGATGAATCCTTCGTTTTTGGCAACGAAGTCAGTTTCGCAATTTAATGAAACCATTACTGCGTTCTTACCGTCGGTCTTGGCTAAAACGCAACCTTCTTTTGCATCTCTGTCTGCACGTTTGCTGGCAACAATAAGACCTCTTTTGCGGATGATATCAACGGCTTTGTCGAAATCACCCTCGGCTTCTTGAAGAGCGTGTTTGCAGTCCATCATTCCGGCGTTTGTTGCTTTACGCAACTTCATCACGTCTGCTGCTTTTATTTCCATATTCTTTCGATTTCAATTAATTTATTCTTCAGTAGTAGCTTTTGCCTCTACTTCTGCTACTTCCTCTTGAATTTCTTCTTTTTCAGCGCCTTTCTTGTCGCCTTCTTTTTCTCTCTCGGCTTTTCTTTCGCTCAATCCTTCTTTAATAGCATCAGCTACGTTCCCGATAATCAAAGAGATAGAAGTTGAAGCGTCATCATTAGCCGGAATCACGAAGTCGATTCCTTCCGGGCTGGAGTTCGTGTCCACGATAGCGAACACGGGTATTCCAAGAGCGTTAGCTTCTTTTACCGCGATATATTCCTTCATCACGTCAACGACGAAAAGAGCGGCAGGAAGACGAGTCAGGTCAGCGATGCTGCCCAAGTTCTTTTCCAATTTTGCTCTTTGACGAGAGATCTGGAGTTTTTCCCGTTTTGAAAGGTGAGCGAAAGTACCGTCTTTTTCCATTTTGTCAATGGTGGTCATTTTCTTCACGGCTTTCCGGATGGTCGGGAAGTTGGTCAACATACCGCCCGGCCATCTTTCAGTCACGTACGGCATATTGATATTTGAAATTTTTTCAGCAACAATGTCCTTAGCCTGTTTCTTTGTTGCAACAAACAGAATTCTTCTGCCTGATTTAGCTATTTGTTTCAAGGCTGCACTTGCCTTGTCCAACATGATAGCGGTTTTGTTCAGGTCAATAATGTGGATATCATTACGCTCCATGAAAATATACGGAGCCATTTTCGGATTCCATTTACGGGTAAGGTGTCCAAAGTGACAACCTGCATTTAATAATTCGTCGAAATTCGTTTTTGACATTTGTGTCTTTTTTTAAGTTTACATTCTTAAATTTGCTCAATTGCCGGGTAGTTCTCGAGAGAAGTCCCGCCAATTTAGATACTAAACTCTGATTAACGTTTAGAGAATTGGAATCTCTTACGTGCGCCCGGACGTCCCGGTTTCTTACGCTCAACTTCGCGCGGGTCTCTGGTCATGAAGCCTGCCGCTCTCAATTTAGATTTGTCCTCGGCGTTGATTTTCACCAATGCTCTGGCGATACCTAAACGTAAAGCTTCAGCCTGTCCGTTAAAACCACCTCCAACAAGGTTTACTTTGATGTCATATTGTCCGGCAACGCCTAATAATTCAAGCGGTTGTTTTACAATAAATTGGAGGGTAGGCAACGTGAAATATTCTTCCAAGCTCTTTTTGTTGATTGTGATATTGCCTTTTCCTTCGTTAAGATAAACACGGGCTACCGCGCTTTTTCTTCTACCTACTGTATTTACTACTTCCATACCTTGTTATTTAAGTGTATTTATATCGATTACTTTCGGCTGTTGTGATTCATGTTTATGCTCCGGTCCCACGAACAGGTGCATATTTTTGAATACAGCTCGACCAAGGCGGTTCTTCGGAAGCATACCTCTCACGGCATGTTCAAGTATTCTCTCGGGGAAACGAACCATCTCTTGTGCGGGAGTTGAAGTTCTTTGTCCTCCGGGATACTGCGTGTGTCTACGATACACTTTGTCGGTTAATTTCTTTCCAGTGAAGACTACTTTCTCCACGTTGATAATGATTACATTGTCTCCGCAATCTACATGGGGAGTGTAACTGGGTTTGTACTTGCCTCTCAACAGTTTCGCAACTTTAGCGGCAAGACGTCCCACAACTTGATTCTCAGCGTCAATCACAATCCATTCTTTTTGGGCTGTGGCTTTGTTGACGTAAGTTGTTTTGTAACTAATCTGATCCACTTCTTTTTTAATTTATTATTAAACTTCTGTTTGTATTTTTTCGTGGTTACTCTCGCGTCCTTTCATCCGGTTAAAAACAACGAGGTTTATCGGGCAAACTATTAGTTTTCAACGGAATCAGAAGCATCACGGGGAGCATGGCTAAGGTATTCCTCGCGAATTTTCGAGCATTCCACTCCAAAATGAGGGGCAAAAGTACACAAAAATCTTTGAACTCCAAAACATTCCGTGAAAATTCGAGGGCGAAGTGGGGGCGGTGGCAAATGTTTTATGTTGAAAATTGTATGACGTTCTACCCGGTACCTATTTTAATTCGGTAACAATTGGGTATGAATTCCGGTTCACTACCGTTTATAATATTTTAGTTCAGCTTTATAAATACTATATGAACGCTATTTATAATAGGGTTCATATAGGGTTCGTATAGGGTTCATATAGCGTTCATAACGGAAGTGAACCGGAATTCATACGAAAATTATATTGTATTCCGGTAGGATTTCTTACTGTTTTGAGTTTTTATTGGAACTGTCATTGTTGTTTTATATATCCCAAGATGGGTTGAGCGGGTGACAATAAAAGAGGGAAAAATTAGCCCGTTGCTTTTTGGGAAGAAAGGTATCTTGGGTTCTCGGAGAGAGTGCGGTTGTTAATTGAATCTCTCTTTGGGGATGAATTTATTGCATTTCGTAGTATTTTCTATCCCAGGTTATTTGTAATAATGTTTGTAAAATAGTTTAAGATGATAAAAAAGGAATAAAATGGAGCTTATTCAATGAGCTCCATTTTGGTTATATGAATCAGTATATTATCATGTTAAAAATCAGTGAGATCAAGTAAGTCAATGGTAAATTTTCCTCCTCCAAGGGGTGAATTTGTTTGGTCATATACAATTAGATCTAGCTCGAAACTTATAGGAGGCATGTTTGGGTTGAAATTTAAAGTTATTTCTAGTATGATGCGTTCACCTATTTTGTGGGGAAAGCTCGAAAGGTGACCTGCATCGGGTATTGGAATATTGACAGATGCACCCAAAATATGGGCGATACCTTTTACGGAAGGAAATATAACTTCATGTGGGGCGATCATTTCTACGATAATGCTTGTGGATCCTCCTGGGTACGATACAATAGTATGTTCGTCAACTCCGTCAGGTGCAAAGACATAATCAAATGGAGGGATGTTGTCTATAGCCCAAGGTTGAAAGCTATAAGAAAATGTTCCAGTTAAAAGTAAAATGGAGAGTAAGGTAATGTATTTTTTCATAATGGTATTTTAATAAGAAACTAGATTCGTGATATTTGGGAGTTATGCTCGGATATAAATCTATGGGAGATTAAAGTGTGGAGGTTCGTTCATGATGTTTTTAATTAGTAAAAATTGACAGATGAAATAATACGAAAAAAACATAATTAATCAATGTAAAAAGAATAGTTTAATCAAGTTTTTTTATTTTTGAAGAAAATGTATTTTATGAATCTTTATAGGTTGAATATTGTTACAACGTATAGTTGTAAATTGTTGACAAGGAGTATTTTGTTCCGAATTTTCCTGTTCGTGTCATGTTGTTTTATTTTGTTTTTCCAATTGTATTACCAGAGTTCTTTGTTTGGTAGAAATATGTCGGGAATGTTTTCCTTGGATTCTTTTATTCCATTCATGAATTTTTATTTGTTGGTGCTTTTTCAAACAATTGCCATTATTTTCTTGTCTGTAAATGTTTTAAATAGGAAGAATGGATTAGATACTGCAGATACTTTTTATTGTCGTTCGGAAAGTAACACGGAATATGTTTGGGGGATGTGTCTAGGAATTATTCGTGCATTTCTTTTGACCGCAGTAGGTTTCGCGATTATTTCTGGCGTGATACAATCTTTTTTTAGTTTGACCCATTTAAATATATTGCTGTATATATTTTATTTGTTGTTGTTTTTCTTGCCTTCGTTGGTTTTTGCACTTGGTTTTTTCGTGTTTCTTTCTGTTCTGTTGCGGAATAGTATATTGACAGTGCTGTTATTTTTACTTTTAGGATTAGGGGTGTTTTGTATTGAAGGGACGAGATATGGTGTTTTCGATTTTTTAGCCCTTAAATTGCCTAACACATTTTCGGAGGTAATGGGTTTCCCGAATATGAGTGAATACGTTTTACAACGGGTGTGTTGGTTATTTCTGGGGTTAGGTTTTATTCATTTGACAACTATTTTTTTTGATCGTATTCCCAATAATCCGAAGAGAAAACGGAAAATCTTAGGGTCTATTTTGCTACTTGGCATTGGTGTTTTCACGGGAGCTGCCTTTTGTTTGATGCGTTGTAAAATTTCCTCGGAACGTCAACAATTTGCACGTGTGTACGATAAGTATTCGCGAATGGAGAATGTCACGATGCTTGAACAGAACATACAATACAAACAAGAAGGAATAAAGATGGATATCTTGACGAGTCTTTTCGTGCAAAATCAGACAGGGCAGGTTCTTGATAGTTTCATATTGTATTTGAACCCGGCACTTGAGGTTGTTTCGTTGAAGAGTGACGGTCGGGATGTTGCATTTGAGCGAGAGGGGCAAGTCATTCGAGTTCAAAAAAATCTTGCTCCCAATGATTCAATCGGTTTACAGTTAAAATACGGGGGAAAGATCAATGGAAATGTTTGTTATTTGGATGTTCCGGGTAAAGACATAGAGGATCCTGGGATGAACGGGCGATTCCCATTCTATTTCGGGAAGAATTATTATTTTCTGAATGCTGATTTTACTTTATTGATTCCTGAAGTTTTATGGTATCCGGTGGCACATCCGCCCGTGAATCCAAGTTCCCCGTATAGTGTGCCTAGAGATTATGTGCGTTTTACATTGGACGTGATTAATCCTGGAAATAGAACAGTTATATCACAAGGGGAGGAAACGCGGGGGGAAGATCATGTGTTATTTCGTAATTCTTCCAAGATGCAAGGGATTTCTCTTTGTATGGGGGATTATAAAACGACATCTATGACAGTGGATTCCGTAACTTATACATTGAACTTGTTTAAAAAGCATATTTCGATTTTAGATTGGTTTTCAAATATAGATTCTTGTTTTCTTGCCAGTTGTTTGAGGAATTATATGGATGAGAAGGAGAATGAATTAAACCGGGTTTACCCGTTTGAACGTTTGATTTTGACGGAGGTTCCCGTGTCATTTGCATCTTATATTAGGAATGGAAATGATAAAACAGAATTTGTACAACCAGAATTGGTGTTTTTGCCGGAAAAGGGGGTAGGAATAAGAGCAAAAAAAGGAAAATTGTCCAGCCGGGGATTTACAGCATTGTTGGATAAGTATTTTTTTGATTATCATTCTAAAGAGTTGGGGATGTTTGAGAATGTTTTTGGTTCTCTATGGAAAAAAGAAGTGAATTTCGCGTCGTATTTTTATAAGGAATATGATTACGATAATTATTTAACTCCCCATAATCCATACCGTCTTTCATCGCTATTCCTGCCTCATACTTTTATGGTGAGTGATGAATATCCATGTATGAATATTATTGCCCATTTGGCACTGAGAGGTAAGGGAATGGATGAGTTAAATGATTACGCTTATACCCGGGATGCTTTAAATTATTTATCGTCGAATAGTTTAAGTGATGCTTTAAGTGACAAGGGGCTTGCTGCTCCCGTGTTGTTCAAAATATTGGCATTGAAATCCAGGCAGTTTATAAATATGGCGTCAGCGGTTTGTGGTGTGCCTAATGATTCGGTAATCTCTTTTGTGGGGAGTTATATGGATAAACACAAGTTTGAAAATTGTTCTTTTTCGCATTTTTGCAAGCATTTTAATAGGCGTTTTCAGGTAGAATTAGCGGATTATTTAGAGCTTTGGTTTAATCAAAGAGGTTTGCCTAATTTGATTGTTCGGGATTGTTTTGTCCGGTTGATTAGAAGTTCGGGAGAGAGCGGTAGCGGCAATCCTTTGTATGTCCAGTTTAAAGTGTATAATGATAGTGATGTGGATGGAGTTGTTTCCGTGGAGGCTGTTAAAGGCAACGCCGCCAGTATGTTTATGATTTTTGCGGAGGCTGTTTCAAATGATCCAAATTTTTCTTTTAACCGGCATTACTATGTCAAGGCCGGAACGGGATTAGACGTGGCATTTGTTTTAACAGCCTCTACCCGGTTGGTCATAAACACAAATCTTTCAAACAATATCCCCGTATCATTGTCATTTCATGAGGATATGAATGCGGATGTCATGGATTATTCTGAATATATACATACTGTTAATAGGGAAGAGTTTTACGGGAACACCGATGAGGTTCTTGTCGATAATAGGGATACTAGTTTTAACATGATTCATCCTTATTGGCCGAAACTTAAGGATTTGTTTGTTGAGGATAATGGGAATTATCCCAAGTACAAAAGTGAGATCGTGGTGGTTCAACCGCCCAAGGCATGGGTGGAATATATTAGTTATGATGCGTACGGTGATGTCGTGAAAAGTGCTGTATGTTGTGAGGCTGGAAGCGGGGGATCTCGAATAGAGTGGTATGCAAGTATAGAGAAGGAGGGAACTTATGAATTGTTTGTTCATATCCCTAATATTGTTTTTATACAGGATGGTAAAGCTAGTGTGTCGGATCAGAGTCGTGTTATAGAACAAGAGTATTTGATTAGTTGTGAAAATGGTAAAGAAATTCGATTAGAAAAGAATATTGCTGGGCAAAAAGGATGGCTCTCTCTAGGGAAATATAATTATTCTTCTGGGCTACATCATATTTTCTTGACTAATAAGGGAAGATCAAAACAATCTATTGTTGGGGATGCCGTGAAATGGGTTTATAGGGAAGACAGGATTGCAAAGTAGTGTTATTGGAATTTTTCTCTTGGGATGAATTTATTGCATTTCGTGTAGCAGGTGAAGATGCCCATAGCCCCTTGTATGTTGCCGACGAGGGGGACGGGAGTCGTGATGCTCCCCTGGTTGGCGCTGTTTGCCTCGTAGAGGGAAATTTGATAATTGTAGCAGTCCTCAGTGATGCGCATCAAGGTGATGAATACCCCGTCGGCTTCCTCGATCTCCTGGCATCTGATTGTTTTTTCGATCGATGCGCCGGGGGAATAGCGGGATAAGTCGAGATAGGTGGTTTCTTTTTTCAATACCGGGTCGTCACGGTCGCTTTTCCGGGCTTGCATACTGAAAATATAGTAATTCTGCTTGGGGTTGCGGGAAGTTTGAAACGTGATTGTTGCAGAATTGTTTGTCCCGGAAACGGAATATGAGGCGATTTCGATGGCATCCGGGACTGCCGTTTTTGCCGTGATATGTTCGTTCTCGGGGGTAAGGATGCTCAGGAATAGAGAATCGATCCCGTAGTTTGCCAAGCGGGTCATGTGCTGGTAATTGCCTAGGAAGGAGAGGGTGCCGGGCACGGGTTCCAGGCGAATCACGGTGTCGGCTTTGATCGATACGTCCAGATCGACTGCGGCTCCCGGGTCGATGGTTTCGGTGAGGGGGAGTATTTTTGCCGCATTGAGTGTGTAAGATTCGTCTGGGATGCAGTAGCACTCGATGAAGTAACCGGAGATGGCTCCCATGTTCTTGATGGGGAGTTCTTCTTCGGGCATACAGGAGAATAAACTCGCGAGTATTAATATGGAGATCATCTTCCTCATACGTGCTTACCAGTTAATGCGCAGTGAAAGGTAAGGAATAAATGGTAACATTACCTTAGATTTCGGGATAATTTTTGTTAAGTTTTGGCTGGTTTCCGTTTGGAAGTAGACGAACGAGGGGTTCGACTGGTTGTACACGTTGTATGCCCCGATGCTCAGTTTGTAGAAAGTCTTCTTGCCGCTGAATTTGTAGTCCAAACTGGCGTCCAACCGGTGGTTGTCCGGTAATTTGTAATTATAGCGGTCTGTATAGACGGGGATCAGCACGGGATTCTCGCCCGTTTGGATTTCCGTGATGTTTTGGGCTACCACCATGCCTTTGGGGAAAGTGGTGTATACCCCGGAGGAAAATGTCCAAAGCGTGTTCAGCAGGAGTCGGGGGGAGATCTCGTACGACAGGTTCAGAACGACATTGTGCTTCACGTCGTACGGGGGATTGAACGATTTGCCGTTGTTGATTTCGGCAAACTTGCGCTTGGATTCCGATAGGGTGTAGTTTGCCCGCACGTATAGGGCGTGATGGTTTAGCGTGAGGTCGAATTCCATGCCCTTGGCGTAACCTTTGCCTTGTATCAGGTTGTCAGTCAAGGCGGAGTATTCGGTTTGGATGTCAGAAGCGAAGTCCTTCACGTGGCGCATATCCTTGTAGAATACCCCGGCGTAGAGGGAAAGGAGTTGCCCGATTTCTTGATTTATCCCGATGGAATACTGGTGGCAGGTAGCGGGTTTTGTGCCTTTTGCCAATGGGTACCAAATGTCGATGGGAGTTTTTACCGTGAAATAGGGATAAAGGCTAAGGTATTGGACGGTTTTCGCGTAGTCTGCCCATAAAGTGAGTTTGTTGAACGTGTAGCTGATTTTCGCCCGGGGGGAGAACGTGTGGGTGCGGGTGTCACCGCGATAATACTGGTAGTTTGCTCCGACATTTAGCATGAAGTTGTGGTTTAACTGGAGATTTATATCCAGGTAAATTTCATATAAATTGAAGTCCTTGTCTGAACTTTTTATTAGCAGGTCTTCCCTCTCGTTGGATTTGTTTGCCGTTTCGAAACGGGAATACTCGAATTTGCCGCCCGTGTTTATATTTATGTTATCGGAAAGCTTGCGGGCGTAGGATACTTGTCCCAGCAAGGCGTAATGGCGGTTGCCGCCTCCCATGGGGATGCTGCCGGATGCGTCGCCCTCGCTGTACGTGTTTTTGCTACCGAATTGGAAGTCCCATTGTTCCCGTGAAGTGGGGGTGTAGGATGCGTTTATGTTGCCGGAGAGCGTGTGCCAGTCGAACACGTATTGAATGTGGTCGCTGATTTTCATTTTCATGTGATCGATGGAGAAAAGACCGAATGCGGAGGCTTTCCACTTGTCCGAAAGGCGTGAATCTATACTCGCGGTAATATCACTGAAAGAGTACTCCGGCATATAGTTAGGGTTCCGGTTGTCCTTCATGGAACGATTGTATAGCTTAGATATGTGTTGCAGGTAGGAGGTGCGGGCGGAAACGGCAAAAGAAGTGTGGTTTTTCAGCAGGGGACCTTTGGCTTTGAGGGCGGAGGACACGAGTCCTATGGTGACTTCGCCCTCGTGTTTGTTCTTGTTGCCCGGGTCGGGACGCATATTGATGTAGGAGGAGAGGAAGCTGTTGTACCGGGCAGGGAATCCGCTCTTGAAGAGGGTGGAGTTGCCCAGGATGTAGGGGTCGAAAGTGGAAAGGATGCCGGTCAGGTGGTCGGGATAGGCGATGACCATGTTGTTAATCAGGAATCCGTTCTCGTTGCTGTTGCCCCCGCGAACGTAAATTCCCGAGTTCAGCGCGTTGGTAGTCACGATGCCAGGCATGGTGGCGAGGTATTTCAGAATGTCCTGTTCCCCTAGTATGGCTGGAATCCGTTCGATGTTTTTTATGGACGAGAGGACACGCCCGCTTGCCGGCAGAGCTCTGACGACGACTTCTTTCAGGTTGTTGTGTTTGTTCCGCAACGTGATGACGAAGGGAGCGTCGCTTTTTGTCAGCTTGTAAGTTTCACTTTTGTAGTTGATGTGTGAAAATTCCAGCGTGCAGGGGATGTCGCATTCCAGGCGGAAATACCCCAGCGAGTCGGTGGTGGTGCCGTTTTTGTTGTCCATGCAATAGATATTTACCCCGCTCACGGGTTCGCCCGAGTTGGCAATGACTTTCCCCATGACGATTGTCTGGGCGTCGAGGGAAACAGGAATAAATAGGAGCAGGATAACAAACCATTTCACCATACGTGCAACCATTGTGATTCTGAAACTTTACAAATGTAGTAAACAAATTAGTAGAATCATGGTCGGGGGTGTGAATAAATGTTGTTATTTTGCAGATTAACAGTAAAACTCATGTCATGGGAATATATGTACACGTACCTTTTTGCCGGAGTAAATGTTTTTATTGCGGCTTTTATTCGGTGGCTTCGTTGAAGCTGAAGGAGGCTTACCTGGGGGCAGTTGAGCGGGAAATAGCCTTGCGGGAGGGGTATCTGCCGGAGCGGCGGGTGAGTACGGTTTATTTCGGCGGGGGCACTCCCTCGTACTTGGAGCGGGGGGAGCTGCAGCGGATTGTCGATGCGCTGGAACGGCATTACGATATTTTGCCGGGGGCGGAACGGACGATCGAGTTGAACCCGGAGGATTTGACCCGGGAGCGTTTGGCGGGAATCCGGGATATGGGGTTCAATCGGTTGAGTGTTGGGGTACAGTCGTTTTCTGATGATCATTTAAAGCAAATTAACCGGACACACACGGGCAGGCAGGCGATGGAGGGGGTACGGTTGGCGGCAGATATGGGGTTTGACAATATCAGCGTGGATTTAATTATCGGTTTGCCGGGACAGACGGAGGGGGAGTTGCTGGAGGATATGACTGTTGTAAATCGTTTGCCTATAAAGCATTTATCGGTTTATATGTTGAGTATTGATTCAAATACGGTTTTTGAGGTGATGGTTCGGCTGGGGAAATTCAAGCTGGAGGATGAGGAGGTGATGGCACGACGTTATGGTGTAGTGTGTAAATATTTGAAGGAGATGGGTTTCGAACATTACGAGATCTCGAATTTTGCCCGTGAGGGGAAATACTCGTTTCACAATACTTCGTATTGGCAGCAAAAGCCTTATATCGGGTTCGGACCATCGGCTCACTCGTATGATTTGCATTCCCGGCAGTGGAATACGGCGAATTTGAAAACTTATATAGAGAGTTTAGGTGATGGTATATTGTCTTTTGAAAAAGAGGAGTTAACGGACGTGGATTTGTATAACGAATACGTGATGACGAATTTGCGGACGATGTGGGGGATCGATGTGCAGGAGGTAGAGAGGTTGTATGGCACGTATTGGAAAGCCGCTCGGGAGCGGGTGGAGAGTTATCTGCTGAGTGGGGATTTGTTGCGGGTAGGCGACCGCTTGAAAATCGGTGAAAAAGGCTGGATGATTTCCGACGCGATCATGAGCGATTTGTTTTTTGTTTGAATCTCATATTTGTTGTTATAATTCTTTATATTTGTGACATGATGAATTGAAAAGAACAAATAGAGAATAAATTTTATCAAAGAAAGGAGGTAATTATATATTAGCAATAATAATCGTAAGGTTTTGACGTACAGTCGAATAAAAAAGTGACTTTGTACACAAAATAAAGAGTCAAATGCATATGGCAAAGATAACAGTTCAAAATACCGAAGTCAATGTTATAAAGGTAGATGGTGAGGACTACATCTGCCTGACCGATATATTGCGTGCCAAAGACGGAGATTTTTTCATAACCGACTGGCTGCGCAATCGCAATACACTTGAATACATTGGTATTTGGGAAAAAGTATATAATCCCGATTTTAATTATGGCGAATTCGCCACAATTAGAAATCAGTCCGGACTAAACAGCTTCAAAATAAGCGTCAAGGAGTTTGTGGTTCGCACAAATGCGATAAGTGTGCAGGCGAAAGCCGGACGATACGGAGGCACATACGCTCACAAGGATATAGCCTTTGAGTTTGCCATGTGGATAAGTCCCGAATTCAAAATCTACATTGTCAAGGAGTTCCAGCGGCTTAAGACTGAGGAACAACACTTGTTGGGGTGGTCTGCCAAACGGGAACTGTCGAAAATCAACTACCGCATACACACCGATGCAATCAAACAGAATCTTATTCCGGCAGAGGTAACGCTCAAACAGGCGAGCATCATTTATGCCAATGAAGCCGATGTGCTGAATGTGGCGATGTTTGGCATGACAGCAAAACAATGGAGAGAAGCCAATCCCGACTTGAAAGGGAATATTCGGGACTATGCCACAATTAACGAATTAATCTGCCTGTCGAATATGGAAAACCTAAATGCTGTATTTATAGAACAGGGAATATCACAAGGTGAAAGGCTTATTAAACTAAACCAAATTGCTATTCATCAGATGAGTGTTTTGGAAAGTGACATCAATGGTGACAGGAAGTTACTGAAATAGTTATTTTAATCGTAAATTTCAATGTTGCGTGAAACAGCAAAAACGACATAGAGCATTTGAAAAGCCTGTCCTCAAACCATTATCATGGTCGGTTGCTTTATCTATTTTGGTTTATATTGCATGGGCATCGAATATAAACTGTAAAACCATATTTGAATTTAACCAGTGGTGGTTGATTATCGGCTCTGTAATAGGTTTTGCTGTTGGGATAATACGTTTGATTAAAGACAAAGAAATCCTTTGGAATTGGAAAGAATATTTCGGAGGTTTATACTATTCTGCTGTACACGCATGTTTCGGGTGTTTAATCGGTTTGTTTTTATTTGGGAGTGTTGAAATAATGAATTACTATATTCCGACAAGTCATTCATTTTGTAACGAAACAGCAACAATAACAGGCAAATATATCGGAGGAAACAGATCTATTGTTCATTATGTGACTTTTCATTTTGAAAACGAACAACTCGGAAAACAAAACCTTCAATCAGATTCTGATTTCTATAATCAAGCTACTCCTGGAGACAAATATATCTTCACCCTCCAAAACGGCTTCTTCAACATCCCCGTCATAAAAGACAAAAACAAACAATAAACATTCCTCTTATGAAAAAGTGGCAGAAAATAACCGGCATAATCGCATTGGCACTATTCCTCTTCATCTATCTTTGGCGAAAAGGAGGTAAGAAATGAAACTGACCGATAAACGATTTTGGAAATTTGAGGCAATGATGCTGCTATGCGGCTTGCTGGTATATTGTCCGACATTCTATAACCTTTTCTCTTTTTGTCTTGACTCACGAGGCGTCATCATACTCATATCGTTATTACCCGCACTCTGCCTTTATTATTCGATATGCGGCATTCCTACTTGGCTGTTGTATAAAGGCAATTCGTGGCTGAAACTTGCAGGATATTTATATTTGATTTCCTCGTTGTTGATAATAGTACCTCTGTTTATCTTCTTATATGATTGGAATCCGGAGACTGCAAATATGCGCCCCGAAGGACTGCCTCCGAGCGAAGGTAAATACATCACAAACAACGAACTTGTGACCATCATTACACTTGTTCATTCAATATTACCCATTATTTCAATATTGATTTCATCATACCTTTCCAAACGGTGGATTGTAAATGATAAAAACCATAAGAATATTATTGATTCGGCTCGCAGGGCAGTTAAAGGGAATGCGACCCCAAATGTCAGAGCGATTGCTATGAGCTATACTAACAATCAGCTTATATTGAAATGCTATCTTGATTTTCTTCCTACCGAACAAGACCGGGAGATGTTGAGCGATATGTCCGGAGAAATCATTTCCGATTTTTCATCAGATAAAATCCCAAAAGTAAAAGAGGAATGTATCTTCTCTGAACAACCATTATCCGAGCTGGATTGTCTTGATAATAGCAAAGAATTATGAAAACAGCACACCCACACAATTTCCCATTTGCGATATTCGCCCTACTAATATGAATTCGTACTTGTGTGATCTTGTAGCAATTATTGATTATGGCGAGTGCATTTTAGTGGGGCAGTTATGGCGGATGCGGTGAAGTTTGTTTTTGTTGAAAAATGACGAAAAACTATTCGGTTGAACTTGTAGTTAGAGATTTTGTGTATATTTGCATTTGAAAGTTTAATATTTAAATGTTTTTTTAGATGAAAACAAGTAGAATGTCAGTCAAAGAACTGTTGCAATCAACGGATTGCGGTAAAGAGGTTGAGGTTAAAGGATGGGTAAGAACCAAACGCGGTAATAAACAAGTAAATTTTATCGCGTTGAATGACGGCTCTACGATCAATAATATACAGGTGGTGGTTGATATGGAGAAGACTCCGGATGAGTTGATGAAGAAAGTGACGACGGGGGCGGCTATTCACGTGAAAGGTTTGCTTGTGGAAAGCACGGGAAGCGGGCAGGCTCACGAGATTCAGGCTTCGGAGGTTATCGTGTTGGGCGAGGCTGACCCGGACAAATACCCGATTCAACCGAAGAAGCATAGCCTGGAATTCTTGCGGGAGGTGGCGCACTTGCGTTTCCGCACGAATATTTTCGGGGCGGTTTTCCGTATTCGTCATGCGATGGCTTTCGCTATCCACAAGTATTTTAACGACCACGGGTTCTATTACCTGCACACGCCGTTAATTACGGCTTCCGATTGCGAGGGAGCGGGCGAGATGTTCCGGGTTACGACGTTGGACGCGGTGAATCCGCCTTTGCTGGAAGACGGGAGCGTTGATTTCAGGCAGGATTTTTTCGGGAAGTCGACGAACTTGACGGTGAGCGGTCAGCTGGAAGGTGAATTGGGAGCCATGTCCTTGGGACGTATTTATACTTTCGGACCTACTTTCCGCGCGGAGAATTCGAACACGACACGCCATTTGTCGGAATTCTGGATGGTTGAGCCGGAAGTGGCTTTCTATGATATTAATGATAACATGGATTTGGCGGAAGACTTCTTGAAATATTTGATCCGGTATGCCTTGGATAATTGCATGGATGATTTGCAGTTCCTGAGCAAGCGTTTGCAGGAGGAGGAGAAGGACAAGAAGGCGGAAGAGCGTTCCATGGAGTTGATAGAGAAGTTGCAATTCGTGTTGACCCATGATTTCGAGCGGGTGACTTACACGGAAGCGATCGATATTTTGATGAACAGCAAGCCGAATAAGAATGGCAAGTTCCAGTACCCGGTGACGGGTTGGGGCGTGGATTTGCAGAGCGAGCACGAGCGCTACCTGGTGGAGAAACACTTCAAGAAACCGGTGATCCTGACGGGGTACCCGAAGGAGATCAAGGCTTTCTATATGAAGCAGAACCCGGACGGGAAGACCGTGGCGGCGATGGATGTGCTTTTCCCGCAGATCGGAGAGATTATCGGAGGGTCGCAGCGTGAAGAGAATTACGATAAGCTGGTAACCCGTATGCAGGAAGTCGGGATTCCGGTGTCCAGCATGTGGTGGTATCTGGATACAAGACGTTTCGGTTCTGCCGAGCATAGCGGTTTCGGTTTGGGATTCGAGCGTTTGTTGTTGTTCGTGACCGGAATGGGGAATATCCGAGACGTGATTCCATTCCCGCGTGCGCCGAAGAATGCTGAATTTTAATTTTTAGATAGGATAAGGATGCTCAAGCAGAATTTACAACAGAAACTGGGATTGAAAATCAATCCGTTGCAGATCCAGCTGATAAAGCTGCTTGAGCTTCCCACGTACCAACTCGAGCAGAGGATAAAAGAGGAGTTGGAGTCGAATCCCCTCCTGGAGGAGGGCGAGGAGAAGCCCGAGCCGGAGGTTGATATCAAGGAGGACGGGGATGAGGTGGATTACGATGAGAATACGCCGGAAGAGGAGGAATATGAACACGCGGATGACGAGTTTTCGTTGGATGATTATATTAGCGACGAGGATGATATCCCAGATTACAGGTTGACGGCTTCGAACGCGTCTAAAGATGATGATGCGCGGGAGTTTATGCTTTCGGGAGGAATCTCGTTCCGGGAGAATCTCGTGGAACAGCTGGGGACGCAGCATTTGTGCGATTTGGATCGTAAGATTTGTGAGTACATTATCGGTAATATCGATGATGACGGTTATTTGCGCCGGGACGTGGAGAATATCGTGGATGACCTGGCTTTCGGTGCGGGGGTCGAGGTGGATGATGCGAAGGTGGAGTCGCTGTTGAAGGTGGTGCAACGCTTTGATCCTCCGGGAGTAGGGGCAAGGGATTTGCGCGAGTGCCTGTTGTTGCAGGTGAAGCGCCGTTTGACGGAAGCGTCTTCTCCCGCGTTGCAGAATGCCCGTGTGATCCTGGAAGATTATTTCGAGGAGTTTTCTAAAAAGCATTACGAGAAGATCTCGAAGCGAATGAAGATTTCGGACGAGGAGTTGAAGGTGGCGGTGGACGAGATTCTGAAATTGAACCCGAAGCCGGGAGGACAGATATCCGATTCGTCGGTTCCGGGGGCAGAGAAGATTATCCCGGATTTTAACCTGGATATCGTGGACGGGGAGTTGCAGCTTAGCTTGAACACGGGGGATGTGCCCGAGTTGCGCTTGAACAAGTCCTACGTGAATATGCTGGAGGATTACCAGAAGAATTCTAATTCACGGGAGAAGAAGGATGTAGTTTCTTTCGTGAAGTATAAATTGAGTTCTGCCCGTTCGTTTATCGATGCCGTGCAGCAGCGGAATAACACGTTGATGTTGACGATGACGGCTATCGTGCAATTTCAGAAACAATTCTTTATGACGGGGGACGAGAGCAAGTTGAAACCGATGATTTTGCGGGATATTGCCGATATCACGGGATTGGATGTTTCTACTATTTCTCGGGTTTCCAATTCAAAATATATTCAGACGTGGTTCGGGATTTATTCTTTGAAGCAATTCTTCTCGGGCAGTATGCCGACGAGTAGCGGGGAGGAAGTGAGCACGGGTGAGCTCAAGAATGTGCTGAAGGATATCGTGGAAAGTGAAGATAAGCGAAAACCGTTCACGGATGATGAATTGGTGGATTTGATGAAGGATAAAGGCTACCAGATTGCCCGGCGGACGATAGCGAAGTATCGCCAGTTGTTGGATATTCCGGTTGCCCGTCTTCGTCGTGAAGTTTAATATGATTTTTTGATATGAAATTATTTGCATGGAGTGTGTCGGTGCTCTTTCACCCGTTGTTGTTGCCGTTGTATATGTTGTTTGTTACGTTTAATTCCGATACTATTTTTTCAGGAATCCCGGATTACACGCAGAATATGTCTTATTTGTTGACATTACTGGGGGTGACATTGTTGCCGCTGGCGAGTCTTCCGTTGTTGAAATGGCTGGGACTGGTCGGTGATTATCAGTTGAGGCATAAACAAGATCGGGTTTTTCCGGTGCTTGCCACGGTGATAGGGGCTTTCCTGGTGTTTTACCTTTCCCGGAATTTGCCGTTCTCGAATATCGTGCGGGAGTTGTACTTGATTATGGTGATTCTGCTTTCCGGGTTCATGATCGTGACGATGCGCTGGAAGATGAGCATGCACATGACGGCGATCGGGGCGTTGTGCGCTTTTGTTTTTATCCTGGGGATGAAGTATTTCGGGGAGGTGATTAATTTGTTGCCCCTGCTGATCCTGATCGCGGGTGTGCTGGCATTCTCGAGGCTGTATCTGAAACGTCACACGCCGGCACAGATTTATGCCGGGTTTATTTACGGGGTGATCGTGGTCAGCCTGTTGTTTAATAAAGGGTAATCCAGATATCTTCTTGTTTTAGTTGGATAGCCAGTTCATTTCTTTTTTTTGTGGCTTCTTGTTTGTCGGGATTGTTCGCGATGCTTACCCGGTAACGTTGGTCTTTGGTGATGATCTGGGCATCGTTGTATCCCAGGGCTTTTAGCCGGGCAACGTCTTCCCGTGCCAGTTTTTCGTTGGGATGGCTTGCCACGATGATATGATAGCTTTTGGCGGGAGTCGCAGGTTTGACGGTCTGTGACACGCTGGGAGCCGTTTTAACTTCCGCAGTAGTTTCCCGTGTCGGGGTCTTGACAGGTGAAGTCGCCTCGGTGTTTGCCGGGGGGAGTTCTCGTTTTACATTTACGGTAGTCAGGTTGTTGGGACTCATTTTATCACGCTGGCAACCCGATAGGAATAGCAAAGCGATAAAAGACAGAAATGAAACGAATTTCATGGTTATTCAATTATTTGACAGGATGTATCCAAGCTTCTTCGTTACCGGGGATTTTGTGAAGTTTCCGAACTGCGGTGACGGCTTCCTGGTGGGTGGCATACCCTTCGTAAGCGACCAGGTACAGGTTTTCAAAATAGGGCATGACTAAAGCGTTTTTGTATCCCTCTTTCTGAAGTTTTTCACATAGGCGATCCGCGTTATTCTTGTATTCAAAACACCCGGCAATGAGGAAGTAGGCGGGAGCTGCCTTCACGGGCTCAACCTTTGGTTCTTCCTTGTTAACGTAAACGGTGTCTTTAACTATAATTGTTTCTTTTTGAACCGTTTGTACGGTTTCTTTTTTGACCGTTTTCTCCGCGCATGAGGAGAAAAGAGTGGCTAGAATAACAAGCGTGTGGAATAAATATGCTTTCATATCCAGTGATATTTGTAATTTATCATGCCAAGATACGAACAAATTTATTGTTAGTAAAGTATTTTCCTCTATTTTTGTGTTGAATGTAAGAATTTCTAATTAGCTATATCGGTTATGAATAAAATTATTGGCATTTTGTTGCTCTTGTTTGTTGCGGCGTCCTGTAAGGAGGAGGCGGAACCTATCGTGAAAATCTCGACGAATTACGGTGATATGCGAATCCGTTTGTACGAGGGAACTCCCAAGCACCGGGATAATTTCATGAAATTGGTTAAAGAGAATTTTTATGATAGCTTGTTGTTTCATCGGGTGATTGATCATTTTATGATTCAAGGCGGCGACCCGACTTCCAAGAATGCCGCCCCGGACGTGATGCTGGGAGAAGGTGATGTCGGCTACCGGGTGGATGCCGAGTTCCAATTGCCGAAATATTTTCACAAGAAGGGGGCTTTGGCTGCCGCCCGTGAAGGCGATCAGGTAAACCCGGAACGGGCTTCGAGCGGAGCTCAGTTTTATATTGTCCAGGGACGAGTGTATGAGCCGGAGGAATTGGCTACCGTGGTACAAAGTATTAATGGAAGACGTAAATTGGCGTTGTATAACAGCTTGAAAATGCAGTATGTAGATGAGTTTAACCGTTTGCAAGAGGCGAATGATACCGCCGGGATTACGGCATTGTCGGAGAAATTGACTCAGGCGTGTGACAGCCTATTCGTGAACGAGGAACTCGTGCTGACGGAAGAACAGAAAAAAGCCTACACGACGGTAGGGGGTACACCGCATCTGGACGGGCAATATACCGTTTTCGGCGAGGTGATCGAGGGATTGGACGTGCTGGATAAGATCGCCGCCGTGAACACGGGAAGGGCTGACCGCCCGGTGAAGGATGTGGTGATTTATAGTGTGAGGAAGGAGTAAGAGATTGTAAAGCCAATTTATTGGTTGCTATATTTGAACAAAGGATTGGGATATAACACTTAACTATATCCCGAGTTTAAAATTATCATTTGTACAAAATTGTGGATATTCCCATAAATAAAGCGCCCACTAAAAGTGTTTAACTTTTAAGGGGCGTTTCATTATATTCTAGCCTCTAATTTTTGTACACGAGAAATCTTTTCATTTTTAACAGTGTCATATATTGCATAACACTATTTTTTTATTTATACCTTTGTTTTGTACTAAAAATAAATCTTACAATCATGAAAACAACTGCTTTAAAAACAGCGATCTCTTACGAGAGTAAACTCGTGAGAAGGAATTGGTTATTTTACCTCTTTATCCTTGGGGTGTTGGGATACACGGTAGGTGTTTTGATCCCATGGGATACCAAGTACAACTTTCAATGGTCGAATGTTGCATTGGCGTCGTCCATTTTATCTCGTGGGGTTTATTTTTTGAATTTGTTTCAGTCGTTGATTGCTGTTTTTATTGTCTGTGATATCTATAGAAAACGTGAAAAAGCCGAAACCCGGGAGGTGCTTTTTACTCGACCTATCGGTAACGGACAATCTTTTTTGGGTGAATTCCTTGGTATTCTTGTCCCGTTTCTGGTTGTTGATGTTGTTTTTATGATTGCTTGCATGGTAATTAATATTGTCGTGCCTGATTCGCCAGTCAATCTTTGGGTGCCTCTTTTTTATCTTCTGGTGCGGGTATTGCCTGTGCTTATTTTTATTATCGGGTTCTCTTTATTTGTCACCAGGTTGGTCAAATTGCCTGTAATCTGTTGGTTTATATTGATTGCTTTCTTTTATTTTTCGTATGCGTTTTTGGTGGAGCCCCTGCACGGGATGCTGGATTTCCGGGGATGTTTGTTGCCCGACTCTTTTTCTTCGCTGGTGGGGTTCATGCACGTCGAGGATAACTTGCTCCAGCGAGGCGCTTTTTTATTGTTGGGGATTAGTTTTCTTTGTTTTTCTGTTCCTTTCGCGAGGAGATTGTCTAATGTCCCTGGCAGGAAGTTTTGTTATGTTGTTTCCGCTTCGTTGAGTTTGGTGTTTTCCTTGTGTTTGGGGTATATCTATGTCGAGAAGTACCAAACCCGCTTGAAAAATAGAATCTCGTACCGTGAAGCCTTTCTTGAATATAACGAGCATCCCACGGCACGAGTGATCGAACACGAGATCACGTATCGTCCCATGGGAAATAAATTCTCGGCAACGAGCTTGATGAAAGTGCAGAACCGGCGGAATGCGAAAATGGACAAGTTCCTGCTCTTTTTAAACCCGGGACTCGAGGTGATTAAAATCGAATCCAACGGGCAGGAGCTTCCCTTTCGTAGGGATCGCCAAGTAGTTATTATCGAGCGATCCCTGGCTCCCGGTGATACGGTCGAGCTGGAGATGGAATACGGGGGAGGCATTGACGAGGATATTTATCAGGTGAACATCGCTGACGAGGATTATTTTGCTCCCATCGTTTACACCTCTTACCATGAAAATTACGGGAAACGCACGGCTTTCGTGTCGAGTGGCTACACGCTGCTGGTGCCGGAAGTGATGTGGTACCCGATGGCGGTGGCACCCGTGGAGTTGGCATCCAAGGAGTTGAATTTCACGAGTTACACGCTCCGGGTGGAGAACCCGGGAGAAGAAATGACCGTTTTATCCCAGGGCGAGCCGAGGAAGGAAGGGGATGACGTCACGTTCGATAACGTGCAAAACCTGACCGGGTTAAGCCTTTGCATGGGCGAATTCCGGAAAAGAGCGGTGACGGTCGATTCCTTAACGGTAGAATTTTACGCTTACCCGGGTAATGATTTTTACATGAAGCATTTTGACGAGTGGAAAGCTTTGAGAGAAGGAGCTCCGGGGCGAGAGAGGAAGTTGAAGAAGATATTTGATAAATGTAAAAACCTCATTGAAGCGAACCAAATAAATCCTTATCCCTTTAAGTATTTTAAATTGATAGAGACTCCTCCGGCTTTTTTGCGGAAATTAGGGACTGGTGATAACGTGCAACCGGAAATTGTGTTTTTTGAGGAACGATTTGCCACAACCGACCATTATAAGCCAGATGTTGCTTCCGCGGATTATAGCGTGGCAGAAACGATGCTTTATGAAAATTTGCCTTATAACTTAAGGCAGATGCATATAGATCGTATTTTCATGGATTACACTTGTGGCGTGGTTTCCGATTGTTACAAAGGAATAAATTTTATATATAACCAGTCACCGGATAAAGAAGTGCTGTTTCGGAATATACGTCCAAGAGTCATAAATTATATTGCGGAAAAGGGATTGAAAGGATGTATTCTTGGAGGGTATAATGAGGAACACAATGTGGCTATTTCTTTAAAGGCGTTCGATTTGCTGGGTTATTTGACGACGATAACGACTTGGGATTCTTTGAATCGGTTTATGCGGGAATTTAACACACGAGCCCGTTTCCAGGAAATAGACTTTGATTTGTTTATAGATGAATTTGAACAGCGTTTCGGGCAGAATATCCGGACTTACATGGACGAGTGGTATACAAGCCGCAAGATCCCTTGGTTGTCGATAAAAAATCTCTCCTTTAAAACAACGGAAGAGTTGCAGGTCTTGGATTTCATGGTGGGCAATTTTAGTGAAACGGACGGTATCGTGTCTATTCTTACGCAGGGTTATACAGAAGGCGGGAAGGAGGGGATTAAAGACAGGCGGAGTTATTTGATTAAAGCCGGGGAATGCAAGCGTATTGTCGTGCATGAATACGGGGGTAACCTTATACTAACCACGAATTTTTCGGGGAATATGCCGAAAACATATTTACTTGATGATAGAAAGGTGCGATTATCGGGCGCAATTCCTGATGAGGGAGTCACTTTGCTTATGAGGGAGCAATTCTATCCTCCGGGAGAGATTATTGTTGACAACGAGGATGAAAATTTTCACTTGATAGATTCGGTGGGTAGCCGGAAACGATTGGTTGACTTGATTTCTAAAGAGAACGAGGAGGAAGGCACGTTTAGTTATAATCTAAAAGCTGACACGTGGGGTGTTCCTTTTTTGCCTTATGTATACAGTGGGAATATGCCTTATGGAGAGAGTATTCTTAGTGCTTTCATTAAAAAAGCCGGCACGGGGAAGTTCAAAGCGGAATGGGTGGCAAGCCTTCCGGAAGCGGGTAAATACGAGATATTTATCTATCGAACTTTTCGTGGAGCTGCTTTCGCTGAAGGAGAATACACGACCAATTACCCGGGAATGAAAAATTATTATACCGTCTATACCTCGGAAGGAGAAGAGGAAGTCATTTTGGAATTTGAAAAAGATGATCCCGAGTGGGTATCCTTGGGGGTATTTACTTTGTCGGCAGGGGAATCCCGTGTTGTCTTGGATGATCGCGGAACACCTGTCAGCGTGCAGGATAGTTATGGGCATTCGAGTGAGTGTGTCCCGTTAATTACTGCCGATGCCGTCAAATGGGTAAAGGTAAAGTGATGATAAATTTCATACAATAAAGAAGGTATCAAATGGATACCTTCTTTATTGTATGAACACACTATTACAGATTTAAATCTGCTTTATACAGCGTGATGCCTTCCTCGTTATACTCGCAGAAGTAAATCGAGTTACAATCATTTGATATAGTATAATAACCTAATTTATCCTCCGGATCTGGCAACTCGAACTTTTTGAGCGGGTTTAAATCCCAGTCAAACACGAATATTGCTTCTTTTTGTAGTTCTGCTTCTTTATCTTCTTTACTAAAATAACCTCCAACTTTGCACAGTATGTATTTAGCGTTAACCTTCATTGCCTGAATATTCAAGTTCATATCATTTGTTGTTGTAAATGACATTTCTTCCCTGGTGCGTTGAGGTGACGTGTATCTTTTTTCGTTTATGACGCTCCCACTGTTCAGATCGAACGTGTATAGTATGAATTGGTCGCTTACGGAAAAAACAGCTGTATTATTGTCTTTTGTTTCCACAAAGCCTTGGGCATAAGTCCATTTTATCAGGTCATTTGCAGCTATTTCCTTATCCTTTGCAGCTTTGACATCAAAACTATCATACTTTATTGTTTCATAGGAATTTGCTTTATTAGTATTAAATAGGGCAACCGATTTTTTATTGATCTCGTTTATTTTTTCTTTCTCGAATTCAAAAGGTGGACGTATTGTCGCAAGAACAGAGCCGTTGGGGAGCTTGGTCATTCGGGATACCCAAATGCTATCCGGGGCTGTTGTCACGGAAACTTTTCTGTTTTCCATGGGGATATTGTCTAGTATATCCTTTTTAGCGAAAGTTTTTATTGTGGTTCGACCTTCATGAAGCAGAATAGAATCTCCCGCTATCTTAAATCCCATTAGTCCATTTACTTCATTAGCTGCCGTTCCTCTCGATGCAATCACAGATAATAGCTTCCCGGTATTCAAGTCATAACAAGCACCGAAATCATCCTTCCCGTCTTCAACATACCACAATATAGAGCCATCAATCACGCAGATACCACTTTCAGAAATGTTATATTTATCAAAAGACTTAATTGCCAATTGATTTGAAGGTTTGATTTCCAATTTTTCAACAACAGGAAAATCAGTACTTATATCGGAGGTTGTTGATTTTTTGGTCGTATCGTTGCAGCTAAAAAAAGAGAAACCGATTAAAAACAATAGAAGTGGAGTTTTTGTCTTCATGATACAATAATTAAAATAATGATAATTATTTGCAAATATATAGCTATTTACGTAGTTTTGCAAAGGACATATTTAGATTTTTTATTTTCTAAACCAAGAGAACTATGAAAAAAAATAGAAAAAACGTCTTGAGGTCATTTTTGTTTGTCTGTTTGGGTCTGACTGTTGCAACAATTACATTTGCTGGTGTAATGATTATTAAAGCACCTAGCCATCCGGGGAAACCTCTGGTTGTTGAGATGTGGAGGACAGGATGTTTATTAAACTATCTGGCACCCCAAAATGATGGAGGGGAACCTGTGACAAACTACTATATAGAATATAGAGATCAATGGGAATTGGGATGGAAGTTCAGGGGATCGTCTAAGACACTTGAATATCGATTGGAAGGTATGAAGGAGGGCTCTATGGCACAATTCCGTGTTAATGCATCTAATTCAGCCGGGATGAGCGGAAGACCATCTAAGAGTTCCGGTTTTGTAGAATTTGTAAGTCCATTCTAATTGCCATAAAATGCTAATAAAAAAATCCCGAATAATTCAATGTAATGATTATTCGGGATTTTTCTTATCTTAGGGGTTAAGCCATGCTATACAAATGAAATATTCGAAAATTGGCGATTCTTATCCTAACTTCTAATTTTATACTCAAGAAATCTTTCCATTTTAACAGTATCATATATTGCGCAACACTATTTTTATTTATAGATTTGTTGTGTTACTAAAAATAAATCTTGCAATCATGGAAACAACAGCTTTAAAAGCAGCTATCTCTTACGAGAGCAAACTCGTGAGAAGAAGTTGGTTATTTTATCTCTTTATCCTCGGGGTACTGGGATACACAGTGGGTGTTTTGATCCCGTGGGATACCAATCATCTTGAATGGTGGGATGTTGCGTTCGCTTCATCTATTTCCTTGCGTGGAGTTTACTTTTTGAATTTGTTTCAATCGCTAATTGTCACTTTTCTTGTTTGTGATATCCAAAGAAAACAGAAAAAAGCCGAAACCCGGGAAGTGCTTTCCACGCGACCTATTGGCAACGGGCAATTCTCTCTCGGGGGATTTTTAGGTATTCTTATCCCGTTTCTGGTAATAGATGTTATTTTCATGATAGCTTGTATGGTTATCAATGTATTCGTGCCGGATTCGCCAGTAAACCTTTGGGTAAATCTTTTTTATCTCCTTACACGTACGCTGCCAACGCTTGTTTTTATCATCGGGTTATCTTTGCTTGTAAACAGGTTGGTCAGACTTCCTTTTATCAGTTGGATTATCTTGACAGGCTTTCTTTATTTCGCGTACAGTTATCTGGTAACACCTTTTTATGGTATGCTGGATTTCCGGGGAAGTTTGCTGACTGACTCTTTTTCCACGATGGTTGGGTTTGTGCATATCGAGGATTACCTGCTCCAGCGAGGTGCTTTTTTACTACTGGGGATTAGTTTTCTTTGTTTTGCCGCTCCTCTCACGAAAAGGTTACCCGGTACTCCCGGTCGGAAGCCTTATTTTGTTATTCCCGCTTCTCTGCTTCTCGTGTTTGCCTTGTGCCTGGGGTATGTTTATATTGAAAAGTTTCAAACTCGCTTGAAAAATAGAATCGCGTATCGTGAAGCCTTTCGTGAATACAATGAATATCCCACGTCACGCGTACTCACCCATGATGTCACATATAGACCGGAGGGAGATCAGTTCTCGGCAACAAGCCGGATGAAGATTCAGAACCAGAAAAAAGTAAAAATAGATCAGCTTTTACTCTTTCTGAACCCGGGACTCGAGATCAACAAGATTGAATCCAACGGACAAAACGTTTCCTTCCGCAGGGATCATCAGGTTGTTGTCATTGAGCGTTCCCTGGCTCCCGGCGAAATTATCAAGATGGAGATGGAATACGAGGGAGGTATTGACGAGGATATTTACCAGGTAAACATCGACGACGAGGAGTATTTCGCCCCCGTTGTTTATACTTCATACCATGAAAATTACGGAAAACGATCGGCTTTCGTGTCGGATAAATTCACGTTGCTTATACCGGAAGTGATGTGGTACCCGACGGCGGTTTTCCCGGTGGAATTGCAGGCGTCGAAAGAGGTTAATTTCACGGATTACACTCTTCGCGTGGAGAACCCGGGTGAAATGACCGTTTTGTCCCAGGGAGAACCCACGAGAGAAGGGAATGCGGTCACGTTCGATAACGTGCAAAACCTGACGGGGTTAAGTCTTTGCATGGGGAAATACGAGAAACGAGCGGTCACGGTTGATTCGCTGACGGTAGAGCTTTATACTTACCCGGGAAATGATTTCTACATGAAAGCTTTGGATGAATGGGAAGCCTTGAAAGAAGGAGCCGCGGGACGGGAGAAAAAATTAGCGAAAATATTCAATCGATGCAAAGACATCATCGAGGAGAATCAACTTGATCCATACCCTTTCAGGTATTTGAAACTGATTGAAACGCCTTCCTCCTTCTTACGCGGAAGTCGGTTTAGCGATAACGCTCAGCCGGAAATAGCGTTCTTCGAGGAACGGTTTTCCACAACAGGCTATCACAAACCCGGTGTTCTTCACGGAGCTCTTCCCGGCGGCATGAGCGTACAGGAATATATGTTGTATGACAAAATGCCCTATTACTTGGATTGTATGCACATCGGTCATATTTTCACGGGGTATAGTCGTAGTATTACGTCCGACAGGTACCAAGGTATAGACGTTATATTCAATCAAATGATGAACCCGGAAGTATCGATATCGTTGAATATACTGCCGGAAATGTTGGATTATATTACAGAGAGAGGATTAAAAGGAATCATCACAGAAGAATATAGCATTGAACAAGATGTTGCCATTTCTTTAAAAGTTTCTCATTTCCTGGGCTATCTGACAACGATTACTACATGGGACTCCCTAACCCGGTTTATGCAGGAATTTAACGCACGTGCCCGTTTCCGGGAAGTTGATTTCGATTCGTTTATCGATGAATTTGAACAGCGTTTCGGGCAGAACATCAAAGCTTACATGGATGATTGGTACACGAGCCACGAGATGCCCTGGTTGTCGATAAAAGATTTGTCTTATAAAGAAACAGAAGAGATGAAAATATTGGACTTCAAGGTCGGTAATTTCAGCGAAACCGACGGTATCGTTTCGATTATTACTTGGGGTAGTACGAAAATCGGAAAGGATAAGATCGAAAATATCCTAAGTTACCTGGTTAAACCCGGGGAATGTAAACGAATCGTTGTTCATGATGATGTGAGATATGGGCTGAAACTGAATACTAACTTCTCGGGGAATTTACCGAAACAAATTCCACTCAACAGCAGAGAACTTCTGTTTTCAGGTGTTGTACCCGACGAAGGAGTCACTTTGCTCGATAGAAATCAATTTTATCCCCCAGGGGAGATTATCGTTGACAATGAAGACGAAAATTTCCATTTGATTGATTCCGCCAACAATCGGAAACGATTGGCTGACCTATTCAAAAAAGAGGGTGGGGAAAGATATATTACCTATTATAATCCTAAAACTAACACATGGGGGCTTCCTATCTTAACACTTGTGTATAATGAATTCTACGGTGAATATATTCGTAGTGCTTTTGTGAAAGAATTTGGTTCTGGAAAGTTCAAGGCGGAATGGATGGCAAATCTCCCGGAAGCAGGTAAATACGAAATATTTGTTAATCGACCACATATTCTACTTACTAGCAATGGTGGAGTCTGTTTAACCGATTACCCGGGGATGAAGAATTACTATACAGTCTATACTCCGGAGGGAAAAGAGGAAGTCGTCCTGGAGGTTGAAAAAGGTGATCCTACTTGGGTGTCACTGGGTACATTTACCCTGTCGGCAGGAGAATCCCGTGTTGTGTTGGATGACCGGGGAGTTACTATCGAGGAGGAGAGCTATGGGCGTTCGATGAAGTATATTCAATTAGTCGTGGCGGATGCTGTTAAATGGGTTAAGGTGAGATAACTCTGAAGATTTAATATGATGAAATGAACCCTAAAAGTCAGACACTTTTAGGGTTCGTTTCATCATATCCTAGCCTCTAATTTTTGTACTCGAGAAATCTTTCCATTTTAACAGTGTCATATATTGCATAACACTATCTTTTTATTTATACCTTTGTTTTGTACTAAAAATAAATCTTACAATCATGAAAACAACAGCTTTAAAAACAGCGATCTCTTACGAAGGGAAGCTGGTAAGAAGAAATTGGTTGTTCTATTTCTTCATTCTCGGGGTATTGTGCATATTAGGTATTCTTGTCCCATGGGGACGGGATTGGATTTCGTGGGAGGACGTTGTATTCGCATCTTCAATGCCTTTACGTGGAATTTATTTTTTGAATCTATTTCAATCATTAATCGTCGCCTTTATTATCTGTGATGTCACAAGAAAGCAAAGGAAAGCAGAAACCCGGGAGGTGCTTTCTGCACGACCTATCGGCAACGGACAATCTCTCCTCGGGGAGTTTTTAGGTATTCTTATACCGTTTTTGGCAGTAGATGTGATTTTCATGATTGCCTGCGTGCTTATTAATATAGCCATTCCCGATTCGCCTGTTAATCTCTGGGTATATCTTTTTTATCTTCTCACACGCGTGTTGCCCTCGCTCGTTTTTGTCACCGGGTTGTCTTTGTTTGTAAACAGGTTGGTCAAAATTCCTTTTATCAGTTGGTCTATCCTGATTGGTTTTCTCTATTTCTCGTATAGTTTTTTGACAACACCTCTTCACGGGATGCTGGATTTTCGGGGAAGTTTGCAGACGGATGTTTTTTCCACCATGGTTGGGTTCACGGGTATAGGGGATTACTTGCTCCAGCGAGGCGTTTTTTTACTATTGGGGATCAGTTTGTTTTATTTCTCCGTTTCCCTTATGAAGAGGTTGCCCGAAGCCCCTCGTCGGAAACCTTATTTTATCGTTTCCGCCATTTTGCTTTTGGTGTTTTCCCTCGGGTTAGGATATATTTATATTAATAAGTTTCAAACCCGCTTGAATAACAGAAGCGCATATCGCGAAACGTTTCTTGCATACAACGAATACCCCACGGCACGTGTGCTCACGCATGACCTCGCGTATCGTCCCGGGGGAGATCAGTTCTCGGTAACAAGCCGAATGAGTATCCAAAACCAGAAAAAAGTGAAGATGGATCAGTTTTTACTCTTTCTAAACCCGGGGTTGAAGATTAACAAGATTGAATCCGACGGACAAAATGTTCCCTTTCGCAGGGAGCACCAGATCATTATTATCGAACGTCCCTTGGTTCCCGGCGAAACTATCGAATTAGCGATAGACTACGAGGGAGGCATTGACGAGGATGTTTACCAGATAAATGTTTCCGACGAGAATTTCTTCTCCTTCGACATTCCTTATTCATACCATGAAAATTATGGCAAACGCAGGGCTTTCGTTTCCGATGGATTCACGCTACTTGTACCGGAAGTGATGTGGTACCCGACGACAGTTCCTCCCGTCGAATTTCAAGCGTCTAAAGAGATTAATTTCACAAGTTACACCCTTCATGTTGAGAATCCGGGAGGAATGACCGTTTTATCGCAAGGAGAACCTGTGAAAGAAGGAGATAACGTTACATTCAATAATTTACAAGATTTGACCGAGTTGACTCTTTGCATGGGGAAATACGAGAAAAGAGCGATCACCATCGATTCTGTGGTCGTGGAGTTTTACACGTACCCGGGAAATGATTTCTACATGAAGTATTTCGATGAGTGGGAAGCGCTGAAAAAAGATAATCCAAACCGAGAGGAAAAGTTAACGGAAATATCGAAGCAATGCAAGGATGTTATCGAGGGGGGCAAGCCTAATCCTTACCCCTTTAAATATTTAAAATTGGTCGAAGTACCCGCATCCTTGTACCTTTCAGGCTCAAATTCATTCAGAGATAATGTTCAACCGGAAATAGCACTTTTCGGTGAAAGATTATACGAGGTTGAAACCACGCATCCCAGTACTTTTACCGGTCAGTCTGACAGAGGCATAAGCGTGCAAGATTTTCTGCTGAACTATAAGATTCCTTTCATTTTAGACCAGATAGGCGTAGGGCATATTTTCTCGGATTACAGTAGCAGCCTCACGTCTGACACGTATCAGGGCATAGACCAAATATTCAGGCAAATGATGAATCCAAAAGAAATTAGAGGTGGCGTGACTCCGAAAATGTTAAATCGTATTGCCGAGAAGGGATTAGAAGGAATTATCACGGAAAGATACAGCAGGGAACAAATCTCCCTTGTTTCTTTAAAGGTTTCTTATTTACTGGGCTATCTTACAACAATAACCACCTGGGATGCCCTAACCCGGTTCATGCAGGAATTTAATGCAAGTACTCGCTTCCGGGAAGTCAGCTTTGATTCGTTTATCGAGGGCTTCGAACAGCGTTTCGGGCAGAATATTAAATCTTACATGGACGAGTGGTACTCGGGACACCAGATTCCATTGTTAACGATAAAAGATCAAACCCGTAAAACGACAGAAGATACGCAAATTATTGAGTTCAAAGTGGGTAATTTGGGTGAGGCGGATGGTATTGTTTCGCTCATTACACGTGAAGGTCGAATCGGTGGCGCAACAATCTGCTACCGTCGAAGTTACCTGATTAAACCCGGGGAATGCAAGCGAATTATTATGCATGAGGATATAGAAAATGAGTTGCAATTGAGCACTAATTTTTCGGGATGTTTCCCAAGAAACATTTCATTCAATCATGGAGAATCACCATTATCGGGAGCCGTGCCTGCTGAAGGCATTACTTTACTTGAGAGAAATCAATTCTATCCCTCAGGAGAGATCGTTGTTGACAATAAGGACGAAAATTTCCATTTGATCGATTCGGCAGACAATCGAAAACGATTGACCGATCTGATCAAAAAAGAGGATGAGCGGGAATACATACACTTTGGTAATGTTAGAGCTAACGAGTGGAGTCTTGTTATAGCACAAGAATTTTGCGGTGATCATATTCGCAGTGCTTTTGTAAAAAAAGCCGGCACGGGAAAGTTCAAAGCGGAATGGGTGGCAAACCTTCCAGAAACGGGCAAATATGAGATATTTATCTATAGACCTCATCTTAGTGAAGTTGTTGAGGGTCAGATTTATGCAACGGATCACCCTGGGATGAAAAACTACTATACCGTTCATACTCCGGAAGGGAAAGAGGAAATTATCCTCGAAGTTCAAGAAGGAGATTGGTTGCCGGTCAAATTTACCCTACCGGAAGAAGAAGCCTGGGTATCATTGGGTAGATTTACTCTACCGGAAGGGGAATCCCGTGTCGTGTTGGATGACCGGGGAATAGCTCCCATTGAGGTTGAGAAATATCGTAGTACGTATTATCAAATGGTAGTCGCCGATGCTGTCAAATGGGTGAAAATAAAATAATTATTAAATAAAGAGCCCCCCTAATCTAGTTTTCAGGGGGCTTTTTATTCTTTTTAAATTCCTGTTATTTTTTTGATTTCATTCAATTTATTCAGCGCTTCGAGGGGCGTGAGGCTGTTGATGTCGAGTCCGGCGATTTCGTCACGGATTTGAAGCAACACGGGGTCTTCCAGTTGGAAGAAGCTCAATTGGATGCCTTCCCGTTCGTTCCCGATGTTTGCCACGTTTTTCTGAATGGAGCCGTTGGTGTTGCGGTCGTTTTCGAGTTGTTTCAATATTTCGGAGGAACGTTTGATGACGGATTGAGGCAATCCGGCCATTTTTCCTACCTGAATACCGAAAGAGTGGTTCGAGCCACCTTTTACCAGTTTGCGGAGGAATACTATTTTGTTGTTTATTTCTTTGACCGATACGTTGAAGTTTTTGATTTTCGGGAAAGAGCTTTCCATCTCGTTCAACTCGTGGTAGTGGGTGGCGAACAGTGTTTTTGCTCTGTTCTTGGGATTCTCGTGCAGGAATTCGACGATAGCCCAGGCGATGGATATACCGTCATACGTGGAAGTACCGCGTCCTAACTCGTCGAAGAGGACGAGGCTGCGGTCGGAGATGTTGTTCAATATGTTTGCCGCCTCGTTCATCTCGACCATGAAGGTGGATTCCCCGAGGGAAATATTGTCAGAGGCTCCTACACGGGTGAATATCTTGTCGATGTACCCGATCTTGGCAGACGTGGCAGGGACGAAACATCCGGCTTGTGCCATGATGACGATGAGTGCCGTTTGGCGCAGGAGGGCGGATTTACCCGCCATGTTGGGTCCGGTGATGATGATGATCTGCTGTTTTTCGTTGTCGAGGTAGAGGTCGTTGTCAATGTAATTCTCCCCGGGAGGCAGTTGTTTCTCGATCACGGGGTGGCGTCCCGCTTTGATGTCAATGACGAATGAGTCGTTGATTTCGGGGCGGTGGTAATTGTTGGTCACGGCGACGTTGGCAAACGAGATCAGCGTGTCGATTTGCGAGATGATCCGGGCATCAAGTTGGATGGGGCGGATGGAGGCGGTCGCTTTCGCCAGAAGTTCGTTGTAGATGTCGCTTTCCAGGGTTTGAATCCGTTCCTCGGCGCCTAATATTTTTTCCTCGTATTCTTTTAGTTCCGGGGTGATGTAGCGTTCTGCGTTGACGAGCGTTTGTTTGCGAATCCAGGTATCGGGGACTTTGTGCGTGTGGACTTTCGTGACCTCGATGTAGTACCCGAACACGTTGTTAAAGCTGATTTTCAAGGTGGGGATTCCGGTGTTTTCTATTTCCCGTTGCTGCATTTTCAGCAAGAGTTCTTTCCCGTGGGAAGAGATATTCCGCAATTCGTCCAGTTCGGCGTTTACTCCCTCGGCGATGATGTTGCCTTTGCTAATCAGGGCGGGGGCGTCTTCCCGGATTTCCCGTTCGATTGTCCGGTATAATTCCTCGCGGTCGTCGAGTTGGTCTACCCATTTGCGGAGGATGTCGTTGCCCGTGGCAAGTGCCTGTTCCCGTAAGGGTTTGATGGCTTGCAGGGCAACTTTCAATTGTACCATTTCCCGGGGGGAGATACGTCCTACGGCAATCTTGGAAGCGAGGCGTTCGAGGTCGCCAATCGTGCGAAGGATTTGTTCCAGCTCGATGCGTTCGTTCTCGTGGTTCACGAAGCATTCCACGATATCGAGGCGTTCATTGATTTCTGTCGGATTTTTCAAGGGCATACATAACCAGCGGCGCAGGGTACGACCTCCCATAGGGGTAATTGTCCTATCGATAATATCAGCCAGGGAGCATCCTCCCTCGTGGAGGGTATCGAGAATCTCGAGATTGCGAAGCGTGAAGCGGTCGAGTAGCACGCAGGTGGATTCGTCGATGCGGGAAATCGAGGTAATGTGCCCGACAAGTTCATGCTTGGTGGCATCGAGATAATAGAGTATTGCTCCGGCGGCAGATATGCCGCAATCCATTTTATCAATCCCGAATCCTTTCAGCGTGGTGACCTCGAAATGTTTTTTTAACCGGTCGGCAGAGGATTCCGTTTCAAAGAACCATTCTTCTATGGGGTAAGTGTAGTATTTAGACCCGAAGATTTCATTGAACCGGGCTTCCGAGCCTTTGGGGTAAAGCACTTCCTTGGGTTGGAAGCTGTTCAGTATTTTATCCATGGTTGCCGGGGAGCCTTCCGTGGCGAGAAATTCCCCGGTGGAAAGATCCAGGAGGGAGAGCCCGGCTTTGGTTTTCGTGAAATAGACGGCGGCGAGGAAGACGTTGTTTTTGTTGTCGATGGTGTTTTCGTTGTAGGAAACACCGGGGGTAACCAATTCGATCACGCCTCTTTTGACGATCTTTTTAGTTTTCTTGGGGTCTTCCAATTGTTCGCAAATGGCAACACGTTGTCCCGCACGCACGAGTTTCGGCAAGTAGTTGTCGATGGCATGATAAGGGAATCCGGCTAATTCTACATCTCCCGGTGAACCGTGGGAACGTTTAGTCAGGGTGATTCCCAGAATTTTGGCGGTCAGTATTGCATCTGCCCCGAAAGTTTCGTAAAAGTCTCCCATCCGGTATAGCAGGATGGCATCAGGGTATTTCGCTTTTGCCGAATAGTATTGTTGCATTAACGGGGTTGTTTGTTCTTCTGCTTTAGGTGCCATATGTTTTATTATCTTTAGCTTATATATTTTAGGTTGATTTCCGCCTCCCAAAATTAATTATTTTGCATGAGATTTGCTTTAAAACCTCACAAACATTGTGTAAATTTGCATTGGCTTAAGGGTAGACGAAGTTGTGTGAGGGTGATAACCTGGGGATGAATTTTTTCGTATGAAAAGAACAGGTATGGGGGAAAAGCCTAAGTAATAAATTAAAGTATATGGAGAATATATTGGAGACATTAGCGGTTTACGGGTATTCAAATTTGGAAGATCGTATTGAATTTGAGTTGGATGGCGTGATAGAGAAAGAGATCGCCCCGGCTTACTGTTACGAGAATTTCGAGTTATGCGTTTCCTGCATGGACTATACGACGTTGAAAGTAACTGATTCAGAGAAGTCCGTAGCTGCTTTTGTGGCAGAACTTTTAAAGAAAATCAAGAAGAATACGTTGCCGGACGTGGCTTCTGTTTGTGTTTTCCCTCGTTTCGCTCCAGTTGTGAAAAAAGGATTGGTTGGTACGCCTATCAAGACTACCGTGGTCGGGGCTTGTTTTCCGGCTGCCCAGACTTTTCTGGACGTGAAGCTGGCTGAATGCAAAGAAGCGATTGCTGCTGGTGCGGATGAGATCGACGTGGTGATTTCCGTGGGTGACGTGCTGGAACGCAATTATGAGCAAGTATATAATGAATTGGTTGCTATCCGTGAAGCGTGTGCCGGAGTCGTGATGAAGGTGATCCTCGAAACCGGGGAGTTGAAGACGATAGAAAGTATTTTTAATGCCTCCTTGATCGGAGCGTATGCCGGGGCGGATTTTATCAAGACCTCCACGGGTAAGGTGCCGATGAATGCTACTCCGGAGGCTGTTTACGTGATTTGCGAGGCATTGCGCCAATATCATGCGCAGACGGGTAAGATGGTCGGGATAAAGGTCGCCGGGGGAATCACGAAGGTGCAAAACGCTATCCGTTACCTGACGATCGTGAAACACGTGCTCGGGGAAGCATGGATCAGCCCGAAATATTTCAGAATTGGGACTTCACAATTATTGGAAGATGTTCTGAAAGAAATGAAGGTCGTGACGATGAACAATGCCAAGGATGGCAATCTTTAGTCATAGCCGTTTGCCAGGTGCGTGTAATCTTTTAAAATAGTCTTTACGAAATCGAGAGGTATCATGTTTGTTTCTATGCCTGTTACCTCTTTAATTTTTTTTGCCAAAGGGGCAAGCAACCCGTAATTCCTGTTTTTATTGACTTCCCGTAATACGTCTTTAATAATATTGATGTCCTTGTCGGAGAGGAGGGCGGCTTGCTGGAATACAACCTCGTATTCCTCTGGGGCGTCGAATTGGCTCATTTGTTTGAGGGTGACGCTTCTCTCGTGGCGGATGACGGTTGTGCCGGCTGACATATCGCCAAGGCGTTGAGAACGCTTGGAAATAACGATGGAAACGAGTGCCACGACTCCACTGGAAATCGAGATGTCTATTAAACGGAATATCCAGCGAAGCATACAATCCCAAAACGTAAGTTTTTTACCGTTTAATTTGACGACTTGAAGGCGCATGGTGTATTTACCGAGGCTACGCCCGTTGAAAGCGTACTCGCAGACCAAATGGTAAAACGATAACAAGATCACGAAAATAATTAAGGCTAGATTCATACTTGTGAATTTATTCACGATACTCAATGTCATGCCTCCAATGAAAAATAGTCCGAATAGGAATGCGAAATCAATGATTGTTGCTAAAACACGTTCGAGTACACCCGCGGGGGTGTAATTAATGGCAACGTTGTGAGCGGTATGGATAGAAATGTTCATAATTCGTAGAAATATTTTTACAAAAATATAGCTTTTCTCGTGAAATACACTAATTTTAGCACAGGAAAAATGCGTGGTAACAGGACTATGAAAGAGTCGAGGTTTGTAAACAAGAATAAGTCAAAATGGGCAGAGATGGAGAACGTGAGTCGCCAGAACACGGACACGCTCGCCTCGAATTACGTGATTTTGTCGGATGATCTTTCTTATGCCAAGACTTTTTTCCCGGGTAGCGAGGTGGAGAAGTATTTGAACCAGTTAATCTCTGTTTATCAGATTAATATATACGGGAAGGGACAGGTGTCAGAGAGAAAGGGCGTACTGGCATTCTGGGGGCATGAGTTTCCCCTGTTGCTTTACCGGGAACGACGGACGTTGTTGTTCGCTTTGCTTTTTTTCGTGTTTTCTGCATTGATTGGGGTGTTTTCCGCGGCTCATGATGAAACCTTTGTACGTTCTATTCTGGGAGACGCATACGTGGAAAGGACTATTCGTAATATTGAGGACGGGACTCCCATGGGGATTTACGCTTCCGGGGACGAACTGGATATGTTTGTGATGATTACGACGAATAATATAAGGGTTTCGTTTATCGCTTTTGTTTTCGGTATCCTTTTTTCCGCTGGAACGTTGTGGATGCTTTTCACGAACGGTTTGATGATCGGGGCTTTCCAGTATTTCTTTTTCCAGCATGGGTTGTTGTTGCACTCGGTGCTTTCGGTTTGGGCGCACGGGACTTTTGAGATTACTTCCATTATCATTGCTGGCGGGGCAGGATTGGTGATGGGGAATAGTTTCTTGTTCCCGGGTACTTACCGGCGGATGTATTCTTTCAAGGAGGGTGCTTTGCGGGGAATAAAGATTGTCACGGGATTGATTCCTTTTTTCGTGATTGCCGGATGGATAGAAAGTTTTATTACAAGATATGCCGATGCATACCCGTTCGTGGGGGCAGTGGCGATACTGCTTTCCTTGGGAGGAGTGGTCGGTTATTTTATAGTTTATCCTTATTATTTACATAAAAGCGAGTTGTATGGAAAAGATTAATTTGAGTGTAGAGCGTTCTTTTTCGGATTTGATAACAGCAACGATCAATCTTGTAAAACAGGAATTCGTGCCTTTTATTCGAGCCTTTGCGATAATCGGGTTCCCGGTTGTATTGTTGATGGTGTTTCTTATAAAAGATTTGCTGTTGGGATCGCTAGAGATGTCATATAATCCGCAAGAATACGGGGCGGATTCTTTTATGGAGATTGCGGGTAATTCAATTCTGACGGGATTTGCCTCTATGTTTATCGTGGCGTGGGTACAATTGTTTTCGATTTGTTATCTCCGGGTGTATTGGGATCATTACCGGGGTGGTATCGAAGAACGGATCACGGTGGGCGAGGTGTTTGGCATGATGGTGAAAAAATTCGGACTGTACTTGGGATGGACTTTTTTTTATTTCATTATCGTGGTGGTGGGGTGTTTTTTCCTTATCGTGCCGGGTATCTATTTCGGTGTTGCGTTGACTTTCGGGGTGTATCTGATTATTATTAAGGATAAGGGGCTGGGGGCGTTGATAACGGAAGCGATGGCGATGGCAAAGGGTAACTGGTGGAAGATTTTCGGGTATGCCCTGGTGTTGCAATTGTTGGTGGGTGTTGTTGCTTACGTGTTTAGTATTCCATACATGGCGGTGACGATGACGACGGCTTTCACGGGAGAGGCTCCGGGAGTTTACGAGTTGACATTTAGCTTGTTATTTGCTTATCTAGGGCAATACACGCTGTACACAATCTTGTTTCTCGGTATCGGAATGTTGTTTTTCTCCCGGTCGGAAGAAATGGAGCATACGACTTTATTGAGCCGGATAGAGGAATTGGGGACATCTCCCGAAAAGAGAACAGATGAGGCGATTGATTAAATATATTATTCTGTTTGCCTTGCTTTTTTGCCAGGGGACGATTCTGGTGGAAGGGAAGACCACGGGGATATTACTTCCGCGGGATTCTTCTTACGTGATGCGTTCCCCGGATGCTGATTTCCTGGAAAAATACAGGAAAGATGCTCATTTTGATTATGAACGGAATATGACGACCGCTCCCGGGTTGTGGGATTGGATCAAACGCTGGATTTTGGAGCGATTGCTTCGTGTCAAATGGTCTGATAAGTCTTCACAAGTGATGGATGGCGTGTTGTATGCCTTTGTGATTTTCTTCGTGCTGGGGCTGGTGTTTTTGATCGTGAAGCATCGAAAGAGCTTCGTGTTTAGGAAACGAGGGGAGGGACTTTTCGGAGAGGATGCCGTGGAATACAACGGAGAACAGGAGGGGGATGTTTTCTCGCGGATGTTACAGAAGGCGGAACAGGAAAAGGATTATACACTCGCTGTCAGAGTAAGTTATTCGGGACTACTTCAAGTTTTGGATAAAAAACAGCTGATTCGCTGGGAGGCTTCCAAGACAAACCGGGATTACGTGTACGAGATCCGGAATCCGGAATGGAGCCGTGCTTTCGAGGATTTGAGCCGTATCTTCGATTATGTTTCTTACGGGGATTTTCCGGTAGACGAGGCGGTGTACCGGAATATCAAGCAGTGTTTCGCAGATTTCAGAAAGGAGGTGGAGAAATGAAGCGCAGGCAGAATTTGTGGATCGTTTTTCTCGTGGTAGCGCTAATGGGTATTTACACGGTTTACGAGGTGAATCAGCCGCAACCGGTGGATTGGAGTATGAATTTTTCGGTTGATAAGAAAGGACCTTTCGGGACTTATATCATGAAGGATGCATTGCCTTATATGTTTCCGGGAGGGAAGGTGATCGTTTCGAGGGTTTCCCCGTGGGAGAGGTGGCGGTTGAAGGATAGCGATCTCCCCGAGGTGTATTTCTTCGTGAGTATGTATTTCAGGAATATGAACGAGGAGGCGCAATTGTTGCTGGATTACACGGGGGAAGGGAACACGCTTTTCCTTTCTGCCGAATATATACCGGATACTTTGCTGACCGTTGCGGGAGTGAAGGAAGTTCAGGATTCTCGGGGAGGGATGGATTATATCCGCGGATTTAATGAAAAAGCATATCCTTTCCGGACAAAACATAAGTATTTCAAGTTGGAAGATTCTTTTGCCGGAGAGGTATTGGGATACGTGGATTCGGTGAATATGCCGAATTTTATTCGGCTGCCATATGGTGAAGGAATGATTTATCTGCATGCGAATCCGATCGCTTTCACGAATCTTTATTTGCTGGATTCTTTAGTGGGGGATTATTACCAGAAGGCATTGTCATTCCTTCCTCCCGATTTGAATGTTGTTTGGGATGAATACATGAAAAACGAACGTAAGGGGCAAGCGACCCCTTTCCGGGTGCTTCTTCAGTATCCGGCGTTGAAGTGGGCGTATATCTTGTTGTTGTTAGGGGGAATTTTATACGTGTTGTTCCGTTCAAAACGGGAGCAGCGGTATATTCCGGTGATTCGCCCGCCGGAAAACAGGACGTTGGAGTTCGTGGGGGTGGTGAGTTCCTTGTATTACAAACACCGGGATCACGTGGCGATAGCTAATAAGCGGGTGGATTGTTTCCTGGAAGAAGTCCGTTATTATTATAAATTGCGGACGGATGAGTTGAACGAGGAGTTTATGGTATTGCTGTCGGAGCGTTCGGGCGTGTCGAAAGGAGAGGTGGAAAAGTTGGTAAAGTTGATTCTGTCGATTCGTGGGGCGGAACACGTGGATAAGGAGGAGTTACGAGAGTTAATGAAATATATAGAGTTGTTTAAAACTAAAAGATAGAAGCATGGAAGACCAGATAAATTTCGAGTCGAGAATTGACTTCACGAGTCTGCACGAGAAGGTAGCCCGGATGCGAGAGCAAATGGGCAAAGTGATTGTCGGGCAGCGGGAAGTGGCGGATTTGTTGCTTACGGCGATGTTGGCTGACGGACATATATTGATCGAGGGAGTACCCGGAATCGCGAAAACATTTATGGCAAAGGTGATGGCACGGTTGCTGGACGTGAGTTTCAGCCGGATACAGTTTACTCCGGATTTGATGCCAAGCGATATTCTGGGGACTTCGGTATTTATCCCGGCAACAGGACGTTTCGAGTACCGGAAGGGACCGATATTTTCCAATATCGTGTTGGTGGATGAGATCAACCGTGCTCCGGCAAAGACACAGGCGGCGCTGTTCGAGGTAATGGAGGAACGGCAGATCACGAATGACGGGACGGAGTACAAGATGGATTACCCGTTTGTCGTGGTGGGAACGCAGAACCCGATCGAACACGAGGGAACGTACCGTTTGCCGGAAGCCCAGTTAGATCGTTTCCTGTTCAAGATAAACGTGACTTACCCGTCCGTAGAGGAGGAGATCGAGGTGCTCGAGTTGCATGACCGGGGGGCGATTAAGGATTGGAATACGCTGGAACCCGTGTTGAGTGCGGATATGTTGAGGGAATTGCGGAAGTCGGTGTCCCAAGTGGTTGTCGACCCGAAGATCAAAACATTTATCGTGAATATTGTTTACGCTACGCGCAAGAGCGGGTGGTTGTACCTGGGGGCTTCCCCTCGGGCTTCGATTGCCTTGATGAACGGGGCGAAGGCGTTTGCGGCTATCCAAGGAAGGGATTTCGTGGTGCCGGATGACGTGTTACAGCTGGCAGCTCCCGTGTTGAGGCATCGGGTGCAATTGTCTTCCGAGAAGGAATTGGAGGGTGTGACGGTTGATCAAGTCGTGCAACAAATCGTGTCTAAAATAGAAGTACCAAGATAGTGCGAGGCTTTAAAGAAACATATCTGACCGGGCGGTTTTTCACCTGTTTATTGCTGGGCGTTTTCGCACTAGTGATGGTTTATATCATCCCCCCGCTATGGATATGGGTGACGGGAGCCTTGTGCGTGTTGGGCGTGATGTTGTTGTTAGAATTAATAACTCTTTATCGATACAAGCAAGGCTTTGAGGCATCCCGTGTCGTTGCGGACAAATTTTCCAACGGGGAGGATAATCCCGTTCGTGTGGTAATCCGAAACGGTTATCCTGTAGGGGTGCGTTGCCGCTTGATTGACGAAATTCCCGTGGAGTTTCAAAATCGGGATATTTCTTTTCATGTAAGCGTGTCCCCGGGAGAACAAAAAGAGATAAATTATACTTTGCGCCCGACTAAACGAGGTGCGTACGGGTTTGGCAAAGTACGTGCGTTTATATCTACCCGGTTGTCACTCGTGGAAAGGCGTTATTCTTTTGATCTGGAGCAAGAAGTCGCTGTTTATCCCTCGTTTATGATGATGCATCGCTACGAGTTGATGGCTTGCGGGAATTATCACCCGGAGAATGGGGCTATTCGTACCCGTGCGTTAGGAGGGAATATGGCATTCGAGCAGATAAAGCCTTACGTGGTGGGAGATGATCCCCGTACCGTAAACTGGAAAGCCACGGCGAAGCATAATCATTTGATGGTAAATACGTACACGGAGGAACGCTCTCAGCAGATTTATTGCCTCGTGGATAAGGGACGTACGATGCAATCGCCTTTTAATGGCATGACGATGCTCGACCACGCGATAAATACGGTGCTGACGTTGTCTAACGTGATCTTGAAGAAGGGTGACCGGGCAGGTTTGATCACTTTCTCGAATACTTCCCGAAATTGCGTGAAGGCAGATAACCGGATGGGACAGCTGAACAAGATTAGTGAATCCCTGTATCGGTTGGAAACACACTATCAGGAAGCGGATTTCGAGAAATTGTATGTTTCGGTTGTCCGGCAAATTCCTACCCGTAGTTTGTTGATCCTCTTTACCAATTTCGATACTGTGACCGGGATGAAACGCCATCTCCCTGCATTACGGCAGTTGGCTACCCGGCATTTGGTATTGGTCGTTTTATTTGAAAACTCGGAACTGAATAAGGCAATGGAACGCCCCGTACGTGGAGTCAAGGATGTTTATTTTGAAACGATCGCTGCCGGATTCGCCATGGAGAAACGGCAAATGGTGAGAGAGTTGAGCCAATTAGGCATTCGGGTGATCCTTTCCAAGCCGGAAGCCCTCACGGTAAATAGTATTAATAGTTACCTGGATTTGAAGGAGCGGAAGCTGATATGATGCCTCCGCTTTTTTATTTTTCTTTTACTTCCCCTTCTGCGAAAATATCGATTTTAGGTTCTTGGAATGTCTTGTTCGTGGTATGCTTGTCCAGCGTCAGCAAAAGCGACGGGAGGAGTATCAAGTTGGAGAGCATGGCGGCTAACAACGTGATTGATACCAGAATACCTAAAGCGACGGTTCCCCCGAAATCGGAAAGGGCGAAGATTCCGAAGCCAAAGAATAGGATGATAGCATTGTATATCATGCTTTGCCCGGCTTCTTTCAATGCCAATACAGCGGAAGAACGGATACTCCAGTTCGTTCCTTGCAACTCCTGGCGGTATTTTGCCAGATAGTGGATCGTTCCGTCCACCGAGATACCGAACGCGATACTGAATACCAGAATCGTGGACGCCTTGATCGGGATTCCGAAGTATCCCATGATGGCAGCCGTAATGATCTGTGGAATAATATTAGGAAGGAGAGCCACGAGTACCATACGTTTGCTCTTGAACATCCATGCCATGAATAGGGCGATCAGGAAGATTGCCAAGGCGAGCGAGGTAAACAGGTTGAATACAAGATATTGAGTACCTTTAAAGAAAATGATACTTGAACCTGTGACTTTCACCGTGTAGCGATCGCTAGGAAAATATTTTTCAACAATCTCGTAGAGTTTATTCTCTTTCTCCTGCATTTTTTTGGTGCCGATGTCTTTGATGCGGAAACTTAGTCGTGTTCGCTGGAGGGAGGAGTCAACAAATGAATTCGCTTGGTTGCCAAGTTCTCCCGTGGATTGCGAAGCATATTTCAGAATAAAGTTCTTCGTCATGTTGGTCGGGAGCTTGTAATAAGTCGGCTTGCCGTTATAAAATGCCTGGTTGGCAAATTTGATTACTTCCACGATAGAAATAGGCTTAGATATATCTTCATCTTTGGCTAGTTCCTTGGAGAGCTTGTCCAGCTTTTCAAGATTTGGCAGGTTTAAAACTTGCTTTGGTTTTTTGAAATCGACAGTAACCTCAAGGGGCATCAATCCGTCAAAGTTTTGTTCAAAGAAGGAGAGATCCTGACGAATGGGATCCGTTTCTTTCAAGTCATCTACCATGTAACCGGTAGACTTTATCATGGATATCCCTATCCCGCCCAAGATGACAACAATAATTGCAATAGCATACACGACATTCCGGCGATTGAGGATAAGCTGAATTACACGATCTATAGTGTTATTTACCAGTTTATTGTGTAGATGTTTGATTTGTTTGCTATCCGGATCGGGCATAAAGCTGAACCCGCAGGGAATCATGATGAGGCATACGAAGTAAACAAAGGCAATACCGATCGATGCCGTGATTCCAAATTCTACAAGGATTTGGCTGGAAGTCACGATAAACGTGGCAAACCCGGCAGCCGTGGTTAGATTACTCAAAAAGGAAGCATTTCCAATCCTTTGAATCATGCGTTGCAGTGCCTTGATTTTGTTACCGTGCCGATCGTATTCCGCGTGGAACTTATTAATCATGAACACCAGATTCGGTATACAGATCACGATTAACAAAGGCGGGAGCATAGCAGTCAACAAGGTAATCTTAATCCCTAGCATAGACATGACACCGACCGTCCAACTCACGCAGATCAACACGATCAGCAAACAGAAACCGATGATTCTGAAAGAACGGAAAAATAGATACAGTATGCACGTGGTAATCAACAGGGACAGGAAGATGAACATATACATTTCCCCCTTGATGTTTTCGGCATTGATTACTCGTATGTAGGGCATTCCCGAGTAATGCATCTGTATGTTGTATTTCGCCGAATAATTTTCCGTGATTTCTAATACTTCTTTGACTAAGCCAACCCGAGCGGGGGAATTCATCACCTCGGCAGAAACCGAAACCATCATCCCGTAGATGTCTTTCGATTTATTGAAAAGCGTCCCGTCGTAGAACGGTAAATTTTCAATGATATTGACTAGGCTATCCAGTTCTCGTTGGTCTTTGATTTGTTTCGGGAAGATGGAGTGGATCTCGAATTTTTTATTGACGGTATCTTTTTGCAAGTTATACGAATGCGTGATATCCACGAGGGCAATCACCCCGTGTAAGGTTTTCAAGCTGTCGCACATGGCAATCCAGTCGTTCAGCTTGTCCAATTGGTAGAAATCTTTGTCCTGGACGGCAAAAACCATAACGTTGCCTTCTTGTCCGAATTTCTCGTGGAAATCGACATAATCCAGGTAAGCACTATCCGTGGCAGGTAGTAGGTTGGCATATTCGTACGACATTTCCACCTTGGGAATTTGAATTCCCATGAAGATGGTTATGATTAAGATGCCTGTAATAAAGGCAATCCGGTTACGAAGAAGAATCCCTGCTATCTTAGTCCACATGATGTTTTTATTGTTTACGCATTTGTAGGCAAAAGTAGGATAAATGTGGTTAATCTTTTAAGAGTTTGGGATTTTTTTTGTGCCGATTAGCATCTCTTGCTGTTTTTTTTGCAAAATTATTGTTTATTGCCTCGTTCAAATCCACTCCCGTTTGGTTTGCCAAGCACACCAGTACCCACAACACGTCGCTCAACTCGTCGGCTAGGTTGTCTACTTCCCCTTCCTTGTAAGATTGTTCCCCGTACTTTCTCGCGATCACCCGGGCTAGTTCCCCGACTTCTTCCACGAGAATCGTCATATTTGTTAATTCGCTAAAATATCTGACTCCATGAGTCTTAATCCAAGCGTCTACTGCTGTTTGTAATTCTGCTATGTCCACGGTGTTGAATTTAGAATTTAAATTTTAGATTTGCTATCGATTATAATAGTTACAGGTCCGTCATTTATTAATTCGACTTTCATATCTGCTCCAAATTGTCCGGTTTGAACCTCTTTGTGGAGTTCTTTGTTTAAAGTAGATACGAATTTTTCGTATAAAGGAACAGAAATTGCAGGTGGTGCGGCATCAATATAAGAGGGGCGATTGCCTTTTTTTGTACGAGCCATTAGAGTAAATTGGCTAACAGCAAGAATTTCACCCTCGGTTTCTAGTATAGATTTGTTCATCACTCCATTCTCGTCATCGAAAATACGAAGGTTTACGATCTTGGAAGCTAGCCATGCAATATCTTCGTCCGTGTCATCAGCTTGAATGCCGACTAAAATGAGTAATCCGCTCTTGATAGATGAGAATATTTTTTGTTCAATTGTAACACTTGCCCGTGTGACTCTTTGAATAACGATTTTCATTTGAAATTTAGGTTTTAAAATTAGAGTGAAATATATAAACATTTTCGCTTATATACTCCACTCTAAATTTTAAATTTTAAATTCTAAATTATTTATGTCTTGCGTAAAGCTCTTTGATAGAATCGGCAAGTCTCTTGACACCTTCGATGTTCTTTTCTTCGCTCATGTAAGAGAAGTTGATACGCATGGTGTTTTTACCTTTACCGTTAACGAAGAACACGGTTCCGAGAACGAAAGCCACGTTTTTCTCGATAGCGATCTGGAACAACTCTTCTGCGTCGTATCCTTCCGGCAGGTTTAAGAACAGGAACAAACCACCTTCCGGACGAGTCCAAGTAACACCTTCTGGCATGTATTGTTCGAAAGCACCTAGCATCGCTTCCAGTTTCTTGCGATACATGTCAACGATCTTTTTCACGTTGGCGTCAAAGTAGTTCTTCTGGAAGAATTTCACGGTAATCTTCTGCAAGAAAGCGGAAGTACAAAGGTCAGTGCTTTGTTTTGCTTTCACGAAGTTGTCGATTACCATCGGGTGGGCCAATACCCAACCCATGCGGAATCCCGGCATGAAAATCTTGGAGAAAGTACCCAAGGTAATCACGTTGCCTTCGCCGTTATCGAGGTCGTATAACATACGTTGCGGTTTGCCCGAGAAACGTAATTCACGGTAAGGGCTGTCCTCGATAATCATGATTTCGTATTTCTTGGCGATATTCAAGATCTCGATTCTTCTTGCTTCTGGCATGGTCATACCGGCGGGATTCTGGAAGTCCGGGATCAAGTAAATGAATTTTGGTTTTTCACCTTTAGCCTTCATTTCAGCCAAAGTTTTTTCCAGTTCCACGGCACTCATACCCTGTTCATCTTGCGGGATACCTACACCCACGCCGCCGTAAGAGTTGAACGCACCGATAGCCCCCAAGTAAGAAGGTAATTCGCAAATATATTTGTCGCCGCGATTCAAGAAAATCTTACCCACCGTGTCCAAACCTTGTTGAGAAGAGGTGATGATCGTGATATTTTCCTTGGTCACGTAGCTTAAGCCTTGGTCGCGGTAACGTTGAGCCAGAATTTCCAATAATTCCGGAACACCTTCCGTTGAGCCGTATTGGCAAGCGGCAGCACCATCCGTGGCGATAACTTCCGCGCAAATCTCTTGCAATTGTTCCAGAGGGAAAGATTCTTTAGCGGGTAGTCCCCCGGCGAAAGAGATAATTTCCGGTTTTTGAGTTAACTTCAATAACTCCCTGATAGCAGAGCGCTTCATTCCTTTGGCGCTGTCTGATAAAATTTCTTTGTAGTCGCTAACCATGTTTATCTGTTTTAAAGTGAATATACGCTGTTATGTATTTGTGTTGCGAAGTTAATAATAAGTTTTTGAAATAAAATTTTTCATATCAATTTTTTAATAAAATCGATTGCAAAACTTTCAATTTTGATGTTTTAACGCCGTTTAAGTAATAATTTAATTTTTTGGACAAGTTGGATGGAGGGGATGTCTCCCCTCGACAATCTAGGGTTTTTATATTCTATTATTCGAGAATATAACAAAATAGTGTATTCTTTGATGAAATTACTCTGAAAATCAACCTAAAAGAAATATTTATTCATACCTTTGCCTAGGATGTAAATTAAATGTTAGGTGTATATGAGAAAATTATTATCCATTTTAGTAGCCGGAGTAATATTCGGGGCTTGTTCTAAAAGTATAATTACCCACAGGAAACAAAGCATATAAAAGATGTGTATCTTGAGATTTGGGAATGGATGAACGGGGAAAAGGAATATGATGAAAGATTTATGATTCCGGACGTGAAGTTTGTCCCGCAGGAGCCTTTGATGCAAATAAATTAGGAGTGTATGTGATAAAAGACTATTCTGACGTGTGCTCAAAGGGGTTACAGAATTAGAGGACTGATTTTTTCATGTGTCCTTGAATTTCGGAATAAACTTATTGTACTATGGATAGCAAATTTGACACGACGTTCTCGTTCGTTTGCCCGTGTGATATTTTCCTTGCAAATATGTAGCCGGGATTTATCAGAAGGGTTTTTCCAAGAGGCATTCTTTTATTAATTTCAAGAAAAGAGATGATTTGAATCTTTCCCATTTTGAAATGAAAATATTATTTGGAACTACCGTTTTTTTCGATTAATTTTGCCATTCCATAAGAGCCCCTGTAGTTCAACGGATAGAACGGAAGTTTCCTAAACTTTAAATGGCAGTTCGATTCTGCCCGGGGGTACACAACAAAGCCTCACTTTATTTCAAGAGTGGGGCTTTGTCGTGTAAATGGTTACTTGGATTCTGAATATTTGAATTATTCTTTTCTATCGTTATCTTTACTACCTGGTAATTTGTACCCGATTTGTTTTCTCTCTTTAAATTCCCGATCTTTCACTTGTGAATCTTAAGTAAGAAAGGTAATTACTAAGAAAGATCAAATAGGGTAGAGATACATTACACGAAATACGGGGAAAATTTAATCAAAATGGGTCTGAAAAAAGATATTTCTTCTTATTCATGGTGGGTTGTTACATGATTTTTTATACTTTAGCCGAACTAATTCGTAAAAAGTGAAAGACATGTATACACTAGATGAACTAAAAGAGATTATAAGAAAAGAGTTGGAGAAAAAAGAGTATATGCAAGAGCCATATTCATTGTTCGAGCCTATACTGTATATGCTTGAGGATGGCGGGAAACGGTTGCGACCGATGCTTACGCTGATGGCTTATAATCTTTACCGGGATGATGTCGAGAATGTGTTGAAGTCTGCTATTGGAATCGAGATCTTTCACAATTACACGCTTTTGCATGATGACGTGATGGATGATGCTGACTTGAGAAGAGGACGTCCGACGGTACACAAGAAATGGAATAGCAATGTGGCGATCTTGAGTGGTGATGCAGCCGCTATCACGGCTTACAAGAGTATCGAACATTGTGAGGATAAATATTTGCGTCGGGCGATTGATTTTTTCAACCAGGTAGCGATGGATGTGTGTAAAGGACAACAGTACGATATGGTATTCGAGACGAGGAATGACGTGACCGAGGAGGAATACATCCACATGATTTACTTGAAGACAGCCGTGTTGCTTGCCGGTAGTTTGCGTCACGGGGCATTGCTCGGCGGGGCTCCCGAACACGAGTACAACGCGTTGTATGATTTCGGGGGATCACTCGGGTTGGCTTTCCAATTGCAGGATGATTACCTCGACGTGTATGGAGAGGTTGCCGAATTCGGGAAAAATATAGGTGGGGATATCGTGTCAAACAAGAAAACCTATATGCTTATCAAGGCTTTGGAGTTGGCTGACCCGAAAACGAAAGAGGAATTGTGGGGATGGATCGAGAAGAAAGATTTCGACCACAAGGAGAAAGTGGAGGCTGTGACCCGTATATATGACCGTTTGGGAATAAAAGAAGTCGCTTTTGCGGCAATTGAGAAATATTTGGCAAAGAGCCGGGAGATTCTGGATAAGATAGAAGTTCCGGCGGAACGAAAAGTCGATTTCTACGAGATGCTGGGCAATATGGGAAATCGGAGAAAATAATAATGATGTGTTAAATGGAGAAATCTAAACAGCGATTATTAGACGAGCGTTATTTGAGAATGGCCCGGATATGGGCAGAAAATTCGTACTGCATAAGGCGTCAGGTGGGAGCCTTGATCGTGCGGGGCGATGCGATTATTTCGGATGGGTATAACGGAACTCCTTCCGGGTTCGAGAATATCTGTGAGGACGAGGATAATAAAACAAAACCTTACGTGCTGCACGCTGAGGCGAATGCCATCACGAAAGTGGCGAAATCGAATAACAGTAGTTTCGGGTCAACGTTGTACGTGACGGCTTCTCCTTGCATCGAGTGCTCTAAATTGATCATTCAAGCGGGCATCCGGCGAGTGGTGTACTCGGAACATTACAGGAGTACGGATGGGATCGAGTTGCTGCAAAAGGCAGGTATTGAAGTGGAGTATATTGAATTAGTGGATGATAAAGGGATAAAAGATTAAATTGAACGGTAATGAACAAGAGTAATTTAAGGGCATTATTGACACCGATCGTGTTGGCGCTTGCCATCGTGCTCGGGATGATGATAAACCGGTTTTTGCCGGATCGTACGCAAATGTCTGTGTCCGCGGGAGGCTACCCTCAAATGGGTAATAAATTAGACGTGATACTGGGAATGGTTCAACATTCGTATGTCGACACGGTAGATATGACAGAATTGATAGAGAACTCGATACCTGTCATTCTGAACGATCTGGATCCTCACACGATATATATTCCGGCGAAAGATATGCAGCGGGCGAACGAGGGAATTGTAGGTAATTTCGGGGGCGTGGGAGTACAATTCTACAAGTATCTGGACACGGTGACCGTGGTAAAAGTAGTTCCCGGCGGACCTTCGGAGAAGGCGGGCGTGAAGGATGGCGACCGGATTATCCGGGTCGGCGATTCTGTTGTCGCGGGAGTGAACATGGACACGAATCGGATCATGGCAATGATGAGAGGCGAGCTCGGTTCGAAGGTAGATTTAACTATCGTGAGAAGGGGGGAACCGCAACCGATCAAGAAAACCATTACCCGTGGCAGTATCCCCGTGAAAAGCGTGGATGTCGCTTACATGATAAATGACACGACGGGATATTTGAAGACCAATACTTTCGGTATGCTTACTTATATCGAATTTATGAATGCGCTGGAAACTTTGAAGCAGGCGGGAATGAAGAAGATTATTATCGACTTGCGGGAGAATGAAGGCGGAGTATTGGAAACGGCAATCAAGATGATTAACGAGTTTTTGGATGCCGACAAATTGATCCTGTACACTCAGGGAAAAGCTCGTGCCCGCATGGATTTCACTTCTAACGGTCAAGGACGTTACAAGGACATTCGGGTCGATGTGCTGATTAGCGAGTTCAGTGCTTCGGCGAGTGAGATTTTCGCGGGAGCGATACAAGATAATGACCGGGGATTGATTATCGGTCGCCGTTCATTCGGGAAAGGGTTGGTTCAAGAACAACGTATGTTGTCTGACGGTTCTGCCGTACGGTTGACCGTGGCTCGTTATTACACGCCTTCCGGTCGTTCTATCCAGAAACCGTATGACCAAGGAAAAGAGAAATATTATAATGATATATACAATCGTATGTTGCATGGCGAATTTTCCCAAAAAGATAGTATCACGTTTGACGAGAACTTGAAGTACCAGACTGTTGGCGGACGTACCGTGTATGGAGGCGGTGGAATCATGCCGGATATTTTCGTGCCGGCGGATACTGCCGGGGCTACCCGTTACCTGGCTGCGGTAACGAGAACTCAATTCCTGTATGATTACACCTTTGATTTCATGGACAAGCACCGGAACGAGATGACGGACTTGAAAGATTACAAAGCCATTCAGCGGTATTTGAAGAAATTTGACCTGGTGAACGACATGGCAAATTATGCCGCTCGCCGTGGTTTAAAACGGAATGACAAGGAGATCAAGGAATCTTACCAGATATTGAGAACACGGATAGAGGCTTTCATCGGTCGCCATGTATTGGACGACATCGGTTTTTACCCGATAATCGGTCAAATTGATAACACTTTGCAGGAAGCGATAAAACAATGACCGGAATGAACAGGATACACGGGAGGCTGATCGGTCTCCTGTTTCTATTTTTTACACTGGGCAGTCTTGCTCAAAATCGCTATATTCCCTCTGGCGAAGGGATGTTGGTTGAGTATTCCTATTATTGTTTAGGGTTTAACAAAGAACACAAACAAGCGAATTGGGTGTATTACGAGTTGGGAGCCAAGAATCTCACGGGTAAAGCAAGCCGGAAAGATAACTTCCGGGTCGATCCGAAATTAAGCCAGTGGAGTGCCACGCTTGCCGATTACAAGGGGAGCGGGTATGACCGGGGGCATCTATGCCCTGCCGCCGATATGTCGTTCAACGCGAAAGCGATGAGCGAAACTTTCTATATGTCGAATATGTCACCGCAGGTGCCGATGTTTAACCGGGGGATTTGGAAGAAGCTGGAAGAACACGTGCGGGAACGGGCTAAACGGGAAGTATTGCACGTGGTGACCGGACCCATTTTTAAAAGCAATAAAGGAAAAATAGGGAAAGGGGAAGTGACCGTTCCCGGGTATTATTACAAGCTGTTTTATTCCCCCTCAAAACAACAGATGATCGCTTACGTGTTGCCTAACGAGGAAAGTAAACGTTCATTGAATAGTTTTGCCGTACCCGTGTCGAAGGTGGAGAAAATGACAGGTATCGATTTTTTCCCGCAATTGCCGGATGATCTGGAAAAATTACTGGAAGCGGATACTCTCTCGCATTTGAAGCATATGCCGAAACAGCCGGGGAAATCCTATCCTCCCACCCGGAAGGAACAAATTATCGCCGTGGCGGGAGCTGTCATCTTGTTTTTACTCGTGTATTTTTTGATTAAGAAATTCGGGGGCAAGAAGAAAAAGAAAAAAGCCAAGAAACCCGTGAAGAAAAAGAAATAAGCCACGATGGCTTATTTCTTTTTCAATAAATTATCGATCACCTTGGTCATTTCTTCGAACTCTTTCGGCTCGTACAAGCGGGTAAGGAAAACGATTTTTCCCTCTTTGTCAATGATATAATATTGCGAGTTACGCCCGCACCTTGAGTGGCAAATGAATAAAAGGCTTTCCCTTCCGGATCGAGCAGAAGGGGATACGTGATCCCCGTTTCTTTGGCAAATTTCTCTACGACGTCTTTTGGCTCTTTAAGGTCAATGCCATATAGCACGAAATCCGGGTTGTCTTTATGCTTCAACCAGATGTCCTTTTCGATAAAAGGCATCTCCTTCCGACAGACACCGCACCAGCTGGCGGTGAATTGCAGCATGATGACTTTCCCTTTCAAATCTTTCAGTTGCTTTTTCGTGCCATTGGGGAAGATTAATTCAATGTCGGGAGCTTTATCTCCCACTTTCACGAGATATCCCCTGTCGTCCTCGGGGGCTTGAACCCAAGAACAAGTCATGAATAATAGTAATATCAGAGTCAAATGTTTCATATTGGATTGAATTGAATTAATATCGTTTCAGGCTTTTCGGGCTGCCGCTCCACGAGCAACCCAGACAATAGAGGGTTGTCGTATCGAATTCCTCTAAAGAATCATTCTCGTTGACCGGAACAACCACATAATCCGTGGTTACTTGCACGAGGCATTTATTACCTTGTGCGTCTTTCACGTGAAATCGGCGTATGCCGCATTGTGGACAGAGTAAAAATCGCATATTTTAAAATTTTAAGGTAAAATTACTGATTATTGTTGATAATTGTACGTGTGAGATAGGAAAAATGATCGGAATTATTCATTTTTTTTCGTATGCGGGGAGAAATACGGTATATTTGTTGTTTTAAAACATTTCCACCAATGAATATCGATATGGAAGAACAGAAGAAATACAAAATACATTTTGCACCCGTGCAAGGGCACACCGATTGGACGTACCGGAATCTGCACGAGAAACATTTTGGAGGCGTTGACGCTTATTACACCCCGTTCATCCGTGTGGAGAAAGGGGATAGTTTTCGTTCTCGGGATATGAAAGACTGCGATCCCGAGTTGAATAGCGTGCAGCGGTTGATCCCGCAAATCTTGGGAGGTGATCCGATGGAATTGGACGTTTGCTTGGAGATGCTGGGGGAGAGAGGATATACCGGGGTGGACGTTAACATGGGGTGTCCTTTCCCGATGATCGCGAGGAGAGGAAAAGGAGCGGGTGTATTACCTTATCCCGAACGGGTGCGGGAATTGATGGACGTGGTAAAAGAATACCCGGAAATCCGTTGTTCCGTGAAGATGCGTTTGGGATGGGAGAACCCGGAAGAATGTCTGGCATTGCTTCCCGTGTTGAATGAAACGCCCTTGGCAGCGATCATCTTGCACGCCCGTGTCGGAACACAGGAATACAAGGGAGAGGTAAATGTGGATGCCTTTGAGGCGTTCTACAATCAATGCAAGCATCCTTTGTTTTATAACGGAGATTTGTTGACCGTGGAAGATATTCAAAGTGTAACAACTCGTTTCCCTCGTTTGGAGGGAGTGATGGTCGGTCGGGGATTATTGGCGAACCCCGCGTTGGCGATGGAATACATTCAAGATAAGAAATTGACTTTGGGAGAAAGATTCCGGAAATTCAAATTGTTTCATGACGAATTGCTTGCCGCTTACGCCGAACGTTTGCAGGGAGAACATCAGCTCGTGATGAAGATGAAGACATTTTGGGAGTATTTTATGCCATTGACAGACCGGAAAATATTGAAGAAGGTTCACAAGAGTAATAAATTGTCCCAGTATAACGAGGCTCTCGTGCGGGCTTTCGTGGCGGGGCAAGATGAGGAATAATCCCGGATGAAGAAAACGATATATATCATACTAGGTTGTATTTCAGTGGTGTTAGGGGTCATTGGCATTTTCATACCCGGATTGCCGACAACGCCGTTTTTATTATTGAGTTCGTGGCTTTTCTATAATAGTTCCAAGCGTTTGCACGATGCCTTGCATCATTCGAAGTGGCTAGGGCCTTACATCCGGCGTTTTCAAGAGAAGAAAGGAGTAGGCTGGAAAACGAAAGCGGTTTCAATCATTTGTATGTGGACGATGATTAGTATCTCGGCTTTTGCGGTGCTCGAGAATCTCCACGTTCGGATATTATTAATGGCATTAGGGGTGATCGGGACGTGTTGCGTGTTGTTTGTTGTGCCGAATGCGAAAAGAGAAAAATAACCCTATAAAGAAGTGTTTTATTTAGTTTTAGAAAAATGTAAATAGTTGTTACATTTGCAATGGTATATTAAGAAATCGTTTTGTATCATCTTCTTTCCTTCAAAATATTGAATCCGTTGTTTTGGTTCAAATTAAGATATTCGTTTAAGCGCCGAGATTAATTTGTCTTTTTCTCCACTTTCCACTGTTGAGAACCGCAAAAGAGGGATTTCGTACAATGCGAGAATATGATTTTTTTTTATGTCCCGTTGATGTTGCTTTGTTTTTTCGTTATGAAACCGATAGCCATCTGTTTCTATCACTAATATTGGTTTTTTGCTCACGTGGTTAATAATAAGAAAATCTACGTGCGTACTATAATTAGCGGCATATATTTTTTCATCTTCGTTCAAGAGTGTGTTATCCTTGATAATATGTTGCAATGGGATATGGCATAATACACCCAAATGGTGAAACTCTTGGTGTTCCGTCAAAACTTTTTGTATGAGGGCAAAAGTGAGATTCTCAGAATCGAATTCTGATATTTTAGAATGCGTTTGGATGAATGCTAAACGTTGGCGAGTATATTGACTATACAAGTAATCGAAAATAGAATGTATTTTGCTTTCGGTAATAGTAAAGTTATTATATTCAATATAGGATAGTAATTCACTTATATTGCCATTTAGAGTTTGTTTGTTGCCTGAAACGACTAAACAAAAATGTTCTTTAGCTCTTGATATGGCGACATTTAATAGATTGGGGTTATCACTAAATTCAGTAATTTGGTCATCTACAATGCTCATAATAATAGTATCTTTTTCTCGTCCTTGAAATTTATGGACAGTAGCTGATTCAATCTCTGGCAATTGCCGAGATAATTCCTTGGCTTGAGCATTGTAGGGCGTAATAATACCAATGTCCGTTTGTTTGGGTAGGTGGGGTATTACTTCATTTTGTATTACGTCAATCTCTCGTTGGTTGTAATATTTGCGTGCATGATTACCTAGTACGGTTTTAATAGCGCACATCGTGTCGCATTCTCCGTTTTCTTCAGTCATAATGAGCAGAGAGCCTCCGTAAAATTTTTGATTACAAAAGTTGATGATACGTGGATGGCAACGATAATGCTCTCGCAGTAGCGTTTGAGGAGCATCGGGCAAAATGGAGCATATCGATTGTAAGAAGCTATTCTTGGTACAATTGTAACTGGAGGGTATGTCAAATTCTGAGGCAATGGCGTCAAGTTTCTTTTTATCCTCATTTGTCACCACGTTAGGCAGTTGTAAGGTGTCACCTACGATTACAACATTCTTGGCACATGTCAGTGTTAAGGCTCCTGTTTCGATGGAAACTTGTGAGGCTTCATCCATTATGAGATAATCGAATTCTGCTTGGTCGGATAAGCAAATGCGCGAAGAAAATGTAGTACTTAGTACTACGGGATATTGCGATTGTACGCTTTTGTAGTCTGTTCTTAAATTTGTAATAGAAGTAAATATTTTACGTTTTTCCTTGCTGTATTTTTCAAACAAAGTTGCCTTAAATAGTTGCATGGATATTTCAGTTAATTTGTTTGATTCGTTTTTGGCATCATATGTTTTTAGTTTGGTTTGTAAGGTTGTTATACGTCTGTTCAATTCCATAATCCTCTGTTGATAATATAAAGTTTGTAGTTCAGTGATAATAGGGGATAGATTCTGTTTATTGAATTCCGATTTTAACTTCAATCGATACTTTCCTATAAAATTCATCCACCACCATTTAAAATTTGTTAACCACTTTTTCCACCATCCTAAGGGAGCGATGCTATCGCTCTCTGCGTACGTTTGAAATTGTATCCATAAATTTAGTAAATGAGTGGAGGTTGTATATCGGGTGCTATTGAAAGATGTGGGGGTGAGTATTTGTTCTTGACTAAAATGTTTCCACTCCAATTCGACGGCTTGAAGTTCCTGTCGAGATTGTGCAAGTGCTTCTTGCATTATGAAAATTTGATCAAGATTTTTTAAAACTTCTTCCACTTCTTTTTGTTTCTGCGCTACCTCCTCTGTATTGAATGCCCAGTCTTGAAGTTCTTTGGGTATGGGTGGTTGATTGGCTATGAAATTCTCCTTGTTTATTTTTTTCCCTAATGGGGCCACGATAAAACCTAATCCTGTTTTATTTAGTTTATCGAGTACATTGATAGTGGCAGAATTGTTGTTGGAAACAACTAACACCGTTTTCCCTTTTTGTATGATATTGGCTACAATGTTGAGTATTGTTTGTGTTTTTCCTGTTCCTGGAGGACCTTGAATAATGCTTATCTGATGTTCAAAAGCGCGGAATACTGCTTGCCTTTGACTGGAATTGCATCCAAAAGGGAAGATAAGTTGACCACTTTTACTTTTGTAGAGCCCTTTTGGGGGATTTAAATAAGATGCGATAGCCTTACTATTGTCAATGAAATTAATGCCTTCGTAGAGCTTGGAAAGTAAGCCACGATCATCTTTTCCTTCTTCCTTGCCAAGAATGTTGGAAGATGCTACTGCTTTTAGATATTCAAATACATTGTTTGATTTTTTATCTGATAGGCATGAAGTTTGGGTGATTAATTCTTCGTTGATTAGGTATTGGGTATAATCATTGGTATGAATTACGTACCAATAGATCTTATTATTATGTTTGAAGGCAAATATTTTCTTTAGGTCATATACTCTATGATGGTGAATGAATATTTTAGTATGCTTAATGTCAATAAGCTTGGGACAAGTCAGCCACACAATTTTTTCATTGTTATATGTATATATTCGGGGAGAACCGTAGTACTTCACATAAAATAAACCAGTGTCATTGCGGTTGATTTCTTCTATCTGTGAAGTTTTGTTTTCTCCGTTAATCAGAATGAGGTTTTGAGTGGCGTCAATCATATTTTTTGTATGTGACATTTAATTATCTGTTGATTTGTATTAAAATCAACAGATAATTAATGAATGTATGTAACATTTTTCGTTAGAACAACTTTTATCCAATTACAATATTGACGATCTTCTTGGGGACGATAATCATTTTCTTGATCTCTTTCCCTTCCAGCCATTTGGTTGCGTCCGGGGCGGCTTTCACGGCGGTTTCTATCTCGGCGTTCGTGGCAGTTGCCGGCAGGGCAAGTTTGAAACGTACTTTGCCGTTGAAGGATACCGGGTACTCGAACTCGTCCTCCACGAGGAATTTCTCTTCCCATTGGGGGAACGATTCTTTCGTGATGCTTTGGGTATGTCCCAGCAGGCTCCACAATTCTTCCGCCATGTGCGGGGCAAAAGGAGCAAGTGCGATCACGAGCGGTTCGAGGATAGCCCGTTTGTTGCATTTCAAGGCGGTCAACTCGTTCGTGCAGATCATGAACGCGGGTACGGACGTGTTGAACGAGAAGTTCTCGATGTCGTATTCCACTTTCTTGATCGTTTTATGCAGTACTTTCAACTCTTCCTTGGTCGGGGCTTCATCGCTTACGCTGAAATCTTCGCCGACTTGGAACAAGCGCCAGAATTTACGCAGGAATTTGAATACCCCGTCGATACCTTGGGTATCCCACGGTTTGCTAAATTCCAGCGGTCCGAGGAACATCTCGTACAAGCGCAGCGTGTCGGCTCCGTATTCTTCGACGATCGTGTCGGGGTTCACCACGTTGAACATGGATTTGGACATCTTCTCGATCGCCCAGCCACAGATGTATTTCTCGTTTTCCAGGATAAATTCGGCATCGGCAAATTCCGGGCGCCAAGCTCGGAAAGCCTCCAGATCCAACACGTCGTTCTTGACAATGTTCACGTCCACGTGTAGTTCCGTGGTCTTGTATTGGTCTTTCAATCCCAGGGAAACAAAAGTATTCGTGCCTTGTATCCGGTACACGAAGTTTGAACGTCCCTGGATCATCCCCTGGTTGATCAGTTTCTTGAAAGGCTCTTCCTCGCTAGCCACGCCGATGTCATGAAGGAACATATTCCAAAAACGGGAATAGATCAAGTGACCGGTGGCGTGCTCGGAACCTCCCAGGTAGAGATCCACGTTCTGCCAATAGTTGCAAATATCCTTGTCCACCAACGCCTTGTCGTTGTGCGGGTCCATGTAACGCAAGAAGTACGCCGAGGAACCTGCAAAACCGGGCATCGTGTTCAATTCCAACGGGTAACCGTCCTCTGTCTTCCAGTTTTTAGCACGACCGAGAGGCGGTTCTCCCGTTTCGGTCGGCAAGTATTTGTCGATTTCCGGTAATTCCAACGGCAATTTTGACTCGTCGAGCATATAAGGCAGGTTATCCTTGTAGTACACCGGGAACGGTTCGCCCCAGTAACGCTGGCGGCTGAAAATGGCATCCCTCAGGCGGTAATTGATTTTGCTTTTCCCGATGCCTCTTTTTTCCACCTCTTGCGCGATATAGGCGATAGCCTCTTTTACTTCCATGCCGTTGATGATGCCGCTGTTAATTAGCTTGCCGACTTTCGCGTCATACGATCCTTCGGACATATCGTGTCCCTCCCCGTCGTCGATGACGGGAACGATCGGCAGGTTGAAATGTCGCGCGAAAGCGTAGTCGCGGCTGTCGTGTCCCGGTACTGCCATGATAGCCCCCGTTCCGTAACCGGACAGGACGTATTCACTGATCCATACCGGGATCGCTTCGTTCGTGAACGGGTTGATGGCGTATGATCCGGTAAACACTCCCGTTACTTTTTTCACTTCCGTCTGGCGTTCCCGTTCCGTGCGTTTGGACACGTAATCGAGGTATTCGGCAACGGCATCCGCTTGTTCCGCCATTGTCAACGGTTTCACGTAATCTGACTCGGGAGCCAGTACCATGAAAGAAACCCCGAAGATGGTATCCGGGCGGGTGGTGAAGATTTCCAGTTTCACGTCAGAGTCCTTCACGTCGAAAACGATGTCGGCTCCTTGCGAGCGACCGATCCAGTTGCGTTGCACGTCTTTCAGCGAGTCCGACCAGTTCAGTTGCTCCAGCCCGTCCAGCAATCTCTGGGCGTAAGCGGAAACCCGGAGCGACCATTGGCGCATTTTCTTTTGCACTACGGGATAGCCTCCCCGTTCGGACAGCCCGTCTTTCACCTCGTCATTGGCGAGTACAGTTCCCAGTTCCGGGCACCAGTTCACCATCGTGTCCGCCAAGTAAGCGATTCGGTAATTTAGTAATATCTCTTGTTGTTCCTTTTCAGATTTGGATTTCCACTCCTCTGCCGTGAAATGCAGTTCTTCGCCGCAAGCCACGTTCAGCCCTTCCGTGCCGGTCGTTTCAAATGCTTTTACCAGCTCGCCGATCGGCATCGCTTTTTGTTCGTCATTGCAGAAGAAGCTATTGAACATCTGAATGAAAGTCCATTGCGTCCACTTGTAATATCCCGGGTCGCAGGTACGGATTTCTCTGTCCCAATCGTACGAGAACCCGATCTTATCCATTTGCTCCCGGTAACGGTTGATGTTCCGCTCCGTCGTGATTGCGGGGTGTTGCCCCGTCTGTATGGCGTATTGTTCAGCCGGCAGGCCGTAGGCGTCGTATCCCATGGGATGCAACACGTTGAAACCTTTCAAATGCTTGTAGCGGGAATATATATCGGAAGCGATGTAGCCTAGCGGGTGTCCCACGTGTAGCCCTGCCCCGGAGGGATAAGGGAACATATCCAGCACGTAGTATTTGGGTTTGGAAGGATCCATTTCAACCCGGTAAGTTTTGTTCTCTTGCCAGTAGCTTTGCCACTTTTTCTCGACTTCCTTGAAATTGTATTCCATGTTATTCCTTATTTTAGTTCTCGTAATGAACGGCAAAGATATAAAAAAATTGCGCTATTTTATCATTCAAATAGATAGGCGAATTTTTCAGAGAGTATCATATCGTGATTAGGTGAAGTCTATAATCAATTACGGAATATTCCCGTTTTAATTCCGGTATATTAGTGTAAAATGAGCTATTGATATTTTGTAGATTCGCTGTAGCAACGCTGTATATGTACAGCGTTGCTACAGCGAATCTACAGGGAATCTACAGCGTTTCTCACGGAATTGAACCGGAAGTAAACCTTGATTGAAATGGTATTCTTGCTTGTTCTCGGTAGTACTTGGACGATACCCGATATAGATGACAGGAAGTACGTTTTTTCATCATTTTTAGGGATTGTATGGGGGTGATCGCCGTTCTAATTTTGTGGCGTTAAATAGTCTGTTAAACTAAAATTTTAAATATAATGAAAAAGATGAATCAGTTTATTGCGTGGGGGCTGATGGTTTGTGCGGTTTGTTTTACGGCTTGTTCTGATGATGACAATGGTGATTCCTGGGACGGAAATTCTGTTGTGGTGAATGCAGCTGCTTATGAGTCATGGACTTATTTTGATTTTGAAACGGGTATGTCGAAGACATTGAACGTGAAATCACAGGAAGGTGGAGTTGCCGGGATGTATGAGGGAGATTTGGTGATTCCCAGAGTGGGAACGACGGAGAACGTGAAAGTAATTATTTCAACGGTTTCTAAAGATACGGTGTTAATTTCCATGGATACGATAGAACTTGCTATGAGTGGTTCGTCCGCATCGAAATTTGTTTTTTCTGCGAAAGCGAAAGTGGAAGAAGGAAGTGCCCAGTGGGTGTTGACAGGAGCGCCGACAGAGATCGAAAGTGGGGGCGTTATATTGGAAAATGTGTCTTTTAGTGGGACGATAGGAAAAGAAGAAGGTACGCAAGCGGTGCTTACGGTTAGTTTTCAACCGAAAGGAATGCCTTTTGCCCTCTCCGGGACTTATACGGCAACGGTTGGGGACAATAAGACCTACGTGTTGGATGGTGATGAGATTTCTTTTGACTGGGATATTGCGTTCCACAAATATGATATTAAGACCAATGGCGGGGCTGCCGTGAAGTTGAACACGACGGATCTGGTTTCCGTGACTGCGGCTTCAATTACCGGGATGGATTTTACGGTTGACACGGACGACCATCAAGTAATGGTGGATATGTCGAAGATGCAACAGGGGTTCGTGGGATATCAATCCACGAAGTTGAACGAGGTGTTGTGTGGCTGGGTGACAGCTACACCCACGGGTTCAATGCCCCCGTATACTTACGAATTGAATCGTAATGTGTTCGTGGTGAAGACGGCTGATGGGGAATATGCCAAGATCAGATTCACGGATTATTCTAACGATGACGATAAGACGGTTTATGCGGCTTTTGATTACGAATTTCCTCTAAAATAATTTTTGTTCATGATTCATTAACCGTAAGGGAGAAGTTGATCTTCCCTTACGGTTTTTGCCGTAAAGTGGAAATAGATGAAAAACGGATTATTATTATTGTTTTTGATGTTTTGGTCGTTGCCGTGTTTGTTCGCGGACGAGAATGCAAATGAGGCTCCTTCCGTTGAAGTGAAGGGAGTCGTGACGGACGAGAAAGGCGAACCATTGGCGGGAGCCTCCGTGTGGGTGAAGGGGACTGTCGTGGGGGCGGGAACGAATGCAAAGGGGGAGTTTTCATTAAAATTATCCTCGAAGAAGAAATGTGTATTGCGGGTTAGTTTCATGGGGTACACCCCGCGGGAACAGGAGGTGACGCCGGGAGTGGACAGTTTGTTCCGCTTCACGTTGAAGCCGACGGATAATTCTTTGAATGAGGTGGTAATCACGGGAACCCGCACGATGAAGCCGTTGAAGGATGTGCCCGTGCTTACTCGTGTGATCTCGCGAGAGGATATCGCGCAGATCAATCCATTGGATTTTCAGAGTTTATTGGAATACGAGATGCCGGGATTGCAATTCGGGTTGGCGCACGGTTCGGGTTTGCCGGAATTGAAATTTCAAGGATCTGCGGGGGGGTACGTGTTGTTCTTGATGGACGGGGAACGTATCGCCGGGGAAGGTTCCAGTAATAATATCGATTATACTTTAATCGATATGGATAATGTGGAGCGGATTGAGGTGGTGAAAGGTCCGATGTCTACTTTGTACGGTTCGCAGGCGATGGGCGGGGTGGTGAATATTATCACGAAGGATGCCAATCGTCCTTTCACGGGGAATGTATCCGCCCGTTACGGCACGAACGACGAGAGCAAGTATTCTTTATCCCTGGGGACAAAGCAGGGGAGGTTCTCGTCATTGACGTCGTTTTCTTATCGTACACGGGATGCCTACGCGCTGAAGGATAAAGAGGGACAAGTGGCGTACACGCATTACGTGGATTCGCATGGGCAGGATTCCGTGGTTACGGATACTTCGTCAACGGGAATAACGAGCGTGAAGGGATTCGAGATCTGGCAGGTGAACCAGAAGTTGAGTTTCACGTTTAACGAGCAATTCCGGGTGTCGCTGAATGGTACTTATTATAATAATCACGTGCTTGAGTATAAGCAAGGTAAGGTGCAGGACGTGTTCTCTACCTATACTATTAACCCGCGGGTGTATTACGCTATCAGTGACGATCATATCTTGGATTTCTCGTACGTGACGGAGAATTACGAGAAGAAAGAAGATAATTCTAAAAGAGTGAAGAAGGTGTTCGGTGATTTGACGAATACCGTGCGGTTGAATTACACGGGGTATTTACACGAGAAACACACGTTGACCGCCGGTATCGAGGTGAACACGCAAAATTTGCAACATTACTGGTTTGATAATGGGTCGGGCAAGAAGTTCGATGCCCAGACGTACGTGATGTATTTGCAGGAAGATTTCAGGGTGAGCGATAAGTTCAGTATCCTGGCGGGAGTGCGTGGGGATTACCATTCAAAATATGATTTCCATGCCAGCCCGAAGATTTCCCTGATGTATAAGTTCGGGGTGTTGGCAGCCCGGGGTGGTTACGGGATGGGATTCCGTATACCCTCGTTGAAAGAGTTGTATAGCGAGTATGATATGGGGGGTAACGGTTGGTTTATGATTCTTGGTAACGAGGATTTGGAACCGGAAATCAGCCACCAGGGTACGTTATCCCTGGAGGTGACAAAGGGGATTTTTAACGGTTCCGTGTCGGGGTATTATACCCGGTATTTTGACGAAATCGCCTTGGGGACGGCTCCTGACGGGGAAAATCAACAGTATTATAATGCGGACGATGCGACACGGACGGGTGTGGACGTGATGGCGCAATTCCGTTTCAAGAACGGGTTGATGTTGAAAGGAGCTTACGCGTATATTGATGCGCATTCCGAGGTGGATGGTTATAACACAGCGAGCGACCGCCCGCATAGCGTGACGTTCACGGCGAATTACTCCAAGACGTTCGGGAAGGTCACTTTGTCGGCGGCGGTGAACGGGCGGTGGATGTCGTCGGTGGAAACGTGGTACAAGAATAGCGCGGGAGGTTACGTGCGGAATAAGTATGACGGTCGGACGTTCTGCACGTTGAATCTCGGGGCTCGTTTCCCGAGGGGAATACGTTTTACCGCGGGTGTTGACAACTTGTTTGATTTCAGGGATAAGAACGTGACGGCAGATCAGTCGGTGACCCCGCAACGGGGAATCGGAGTGATCGGGACGTTGTCCGTGAATTTGGCGGATGTATTTAAATTATAATCGATAAAAAAAGAAGACTGATGAAAAAGAAATGGCTTGCGTTAGGTTGTCTTTTGATCGTGATCTTGTTGGGTGTGTGGGGGTATAATACATGGTTCGGAACCACCAGGATCGCGTTCGTGAATTTCCAAACGATGACGATGGGAGGCATCGCGAAGGCGAATGACAACTCGTTTATTAAATTGCAGGAAGTTCCTGTGGAGGAATTGGGACGGTTGTCCGGTTTCGATATGGTGTTCGTGAACGGGATGGGGTTGCGCGTCGTGGAGGAGCAGCGGCAGCAGATACAAAGGGCAGCGGACAAGGGTGTTCCGGTGTACACGTCGATGGCAACGAACCCGGCGAATAATATATGCACGATCGATTCGGTCGATCAAGTGGCTATACGGGTTTACTTGGGTAGCGGGGGAAGACGGAATTACCGGAATATGTTGAATTATATCCGGAAGAATATCGACAGGAAGAAGATGTCGGTTGACGAACCGGAGGCACCGATCGAGAGGGCTTCGGATATCCTGTATCATGCTGATGTGGATAAGCCCGGGGATGAACTGGATTTCGTGTCTGTCGGGGAGTACGAGGGATATTTGAAAAGCAGGAAGTTGTACAAGGAGGGTGCGAAGAAGATCGTGGTGACGGGGCAGATGGCTGATGCCACGGGATTGATCGATACGTTGGAACGGGTGGGGTATAATGTTTACCCGATCCTGTCGCTCCGGCGTTTGCTTGATTTCGTGCGGGAGATCAGTCCGGATGCTATTATCAATATGGCGCACGGTCGGCTGGGCGATGGTATGGTGGACTATTTGAAGGAACGTGATATTTTGCTGTTTTCGCCACTGACTGTGAATGGTTTGGTGGAGGAATGGGAACGTGACCCGATGGGGATGTCCGGTGGTTTTATGTCCCAGAGTATCGTGACCCCGGAGATAGACGGGGCTATCCGCACGTCGGCTCTTTTTGCACAATATCAGGATGAGGAAGGGTTGCGGCATTCCTTCGCGGTGCCTTCCCGTCTGAAGACATACGTGGAGAATATACAAAGGACGCTCGCGCTGAAGGAGAAGCCGAATAGCGAGAAACGGGTGGTGATTTATTACTACAAGGGTCCGGGACAGAGCGCCATGAGCGCGGCGGGGATGGAAGTTGTGCCCTCGTTGTATAATCTGTTGAAGAAGATGAAGGAGGAGGGCTACCGGGTGGATGGCCTTCCGGCGAGTTCCAAGGAGTTGGAGAAGATCATTATGGCGGAAGGAGCCGTGTACGGGACTTACGCGGACGGCGCGGTAGATCGCTTTTTGAAGGAGAGCCACCCTTTGTTGGTGTCCAAGGAAGAGTACGAGAGTTGGGTGAAGCAGGGGTTGCGCCCGGAGAAGTATGCCGAGGTGGTTGCCGCTTTCGGGGAGTTCCCGGGGGAGTACATGAGCACTGCCGACGGTAAACTGGGAATATCCCGGATTCAATTCGGCAACGTGGTGATTATGCCGCAACCCGCGGCGGGCGGTGGTGACAATGCTTTCCAGATCGTGCACGGGACGGACGAGGCGCCTCCGCACGTTTATGTTGCCGCTTACTTGTGGATGCAGTACGGTTTCAAGGCGGATGCCATGATTCATTTCGGCACGCACGGGAGTTTGGAGTTTACGCCCAAGAAGCAGGCGGCGTTGTGCGATTTGGATTGGGCGGATCGACTGGTGGGCAGCGTACCTCACTTCTACATCTATTCCATTGGCGACGTGGGCGAGGGCATGATAGCCAAACGCCGGGGATACGGGGTGTTGCAGTCCTATTTGACTCCGCCGTTTATGGAGAGTAACGTGCGGGGTATTTACCGGAATCTGACGGAAAAGATAAAGATATATAACCAGAAGTTGTACCCGGAGAAGGGGGATACCAACCAGGAGGAGGTGGAGAAGGCTTCGCTGGCGGTGAAGGAGTTGGCGGTTTCGCTGGGAATGCACCGGGAGTTGGGGTTGGATAGCGTGTTGACGGTGCCTTACACGGAAGAGGAACTTTTGAAGATAGAGAATTTTGCCGACGAGTTGGCGGCAGAGAAGATCACCGGGCAGTTGTACACGATGGGTGTCCCTTACGAGGCAGCCCGGATTGAGTCGTCCGTCTACTCGATGGCGACAGACCCGATTGCTTACGGGTTGTACGGGTTGGATCGGTTGCGGGGAAAGGCGGATGCCGGGGTGTTGAAGCGGAAGACTATTTTTACCGATCGTTATTTAGACCCGGCGAAGAGGCTGGTGGAAAGATTGTTGAACGGCAGGGAGAAGGCGGATGATGATTTTATTTGCCGTGTGGCGGGAATCACGAGAGAAGAATTGGCTCAAGCCCGTGAGATAGACGCAGACCGGAATGCCCCGAAGGGGATGATGGCTATGATGATGGCTGCTGCCACGAAACAACCGGCGGTGAGGACGGAGCAGAAGGAAGAGGGGATGTCGGGTATGATGAAAAATATGATGAAGCAGATGGGGAAGGGCAAGACGCCCGAGGAGATGATGAAGATGGCGGAAAAGATGGGAATGCCTAAGGAAGCGATCGAGAAGGTAAAAGCCTCGATGACGAAGTCGGGAGAGGAGAAGACGGATATGGGTGCGATGATGAAAGCGATGATGGGGAAGAAATCGAAAGAGTACTCGAAAGAAGAGGTGAATAAGGCTTTGGCGATCATGGAAGTGGAACGGACATTGAAAAACGTGACGAATTATAAGCGGGCATTACAGGAGAGTCCTGCCGCTGAGTTGCAGTCGTTGATCCATTCGCTGAATGGCGGATACACGGCTCCTTCGCCGGGAGGTGATCCTATCGTGAACCCGAATACGTTGCCGACGGGACGTAATCTTTTTGCCATTAACGCGGAGGAAACTCCGACGGAATCTGCCTGGGAGAAGGGGATGCAGTTGGCAAAGAGCACGATCGAGATGTACCGGAAGCGGCATGACGGGGAGTACCCGAAGAAGGTGAGTTACACGCTTTGGTCTGGTGAGTTTATCGAAACGGGAGGAGCCACGATTGCCCAAGTGCTGTATATGCTCGGGGTGGAGCCTGTGCGGGATGCTTTCGGGCGGGTGAGCGATTTGAAATTGATTCCTTCCGAGGAATTGGGACGCCCCCGTATCGATGCTATCGTGCAGACTTCCGGTCAGTTGCGTGATATTGCCGCTTCCCGCCTTTTCCTTGTGAACCGGGCGGTGGAGATGGCTGCTGCTGCTAAAGACGACAAGTACGAGAATCAGGTGGCAGCCGGTGTGCTGGAAGCGGAAAAGACATTGATTGATAAGGGTATTTCGCCGAAGGATGCCCGGGAGATTTCGACATTCCGGGTGTTCGGGGGTGCGAATGGCGGTTACGGGACGGGTATCACGGGGATGGTGGATGCCGGCGACCGCTGGGAGGACGAGTCGGAGATTGCTGCGACTTACCTGAATAACATGGGCGCATATTACGGTAGCGAGAAGAATTGGGAGAAGTTCCAGCAGTTTGCTTTCGAGGCGGCGCTGACCCGTACGGACGTGGTGGTTCAGCCCCGGCAGAGCAACACGTGGGGGGCGTTGAGCCTGGATCACGTGTTCGAGTTTATGGGCGGATTGAACCTGACGGTGCGGAACGTGACGGGGAAAGACCCGGATGCTTATCTCAGTGACTATCGCAACCGGAATAATAATAGGATGCAGGAGGTGAAGGAGGCTATTGGCGTGGAGTCGAGAACCACGATTTTCAATCCCTCTTATATTAAAGAGAAGATGAAGGGGGAGGTTACTTCTGCCGCCGGGTTTGCCGAGATCGTGCGTAATACTTACGGGTGGAACGTGATGAAACCTTCGGTGATCGACAACGAGATGTGGGATGAGATTTATAACGTGTACGTGAAGGATAAATTTAACCTTGGGGTACAGGATTTCTTTGAAAAACAGAGTCCCGCTGCCTTGCAGGAGATGACGGCGGTGATGATGGAAACTGCACGAAAGGGGATGTGGAAGGCGACCGACCAGCAATTGGCTGATTTGTCGAAGTTGCACACCGACTTGATTAAGAAATATAAACCGGCGTGTTCCGGGTTCGTTTGTGACAATGCCAAATTGCGTGATTTTATTGCTTCCAAGGCGACTCCCGAAGCGGCGAAAGAGTACCGGAATAGTATTCAGGAGGTGCGGGAAGTGGCAACGGATCAATCCCAAGGAGTGGTGATGAAGAAAGACGAGATTACCTCGGAAACACGGAAACGCACGAACGAGGTGAACACGCCGTGGGTTGTGGCAGGGGTGATTGTCGTATTGGTAGGTTTGGCTGTTCTGATGCGGAAAAGACGTAAAAGCAGGATGTAATCATGGATACGATCGTTTGGATTCTGATTTTATTGACGGCATTTAATTTTTTGTTGAAACAGACTTTCTGGAAACCGGTAGCGATGTGTGTCGCTACCGGTATAGCCGCCGTTTTCGTGTTGCTGACGTGGCATTATGCTATTGAACAGTCGAAGACGCAGATCGCGGATTGGTTGTCCAATAACCAGTTGATGTTGGATACCTCCGTGATTTTAACGCTCGAGTTGTCTTTGCAGATGGCTTTTTGCCTGTTGTCGGTTCACGTGGCGAATTTTTCCCCGGTGAAAAGGCGTATGATGTGGGCTTACCGGGTGTTATACTGGTTCCCGGGGGTCTTGATACTGCCGGTTTTGTTTTTCGGGTTGACGCAGTCGATATTTACTTTTCCAGGGGTGTCGTTTGAGTTGATCGCCTGGTTGTTTGCCGCTTTTGTCGCGGTGCTTATTCCATTGGGACGCTGGTTGATCAAATGCTTGTTGCCGGAGTCGGAGTTGCGACTGGAATTATTTTTCCTGACCAATGTTTTGGCGGCTGTTTTGGGGATTATTGCTACCGTGAACGGGCGTACTGCCGTGGACGGGACGACACGGGTGGATTGGTCGGCATTGTCCGGGTGCGTCGGACTTTTCGTGGCGGGAGCTATCGTGGGATGGATGGTGTATGTAATGAAAAGAAAACTAACTTTTAAATTGAGAAGATAATGAATGCGATTTCTGATATTATGTTTTGGATTTCAACAGGGTTGTTGGTACCTGTTATCGTGTTGTTGATTTTGTTGTTTTTCCGCTCACTCCTACTGGTGGGGAGTTTTTTCGGGCAATATGTTTCTATCCGTAAGACGGACAAGCTAATCCGGGAGCAAATGGAAACGTTGCACGTGGATAATATTGATAGTTTCGGGACGAAGTTGCCGGAAAAGAGCAATTCTTTGGTGGTGATGTTTATGAAACGGATATTGGCGGAACAGGGAAACAAGGCTCAGGTGCAACGGTTGCTGGCTAATTTCGAGATCGCTGCCGACAAGGATTTGGCGACTTCCAAGACCTTGACGAAGTTGGGGCCTATTCTTGGGTTGATGGGAACTTTGATCCCGATGGGTCCGGCGCTGGTAGGGTTGTCGACGGGGGATATTGCCTCTATGGCTTACAATATGCAGGTGGCTTTTGCCACGACGGTGATCGGGTTGGTGGCGGGTGCGATCGGTTTTCTGACGCAACAGGTGAAGCAACGTTGGTATTTGCAGGACATGACGAATTTGGAGTGCCTGGTAGAGGTGTTGAATGAAAAAAACGAGAGGAAATGAAACGGAATTTGTTGAAAAAGGAAGAGGATAATGACCCGATCAGTGCGGTGTCGAATCTTTTCGACGTGGCGATGGTGTTTGCCGTGGCATTGATGGTGGCGCTGGTGACGCGGTATAACATGACGGAGATGCTTTCGACGGAGGATTTCACGATGGTGAAGAATCCGGGGAAGGAGAATATGGAGATTATCACGAAAGAGGGAGAAAAGATCAATCGTTATACACCGTCGGAAAATCAGGAGCAATCGGGGAAGAGGGGAAAGAAAGTGGGTATTGCTTATGAACTTGAAAATGGCGAAATTATTTATGTTCCGGAATAGAAACGGAGCGTAAAGTATGCTATATTTGTCGTGGATTTTAAAAACAAGTGTCTGTGTCCACGAGTGTAGTTTTAATGGTATTGCTGGCTTATTTCCTGTTGTTGATCCTGGTTGGCTTCGTGACAACCAGAAAAGCGAATGGTGAAATGTTTTTTACCGCGAACCGAAATTCGCCCTGGTATCTGGTGGCTTTCGGGATGATCGGTACTACGCTTTCCGGGGTGACTTTTATATCCATCCCCGGGGAGGTCGGCAATACTCACTGGACGTATTTGGCGCTGGTGGCGGGAAATTGCGTGGGGTATATCGTGATCGCGCTGGTGCTTTTGCCGTTGTATTACAAGCAGAATCTGGTTTCCATTTATTCATGGCTGGGTTCCCGTTTCGGGGAGAAAGCCCGGTTGACGGGTTCTTTTTTCTTTATCGTGTCGCAGTTGGTGGGGGCTTCGTTCCGTTTGTTTTTGGTGGTGGGCGTGTTGCAGTTGGCTTTTTTTGATGCCGTGGGGGTTCCTTTTCCCGTGACGGTGTTTGTCACGATTGCTTTCGTGTGGATTTATACCGTGCGGGGAGGTATCAAGACGATCGTGTGGACGGATGCTTTGCAGACGGTATGTATCCTGATATCCGTGGGGCTGACGATTGCCGTGGTGAATGAAGCGTTGGATTTCAATTTTTCTTCGGCAGTGGCGGCGGTGAAGGAGAGCCCTCTCTCCCGGATGTTCGATTTTGACTGGCGTTCCGGGCAAAACACGGTGAAACAGTTCTTGGCGGGAATCGCGATAACCGTGAGCTTGAACGGTCTGGATCAGAATATGATGCAAAAGAACTTGACTTGCCGTTCGCTGCGGGATTGCAAGACGAATATGTTTACTTTTTCGTTTTTCTTTCTGGTGACCAATGTGCTGTTTCTTATGCTGGGGGCTTTGTTGTATATATATGCCGAACGGGAAGGTATCGTGTTGCCCGGGAAGTCGGATGACGTGTTCCCGTTCCTGTCGTTGAATTATTTCGGAACGACGGCGGGGATATTCTTTTTGCTGGGGATCACGGCGGCGGCTTATTCATCTGTCGATTCTTCGTTGACTTCGTTGACGACTTCTTTTTGCATCGACTTTTTGAAGGTTGATCCCCGGAATAAGCGGGATAAGCGGAAACGCATGGGGGTGCATTTGGTGTTCTCTTTGTTGATGGTTTTTGTCGTGGTGCTTTTCCGGGAGTTGAATAATTCCAGTGTGATTTCGGCTCTTTTTAAAGCCGTGGGGTACACGTATGGTCCGTTGCTGGGGCTTTTTACTTTTGGTCTGACGACCCGTTACCAAGTGCGGGAGAAATATATTCCTCTCGTGTGCTTGCTTTCCCCGGTGGTGGCATACGTGATTAATTGTTATTCGGAGGAACTTCTTTTCGGTTACAGGTTCGGTTTCGAGATTCTGTTGTTTAACGGGGCGCTTTGCTATCTCGGGTTATTGTTTATCCGGGAAAGACGTCAAATGAATCGAGAGAAGTCTGTAGGGGGTATTTATTAATGGTATGGTGGAACTTCAATGAATAGTACTCTTGATTTTTCGGTGGCTCTAAATTCAACTTCTTCCGTGTCGTACACGCCGACTCCGTCCCGGCGTTTGAGTTCCAAGTCTTTTATCGTGATCCCCCCCTCGATGATGAAGATATAAACACCCAGGCTATCTTTTGATTTCATTTTGTAGCTTTGAAGCACGTTTTTATCCAGATCACCAATGGAGAACCAGGCTTGCTGGTAAATCCATAATCCTTTGCCGTTTCCGGGGTAAGGGGATACAATCTCACTGATTTCGTTACGTTGCACGAGATCGGAAATCACGGCATTCTCGTAACGGGGCGGGACATTCTTTTTGTTCGGGAATACCCATATCTGCAAAAATTCGGTAGGACGGTCGTCATTCCGGTTATATTCACTATGCATGATGCCTGTTCCGGCACTCATGACTTGGATTTCACCTTCCTGGATAGTATCCTTATGCCCGAGACTATCTTGGTGTTCCAGGTCGCCTTTTAGCGGAATGGAGATTACTTCCATGTTCTGGTGCGGGTGTAAGTCGAATCCCGTGCCTCCGTCGATTCGGTCATCATTGAGAACCCGTAAGGCACCGAAATTAATACGTTGCGGGTTGTAGTAGTCCGCGAAACTGAATGTATGATGGGTCTTTAGCCACCCGTGGTCGAAGAATCCCCGGCTCTCTGCTTTATGTAATATTGTTTTCATAACCTTTCATTTTTGATATATAAATGTTATACGAGAGATTTTAAGAAAGGTTATAAAAATAAAAATGGCGCATGATTTTCGTGCGCCATTTTATATTATCTTATGCAATAAAATTACATGAGGAAGTGATCGCTGATTGATTTGTGCTCGTAGATGTTGCGAATGGTATCGGCGAACATTGGGGCAACGGGTAACACCTTGATTTTTGAGCATTCTTGTTTTTGCGGAATGGAATCCGTGAAGATTACTTCCGTTAGTTTTGATTTCTCGATGTTCTCGTATGCTTTTCCTGAAAGTACGGCATGGGTGGCGACTGCACGCACGCTGGCAGCTCCTCTTTCGGCAAGCATGTCGGCAGCCTTACAGATTGTACCCGCGGTGTCAATCATGTCATCCACGATGATGATGTTTTTGCCTTCAACGTCCCCGATTACTTTCATGTCGGCAACTTCGTTGGCTCTGATGCGGGTTTTGTGACAGATGATCAAGCCTGAATCGAAGTATTTTGCCCATGAATTAGCTCGTTTGGCACCGCCGATGTCAGGAGAGGCTATGGCGAAATCTCTTAATCCTAATGATTTGATGTAAGGGATTAATATCGTGGAGCCGTAAAGGTGGTCTACCGGGACATCGAAGAATCCTTGAATCTGGTCGGCGTGCAAGTCCATCGTGATGATACGGTCTACACCGGCAGCTTGCAACATGTTAGCAACAAGTTTAGCCCCGATAGCAACACGCGGTTTGTCTTTCCGGTCTTGACGGGCGAACCCAAAGTAAGGGATTACAGCAATTACCTTGTAAGCAGATGCTCTTTTGGCAGCATCGATCATCAGGAGTAATTCCATGAGGTTATCACTGGGCGGGAAGGTGGATTGCACGATAAACACATGTTCCCCTCTCACCGTTTCGTCGAAAGAGGTGACGAATTCTCCGTCACTAAATCTCGTAAACGTTTTTTTACCGAGTTCAAGCCCTAGAGAACTAGCGATGCTTGCAGCGATGTAATGGCTGTTTTCTCCGGCAAAAACTTTAATTTCGGGCAAATTTGACATATCTAATTGATTAGTTGAAACACCCCGCAAAAGTAGGAAATTAATCTTAGATAGAGAATTGAATATTGAAAAATATTTAATGGAAATGTAACAGGTGGCGGGCGATTTTGTGCCGATGGTTTGATCCGTTCGTTTGAAAGTATTATATTTACACGGCGAAAGAGTGTTTATTATTTATTAATCAATATATATTCAAGTAAATGGAACAAATCAAAAAGTACGTGGAAGAGAATAAGGAACGTTTCTTGAACGAGTTGTTCGAGTTGATCCGTATTCCTTCAATTTCTTCATTGTCAGAGCACAAACCGGATATGTATCGTTGCGCCGAGCAATGGACCAAGATCATGTTAGCCGCCGGGGCAGATCGAGCTGAAGTGTATGAAACAGATGGAAATCCTGTGGCATACGGGGAAAAGATCATTGATCCCGCTCTCCCGACGGTATTGGTTTACGGGCATATGGACGTGATGCCGGTTGACCCGATCGACTTGTGGAACACGAAGCCTTTTGAGCCGGTTGTGAAAGACGGTAAGATCTGGGCTCGTGGTGCTGACGATGATAAAGGACAAGCTTTCATGCACGCCAAGGCTTTCGAGTATCTTGTGAAGTCCGGGAAGTTGAATTGCAATGTGAAGTTTATGATCGAGGGGGAGGAAGAGATCGGTTCTCCGAATTTGCCGAAGTTCTGCAAGGAACATAAAGATATGTTGAAGGCTGACGTGATCTTGGTTTCCGATACCAGCATGATTGCGCCGGATGTGCCTTCTATCACGACAGGATTGAGAGGTTTGGCGTATTGGCAGGTGGAAGTGACCGGACCGAACGCTGATTTGCATTCCGGTATTTTCGGTGGAGCGGTGGCAAATCCGATTAACGTGTTGTGCAAGATGATTGCCGAAATGCAGGACGAGAAGGGGCATATCACGATCCCCGGTTTTTATGATGACGTGTTAGAAGTGACTGCCGAAGAACGTGCGAAAATGGCGAAAGCTCCTTTCAACTTGGAAAATTACAAGAAGTCGTTGGATATTAAAGAGGTGAAAGGCGAAGAAGGATTCACCACGAACGAGCGCACGGGTATTCGTCCGACGTTTGACGTTTGTGGAATCTGGGGCGGTTACACCGGAGAAGGTGCAAAAACCGTGTTGCCCTCGAAGGCGTATGCCAAGATCAGCTGTCGCCTGGTTCCGAACCAGAAACACGAGAAGATCGCTAAATTATTTAAAGAATACTTCGAGTCTATCGCTCCCGATTACGTGAAAGTGAAAGTAGATTACTTGCACGGGGGACCTTCTTACGTGTGCCCGATTGATCTTCCGGCTTACAAGGCTGCAGAAAAAGCATACGAGGAAGTGTACGGTAAACAACCCGTTCCGGTACGTTCCGGTGGAAGTATTCCAATCATTGCCACTTTCGAGGAAGTGTTGGGTATCAAATCCGTGTTGATGGGCTTCGGGTTAGGTGCTGACGCTATCCATTCGCCGAACGAGAATTACCCGTTGGAACAATTCTTCAACGGAATCACGACGATCCCGTTGTTCTACAAGTATTTCGGGGAGATTATGAAGAAATAAGAAATAGCCTGAAATTAGGTGTGAACCGTCCGAATTTTGTCGGACGGTTTTTTTAATTATAAAAATGGTATTTCAATATTTTGAAAAGAATCTTTAATAACGTATATTTATAGCAATAAAAATATTGTCGTGTATGTTTAAGAAAATGTTATTGTTAGCGGTGTTCTGTGTAGGAGGGATGGCATCCCTTAAGGCGCAGCAAAATTGGGGTATCCGGGGTGGATTGAATATGTCCACGCTTGATATGACGGAAGCTGTTTTCGTGGGAGGAAACAGCAACAAGTACAAAGAGGGCTTCCGGATTGGGTTTGTCGGGAACGTGGAGAACAAGAGAATGTTTTCGATACAGCCGGGATTGTATCTTTCGATGATTGGATCAAGATTTAAAGGGGAAATAAAAGGGGTGAAGACGACTGAGTCTGACCGATTATTCTATTTTCAGTTGCCGGTGTTGGGAAGCCTTAATTTTAAAATGAAGTCTGCCGGGAAGAAATGGCATCTGTATGCAGGTCCTTATGTGGCTTATTCTATAGGAGGTAAGGCGAAGTTTAAGGAGAAAGGTGCGAACGTGAAGGTGAGCCTGTTCACGGAAGGAGAAGACGGGGAACAGGGTACTCTAAAGAAATTTGATTGGGGGCTTACTTTCGGCACTGGTGTTACTATTAAAAGATTATTTGTGGGATTGTACTACGATTTAGGGATGATCAATATCGCGAACAAGAAGATTCTGGAAGGAGTTACTGCAAAAAATAGAAATTTCTCGTTGAATTTTGGGGTGAATTTTTAGCATTGATTTTGTCTTGTTGGTTAAGAATTGCGTAGTAGGGCTTGTTTGTATATTTCATTAATTCTTTCTTTGAGATTTAGTGGTTGAATAACTCGTAGAGATCGGCTTCTGGAAAGAAGTTCCATGACAAAATCGTTAGTGATGCGTAAGCGGAGGGTAATGGAAAATTCCTCGGAAGTGTCTTTGATGATTTGTTGCGAGTGGTGAAAAGGTTTGGTTTTGATATATTGACCGTCGAGAGAGTCAAATGATAGGGTTATGTTTTCGACGGGGAATTTCTCGTCGTTGATAATCCCGAAAGAATCCCGGAACGAGAGGTCGATGTTGATGTCGTTATTTCTTTTGAAAGTACGTGCGGTTATATTTAAGTTTGAGATGTAGTTTAAGCTGAATGTTTTAAAGATATTCGAACCGGATTCTTTCCCGATTAGATACCAGCGTCCCCGGCATTCTTTTACCGCGTATGGCTCCACTTCACGAGAGGTCATCAATTGTTCTCTAAATTTGTAGTAATTGAAGGTGATAACCCGCTTTTCTTTCATTGCTTGCACGAGAGGGTAAAGATGTTGGGTTCCGGAAGGATGATGGTGTTCCGGGAATACATATCGGGAGAGCCCGTTGTCCGCGTTCAAGGAGTTCAGGATCTCGAAAGATTCTAGAAAACGAGCAATTCCTTCCGGATCGTTTGCCTCGTCGTTATCGGGGATGTAGTATCCTTTCCTCCGGTTATCCCATTCTATGGCAAAACCAAGTTTGTCGCGTATTTCTTTTAAATCCCGTTTCAGGGTGCGAGTGGAGAAAGAGGTTGCTTCCGAGTCATGCAGAACGAGTTGTCGTGACACGTGCTGGATTAATTCTTTACTCGAGATGTAAGGATGTTCCTGTACTTTTCGGATGATATACAAGTATCGTCTAGTGTAATCGCTTTTTGCCATAATATGTCGTGTAAATCGGTTTAAAGATAATATTTTTTCGAGTGCGTGCCATACTCTGTCCCTGTTATCGTTTTTCTTTGTCCCGGATTAAAGTTCTTGCAACAACCCACGAACGTTGTTTAATTCGTGATAAAATTGTAAATTTGTTGCATCACTGGCATGAAAATGTCATGTGGTGGACATATTTCATATTGAAGCGTTTTGTTTGATTCTTGGTAAAGAAAGTCTGGTAAATTTTCAAATGCTGCAAGAACACAAACGAATGACGTTCATGCTTGCCGTATATGTACTTCATATATACCGGTTAAGCGTGGGTTGTTGTTTATTTGTAGCATTGGTTTACCAGAGCCACTTTACCGGATAAGCATACAGTTCCCACGCTTTTTTCGTGTATGAATTTTCCGTGTCGGGGACAGGCGGAGGTAATTTAAAAGTGAATAAGTTATGAAGTTACATGAAGCTATCGAGAAAGTTTTGAAAGATGAAAATCACCCAATGACGGCGGCTGAGATTACGAAGAAAATTAATAAACAAGGATTATACGCACGTGGGGATAAACAACCGCTTCCTGCTGGTCAGGTTTCGGCGAGAGTTAAAAAATACACGCATTTGTTCGAGATGAAAGATGAGTGCATTTGCTTATTTTGTTGTTAATTATGATGTTATATGGCTTTTGAAAGCATGATTGAAAATGAGAAATAATTGATATGGGAAAATATGTTATAGCGGTATTGATTGGGTTACTGATTGCCTTTATATATGGGGTGAATGAAACGATGATAAAAAAGAAAAGAGATAAGAAGCCTAAGTACGGAAAGGTATCCCTTCCCTATGAATATAGGGATAAAAGTTTGTCAGATTATGGAATAAAAATTCCCAAGGGAAAACTTTACACAGGAATATCAGTCGATGGCAATGATCCATATGATATAGAGGCTGCTATTGAGGATTTACAGAAGCAGATAAAAGAGTTGCAAAGTAAAAAGAAAAGTACTCGAAAACAATTACGTGAATTAAAGGAACAAGCTGAATTGGAAAAATATTTGGGATTATGATTACAGCGATTTGTATTATTGGTTTAGCGCTATTGATATTGGGTGCAGCAGCATCTAAACAACCAGAATTGATGACTCACGAGGAAATGGTTAAGAAGAATGAAGAAAGAGCTAACCGAGTAACTGGATGTTTGTTTTCTGTTATAGCCCTTCTCATGTTATTAGGGATTATAATATCTTTTTTTGATTAACAGGGGATATTTCTGGTAGAAATAGAGTAAAATAATAATAATTAAATAGGATATCGTATGGCAATAACAATTAATAATTTATTAAAAGAGGTAGGATTGAATCCTGCAAATTTGAAACGAGTGAAATGGGGTGAAAAATTTGCTTGTCAAGAAATAGGAATTTATATCGTTTCGACTTGTTGCGATTCGTCAAGAAATGAGAATCTTTATTCATCAGCCCCGATAGATGATAAGATGTTGGCTTTTTGGTTGAATAAAGTACCCGGCATGAAATTGGATGGTAATCGACCAAGCGTGCAAGAATTAAAACAACGCCTTGCCGATTTCTGGTTGCCGGAAGAGAATATCGTTTATATAGGGCAAACGGAGAACTCCTTGGCTAAACGGGTGGGTCAATATTATATGACTGAATTGGGTGATGCGAAGCCTCATGCGGGAGGGCATTGGCTTAAAACGCTGAAAATATTGAATGATTTGTGGGTATATTATTTGCCTTGCCCTTCCCCGAAAGAAGTAGAAGAAAAGCTTTTGGATTGTTTTTGGAGATTATCATCACAAAAAGAATCACCGAGTTTGTTGAATGAAAATCTCCTTCTTTGTTTTTCGAAAGAGAATTTAGTCCTTCCTTTTGCAAATTTGGAATTGACGAGAGGTAAGAGGAAGAAACACGGTATAACAGGTTCTACATTGAAATCATGATCACGGAACGTTTTACAGGAGAGGAGATATTAGAAGAGTTAAAGAGAGAAGAAAAAGAGGTCGTGACCTACTTTTTTAGGAATCAGAAAAAGATTATCCGATTTTTTTGCCATCGGACAATCTTTCCCGTGATGGTTTCTTTGGATTATCGTTCAAAAGGAGGTAATCAGTATTTGATCTTTTTGGAGTGTAAAGAAAGGCGATAGAGGAATGATCTTGGACATTTGCTTTATCATGTCGTTTGTATATATAATAATGGAGGTGTTTGTGCGGCTATTTTGGATACGGATTTTGATGGAGATGATAACCGGGTAAATCTAGATATTTTCTCGGCACACGTATTCTCTCGTTATCGTACACGTTTTTTGAAGGATGACAATATTTCGAATAAAGAGTTAATAAGAAGTTTTTTTATGCGGAATATAGGTATGGTTTGGCAGGAGGGGATAGCGGAAAATTATGTGGAAGGAAGTATTCAAGATGGGGTATTATTCGGGATTCAGCAAGAGAATATTTGTTTGATTAAAACATTTGTGACTTTTGAAATGCTATTTGAAAGTCAAAAAGAATTGAAAGGAGAGTTGTTGGAAAATTATCTTGATATGAAGACTACAATCGTGGATAAACAAGTTCAAAAAGAAAAAGTAACAGCTCCGGATGCGTTGGAAAAATATATCGAACGGTTAAAACGTATGGCAAAATGAATCAGGATTAAGTTATAAAGTTGTAATGTAATTAACGATTTGTAATTCTACAAGTTTTTGCAAGTGTGAAATATCTAAATGGCATAATGTTCGGAAAAATAGGTATATAAAATTGGAATGATATGGAAATAAAAGTGTGTTTTAATACAAAAGGAAGGTCGCAGAGAATGTCTGAGGCAATACAGATTGCAGAGAAATTGAAAGGACATCAAGAAGGTACTTTTATGATGGTAAGTTGTAAAGAATTTTCCAAAGAAGTTCAAGATCTATTGCAATTAGTAAAGTCGTGGAGTCGTACTGAAGTTGAGATTAATGGAAGAAAAATTAATGGAGAAGATTTTTGGTTAGCTTGGGAAGCTCTTTTGTGTAAAAGAAGTTGTAGAGGAACTTGTAAATTAGTTCAAGGTGATAACTGGTGGCAAGAGATAGTAAAGGCTTTGGGATTGAAGGGTGAGATTCCTGTGTATGATAGCGAGCTTGCTCCAGAATGTTGGTTTAAGCGCTGGGGAAGTGAAGCGTTGCTTGATATTTCAGAAAATGATTTTCGTATAGATGGAGATAAATTGGTAGAGGCGTATAAAAACAAATTTCAAATAATTGGTGTTGTGTGTCCGAAATACAAGGAGAGTTCTTATCTTGAGGAGATTAGAAAAATAGATAAAAATAGAGTATTTCAGTACAAGTACCAAAAGCCATATTGGGAAGAAGATAGTGAATTAGGATATAGTTTTACTCCTGGAGAAGAACTTTTTGATCAATTGGAAGAGAAACAAAGGGAAAGAATGCAAGAACTCGTGGTGTTAATTGCGGATGAGGTTGAAAAAAGATTGTTAAATGTATTAGAGAAATACAATATTAAAAATCGCTAAATCAGAGGAGAGAAGAGGAAAACAAAAATTAGTTTTATCGCTCATCGTTATAACTGCTTGTGTTGGTTTTGGCATATTTTTAGTTGTTTGGAATTTCTCGAGAGCTAATATTAGAGAAATATAATTTAGAAAATTGTAATCCTAAAGTGATTAGGTAACAAAGGGAAGAAATGGTTAAAAGGTTATGAGTTATGAAATTTAAATCTATCGAAGAATTAAAAAAAGAAGGGTTTATTGGTTTCGTGTCAATAAATGAGTTATGGAGAGATGCTTCTTGTATCTCGAGAGAGAAAGGTATTTATTTCGTGTTGTACGTGAATGACGGGATGCCGATTTTCTTGGAGAAGGGGTGCGGGGGATTGTTCAAGGGGAAAAATCCGAATGTTTCATTACGTGAATTACGAGAGAATTGGGTTGTTGATACTCCCGTGATTTATATTGGAAAGGCGGGAGGAAAAACATCCTTGGCAACCTTGTATAGGCGTTTGTCGCAGTACTTGAAGTTTGGGCAAGGGGAAAATGTTGGTCATTGGGGAGGTCGATACATTTGGCAAATAGAGAATGCTGGTGATTTGTTAATATGTTGGAAACCGGTAGAGGATCCGGAAGAAATGGAACGAGAATTGATACAATCATTTAAAAAAGAATATTCTGGTAAACGACCTTTTGCTAATTTGAGAGATTAATGAAACCGAGAGAATACGAATTGTTTGTTGGCGATTATTTTCGCCAACAAGGATATGAAATTGAAATAACTCCGGAAACGGGAGATTGGGGAGTAGATATTTTTGCACGGAAGAGTAATGAAAAAATTGCTATTCAAGTAAAAAATTATGGAGGGGGAACGAGAAAGATCAATCGACAAATGGTGATGGAGTTATGCGGTGCAAAAGAATATTTTGATTGCACGAGGGCGATAATGGTGACAAGTGGTGATGTGATGGATGATGCTGTAATGGTTGCACGAAAATTGGAAATTGATATTATTTATTTGGACGGGAAGGGAAATGAATCTGTTTCACGACAGAGGGATGTAGATGTTAATTCACAAGGACTTGATTTTGATACGATTTGGAGTAAATATATTATTCCTTTGGCAGGCAAAACGTTGAAGCGGGAAAATGGGAACGAAAATCAAATACTTGAAGTAGATTGGGGTGAAGTGAAAAGAATTACGTCTAATGGGAAAATAGGAAAAATTAAGATTGAGATTTTTAAGTATGCGGTAAATAAGATATTGAAGGAAGGTTTTGTAACGAGAGATGATATTAATCAAAATTACGCGGGGCGGGCTTCTTCCGGGGTGGTTTTAATCTTGTCGCAGGTTCCTTTTTTCGAGTTGATGAAGTGTCCGATGGGATTGCAGATGGTAAAATTGTGAAAATCTTTAGACATTTGTTTTGCGTGCAGGACAAAAAGTAAATTTGCGGCTTTGTCCTGCGCATCAGGGTATATTTCTGCTGTTTTAGGGTGAGGAGATGGAATAAAGTAGACTTATAGCCGAGTTAAAGCCGACAGGGGGCGGCTTTATTCATGTTGAGAAATAAGGATAGACCTCGTGTGCGGAATGAATACAGAAGGATTTAAAAGGGGGGAAAATGTTTTGTACTTTTGGAACAGGGGTGCGTGGACAAGGTTAGAATTGGCGGGAGTCCATCGTTTGGAACACGTGAAAGCGGGTTTTCCTGCCACCGCCTTCGATGGAGATTTGATCCGTGTTGCGGGAACCGTTGCGAGTGGTAAATTGCAGGGAAATGTTGTTTATTCCGGCATTGAGAGGGACACGAGTGTAAGAAATGGAATAGGGGAGTGTTTGCCAGTTGCGGGTATCTGCTTTTTCTGTCAGGGAATTGGCAATGCCGACGGCGAACCCGAGCCATTCGTTTTGTTTTCGGGCGGTGTACTCGATTCCTTTTTTGGCGGCTACACGCAAGAGGGAAGTAGAAAATTCACGCACCATGCGATCTCGCAAAGTCTTGAGAGCAATCTCGTTGATGTTCTCTGCAATTTCCAGGGGATAGGTTTTTGCGTCGAGCACGAGCGAGCCGTTGGCATACAAGGGCGGACGTTCCATGTACTTTGGGAAAGCGACTCTCAGCATTTGCAGGTTGGCAATGCTTTGTCGTTCGGCATCCGAGTAACGGGAATCAAAAAAGAAAGGGAATGCAAATCCGAATTCGTCATTGTGGAAGACGATTGCCCCGTCGCCTCTTTTTTGTTTGGCGAAATTGATGCTCCATTCCGCTTTCACGGGCCCCATTCCGTTTAGCCAGAAGAAAACAAGTTGCCCGTTTGCCGGGGGTGGGGTATGCTTGTAAGTAGTGTTAAATTCTTTCTCGTATTGCTTTAATTCTGCCGTGAATCCGCAGTTATAGGCGGAACGCATCAGATCTTGTTTCAATTGTTCCGGGGCTTGCACTCCGAAGTTTTTCGCGTAATCGGATTGATAGACCTCGTAAGCGTTACGATATGCAATGAATGCGTTGTTGGCGTCCCCGGAGGCATCGTAGATCAATCCCATCAGTAAATGGGCGAAAGCGTCCCGTTGATAGCGGTTCTTGTGGTCGGGATATTTGTCATTCAGTTGATACAGTTTGATGTTTATTTTCCTGACTTCCACCAAAGCCCCTTCCATGTCGTTCAAGTCAAGGTAATTCAATGCTTTATAAAAATTGATCATGATTACCTCGAAATCTTCCGGGTGATACGGACGTGCTTCCGGGTTCGTGATTAAGGCGACTGCTTCCGAACCGAGATTGCGATGTTGCTCATCAATTAGATTCTCGGCAGTTTCAAAATACTGGTTGCTATTTTGGGGGTGTCCCAGCATGAATTCCACGTATCCTTTGTTGAGATAGTAGAGAATCCGGTTTTTCCCGGTAGCTTGTTTTTTGTCTTTATCCAGTAGTTTGTTTGCTTTTTCAAAATTCCCGGCAGTCACGGCTGATTGAAATTCGGCGGTACGTTGGTACCAGGTGGCACATCCGGAAAAGAGGAAGAGAACGATAATGAACCCGAAGAGTTTGTAAGGTTCATAAAGCTTGTGAATCCTTGCGGCATTTCTGCTAAAATATGAATGATGAACGTGTATCATGTAGCGTTGGATTACTTTATAAACTTTATGAACCTTATAAACTTTACAAACTAATTAGAATACTTTATCCGTGATTTGTTTCTTTATTTTCTTGTCCCCCATCCAGACAACTTCATTCGTTTCGATGTTAGTAAGTTGCAAATCAATTTGGTAGGTGACTACTTTTTGTTTCTTGTACGAATCCACGATGCTGTTGATTGTACCTTGCAGGATAAAGTCTGCTCCTAGTTCCTTACCCCATTTCTTGGTGGTTTCGGGGGAAGCGTAATCCTGTTGTTCTGCACGTTCTTTTCGTAGTTCGTTACGTTTCTCTCCTGCTACGACCAAACGGATATTTCCATCACGGATGACAGCTTTCTCGACATCCTTGATAAAAGTTTCAGAATTAATGTGTTCATGGCTCTTGTTCTCCACTAGCCCGACCACGATTACCGGGCGTTTTTCGTTCGCTTTTAAATAGCGGGGAATCCAGGCTGAGGTCAATAAGTCCCCGATCATTTCTTCTGACACGAGGCGTGAATCGCTATCGTTCCAGCGTCCACTCAAATCAATAGTTTCGCTCGGGTCTAAACGGGCAATTTTCCGGCTCCCGCATCCGTTCAGTATCGCGAAGGTTAACACGACGAGTGTTCCGATAAATACTTTTCTCATATTCTTTCGATTTTAGGTTTATATTCAAATTCCACGATATATATCAAATTTCATAACAATAATTTGACCAAATATACGTATTAGCGCTTCTTAAGGATGTTAATTTCATTTAAAATTGACAGGACGTGCAATTATTATGCCTGAATGGGAGCGAATGCCCTGCAAATATTCTGGTAAAGTGTTTTCCGTGATGACCACTTTTCGGGCGGAAAGAGAGGCGTGGAGCAGATGAATTTGTCCTTCTTGTTCGATAGCTATTCCCACATGAGCGGTATCCAGTCCCTTTTTATCCGTTGTGATAAGGATAATGTCTCCCGGTCGGATTTGTCCGGTTGCGGAGGAAACTTGATCTTTGGGTATATAGTAATATTTCCGGTTATTGATATTGTTTTCAATGCGGACGATCTTTTCGACAAGGGTGGAATCCTGTTTTAATACAGGATATTTTTGCCAATTACGGGAAATGAAACCAACTTTATTAGGGAAAGGTATGCCTTCGTTCTCCCGGGTAACATCTTTCAGCATATCTGCTTGGCTCATTTCATATAACCAATCGGTAGAGTAATGAAGGCGTGCCGTGTAGTCGGTGATTTCACCGTTTCGATAACGTATTCTTTGTAAATTTTTCAAGAATGTTTCTGTTTGTTGCGGATCGTATTTTTCCAACAAAGCTAATGCAAGTACATTATCCACGAAAGTCACGCAATCGAGTTCCTGTAGGTTTACGACAAGTTGTTCTTTCGGGTTGATTTCCAACGTGCCTCCCTTGTATGGCGTATTGATAAAGAATTGCCCGATAGCTACAATCCGTTCGTTCAAGGGAAATTTGTATAATCCCTTTTCCGAGGCGTACTCGAAGAATCGGGTGAGAATGGCTTTATCTTCCGGGGATATAGATGATTGAGCCTTACATCCCGGGAATATAGAGGGAAGGATAACCAGGAACAAGAGAAGTGTTTTTTTCATAACAAATGTTTTCGAGTGAATAAAAAATGAGGAGCCGCGTAAACGGCATCCTCATCTCTCTTGTGTTGTGTTTATATATTATTTGCCTGCGGCCGAAAATTGTTCAAGGAAGCGGATGTCGTTCTCGAAGAAAAGGCGTATGTCTTTGATGCCATATTTCAACATCGCGATACGCTCGATTCCCATTCCCAGCGCGAACCCGGTATATTTTTCTTTGTCTATACCATTTAGTTCGAGTACGTTGGGGTCAACCATTCCACAACCTAAAATTTCTAACCAACCCGTGCCTTTGCACACGTTGCAGCCTTTCCCGTGGCATAACGTACAGGATACGTCCATTTCTGCCGACGGTTCGGTGAACGGGAAAAACGAGGGACGCAGACGAATTTGCGTGTCAGCCCCGAATAGTTCCTTTGCAAAGTAAGTGAGAGTCTGTTTCAAGTCGGCGAAAGAAACATTTTCGTCGATATAAAGTGCCTCGATCTGGTGGAAAATACAGTGTGCCCGAGCCGAGATAGCCTCGTTACGGAATACCCGTCCTGGGGTAACAAGACGAATGGGAGGCTGGTGTGTTTCCATGTCGCGAACCTGCACGGATGAGGTGTGCGTGTGGAGTACCAGATCAGGGTTCTTCTGGATGAAGAACGTGTCCTGCATATCGCGAGCCGGATGTTCCTCCGGGAAGTTCAATGCAGAGAAATTGTGCCAGTCGTCTTCGATTTCGGGTCCTTCGGACACGGTAAAACCAAGTCTGTTGAAGATAGATATGATTTCGTTTTTAACGATAGACAGAGGGTGGCGAGTCCCGAGTTTCATGGGGTCACCCGGCATGGTCATATCCAGCCCGCTGAGCCCTTCTTCCGCGTTACTCAACATCTCTTTCAACTCGTTTACTTTCTCTAATGCCGTATTTTTCAACACGTTCAACTCCTGTCCCACGGCTTTCTTTTGCTCAACCGGGACGCTTTTGAAATCATCAAACAGAGCGGCGATAGAACCTTTCTTGCTTAAATGCTTGATTCTAAATTGCTCTACTTCATCCAGCGTTGTGGCTTGGAAGTTTGCTATTTCATCACGGAGTTGTTTTATCTTATCTAACATCTTCTCAAAAATTTGAAATCCTTGGAGGGCAAAGTTAATAAAAAAGTCTTACACATTCTTGCTATCGTGATTAATTCTTTTTCCAGAAACGAGTAATCAGTTTGTCTTTGTACTTTTTTGCAGTGGGGTATAGCAAACAGCCTGCCACTCCCCCGAGTATATCGGCAATCAAATCCCACCACTCGGCACCCCGGTGAAAACACGAGTATTGCAATATTTCGATCAGTCCGCCATACACGAAACTGAACCCGATGGCGATCGGGTAGCAAGCCCGTGGGGACAAATTGGTTTGGTAGCGTAATTCGCTGCATAGAAAGATCGACATGATAAAGAACATTCCGAAATGAACTACTTTATCCAGGTGGGGAATATTGAGTTTCGGGTCGGGAATGGAGCTCGACGGAATGGCACACAGGAAGAAAATGATTCCTGCCCATATCAGTGTTCGCGATAATAGAATGTATTTGCGTGCGATCATTATTCAATTACTTTTACTTTGATTATTCTTACGTCTTTTACCGGACGGTTCTTTTTATCCGTCTGTAAGGCGGCGATTTTGTCGAGCACGTCGAAACCTTCGATCAGTTCTCCAAACACCGTGTACTCGCCATCCAGGTCATGAGCGCCGCCCGCTGTCGTGTAAGCTTGTTTTTTCGCTTCGTCCATGAAGAGTTTGTCGGTATTCTTGTCCCAGTCCCGGGCGATGTCCTCTTTGATCTTGTTGGCTATTTTCCGAAATTCCGGGACATTCTTCTGGGCTTTCAAGGAATCTAGGATTGCTTTTTTCTCCGGGGTATAGTATTTATTCTGTATCGCTCGTTTGATAGGGGAGTTAACCGATTTCTCGATATATTCCAGTTCTTGGAGCGGGTATTTTCTGCCGACAGTAAAATAGAACTGCGAGATGTCTGATTTCTTGAGCGGATTCGTTTCGTCCGGTTGCCGGGGTGCTGCCAGGGCTCCTTTCTTGTGATAATGATGCGGTTTGATTTCCGCATCTATCGTGATTTCTCTGCCGTAACCCAGTTCTTGTCCGGGGACGGCATTCCGGCTGTCCTCCGAACCTCCTTGTATGATGAAGTTTTTAATCACCCGGTAGAATAATGTTCCGTCATATTGACCGGATTTTGCCAGTTCGATAAAGTTATCCCGGTGAATCGGCGTGTCGTTGTATAATTTAGCCTTAAGATTCCCCATGTTAGTTTCTATCAGCACAATGCGCTCTTCTTCCTGTCCTTTGCCGGGGAAAGTGAAAAGGGTGAGAATGAACGAGAATATCAGAAGTTTATACATATATTGTTGTTTATGATTTGACGATTTTGTTGACAAGGAATTTTACGGGGAAGTGCGAGGCGATAAAACCAATAGCAATCACCGTGACCATGATGGTCAAGATGTCCGAAGTGACAACTTTCACGGGATAGGCGCTAATGATGTAGCTTCCATTCCCGAGGGTGATGAATCCGTAATATTCTTGCAACAGGCAGAGTGCCGTTCCGGCAATCAGCCCGATAAGAGCCCCTATGCCCGTGATCAAGTTGCCCTCGAGTTTGAAGATGGAAATGATTTTTTCTTTTGTCATCCCGAGGGCTTGGTAGATTCCTATATCTTCTTTTTTGTCGATAATCAACATGGAAACAGATCCTACAATATTGAAGGAAGCAATCAATAAAATAAACAACAAGATCAGGAATACCGCCAACTTTTCCGATTTCATCATGGCGTAAAACGAACGGTTGAGATCGTATTTGTCAAGTACTTTATACTTGGTTCCGACCTGGGAGGCGAGTGTAGCTTTGAAGGACGCGAGGTCGTCCGGGTTTTGCAGTTTGATCTCTATTTTGGATATCTCTCCCGGAACCCCGAACAATTTTCTTGCGGTTTCGATACCCGTGATCACGTATTTCCCGTCAATATCTTGTTGTGCCGAGAATATCCCGATCGGGTATATCCGTTGGTTGTTCAACGCTGACATGGATGCCGACGAGGCTGTTTTATCGGGATAATAGAAGGTCATCGGGTTCTGTACGCCAAGACGGGTTTTTAGAGCGGCGGCAATGCCATACCCGAGTACCACGGTCGGTTTGTCACCCTCTTGCAAAGCGTATTTCCCGCTGACGATTGTGGGTTCGATGCCCACGTGCCGGGCGTAATCTTCGTCCACGCCTTTCACGACCACGGGAACGAGCTTGTCCCCGAACTTAACCAGTGAATTTTCTTCCACGACGGCGTCGAAAGAAGCGATGCCGGGTGTCTTTTTCAATTGTTCCAGCAACGCGGAATCCGTGGTAATAAATTTCCCTTGTACCGGAGAAATGGTCACGTCCGGGGTGAAACTGTCCGTGACCGTTGTAAGTAACGTGTCGATGCCGTTGAACACGGAAAGCACGACAATCAATGCTGTCGTGCCTATCATAACTCCCACCATGCTGATGATGGAAATAATGTTTATGGCATTCTGCTTCTTTTTCGAGAACAGGTACCTCCGGGCAATGAATATCGACAGGTTCATCGTGAACGGGGCTATTGCTTCAACAAGGAATCAATCTTGTCGATGTAATCCAGGCTATCATCCACGAAAAATCGCAATTCCGGGATGATACGGGTTTGTTTTCCGATCTTTTTCCCGAGAATAAAACGGATGTTTTTGTTCTTTTCGTCCAAGATGCCTAATACTTTTTCCGTGAGCTCCGACGGGAATATGCTCAAGTATACCCGGGCATATGACATATCTGCGCTAACTCTCACTGCTGTAACGGAAAGCATCGCACCTCCGGTGTATTCTTTACACTCTTTTTGAAACATTTCGCTTAAATCCCGTTGTATTAAACGCCCTACTTTATTTTGTCTTATCGAGTCCATAGCAAGAAAAAAAATTATTCAATAAAAAATTTCCACAAATATAGTGATTATAATTGATACTTTTATTATCTTTGCCCTCGCAAAACGGAAACGAGATGTAGCGCAGTTGGTAGCGCGCCACGTTCGGGACGTGGAGGCCGCTGGTTCAAGTCCAGTCATCTCGACCATATAAAAAGAACGCTTGGAAAGCGTTCTTTTTTGTTTTATTCTTGTTTTGTTGCTTTTGCTTTACCCGAAAACGGGTCCTTATAGACCAGGAGGAGTGTTTTTATTAAATAGAGAATTTTATGTCAAAACAATTTGTCATATTTATTGCAGGGACTACAAAAAAAACATCCGATCCACTCATTGCAACAACAATTCCAACCACATCACCGTTAATCCAAGATGACTCCGTTGACGTAAGGACTAAAGTTCCACTATCACCTTGTTCTAAAGAAGGTCTTCTGGTAATATCTGAAAAATAGCAACGTGCAACATGCACATTACATCCATTAATATCAATATTACACTCGGGATCTTGCACTCTGGCAGGATATTTTGAACCTCTCATTAACACCTCGATTTTCATACCATCCTCTATAGAAAATACCATTGCAGGATTATGAGCCTTAGGAATGTAATATCCCGGCGAAAAACGACAGAACGCACAATCGATTGAAGAGCGATAAATAAAATGGGGATAAGCGAAAGGAGAATCAATAGCTTCTAGTATATAAGGAGATATCCAGATGTCTTTATTAAAATTATTGAAATTATGTGCAGCAGTAACAAAGCCATAAACAAATTCTGCATCAAACGAATTTCGAGCATAAGCACAGAATCCCATCCGTCCAACATTCATATTATATGATGTCGGGTCATCCGGATTATATAATCCATAATTTACAAAAAATCGATTTCCACATCTTACATTTTCTGGAATAAATGCTGCGATTTCCCGACTGTTTTGCGAGGTTAGCCTCGGTCTATTTCTTTCGACATGATCATATTCTTCTGTAGATTTAAGCACAAGCATTGGCGAATCCATTACTTCTGCTTTAAAGCGTGCAATCGTTTCTTCTTTTGCTTGCCCATTGAACAAAACGTATAATTTATTGTGGCGGATCAATGTTGACTCGATATTCCATTTTTCAAACAAGGAAGAACATGACAATTTTTTTTGAAGCCTTAAAAGTTCATTGTAAGAATAAGTACATGGTTCGAAAGTGATGTCGTCGGAAGCGATCTGGCATAATTCGATAAATTCACTCTTTACCCGAGATGAAGTATCTGTCAAAAAAACAATTATTCGGGGTGAATTTTGCTGATCCGTATAATATCCCCCGTAATATTCAGGATAGACCTGTTCTTCTAACGATTTTCTAAAAGCTTCCTTTCCTTCTTGCGTTTCTTGTTCCAATGGAACATCACTGCCAACTCGGAAACAATACTTGATTTTAAAAGCAGAGGCACTTACTTCTGGATACTTCTTGTACGCCGGAATCCATGATTCTATGTTCGAATGCTCTTTGTCTCTCGTGTAATCATCTTTGCAGGAAACAATCCAAATACATAAACAGATTAAAACAATTCTTGCTTTCATGGCTCATTTTTTTAAGTAACTTCTCAAAGAAAATTTCACTCTTTTGCAAATCTACGAAAAAAATCAAAGAAATGTACATTCGTTGAAATTTCTCTTCATTCGAGGCTCAATTGAAAAATAATACGTACATTGCATAACGATTTTAGGATGTAGATTCGTTATGATTGATATTCAAGTAAAGCTGCATGATAAGTACTCTGTGGAGATGAAGGTGGGGTACGTGGTGGATCGCAACCGGAAGGAGAACGAGTTCAGGATGAACACGTGGTTTTTCGTGCCACATAGTCTTGGTATTAGTGCGTCGACTTACTCGAAAGATGATTTCTACAAAGATGTGCGTTCCAACGTGCGGTTGATAACTCCGATTTACTCGTTGGAAGAAATTGCCGAGGGGGAGTGGACGCCTTTCGTGTTTTTGGAGGATGCTTTCCTGCATTTCGTGGAAGAACGCACGAGGGAAGCGCTCGAAACTTACGAGTACCAGATCAAGATGTTTACCTCCATATTTAAAAGTGCCTTGCGGGGGAAGGTGAACGAGGCAATTCATCACGAGGTAGAGGGGAGCGAACGGGAGCTTCAGGTGGAGCATTACGTGACTTGTGTTCGGGTTATAGCCCGGCGTTACCGGGAATTAAAAAAAATCATTAATGTCACGGGGCTGCCTAAAGAGGCGGCGAACTATTTTTCTTTCGGGGATGAGTATCTCTCGAATCTGATAGAGTTTCATACTTTCCGCTTGTTGGACGGGTTGAAGGAGTTCGATCCAAAATGCTACAAGCTGGAAAAGAAAAGATTGTTGGAGTTGATACACGGGGAAATCGGCTACAAGCAGAAAAACGGCTATCTCGTGGCGGAAAAGGACAGTAAAGATCAGAATCGAGCAGTGATCTATCGGCGGGGTATTCTGAAAAAATATGCGGAGAGCGATCTTTTCTTGAAAGCATCCAAGAAACGGGACGGGGTACTGGTTGAACAAATATATTATAGTATGGCTGCCGGGTTGTCGATGATATTTGCCACGGTAATCGCTTTCTCCTTCCAGAAAAAATACGGTAACTTTACGATGCCTTTGTTCGTGGCTTTAGTCGTGAGTTATATGCTGAAAGACCGCATCAAAGAATTGATGCGATTCTACTTTGCACACCGTTTGGGAAAGAATTATTTTGACCGGAAAATAAAAGTCAGCATGGGCGACAAGGTTGTCGGGCAGATCAAGGACGGCGTGGACTTTATCTCGGAAAATAAAGTGCCGGAGGAGATCATCAGCCGGCGGGCACGTACCGACTTGTTGGCGGCAGACAACCGGAACTCGAGCGAGCGGATCATCCTGTACCGGAAATGGGTGCAGTTAAACGCGGAGATTCTGGACGAGTATGGGCAGTATGACATTGCGGGGATAAACGAGATTATTCGTTTCGACCTGGGGAGTTTTGCCCGGAAGATGGACGAACCTGCTTATGAATTGTATGTCCCGGAAGGGGAGGCAGACCACGCCTCGATCAAGGGGGAGAAAATCTATTACGTCAATTTTTTGATTCAACTCCAGCACGAGGGGAATGTCGAGTACCGGCGTTTTCGTTTAATGATAACCCGTGACGGGATACGGGAAATCCAAAAATTATAGAGAAGATACTAAAAGTTAAATAATTTAGAGGGTTAGGTTCGGACTATCCTGCGTAAAAGTGCGTTATTTTTGAAAATATATTGTAGCTTTGCGGGACAATCAATCTTAAAGATCTTATAGAACAGAAATGAGAAAATGGAGCATTGACGATTCAGCAGAACTGTACAACATTAACGGTTGGGGGCTGAACTATTTTTCGATTAACGAGAAAGGACACGTGACGGTAACGCCGAAGGTGGGAGGACCCAGGATAGACATCAAAGAATTGATGGAAGAGCTTCAGGTGAGGGATGTGTCCGCTCCCGTGTTGTTGCGGTTTCCGGATATTCTGGATAACCGGATCGAGAAAATCTCAAGTTGTTTCCAGGCAGCTGCCACGGAATATGGTTATACAGGGAAGAACTTTATTATCTACCCGATCAAGGTGAACCAGATGCGTCCGGTTGTGGAGGAGATTGTAAGTCATGGTACAAAGTATAATATCGGGTTGGAGGCAGGCTCCAAGCCGGAATTGCACGCTGTCCTGTCCATCGACATTGACGACGATGCCATGATTATCTGTAACGGATACAAGGACGAGAACTATATCGAGTTGGCATTGCTGGCACAGAAGATGGGAAGGAACATTTACCTCGTGGTAGAGAAGTTGAACGAGTTGAGGAATATAGCGACTATATCCAAGCGTTTGAAAATTCGCCCGAATATCGGTATCCGGATCAAGCTGGCAAGTTCCGGCAGTGGTAAATGGGAAGAATCGGGAGGCGACGTGAGCAAGTTCGGCTTGAACTCGAGCGAATTGCTGGAAGCACTCGAGGTGCTCGAGAAAAATAAGATGACGGATTGCCTGCAATTGATACATTTCCATATCGGCAGCCAGGTAACAAATATCCGCCGTATCAAAACGGCATTGAAAGAAGCCTCCCAGTTCTACGTGCAATTGAAAGGGATGGGCTATAATGTACACTTCGTCGACATCGGCGGAGGACTGGGGGTCGATTACGACGGTACCCGTTCCGCCACGAGTGGTAACAGCATGAACTACTCGATTCAGGAGTACGTGAATGATGCAGTTTCCGCATTAGTGGATGCCTGCGAGAAAAACGAGCTAGAACAACCGAATATCATCACCGAATCGGGGCGTTCCTTGACGGCACACCATTCCGTGTTGATTTTCGAGGCATTGGCAAGTACCAGTTTGCCGGCTTTCGACGAGAACGAGGAAATCGCGGAAGATGCCCACGAGTTGGTGAAAGAGTTGTACGACCTTTGGGAAAACCTCAATCAGCCCCGTTTGATCGAAACGTGGCATGATGCCATGCAGATCCGCGAGGATGCACTGGGGTTGTTCAATCTCGGGTTGATCGATTTGTATACCCGAGCACAGGTTGAGCGCTTGTTCTGGTCGGTAGCACGTGACGTGTACGACATGGCGGTGAACACGAAGCACTCGCCGGATGAGTTAAGAAAGATTTCCAAGTTATTACCCGATAAATATTTCTGTAATTTCTCGTTATTCCAGTCGTTGCCCGATTCTTGGGCGATTGACCAGATATTCCCGATTATCCCGGTTTCCCGCTTGAACGAACAACCGACCAAATCGGCAACTTTGCAGGATATTACCTGTGATTCCGACGGGAAGATTGATAATTTTATCTCTACGCGTAACTTCTCCTACCACCTTCCGGTACACGAGCTGAACGGGAAAGAACCTTATTATTTCGGGGTATTCCTCGTGGGGGCTTATCAGGAGATTCTAGGAGATTTGCACAATCTGTTTGGCGACACGAATGCCGTTCATATCAAAGTGAAAGGCGACGAGTACGTGATAGACAAGGTGATAGAGGGTGAAACCGTGGCAGACGTGTTGGAATACGTGCAGTTTATGCCGAAGAAAATGGCACGTACCGTTGAGGTATGGGTGACCAGTTCCGTGAAGAAAGGAATTATTTCTGCGGAAGAAGGTCGCGAGTTTTTGTCAAATTACCGTTCTGGACTGTATGGATATACCTATTTGGAATAAGCAGAATAAAATCTACTAGATATTGAAAGGGCGTGTCAATGACTTCAATGGAGTTTTGACACGTCTCTTTTTTTTGTAAAAATCCTCACGATTAAATGTTAATGTAAATATTTTCACACAGAAAATCAATGTGTTATATGGCGACATGAATTTAACACTATTAAAAGTCCCGCAAACGTTTGTAGGTAAAGAAAGATTTTATAGCTTAGCAACGGTGAAAGAAAAAAGCCTCGTGCTGTCACAGCAGGAGGCAACCAATAACAAATTTATGAAAAAAAATCGAAGTCTCTTTTGAAATCCGATACAAAGGTATCGGCTTTTCTTTATATATGAAAATTCTTTCCGTTAAATTTCCATTATATAGATTAATCATTGAAATCTACACATGTAAACGTATTATCGATGTAAAGGTTTCAAGATTGTCTGCAAAATTTTAATGAACTCTGAAAATAAAAATGGTCCGCGCTGTCTCAGCGGGGACCCAAAATACCAATAACAAATTTATGAAAAAAAATCGAAGTCTCTCTTTTTGAATTCCGATACAAATGTATCGGTTTTACATCGTAACCAAGTTACTTTTCTATTAAGTTCCGGTTACACTATGTTTTAATTCAAATTGTATGCCTATATACGTCAATATAACGTAAAGGTTTCCTAATTAATCAAAATCAAACTTTAATTGTAAAGGAGAAGTGTCTGCGATCTCTTCATAAGGATTTGAAACTGAAAGACCTATGAGGCGAATCCTAAACTGTGTTAATTCTAAGTCTTTCAAAAGTTTTTTTGCCAGGGGGAGTATTTCTTTTAATGTAAACAGTTCGTGTGCCACACTGGCACTGCGTGTTTTTTGAGTAAAATCATGGAATTTGATTTTTAGCGTGAGAGTATGTCCCTTGAAATTAGACTTTTCCAGCCGATGGATGAGTTCCGTTGCCACGTGATACAGCTCGATAATGACGGCGATATAATTCGTCAGGTCGTTCTCGAAAGTACTTTCACAACCCACGGACTTGCGGATTCTCTCGGGGCAGACGATTCTTGGGTCTATGCCGTTGGCGAAATCGTAGTACAGGCTTCCGGCTTTCCCGAAATTGCGGGTAAGAAAAGTCAACGTGCATTTCTTCAAGTCGGCACCCGTGTGTATCCCGAGAGAATGCATCTTGCGGGCGGTTACCTTGCCGATTCCCCAGAATGCCTCGATCGGTAGTTTGGCGATAAAGGCGGGCGCCCGGTCGGGATGTATCGTGTAAAGTCCGTCCGGTTTCTTGTAATCGGAAGCTATTTTCGCCAGGAATTTATTGTAAGACACCCCGGCGGAGGCAATAAGCCCCAGTTTCTCCTTTATCTCTTTTTTTATTGCGCGGGCGATATCCACGGCGAGTGAAATCCCTTTTTTGTTCTCCGTGACGTCCAGAAATGCCTCGTCCAAGGCAAGAGGTTCTATGACATCCGTGTATTCCCGGAAAATCTCGTGTATTTGCTCGGAAACCGTTTTATAATGCTCCATGTGGGAAGAGGCGAATATCAAGTCCGGGCACAATTGCTTGGCTTTCATGGACGACATGGCAGAGCGTACGCCATAACGGCGAGCCTCGTAACTTGCAGCCGCTACAACCCCTCTCTTCTCCGCTCTTCCCACGGCAAGGGGCTTTCCCCGGTATTCCGGATGATCTCGTTGCTCGATGGAAGCGTAAAAGGCGTCCATGTCAATGTGAATGATTTTCCTGTTTTCCATCTCCCTTTTTCAAGAAGTAAATATAGAAATTTTCCGGGAGAATAGAAAGGAAGCGGGGAAGGATGATGAGGAATTTATCCCCGCGGAAGTGTAGAAGTTTTCCGCAAGCGGGAGTTTATAAAATGAAGAAAGGGACAGCAAAGTCCCTTTCGTTCTCTTATTTTTGGAATAATTTGTTCCAGTTCTTGTATTCTCTCTCTTTCCAAGGTCCGTTGTGGTAAACGTAGCTGGCGATAGCGGGAATAACGGTCGTTCCTTCGGCGTAAACCATTTGTTCGTAGGTAACGTCTACTTTACCCCATGAACAAGCTTCTTTCAAAGTTGAAGAGGAGCATGCACCGTCGCGAACGTCAGCCACGGTGATTTGGATGGCGTATTTGTGCATGGGCACGTCAAAACCTAAGATTTCGGCACAGACTACGGTGTCTTGAGCGAAGTTTTTCGGGGTTCCGCCACCGACCATGAATAATCCGGTGGTTCCTGCCTTGATTTTGATTTGGGTCAATTCGACGAAGTCTTTCACGGAGTCGATAGACACGTGTTTGTCGGGGTGTTCCCATTGGTGTTTACCGATACCGAATCCTGCGCTACAATCAGAGAATGCCGGACAGAAGATGGGTACCCCGCATTCATAGCAAGTTTGGATTAAGCTGTCTTTTTTCACGGCGTGTCCCTCGTGTAGCCATTTCCCGATCTCCCATATAAATTCACGTGATGAATAAGGACGGGGTTCCAAGTTGTTGGCGATCTCGTAAGTAGTGTGGTCGCAAGCTTGCAATTCCTCCTCGTCGATGAACGTATCGTAAATACGGTCAATGTAAAGTTCTCTCAATTGCATGTCAGGCACGTCTTGGTGTCCTTTGTAGTGTTTGAAGCCAAGAGCCTCGAACAGGTCCATGTCAATGATAGAAGCACCCGTGGATACTACCACGTCGATCATCTTGTTACGAACCATATCCACGTAAACCTGCATACATCCGGCAGCACTGGTACTCCCGGCAATGGTAAGAATATTCGTACACTCTTTCTCGCCAACCATTTTCATCAGAATATCAGTTGCTCTGGCTGTATCGCGAGAGGTGAAGGACATATCGCGCATCGCGTCGATCAATTGGGTTGAGTCATACGACTTGATGTCGATGTGTTTGATAGTGTCTTTTAATAAATCTTTCTTTTCCATTTTATTTATTTAAAAATATAAGGTACAATTATGAGGACCTTATTGACTCAATTTCTTGATTATGTGATTTCTGATCATTGGTTTTGATATTTCATGCTCAATATCTGGTAGATCAGTTTGCTTGCCAGGAAGTCGGATGACTTGTTGACGTCGTTGGGGCAAAGTTCTACCACATCCAGACCGATGATGTTATGACGTTCGTTAATCAGTTTGAGGAAGTTCAGTACCTCTCTGTAATACAATCCGTCCGGTTCCGGGGTTCCGGTTGCGGGCACGATAGCCGGGTCGAAAACGTCCAGATCGATGGTAATATACACGTTGTCGTGTAATTTCTGGGATACCATGTACATCCAGTTGTTCCCCTCCTTGGCGTCATGCAAGTCGTGAGCGTAAAAGATACGGTCGGGCATGATATTTTCTTTTTCCTCGATGGCTGAACTTCTGATACCCACCTGTGCGACAGTCGCTACTTCTTTGGCACGAGCCATCACGCAAGCGTGATTGTGGGTAGAACCCTCGTACTCGCTACGCATATCGGAGTGAGCGTCCAGTTGCAGGACAGAAAATTTGTCATAGTGTTTGGCGAAAGCCCGGAATACTCCGATGCTGACTGAATGCTCTCCGCCCAGTATCACGGGGAATTTTTTATCTGTCAGGATTTTATCAACCTGTTTTTCAACTTCTTGGGACATGGCTTCCGGGGAGGAGGCTTCCGTCACCGGGTCTAGTGTCGCTATGCCGCGGGTGTAAACCTCGGAATCCGTTTCGATATCGTAGAGTTCCATGTTAGCCGATGCTTCAAGGATCGCATCGGGACCTTTGTCCGCTCCCTTCAACCACGTGCTTGTTCCGTCATAAGGTACAGGCAATACTACAATCTCGGCACTTTCGTATGCCGTAAACTCATCCTCGAGTCCTCCATAATTTTTCTTTTCCATATCTAATTGGGTTTATAGTGTTTATAAACTCCTTTCTTTATAAAAAGGTCTGCAAAACTAACGAATATAATTGAGAATTGAAAATTGAAAATTGAAAATGAAAAATTAATCTGTTATTTCGATTTGTGGCTGTCAGACAGTGGTTTCGGAGATGCGTCGCATGGCATTCATGGTTTCTTCTTTGTCGATGTTCATAACTTCCCGGTTGAGCATGATCCATTTCCCGTTGACCATCGAGGAACGGATGTTCTTGCTGTTTGCCGCGTACACGATGGCGGAGTACTCGTCGTACATCGGAATCATGTTGCTGGCGTCGGCATGAACCACGATCAGGTCCGCCCGTTTGCCCGGTTCGAGGGAGCCGGTCAGGTGGTTTAACCCTAGAGCTTTTGCCCCGTTGATGGTGCTCATCCGCAAGGCGGTTTTCGCGGAGACTGCCTCCGGGTTGTAATGTACTCCTTTGGGGAGTAGGGCGGCGAAACGCGTTTCTTCCACCATGTCCAGCGTGTTGTTGCTTGCCGTGCCGTCCGTCCCGATGCCCACGTTTATTCCGGCTTTCAGGTAGGCGTCCGTGTCGGCAATCCCGCTGGCAAGTTTTAGGTTGCTTTTTGGGCAATGTGCGATGGACGTTCCCGTGCGGGCGTATAATTCGATGTCATTCGGGTTGAGCCAGACGGAATGGGCGGCAATTACGTTCCGGTCGAGCAGACCGATCGAGTAGAGGTATGCTGCCGGGGATAAGCCTGTCCGCGTGGTGATGTCCTCCACTTCTTGGCGGGTTTCCGCCACGTGGATGTGAAGAGGTATGTTGTATTTTTCCGTGATGTCTTTTGCTTTTCTCAGGGTTTGTTTCGAGCAGGTGTACGGTGAATGGGCACAGACGGTCGGGTGTATCAGCTCGTGCCCGTACCATTGTTGCACGAGGGATTCGCAACGGGCGATCCCCTCGTCAAGCGTGCGGAAGCTGGGCGTGGGAAAGTCGATGAGCGATTCGCCGACAACGGCACGTATCCCGGCTTTCCGGGCTTCCACGGCGATGATGTCCTCGAAGAAGTACATGTCGTTGAAACAGGTGGTGCCCGATTTGATCATCTCGATGAATGCCAGCCGGGTGGCTATGACGACATTCTCCGGCGTCACCATGCGGGCTTCTGCCGGGAAGATGTGGTCGTTCAGCCACGTGTGGAGGGGTAGGTCGTCGGCGTACCCGCGTAGCATGGTCATGGGGACGTGCGTGTGCGTGTTCACGAACCCGGGCATCACGATCATGCCTTCTGCGTCGAAGTACTCGGCATCAGGCATCTCGATTTTACCGGGGCGAATCTCTTTGATGCAATTTTTTTCTATTAGGATAGAACCGTTTTTAATTATCTCCATCTCCTCGTTCATGGTGAGGATTCGGGCGTTGAATATGATGGTGTTTGACATGGCGTTTGTATTGATTATCAATTTTTTTGTTCAATTTGTGAGTGATTTGCGGGAATGGATGATAAGTGGTTATATACAGGGATTCATGTTGCGCTGTTTATGAGTTGAATATGTCAACATATTTTTTTAATATATAAATCCGTCCTCTTTTGCTTCCTGTCACTTCAGATAGAATACCGACTTCTTCCAGGTTTCTAATTAGTTTGTAAGCGGATGCGGTACTGATGTCTGCAATTTCTGCAATCCAATTGGCACTTGCAATAGGTCGTTTGTACAATTCGGTTACGACTTTTAATGCGTTTGCAGATCGGCTTCCCAAGGATTTGATTTTTTCTTCGTATTCCTTTTGCAGGCATAAAATATTTTCAAAAGTTTTGACTCCGTTATCTGCTGTTTCAATTACTCCGGTCAAAAAGAATCGAAACCAACTAGTAATGTCATTTTCTGTACGTGCCCGCATTAAATTTGTGTAATAGGAATTCCGATGCTTTTCCAGGTAATCAGATAGGTATAGGATTGGGCGTTTTAGAATACCTTTACTTACTAAATAGAGGGTTATCATTAATCGTCCAGTTCTTCCGTTCCCGTCTAAAAAAGGGTGAATAGTTTCAAATTGGTAATGGATTAAAGCAATTTTCAATAATTCAGGAATCAATAATTTGTCGTTGTGTACAAACTCATCAATATCATTCATTAGATCTGGAATGGACGTATGCACGGGTGGAACGAATATCGCATCATTGATTGATGCACCACCGATCCAATTCTGACTTTTTCTAAATTCTCCGGGTTGTTTATGTTCTCCTCGCACTCCACTAAGTAATACTTTATGAACATTCCGTATCAATCTGGAAGAAAAAGGAAGTTCTTCCAGCATTTTAATCGCCTCATTCATCGCATTGATGTAATTATGGACTTCCATCCAATCATTTCTTTTGTCTAAAGGGACATCTTCTTTCGCAAGAAGAGCTTCTTCCATGTTTGTTTGTGTTCCTTCTATTTTAGATGATTGTGTCGCTTCTTTCATTACATGCATACTGATGAATAAATCAATATTGGGGATATGTTCCGAATACATATCTAGTCGTCCAAGCATCCTATCTGCTTTGCTTAGAAGAGTGATAATTTCCATGTTATCTAATATCCAAGCTTTATTTATAAAGTTCGGTTGGAAACTTTTGTAGTAACCTTGGTTTATTTTTATACCCGATTTAAAGTTTTTCATTAGATTTTATTTTAGGATTTCACGCAAATATAGAATAAAGAATTTCTTATTTTAGTTTTTGCCCTAAAAATAAAATAAGGAAATTTCTTATTTTAGTTTTTGCCCTAAAAGTAAAATAAGGGTGGTTGTTATTTTAAAAAATCCCTCGAAATTGAAATAGGTTAATTTCTTTGGATGTGAAAAGATGTGTATTTTGAACTGTTTTATCGCTTTAATTGCTAAAACATGTTAAACATTAAAAGTTTCAGGTAAAAATGGGGAGGGAAAATTGTTTTGTAATAAAACTGCGATTAAAAATGGATTTATCGAGAGTATTATGAAGAAATTTAATGATAAGGAGAGAGAAGATTTAGAGATTGCCCAAAAGGCGGTGGAGCGGGTGGAGGCGATGAAAAAGGAGATGCTTTTGCGGGAAATGGTATTTACCGGGGAAGAGGGGATGGAACAGAGCGGAACGGGTGTCGTGGAGCGGATGGTGGAGGATGTGCACCGGGTGGCACGGATGGACAGGAAAGCGGCAGCGGCCGGATTGCAATCGAGATTGCGGGAGATGGAGCGGAGAAAACGGGCATCTCGTCGTTGGCTGTATGTGGGGAGTTCCGTGGCGGCAGCGGTAGTGTTGTTTTTTATGGTGACGATGATGTTGCCTGAAAAAGAGCGGGTGATGGAGAAGGCTCCCGTGCTCGTGAACGTGGCGGAGATAAAAGTGCCGACGTTAATCACGACCGGGGAGGATGATGCGATTGTCGCGTTGGACACGCTGGAGGTGAAGCAAGGAAATGACGTGTATGTCGTGGGAGAAGAGAGTCAGACTGGAACAGTCGAGGAGAATGAGCCGGAGGAAAAGCCGGTCCGGAATGTCCGCATCGTGATTCCAGCCGGATTCACGTATAGCGTGCAACTGGCGGATGGTTCCACGGTGGTGTTGAATGCCGGCAGTGAATTGCGGTTCCCGGAAGAGTTTCGGGATTCTGTCCGGGAAGTTGAGATGAAAGGTGAAGGGTATTTTAATGTAAAAAAGTCGGATATTCCTTTTATCGTGCAAGCCGGGGAAACGCAAGTGAAGGTTTATGGTACGCGCTTCAATCTGTTTTATCGCAAGGAACTGGCGCTTTCCGAGGCTGTGCTCGTGGAGGGCAGTATCGGGATGATGGCGGGAGGCAAGGAGGTGAGAATCGTGCCGAACGAGCGGGTGTACTACACGATGAAGGATAGCGTGGTGCGGACGGAGAAGGTGGATCCCGCGGATTATATCGCTTGGATGGAAAATAGCTTTAAATATAACGGCGTGCGGTTGGATAAGATTGTTTTCGATATATCTCAATGGTACGGGGTGGAGATACGGCTTGCCCCGGAACTGGAGAGCCGGACTTGTACGTTGGAATTTGACAAGTCCTCTACTATCGATTGGGTGATAAAAGCCCTTGGGTTGATTATTGATAAGAACATTAAACAAGAAGGAGGTGCCTACTATATAAATTGATTTCATTCAACGAAAAAAAGAGAATCCGCTTAGAGTAGATTCCCTTTTAAAAACACTACCGGAAGGTTTGATTTCTCAGGTCAGGTGCCTTCGGTCGTGTCAAAGCTAAACGTTAGTAACAACGTTTATGTCTAATATTCTTACAAATGTATGGAAAAAAATAAAGTAATGAACAAAATTAGGGGTAATAAAGTTATTATCGGTGTGCTTATCATGTTTATGCCGATACTGTGGGGTCCCGTGAGATCAGTTGCCGCCGTGTCATCGAGTGGCGTGAACGTGCAACAAAAGGACGGGAAAAAAGTCACGTTAAATATTGTAGACAGGAATTTGACTTACATATTGTCTGAGATCAAGCAACAGACAGGATTCGCGTACGGGTTTAAAGATAGCCGGAATGCAGTTCAAAACGAACGTTTCTCCATCAACGTGCATAACGTGAGCGTTGATTCCGCTTTGACGGTATTGTTAAAGAATTCTCGATACACTTACCAGATCGAGGGGAATTTGATTTTGATACTGACAAGACAGGATAAAATCCAACAGGTAGACAAGAATGACCTGATTACCGTGAAAGGCCGGGTGGTAGACGAGAAAGGGAATCCCGTTGCCGGTGCGACAGTTGTAATTCACGGGACAACGCGAGGGGTAGCTTCCGACGCAGAGGGACAATACAGCATTGATGCCAGACCGGACGACGTGTTGCGGGTTTCCTTTATCGGTTACAAGACGGAAACCGTTGACATCAAGGGAAAAACAAGATTGAACGTCCGCTTGAATCCCACGGAGGAGAACTTGGAAGAGGTGCAGGTCGTGGCGTTCGGGGCCCAGAAGAAGGAGAGCGTGGTGTCGGCCATCACCACCATCCGCCCGATGGACTTGAAATCATCCAGTTCCGACCTTACCTCCCAGTTGACCGGTAAGATTGCCGGTATCATCGGTTGGCAGACGGGTGGTCTGCCGGGAGCCTTGACGGAAGAGGAGATGAACACGAAGTTCTATATCCGGGGTATCAGCTCCTCTAACGGGGTATCTGAGCCGCTTGTGCTGATTGATGGGGTGGAATCTTCCCGTTTGGACCTGGCACGTATGGCTCCGGAGGACATCGAGAGTTTCTCCGTGTTGAAAGACGCTTCCGCCACGGCGATGTACGGTGCCCGCGGGGCGAACGGGGTCATCCTCGTGACCACGAAAAAAGGACAAGAAGGTAGCGTCTACACCACGGTGCGTTACGAAACCGTGTGGTCCATGCCGACCGACAATATTGATGTCGTGGACCCGAAAACTTACATGCGCATGTACAACCAGGCGTTGTTGGCACGGAATCCGAACGCGACTCCGGCTTATACCTTGGAGCGGATCGAACGCACGGGGAATCCCAACTATCCCTCTTACGTTTACCCGGCAAACGATTGGTACGATATCATGTTCCGGAATTTCTCGGTTAACCATCGTGCCGGTATCAATGCCCGGGGAGGATCGAGCGTGGTGCAATACTATGCTTCCGTGAATTATAATTACGATTCCGGTATATTGAAGACCGACCGATTGAACCAGTTCGATGTGAATATCAAGAACTCCACGATATCTTCCCGGGTGAACTTGAACGTGAACCTGAGTGCCGGGATCCAATTGTTGTGGAACAACTCCTTCTCTTTGGATAAATATCATGGTCCGATGACGGATGCCGCGTCGGTGTACGCTGCTGCCTTTACGGCTTCACCCGTGGATTTTGCGGCAATATACCCGGCAGACAAAGCTACCAACTGGCCTCACTTGAGGTTCGGTAGTATAAAGACTTCCAGTGGGCATGCTACCAATCCTTATGCCGACGTGCAAACGGGTTACATTGAGCGTGGGCGTTATTCCGTGACCAGCCGTATGGAATACCTCCACAATCTCTCCTCGTTAATCAAGGGGTTGGAATTGCGGGCAAGCGTGTCGCTCACGAAACAGGGATACGACCAGACCGCCTATGGAACCAGACCTTATTATTACTATTTGGACCCGGAGATCAATTACGATTTTGAAACGGGCGAACACACCTTGCAAAAAGTGCAAGACGGGATACGTACCCTATCTGTTCCCGGTGATATGGCGTACGCGACAAGCAGCACGCAGTGGGTCTACGAGGGACGTTTGTTGCATACCGCCGCGTGGGATGACCACCAGACATCGTTGACGGCTGTCCTCCAGGCGATACAGTCGAACGGAGCCCCCGCTTCCTCTCTTTTTAGCGGCATCGAGCATCGCAACGTGAGTTTCTCCATGCGCGGGAGTTACGGGTTCAAGGACCGTTATTTTGTCGAGGGTAGTTTCGGGTATAACGGTTCTGAGCGTTTCGCCAAGAGCAACCGGATGGGCTTCTTCCCGGCAGTGGGTGCGGCATGGGTTGTGAGTAAGGAAGGCTTCATGCAGGGTATTAGCAGGGAACTCTCGTTCCTCAAACTCCGGGCTTCCTGGGGAAAGGTCGGGAATGACGGGATTATCAAAGAACCCCGTTTCGTGTATATGCCTCAGATTGAAAAAGCCCAAGCTATATTTTCGGGATATTACCCGGATGCCGGAATGCCATCTGAATTTGTTCGTTACCAGATCCAGAACTACGGAGACCCGGGAATCGAGTGGGAGGTTTCCGAGCAAATCAACCTTGGGGTGGAAACCCGTTTTTTCAAGGATTTTTTGGAGTTGAATGCTGATTTTTACCAGGAAATCCGCCATAATATCATCGCGAACCGGACAGTGATTCCGGCGAACATGGGCGTGGAATTGCCCCCGCTGGATAATATCGGGAAAGTGCGTTCCCGGGGAGTCGATTTGTCCGCCAAGGTGCAGCATGCTTTCTCCCCGGATTGCTGGATCATCCTGAACGGGACGTTCACCTACAGCAAAGCGGTCTACAAGGAGCTGGAGGAGGCAGTCGACAAACCGGCTTGGCAGTTGTTCAAGGGACACGATATTTCGCAGCAAATCGGCTATATCGCCGAGGGGTTGTTCTGTGACGAGGCGGAAATCATGAACTCCCCGCAGGCGAACACGGGAATCATGCCCGGGGATATCCGCTACCGGGACGTGGACAAGAATGGCGTGATCGACACGCGGGATGCGGTGCATATCGGTTACCCGCAAACACCCCGCATCGTTTACGGGTTCAGCGGTTTCATCAATTACAAGAATTGGGAGTTTAACTTTGCTTTCCAGGGCTCCGGGCATCGCAGTTTCTTTATCAACCCGGTGAAAATCTCGCCTTTCGTGAACGGCAACGCCATGTTGAAAGCGATTTACGAGGACCACTGGACGGAGGAAAACATGTCGAACCGGCCTTTCTGGCCCCGGCTTTCCGTGTCGAGTATCGCGACGTATAACCAACAGGAGAATTGGAATAACGTGAATAGTTCGGAAACCCGGAAATCCACCTATTTCATGCGGGAATGTTCGTTCTTGCGCTGTACTTCGCTGGAGTTGGCATACAACCTGCCGGAAAGCGTGAGGAAAAAGCTCCGGATGCAAAATCTGAAGTTCTTCGTGCGGGCAAACAATCCTTTCTTGATTTCCAATTTCGATTTGTGGGATGTGGAGTTGGGTGAGAGTGGTTTCAACTACCCGATACAGAAGACCTATGCCGTTGGCGTAAACATTAGTTTCTAATCTATAATCCAGTATAAAATGAAAAAGCGATTATTATTCATATTGTTGATGCCCGCTCTCCTCTTCTCGGCATGCGATGACTTTTTGGATATCGTGCCGGAGAAGGACATGACGACCTTAAACTCGATTTTTGAAACGCGGACACAGGCTGAGGATTGGCTGAGAAGTTGCTACGTCTTCTTGCAGGAGCCGATACCTCTTTTCTCCCGGAATCCCGCTTTTGCCGCCACGGACGAACTGGTTACGGGCGACTATTTAGGCACGAGCCTGGAAGGACTGAACATCCGTTCCGGGTTGCAGAATTCCCTGAACCCTTACGGGGATATCTGGTCCAAGAAGAAAGCTCAGGGGGGAAAGCTGGTAGGGCGTACCGATTTTTACACGGGAATCAATCTCTGTAACGTGTTTATTGAGAAAATCGATCAGGTATATAACATGGAGGATTGGGAGAAACGTGACTGGAAAGCCGAGGTCAAGGCGTTGAAGGCGTACATGTATTTCGAATTGATTCGCCATTACGGGCCGATTATCCTTGTTCCGCGAAATATCGATCCGAACGTGGACGTATCGGAGATGCGGATTCCCCGCAGCCACGTGGACACGTGTTTCGCCGCCGTGGTGCAATTGTGCGATGAGGCGGCAAAAGATCTTCGCCCCTTTAATCAAAAGGAGAGCCCGCGGAGGACCTTCTTCTGCAAGGAAGCGGCGTTGGCGTTGAAAGCTCGGGCGTTGCTTTACCAGGCTTCCGACCTCTTTAACGGGAATCCCGATTATGCCAATTTCAAGAACCGGCTCGGGGAACCGCTTTTCAGCACGGAAAAAGACCCTGAAAAATGGCGGCGGGCTGCCGAAGCTGCCGAGGCGGCCATCCAGGTTTGCCTGGAAAACGGGAAATCCTTGGTTCAAAACCAGGCGGGCGCCACGGAATTGCAATCCTACATGAAGAATGTTGAACAATCCACGGCAACGTTCAACTACTTGAACGATGAAGTGTTACTGATGATCAAAAAACACCCGAATCTTGATGATTGGGCTAAGTTTGTGATGCCTGACATTACCACGGATCCGTATCATAGTTTGACGGGAACCACCGTGAGCCCCAGTCTGAAAATGGTGGAGATGTTCTACACGGAGAACGGTTTGCCGATTGACCAGGATCCGGCTTATAGCGGCAATCCTTACGGGCAGACGATGGAAACCGACCCCAGGTACATGGACGTGGTGATGCTGAACGTGAACATTCCCGTGCTGCATACCCGCCGGGAACCGCGTTTCTACGCCTCTATCGCGGCGGACCGTTGCTACTGGCGTTTGGGAACCACGACGAAGGACAATCATGAGGTAAGGGCTTACCGGGGAGAAACTTTCGGCTTGAAAGAGAATCGGATTGACCCGAACGAGCCCCAGAACCTGAGTGGCTACTGGGTAAAGAAATGGTCGAGTTCCAAAGCTTCGTTATTCAATTATGATAAAGATTACTTTGCCTTGGGCGACGACCCGTTCCCCGTCATCCGGATGGCGGAACTCTACCTGATTGCCGCCGAGGCGTGGAACGAGTATTTGAGTGCCCCGAACGATAAGGTCTACGATAACATCGATGAAGTGCGCCTGCGTGCCGGGATCCCGGGTGTGGAGGAGGCTTGGGCATCGGCAAAAGACAGGAACAAGGTGGCGACGAAAGTCGGCATGCGCGATATTATCCGCCAGGAATGGAACATCGAGTTCATGTTCGAGGGCCATCGTTTCTGGAACGTGCGCCGCTGGAAAATCGCCCATGTCGAGCTGAACGAAACGTTGTTCGGTTGGAATGTCACGGGTGACGACTACGATAGTTTCTACAACAACGGCCGGCCTGTCGAGGTGTATTCCAAGAATCGTTTCGTGGCTCCCCGGGATTATTTCTTCCCCATCCGGAGCGAAGAAACCCAAATATCCGGTTGTGTACAGAATGTAGGATGGTAAAATAAATCGTAAATTATAAATCAGAAATAATCATGAGAAAGATATTATTCATTATAGGAATGTTGGTCGGTTTTGTCGCCTGTAATGACGATGAAGTTTCGTTCGATGTCCCTGTCGAGTTTCGGAAAGATTTGGAATTCAAGCCTATCCCCGGAGGGGCTGTGATGAAATACTATTTGCGGGAAAACAGCGGGGTGTTCCGCGTGCGTGTTTCCTACAAGGATGCCTATGGGTTGGATCTCGCGAAGGAGGGCAGCTACCTCTCGGATTCGATGGTGTTGCTCGGCTTTACCGAGGCACGGCAGAACGTGCCGGCGTTCGTGACGTTCTTGGATAATGACATGAAAGCCTCCGAGCCGCTGGAAGTGGCGTTCAATACCTTGCCTTCCACGGCTTACAGTATCTTTGACAACTTGACGGTCGATGCCTTCTGGAATGGTTTTTCGGTCGGTTATTCTTTGCGAGAGAACATGAAGGGGATGGCGCATATCTTTTACATCGGGACCAACCCGTTGACCCACCAGCCGGATTCCATCCTGATGTTGAGCACGCCCATCGTGAAAGGGGGCGACACGTTGAATTTCGAGTTGAAACAAAACGTGGGCGAGTCTGTCCGGGTGGTTGTGCGCACGGAGGATTCCCGGGGCTACCGGGTGAAACAGGAGATTTACGAGGTACCTTGCTTGATTATGGATACCCTGACTCCTGCCGACTTCGATTTCCGTTTCACGGGAAACATCGTGACGAACGAGGAGTATCAATTGGGTGAACGATACTTGTTTGATGGGGATAAAAACGGGGACAAATACCGTAAAAATCTTTTGGAGAATAGGTACACGTTCCGATACTCCACGTTTATGGCGGGACCCAATGCTTTTAACGAACGTTTTATCCTGGATTTGAGGGAGCCTAAAGTACCGGCATCGGTAAATCTCTATGCTTTCCTGAATTTCCATACGCTATGGCCTTTCGCGAGTGACTACGAGCAATTGGTCAAATATCCGGATGATCTGATCGAATTTTGGCAGGGAAACTACCGGGGAAAATTGCCCTGTAAGGTCAAGCTCTACGGAACGAACGCGGACCCCGAAAGCGTGAATTTGTCCTCCTGCAAGCTGTTGTACGAGTTGGATAACGGGGATTCTTTCGCGACGTGGCAAACCTCTTGGGCGGCAAGGACGGATGAACAGGACGGAACCTACAGAACGGAAAATTGGCTTGACGTCACGGACGACGAGTATGCGCTCGCGGATCCTGTCGTGTTGAAAATGCTGTGCAATTACTCGGGCGAGAAATACCGCTATCTGATCTTTGTCGTGGAAGACACCTATCACGGGGGATCCTACGGCTATGGAGATGATGGCAACCGACGGAAATATATCTCTTTCAACGAACTGGAAGTATGTGTAAAAGCAGAATAACAAAAATAGACGAACAATGAAAAAATTGATACATATAGCATGGCTACTGATACTTCTCGGAGTGGTAAGTTGCGAAAGTCTTGAAGATACGTATGACGAGTACGCCGGGGATGGGATGGTCCGCTACGTGGGGAAATGCGAGAACCTGCAAGTGTCTCCCGGGTGGTATCGCTTCAAGGTGAAATGGAAAGGCAACATGGATGATGCGATCTATAAAGTGAAACTGACTTACAAGGGGGAAGACGAGGCGGAGCCGACCGTGTTGCTCCTGGACCCGCAGGACATCCTCGAGAACGAGAGCCTGATCGATTCCATCTACATCGAGAATCTCAAGAACACGGTTTACGCGGTGACCCTGAGCAACGTGACGGAAGATGGCATGGAATCCATCGTGGAGATGACGTACGCCCGTCCCTACACGGAAGCGCATGAAGATTTACGCACGTTCAGCCGGGGAATCTTGAACTTTTATCGCCTGGGGGACAAGTTGGCGGTGTTCCTGGATAAAGATAACGAGGATATTTTGAAAATGGAGTTGAAATTCACGGATACCCGGGGCGTTCAACATCCTTGGAATATGAAAGAAAAAATGCAGTCGGCAAAAGAGATTGAACAATGGTTAAGAATCCTTGATTACGCGTTCTTGTTGCCGGAGGAGGAGGGTGTGGAGATTGATTTCAACCAACCGATTTTCGTGGAGCGGAAAGGCTTTTTGCAGGGATGCATTGATACGCTCTCTTTCACCCCGGATACCCTGTCGATGGATGAAGAAGTGTGGTCCGGCGGCTTTACCCGTTACCTGACCCATAGATTCGGTCCGGACTATACCCGGGAGGACATCGAATCCGTGCGTGAAATCGAGTTGGATTATGATATGCCGACCATAAAGGATTTGCTTTATTTCCCGAATCTGGAGAAGGTGATCCTGGGCAAGAACCGTTATATCGACCCGAAATTCAAGAATTTTACCACCCCGAGCTATACGGACCAGTATGCCGGTTATTTGACCTTGCAGTTTTTGAAAGACATGCGCCCGGGGTTTGTCGTGGAGCGTTACAACGGGCATTATTTTAATGATGACCGGCTCCGGAGTTATTTGTTAGGGGTCTTCCAGAAAATCGACGAGGATTTGATCACGGAAAAGAAGAGCGAAAACATGAACGAGATACCCGGGATACAGCCTTTGGACACGACGGGATGGATCGTGACCTGTTCCGATACTACGCGCAATGGTTACAAGATTAACGGGGCGGCTTATATGCTGGACGGTGACAAGAATACCAGCTTCCAGCCGACCTACGCGTTGTCGCCTTCCGTGGTGGAAGTGGAGTTCGACATGCTGGAACCGCGGCTGGTGAAAGGATTCAAGGTCGTGCAACCGGTTGCCCCGGCGGGCATGACGGCGGGAAGCATGGGAGATTACCAGAAGTACCTCGTGAACGCCATACGGGTAGAGTTCTCGGATGACGGGGTGAACTGGCATAACGCCACGTACGAGAACGGGGGAATCACGATAGGGAATGCTCCCGAGGAAATCTCGTTCATCGAGATCCCGGAGAAATTGCAACGGGAGGTGCGGTATATCCGTTTGTCTATGTCGAACAAAGAGGTGGCTGTCGCCGACGGGGGACTTCCTTTGTATTCTTTGCGTTTGGCGGATTTTATCCCTTATTAGTAGCGTATACTTGATTCGTTGTTTCACAGGCCGGTAGCTTTCCGGCTCCGGTCTGTGATTTTTTTTCGAGAAAGCCGGAATCGGTCTTCCCGATACTTCGTGTGTACTGTATAAATAATAGAAAATGAAGATGAAACAATTGATTTTATTACTGGTAATATTGTGGAGCGGATTCACCCTTTCCGCCCAGGAGGGTTTCAAGATAACGGGAAACTTGGGAGGTACTCTCGGGGGAAAATTGATCCTGGTGGGAACCGGGCAACAGGGAAATGTCGGCTTGGGCGAAACCTTGATGGAGAACGGGAGTTTCCGCTTCGAGGGGAAGGTGGACGGAATGATGCCGGCTTACATACTGACAGAGCAACAGCAACTCGTTGTTACCCTGATGCTGGAAAACACGGATTATGCCATCGTGGCGGGGGAAAGCGGGATTGAAGTCCGGGGAGGCGGAGAGGCACAGGCGGTGTTGAGCCAGTATGATGCCGTGAACCGGGTTGTCCTCCGGGAAAAAATGAAAATGGAGCAGGAGATGCAGGCGGCTTACGCCTCGCAAAATCAGATGAAGTTGCAGGCTTTGCAGCAACAGTTCGCCAAGGTGATGGAGGAGACGGGAAAACAGCAGGCAGCCTTGTTCGCTGCCCACAAGGATTCCCCCGTGACGGCTTTCGTGATTGCTTCAAGTATGGGGCAGATGGATTACGCTTCCTTGCGACCGCTCTACGACGGGTTGGGCGAAACGGCAAAGAACAGTCCCTTCGGGCAGGCAATCGCCCGGCAACTTGAAGTGTTCAAGCAAGTGGAAGTGGGGGCGGTGGCTCCGGATTTCCAGGGAACGACGATCGAGGGGGAGACGGTTTCCCTGCACGGGATAAACGCGAAGTTGAAACTCGTGGACTTCTGGGCATCCTGGTGCAAACCGTGCCGGGAGGAGATGCCCGACGTGGCGAAGCTGTACAAGAAATATCACGACAAAGGCTTGGAAATCGTCGGCGTTTCTCTCGACGAGAAAAAGGAGGAATGGGTAAAGGCTTCCCGGGACGATAAAATCACTTGGGTGAACCTTTCCGACCTTTTGGGAGGACGTTCCCCGATAGCAGCCCTTTACGTGGTTCGCGCGATTCCGCAGACATTCCTCTTGGACGGGGAAAACCGCATCATCGCCAAAGGCTTGCACAAGAAAGATCTGGAGAAGAAAATCGCCGAGATACTGGGAGAATAGCGTGTAAAATTTAAAGGATAAGATATGAAAAAAAGTATATTGTTTTTAGTTTGTTTGTTGGCGGGTATGTCGCTTTGCCGGGCTCAGGGGAGTTTCCGGGTAAGCGGTAAGGTCAGCGGGGTGCCGGACGGGACCTTGCTCCTCGTGCGGAACGACGGGGTGGCGCTCGACACGGTGGCGACCACCTCGCTGAAGAACGGGGCGTTTTCGTTCGAGGGAGAAGCGGACGCTCCCTTCGGTGCCATGCTGGTGACTGCCGACGGTTCGCTGAACTTTTCCATGATCGTGGAAATGACCAACGTGATGGTGAACGTGACCCCTAACGGGGCGTTGATCCAGGGCGGGGAACAGCAACAGCTTTTTGCCGCCTATAACCGGGTCGGTCAGCGGTTCATCGCCGAGCAGGCATCCATCTCGGCGGAAGCCCGACAGCCGGGGGCAGATACGGATGCCTTGCAAATTCGGGTTGATCATGCTTACAAGGCTTTCGTGGACCGGACGCTGGAATTGGTCAAGGCGAATCCCGATGCCTACGCCACGGCGTATGTCATTGCCCTCGGGGTTCAAAACGAAACGGAGGAGAGCCTGCAAGCCAAGTATGAACTCTTGGGCAAGAATGCCCGGAACAGCGTTCCCGGCAAGGGAATTGCTGCCGCCCTCGATCGCTTTGGCGCTTTGGCGGTCGGTCAGGTTGCCCCGAACTTTACCGTGAAGCGGATGAACGGCGACGCCTTGACGCTGTACGATGTCCCGGCGAAAATCAAGTTGCTGGTGTTTTGGGCGTCTTGGGATGCCGCCAGCAGGCGGGAGAACCCGGACCTGATTAAAATCTACCAGCAGTTCCGCCCGAGGAATTTCGAGATTATCAGCGTTTCTCTTGATGACAACCGTTTTGCCTGGGACCGTGCCGTCGAGCAGGACGGGCTGGTCTGGAGCAACGGTAGCGACCTCCTGGGGACAAATTCTCCCGTTGCCAAGCTCTACATGGTCGGCAGCACGCTGCCTTACACCATCCTCCTCGACGGTGAATACAGGATTGTCGCCAAGGGACTGCTCGGCAAGGAGCTCCGCAAGGCGATCTCCGATCTTGTCAAAAGCACCAAGAAATAACTCTTGTTTGTGTATGACTTTTAGGATTGTTTTATTAAACAGATTAAATGAATTATAGATGAAAAGAATGAAATTGTTTTTTATCACTTGTCTTCTGCTGCTGGTATTCATCCCGGGAGTTTTCGCGCAACAAGACGATAAGTTGTTGCGTTTGTTGAAGGACGAGTTGAATAAGGAAATGCAAGAATTGCAAAAACAAGAAACCCCTCCTTATCACATGAATTTTAGGGTGATGGATAACCGGGTCGTGAGTATTGCCGCTGATTTTGGTGTTTTGCAAGGGACGGTGGAACGCCACACCCGCACGTTGGTGCCGCAGATTCGCGTGGGTAGCCGGGAGCTGGATAACTTCAAATACAACCCGATGGGATCGCCCCAGACGACGCGGACTTCCTCCTCGGTGGCATTTCTGCCGGTAGAGGGGGATGATTGCGAGGAGGCCATTTGCCAGGCGATCTGGGCGGAGGTGTTGAGCCGTTACGACTTTGCCGTGCAGTCCTACCAGCAGGTGAAGACCAAAAGCTCGGTTTCGGTTGCGGACGAGGACAAGGCACCTTGTTTTTCCGAGTCACCGGTGGAGAAATATTACGAGGCGCCGATTCCTGCCGGGAAGCAGGCTATTGATAAAGAAGCTTGGGAAAATAGGTTGAGGGAAGTTTCCGCCGCCTTCAAGGCGTGTCCCGAATTGCTGGCAGGTTCCGCGAGCATCACATTCGAGGTGTTGAGAACCTATTTCGTCAACACGGAAGGAAGTGAAGTCGTGCAGAACCGCATGTGTGCCCGGGTGATGCTGGGAGCCACCATAAAAGCGGATGACGGGATGGAATTGTCCTTGAACATGGATTATTTCGCTTACGACTTGAACGACTTTCCCGGGAACGACCGGATGGTGGCGGATGCCAAGAACATGGTCGAACGCTTGAAAGCGTTGAAAGAGGCGCCGGTGGCAGATCCTTATACCGGCCCGGCATTACTTTCCGGTCCCGCCAGCGGCGTGTTTTTTCATGAAATCTTCGGGCATCGTATCGAGGGTATCCGTTTGAAAGGGGGTGGGGAAACCTTCAAGAAGATGGTCGGGCAGGCTGTGTTGCCGACGGATTTCCAGGTATATTGCGATCCCACGATGCGCGAGTATCACGGCACCCAGATGAATGGTTATTATTTGTATGACGACGAGGGGGTAAAAGCCCGCCGGGTAGACGTTGTCAAGGACGGCGTGTTGAAAGAGTTCCTGATGAGCCGCGTGCCCCTGGACGGGTTCCCGGGCAGTAACGGGCACGGGCGTACTTCCGGAGGCGGCGACCCGGTATCCCGCCAGTCCAACCTGGTGATTGAAACCACCTCTCCTCGCACGGAGGCGGAATTGCGCCAGATGTTGATCGAGGAAGCGAAACGCCAGGGGAAGGAATACGGGTACTATTTCAAGAATGTGACAAGCGGTTTCACCTTCACGGGAGAGGACGGTTCCTTGAACTCGTTCAACGTGACGCCGCTGGAAGTGTATCGAATTTACGTGGACGGTCGCCCGGACCAACTGGTGAGAGGCGTGGATTTGATCGGGACTCCCTTGTCCATGTTCTCCAACATCAAGGCGGCAGGCGACACGCCCAGCACGTTCACCGGGCAATGCGGCGCCGAGTCGGGTTGGGTGCCGGTTACGGCAAATTCCCCGATGATCTTTTGCACGAAGATTGAAACGCAACGCAGGCAAAAATCTACCGATTTGCCGCCGGTTTTGCCTGCCCCGGACGCGGAATAAACAAACACAAGGAATCAGATAAATATAATCATGAAAAAGAAAATGGTAATGCGATATTATATATTCATTTTTTTAGTTATCCTGTTTGCGTCCCCTGTTGTCGCCCAGAGCGAGAGTGACGAGATAATTTTCAAGGCAATGCAGGATGAAATGAAACGAACCCGGGAACAACTCGTGTTGCCGGGCATGACGAAACCCTTTTACGTGGCGTACTCGGTGGCACGCTCCCGGCAAGTTGACGTTGCTGGCGTGCTCGGCGGGATTGTCAATTCCAACGTGACCGGCTGGGCTACCGTTTGCACGGCACAATTGTTGTTGGGGGATTACCAGCACACGAACGATACCCGCTACGTGGGGGCGGCTCCCGATATGAGTAGTGCCTCGGAATTGAATTACAACACGCTACGCCGTAGTTTCTGGTTGCTCTCGGACAGGGCTTACAAGTTCGCCTTGCAAGAGGATGCCGCCAAGAAAGCGTATTTGAAGACGAACCTCCAGGCTCCTGAAATTGCCGCTTTGCCCGAGTTGACGAAAGCGGAGCCGATAAAAAAAATCGTGGAGCGTAAGAAACCGTTCGATTTTGACCAGGCGCGATGGGAGAAGATTGTTAGCGAGGTGTCCGCCATCTTCAAGGAATACAAGGATATTTACAATTCTTCCGTCACCGTTACCGGAAGTGAAATCGATTTTTACAAGCAGACGAGCGAGGGGGTTATTTTAAAGCAACCCACGTCCTATATCTCGTTCTACGCGACGGGGTACGTGCTGACTGACGACGGGGTGAAGATCAGTGATTCCTATTCGCTGATGGCTGCCACCCCCCAGGATCTTCCCTCGCTGGAAGAGTTGAAGAAAGGGGTACGTGCCTTTGCGGAGGATTTGTTGAAATTGAAAACCGTTCCCGTGATCGATGAGTACTATTCCGGTCCCGTGTTGTTCGAGGGGGCGGCGAGTTCTTCCATATTCGTGAGCACTTTGTTGAACCAGAGCGGCCTGTTTGCCCTGCGTGCCCCGTTGGGACAAAAAGAGCAACCCCGGACACTGGAAAACCGTGTCGGCCGCAAGATCCTGGATACCCGTCTGACCGTGAAGAATTATAGCACGTTGGAAAAATACAACGGGGTCGACTTGCTGGGCGCCTACGAGGTGGATGCAGAAGGGGTTGTCCCGGCGAAAGAGATGACGCTGGTCGAGAACGGTATCTTGAAGACGTTTTTGAACGGGCGTGTTCCCACCTTGAAGGCTCCCGGGTCCACGGGCAGCTCCCGGTTCTTGACAACGGGGTCGAATGTCGTTTACGTGACGGCACCCGGAACCATCCACATCCAGGTGGAGGACGGCATGAAACAGGAGAAGATGAAAAAAGCCTTGATTAAAGCTGCCAAGGAAGAGGGACTGGATTACGCCTACATCGTGCGCGATTTCGGGGGGTTGTCCGCCCACGTCTACAAGGTTGACGTGAAAGACGGTAGCGAAACACAGGTGCGCTTCGGTAAGGTTTCCGGCATCAATCTTTCCAAGATGAAACGCGTGTTGCAGATCTCCAGCAAGGAAAACATTGCGAACTATATCTTGCACCGCCAGACATTGTCGTCCTTGATTTACCCGGCATCCGTACTGATTGAAGATATTGAAATCAATGAATCGAAACCGGGCAAGGAAAAGAAAATGGCATTGACTTACCCCTTGCAACGCCAATAAGGCAAAACAGGCAAGAACGTGTTTTTTTTGATAACGTGTTCCCCGAAAGTCCTTTCTCTATTTCCGGGGGCACGTTAATTTTATGTTTTTTATAGTTTCCGCCCGTCGGTGAATATTTCATGAGGCATAACTTTAATTGTCTATGAAAACAGATTTATCGGGTGTGGACGCACCTTTGAGGGTGTCACCGCTGGTGGCAGACGGCTTGTTTATTCGCCAGGACGAGTATTACAAGAAATATTTTTACGCCGACATCGTTTGGATCGAGGCATCGGCTAATTATTGCGATTTCTATTTTAAAGATAAATCCCGGATCACCGTGGCGTGTCGTTTGGGAGTTGTGGAGCGGCAGTTGCCGGACGCGTATTTTGCCCGTGTCCACCGTGGATTTATCCTGAACTTACGTTATGTCGACACGTGGGCGGGCAACTCCTTGCGTGCCGTCGGGAAATGGTTCCCGATCGGGGACCATTACCGGAAAAACGTGTTGGCTTGTTTCAATATACTGGATACTTCCCGGGAGTACCCGAAAACGGGGCGCGAGGAGTAATCCTGTAATTTAATATTCACCGGTCTCGTGGATAAGTTTATCGGCGGGCTCCGGTGGAAGGCTTGTCAATTTATGATTTACGATGTATGACTTTGGATTTATGATAGGGAGATTCCCGGTGAAGACGGGGAGTAGTTCCGGTGAAGACAGGGAACAAATTCCTTTCAAACTCGTTTTAAACTCGTTTCAAAGACCTTCGGGAAGGTTTTTGAAACGAGGGTGATAGGAATGGGAAACGAGAGAGTGAGATTATTAGTCGTTTTTTTGTACCTTTATCATTTCGGATCACGGTTAGTAGATGTTTATAATCCTTTTAGTTTGCTCAACGCTTTTTTCCATGTCCATTCAGGATTACTGTTTCCGTAGTGGCACGCAGTCTTGTTTGATTCGTTTGTTGACTTCGTTCTTGAGCAGTATTTATTTTGAAACATTTTTCTTTGTGATTTTTTTTATAACTTTGAGGAGAAAAATATTAAAGTGGCGTGTATGGAGTTTCGTCGGAATGATGATGAACTTGCGGTTTTGCTAGCACGTTTTAATCGACGTGATATGTCGGCTTTTGCGTCCGTGTATATGGAATATTTCATGGAACTTCATGTTTACGCGAGGCGTCTTTATGCGGGTACTTCGGTAGAACCGGAAGATGTGGTGCAGGATGTGTTTTGTAATCTTTGGGAGCGGGCGGATATTACGTTTGACAGTTTCTTGAAAATCAAGGCGTTTTTGTTTGTTGCGCTCAAAAATGGATTCAAAAATTATATCAGCCATCTTGATGTGGAACGGAGGTACAAAAATGTAGTGGAATTGGATGGCGGTTTTTCGGAAGATGTAGTGGAAAGTGAGCTGGGAGCTTTTCTGTTGGAATATGTCGAGCGAATGCCTGATCCCGGGGGGAAGGTGATGCGGCTCTATTTAAACGGGTACGAGGCAGAAGAGATCGCCGATAGGTTGCGTATGAGTATTCGCACCGTGTATAACACGAAATCTCGGGCTATCGGAATGTTAAAAAGATGGTTGAAAAAATAGGAGCTGTGTCGCAACACAGCTCCTATTTTCTTTAATCCAGTTTCAGTACGGCGAGGAATGCTTTCTGCGGAACCTCAACATTACCGATTTGTTTCATTCGCTTCTTACCCTTTTTCTGTTTTTCCAACAATTTACGTTTACGGGAAATATCACCTCCGTAACATTTTGCCGTCACATCTTTACGAACCGCCTTGATGGTTTCGCGGGAGATGATCTTCGCCCCGATGGCTGCCTGTATAGCGATGTCGAATTGCTGGCGGGGGATCAGTTCTTTCAATTTCTCGCAAATGCGCTTCCCGAAGGAGTAGGCGTTGTCGAAATGGATGAGGGCGGACAAGGCGTCTACCGATTCGCCGTTGAGCAGAATATCCAGTTTCACGAGGTTTGCCCGGCGGTAGCCGATCTGGAAATAGTCGAAAGAGGCGTACCCTTTCGTGATGCTTTTCAATTTATCGTAAAAGTCGAAAACGATCTCGGCAAGAGGCATCTCGTAATTCAACTCGATCCGGTTTCCTGTCAGGTAATGTTGTTTTATCAGTACCCCTCGTTTCCCGAGACAGAGTGTCATAATCAGTCCGATATAGTCTGTGGGAGTGATGATTTGCGCCTTGATGTAAGGTTCCTCGATATAATCCAACACGGTGGGCGACGGCATATCCGAGGGGTTATGCATCTCGAAAGATTCGCCTTTCGTGGTGTGGGCGATGTACATTACGTTGGGAACCGTGGTGATGACGTTCATGTCGAACTCGCGGTCGAGGCGTTCCTGCACGATTTCCATGTGCAGCATTCCCAGGAATCCGCAACGGAACCCGAAACCTAGGGCTGCGGAGGATTCCGGTTCGAAGGTCAACGAGGCATCGTTCAATTGCAATTTCTCAATGGAAGCGCGTAAGTCCTCGTAGTCTTCGGAATCAATGGGGTAAATTCCGGCAAAGACCATGGGTTTCACCTCTTTGAATCCCTCTATGGCGGCTTCGCATGGACGGCTGATTTGGGTGATGGTATCACCGACCTTCACTTCGGAAGAAGTTTTGATTCCCGAGATAATATATCCCACGTCCCCGGTACGCAATTCGTTGCGAGGCTCTTGTTCCAATCGTAGTACCCCGATTTCGTCGGCATCATACTCTTTGCCCGTGCTGACGAATTTTACTTTATCGCCTTTTTTGAGGCTGCCGTTCATGATGCGGCAATAGGTGATAATTCCCCGGAAAGAGTTAAATTCCGAGTCAAAGACCAAAGCTTGCAGAGGTGCATCCGGATCACCTGTCGGGGCTGGAATCCGTTCAACCACGGCTTCAAGTATCTTGTCGACCCCTAAGCCCGTTTTCCCGCTCGCCTCGATGATATCTTCTCGGTCGCAACCGATCAATTCTTCAATTTGGTCTTTTACCTCTTCGGGCATGGCGTTCGGCATATCCATTTTATTGAGGACAGGAATAATCTCCAGGTTATTATCGATAGCCAAGTAAAGGTTCGAGATCGTCTGGGCTTGTATTCCTTGCGTGGCATCCACGATCAGAAGGGCTCCCTCGCAGGCGGCGATCGAACGTGAAACCTCGTACGAGAAGTCCACGTGTCCCGGGGTATCAATTAAGTTCAGTACGTATTTTTCGCCGTTATAATTGTAATCCATCTGTATCGCGTGGCTCTTGATGGTAATCCCCCGCTCCCGTTCCAAGTCCATGTCGTCAAGCACCTGTGCTTGCAGGTCTTTCCCCACGACGGTACCCGTCGTTTCCAGCAAACGGTCGGCAAGAGTACTCTTGCCGTGGTCAATATGCGCGATAATACAGAAATTCCTAATGTTCTTCATCTACGATTTTTTAGATTTAGGATGCAAAGATAATGAATTTCCGGTTCAAAATATAATCGGAAATAGCAACTTCGGGATGTTTTGTATTAAAATATAAGGTGAAGATAAATGAGATGTTGAATAAATTAAGTACACGATGACATAAAGAGAGCATCCTGGGCGGGATGCTCTTTGGTATATGCTTTATCTTGATAAACTCAAGTCCTATTTTAAAATAGGATTCCCGTTATAGGTAACTGACCTCAGTAATGCTTTGGCATTTTTTACGGCTTTGGCGGGAAGCGGGGAGTAATTTACTTTCGTGGTCAGGGTTTGAGCCTCTGAATCTAACATCCAATTTAAAAGCTTTAGCGTTTCCTCTGCTTGTGCTTGGCTTCTGTCTGCATAGGCTTGTTCCTTGTACAGGAGAATCCAGGTAAAACAGCTAATCGGGTATGCATCCGGAGCTGAGGAATTAGTGATCATCGTGCGAGTGTCGGCAGGGATATCTCCTTTGGCGGCAGCGGAAATGCTTTCCGTGTTCGGGGTAATGAATTTGCCGGCTGCATTTTTCATTTGCGCGAATTGAATTTTCATGGCGAAAGCATACTCGGAACCCACGTAACCGATGGAACCTTCCGTTTGGCTGATGACTCCGGCAACTCCCGGATTACCTTTGGCTGCCATTCCTACCGACCATTTCAATGATTTTCCAGTTCCCATCTTCTCTGCCCATTCCGGGCTTATTTTAGTCATGTAGTCGCTGAACACGAAAGTGGTACCACTACCATCAGAACGATACACGGGACTCATGTCTTTGTCTGGTAAATTCACGCCGGGATTGATAGCGGCAATGCGACTGTCGTTCCATTTCGTGATTTTGCCCAGGTAAATGTCAGCCACGATTTCTCCTGTTAATTTCAAGTTATCTACTCCCGGCAGGTTGTAAGCCAGTACCACGGCTCCCATGCAGGTCGGGATGTGAACGACTGCCGCGGGCATTTCGCTCATTTCTTTGTCGGAAAGATAAGCGTCCGATCCCCCGAAATCCACGATTTTGTCTTTTAAGCTACGGATGCCGCCGCCGCTACCGATACCCCCGTAAGTAATGGAGTTTCCGGTTTTATCCTGGTAAGTCTTGAAAGCCAAGTTGTAGAATGGGAGCGGGAAGGTTGCCCCGGCACCTGAGATTGATACTTTTTTGGCGGGAACGTTTTCCCCGTTGTTTGCGTTGCTGCTGAAAATAACAGCCAGCATAAGAATTGTTGTTAGAAATAAGTTTTTCATTTTCTATTCATTTAAGTAATCTGTTTTTCCTTCTCTTTTGCAACCGCAAGTTCCGCTGATATTGTGAACCTTTTGTTACAGCATGAAGACTTAATTGTTAAGTTAAGCCCGGGACAGAAAAATGAATAGAATAACGTGTTTTACTTCATGCTTTCTTGTGGCAACACGAGGTTTAGAATGACTCCTAGCAAAGCGGCAAGCCCGATTCCCGACATGGAGAAATTTCCCCATTCAAATGCAGCACCGCCAATACCGAAGGTGAGAATCAGGGAAACGATAATCATGTTCCTGGTCTTCGAGAGATCCACTTTATTCTGGATCAGGTTACTCATGCCCAGAGAGGCGATAGTACCGAAAAGAAGTAGCATGATGCCTCCCAGCACGGAAGCCGGGATAGATTTCAACAGGGCACTTACTTTGCCGAAGATGGAGAAAATGATACCTGTCACGGCAGCAATCCGGATGACGGCAGGATTGGTTACTTTCGTTAGCGAAACGGCTCCCGTTACTTCCGAGTAGGTCGTTACCGGGGGACCTCCGATGAGTCCGGCAAATACGCAGGCGATACCGTCGCCTAGTAAAGTGCGGTGTAATCCGGGATTTTTAATAAAATCTTTACCGGTGACGCTGTTCACGGCGTAGACATCCCCGATATGTTCGATCACGGGAGCGATAGCCACGGGTAGCATATAAATGATTGCCTCCCAGGAAAACTTTGGGGTGACCAATTGCGGCATGGCGAACCAGGCGGCTTCTTTTATCGGTTTCGTGTCGATATCGTAAAAGAAGAGTGCCACGAGATACCCCACGATAATCCCGCAGAAAATGGGGATTAGCTTCAACAGCCCTTTTCCTTTCAAGGATACGACGACAGCGGTGACGAGGGCAACTAGGGCAAGCACCCAATTCTCGCTAGCCATCTTTACCCCGGAACCAGCCAAAGACAGACCGATCAGGATAATCACCGGACCAATCACGATAGGAGGGAATAGTTTTTTGATAAAATCCGTTCCGCGTAGTTTAACAAGTAGGCTCATAATCCCGTAGACGGCGCCGACGGCGACCATTCCCGATAGGGCTCCCGCCATACCGTACAATTCACTGGCTTTGATGATGGGGGCGATGAAGGCAAAACTACTGCCGAGGAAGATCGGCACGATACCTTTCGTGACAAGATGGAATATCAATGTCCCGATTCCTGCCGTGAGGAGAGCGGTAGACGGGTCGAGTCCGACAAGCAGGGGAACAAGAACTGTTGAACCGAAGGCTACGAAAAGAAATTGTGCGCCGACAACTCCTTTCTGGAAGGTAGAAAGACGATTTGCATCCATAATGTTGTGTTTAAAACCCAACAAAGGTAAATATTCGACGGAGGATTTCAAAAAAAGCCTTACTTTTGTGGTTAAATGTTTGTATAAAAACAAGAGCATATGATAAAATCAATGACCGGTTTCGGTAAAGCAACCGTGGACTACGGAACAAAGAAAGTAATAGTAGAAGTAAAAAGTCTGAATTCAAAGCAGTTGGATATCAATCTCAGAACCCCGAGTCTTTACAAGGAGAAGGATATAGAGATTCGGAACATGATAAAAAATGTACTGGAACGCGGGAAGGTGGATATGTACATCTATTTTGATAACGCGGAAGACGAGAAAGATGTTGCGGTGAACCAGTCGGTTGTGAAACAATATTACAAACAGATGCTCGAGGTTTCTTCCTCCCTGGGAATTGAAATCGATAAAGGCGAGTTATTGCAAACCGTGATGCGATTCCCGGATACCATGCAAGTAAAAATGGACGAGTTGGACGAGGAGGCTTGGAACGCATTGAAGAGCGCTATCGAGAAAGCTTTGGCTGACGTCGATCAATTCCGTATTCAGGAAGGAAAAGTGTTGATTGCCGATATATTGAAACGTGTCGATTTGATAAAAAGCTTGTCTGCTGAAGTGCCGCAATTCGAGAAACAACGGGTGGTGACCATCAAGCAACGCTTGCAGGATAAAATGAAAGAGTGGTGCGAAATCAAGAATATCGACGAGAATAGATTGGAACAGGAGATCATCTATTATTTGGAGAAACTTGACATCACGGAAGAAAAAGTACGTCTAGCCAATCATTGTAAATATTTCATCGAAACCGTTGAGCAAGAAGAAGCCCCCGGTCGTAAGCTTGGTTTTATCGCCCAAGAAATCGGTCGTGAAATCAACACCATGGGTTCCAAAGCCAATGACCACGACATCCAAAAACTCGTAGTCCGCATGAAAGACGAGTTGGAAAAGATAAAAGAACAAAGCCTTAACGTTTTATGAGTTTATAAAGTTCATAAGGTTCATAAAGTCCATAAGGTCTATAAGGTCCATAATGTCCGTAAAGTCCGTGAGGTCATGAAAATAGAGAGATTTGAAGATATTCTTGCTTGGCAAAAGGCGAAGGAGGTAACAAAGAAAATATACATATTGTTGGCTCAAACAAAGGATTATGGCTTTAAAGACCAAATACAACGGGCTGCTGTTTCTGTTATGAATAATGTTGCAGAAGGTTTTGAACGTCGTTCGGATAAAGAATTTAAGCATTTTCTTTTTGTCGCTAAAGGATCTTGTGGAGAGGTACGTTCCATGTTGATATTGGCCAAAGAATTGGATTATATAAAAAGTGATATTTGTGATGATTTGATTTTGGAAACCGAGAAAATTTCCAAGATGCTATCGAATTTTATAAAAGTATTGGATGAATCAAAAAGGACCTTATAGACCTTATGGACTTTATGGACCTTATAGACCTATAATTGATTATGAAAGACGTTATTATTTTTTCAGCCCCCAGTGGATCGGGGAAAAGTACCATTGTAAATTATTTGCTTTCCTTGGATTTGGGGTTGGAGTTTTCGATTTCAGCCACGTGCAGGGCTCCGAGAGGAGAGGAACAACACGGGAAGGAATATTATTTCTTTTCAACGGATGAATTCAGACAACGGATTGGGAAGGATGATTTTTTGGAATGGGAGGAAGTGTATCCGGGATGCTATTACGGGACATTGAAAAGCGAATTGGAACGGATATGGAAAGCCGGGCACGCCGTGGTATTTGACGTGGATGTTGTCGGGGGAGTGAATATCAAGAAAATATTCGGGGATCAAGCTCTTTCTATTTTCGTGAAAGCCCCTTCCGTGGAAGTTTTGCGCCAGCGGTTAGTAGGGCGAGGAACGGATTCCATGGAAAAAATAGAACAGCGGGTGGCAAAGGCGGAATATGAAATGACTTTTGCCGATAAATTCGATGTGGTTATTGTAAATGACGATCTGGAAACGGCATTGGCAGAGGCAGAAAAAGCGGTAAGGGGTTTCTTGAAATGAAAACGGCACTTTTCTTCGGATCGTTCAACCCGATTCATAACGGGCACGTGGGCATAGCCCGCTATTTGCTGGAGAATAGGCTATGCGATGAAGTGTGGTTTGTAGTCAGCCCTTGCAATCCTTTCAAAGTAGACCGTTTCCTGTTGCCTGAGGCGGAGCGATTGCAAATTGTCGAGGCGGCTATCGGGCATGACTCCCGGATGAAGGCTTGTGACGTCGAGTTTACCATGCCAAAACCTTCTTACACGGTAGATACATTGCGTTTCCTGCTCGATAAACATCCCGGTCGGGAATTTGTTCTAGTCATGGGTGCGGACAATGTGGCGGCTTTCCCGAGGTGGAAAGATTATCATTGGATTGTCATGAATTGTCCTATTTTCGTGTATCCCCGTTCCGGAGAATCTTTCCCGGTACAATTACCCCGGGGAATGAGCGTGATTGACGCCCCCCTGTTTCCTTTGTCCGCGACGGAAGTAAGAGAAATGATATTGCGGGGTGAAAATATTTCTGCCCTGGTTCCCGCGGAGGCAGTACCTTTGGTCAAACAATTCTATGGAAAAGGGAATAAAAAATAAGTGAGCCTGTAAATTCGATGTAAAACAAGTTGGCAGAGATATTTTATATCTGAATTACGTGCTCACTCATTCACAGAACAATGCTTGTTGGAAAATTGGGGTAGAGGAAAATCGCGCTCCCACGATAAACATCTTGCCAGCTTCAATTCCCGAAAGCTACATAAACAGTTACGTCTTGGCAGGTTTTCTGACTTGCTTCCTTTTCGTCGCCTTCCCATCCATGTACAGACAGTGGCAGTAGAGACTAAAGTTACGAAGCTTACAGCTGCGGGCACAGTTCCCGACTCTCACGGGATTCCCTTGTAATGTTACGACTAACATTAACGCTCCAATACAGTTACAAACGTAGGGAAAATAATTGATAATTGAAAATGAAGAATTGAAAAATTATTTTGGCGAGGGCATTTTGAATTTTTGGATAAATATGAGATGTGTTGTATAATTATGCGTGCGAATGAATTTGTATATTATTGATAGTGATATATTTATAATAAAACCACGAGCGATGAAAACGTTGTAAAAAGTCGAAAACAAGTTGTACTTTTGTGCCGCGAAAGAGTGCGATTAATAAGTCGAATAATAAATAAATTTAGTATGGGATTTGTAACTAAGGAGAAATTATTCTCTAAGGATTTCTTTATCACCTATGCTTGGTTGCTTGGTGGTTGTTTTGTGTTTGCCGTGGGTGCCGTGATGTTTGCAGAACCTTACGGGTTTGCACCGGGAGGTACTTATGGTTTGTCAATGGTGTTTCATCACCTGTGGGGGTGGAGAACGGAGGCGACAGCCCTTTGTATGGACATCCCGTTATTGTTGTTGGGTATTTATTTCTTGGGAGCGAAATTCGGTATCAAGACGGTGATTTGTACCTTTGCGATACCTGGATTTATGTGGTTAATTCACCAGACTTACGGGTTTGATGCTTTGCTCGAACCGGGCATAACGGAACGTGCGATGCTTAAAGAACCGTTGTTGTCTTCTATTTTCGGGGGTATCGTTTACGGTATCGGTATCGGTATGATCTTCAAATCCCGGGCTACTTCCGGGGGGTCGGACATCATCGCCATGATCTTGAACAAGTACACGCACATCTCTTTAGGAACCTTGGTGATTATCGTGGATTGCACGATCACGTTGACCACCGTGGTTGCTTTCGGGGATTGGAAATTGCCGATGTACTCTTGGATTATAGTCTTTATCGAGGGTAAAGTGATCGACTTGATCGTGGAAGGAGCTTCCGTGCACAAGACCTTGATGATCGTGACCAAAGAGGTCGATACCGTCAAGAATATCATTTTGAACGATATCAACCGGGGTGCCACCATATTGCCCGCTGTCGGTGCTTATAAAGGAGAAACTCGTGAGATTGTTTACACGATCCTCACTCGCCGTGAAATGATGATCTTGCGCCATCGCATTCGTGAGATCGATCCGGATGCGTTTATCAACGTTATTGATTCCCGGGAAATTCTCGGAAGAGGATTCAAGTCATTGAAAAATGACGAATAGAATATTTGAAAAGAATATCTGTTAAGCAAAAAAAAAGAGCCGAAAGGCTCTTTTTTAATACATCCCCGTGATGTCCCAGACGAAGGCCCGGATACCGTTTTCCTTGTTCACCTCGTCAAGATTCTTGACGTATTTCAGGATCAGGGGAACCATTTCTTCTTCAACGATAGTCAATGTAGCGGAGTTCATTTCCGGCCAGGTGTGTGTACCCATTCTCGGTTCTCCGTCGATAGTTCCGGCACCATTGACAAGTGGCCATTGCGTGAAGCCCCGTATTTGCAATTGATCGAGAATGTAAGCAACACGTTCTGTCAAGGCTTGGTTATATGTGATAAATACTGCTTTTTTCATATTTCTTTTTTGATTTTAGAAGTTAGATTCACGATTAAAGTATAACTGAAATCGTGAATCTAGCATCATAAATTATTTATTTTTTCTTCGGAAGGTCTCTTTCCGCATCGAAATCACTCATGAATTTGAACTGTTTCCTGAGGTTTTTCTGTTTATCGCGGCTTCCGCTCTTGTCCATGGCAGCGTAAACGGCGGGTACGATAATCATCGTGATAATGGTAGAGAATATCATACCTCCGATAACGGCGATACCCATCGGGCGCCATGTTTCAGAACCTTCACCCACGCTCAATGCCATAGGCACCATACCCAGGATGGTTGTCAATGAGGTCATCAACACCGGACGCAAACGAGAACGACAGGCTTGAGCGATAGCGTCGTACAAGCGGATTCCCCGTTCACGCATCAAGTTGATAAAGTCGATCAACACGATACCGTTCTTCGTCACGATACCCACCAACATGATAGCACCCAAGGCGGCAACGATACTCATCGTCGTGTTCGTCAGCAACAATGCCAGAATCACACCGGTGAACGCGAACGGAATGGCCAACATGATGATAAACGGCATCTTGAATGACTCGAACTGTGCAGCCATCACGATGTAAACCAACATCAACGACAGCAATAACAACATGATCAAAGAACCGAACGACTCCTGTTGGTCTTCGTAGCTACCCCCGATATACAAGCTCACGTCTTGCGGTACGTCTTCCAACTTATCAAGCATGGATTGAGCGGCGGTTGCGATATCTCCCAAGGCAATACCTGCCGCCGGGGTGATAGACACTTTCAGGATACGTTGTTTACTCTTACGCTCGATGTTTGGCGGAGAGAAAAATTCCTCGATTTCCCCGAGTTCTTTCAGGCGTACCTTTTGTCCTTTGGCATCAACGATAATGATGTTCTCGATCTCCGATAGGGTAGAACGGTATTTCTCGTCGAAACGCACGATAATATCATATTCTTCACCGTTCTCTTTGAACTTGCTGTTCCGGTACCCGTAGATGCGGTTACGCAAGTAAGAGCCCACTTCGGAAGTCGTTAACCCGTGGCGGGCCAATTTATTCTGGTCCAATATCACGCGGAGCTCGGATTTATCCTCGTCCCGGCTGATCTTGATATCCTCGGCTCCGGGGATAGTACGGGCTTGTGTGGCTATCGTGTGTGCCAGATTTGTCGTTGTGTTGAAGTCGTGTCCCATGATCTCTATATCCACCGTGTTGCCACCCATGGAGCCACCGCTCGACGTGGTTACCGTGTATTGCAGGATGTCCGGGAATTGCTTCAAGATACCGCGCACCTGGTCGGCAATCTCGAATACGCTGCGTTTACGGTCTTTCAAGTCTACCGTTCTCAAACGCATATTCAAGATATTATTACCCGTGCTGTTCATCATGGAAGCGAAAGAAGCCTCTTCTTCACTACCGTATGAAAGGTTAATCAACGTGATTTCGGGTATGCTATTGCGGATCACGGAGTCAATATCCAGAGCCACTTGTTTTGTAACCTCAACACGTTGACCGGATTGCATCTTTGCGTACACGTTCAGATAGTTCTGGTCATTCTGGGGCATAAAGTCCGTCTTGACCATCTTGAACAGGAACAAAGAAGCGAAGAACAAAGCGAACATGGATAAGATGGTCACTGTCTTGTGAACAAGTACCCAACGAATCAGACGTTCGTAAACGTTATCCAGTTTTTCCAGCATCCGGGATACGAAATTGTAGAAACTGAATTTGTTGCTATCCGTCTTTTCCTGAATCTTCATCAATTGAGAACAAAGCATCGGGGTCAGCGAGATAGCTGTTACCGTAGAAGTACATACCGTGATACAAACGATCCAACCCAATTGCTTGAACAAGATACCGGTCATACCGCTTACCAACGTCAACGGGAAGAACACGGCAACTGTTACCAGCGTGGTCACGATTACGGACAACCACACCTCGTTCGTTCCGTACTTGGCAGCTTCCCGCGGGCGGCTACCCCGGTCGATATGTTTCGTGATGTTCTCCAGTACCACGATAGCATCGTCCACCACCATACCGATGGCGATAGAGAGGGAGGACAGCGAGATGATATTCAACGATTCTCCTGTCGCGAACAAATAGATAAAAGCAACGATCAAAGAGATCGGGATCGTCAGTGCGATAATGAAAGTCGCTCTCCAGCGTCCGAGGAACAAGAACACGATCAACACCACGAAGATCAACGCGTACATCAACGAGTCCTGCAAGTTATTGATAGACTTGATGATGAAGTCCGAGTTGTCCGAGATGATCTGGAATTTGATATCCGACGGCAACTCTTTCATAGTCTTTTCGATCTCCTGTTTGGCTTGTTTTGCCACAGCCACGGCGTTAGCATCGGTTTGTTTGGTTACCATCAAAACGCCACCTTTGCCCCTGTTGATCGATTGTTCCAGGGTAATATCCTTCAACGTGTCGCGGATGTTAGCCACGTCACGCAGGTAAATGATCTTGTTGTTCTGCGTGCCCAGTACAATATTCTTGATCTGGTCGCTTTCCTCGAATTCACCTTCCACGCGCAACGTGTAGTCCATGTCACCCATCTTCACGTTACCGGAAGAAATATCTTTATTCTCTGCGAGAATCTTGTTACCGATTTGCTCGAGCGTCAGATTGTAAGCGTCCAGTTTATTCGGGTCCAGATCCACGTAAACCACACGTTCCGGGGCTCCGGCTACGATAACGGAAGCAACCCCGTCCACGCGGTTCAAGCGGGTAATCAGTTTATCGTCCAAAATCTTGTCGATACCGGGATAAGACTCCTCGGCGGTAACGGCATAAATCAAGATAGGCATCATCGACGTGTTGAAACGCATGATCGTCGGTCGGTCGATATCGTCCGGCAGTTTTGACATAGATTTATCCACTGCATCCCGCACGTCATTCGATGCTTCGTCAAGATTCACCTCCCACTCGAACTCCAGTGAAATAACAGATAAGTTATCATAGGAGGTAGAGGTCATTTCCTTCAGGTCATCCACGGAGTTCAACTGGTCCTCGAGGATTTTCGTTACGTTCTCTTCAATATCCGCGGCGTTAGCTCCGGGATAGGTAGCCATAACCGTGATGTAAGGCGGATCCATTTTAGGATACTGGTCTACCGGCAATTGTATATAGGAGGCAATACCCAATACCATAATGGCAAGGAAAACCATCAAGGTCGAAATGGGTTTATTGACCGCTGTATTGTATATACTCATATTTCTAATTTTAAATTTTAGATTTTAAATTTTAGATTGCGGGAAATACATCCATGATCTAAATTATTTATTTCGAGATGGAAAGCGGGGATCCGTCAACCAATCTGCCTTGTCCGACAACGACCAATTCGTCGCCCTCGTGAATTTCATCACTGATTAATTCTACTTGATCCTCGAAACGTCTGCCGAGTTTCACAGCCACACGTTTTGCCTTGCCGTCTTTATTCAGGAACACGTAGCGGTCATTCGAACCTTGTAGTTTCAACACGGCGATAGCCGGTGCCACCATGGTTTCCGTGTTACCGATAAAGAAGTCGATCGTTCCGTACATACCCGGTCTTAAAGCCTCGTCCTTGTTCGGGATTTTGATCTCCACGGTGAACGTTCTGGAAGCGGGATCGATTGCCGGGTAAACAATGCTTACCGTACCCTCGAATACCTGGTCGGGATAGATGTTGCTCTTCAGTTGGATCTTCGTCCCGGGCTTCACGGTCAGGTAATATTGCTCGGACAAGTTCACGTATGCCTTCATGGGGTTGATCTTCTCGATCGCGATGATAGAAGGTTTGGTCGCACCCCCGAAAGCCGCACCCGTGTAAAGCTCTTTGTTCTCGAAATATTTCCCGGTCACGATGCCGTCAAAAGGAGCTTCCATCCGCGTGTTCTCTTTCAAGAAATCCACGTTCGATTTTGCCACCTCGTATTGGGTCACGGCTGCATCATAAGCCTGCTTGGAAATACTTCCCGTTTTGTTCAACTGAACGGCACGGTTGTATTCCGTTTCCAGGTTCTGCAATTGAACTTCTGCCTGATGCAATTGGGTTTTATCCATTTCCACGAGCAACTGGCCTTTCTTGATCCGGTCACCCACTTCCACGTATATATTCTCGATTCTTCCCGTGGCAGCCGGGGCGTAGAACACTTGTTTGTCGGCTTCCAGGTTGGCGGCGTAGTCCAAGGTCTTGGCTATATCCGTTTTTTTCATTTTCAATACTTTCACGGGAATAGCTTCTTCGACGTCAGTTTGTGACGCTTTGTCTTTGTTACCGGAGCACCCGGCAAGCATAGCTAGTGCTATTGTCGATAGAATAAGATTCTTTACCATTGTATTTCTTTTTTGTTTTATTATTCAAAGTTGTTTTTATCGCGGAAGTTGGTTATACAATTTTTCCAGGCTTACTTGTGCTTGCAATAGCGTGAGAACTGCCTCCGTGTAGTTCGTTTCGGCTTGCAGGTAATTGTTGTTTGCCTGGGTCAGGTCCAAACTGGAAACGGCTCCCAGCTCGTATTTTCTCTGGTAGTTCTGCAACACCCGCGTGGCGACGTCGATATTCTCTTTTTGCAAACTGTAATTCTCCATGGCGTTCTTCAAGTTGAATTTCAATTGCTCGTCCTGCACGTTCAGCTGGTCTTCCAGTAAATCCTTTTGCAAGTAAGTTTGTTCCAGCGTGATTTTTGCCTGTTTCACTTTGGAATCACGTTGCATGCCCGAGAAGACCGGGATACTCATCGTCAAGCCGGCAGTGTGTTTGGGGCTCATGTCTAGTGCCGGTTTCAAAATCTTGTAGTTGAAATTGTATGAACCGGAAATCGTGGGAGCGTAACTCCACTTCTCGATGCCCAGCAACTTCTTGTTCAACTCAGATTGCGTGTTGATTAATTGATAATTCACGTTATTATTGATATCGAATTTTTCCAAGTACAATCGGCTTGATTTGTCATTCTCGAGGAACACGTCCAATCCGTCCGAGAGCTTTACCGGGGCTCCGGCTTCCAGCCCGAGTTGAAGGCGCAGCAAGTTGTAGTTTACCGCTACCGTCCTCTCCATCGACAGCAGGCTGTTTTTCAGTTGTCCCACGTTAATGCGGATCTGGTCCACATCGGTGATTTCAACCGTTCCGGCCTTATACATATTATCCGTGTGTTTGTAGATCTCGTTCATGTTCTCCAGGTTCTGGCGCAAAATCTCTTGCATCCGTTCGGTCACGAGTATCGTGTAATACGAGTTATAGATATTCTCGATGATATCCAGTTCCGAGGATTCCACCTGTTGTTCGGACAGGCGCACGGCGATCTTGCTGGTTTGCATCCCCAGGATCCACGACCCGCTGAACAGCAATTGTTGCAAACCGACTCCCACGTTGGATTGGTCTTTCATTTTAATCGTTTGCCCGCCGAAATCCATCTTGTACCCGAAATTCGTGGTGTAGGTCAACGTACCGTTGATCTGTGGCAATCCTTGTGATACGGATTCCCTTACCTTCTGGCGGTACGCTTCGATGTTCATCCGCGAGGACTGTAGTTCTTTATTGTGCTTGATAGCAAACTCTACTGCTTGTTGCAGCGAGATCGTTTGCGGGGCTTCTTGGGCGTGAAGCATCCAAGGCACGATAAGCATTAGTAGGAAGAGTGTCATTCCTTTTTTCATAGATTATAGATTTTAATTATTTATATTTTCCGGGAAATTCTCACGCGTTTTTTCTCTCGGTACAAATCTTATACCAAAAAAATCCTCAAAGGGTAAAATTATTCATCTTTCACTTGTTTAGAATTATTTTTTAATCGTTCATACTCTTTTATGCCTTTTTCAGTGGATATCGCGTAGACAAAATTGGTAAAAATCGTCGTGATGATTACCCGCAGGGGATACTCTATTTGTCCGACGATGTTCGGGTCTCTCAAGAAATGCAGTTGCTTGCTCAGCAAGTACAATTGCAGCTCTTTATCTATATCCTCCCTGAAATATTTTTGTTTGATGCCGTTTTCCAGCCATTTCACCAGGAAATCTTTCGTGACAGCCTCTTCCGCCTCGGCAATCTTTTGGTATACCGCCGGGTGGTATTTCTTCATGTCGAAATAATTGGCGGGTAACCGGCTTCCCAGGTCGCTGACCATGAAGTCCCTGATTCGTCCCACGATCTCGATGGGATTCAGCCCTTCCAGTTCTTTCGTGTCCGAGGCAACCATCCTCACTCGTCTTCTGTATAGCATCACTTGCTCCACCACGTCGTCTTTATTGGCGAATTGTTGATAGAGCGTTTTTTTCGAAATTTTCAAATGATTCGCTATATCATCCATGGAGGTGCTTCTCAGCCCGTATCTTAAGAAAAGATCCGAGATGTCCGCTAAAAGCTCCTCGTTTTGATGTATGTTCTCGTCCATAGGCGATTAATTTTAAACAGTTCGTACGTGGAAACGAAATGAATACAGAACGTTTCCGCAGGCAAAAGTATACAAATATCGTTCCACTAATACTACGCTCGTGTTAAATTATTGTTAAATCACTTGATTGGCGCAACTTTTCATGCATTTTAGCATGAATAGACAATTTTCAATTTTCAATTCTCCATTTTCAATTCCATAATGCCTATCTTTGTCGTATGATTGATCAGGCTACAATACAGAAAATTTTTGATGCAGCGGATATATACGAGGTAGTTTCCGATTTCGTGAGTTTGAAGAAGCGGGGAGTGAACTATTTAGGCTTATGTCCGTTCCACAACGAGAAGACCGGTTCGTTCACCGTCTCCCCGGCAAAAGGCATTTACAAGTGCTTCGGTTGCGGGAAGGGCGGCAATGCCGTGAATTTCATCATGGAACACGAGCAGATGTCTTACGTCGAGGCATTGAAATATCTTGCCGAGAAATATCATATTCCCATCGAGGAGAAAGAACTCACCCCGGAGCAACGGCGGGAGCAGACGGAACGGGAAAGTATGCTCATTGTTTCCGCCTACGCCAACGAGTACTTTCAGTACCAGCTCTGGAACACCGACGAGGGGCGCTCCGTCGGCCTGGGGTACCTTCGCCAGCGGGGGATCAGTGACGAGATGATCCGCAAGTTCGGCTTGGGTTACAATCCCGAGGCGTGGGGCGCTTTCACCAAGGCGGCACAGGAAAAGGGCTACAAGCAGGAATTCCTCGTGAAAACGGGGCTCTCCATCGAGAACGAGCGGGGACTTTTCGACCGTTTCCGAGCCCGCGTGATGTTTCCCGTGCAGGACCTTGCCGGGAAGGTTATCGCTTTCGGCGGGCGTACCATGACTGCCGACAAAAAGATCTCGAAATACCTCAACTCCCCGGAGTCCGAGATATACCACAAGAGCAAAACGCTTTATGGTATCTACTTCGCGAAGAAGTCGATCGTGCAGCAAGACCGCTGTATCCTCGTGGAGGGATACACCGATGTTATCTCCTTTCATGCCAAGGGTATCGAGAACGTGGTGGCGTCTTCCGGTACCTCCCTTACCATCGAGCAAATCCGCCTGATCCGCCGCCTGACCCCCAACGTCACGATCATCTATGATGGGGATGCCGCCGGTATCAAAGCTTCTCTCCGCGGGATAGACCTCGTGCTGGAAGAAGGGTTGAACGTGCGGGTATTGTTGTTGCCGGACGGGGAAGACCCCGATTCGTTCGCTCGAAGCCACACCACGCGAGATTTGGCGGACTTTATCGCGAACAACGAAACCGACTTTATCAACTTCAAAACCAAATTGTTGTTAGGTACTGCCGGTGACGATCCCGTGGAGCGTGCCCGCTTGATCACCGACATCGTGCGAAGTATCGCCAAGATACCCGACAATATCGTCCGCTCCGTCTACGTGCGGGAAACCGCCCACCAGCTGGACGTGGAGGAACGTGTACTTTATACCGAGATTGCCAAGGTGCGCCTGAAAAACGAGGAACAAACCTCCAAGCATCCGACTGCCGTCGTTCCCGAGATTTCCGTTGCAACTCCAGCGCGGGGAGCCACTCCCTGCGACCTGGAAGAGAGCGTGCTGATCCGCTATATGCTGTTGTTCGGCAACAACGAGTTGTACGAGGAAGAACGCAACGGTTTCATGCGTAGTGTTTCCGTGGGTGAATTCATCGTCCGTGAACTGGCAGAGGACGATCTCGAACTCTTAAACCCGATTTTCCGTGCCATCCAGACCGAGTACCAGCAGCAATATGAGTCGCCTTCCTTTATCCCGGCACGCCATTTCATTGCCCACCCGGATATCAAGATCAGTACCGTCGCCGCCAATATCCTGAGCGAGCCCTACGAGTTGAGCAAGATCTGGTACAAGATGGATAATTACGTCGAAACCGAGCAAATGAAACTCGCCGAACTTCTCCCGAAAATCCTGGATAATTACAAGATGCGAAGAGTGGAGATGCTTTCGCGGGAGATTGACAATCGCATCCTCGAGTCGCAAAATAACCCCGATCCCCGGCAGATTATCGACCTTCTCAAGCGCAAAAACACGATCAACGCCATTCGCCGTAAACTGAACGAGAAACTCGGGCGCACCGGTATTCATTAAATCAGTACATTATAGCATTTGATAAGTTCGTGGGGTTTAGGTGGCATGCGACCTGTTGTTCATGGTGATTTCCATGAGTAGACGGTGGGAAGTCCTGTCTGAATATGGCATTATTTCCGTGTGAATTCCGGTTCACTTCCGTCATGAACGCTATAGGAACCCTATATGAACCCTATACGAACGCTATATATAATAGCGTTCATAAAGGATTTATATAGGGCTATTAAAATATGATAAACGGAAGTAGACCGGAATTCATACCCTATTGATATTTTATTAGGATAGGTTTTCGGCAGGACATCACACTGTTCTCGGCATGAAGTGTTGGGAAACGGCGATAATGACGAGAAGATGTTGTTGAAATAATCCATTTAAAGATGGTCTATGGGGGAGAGTTGGAAACAGGGGATGTCACTGTTCGGAGTGGAGGAGGATGTATCCCCCGTTTTGAGCTTTGATTTGTAGCGAGGGGTCGGTTTCGAGGGCTTTGCGTACCCGGCTGGCGTATTTTTTCAGTTCGGAATCCTTGCCGAGCGAGGCTTTTCCCCAGATGCCCTGGATGAGATAATCGCGGGCGGCGATTTCGTCGTTTTGGGCGCAAAGCAATTGCAGGAAGCGGGCGTCGGTCGGTGGCAGTTGAGTCTGTTTTTCCCCGATAATCAATACGCGGGAGGCGCTGTTGTAGGAGGTCACGGGCGAAAGCCGGTAGGAGTGTGGTTGTTTTATCTCTTTGGTGATGCGGTCGCGAAGGTTGTTGAGGTGGCGTGCCAGTAATTCGGCGTCTTTGTCTTTGCTGAAAAATTCGTCGGCTCCTGCGTCCAGTGCGTCTATCTCGTGTTCCCGGTCGCCGTGCGAGGTGTAGATGATCACGTGTGTCTCGGGGTCTTTTGCCCGCACGAGGTGGGTGAGTTCCACCCCGTTGACCTCGGGTAGGTCAAGGTCTAGAAGTAGAATGTTCGGTCGTTCCCGACGGTAGGCACTCCAGGCGGCTTTCCCGTCGGGAACGATTTCGACGGAGTAGCCGTGCAGTTCGAGTATTTTTTGCACGAGTTCGGCGGTTCGTTTGTTATCCTCGGCGTAGAGTACACGGGTATGGCTTTTCGGTTGGCGTTCCATGGGGTTAGTATTTTTGTCTTTTGGTTGTTCTAGGTAGGGTGATGGTGAAGGTTGTACCGTTGCCGGGAGTGCTGTCGACGTTGATTTTACCCCCGTGGGCGATGATGATTTGGCGGGATTGGTAGAGTCCCAGCCCGTGTCCTTTGGTTTTCTTGTCGCCCTGGTGCTGTGCCCTGTGGTAGCGCTCGAAGACGTGGCGTAATGCCCGGGGAGGAATCCCTTGACCGTTGTCTTTTATGGTTATTCCTACGTGTTTGTCGTTCGGGGCAGTACAGGTGATGTCTATTTCCGCTTCTTCGCCCGAGTACTTGAGCGAGTTGTCGATGAGGTTCTGGAACACGGCTTGCAGGAAGTCCGGGTCGCCGGAGATCATTGGGTCGGGGGTGTTGAAATGGAGGCGAATGTGGAACGATTTGTCCGGCGGAGTGTTCCAACGGTCGGGGGCGGTGACCGTTTCGAGCATCTCTTGCAAGTTGAACGTTTTCGGGGTTAGCACGATGCCGTGGGCATCGGTGGACCGGAGTAGCATCCGGTTGATGGAGTGTAGCATGTTGTTCAGTTCCTGCCGGTTTTTTTCCGCCTGTTCGATTTGTTCCTCTTTAGAGAGGTGCGGCAACAGGTAGCACAGGTATTTTTGGTTTTCCACGGGATGCTTCAAGTCATGGACGATGCTGTCGATGTATTCTTTTTGGTTTTCCCGTTGCCGTTTCTCGTCGTGGTAATTCATGTAGAGGCGAATAACGCAGAATGCTAGCAAGAGGGTAATGAAGAGGGTCGTGGCGATTTGTAGGAAAGTTGCAGAGGAGAGATGAGTTAATGGATAGTTGTACGTGGCGTATAATATGTCACGAGTAAGGTACCCTAGCGTGTCGCGATACTCGGGATGGGCGGGGAGTGATTGCACGATATTTGGGTAAGATTCTTTGATGTTTCCTGCGCTGTCTGTGAGGGTGAATTGCAGGGAGGCTATTCGTATTTGGGTGGAATCGTTTTTTGTTTTGAGGTAATTGTAAAAGTTTTTTAATGTCCAGCGTTTAGTGTCTCGGATGTCATAGCAGGCTGTTTCCGCTAAAGCGTATGTATCTTCTTTCGGGGGTAATGTGTATGTGGAGTAGTTGCTGTCAATGGAAAATTTTAATTCATGGATGTCCGCATTGAAACTGTACGTGTTATTTTCGTTGGCAGATTGTAAGTGAAACACGTGAATGGTGTTTGTGATGTTATTGTTTAGGGTGTGTTGATACTGTGCTTTTTGGTGTTGATAGAGTTGGTGCAAATGGATCGTTTGATTGTATAGCAACAAACCAATAATGGTATAAACAATATATAGTATTGACTTCGATTTGTTTTCCATAAGTTTATTTTTTGCAAAGGTATGCAACTCGCAACCTATTCGCAACCTTTTTTTTCTTTTTCGCGGGAGAAAAGTTAGATCTTTATACTGAAAATAATTGTTAAGAGTGGAAGCTATTACTTGTGATGTGAAATGATAATAATAATTTTAAAAAAAGGAAGGAGGTGCGATTAAACGAAGTATTAAATGTGAAAATATTTTTGATTTAATGTGTAAAGAATTAATATTTGAAAAATGAAACAGATTTGTATTGTAATATTAAGTTTTTTGATGCTGCTTCCTGGGGGCTATGCTCAGGAAAATGGTAAAAAAGCGGTAATTACTTTCGAAAAGCAAAAGCATGATTTTGGAGAGATAAAGGAGGGTAAAAAATACACGGTAGAATTCAAGATACAGAATACAGGGGATGCGCCTCTTATTCTTACTAAAATAGATGTATCGTGTAATTGTATAGCCATAGATTATCCCCAAGAACCTATTAAACCGGGAGAAAATGCGGTAATTAAGGTTACATTGGATGCTAATAAGAAAGTAGGTCGAATTATTAAAAGTATTTATGTAAATAGTAATGCTAAAAATCGTTTAGAGGTTATTCGTATTTTTGCATTTATTAAATGAGAATTGAAGTTATGAAAACATTTATTTTTTTGTTCGCAGTGTTGGTGAGTTTGGGTTTATGTTCTTGCCAAGAACCGTTAATGTATAGTTGTGACGAAGAGTTGAATGATTGGGTGATTGATAATATGGAAGATATTCAACTTTTAAGCCGGAGTGAATGGAAAAAGCTAGAAATGGAATATCAAATTCCTGCTTATAGAGCTTTTACTTCCAAACAAAAACAAGATTTCTGGATTGAAAAATTAGAGGAGGTACTGGAATTGGATTGGAACCAGAAAGAAAAAGATCATTTGAAAGTATTATGTGACTATGTCAAAGCAAATCAATATGTATTTGAATTAGACATTGATGAAGATGAGACAGACTTTATCGAATTTGACAAATTCCAGTATGAATGGATATGCTATGCCCAAGAGGAATTGAAATGGGAAAAGAGTGTGATTGCCGCTATTATTACCAATGGTTACAAAGTGAAGAATAAAGAAGGAGAATTGGATCTCCCGATTGAAAGTTTGGCTGTAATTAAAAGATCTTCGGAAATTTCTTGTTCTTGTAGTACGCGTAGTGATTGGTGCCAGTCTGGATTTTGTGAAACGATTATGGCATGCAATAAACGCGATGGATGTGGAACTTTGATGCGGTATACCTGTGATGGGTTGTGTTCTGGATTTTAAAATGAGATATGTACGGTGATATTATCACCGTACATGTATAGAATAAAATAATTAGTTATGAAGAAAGAAATTAAAATACTCGTGTTAACGGGGGGCATTTATTTATTGACGGAGGCTCTGACTTTTTCTTTGAGAGGAATTGATTTTAGCCTCAGTGCGATAGTAGGTTTTTTGGTGTATTTTGTTTTGACATTTTTTTGGTTCAGAAAATTTTCCTGGATACGGTTCAGGAAGTTGTTGCCGGTGGCTTTGAGTGGCTATTATTGCTTGTATGTTATAAACTTTGCTAACGACGGAATACCATCTTATTTAATCCCGGGATATTTGGATGAATGTATTCGTTTATTAGGTATTCTGTCGGGAGCTTTTTTGGTAAAGGGGAATAGGGTTAGCCGTGTTTTTATTGTGGTACTTGCATTGTTATTGCTGTGTAATATACCTTATTTATATGACGGTTATCGGAGGTATCTTTCCTATGGAACATTCTCGGGCAGGATGGATATTCCATTATCGGGACCTCTTTTGCTGGAGAATGAAACGGATACGCTCGTGATAGGTGAAAATGCGGGAAAGATATACGTGTTAGATTGTTGGAATACTCGTTGCGGGTATTGTATTCGTGAATTTCCCGAGTATCAGAAGTTTTTTGATAAATTCAAGGAGAATGACAGGGTTGAATTTTATGCGTTGAATGTGCACGAGAAAGAGATCGCACGTCATATTTATCTTTTGCCAAGCCAACATGGTTGCCAGGTTCCGGTGCGTGTGGTGCGTGACTCGGAAATGATGAAACGGTATGGTGTTGTTGGTGTTCCTACTTATCTTGTCATTTCTCCCGAGGGGCGTATCGTTTATCTCGGTGATGGTGGCGGGGCAGAGCGATTCTTGAAAGGGTTGTTACATGAAAATGAATAAGAAAAGATTCTGCATACAATTAATTGTTTGGATAGTTAGTGTGTCTACGCTTTTCTTGCGTTCCTCTTTATTTGTGGAAGAAGAGAATTCTCCCCAGCAATATGCATTTGTGTTGACGACGATTGTTGGGTGTCTTGTGTTTTCATTTCTGTCTTTAAAAAAGTTGTATTGTAGCATTTGTGTTGCATGGGGAGAGTTTTTTGTGTTGCTATCGGGTATTTATTTTTTTGTTCATATTTATTTTTTTGATAAAGTTCCGATAGGTTTTCTCGTGTTTTTATATGCTCTTTTTTGTTTGTATATTTTACTTCAAACTAATAAATGTTTGACTCCTTTCTCGAGAATTGCTTGGATTGTGAGTGTTTCGACTTTCGGACAGGCATTATTGGGAATATATCAATATTTTTTTACGGGGAAATCATTGCCTGTTGCGGGATACTTTGATAATCCGGCTGGTTTTGGGGCGACACTTGTTTGTGGTGTGTTTTTTACGCTCTACTTGATGCAATTGCGAAGATGCAGGCTAAAAATTATTGCTTGCATTTTACTTGTATTTCTCTTGTTCGCTTTAATACTTTCCGGCTCGAGGGCTAGTTATCTAGCATGTATAGGGGGAGTTGTTTATTTTTATTGGAATTCGTTTACATGTAAGTTACGAGGATTGAATAGATATAGTCGGCTGATTTTTATTTTTTTGTGTATATGCGTTATAGCCGGATTGTATTTCGTGAAGAAGGATTCTGCTGACGGGCGTTTGTTTATTTGGAGATGCACGTGGGATTTATTTAAAGAAAGACCGTATTTTGGATATGGGGAGCATGGCTTTACTGCTCAATATATGTTTTCTCAAGCGAATTATTTCAAAGGGCATGAAAATGGACACTTCGAGTTCCTTGCTGATAATGTGAATAATCCATTTAACGAGTATTTGCGTTTGTTGATTCAACGCGGTTTGTTGGGGGTGTTATTTACAGGTTTAGTTGTTTTTTGGTATTGGAAAAATAGTAAATGTTTTTTGAATTCCCGAAATAGAATACTTTTTTCATTATTGCTGGCTTTAGGAATTAATTCTTTTTTCTCGTACCCATTTCGTTATGTGTATGTGTGGTTGTGTTTGGTGATTATTGGAGCTTATATGGAACAAGGAAAAATTCTTGTTTGTTGTAGATTGAGATATTCTTATTTGTTTGTGGTAAATGTATTGATTGGTTTATTTTCAGTTTATTATTTATCTAAAAATATTTATGGAGAAGTGAAATGGAAACAGTTAGTTGCGAAAAATCAATTGAAAAAGAGTGACGCTTGCATTATACAATATGAAAAATTGTACGATATCTTGTATGGGAATCCTTATTTTCATTATAATTATGCCGTGGTACTCTTTGAATTGGAACACTATCAGGAGAGTAAACAAGAATTGAAGGTTTGTCAAGCGTTTCTTAATGATATGGATACTCAATTGTTATCGGCGGATATAAATATCCAAATGGGATACGATAATGATGGTGAAAACGATTTGGTTATCGCGAGTTATATGTGTCCGAACCGTTTTATGCCGATTTATAAATTAATGCTTTTATCGGAAAAGCGAGGTTATAAAGAGAAAGCGTATGAATACGCTAGAATTATAGCAGAGAAGCCGGTTAAGGTGCCTTCTTTTACGGTTACGCAAATCAAATCCCATGCATTAAAAAGGATTAGAGAAAAATAGACGTTGTTATTTTTATTTACCAAAATCGAATCTCTCCATTCTCGTATGTGAATATCCGTTCCTCGATGCCTGTGGTGTGGTTGTGGAGCCAAAGTAGGGCTCCTCGTGGAACGTTGTTGTATTCGAGAATGTAATCCGTGGCGATTTGTCGTCCGAGGGATTTCCAACCGTTTAAGTCGTGATAGAAAAGTTCATAATCATCTCCCGGGTAGATTCCGTTTCCGTCGCTTTGTGGTAAACAAATGATTTTTGATACGTGGGTTGGAGTGTTGAAATCAATAATCATTTGTTTATCGTGGTCGAGTGATGCGTAAGTTAGGGGATTGTTGTCGAAAGCTAAAGAATCCTTTGGAGTATCTGTTTGTGCTTTTAGTGTTTTCCCTTGGCTATCAAGGAAAGATAATTCTGCTATATATATAAAGCAAGGGGATGAGATGCGCCAATATCTGAATTTTTTGTCTGTTTCGATTTGCCCTCGGGCGTGGGTGATGTAGAGAGGAGAAAGTGTTGAAAGTAGGGTGTCTGAAATTTGAAAGTCATTGCTGTTAGAAGCCTCGATGATAATATTTTTTGAATTTTGGTTATAGAAATACAAGTCTTTGGTGAACGGGTATTTTCTTTTGATTATTATTTTTTGCCGTTGATTGGTGTCTGGAATTAAATATTTCGTTTCACCTTTTAGGGTGAACACGAATGGATAGTTGAGGGTGGACATTTTTTTTCCGCGGTAGTAGACAGGCAAGTACACAAGGTTTTTGCCGATGTTTTTAAATTTGATTTTGGATTCTTGAAATTTTTCGATGGCAACGGGGAGCCAAGAGAGATTGTTAAACACGCATAAATAAGCATGAAATGGTTGTTTGGAGGATTGTTCTGCGGGGAGGACGGTTGCATCCGAGGTGTGCATGTATTGGTCGCTGACATCTTTGAAAAAGGGATTCAAGAAGAAGTCTGGAATATATTCTCCTTTTTCGGAGAGGGGAATTTTGTTACGTGAATAGGTTTTTCGATAAATTTTAGTTGCTTTACGGTCGGTGGTGCCTCGTACTTCTGTGTTTTTAGATTCGGGAGAGAGCATTGTAATCCAATAGTGGTAGCCGTTTCGATTGGCATAGTGCGGGATACAGTCGATTGCGCAAGGAAGACTTGGTAGGTGGTAACTGAGATTTTCTTTTAGCGCACTATGGTAGCAGTCCAAATATATATTTTGGTGAAATATTTCGTGTACGAGTTGTCTGCTGGCGTTGTTCAAGGATAGGGAGGGAAAGGAGTAGGCGGATAATTTTGTTACAAGGTGTTTGGTGTCGTCTTGGCATTTGACGAGTTGCAAGTCATCATCGGAAATGAGTACGGAATCTATCCATAAATCCAGTCGTTCGTTCTCGAAGCGGTAGGGTAGGATGTATTCCAAGAAAAGGTCGAATGGAATGTCTTTGAGCCACGGGTATTTGTATAAACGCTCGAAGGATGCGTCAACGTGGCGGATGAGAAAATCTGCTTTGACGTGTTCCACATCTTCTTCTTTGTGGGAAACTTGGCGTATTTGGTCGATTTGGCTTAGCGAGATGTCAAGGGCTTTCTTTGCGAAATAGGAAGTCGTGTCGTCTGCATCTATTTTTGCCCGGTATTCGTTGATGAGGTTGCCTTGTAGCGTGTAGTGCCCCGGCATGTTGGCGATGAGGAACTCGGCGGCTTGCAGTTTTAGCGAGTCTGCGGGGTTTCGGGAGTAATGGTCAAGGACTTTCTCGAGTTCACCCCTGTTGTCGCCCGCTAGTTTCAGGGCTGTTTCTAACGCCTCGTTTCGGGTTTGGCAGGAGAAGAGGGCGATCAGGATGATACAGGTGTATATTCGTTTCATGGCATAAATCGTTTTACCGCGAAGTAAACAATTTCGGGGACATCATCCGCGTGAAAAGGTTGCGAATAGGTTGCGAGTTGCATTTATTTTCGGAAGAGCAACTCGCAACCTTTTTTTTCTTTTATTCGAGGGAAAAGTTATATTTTTACAAGCAGGAGCGAAAGGGCTTGATGTTTATGCCCGTATTTATAAAGATAAACCTGAATTATGAAAGTATATCGTCGTTCTTTTTGGAAAACATGTACATTTAAATATGGTCTTTTGCCAAGTTATATATTTCTTTTGTTGTTAGGCGGGTATTTGCTTTATGACGTGGAAATGTCGTTGGTGGTATGGCTTTATTTCGTAACTATTTATATTGTCGGGGGTGTGGGGATTGTTATACGGTGTTTTTATCTCATTTTGGCGGATGATAAATTAGTTGTGAAGAACAGATTTTTCCCTTTTTGGAGGGAAGGGTTTTATTATTGTAGTATAAAAAAAGTGTATATAGAACAGGCTGGTGTTATAGGTGTTTGTTATATTCAAGTGATTGTTCGAGAAAGTAAAAGGCACAATAGGAAGTATATTCTTGATTTCGTTGATCCTAAGGATTATAGCCAATTGGTACCGATGCTTGAAGAAAAAGGAGTGAATGTTGAAACTAAAAATCTTGTTCATTTGTTATGAAAGTGTATCGTCAATCTTTTTGGAAAACTGCTTTCGGACTTCCCGCTGTTATAGGATTTGTATATTTAATATTATTAGTTATTCCGTCAGGTATTGCAGAAGGTCTTTCGTGTTTGGAAATGGTGAAAATAGTATTTATAGCCTATTCATTTCCTTTTTGTATGGTTTTGTTTTTAGAATTCTATGTTATTTTACTTGATGATGTTTTGTTCGTGAAAAATACTATTTTCCCATTTCGTGAAAAGAAGGTGTATTTCAAGGATATAAAGAGAATAAATATTGTTGATCATGGAGGAAATGCAATACCTTATATGCAGATAATAACAGGTAAAACAAAACTGGTTTGGCGTTATTATTTGGATCGTGTAGGGCGTAAGGATTTGTCGGAATTGGTAGCATCTTTAAGAGAAAATGGTATTGAAGTTGATGTGGTTGGTATGGATGTGTACTCGTGAGGTTGGCGTGTACATTTATGAATGAAAGTTTAAGACCGTAATTTAATGACAATATGAAGATATTTCGTTGCTCTTTTAGGAAATCTGATGCTATATTTGAGGTGAAAGTTTTTGCAATACTTTTTACTTTATTGGGTATTCCTACTTTTTTTAGTGTTGAATTTAATGTTCCCGGTTTTTTATTTTTGGTTATATTTTTGTCGTGTATCGTACACATATTAATATCCCGATTTTTCTATATTATTTTGACAAATAATGAGTTGATAATAAAAAATGGGATTTATCCGTTTTGGAAGAAAGAAATTCGATATGTGGATATTGTAAAAGTGAGAATAAAATGGTACCAGGGATATCCATACATGAGGGTGTTTACTAAAAAGAACTCTAGATTATTCTGGCAATACACGCTTGCCCTTGTCGATACCGGGGATTACTTCACTTTAATTGATGCCATTAAAGCAGAAGGAGTGACGGTTGAAGTCGAATAGGTTGCGAGTGGATATTTATTTGTTTTTTTGAGAGGAATGGTTATATTTGGTATCATAAATGGGAGAAATGTCTTTTCCAAGAAGGATGTTGGCATGGAAAAGAAGTGAAATGAACGGTATGATTTATTTAGAATGTAGAAATGATATGTATTTGATGAATAGAAAATTGTTATTTATTACTATGATCGTTTTCCTTTGTGGCTGTGGAACGAAAGAGTCGCAAGACTTGATCTTGATGGTGCAGGAAGTGAAAACTGATGGACAACAAGTAAGAAAGTATCTTGATAAGGAAATTTATTTGGATGTAGATGTTCAAGTTCTTTCTTCGAGCATAGATACATTAAGTAGGTCAGCTGACGAAAATGATGAATTTAATAAAATGAAGGCTGTGCTATACCGGTTTTATAGTCATGTAAAAACAATAGATGGCAAAAATATTTGTTCGTTGAAAGATGCGCGTGAAATTAATATTTCAGAGAATCTTTTTTCAATATTATAAAAAAATCTGAAAGCTGGTAACGATTGGGTAGAGAGATGTAAAGAAGAAGGGAAAGAGGTAGTTGTGATGGAGGTTACAGATGAGTATTTAAATTCTTTATTGAAATAAAATTGCAATTCTCACGATCGTGTATATGATATTAAAAATGTATTATTGGCTTCTTGGCAAAGATATTGCTGAAAGGAATGTTATATTTTTGCAATATAGAAATAGCTGTTTCCGAAATGGCTGTTTCGGAACTGGTGGTTTCTGATGTAATCCATGGCAGATATGTAATAAAAAATGCCACATTTAGTGGCATTTTTTATTATATGAATTTCTCCCGGTGACGGGTGTTGTTCAGTCCGATGATGATAAAGAGGGTTGAGGCGATCAACATGTTTACCCGGCAATGGAAAACGGCGTTGAAGAATATCTGCGGGTTCTTGTCAACGGGAACATCGTAGGGGTTCAGGAAGATGTTCCATTGGCTGACACCGAGGCTGTTGTCCATCATGTAAAGGATGAGCCCGATGATGATGATGACCACGGAGGTCCCGTTGCCGTTCTTGATGGTGGTGCTCAGCATGAAGGAGAGCGTGCCGATAAAGAGGGCGGGAACCATTGCCTGAAGGGTCAGGTTCATCGGGGGGATGGACACGATGGCGAGGTCGGTGAGCACTGCCAGGACGAACGTGATGACAAAGCAGAGAATGTACGAGATCAGAAGACGGAACAACCATACTTTGTAGCTATAGTTGGGGATACCGAAGATGATCTCGACAATTTTGGCATCCTGGTCGTTTTGCAGCCCGAAACACATCGGGTAGAAGACAAGCAGGATACTCGGCAGCATCAGCATTTTGTAGGCGGTGGCTTGCGTGATTTCGTCGTCACCCAACAGGTACACCACCACGGTGATGATAAAGAACACGAGGGCACTCAACATGAAGTACAGGAATTTGTTCCCGAAGATGATCTTGATGTTGTATTGTACCAGTTTCTGTATCGCTATCCAAAATTGAACCATAATAGGGGTCGGTTTATTGTGTTATAATTTGTTCCTTGTTCTCTATCTTGACGGTTCTCAACAGCCACAAGTAAGAGTCTTCCAGGGCGGGGAGTATCCGTTCGGCGTTCTCGGCGGGCTTTTGCTCGCTGAGGCAGCGTACTTTGATGATGTCGCCCTGGCGGATGTGGTGAACGATAAGCAGGTCGGAGGGGAGTTTGGCAAAATCCCGTACCGGCACTTCGAAAGTCCACGTGACGTCCTTGGCGATATTTGCCATGTCGGAGGGGGTACCGTGGTATTTCAGTTCACCTTTGTTGATAACGCCCACTTGGTTACAAGAGCTGGCAATATCCTCGATAATGTGGGTGGAGAAGATCACGATCCGGTTGCGTGACAATTCCACGAGCAGGTTACGGAAGCGGATTCTTTCCCGCGGGTCAAGACCGGCAGTAGGTTCGTCTACCACGAGGATTCGGGGTAGGTTGAGCAACGTTTGGGCGATACCGATACGTTGTTTCATACCGCCGGAGAAGCCCCCGATTTTCTTGTCTTTGTTCTCGTACATGTGGACGGCGGAAAGCACCTCGGCAATCCGGTTCTGGCGTACCCGTTTATTGTAGATACCTTTCAGCAGAGCTTGGTACTCCAAAAATTCCCATGCCGTGAGGTTCTCGTAAGTGCCGAATTCCTGTGGCAGGTAACCGATCAAGCCTTGCAATTCTTCCCGCTTCTTCTGGGTGTCGATGCCATTGATAAAGATTTTACCGTAGCTTTGCTCGAAAACGCCACAGATGATACGCATCAGCGTGGTTTTACCCGCCCCGTTGGGACCGAGCAGCCCGAACATTCCGGTACGGATGTCCATGGAAACGGAACTCAACGCCTTGAACGGTTTCTTCTTCACGCCGATGAACGGGGCTTTGGAAGCCATCCGGAAGATGGTTTTCTTCAGCATCCGGAAACGGCCGTCGATCAGGTCGATATTGATATTCTCCTTGTTGATCTTGCTGGACAGGTAGCGTGCCGCGATACCGATATACCAGAACATCCCGAGGAAAATGGCTCCCCCGCTGTTGTCGAATTTCTTGTTCGACCAAACCAATATGGTTACAGGTCCAGCGTAGTAGACCGTTATAGCGACAATACGCAATACCTTAGCCGCGATAGCCCACCCGCGGTTTTCGCAGAAATCACGGATGATGTTTATGACGCCCAAGGTCATCATCCACGAGATAAAGGCAAAGATAACTGCCCACAGGAATAGTACTTGGTAGCTGAACGTGAAGTAATACATGAAGCCAAGGATGGGGACTGACCATATCAAGGGTTGCAGGTCTTTCCATTCCCTGTACAGTTCTTTCAAGCCTAAGCGTTCCCTGATTTTAAGCCCGGAAGTCCATTCCCGCTCGAAACGGGAGGGACGACCGTATATCTTCACGAGGTTACTTATCTTGATTTCCAGTTCTTCGTCGGCAGGAATGATATTGCTTTGCGCCCGGCGGAAACTATCCTCCAGGAACCACGTGATTCCCGGAACCAGGATAACACTCAGGATGAGATAAAGTATCCGGTCGAGTACCGTGTATGTCCAGAAGTAGACACAGGTAAGCGCCACGACGGTTAAAACGATTTGTATCACCTTCATCATCCAGCTTTGAGTACGCAGGCGGGCGAGTGCGTCTTCCATACCCGAGTAGAGGGTAGGGATAATGACCAGTGTCAGCAGGGTACTCATGGTGAGTCCGCCGATCACGGTGATAGCGAACGGGGCTCCCAGTCCGGACACGTATTCGCCCGTGCCAAGAGCCAACGGGACCATGGCAACGATAGTCGTGATTGCCGTGATCAGGATCGGTCGCAGGCGGGATAAGCCGGCGGTGATAATAGCCCTTTGTTTCCGGTTGCCCGTGCGGCGTAACAATGAGGTATAATCGATAAGGATAATACTGTTGTTTACCACGATACCGATCAGGATAATAAACCCGACAAAGACGTTGGCATTCATCAACGGGTTGCTTGTGAATAGCAGGGCAAGCAAGGAGCCGATTGCTGCCAGCGGAATGGTGAACATCAGCACGATGGGGGCAGTCACCGATTCAAACACGGAGGCAAGAATCATGTAGATAAGAACGAATGCCGCGAGGATAAGGAAGGTGAAATCATCCATTTCGTTTTCCTCGTGGATGACCTGTACGGCTATACCGGCAGGGACATCCAGACCTTGCACCAGTTCGTCAATTTCTTCCCGTGCCGCCTCGAGCATCGGTTTCGATTCGTTGATGTCCGAGTTGAAGGCGTAATAGAGATTAACTTCTTTCTCCTGGTTGATGCGGGTGATGTTCCCCTTGTCCCGTCCGAGGCTGATGCGGCTGAAATTACGCAATTCTACCAAGCCCTGTTTGCTGTTTGTGACTTGCATATTACGCAAGTCTTCGAGTGTACGGGTTTGGGTCGTTTTGTCCTTTTCGTCATAAGTGGCATCGCGGATGATGATATCGTATTCTTCATCTCCCGCTTTGTATTTTGTTTCGGTTTTACTTTCCGGTCCGAAATTACGTAGTTCGCTGCTCACGTTGTTAGGGGTAACTTCGTTTACACCCATCAAGTATTGATCGAAGAACATCTTTGCCACGGAACTTCCAGCTTGTGCGCTGACACTGGAATAGGAAATATTGTCGAGGTCTTCAAACTGGTACTTGAGGTATTCGGCAAAGTTGGTCATTGCCTCGAAATCCTGTCCCTTGATAACCACTCGCTCGCTTTGGCTCCCGATTCCCATCATGCGGAGCAATGAGGCGTTGCCGAGCATATTTCCGCCGCCGGCACCTCTCTCGGCACTTTCGGTTGCCTCGAGGCTGATCTGGGTGATATTTACTTTATTGGCAAGTTTCAGGACTTCGTCCTTGAGCTGCGGAATGGACTTTTTGTTGATTTTTTCAAAGTCATCTTTCAACCGGATGGTAAGGCGGCTATCTTCCTCCTCGCGGACGTTGGACGTGAAATACTCGATTTCGGGAACCTCTTTCAATTCGTCTTCAAACAGGCGAATCATATCGTCTATTCTCTGTAACGTGTATCCCGTCGGGGGAGTAATATATACCTCGAACGTGTTCGTGTGAATTTCCCGGAGGGTATTTAAGGTTAACGAAGTGGATAATACCACCGTAACCAGAAGTACAATGAGCGAGGCGATGATAACTTGTGCCGGGCGGCGAAGTGACATTTTCAATATAGCCACGTAGATCTGTACGAGGCGGTTGTGTAATGACAACTTGCTGAAGTTAACGTCATCCGGTTTTCTTTTTAAAATAGCGTTTATTGCCATCGGGATTAATAACAGAGCCACGACGAGTGATATCGTCAGAGTGGAAATGATAGATACCCCGATGTGTTCCCCGATGAGTTTTATCTCGTAGTGTTCGGCAAAAAGAAAGGGAAGGAATACCATGATGGTCGTTATCGTGGCGGCAAGGACGGCTTTCCATACTTCCGTGGTGCCTCGCACGCAGGCTTCATCCGTGGGCATGCCCGAGGCTTTCAGCCGATAGATGTTCTCCATCACGACAATCGAGTTGTCTAGCAGCATTCCCACGGCAAGTGCGATACCGGTGAGGGTAAGCGTGTTGATCGTGATACCGAAAAGGTAGAAGAAGTAGAATGATGAGAACACGGAAATCGGTATGGCGAAAGCGACGATAGATACTATATGTATCTTGCGCAGGAACAGGAACAGAACGAAGATTGCCAGAAAAGCTCCCGATATGGCGAGATCAACGATCTCGTCAATATTTTGGCTCATGATTTCTGCCTGGTCTTCCTGAATGTCAATGCTGATGCCTTTGGATGCAATCTCTCCGTTCAGACGGTCGATTTCAGCCCGTACTTTTTTGGACAGTTCGATCACGTTGGTCAATGGCGATTTGTAAAGCTGGCAGGTAACGACTTCTTTCCCGTTTACACGTGAATAGGAATCTTCCTCCTTTACGCCGAAATGAATATCCGCGATGTCTTTTAACTGGATGGGACCCTCGGCTACAACAATGCTTCCCAGGTCTTCGGTGGCAAGGTATTCGGCAGTCACGTTGACAAAATAACGCTTGTTGTCGTTGTACACGGAACCGGCGAACTGTTTCTCTGCCAGGTTGGCGGATATTTTGCTCCCGATCGAGGAGGGCGTGAGATTCAACGCTTTGCACCTTTCCAGGTCGATGATGATCTCGATACTTTTCTGGCGACCACCGGAAATACGAGCCTCCGCCACGCCGTCAATGGTTTCGAGATAAGGCAAAATATCCTTGTCCACGATGTTGCGGACGTAGTCCACGTCGTCTTCCCCGAGGATTTGCAACTGCATGAAATTGTCGGTTGCCGAACTTGTAGAGGCTTTGCTTACCGTGCAGGTGAATTCTTCGGGTATGTTCTGGGAGATACTTTTTATCTTTTGTTCCAGTTGCAGGAAAGCGTATTTCAGGTCGACGTCCTGTTTCATCGAAATCCTGATACTTACTCCTGACGAACGGATGTAAGTTTCTATTTTTTCCACCCCGTTGAGCGAACTGATAGCTCCTTCTACCGGTATGGCGACATGATTTTCAACGTAGGTGGGATCGAGTTCAATGTTCGAGCGCGTACTGATGCTTACCCCCAACATCGGCAGTTCGGCGTTGGGGAATATTTCCATGGGGAGATGCTTCTGGGAGAAGATTCCCATAAGAACCAGCCCGAGGAATAACATCGAGATGAGAACTCTTCTTTTTATAATGGTCTTCATGACTTCTTTCTATCAATAATGTAATACACGCACGGAATAACGATCAAGGTCATAATAGTAGAGGTCAAAAGCCCCCCGATCACCGCGAGTGCCATGGGAGAACGGAGCGAGGCTCCTTCGCCGAACCCGAAACACATGGGAAGCAATGCCAGTATGGTGGTGGCACTGGTCATGATGATCGGGCGCACTCGGTGTTGGGCTGCCATCTTGATGGATTCTTCCAGCGGGTGACCTTCCGCTTTCAGGCGGTTGATTGCATCCACGAGTATAATAGAGCTATTCACGGCAATACCGGCAAGCATAATGATTCCGATAAATGCCATCATGTTGAGCGTTTGTCCCGTGAGGAGGAATGCCCACACGCAGCCTACTCCCGCCAACGGGATGGTCAGCAGGATGGTGAACGGGTGGCGCAGGGATTCAAATTGTGCTGCCATCACCATGTAAACCAACAGGATGGACAGGAATAACGCGAAACCTAGTCCTCCGAAGGATTCCTGTCTTTTCTCTTCTTCCCCGGTGATCTTTGCCGTGTATTTTGCCGGGAATTCGACTTCAGCCAGTTTTGCACGCACGGCAGGTGTGATATGGCTCAAGGTGTACTCTTTCTCTATCATAGCCGTGATCATTCCGGTACGGCTTTGATTTACCCGGTTAATTTCCCGGGGTGCGGAGGTGATCTCGATGTCGGCTATTTCACCGAGGCGGTATTTCTTCTCTCCTTGTATGATTTCAATCTGTTCGATTTCGGCAAGGGAAACCTCGGGAACTTTGATACTGATGTCTATCGTTTCTCCCTTGTTCTCGTAAGTTCCGGCATCTTTACCATTCAGTTTATCACTTATCTGGGTAGTGACATCGGAGAGGTTAATGCCGTAAATACCGCTTTTCAGACGGTCGATTTTAACATTTACCTCGGGTGCGCCTTGCTCCATGGAGGTTTTAATGTCATAGATTCCGGGGATGCCCGAGATTTTTTCTTTAATGGACGAGCATAGTTGGTTCAACTCGCTTAATTCTTCTCCCTTGACTTCGATCACGAGGGGAGCCCCTTCCGTGCCGAGTATGCTCTGGAGGGCGGATTCTCCTTTTTCGTAGGAGATTTCAACACCTTCAGGGAGTTGATAATTTTCGTTTATGTTCGTGATGAAATAATCGGCATCCAGTTTAGAGTCTTTCTTGATCTTCACGGTAACTTGTGCCTGGTTGTCATTTTCCAGTTTTCCGCCACTATTGCTTTCTAGGTTGGAAGGACCGACTTGGGTGTAAATCCATTCGATGTCTTCCCCGCCTAAGGTGCGTGCGGCTTCTTCTATGGTTGCCACGGCATTGTCCGTGCTTTTAAGCCGGGTGCCCGGTTCCATGGTGATTAGTACCGAGAAGTCTTTGGATTCGGCTTTTGGCATAAACTCCATCCCGATAAATGGAAGCATCATGTAAGATATTACCATTAAAATCAAGGCGGCTATTATAATGGCGTATTTTACTTTCAATACCCGTCCCACGAAGTTGCCGAAGCCTTTTATCGTGATGGCATGGCTTTTCACGCTGTCTTTTTTGCGCAAGAATTTTGATACCAGCATGGGAATGAATAAAATGGAAACGAAAAGCGAAGAGAGTAGCGAGAAGCTGACCGTCCATGCCTGTTCCTTGAATAATTCGCCCGCTGCTCCCTGCAAGTAGACGATTGGGAGGAAAACCACGATGGTTGTCAACGTGGAGGCTGTGATAGCCCCGGCAACCTCCGATGTCCCGCGTACTGCCGCTTCCGTCGGCGAGAGATGGTTCTCTTCCATGTTTCGGAAAATGTTTTCCATGACCACGATGGCGTTATCCACGAGCATTCCCGCTCCCAGCGCGAGTCCTCCCAGTGTCATGATGTTTATGGACAGCCCGTTGAAATACATCAGGTTGAACGTGGCAATAATGGAAATCGGGATGGAAACACTCACGATAAGAGTCATGTTCACCCGTCGCAGGAATAGATAAAGGATAATCACGGCAAGCAGGATACCCATTAATGCCGAATCTTTTACCTCGTTGATGGAACTTCCGATGAAGTCACCCTGGTTGCTGATCACGTGAAATTCGTATCCCGGCAGACTCTTTTGGAAATCATCGAGTTTCGTGATCAGGTTATCGACTGCGTCGACGGTATTGTATTTGTTTTCCTTGTAAATGCTGATGCCTAGGCAACGTTCCCCGTTGTAACGGGCGATATTTTCGGGCTCCTGGTTACGAATGCTTACCGTGGCAACGTCTTTCAGGTAGATGGGCGCTTTCGGTTTGCTTGATCCAGTGGTGGATTGCGTGGAGGAACTGCCGGAAGATGAGGTCGTGTTTTCCTTGAAAGCGACGATGATGTTTTCGATGTCTTCGATACTGTTGATGAGGTTAACCCCTTTCACCGTGTATTGAATGTCGTTGTCCGTGATGGTTCCCCCGGACACGTTCTGGTTCAACGAGGTGATTTGAGAGGCAATCCCGTCAGCCGTTAGTCCGAAGGCTTCCAGCATATAAGCATCCGTGGATATTTCTACAATCGCTTTTTCCTGTCCGCTCAGTTGTATGTCGGCGATACCGTCCACGCGCACAAGCTCGTTCCGCATATAGTTCTCGGCAATTTTGCGCAATTCGTTCATGTCCTTGATCTCGTTGTGCGAGAGGGCAATGGTCATGATCGGGCTGGCGTTGGCATCGTAACGGGTGACGTTCACCTCGTCGATATTATCTCTTTGGGATAACGAGGAGAGCGCACGTTGTAAGTCCAAGAAGGCTGCGTCCATATCCTGGTCCCAACCGTATTCGACCGTGATCTTGGAGTAACCTACCCTGCTGATGCTGTACACGCTTTGCACGCCTTGTTGCCGTGCCGCCGTGGATTCGACGTCTTGCGCGACGAGTTTTTCAACTTCTTCCGGTGGTCTTTGCCCGCTTTTTACTTCCACGTAAAGGGCGGGATTCTTCAGGTCGGGGAAAAGGTCTGTCCCTAGTTTATTATAGGATATCGTACCCAGTAAGCATACCGCCAGCGTGAGCATTAGCACGCTCACCGGGTATTTTACTGCAAATTTGGTGATACTGTTCATCTCGTTTTATTTCATGATTTTTACTTTGCCTCTGTTTCTCAAGAATTCGTGTCCTTTGACCACGATCTTGTCCCCTTCGTTCAAGCCTTCCACGACCTCGATGTAGCGGTCGTCGCTGATGCCTGTCGTGATGTATTTCTCCATGGCACGATTTTGTTCCACCGTGAACACGTTGCGTGCTCCCCGGCGGGCGTTGACGATGTCCTTGGGAATAAACAGTACGGAGTCTTTTTGCAAAGTAATAATCTCACCTTTGGCGAACATTCCGGGACGTAATTTCAGCTCCGGGTTGGTTATGGTGATGTATCCGGAGAATGTACGGGTTTCCTCGTTGATAGCCGGGGATAATTGCGATACGATTCCGGATAGGGTATCTGATTTTATATTGTAGTTTGTCACGAGTACTTTTTGTCCGACTTTCACTTTCTCGATGGCGTTTTCCGGGAGAGCGATTTCCATGTACATCTGGCTGTAGTCCATCAAGCCGACCATGGTTTCCCCGGAAGCAACATCAACTCCCGGCGTGAAGTACGGGAGGGAAACGATCACGCCCTTGAACGGGGCTCTAATATTCATTTTCTCCAGTTCCGTGTTCGCGGTTTCTATCGCGGCTTGTGCTTGGATATAACTGCTTTCGGCGTTTAACACGTCTTTTTCGGTTGCTCCTCCTTTATCGTACACGGCTTTTTGTCCTTCCCATTCTTTTTTTGCAATGTCGACTTGCATTTTTTTGGTTTGCATCGATACGCCGTTCTCGTGTTCTTTATTGTTCAACTTAATGATAACAGTTCCCGCCTCGACAACATCACCCAATTTGTAGGGACGTTGGGTCTTGGGGTTCGTCTGTAGTTCATATTTCCCGATGATCTCTGATTTTAGTTCCACGGTTTTACTGGCTTTTGCCGTTCCCGTGGTGGTGGTCAATTCCCTGATATTGCGTCGACCGACTTCCGATAGCCAGACCGGAGTTGTCGTTTCGGAAGAAGAACTCGAGCGTTGTTCGTTACAGGCGTTTAGAGAAAAAGCGAGTAAAATGAACCCGATATATTTTATTGATTTATTTGTAGCCATAGTCGTTATATTTTTGATGTTTTTATTTTAGCAAATCCACGGGTAAATAAGAGGTATTGGTTTTAAAATCCCACAAGGTTTGGATTTTCAAATCCAGTAATCTTAGTTTATAAGATATAATAGCATCCGTGAGAGCGTTTTTGGCATCGGTGAGCTGTGTTTGTTGATTTTTTAATTCCATTCCCGACAGAGAACCGCTCCGGTATTTTTCCACATTAATATCGTATGTCCTTTCCGCGTTTTTAACTGTTTGGCGGGCAATCTCGATTTGTCTTAAAAGTTTAGGCAGTTCCCGGCATAATTGGCGAATATCAAGAGTGATGGATTTTCTTTCTTCTTCGTTACTGATTTCTGTGCTTTCATTGGCTAGTTCCGTGCTTCGTATGTTTGCTTTGCGGGCACCCCAGTCGAAGATGGGAACCGTCAACGTGACCCCGACAGTTTCGTTGTCGTCAGGTTTTGAAAAAGCACCCTTAAATTTACCGCCTTGTCCCACTAGTCCTATTCTGGCCGAGATGCTACCTTTAAATTTATTATTATCCTTGGCTTCAATCAAGTTGAATATACCTTCTTCAATAGCAATTTGTTGATTCCGGATCTCTAGTCTTTGGTCTAGTGCGTATTTTACAGCTAAGTTCGGATCAATGTTAACAGTTTCGATCTGAATATCAGGCAATATGCTTATATCTATATCTAATGGTAAACCCAAGGTTTGTTTGAATTGGTCTTTCGTGTTTTCGTAGGACATTTCCGTATCTGCTAGAGAATTCTCGTTGGATGCGAGAGTAACTTCTGCTTGAAATAATTCTTCTTGAGGGATAAGTCCTTGTCCGACTTTATTTTTGACCATTTCATAAGTTTCTTTTTGACTTTGGAAGGCATCCCGGGCAGTGACAAGACGTTGATATGCCTGGTAAACGCCATAAAATGCGGCGGTTACATTTTTTTCAATATTCAATCGCGCTAAAGCATACTGGATTTTCGCTTTTTCCAAGTTGAATTCCAATGTTTTCAATCGGATTTTCGTCTTGTTGTACGTGAATATCGGTTGTTCCAGTTGGAGGCTAAGATTGTTCGTGAAAGACGTACTTTTATTCCCGAAGGATTGATTATCGTTGTCTTGCCAATTGAAAGAATTACTAAGTGATATCGTTCCATCTGTCCATTTTATAGGCTGGGAAATTCTAAAATCCCCCCCGGAACTCATCGATTTTTGCGTGTACCATTTTGTGTTATAATCATCAAAAGAGGTACTTCTCGTGTATTGAAATGGATTTAGATTCAGGCTGAATTGCGACTTTAACGATGCTTTCTGCTGGATGAGGGCGAGTTCGCTCTGTTGTAGGCTCATTTTGCTTTGGATGATAGATGGGCTCTGTTGATAAGCGATCTCCAAAGCCTTTTCCAGCGTCAAAATCTCTTGAGCGGACGTTGTTCCCGAGAGAATTAGCAAGATCCCGGAAATGATCAACGATAATGACGTACGTGTTTTCATAAACTGTTATTGTTGTTATTTGTTATTACTCGTGTAAACCCATTTTATAGCGTCGGCAATGATGAATTGGCGAGGTTCCGAGCCTTTGTCGCTTAGGGTCACTTTCGTATCTCCCTTGGAGAAATAGAAACTGCCCAGGGATACCCATCCGCTGGGGCTTCTGCCTCCTGTTTCGATGGATACTTCCTCTTCGCCGTCATCGTGTTTTACAATATAATATTGGTATTTTTTGGGTTGTTCGCCTTGCCTCCACATCATCCTGTCCATGTTCGCCGAATTGTAGACGAAAACTTCGTAGAAACCGGGGATTTGAATTTGCGTGTTCCATTCCGCCTGGTTGTTTCCACTTCCCGATTTCTTGTACATGGCGCTATTGATGTAGTCCCCGTAGTAATTTGTTCCGACTGTGGCAGTCCATTTGCTTGGGGGTGACCAGAAATTCAAGTTTTTATATTTATCCTCGTCTTCCTTTTTAAATAAGGACTGCAAGGTATTCTTTTGGTTCGATTCGATGACACGGAATCCCTTGTCCTCGTTATCCACGATGATTTCTTTCGGGTTGAAGGCGAAGGCAGCAGAACTACCCTCGAAAATCCCGGTAGTCGTGTCGGTAGTCGTGGTCGTAACCTTTGGGAAATTGTACATGATGTCGCTCGGTAGATTCTGGGCGATATTCGTGTTGATTGTCAGGTTGCTCGGGCGGTCGTCACAAAGTATTTTAATTTGTTTGTAGCTCCTTGCCCCGATCACGAAGTTCTTGGGCGGGTTGGCTTTCATCTGGGCGGCACGTCCTCTGCCTCCTCCTCCTCTGGGACCCCCTCGGAAACCACCTTGCTCGACATTGACGGAGATAATCCCGTCCACGTTCGTCGGGTTGTAGACTTGGAAATGTACCATGTATTTCGTGTACTCGTCTATGGTTACCTCGTCCGCGTCGATTCGTTTCACGATGAATAGAGGTGTCGTGTTTATCGTGTACCAGCTGGGGATGAAGTCCATCAGGTTGAAATGGAATTTACGGATAAACTCGTTGTTCAGGCGGGTGAAGTTGACCTCCTGGAATTTGTATTTTTTCGAAAAGTCGGACATGAATTTCGTGAAATCTTCCGATGAAATCCGGGAAGTAATGTAATTCCGCAGGTACAACCCTTTCAATTTCATCATTTCGTAGAAGACTTCCGTGGAAAGCGAGTTGTCCAGTACGGCTTGTTCAAAACTCTTCCCGTTCAGGTATGCCGAGGCTCTCTGGCTGTCGCCCATGCCCGAGAACATCCGCCACCATCTCCGCATGGGATTCGACTCTTCCTGTTTCAACATGGTGTTTATCACGATGTCTATGATCGGGAAGTCCTGCGAATAGATAGAATTCGCGTAATTGAAGTACATGGACGAAATATCGTATTTGTTCAGTTTGGAAGTACCCGACCATCCACTGGTAAACATATTGACGAAGGAATTGCCTTCTTCCTGGTAAGTTTCTTCAGATTGGAATACACTGCGTATAAAATCCCGGATGGTGTTCATTTCAAAGTCAACATCTTCCGTCATGCCTCCCCGCGGGTCGTTGCGGGACCATTCTTTCATTCTTTTTATGGATGCCTTGAAATCACTGCGCGGTAGAGTGGCGGCAAGCTCCGGCAAAAACACGATTTCCGGTTGCAACTGTTCGCTGTTGCCTTTCCAGTTCCGCACGTACCCGGCATAGGAAACGGGTGTTTCCGCCAGCACGAATTTGGAGAACGGGTATTTGCGTCCCTTGCGCATCTCGTACTCTGTCTTTATATCCAAAAGGAAATCTGCCAGCGTGTCTGATACGTTTGGAAATTCTTTCGAGAAATAGTCGTGCCCTTTAAAGTTATATAATTCGATTTGCACGGAATCAACCGTGATGCTTTTCTTCTCGTAATCCCCGATTGCCAAGCTGATTCCCAGTAACGGGTCTACATTGGCGAACGAGGTAGTATCGCCTGTTTGCGAGAAAGTCCCTTGGGAAAGAACAGTACGTTCCTCCGGGTTGTACACTTTCAGCGAGAAGGAGGCAAAATTCTTCCTTATATTATAGGGTGCCTCCGGGTTCACGGGAGGGAATGTCGTCGGGTACCAGAGGCACTCCGGCGTCAGCAAGGTGAATTTGTCGAGCACGTAAGCGTAGTTTTTACCGAAACGAAGAATACTATTCCCGTTTTGTGTGTCATAATATTCTTCGTCCGTGATATCCAGGTAACAAATATTTTCGTCTATCGTGCCTTTGTAGCTGATTTGAAACTCGGCTATTTCATACGGGCGAAGTTTGTAATCTGCCACGATCACCTGGGCGTCCCGTTCGAACGAAACGTCTTCGCCTTTGCTTGTCAACTTCTCGACTTTCAGCGACGGGTTCAGGTACAACAACACCGTGTTGATCGTTTTGTGATTCCGGTTCTGCACGGTCAACTCAGCCGTGACCATAATTTCTTTGCTGTTTTGAGAATACGTGATATTCTCGTTCAGCAGGTTGACCTTGTCCGAGGTATTGTACTTTTGGTATTTCTCGGAATACAAGTGTCTTTGGTTGTCGATGTGGTGGTACGTGGAATAATAAAGGTATCCGCATCCCAATCCCACGATGGTGATTATGCACCCGACCCCGTTGAGCAAAATGTTCTTCCTGGGGTGCAGGGGAAGGCGGTTGACCATGGCTATCGTGAAAGAAAGCAATCCCATCCCCACGAACAGGAACGTGAAACGCTGCGTGAGATAAGGAGTCAGGTTCGTGTGCCCGAGAACTTCCGAGAACATATTCGGCACGGTAAGCGCGAAAAAGTCAAAAGTGCCTTGTTCCACGCCTCCCAGGTACAGGAGTGTGCCCCCGATGAATCCCAACATGATGATAAATGTCACAGCCTGGTTGCGCACAAGACTCATGAGCACGAAGGACAGACCGAGAATAAATACCAGTGACGGGATGGATAAGGTGAGCAAGTAGAAAATATAAGGGAAAAAGGCGAATGGAGAATCACTCGCGAAGACGTGTATAAAACCAGCGATGACTAACGCAATAATGTTTAGCGACACGAATACCCGGATAATCCCCCACGTCTTCCCGACGATATAGTCCGCGTTGCTCATCGGGCGCACGTAGATCACTTCCGCCGTGTCGAGTTTCTGGTCTCTTTTCAGGAAACTGCCCGCCAGGAATATGGCTATGATGGACTGGGCAATATTGAAAAGATAGATGTTGACAAACGGGATCGACGAGGGCATGGCGATCATGCTCCACCTGTACCAGCCGAAAATGTTCGATTGCAGGCTGATTTGGAAGAAGACAATGATTAAAAGGGATAAAACGGCAAAGATCCGGAATAACCAGCTCCGGCGCAATAGTTTGGTTTCGTATCTTGATATAGTGCTAATATTGTGAATATTCATCGCTGATTTTAGCTATAAGTTTACTTGAACAATTCATTTTCTTGGATAGCTTCCACCTGCATATTCATCTTGTCTTTCAGCAGGTAGTCCATGTAGTAAACGTAGGCGTGTTCAAGATTCGGTTCGATGGCTTTGTGCGAGTATTCCTCGATGTTTTCAGCCACGACCTGAATCTCTAGTCCTCCGTCTGTCGGGATGGTCGAGATAATCGGGTATTTCTCCTTGATGTCCTCGTATTCTTGGTCGGTCACGAAAATTTCCCACACTTTTCCTCTTGCCAAGTCGATCATCTCGTCGGGCGAACCCTCGAATTTCAACTCGCCCCGGTTCAGGAGAGCCAATTTCTTACAAGTACTGGAAATATCTCCCACGATATGGGTGGAAAGGATGATGATGGAATCCTTGTCGCTGATATCCGAGAGGATGTTCCGGAACCGGATTCTTTCCTCCGGGTCAAGACCTGTCGTCGGCTCGTCGACAATGATTACTTTCGGGTTACCGATAATTGCTTGTGCAATCCCCAACCGTCTTTTCATACCCCCGGACAATTTGTTTGCCCAGCGGTCGCGTACTTCAAACAATCCAACTTTGCGTAGCATTTCGTCTACCACTTCGCCGCGGTGTTGTTTGCCTTTGATTCCGGCAAGGCCTGCCCCGTAATCCAGGAATTCCCATGTCTTCAACTTCTCGAAGAAGCGGAAGTCCTGCGGGAGATAGCCCAGCATGGAGCGAATCGCCTTCCTGTCTTTCGCGATGTCATAGTCGTCAAAAAAGATTGTCCCGGATGTGCTGCTCTGCAAAAGCGTCATGATTCGCATCAGGGTGGTTTTTCCTGCTCCATTCGGTCCCAACAGACCAAACATTCCCGGTTCGATTTCAAGATTCAAATCTTTTAAGGCTTTTTTACCTCCCGGGTAAACTTTGTTTAGATTTACAATTTTGATACGCATAACATTGGTATTTTAGGTTGGTATAAATCTATGCATAATAAGTAGGAATGTATGTTAATAAAATGTGAAATATGAATGTCCGAATAAGACCTGTTTTGCTTAAAAAGGTTTATTTTTTTAACAAAATATTAACAAAACCCGCCCGGTATGCCTTCTTTTGTGTTATTTTGGATAAAAGTATTGCCCATGGGCATTCAGGGGAAGTATTAAATTTTTCATATAAGGCTATTTATTTGTTTTCGTGAATATATGCAACAACGGTTTGTTAGCAAGTTATTTAAGTAAAAAAGGCAGGAATGTCGATGAATACGGGAATTTTGTCTACGAGAATATTTCCCGGATCACCCGGATGCTTTTCGTGTTGAAATCTAAGTTCAGGTGGAAACCGAGAAAGAGCAGGGCAATGTCGAGAAGAATTTTTCGGCTTTGTTGGTTGAGGGGGATGTTTTTGAGGGAATCCAGCGGGGTGGTGCAAAGTTCGTGTATGATCTTGGCGGAATGTGGTCCCGTGCAGTAGTTCTCGGGCGTACTCGTGGGATAGAAACATCCGTCGTTGATGTTGAAAACGTGGTCTGGGCGATAAGAATCGTTGTCGATGCCAAAACCCATCAGTTTGCTAAGCCGGAAGAGGAACAGCAGGTTGAAGTTGGCAATATCTTCCCGTGAAGTATTGAGGTATTCCACGGAGTACCTGATGTATTCGAACAATGCTTCGTTCGGGTCGGAATGCCGCAGCGTGAGGTCGAGGATTTCACCCCACAGCAGGGCGATGTTCATCTTGTACACGTCGAAATAAATGGAGGACGTGTTCACGAGGGAAGATACGCTTTTCAATTTGTGAAGCCCGCCTCGCTCGTTGGGGTAATATTCGATCTCGACGATCTGCATACATTGCACGGCGTGGTTGTTCTTCCGCTTGAAAAGCGCCATGGGGGTGATAAATTGCATATACCCCCGTTCTGCCGAGTAGGCGTGCATGATTTGTTGCTGCTCGGAGTAAGGAAGGCTTTTCAATATGACCGCTTTGACCGTTTGCATGGGGTGGGGTTTACCGCTCGTTCAGGAACTGGCATAATCTCTGCACGGCTCTCCCCCGGTGGCTGATCTCGTTCTTGGCGTGCGGGGGCATCTCCGCGAAACTCTCCATGAACCCGTCGGGACGGAATATCGGGTCATAGCCGAATCCCTCGTGCCCGTGTTTTTCGGTGAGGATTTCCCCGTCGACGATGCCCTCGAAAAGGTATTCCCGGTTGTCGAGGATAAGGGCGATCACCGTCCGGAACCGGGCTTTGCGGTTCGCCGTACCTTCCATCTCCCGGAGTACCTTGCGCATATTCGCTTCCGAGTCATGGGCGGTGCCGGCGTAGCGTGCCGAGTAGACGCCGGGAGCATTCCCGAGAGCCTCTATTTCCAGACCCGTGTCGTCGGCAAAACAATCAAGCCCGTATTTGTCGTGGATATACCTGGCTTTTTGCAAGGCGTTTCCTTCCAGTGTATCTTGTTCTTCCGGGATATCCTCGTGGCATTGAATGTCTTTCAGGGAAACGATCTCGTGCCGGGAGCCCAGCATCTCCCGAATTTCTTCCAGCTTGTGCGTGTTGTTGGTCGCGAAAACTAATTTCATCTTTGTCTAAAATTCGTGTACGGCAAAATTAGCGAAATAGATGGTCTTTGCAAATTTCTCCGCTAACGGATACACCGGACTCACGTTAAATTAGATATATTTGCAGTCTGATAACGTGTTCCGGGTATGTTCGTTACGGGATATCTGGAAGCAAGTTTTAAACTGTAAATTGAAAACGAATGAAAGGGATTGTCTTCAAGTCTACCGGAAGCTGGTATTCCGTGCGGGTAGAATCGGGTGAGATACTGGAATGTCGGATGAAAGGAAAGTTCAGGATGAAGGGAATCAAGACCACGAATCCTGTTGCGGTGGGTGATGTCGTGGAAGTAGTGGTGAATCCCGATGGAGCCGTGATTAGCCGGATAGAGGATCGGAAGAATTACATCATCCGCAAATCGACCAACCTGTCGAAAGAGGCGCATATTATAGCGGCGAATGTCGACCAGGCGATGCTAGTGGTGACGGTGAATCATCCCGTGACGTCTACCGTCTTTATCGATCGTTTTCTAGCCTCGGTGGAGGCGTACCGGATTCCTGCTGTGCTCGTGTTCAACAAGATTGATTTGTACGGCGAGGACGATCTGATGATGTTGGGAGCCTTGACGCGAGTGTACATGGAGGCGGGATACGAGTGTTTGCATGTTTCTTCGCTGACGGGAGAGGGTATGGAAGATGTGGTGGCGGCGTTGAAAGATAAAGTGACCGTCTTTTCCGGTCTGTCGGGCGTGGGGAAATCCTCGTTAATCAACCGGGTGGAACCGGGATTGCAACTGAAAGTGGCGGAGATTTCGGAATCCCACGACACGGGGAAGCACACGACGACTTTCGCGGAGATGTTCCCGTTGAGTTTCGGGGGCTATATCGTGGATACACCCGGTATCCGCGCGTTCGGGGTGATCCACATGGAGAAAGCGGAAATATCCCATTATTTCCCGGAGATATTCAAGCGGGCGGGAGATTGCCGTTTTTATAACTGTACCCATATCCACGAGCCGGGATGTGCCGTCATTCAAGCCGTGGAGGACGGGGAGATCAGCGAGAGCCGTTATTTCAGCTACGTGAGTATGTTCGAGGAAGGGGAGGAGAAATACCGAAAATAGTATCATTCGTTTGGCGTGGAATACATTTTATGAACCGTATTACTATAAAATTGGAAGCTTTTATTTAACTTTGAAAGGTCAATAATTTATACACGCGTGTGAGTTTTTTAATTTATGCAGGTTGATGATAAGTTGATATGTCGTTTTTTGGGCGAACACGATCACCGGGGGATGGAGGTCTTGTTTGAATATTATTATCGACCGTTGGTGCTGTGGGCGGATACGTTTTTGTGTGACATCCCTGCCGCGGAGGACGTGGTACAGGATTTTCTCGTGGATTTCTGGGAGAAACGGGCTTACGAGAGGATCACGTCGGGTAGTCTTCGGGGATACCTTTTCGCGGCAGTGAGGAACAGGGCGTTGAAGCTGTTGGAAAAGAGGGATGTCTTGCGGGAGTCGGACAGGGTATTGCCCGTGCTGGCGGACGAGAGCGACGCGGGTTGGCTTACGGAGGAGATATTGCAGGCTGTCGAGGAGGAGATCGAGAAATTGCCCCCGCGCATGAGGGAGGTTTTGAGGGCGGTGTATATAGACGGGTTGAGTTACCGGGAAACGGCTGAAAAATTTGTTATTTCTATTGCCACGGTTAAAACACTTCTGGTGAACGCGTTAAAACGGCTGCGGAAGATATTTTCCGGTTTTTCCCGGTTTGATAGTCTATAAAAATTTATAAAGTTGAATGCGTTAAAACGACTAAAGTAAGCTGATCGAGGATAACTCTTTCGTCAAAGCTTTTATCCCTTGTTGTATCTTTTCTAACTGTTGTTTGCGAGGTTTATGTACTCCGGCTGCATAGTGCCATAATTGGCGTTCGTTTATTCCAGTTATTCGGCTTAATGCGGCTTTCGTGAAAATACTACTATAGTAATTGATAAAAGTTGCCGCATCTATTTTGAAATTCAACTCGAATTCTCCAGAAAGAATATCAATCGGATTTGGGTTGTCTTCAAGATATAACTCGATAGCTTCACGGGTATTATTTCCGATCTCAGCCATGTTATTGCCTACTATTATGATCGGTGCGCCTTCTATATATGCGCTCAAGTTCTTTCCTGCATGTTCGACAATTACTTCTACCGTTTTCATGTAGCATCGTTATTACGTTTTTTACTGATTTATAGCTCATGGCGTCTCAGGCTTGATTACGATACAAATATAGTAAAAATATGAATATAATTCAAAGATTTGTTCGTGTTTTTACTATGATTTATAAAGAAGTTATTTTTTCCGATTTTTTTTTCTGATTTGAATCAACCGTTTTGTCATTTTTCTGGTCTATGGGGTAAGAAATTGATATGATAGAATGGAAAGAGAATATCAAATTACCGAATCCGAGCTGTTGGATTTTTTTAATGGCAAACTTTCTGCCGCGGAAGAGAAGGAAATTCTGGAATGGAAGGAGGCTTGCGACGAGAATCGTGAGGTGTTTGATGCCGCGCGTAGGGAGAATTTCGTGATGCGGCAGGTTGTGCGGGCACAGTTGATCAAGGGGGAGTACTCTTCGATACGGGGGCGTATCGGTGGGACGAGACGCCGGTCGTTCAAGTTGTGGCACGGGGTGGCGGCTGCCGTGGTGGTTGCGGTGGTGTCGTCGGTGGTGTTATGGCAGGATGATGCAGTTGACAAGAGTAGAACGATGGCTTCTATCGGTTCGCCCGCCCGCAAGGCTATACTGGAGATGGCAAATGGTGGGCAGCATTACTTGGGCGGTCGCGAGATCGAGTTCAAGGAGCGGGATGGAGCACAAGTGGCGATCAGCAGCGGTAAGGTCGTGTACGATAAAAAATTGGAGGAGAACGCGGGGGAAGAAAAAGAGGATGTGCTGGTTTATGACAGGATCACGATCCCCCGGGGGGCCGGGTTGTACCGGATATCGCTGAATGACGGTAGCGTGGTGTGGCTAAATTCGGACAGTCGGTTGGAATACCCGGAAAAGTTCGCGAGGGGCGAACGGAGGGTGCGTGTTACGGGAGAGGCGTTTTTCGAGGTGGCTCGGGATACGGCGCGTCCGTTTGTCGTGGAAACGGTGCGGCAGGCGGTGACGGTGCTGGGTACGAAGTTTAACGTGTCGGCTTACCCGTCAGAGCCGGAGTTGACGACGCTTGCCTCCGGGAAGGTGAAGGTAGTCCCTGTCCACGGGACGGAGGCAGTGGTGCTTTCCCCGGGGGAACAGTCTGTTTTAGGCGTTGGTGTCGATAGCTTGCGAGTATGCCAGGTAAACGTGAGTGACGTGGTGGCGTGGAAAGATGGGATGATCAGTATCGAGAATATGGCATTGAGCGAAGTCCTGAAAGTCGTTTCGCGTGCTTACGACGTGGATTTCGAGACGGGGAGTTTGCCCGGGGAAGACATTATCCTGCGGGGAAGTATTTCGAGTGACGAGACGCTGGAGGTGTTTCTTGCCGTGTTGAGTAAAGTGGCAGATGTTAAATTTAAAATGAATGCCGATGGGAAAATAGAAGTTCAGAAACTAGAGTAAAAAAGAGAGAGAATTCAAGGAATTCTCCCGCTTACGTGTGTAACGTCTGTTGGTAGCAGACGATATCTTATTAATTCAAAAACAAATGTATGAAAAAAAAATCTAATCACGCCATTTTTCGGGTGGGAATTCGGAAATGGAGCAAGATTGTTTTAGCAAATTTTATTTTGATGTTGTTGTCGTGCGCTGTCGTGTACGCGCAAAATGATTCTTCGCGGCAACAGAAGATTACAGCCAAGTACCGTAACAATACCATCTTGGAAGTACTTGAGGATTTGAAAGTGAAGACTGGATATACTTTTGTGCACAAGCAAAATGATATATCCGATGAGATCAAAATTACAGAAACTTTCACGAATGCAACGTTGGATGAGGTGTTGAAAAAGGTGCTTGTGGCTCACGGGTATGATTATTCGATCGAGAGCAAGGTGATCGTGGTGAAGAAAAAAATGAAAGTAGAGCAAACCCCGGAAGTGAATCTGCTGAAAGTCAGCGGTCGCATCGTGGACGAGAAAGGTAATCCCGTGGCCGGGGCGACCATCGTGATCGTGGGAACGACGCAAGGGGTGGCTTCCGACGCGGAAGGGCATTATGCTATTGCCGCCAAGTCGGACGACGTGTTGCGGGTATCTTTCATTGGGTATGAAACGAAAGTGGTTGAAATCAAGGGGAAGGACAAGTTGAATGTCCGCTTGAATCCCACCGAGGAGAACCTCGAAGAGGTGACCGTTGTGGCATTCGGCGAGCAAAAGAAAGAGAGCGTGGTTTCATCCATTACCACCGTTCGCCCGATGGACTTGAAGTCGTCCAGCAGCGACCTGACTTCCAGTTTTGCCGGGAAAATAGCCGGTATCATCGGTTGGCAGACGGGAGGAGCCCCGGGTGCGTTGACCGAGGAGGAGATGAACACGAAATTCTACATCCGCGGTATCAGTTCATCCAACGGGGTGTCCGAGCCTTTGGTGTTGATCGACGGGGTGGAATCTTCCCGTTTGGATTTGGCGCGTATGGCACCGGAGGACATCGAGAGTTTCTCCGTGTTGAAAGACGCTTCCGCCACGGCGATGTACGGTGCCCGCGGGGCGAACGGGGTAATCCTCGTGACCACGAAAAAGGGTGAAGCCGGGAGCGTGTACACCTCCGTGCGCTACGAGGCGGTGGCTTCCATGCCGACGGATAAAATTGAGGTGGTGGACCCGAAAACGTACATGTTGATGTACAACGAGGCGTTGATGACGCGTAACCCGGATGCGACACCGGTGTATTCTTTGACGAAAATCGAGCGCACGGGCGATCCCAACTATCCTGCCTGGCTTTATCCCGCCAACGACTGGTACAAGATTTTGTTCAAGGATATGTCGATCAACCACCGCGTGGGAGTGAACGTGCGAGGGGGCTCCGAGCTGGTGCAATATTACGCTTCCGTGAATTACGTGAACGACGAGGGTATGTTGAAAACCGACAAGTTGAACCAGTTCGACGTGAATATCAAGAACTCCACGCTCTCTTCCCGTTTGAACCTGAACGTGAACCTGAATGCCGGTATCCGTTTGTTGGCGAACACCTCTTTCTCCGTGGATAAATATCATGGCCCTTATTCTAACGTGCAACAAGCTTATGCGATGGCGTTTAACGCTTCTCCCGTGAATTTCGCTCCCACTTACCCGGGGGATAAAGAGAACGGATGGCCGCATATCCGATTCGGGAATGTGGTTGGTGGGCCTGCTAGTGGTGTTATTAACCCTTATGCTGCATTACAAGCCGGGTATATAGAACGGGGACGTTTTTCTTTGACTTCGCGGCTAGAATATATACATAATTTATCTTCTCTGCTGAAAGGCTTGGAGTTACGTGCCAGCGTGGCATACTCAACTTCTAATTATAATAGTGAAGCTTATCAAACAGTTCCTTTTTATTACGCTTGTGATCCAGAAAGTGGTGGGTATGATTTTGAAACGAGAGAACATTTTTTGACGAATGTTAATTCTCAGCCGGGACGTAGGACTTTAGAGAGTGAAGGGGGAGATCGAACTGTTTCTTCACAGTGGGTATATGAAGGACGCTTGCTACACACGGCGGCTTGGGGAGATCATCAAACCTCGTTGACAGCGGTGTTTCAAGCTCAGCAGGCAAGCCATTCTCCGGTCCTTGATTTGTATGATGGTATCGAGAATCGTAATTTAAGTTTCTCCATGCGCGGTAGTTACGGTTATCTGGACCGTTATTTCGTGGAAGCCAGCTTCGGGTACAATGGTTCCGAACGTTTCACGAAAAACAACCGCATGGGCTTTTTCCCGTCCGTGGGTGGGGCTTGGATCGTGTCGAAAGAAAATTTCTTGCAGGGAGCGAGCAACGTGGTTTCCTTCCTGAAATTGCGGGGATCTTACGGAAAAGTGGGGAATGACGGGATCATAGCAACACCGCGCTTCGTCTATATGCCGCAAATTGGTAAGACAAGTGTAAACGGGGGAACTTATCCTGAGGTTGGAAATGAAGACACGTTTTATCGGAAACAAATTCAAAATTATGGGGACCCAGACGTGAAATGGGAGGTTTCCGAACAGGTGAACTTGGGTTTGGAATCTCGTTTTTTCAAGGATGTGCTGGAATTGAATGTCGATATTTATCAAGAGATCCGTCATAATATTATAGGTAATAGAACTGTGATTCCTGCTAATATGGGGATCGAATTGCCTCCATTGGATAACATGGGTAAAGTGCGTTCACGAGGCTTGGATTTGTCTGCGAAAGTGCAACACGCTTTTTCTCCTGATTTTTGGGTCATCTTGAACGGAACCTTCACGTATAACAAGGCGGTTTACAAGGAGTTGGAAGAGGCAACCGACAAACCCCGGTGGCAATGGAAGTGCGGCCACGAGATTTCGCAACAGGTGGGCTACATCGCCGAGGGCTTGTTCCACGACCAGGCGGAGATCGATAACTCCCCCTTGCAATCCACGGTTCAACCGGGAGATATTCGTTATCGTGATATTAATGGAGATGGTGTTATCGATGCGGAAGATGCAGTGCATATCGGGTTCCCGGAAACACCGAGAATCGTGTACGGTTTCAGTGGTTTTGTCAATTATAAAAATTGGGAATTCAATTTTGCCTTCCAAGGTTCTGGTAACCGGGGATTCTTTATCGATCCGACGGCTTTGTCGCCCTTTGTGAACGATCATGCTATGTTGAAAGAAATATACGATAGCCATTGGACGGAAAAGAGCATGAGCGCCCGTCCTTTCTGGCCGCGTCTCTCGACCCAGAGTATTACGGTTAATAACCCCCAAGAAGATAGGCATAGTATTAATAATAGTGATCGCAAGTCGACCTATTTTATGCGTGAATGTTCTTTCTTGCGTTGCACGTCATTGGAACTGGCTTATAATTTGCCATTGAACTTACGCACGAAACTTCGCATGCAAAACGTGAAATTTTTCGTTCGGGCGAACAATCCGTTCATGTTCAGTAATTTCAAGTTGTGGGATGTGGAATTGGGAGAGAACGGGTTCAATTACCCGATACAGAAAACTTATGCCGTAGGGGTGAATATTAGTTTCTAATTTAATATAATATAGTGATATGAAACGATTATTGTATTTTTTAATACCGCTGTTCTTTTTTTCCGCTTGTGACAGTTGGTTGGATATCGTTCCGGAGGAAGATATGACAACATTGGATACGGAATTTGAAACGCGTAATGAAGCAGAGAATTGGTTGCGGAGTTGTTATATGTTTTTGCAGACTCCTGTACCATCGATTGCGCATAACGAGGCATTTTTGGGTGCAGATGAATTTGTCGTGAGCGATAACGTGTACGATATACTTGGACCTAATCAAAAACCGTATTTCGTGGGTTTGATGATTGCTAATGGCATGCAGAATTCATTGGAGCCATATAATGATCGGTGGTTGAAAAAGGAGGCGTCACAACAAGGACAGTTAGAGGGAAGATCTGATTTTTACACGGCGATAAATATGTGTAACATTTTTATAAATAAAATAGATCAAGTGTATAATTTGGAGGCAGCTGGAAAACGCGAGCGGAAAGGTGAAGTTATGGCGTTGAAAGCGTATTACTATTTTGAACTGGTGCGTCGTTATGGGCCGATTATTTTAGTGCCAGAAAATATTGATCCGAACGTGAATATACAGGCAATGAAAGTTCCGCGTAGCCACGTGGATACTTGTTTTAACGCGATCGTTAAACTGTGTGATGATGCGGCGGCAATACTTTCTCCGTTTAATCAAAAAGAGACCAGTCGGAGAGCTTATTTTTGTAAAGAGGCTGCTTTAGCTTTAAAAGCCCGTGCGTTGGCATACCAGGCTTCTGATCTATTTAACGGAAATCCTGATTACCGGGATTTTAGAAATAAAAATGGAGAACCTTTGTTTAGTGCAACCAAAGATCAGGAGAAATGGCGTCGGGCTGCTCAAGCAGCTAAAGAGGCTATTGACGTCTGTTTAGATAATGGTAAGAGGTTGGTAAAAGGTAAATCTGGAACATCGAAATTGTTGGCGGATATGAAAAATATCGAGGGAGCGACGACTACGTTTGGTTTTGCGAGTGAAGAGGCTTTATTAATGGTTAAGCCTTATGGATCGCGTGGAGAATTTTTTGAACGGACATTGCCTCGGACGAAAACGGGGGAAAGTTTTTTGCAGGGAACTTGCATCAGTCCAAGTATGAAAATGGTGGAGATGTTTTACACGGACAATGGATTGCCTATAGACCAGGATCCGACCTATGGAGCGGGAAATCCCTATCAATTAGTGAAAGTGAGGGATCCTAAATATACCAATGTGGTAATGATGGATGTGGATATTCCTTATTTGCATACGCGTCGGGAACCGCGGTTCTACGCTGATATTGCGGCAGATCGCACGTGTTGGCAATTGGGGTTAACAACTGAACAACTTTATAAAGTTGAAGTATACCAGGGAGAAGAGTTCGGATTGAAAGAAAATCGGTTGAATTCATTGGTCCCTCAAAATAGAACAGGTTACTTTTTGAAAAAATGGATATATTCGAATTGTGCACTCCATAATTATAGCTCGGATTTGTCCTCTTTAGGGGTTAGACCTTTCCCGGCGATTCGAATGGCAGAGTTGTATTTGTTGGCTGCCGAAGCGTATAACGAAATAGACGAGAGGAAAGTAGCTTGTGAATACTTGAATGAGGTACGTGCTCGTGCGGGGATTCCGGATGTAGAAGATTCTTGGGCTATGGCAAAAGATAAAAATAAAGTGAAAACTCAATCGGGTTTGCGTGAGATTATTCGCCAGGAGTGGAATATTGAATTTGCGTTCGAGGGAATGCGTTTTTGGAATTTGCGCCGTTGGAAAACAGCTCACGTGGAATTGAATAACAAATTACGTGGTTGGGTGGTTACTGGTGCTGATGCCAATAGTTTCTATAATAATGGCAAAGGACCGGTGATAGTAAGTAGTAAAAATAAATTTGTGGCACCACGGGATTATTTCTGGCCAATACAAAGCGATGAAACGATGACGTCTGGTTGCGTGCAAAATTTGGGATGGTAAATAGATTTGTAATTTTAGATTTGATAATATGAAAAATACGTTGTTAATAGTATTGGTACTATGTGTTTTTTCCGCTTGCAAGGATGATGACGGGGTAAACTTCGACGTACCCGTGGAGTTCCGGAAAGTGGAGTTTCACGCGGTATCTGGAGGTGCCTTGATGAGGTACTATGTCGAGAACCCAGACGTGTATGGTGTGCGTGTTCGTTATCGGGATGCGTGGGGGGAATTGCGAACTCGGGAGGGGTCTTACTTGGGGGATTCTCTATTGTTGACTGGTTTTACCGAGGCGCGGCAAAATGTACCCGCGCAAGTTTCTTTCTTTAATCGCTCCATGGCTGAATCTGAATCTGTTGAAATGACGTTCAACACGGAAAAATCTGCTACCGTGGCGTTGTTTGATGATTTGAAAATACGAGAATTTTGGGGCGGATTCTCCGTGTCTTATCTGGCTCCGGAGAATACATCCGGAATGGTACACGTGTTCTACATGGGTAAAGACCCGTGGACGGGTAAACCGGATACAATTTTGATGTCTAGTACCCCGATAAAGGCAGGGGGGATACGCTCAATTTCGAGATGAAACAAGTGATGGATGCCACGGATGTAATAGTACGTACGGATGATTTTGAAGGGAAACGTGTGAAACTTCACGTGGAAAAGGGTTTACCTTGTCTTTCGATGGATACTTTGAAATATAGTAATGATTTTCTTTTTGAATTCGGGGGAACAACAGTCACGAATCTTGAATATGGATTGGGAGCCGACTATTTGTTTGATGGAGATAAGTATGGATTAAATTATCGCAGAAATAGATTGGCGGGAGAAAGGTACAAGTATAACACTTACGTGGTTGGTCCTCACGCTTTTTATAACAAGGAAGAGGGTGATAAAAACCGTTTTATTTTGGATTTAAAACAGGAGAGGGTTCCGGCTGGGGTCTTTATCTATGCTTTTTTGAATTATAGAACTTCTTGGCCTTATTCAAATGATAGAGGTTTTAGCGAGGGACCAGAATTCTTGCAAGATGTGTGGAAAGGATACTATATTTCGCGTCTTCCAGCGAAAGCTAAGCTGTACGGAACGAATAGTATGAATCCTCAGTCAGTGGATTTAGCTTCGTGTACACTTCTTTCGGAACTTGATGATGATATAGATGGTGTTTTTACTTCTTGGGCTGCACGGTCTGATTGTAATAATCTTGAAATAGATGACGATTGGATGAAAGGTGACGAGGAAGAATTGCTGGCGACAGAACCGGTGGTTCTACGAATGTTATGTAACTATGAGGAGGGAAGAAAATTCCGTTATTTGATTCTTGTAGTCACAGATACTTATAATTCAACGAGTCGCTTGGCTTCTATGAAAGAGGTGAACAGTCGCGAGTTCGTGACATTCAATGAAATGGAAGTGTGTGTAAAAGCAGAGTAAATTAAAGAATGTTGAAAATGATGAAGTGCAAATTATACTATATGGCGTTTTTATTCGCAGCTTTCTGCATGGTGGGTTGCGAGGATTTGGAAGACACGTATGATGAATTTAGTGGTGACGGGGTGATTCGTTACACGGGTAAATGTTCGAATTTGAGTGTAGAACCTGGATGGGAACGGTTGCGTGTTTCCTGGAAAGGTAATATGGATCCTAATATCGAGAAAGTGAAAATCGCTTATCAATCTGAACTTGACACCGAACCGGAAGTGAAATACGTTACTCCGAAAAATGCGGTGGAAACCGATTTGATGGATACTATTTCTTTGGTGGGGTTACGGGATGCTGTTTATTCCGTGAAAGTGAGCAACGTGGCTACCGATGGAACGGAATCTCTCGTGGAAACCCAGTACGGTCGTCCTTATACGGAAAGTCACGAGGATTTACGTTCTTTTACTCGTGGTATCGTTAATTTTTATCCGGTGAACGATAAGTTAGTAGTGATCCTGGATGGAATGAATTCTAATTTGAAAGAGATGAAATTGGAATACTGGGGGACTGATGGTAAAATTCATCCTTGGAATATACTTGAGTATATGGATCGTGCCATAGACGATTTGGATGATGTCATGTTTATGCTGCCGGATGATGACAATAATGTACCTGAAGAAGTGGGGATTGATTTCTCTAAACCACTGGTTGTGAATCGTAAGGGATTGCTTGCCGGGTGTGTTGATACGATCCGCTTTACTCCTGAACCGTTATCATTGGAAGAGCAAGTTTGGTCTTCCGGTTTTGTTAATGTGATGACGCATAAGTACGGGATGGATTGGAAAAGCGAGGTGGATAAGGTAACGGATATTGAACTGGATTACAATTTATCAACTTTTCAAGATCTATTTTATTTCCCGAACCTAAAGAACGTTTTTTTGGGTAAAAATCGTTATATGAAATCTGGACACTTGGAAAATTTGAGTACAACTGATCCTTACTTGGCGTTAACAACATTGTATTACTTGAGCAGGACGCGTGGCGTGAAAGTGGAATGTTACAACGATCATTATCTTTTCACGAAGAATATGTATGGCGACTCGTATATTCGATTATTGTCGTCAGAGTATTATGATTGGGAAAATGATGTTGAGTTTGAGGCAAAAATCGATACAGAGTGGCTGACCAGGAATAGAAGCCAGGAAAACTTGAATGACATGCCGCAAATTGTACCCTTGGATACGAAAGATTGGGTATTAACTTGTTCGGATACGACGTATAATGGAAATAAACCCAATGGAGTGAGTGCGATGTTGGATAATGATCCGGCTACTGTTTTTGAACCGGGATCAGATTTTGAACTTTTCACGGTTACAGTGAATATCGACATGAAAAAAGCGCAATCTTTGCACGGGTTTAAGTTTGTGCAGGCTGATATGGGGACGACGGATAAAACAGCTATCAAAAAAGATTTGCAATATTTGCTATCTTCTTTGAAAATAGAGGCTTCTGCGAATGGTTGGAGTTGGGAACAAGTCACATTTGATGAGGGAGGAGTTTCTGTGGGGAATGCTATAGGTGAGATCACGTTTATAGAAATACCGAGAGAAAAGCGAAGGGATGTACAATATATTCGATTAACAATAAACACCAATGTGGTTGGTACAACGACAAGTGGGGTGCCTATATACAGTTTGCGTATTGGTGACTTGATACCTTACATCTATCAATAATATTCACTATTGCTTGGATTTCCTCGCTGAAGCGGGGAAATCCAATTCTATTCTTCTCTTTTTCTGCTAAAATTAGAATAGGAATTAAATAACATGGTTGATGTCCTGTTTCGTTTCTTGAAGTATCTCCGAGGATTATACTTGATCGTTTGGGGGTACAAGAATCGGAACATGTGATGATTTTTCCCAAGATAGAATGAAGTCATTTTGCTTGGCGGGAACAATTGCTTTGTCGTCAAAAATCTTCGGGGAAAGGCGCTGGAAAAGAAAATCGCCGAGTTGCTGGGGAAATGAATTTATTAATAATTTAATGATAAAATGATGAGAAAGATTTCATTAATAATCGGTTTAGCGTTGCTTTCCTCGGTCGCTTGTCACGCGCAGGAAGGCTATCAGATCAGTGGTAAGGTGAGCGGGATGGCGGACGGTACGCTCCTGCTAATCGCTAACGAGGGGGAGAAGCCCGACACGTTGGGTGTGATAGAGGTCAAAAACGGTGTTTTCGTATTCACGGGCAAGGTATCGCGCCCCGCGGCGGCTTACCTCACCCCGGCTAACGGGGAGGGGATGATCCCTCTGATCCTGGAGAACGCCAATTTCATGGTGAACGTGAGTGGTGCCGGCGCGTTGATACAGGGTGGCAAGCAACAGGAATTGCTCTCCCGCTTCACCCGGATCAGCCAGTCGTTCATGGCTGAGCAGGCGAAAGTGGCGGCAGAGGCACGACAGCCCGGGGCGAACGTCCAATCCTTGCAAGCCCGGGTGGACCAGGCTTACGAGGCGTCGGTGAACGCCACGCTGGATTTGATCAAGGCGAACCCCGACGAGTACGCCACGGCGCACGTGATCGCTCTCGGCATCGGCAGTGAAACGGAAGAGGGCTTGCGCTCGAAGTATGAACTGTTGGGCGAGGCGGCACGTGCCACGGTTCCCGGCAAGCGGATCGCCGCCGCTTTGGAGCAGTACGGGAAACTCGCCGTCGGCGAGGTTGCCCCGAACTTCACGCTCGCCAAGCCGGATGGCAACACGTTTAGCCTGCACGACGTTCCCGCGAAATGGAAACTGGTGCATTTCTGGGCGGCACGGGTGGAAAGTTCCCGGCGGGACAACGCCGACCTGGTGAAGCTTTACCTGCAATACCGCCCGCGCGGTCTGGAGATCGTCAGCGTGGCGCTGGACGACAACCACGCCATGTGGAAGCAAGCCGTCGGGCTTGACGGCATGATCTGGACGAACGGCTCCGACCTCAAGGGCATGGATTCCGGGATCGCCCGCCTTTACCTGGTAAACGACCTTCCCGCCTATTTCCTGCTCGACGCCGAGAATCGCGTCGTTGCCCGGGGAATGGCACTTTCCACCCTTCGCGATAAACTGGCGGAGTTGACGAGGAAGAGAAAGAAATAAAAATAGTTTTTTTATAATTGGTGCGTGCGTGGGAGGGAGTTCGCTTTATACATGCGGCTCCCCCCTTTTTTTATAGTTTCCGCCCGTCGGTGAATATTTCATGAGGCATAACTTTAATTGTCTATGAAAACAGATTTATCGGGTGTGGACGCGCCTTTGAGAGTGTCACCGCTGGTGGCAGACGGCTTGTTTATTCGCCAGGACGAGTATTACAAGAAATATTTTTACGCCGACATCGTTTGGATCGAGGCGTCGGCTAATTATAGCGATTTCTATTTAAAAGATAAATCCCGGATCACCGTGGCGTGCCGTTTGGGAGTCGTGGAGCGGCAATTGCCGGACGCGTATTTTGCCCGTGTACACCGTGGATTTATCCTGAACCTACGTTATGTCGACACGTGGGCGGGGAACTCCTTGCGAGCCCACGGGAAATGGTTCCCGATCGGGGATCATTACCGGAAAAACGTGTTGGCTTGTCTTAATATACTGGATACTTCCCGGGAGTACCCGAAAACGGGGCGAGAGGAGTAATCTTATAATTTATATTCACCGGTCTCGTGGATAAGTTTATCGGCGGGCTCCGGTGGAAGACTTGACAATTCGTGATTTACGATTTGTGATTTTGGATTTATGATAGGGGAATTTCCGGTGAAGACGGGGAACAAAGTACTGGTTCTGAAATTCCTCTATCAGGTAGAGTTTAAAAGGCACACTGATTGCAGAACCAAACTCAAAAGCAATATCTTTATGAGCGTACGTTCCACCATAACATCCTTTTTTTACAACAATGCCAATAGCGTTTGTGCGTTCAATCCATTCTGAAGCACTGAGTACAAAAGAAGGTAACCCTGCACTTTTCCTAAAGTGGTCAAATTCGACCACTTTAAAATCAGGATTGTGAATTATTTCCCAAGTTCCAAGAAATTCAATAGTATAACAGAAATTCAATAGTATAACGATTCCTAATCCAGTTCTTGATTATATCTGCCGACCGACTGTCTCCCTCTTTGGCAGAAGCCATATCTGTAAGAGAAATTCCAAATGTGACACAGGGTGTTCCCGTGATTTATGAGAGAGGGATTCCTGGTGAAGACGGGGAGTAGTCCCGGTGAAGACAGGGAACAAATTCCTTTCAAACTCGTTTTAAACTCGTTTTAAACTCGTTTCAAAGACCTTCGGGAACGTTTTTGAAAAGAGGGTGATAGGCATGGGAAACGAGAGAGAGAGATTATTAGTTGTTTTTTCGTACATTTGTACTGATAACGTTAAAAGAATTTGTAGCATGAAATACCCGATAGGCATCCAGAGTTTTGACCGGATTATCGAAGACGGTTACGTTTACGTGGATAAAACGGCAATGATTTACTCGCTCGTGAAGGAAGGAAAAATCTATTTCTTGAGCCGTCCCCGCCGTTTCGGGAAGAGTCTCTTGGTATCGACGTTGAAGAACTATTTCTTGGGGCGGAAGGAGCTTTTCAAGGGGTTGGCGATCGACCGTCTGGAAAAAGACTGGTTGGAATACCCGGTGTTTCATCTCGATTTTAACGGGAGCAATTTCCGGGAGGAGGGCACGCTGGAGAAGGTGATCGAGGGGCATATTTCCGCCTGGGAAAAAGAGTATGATTTGCCCTCGAAGCGAGAGTGGGGGATTGGTTGGCGCTTTATTCAATTATTGCGTCAGGTTCACGAACGAACCGGGCGGCGGGTGGTGTTCTTGGTGGATGATTACGATAAGCCGCTTTTGGAGGTACGCGATTCAAAACTGGAGACGGTAGTGGATGGCAACAAGATGCAGTTGGAAACACGGGTCCGCAACGAGTTGAGAGGTTTCTATTCGGCATTGAAGGCGGCGGACGAACACTTGCATTTTGTTTTCCTGGCGGGTTTGACCCAAGACTTGCAAAAAGGGGAATACGGAGGTTTTAATCATCCGGAAGACATCAGCATGAATCATCGTTACGAGGCGCTTTGCGGGATAACCCAAGAAGAACTGGATACTTATTTTGCTGACCCGATCAGTTGTACGGGAGAACAGCATGATATTGATGCAGAAGCGGTAAAGCGGGTGTTGAAACGGCAATATGGCGGTTATCATTTTGGGGATGATTTAGTGGAAGTTTACAACCCGTGTAGTTTGTTACGAGCATTAGACGCGAAGTCAACCCGTGATTGTTGGTTTCAGTCTGATATGTCTACTTATCTTCTTCAACAGTTAAACCGCACGCGGAGCAACTTGAATGAATTGGCGGGAAGGCATTATAACTCTTTGGATTTTATGTATCCCGACGTGAATGCACCGAAATTGTTAAGCACGCTTTACCAATGGGGATTCTTGACGATCAAGGGGTATAACATGCGTCGCAACACGTTTTTGCTTGATTTCCCGAATGACGAGGTGAAAAACGGTTTCCTTGCCATGGTGGCCTCGGATTACTTGAAGCCGCGATCGAGTGTAAGCAACTGGGTGCAGGACACGGGAACCGTGGACGACTGGAAGGTGATAGAGTAAGCACGGAGAAAAAAAACTGACAGGATGTGGTACTATATATTATTTTTTTGTACATTTGCGCCGTTTTACTTCAAGAGTTGTGGACAGATTGAAAGAATATAAGATAGCCCACAGAGGCTTAGGAGAAGGCGTTCACTCTTTCGAGTTTGTCATGGATGACGATTTTTTCGATTGCTTTGAAGCGACAAAGGGAACGAAAGGGAAAGTAAACGCGAGAGTGGAGATCGTGAAATCATCCCTTCTGATGGAAGTTCGGATGAAGATCGATGGAGTAGTGAAGGCTATTTGCGATCGCTGCTTGGAAGAGATGGATTTACCGGTTAGCGGGGAACTTAACTTGTATGCGAAGTACGGGGAAAGGGAAGAGGGGAATGATGATGATTTTATAGTCTTGGCACAAGACGAGGATTATCTGGATTTGAGCGAGCCGCTGTACGAGATATACATGTTGAATTATCCGCTTCGAGTGGTTCACCCGGAGGGAGAATGCAACGAGGAGATGGAACGGGTCCTTGAGGACTTGACGATAGAAGAGAATGAGAAGATTGATCCCCGTTGGGATGAATTGAAGAAATTAATTAATAATAACTAAATAAAACTAGAGAGAAATGGCACATCCTAAACACCGAATCTCTAAACAGAGAAGGAATAAGAGAAGAACTCACGATAAGGCAACTGTTCCTGCAATAGCAAAGTGTTCAAATTGTGGTGCTGCAGTACAGTATCATACCGTATGCCCGGAATGCGGGTATTACAGGGGTAAATTGGCTATTGAGAAAGCAGTCGTTGCATAATATTGATGCAATGATGAATTGCCGTGAATAATACAGAGCCCCCTGTAATCCAGGGGGCTATGATTGTATACGGGTAGTTGACCTCAATTTAATTTGAAAAGATATTTTTTATGGAAAGGCCAAGAGCGGTAATCACGGGGGTAGGCGCATTTTATCCCGATTACATTTTAGACAACGAGGAATTGAGCCGGATGGTGGATACCACGGACGAGTGGATTATGACGCGGATCGGAATCAAGGAACGGCGTATATTACGGGATACGAATAAAGGTAGTGCTTACCTCGGAGCCAAGGCGGTGGAAGACCTGTTTCGCAAGACCGGGTTGAAACCGGAAGAAGTTGACCTCTTGATCTGCTGTACCGTGACGGCAGATATGCATTTCCCGGCGAACGGGAACGTTATTTCCGACATGGTGGGAATCAAGAATGCTTTTAGTTTTGATTTGAATGCCGGATGTTCCGGATTTTTATACGGGTTGACGACAGCCACGCAATACGTGGAAAGCGGGCGTTACAAGAAGGTCGTTGTCGTGGGAGCCGAGAAGATGTCGGCAATCACGGATTATACCGACCGGGCAACCTGCCCGATTTTCGGGGATGCTGCAGCTGCGATCCTCCTCGAGCCGACGCACGAGGACGTGGGTGTGATCGACCATATCCTTCGGTCTGACGGCATGGGACGGGTGCACTTGCATATGAAAGCGGGTGGTTCGTTGAAACCGCCTTCCATCGAAACCGTTACAGCAAGAGAGCATTATATTTATCAGGAAGGACAGCCCGTGTTCAAGCATGCCGTGTCGAACATGGCGGACGTTTCTGTCGAGATCATGAAACGCAATAATCTCACGTCGGAAGATGTCGCTTGGTTGGTGCCACATCAGGCAAACCTGCGTATCATCAAGGCTACCGGCGAGAGAATGGGGCTGCCTGCTTCTAAGGTGATGGTAAATATCCATAAGTACGGTAACACGACATCTGCGACAATCCCGTTGTGCCTGTACGAGTGGGAAGACCAGTTGAAAAAAGGAGATAATTTAATTCTCGCTGCCTTCGGTGCCGGGTTCACGTGGGGAGCCATTTACGTGAAGTGGGGTTATACTAAATAGTCCATAAGGTCTTAACGTTTATAAGGTCCATAAGGTCGATTTTTTTTTGACTTTATGGACTTTATGATTTTATAGGCCTTGTGAGCTAAAAAAGATTTTCAACTTTCAATTTCTTGTTGTATATTTGGTCGTTTATTACTTAACTAAGATGGGAAAAAGTGTGAATCCGGATTGTCCGGGAAGTAAACAAACTGTAGTTTTGGAAGATTCCGTGGTCGGGGGAGATATAAACCTACCCGGGGATTTATGCTTGTTCGGTAAGATTTTAGGTAATATTACTGCCGGGGGACGGGTAGAGGTAAGGCAAGGTGCTCTCGTGACGGGTCACGTGTGTTGCCGAGAGTTATACGTCGAGGGGGTAGTGGAAGGAAACGTGGAAACTCGTTCTTTAATAATCGGGGAAAATGCCGCATTGAAGGGGAAGGTGGAAACGGGGAAGTTGCGGGTGGAAGGGGAGATATACGAAATAAAATGGTTACGTCTGGTAAGAAAATAAAGTAAATGCAAGATCATGGGAAAAGAAGTACAACAACAAGTTGCGATTAACCTATTAAGTGAAGGGACTCAGATTACCGGAGATCTTCATGCGTCGAACGATATTCGGGTAGACGGTAGTATCAAGGGAAAGATAAACACGACGGGGCGGTTGATTATCGGGCAGATGGCAAAAGTAGAGGGAGAGGTGACTTCGCCGAGCGTGGATATCCTGGGTACGATGGAGGGAACGATCGTGTCGACGGGTTCCGTGTCGTTGAGAGCAAAAGCCGTGTTCACGGGAACGATCAAGGCGGCTTATATCGCTATCGAGTCGGGGGCTATTTTTAATGGTGAATGCCATATCGAACGAGATGTCAAACAGAAATAAATAACAACGTGGTGTGTCGTGTATCCATAGTCGTGTCTTTGCTGCTATCGCTGGTTGCTTGTAATAAGGTCCAGGATAAAGTAGAAAAGGGGGTTTCCCTCGAATTGGCGAAAGAACGTAAATCCAATATCGGAGGCGTATCCTATCGGCTATACTTTTCTATTCCCAGGGAAAAGAATGAGGCTATCATGGCAGAATCGGAGATCTTCTTTGAATTATCGGAATTGGCTCCGGTAGTTCTGGATTTCAAGGAGGAAGAGGGCAAGGTGTTGTCCGTGACTTCCGGGGGTAAGAAAGTGCCTTACACGTTTAAGAATGAACACATCATTATTCAACCGGAGTATCTGAAAGAGGGGCGGAACGAGTTGTCAATCCAATTTATCGCGGGTGAGTCGTCGCTAAACAGGAGCGAGGATATGATGTATACCTTGCTGGTGCCGGATCGTTGCCGGACGTTGATGCCTTGTTTTGACCAACCGGATATAAAAGCACGTTTTAAATTGACGCTTAAAATACCTGCCGGGTGGAAAGCGATCGGGAACGGGGAATCTATCCGGGTAGAATACTTCAATGATTACCAGCTTTGCGAGTTCGGGGAAACAAAACCTTTGAGCACCTATCTGTTCGCTTTTGCCGTGGGACGATTCTCGTACACGGAGCGGTTCGTGGGAAAGCGCTGGATCGGGATTTACCACCGGGAAACGGATACGGCAAAGATCAATGCCAGTATTCCCGAAATCGTAAGACAGGTGAGCCATTCGCTGGAATGGATGGAGCGTTACACGGGGATCGAATATCCTTTCGATAACTATAACGTGGTGGCGATTCCCGCTTTTCAATACGGGGGAATGGAACACCCGGGAGCCACGTTCTACAAGTCATCTTCTCTTTTCCTCGACCGGAATGCCGATTTGTCGGCACAGGTGAAACGGAGCGAGTTGATCGCCCATGAAACCGCACATATGTGGTTCGGCGATTACGTCACGATGAAGTGGTTTAATGACGTGTGGCTCAAGGAAGTGTTTGCCGGGTTTATGGCAGATAAGATTATAGCGCAGTTATACCCTGAAGTAAACCATCGCTTGAATTTCTTTTTGAATCATTATGAACCCGCTTTGCGGACAGACCGTACGAAAGGGACTCACCCAATCATGCAGGAATTGAATAATTTGAAAGATGCGGGGACATTATACGGGGATATTATTTATCACAAGGCTCCTATCGTGATGCGTATGCTGGAAGAGGAAATTTCCGAATTCCAGTTGCAGATGGGATTGCGGAGATACTTACGGCGTTGGGCGTATTCCAACGCGGATTGGGATGATTTAATCAAGTTGTTGGGAAATTCTACCGGGAAGGATTTGCAGGCTTGGAATGAAATTTGGATCAAGGAGAGCGGTGCGCCCGTGATCGAATTCGGCAAGGAAGCCGTTTCCATGATAGACCCGAGCGGTAAGAAACGGGTTTGGCCTCAATCGGTATCCGTGTGTTGGATGACTTCTTTCGGCGAATTGCGTCGCCAACCGATATTCTTGAAAGATACATTAACCGGATTCCGGAATAACAGAGTGGTTTTGCCGGATTGTGACGTGCTGGGATACGGGTGTTTCCTGCCGACGGAATTTGGCATCCAATTTCTTGGTAAAGAGTTGAGCCAGATAGACCATGCGCTTTACCGGGCGGTTGCCTGGCAGTTGCTGTACGAGGGCGTGTTAAACAAGAAGGTGAAGGGCGAGTTTTTCCTGAAACTTTGCATGAAGCACTTGCCTCACGAAAAGAATAATCTGGTGGTAAATCGCACGCTGAGTTTCTTGAGGACGGTTTACACGACTTACCTGGACGAGGGAAGCCGTCAATTGTTGCAAGAGGAATTGGAACGTTTTTGCGTGAATATGCTCGACCACGATGCGGGAAATAAGAAATCTTATTTCAATACTTTATTGGCTATTTATTCTTCACCCAAGGTCGGTGAATTTATCAAAGACATACTGGGAGGAGAGAGGACGTTGCAAGACTTGACGATCAATGACAATGATAAATTGAATATCGCGTTTAACCTTGTTTTGCGGGATTCCAATATTTACGAGGTGATGAATATGTATATCATGAATTCCGTTAAGAATAAGGATTTGCAGAATCGTTTCGCTTACGTGTTACCCTCGGTATCCGGTAATAAGCAGGTCAGGGACAGCGTGTTCAATGCCTTGTTAAAAAACGAGAACCGAATAAACGAAGTGTGGGTGGAAGAATGTTTGCGTTGGTTGAATCATCCGCGGCGGAGAATGGACGCCGAGGAGTATATACCCCGGATGTTGGATAAATTGAAAGAGATTCAGGAAACGGGAGATATATTCTTCCCGTCGGCATGGTTGAACGCCGGGCTTTCCGGGCATACCGGGAAGAATGCTTATTCCGCTGTTAACACTTTCTTGGAAAAGCACCCGAATTATCCGCAGAATTTGAAATTAAAAATATTATCCAATTCAGATCATTTACGACGTCTTCATTCAGAAGAGCATGAACGCTAAATGTTTATAGGTTATGACACTTCAAAAAAATTCATTGATATTAATTCCAGCTCGTTACGCTTCTACCCGTTTCCCGGGAAAACCGTTGGTGGAGATTGCCGGAAAGCCGATGATACAGCATGTTTATGAAAAAGCGGCAGTAGTTTCTGACCATGTTTACGTGGCGACGGATGATGTCCGGATTTATGATGCCGTTGAGTCATTCGGGGGACGTGCGGTGATGACTTCCACGGAGCATCGTAGCGGTACCGACCGTTGTTACGAGGCGTACGAGAAGGTGTGTAAGGTTTTGAATCGTGAATTCGAAGTCGTGGTCAACGTGCAGGGCGATGAGCCTTTTATTATCCCACAACAGATTGAGTCCTTAATCTCCTGCTTTGAAGAGCCGACAATACAAATCGCCACGTTGGCAAAGCCTTTCGAGAAGAACGATGATATTTTTGACCCGAACAAGGTGAAAGTCGTGTTTTCCGCGAGAAACACGGCGCTTTATTTTAGCCGCAATCCGATTCCTTATTGCCGGGGCGCGGAACGTGACGGATGGCTTGCCCGGACTCCCTACTACAAACACGTCGGGATGTATGCCTATCGTCCGCAGATTTTAAAAGCGGTGACTTCTATCCCCCAAGGAATACTGGAACAGGCAGAGTCGTTGGAACAATTGCGTTGGTTGGAGAATGGTTACACGATTGCCGTGAGCATCACGGATCACGAATCGATAGGGATTGATACTCCGGAAGATCTTCAAAAGTTATAAAGGATGTGTCCAAACACATCCTTTAGTTTATAAGGTTAGATTGTCATGATATCTTTTTCTTTTTTGGCGAGATATTCCTCGATTTTCTTACCGTATTCGTCGGTCATCTTTTGAGCCACGGCTTCAGCATCTTTGGACATATCCTCGGGGAGCCCGTCTTTCACCATTTTCTTCACCTGCTCGATCACATCCCGGCGGGCGTTACGAACACTTACTTTAGCTGTTTCGGCTTCTCCCTTACTTTGTTTCACGAGGTCACGTCTGCGTTCCTCTGTGAGAGCCGGGATATTGATACGGATCATTTCTCCGTTATTATCGGGATTAAGTCCGAGGTTAGCATTCATGATTGCTTTCTCAATGGGGGCTATCATGCTTTTTTCCCAAGGTTGAACGGCAATCGTTCTAGGGTCGGGAGCCGATATATTGGCGACTTGTGATAACGGGGTTGGACTACCATAATAGTCAACTAGCACGTCTTGTAAGATTTTCGGGTTGGCTCTTCCCGCTCTGATTTTACTAAGTTCGGATTCCAAGTGATTCAGAGCAGATTCCATTCTCTCTTTTGCCTCGTCGAGATAAAATTGTACTTCCTCGTTCATATAATTTTTAGTTTGATTTAATATTCACATAACGAACCAAACAAAGGTATAAAAAAATCTGCATTTTTACTCTATCCTGCGCCAGGTTTCCTTTACCTGCACGTTTTTCAAGGTGCCGTTTGCCAATTTCAGATTGGCTTCCCCCGAGAGTACCAGAATCTGGTTATTCGCCTCGAATTGGTATATGGCGGAATACTCTATGATATCTTTTACTTTCACGTTTTGCGATGATTCGGAAAGCTGTTGCCCTGTCGTGATCCTGTATGTTCCTTTTGTCCCCTCGGAGGTCATGAAAGAGAAGTCATCGTAATATTCCTTTTGTATCGGGTGTTTGACTTCAACACCGTTTTCGGATATTTTTTCCCATTTCCCGGCGAGCGGGTTGGCGATAATGGTACGGAACAGTTTACCCGGACTGAAGATACATTCCTCGACATATTTACGGAATTTCTTTAGTCCGAGATAGTCCCTGATCTTGATTTCCCGAATTACTTTATTGTCTTGGAAACGGGGGGTAATGTTCACGTAATCCTTGATAAAGTTCTCGGTTGGTAGGCTATCAATAAGTTTAATCTGCTCGTCCCATTCTTCCTTGTAATACTTCAAGATCATGTTTTTATCTTCTGCCGGAAGAGAGAGGGAAGGCATCACGATGCTCAGCATAATTTCCGCGGATTGTTGTTGCTCTCGGGCGGAGGCTATAATTCCTTTATAAGCGGCTTTGTCCGAGCCGTAGCGTTTCTTCAGGTAAAGGCGATACATCTCGGCAGAAGACGATGCTACGGTATCCGTGTCCTGTTTTAATTTTTCTTCATTTTCGGAAAGTGCTTTTAAATACCTGTCAAAGGTACGTCTTTCAATAGCAGGGGCTGCACTTTTTAAAGCGAAGTAAACGGGTACGGTGTAATATACCCGAACGGGAGTATTATTTTGTCTGCCGGGATACCATTTCGGCATGGAAGTGATGACTTCTTTTGCCTCGTTATCCAGTTCGGGGGATACGCCCCGGATGATTTTTACCTCGTTGACCGTTCCGTCTTTCTCGATGATGAAACGAACATATACTTTCCCCTCGATGCCTTTTACTTTTGCTTCTTCCGGGTATTGCACGTGACTGTATATCCAGGAATTCAAGTTACCAGGAAAAATCGGCATTTCTTCAACGAACATATATACTTTTTCATTCTCCGTGCTGTCTTTGGTTTGTTCGGAATGATGTTGCGCGGTACTTGGGGAATTTCCAGCCAAGAGGAAAATGCTCACGAGTAATACCTGTAACTTGGTGACAAGTTGTCGGTTAAGGGTGTATAGCTTGAATATCATGGTTCGTGTCTTTGCGTGATAGATTTCATTCTTTTATTACAGCTAAATATAGAATGAAATTTTGGTATTTGCAATGAAATGAAGAGTTTTGTAAATTTTAAAATCTAAAAAAGGTGTTTTTTCGATGAAGCGGATTACTTTTGTATCATTAAAATAATGATATGACAAGGAAAGATTTTGAGGTGATGGCTCCGGTTGGTTCTTACGAATCGTTGGAGGCAGCATTACAGGCAGGGGCGGATTCCGTCTACTTTGGTGTCGAGGGATTGAATATGCGTTCCCGCTCGTCTGCGAATTTCACGTTGGATGATTTGCGAAATATCGTGGAGCGTTGTAAAGAGAGAGGGGTGAAGACTTATCTCACGGTGAACACGATCATATATAACAACGAGTTGGATAAAATGCATCGAATTATCGATTGCGTGAAGGAGGCGGGGCTGACGGCAATTATTGCGTCGGATATCGCGGCGATTCTGTATGCCCGTTCTATCGGGGTGGAGGTGCATATCAGCACGCAATGTAATATTACGAATTACGAGGCTGTAAAATTTTATGCTCAGTTTGCCGACGTGGTTGTATTGGCTCGAGAGTTGGATATGGATCAAGTGATGACTATTCATCGTCAGATCGTGCAGAATGATTTGAGAGGTCCCAAGGGGAATTTAATCCAGATCGAGATGTTCGCTCATGGAGCTTTGTGTATGGCTGTTTCCGGGAAATGTTATCTAAGCCTTCACGAGATGAATGCTTCTGCCAACCGGGGGGCTTGTTACCAGATCTGCCGGCGTTCCTACACCGTGAAAGATACGGAAAGTGATATCGAGTTGGAAGTGGATGGTAAATATATCATGTCCCCGAAAGACTTATGCACGATCGGTTTCGTTAATAAGATGATCGATGCGGGAGTGCGGGTTTTCAAAATCGAAGGACGTGCCCGTTCTGCCGAATACGTGAAGACGGTCTGCGAGTGTTATAGTGAGGCTTTGCAGGCATACGTGGATGGGAATTATGATGCGAAGAAGATTGCCGATTGGAAAGAACGGTTGGCTTCGGTGTTTAATCGGGGCTTTTGGGATGGTTATTATCTTGGGCAGCGTTTGGGAGAGTGGAGCGAGGTGTATGGTTCAAAGGCTACCAAGAAAAAGGTATGTATCGGTAAAGTCACGAATTATTTCACGAAATTGCAGGTTGGGGAGTTTAAATTGGAATCGTATGATTTAAAGGTTGGTGACGAGGTGATGATCATAGGTCCGAACACGGGAGTAGTCCAAATGATTGTTCCGGAACTTCGGCTCGAACAGGATCCCGTGGGACAGGTCGAGAAAGGTGCCGTGTTTTCTATGCCTTGTGAAACCAAGTTACGGCGATCGGATAAGTTGTATAAATTGGTAGATAATTTCTAATAAAGAAGGCTGCAATTTTGCAGCCTTTTCTTTTATATCACTTGAATGGATTCAATTTTGGTGGTTTGATATTGAATAAATTGTAACTCAATACCAGCGTTCCTCTCATGTGCAACATTTTGTAATCAAAATATTGATTGCTGGGTTTAAATATATCTTTGAATCCGCAACTGAATCGCAGACCTAACTCAATACGGGGAAATAACTGGCGTTCGTACCCGACGATCATACCCATATCCCAACTGTCTAAGATGTTACTAAAATTAATATGTAAAGGATTACCTGGATCGATAGAGCCATTGTAGACTTTGTCATCGGTCATCATGTAACCTTTGGTTACAGTATTGCGAAACTTAGCATTAATGATCCATGCCCCGTAAAGACCTGCCAAAATACGATCTTTTTGATTTTTGAATGTGTATTTAAAATAAAGAGGGACTTCCAACATCGTGAAATCCATTGACATCTCGGCAGACCCACAGAAACGGGAAATAACATTGTTTTTATCGTCATGGAATCGTTGATTGTCAATACGTGCATCTGCATCGATCGAAACTTTTTTGTAAGTGACCTCGGCTCCCAATGTCCATTTACTTGTTACGGGGAAGGTTAGTTTTGCACCCAACGATGGCGAAAGTTTAGGATAGGGATTAAATACATCCGGTACATTGCTGAACGGGAATGGTATAGCCCCGCCGATGTCTGTTCCCAACTGAACTCCAAGAGCAAATCGATATTCTACCTGTTCATCGGAGATTGTATCTGCCGAAGTTGTTTTGGTAGACTTTAATTGATTTCTATCTCGGGCAACAGTATTTAAAGTACAAAATAATGGTACAAATAGAAGGTATATTAGTTTCATTTTTTTCTCGGGTTAAAAGTTCACAACAACGTTATCAACGGTTAAGGTACTACCTTTAGCTCCAATAAACAGATCTCCTTGCCTACTGGAAGTCATTACGATAGATATATGTGTTGGTTCCAGATCTTTGTACTTGTTATCATAGATAATTGGGATTGTATGGTTGTTCCAATTACGTAAAGCTGTATTGGCTCCGTCAAAAATCATCTCTCCCTTGCCTAAAACCTTAAGTCCTTCGACGGGATCCCCGTGATATTCGAGGTTTCCGTTACCTTCCCATCGAAGTAATTCAACCCATATACGTCCTTGATCAGTTCCTGCAAGATCTTTTATCTTATAAGAATTTTGTCCTATTTTTTCTGATTGTTGGAATTTTACTCCCGCTTCATATTTGGCATCAACAGAAATAGATTTTGGACGCATGATGAATGGTATCCCGAAATAGGTCATTAACGGGGGATTGCTCAAAGCGGAAATGTTCATTTTGAAGTATCCCGTGAATATTGTTCCGGCTGTTATTAACTCTCCGATACCCAAGCCACTTAAGTTTTGAATACCTGTTTGAAGTTGAGCTGCATACCCGTTTTGATAAGGAACCGGAGTGGTACCTTGTACAAAAGAATTGTTAGCTGTTGCCCATCCTAGTCCTATGCCGGGAGTCGGGTCTATGTTTATTTTGGAAGTACCGACATTAATCCACGATTCGAAATTAGAATTTTCAATTGTCGGAACAACTTGTATATTCCAAACCCGTTCATCTTGATTGTCTTCTGCAATCAACGTGATTTGTTTTTTGTCATTGGGACCCGAGAATATGAAAGGAGATTCTGCTGAACCGATTTTTACTTTCCCGTTACGAGTTATTTCGGCTTCAATCGTAACCGGCCAATCAAAATCAACTTTGAAATTAATACGGATATTGTTATCATGTATAGTTACTCCCACTTCCTCTTCCGTATAATTCGTGATATGGAAATTTGTAATATCAGCGTTGTTTTTGTCTTTTAATATAATTTGCCCTAAATGAGGAACCCCGCTTTCCGAAATGAGATAGAAGGTTTGAGGAGTGTATACATCATTGAATGTAATCTCTTTAAGGTTTAAAGGAGTTTCATCCACGCTAATGACATCATCTGTCGTGGACGAAAATTTCATATTTGCTTTTATCGTAAACGGGAACAATTTCCTGCCATAATCCAAGGGGATCGTCACCACGTTATTATTAATTGTAATGCCTTCTTTGTCTAATATAACGCCTTCCGTCTGGTCTATTATTGTAAAAGAGGCAATTCTAGCATCATCACTTAACTTGCTTACTTTCTCGCAAGAACTCAATATTCCTAGTGCTAGTAAAAGAATCCCGTAATATTTTCTCATACATATTAAATTTTCGTAATACTCAGCAATTTCTATGCCATCTGTCTAAATACGAAACCGAAGTCAATAAGGTTATTTGAGGTGTAATTTTAACACCTCAAAAGATTTTTCTGTCACTCTTTTTCTTTATGTAACGCGTGATATAGAATACAATCCCACTTAGTAAAGCCAATAAAAGAAGACTTGAACTAATGGCAGAAACTCGGGCTCCCAGGTAATAAGACTCCGGTTTGAACTCGAACGTGATCGTGTGTTCTCCCGCGGGAACAATCATGGCTCGTAAGATATAATCAGCCCTAAGGAGATCTGTTTTATTGCCGTCGACATAAACATTCCAGCCTTTGGGGTAATATACCTCACTGAACACGGCTAGTTGTTCGTTTGCTGTCGAAGTCTTGTATTCCAATTTGTTTGGGGCGTACGAGGTCAATTGAATCGTGGCATTCTCGTCGAAGTTGAAACCTTTATCCTGAATGACAGATTCAAAATCTTTACTGATAACGGCAGTTTCTTTCGGGTCTATTTGTTTCAAACCGAGTAATTCTTCGTCCGGTGTTTCCACGAATTCATAATCTTTGACGAACCAGGCATTCCCGTAGGCATATTTATTATTGACAGGAGCGGCATTAGCTTGAACGATAAGATATTTCGTGTTCAGCATATTCAACACCTTTTGCTTGGAAAGACTTTCTTCCAAAGCTGAAAGGGTCGGGGAACTTTCCAGTGTTTGCCCGATGCTTTGCATCTCGGGATAGATGAAATATTCGATGATATCCTGGTAACGTTGCAATTTGGCAGCACTATATCCCCCGATGGTTTTGTGGTGATAGCTGGTGTGCGAATCATTAAACGTGTTTACCGCTAAATCCAGTACCCGGTAATTCGGGTCTTTGTCGGCAAGAATCGCTTTGTCTACCGGGCGAGGCTGATATTGATTATTGAATTCCCGTTTTTGCACGAAATGGTCGTTATTGAGGTAACGTTTATCCACCGTCCACATATCGGCAAGAATCAATAAGCCCATGGCAATTGCCACGTGAGTACTTTTGATTTTCTGCATCACCCATGCCCAGATAGCGACACCTGCCAACAGGATGAATACCAAAGAACGGAAAGCATCGGAACGAAGCAGGGATTCCCGGTCTTGGGGTAAATATTGTCGTATCCAGTCCGGGTATTGACTATCCGCAGGAGAGATGAAACTACCGGCTAATCCGGGTAATATGGCGAATAAAGCGCAGATTCCTCCCGTGATTCCGATAGAAATTTTCAATCCTTTGATCAGTGTTTTCTTCTCGAATTCCCCGTTAAGAATCTTGTTCAACGTGTATATACCCAGCAAAGGAATTGTCAATTGCAGGACCACGAGCATCATGGACGGTACGCGGAATTTGTTGTATAGCGGGATATAGTCATAGAAGAAACTCGACAAGAACATGAAATTCCGTCCCCATCCCAAGAACAAAGCCAGTAAAGAAATCCCCACGATCCACCATTTCATGGGTCCCTTGATTAATACAAGTCCCAACACGAAAAGGAAAATTGCTATAGCTCCCATGTACATCGGTCCGGCGGTAAATGCCTGATTACCCCAGTACAGAGGCAATTGTTTGACAATTTGGTCGCTATTGGAAGCTCCTTGGCTTTTCAAAAATTTATAAGTTTCCGATTCCTTGCTTAATGCTCCCGCCGAAGCTCCGCCCTTGAAGTTCGGTATCAACAGGTTAAGCGTTTCGTCGATCCCGTAACTCCAAGCCGTGGCGTATTCCTTATCCAGCCCGCCTTTGCTTTGGTTCGTCTGATTCAAGGTCAATTCAGATCCTCCCCGCATGGTGTATTTCCCGTACTCCCACGTGGGCCACAGGTGATTCACGTTCGTTGCACCTGCCAGAATGACAGCGACAACAAGTAATGTTGCTGTCTTGAAAAAAGCAGGCAATGTTTTTTCCTTTACAGCCTTATACAATTGTGCAATCCCGTAGAACAGAATGATAAAAGCCAGATAATACGTGATCTGCGGGTGATTTGCCATAATCTCAAAGGCAAGCGTTATCCCGAAGAATACCGCACCCAGTAATCTATTCTTTCGGAAGGCATAGACCACGGAAGCCAAAACCATGGGCATTATGGCTATTGCTACCATTTTCGCGTTATGCCCCACTTGGAGTATCTGGAAATTGTATGAGCAGAAGCCAAAAGCGAGAGCCCCCACTACGGATAACCATGGGTTTACCCCGAAAGCCAATAGTAACAGGTAAAAACTAACAAGTCCTAGGATCAAATAACTTGCAGGACGAGGGCCCACGAAAATATTGTCATATAGGTTTTTTAAATAATTCCCTTTATACTCGGTCGAGATCATAGTGGTTGGCATACCACTGAACATGGAGTTTGTCCACAGAGGTTCTTCTCCTGTTTGTTCCCGGAATTGGATAATTTCATTAGCCGCTCCCCGCCATGAGGAAATATCCGATTGCATGACGATTTTCCCCTCGAATAAAGCCGGGAAATAAGCGTAGGCAATGACGATAAATAGGATAAAAGCTACAAGATAAGGATAGAACGATTTGAGCTTCGGCATCTTCATGTTTTTGTATTTTAGTGTATTCGATTTTCCGCAAAAGTAAAAAATATAATTATCAAAATGGAGGAATGTATTTAAAAATTGTGGGGAATAACTAAGTCTGAATGCTATCAGCAATAATAAAAAAGAGTATCTTTGCCTCAAATCCTAAACGATGATTAATAATAATGGAATTTCAACATTTTGTAATTACGCAATTTAATTTGAAATACTTTCCGCAAGTGACCTATGATTATGATCGTTGGCTCGCGTGGACTATCAATCGTGTAGGTTTTTTCAAGCAATATTGTTTTCCTTCCATGGTGGGGCAGAGTACGAATCATTTCACGTGGTTACTTTATCTTGATATCGATACTCCCCAATCGGTAAGAGATATGTTACCCGATGTAACGCGCTATCCGCATATTCATTATATTTATATTGATGGATATCCTCAATTTGATGAGCGTTACGTGAAGGATGTGCAAGAAATGTGTCCCCCGGGGACAGAATGGGTGGTAACCTCTCGTTTGGATAACGATGATAGTATGCATCAAGATGCTATTCGTACAATACAGGAACATGTAAAATTGCGGGATGAATTTATGGTATCGCTTTGTTCTGGTTACGTGTATGATCATAATACAAAACATTTGTCTCATTATTATTATCCGGATTGCCCGTTTATCAGTTTAGTCGAAAATATAGGTCAGAAAAAAAATATCAAGGGGATTTTTTATCGATTGCACAGAGAATGGTCTTGTTTGCGTTTCCATTTATTTAAAGCTTTAAGAGAAAAATCCGAAAGCGTGGTTTTTGTTCCCGGTCAGGTGTTATGGATGCAAGTTTTTCACGAGGGTAATGTGAGTAATAGTTTTTATCGGGGAGTTCCCGTGTTAGGTAAACGTGATTTGACGCCTTTCGGTTTATCGTTGGAGAGTATACCTTTGGGTATTGGTAGTTTTAGGCATTACCGTAATTATGTATTTTGGAAAACATATTTCAGGGTACTCTTTTATCGTTTGCTAAAAAAGTCATAGAAAATGTTCGGAGATATAAAACAAACCATGAAGCATACCATCGTGTATGGCATTGGAAACTTTGCTTCCAAGCTGGTCGGTTTTATTTTAATTCCGTTGTATACAGACCAAACATTCTTTTCAACCGCGGATTATGGAATGTTGAGTCTTTTGGATGTTACTTCCCAGATTTTGATTGCAGCCATGGGATTGGCTTTCTATGCTGGTCTGGTACGGTGGTACTGGGATAAAGAATATGCCGAACGTCAGAAAAGTTTATTTTTCACGATCATGGTGATGACCACGATTGCTGCCGTGGGTATGGGGATGATCGTTTGGGGATTCAAGGATTCGGTAGAGGCTCTATTGCTGGCTGGTGAAGAGATGGCATCCTTTGATCAGTTGCCATACGTGTTTCACTTGTTGCTGGTGTATTCTGTTCTATCCGCGATAGTTGCTCCTGTATTGGATTTGTTGCGATTGAAAAGTCGTTCGGTGCAATTCTCGGTCGTGAATATATTGAAATTAGCCGTTACATTGGGAGTTACCGTGTATTTTGTGGTGGGTTTGAAAAGAGGGATTGCCGGAGTATATGAAGCCCAAGTAATTGGTATTATATCCCAGTTGCTTCTTTTGTCGCCCTTTATTATAAAGAACTCATCTTTTAAACTGGAATTTGCGGCTATCAAGCAAATTCTTTCGTATAGCTATCCGTTAATGTTCCCCGCTATCGTGGGCGGTTTGTTGACAGCGTTCGATAAATATATGCTGAATTATATGAAAGGAGTGGATGATGTCGCCTTTTATGCTTTTGGTTACAAGATCGGTAATACATTAAAAATATTTGTTATCGCTTCCGTTCAGCTGGCATTGACTCCTTTGATGATGAAAAAAATAAACGATCCGAATAACCGGCGTTTCTATTCGAAAATATTTACTTATCTTTCTTTCGGGGGTATGTATTGTGTTTTGGGATTAAGCTTGTTGTCCCGGGAGGTTATCGCTTTGGTGGCGTCTAATCCTGCTTATTATGTTTCCGTGTACGTTGTTCCTTTTATTACTTTCGGAATATTTTTCGGGATGTTGCGGGATACTTCAGTGATCGGTTTGCAAATCACGAAACGTACAAAAATCATCAGTTCGTCGATAATTTTGATCACGTTCATCAATTTAGGGTTAAATCTACTTTTAATCCCTGCTTTGGGAATGTACGGGGCTGCATTGGCAACATTGATAGCGCAAATACTTTCTTGGATTATTCCCTATTATTTCGCGCAAAAGGCTTATCCGATCCCTTACGAGTTAGGTAAATTAGGTAAAGTCATCGTGGTGGGTATATTTATCTACCTCTTAGGTATGTTGACAATGCCTTTGAATATATGGATAGCGTTTGTGATAAAAATCGGGTTATTGATTGCTTATCCTTTCATACTCTTCGCGTGGAAATTTTACGATGATGTGGAACTTCAAAGCATTTTTGGAATGTGGGATAGTTGGAAATTGATGTTTAGTTATTATTGGGCTTCCTTGAGATCAATGCCTCGGAAGACAATTAATTTAGGGAAAACATCGTTAGCAATTCGATTGACAAAAGAATTTAAGAAACGGAAAGCGAAATTCTTATATTTAATACCTCACAAAACGATAGCGATAGCACTTTTGGAGAAAGATAAATACCGGAATGATTTTGCGGCTTATTACGAGACGGTGAAAGGTAAAAATTCTGTGAAGTATTTCCATCAGCAAGCTTATAAAAAAGGAGCGGAGTTTCGGGTAATTGATCCGGCTTTATTCGAGGATGATATTTTTGAAGTGAATACCTCTTTGGAAACAAGGCAGGGAAAAGACATAAAACAAGAATATCTTCAACGAGGAAATATTACCCGGGGGGAGGGAATGGAAGTTTACGGTGTATTTATGGAAGATAAATTGGTCGGGTATATCCGGACATTACATTTGGGCGATACTATTTTCATAAATAATATACTGGGACATGGGGCTTACTTGAAAGCGGGGATTATGTATTTCTTGCTTTTGGAAGTTTTGCAAGTTTATTTTGATCGGAACGATTTGAAATATATTATTTACGATTCCTATTGGGGGAATTCCCGGGGCTTGGCTCTTTTTAAGAAGCGTTTTCATTTTGAACCTACTAAAGTGAAATGGATAAACCGATGAAGGGGTGGAAAAGAATATATCACAAGCTGTTTCGACAGAAAGACCGGATGAGCGAGTACGAAGACTTGTTAAAGTTGGCTTTGGCGAAAGGCTATCGGGTTATGTCATTGCTTGAGTGGGTACAGCAGGCTTACCCGGAGGATCATGTACTTTTGCTTCGTCATGATGTAGATATTGATGCTTGCGGAGCGGAACGGATGTTTGAAGTGGAGCGGCGTCTACAAGTTCATGCATCCTACTATTTCCGGCATTTGACAATGAAACCAGCCCTGATAAAGCGTATCTTGCATGAGGGCTTTGAGGTGGGTTTGCATTACGAAACGTTAGCCTTAGAAATGAAACGTTTACGGTTGACTGATAAAAAAGAAATATCACCCGAAATCCTGTGTTTTTGCCGGCAACAATTGGCAAAAGAGATTCAGGATTTTAGAATGGCTTTCGGTTCCATGACCTCTCTTTGTTCTCACGGTGCAGCTTGGAATAGAAAATTAGGAACACCGAATTATATTTTAGTGGACGAGTCTTTTAAAAAGGATTATAATATCCTTTTTGAGGCTTATGATGAATCATTGCGAGAAAGGATCACGACGTATATATCAGATACTTCGGTTACCGACAATTCCGCCTGGCGATATGGTAAATCTCCAGGCGAGGCTATCGAGCAAGGTGATTCCGTTATTCTGTTATTGACTCACCCCGAACACTGGAATCATCATTTCTTCTCGAATGTTCGTAAACTTTGGTTGTCTTTTCGCGATCGCAATTAAGAAAAGGGCATTAATATATCGCGTTCAACGCGTTGCCCGCCTCAACCGAGTTGTATTTCTCCAATACGGCTTTCTTCCCGTTTTCTCCCATGTGTTTTCGTTCTTCCGGGTGTTGATAAAGATAGATGATCTTTTCTATAAGATCTTCCACGTCCTCATTCCGGAATACCATACCGGCTCCGGTTTCTTCAATTAATTCCAATTGGGGGGTACAATCTGACACCAGTACGGGAGTTTCAAACAACATATATTGGTAAACCTTATTGGCAATACCGGAATCGTGTTGCGGATTTTTAATCAAGGGGGATAGCCCGATAGCGGATTGACGGGCGAAAGCGGGGAATTCGGACAAGTCTTTCCACTTGTAATAGATAATCTGTTCTCTAATCCGGGGATCTTCCATATAGCTTTTAAATAATTCCCGATCACCCTTGTCAATGGGACCGATAAGTAGCAATTTGATGTCGGGATAATTGGGAGTAAGATTCTTTAGTGCTTCAAAACAAGAGATTAATCCGCGACGCACCCCGATTGCCCCGAAATAGAACATGATAAAATCTTGTTTTGGAATGGTTATCGAAAGAGGGTCATATTGTAAAAGTTCTTCCACGTCCGGAACATTGGGATAAATAACAAAACGTTTTTTTGCCAGTGAAGAGTATTTTTGTTTTAATTCTTCTTGGAAACTATGGCATAGCACCACGATATTGTCAGCGTATTCCAGATATTTCTTTTCAAGTTTTTCCCAACGTTTGGGTACCACGAGAAGACTTTTAGGGAATGTCGTTGCCCACGTGTAGGATTGTATTGCTGCCGGAAAATTTTCGTGCAAATCGAGCGTGATCGGGAGGTGATATTTGCGATTTCCCATGTACACGGGTTTTGCCATGTACAAGTCATGTGTATGTAAAGCTTCTACTCGTGTGGCGGCAATAAAATGGCGAACTTGTTTTTGCCATATCCAATTATATAGCGGGAAACGATTTACGATGCCGAATAGAATTTCTCTTTGTCGGTTTGACATTTTAAAACGTCTGATCTTTATGTTTCCGATATTTCCCGATAGTCCGATATTTAATAGATCAGGACAAAGTACATGTATTTCGTGCCCGTGGCTCTCGAGTATTTTTATTTCGTTTAAAACCCGTTGATCTTTCGTGATTTCCTTATCTAAAATGACACCGATTCTCATACCTTACTTTTTTTACTTCCGTGAAATTTTATTTGAATGATTGGATATAATCTGTTAATGGAAAATGGGTTATTGTTTTAGCATTTTTTGCCACTAGTTCACTCCAGTTTTTAAATGTATTTTCAGGAGTAATATCCATCTCCCAATATTCACTTAATTCCTCGATATCATAATCTGAGAGGAGATTTTTAATTTTTGGTAATGAATTACATAGTGTAAATATGATTTTGGGTACAACATAATTTTTTCCTGCAAATTCAATTGTTTTTTGCCCACCGGCAGTAAAAAGATCTCGAGTATTGGGTACAACAACACCTTCTACGGAAGCTAACCATAAATTCATTCGATTGTATTTATTACTCGAACTGCTAAAAATCTCGGGAAATAAGCACATGGCTTTATTTTTAATATCTTGCTTCTCTTCAGGAGAAACAGAACTCCATAGTCGAACAATGATATTGGATTTCTTGCTGATTCCAGATTCAGCCCACCAAGTAGTTTCTCCCGGTTTTAATTGTTTCCTATAATAGTCTAGAATAGTTTTGATCGGATTATCTTGTTTTCTTAATTGGTCATATGGGATTTTTATCTTGTCAAAAAAAGTCTCTCCTTTAGGGATATTCATATTGATAAGATAACGTGGAGAATGAGTGACAACTACTTCTGACAAACAATCTTCGTATGGTTTACACATGAAATCAACGGGATTGCATATTTTTCCAAAAAGCATATAAATACGTTCAATTCCTTTTACTCTTGTTCCTTCTGCGACACTACTGCCAATTGATTTCCAATGATTGGATTTGGTCGTTTTCACTTCCACTCCATAATAGTTATAGGCAATGATATCTGGAAAGCTTTGTCCTCCGATCAATTGAATCGTATTTTCGAATGGAGTTCCTAAAGCACAATCTTGTAAAATGTCTCTCGTTTCTTTTTCTATATCTGAACTGGAATACTTGAGGTAATTCTTTATATTTGAAGTGGCAGTAGTTTTTAATGTCGTTACCATTTTGTTAAGTAAGGACTCAAATTCTTTTTTGTGAGGTTCCGTGTTAGTTGATATGACCATAACTATTTATATAAAATAAAGAGACCAAATATCTTCAATTCGTTTCGCAATATGATACGCTAATAAAGGAGGAACGGCATTTCCTATAACTTTATAGGCGGCGGAAGGACTTACAATAAAGCTTTTTTTTCTTGTCGTGTCGGGTATTACAAATTCATATTCCAGTGGAAAAGTTTGTATCATGGCACATTCTCTCGGTGTTAATCTTCTTTCTTCCAGTCCTTTTAATAACTCGTTTTCTATTATACCCCCGTGTTCTTTCGAGAGGCGTCGGTATTCAATATTTCCGTGATGTTCGGATCGTATCGTTGGACCTATTTTCTCCAGAGAAATCTCTTTTTGTCCTTGGCAATGGGCTCCCATATATTTAGCTTTCGAGAAATACTTTTGAGATTCATCTTTACTCGACTGAGGTTCTTCGAGTATTGAGAAAATGTCTTTTAAAACAACAGGAGGTTTGAGATTTTTGTCCGATGAGTTAAATGCATGGGTCGGCTTAGGATAAGGATTATATTGATCGGGTATTGTTAGAGAACAAAGTGCTTCTAAAGCTTTTGGTTTCAGTGCTGATTTTTTTATTCCGATAAAAATGACCCTTTCTCTTGATTGTGGTACACCATAATCTGCCGCATGGAGTACTTTAGGAGGAAGTACAATATAACCACTTCCGTCAGCAGTTGAGAAATCTTTTTGTATAATATCTTTGACATCACTGAAGTTGGTAAGACCTTTGACATTCTCTGCTATAAATATCTTGGGTTTAGTTATATCAATAACTTCTTTCATCCAAAAGTAAAGTTTACCTCTAGTTTCTTCGGATGCAATATCTCCGTTTATTATTTTCCCATTATGATCTTTGCGAGATTTAAATCCTTGTCTTTTGCCTGCCACACTGAAATCTTGGCAAGGGAAACCTCCTGTAACAATATCTATATTTTCAGGAAATATAATTTCTCCATTACGGTGTCTTTTTACAAGATCTACAATACTGTTTCTGTGGTATATATCTGGGGAATATCCTAATTTCTGAAAGTGGTGACTCCAGGTGTTGTATGCTTCAATTAAAATATCATTGGCGAAGACCATTTTGAATCTGGTTTGTTTTAGTCGTACTAGGTCTTCATTAATAAAACTGTCAATGAAATGTTCATTTTCCGGAACGGATTTCCGGAAAACAGAGAACCCTCCTTCAAAACCTAAATCCATACCTCCACAACCGGAAAATAATGAAAGGATATTAATGTCTTTATTTATGTTTGCTTTTTTTGGTTTCATTTTATAATGAAATTATGCCGTTTATTTTGTATGTTGGTAAAGGTATAAAATATTTCGAGTTCACTTTTTATTCCCGTAATAATTTTTTGAAAAGCCCTTTACCTCTTTACCGAACAGGGCATTCCATCCTCCCCACAACAACCCGAATCCATAAGCGAATACTTGGATTAGCAATGTGATAATGGATAGGATAGCGACGGTTACATTGCGATATTTCCACAGGGATTGGAGGAAAGCGAAAAGGCAAACGGCGAGCAACCCGTAGTCGATAATATTCCAAAGGAAATGGACGGGTGGATACGTTTGACCGGTGAAAATAGTAATAATTTCCAACGAGAATAATCCCGAGATAAGTATAGCCGGCAGTAAATGCACCAGTTTTAGCGTGTGTGGGTGGCGGCGGGATAGGTTGACGCGGGCGACTCCCCAGTTGAATATCTGGCGGAAAAACTTCGGGATACTTGTCCGGCGTTTGTGGTAAACGTAGGCATCCGGGATAAGCCCGACCTTGAATCCGGCGTTATATATACGCATTGAATAATCCATGTCTTGCCCGTGGCGAAGGCCTCCCATGTCCCCGATCGTTTCGTGCACTTCGCGAGAGATGCCCATGTTGAAACTTCGGGGATAAAACCGCCCGACGTGCTTTTTGTTTCCCCGGGTACCCCCGGTTCCTATGAACGAAGTCATGGAATAATTGATCGCTTTCAGCAGAGGTGAGAACGAGGGATGGCACGTGTCCGGTCCCCCGAATGCATCATAATGATGCTCGTTTTGTGCCTTTTCTATTTCTTGCAGCCAACATGGGGGAAACATACAATCCGAGTCCACGAACACGAAATAATCTCCTCTAGCCTCCCGCATCCCGTGATTTCGTGCCGCCCCCGGGCCTTGGTTCTGTTGGTAAACGGCACGAATTTGCAATCCGCTTCCCGAGCGGTACTGTTCGATAAATTCCCGGAAACCGTCTTTTGAACCGTCATCCACGAATAGAAATTCAAAAACTTCCCGGTCGCCCTCCATTTTTTCGGCGCTGTCGAGAAGTTCTTTTACTTCCTCCAATCGGTTATACACGGCTATGATGATAGAATATTTCATACGTTCTTCTTTAATAGTAAGCTTCTATATTGTCTTCCACCCGTTTATAGATAAATTGTTGTTCCCAGATAGCCAGCCCGAGGATAATCCAGATAAAATTGTAATGCCACCGGAGTTTCGGGTGTGCCGGGTAATCGAGGATATACCGGATATAATCGTAATTGAAGATTCCCTGTTTTTCGATGTATTCTTTTGTCAGAATCTTCTCGGCGGTGTCCTTCAAATCCTTTTTGAACTGGAGGTACGGGTTCACCGTGAATCCCCATTTCTTTTTAGTGATGATCTTGGGAGGCAAGTAGGGTTTCATGGCTTCCCGGAACAGGTATTTCGTTTGGTTGTTTTTGATTTTAAGTTCCACGGGCAGCGAGAAACCAAAATCCACCAGATCCCGGTCGAGGAAAGGCACCCGTTCTTCCACGGAGTGAGCCATGGACATCCGGTCGTCCGTGAGCAGGTAATCGTTCACCATCTTGGATTGAAATTCGGTATACAGTACTTGGTTCAAGGCGTTTTCGTCTTTCACATCGTTGAAAATCTTGTCAAATTCCCGGTGAACTTTGACTTGTTCGATATGGTTTTGTTGTAAAAACTTCTCCGAGTATATGTTTTTATAGAATGGCATGTCGTAGTCCCACACGTTGCGGAGAATCAAGTAAAAGCGTTCTGCGTTGCCAATCGAGAGAAGCATCTGTATTCCCCGGCGGTATTCGTCGTAGCGCAAAGACTTGGAATTATTCTGTAACTTGAAGATAAAATCCGACTTCCAGCGCCCGATACGTTGCATCCATTGCGGCATATGGCGGTGCCATTGGTTGAACGGGTAAACAAACTTGTGAATGTCGTACCCGGCAAATAGTTCGTCCCCTCCCAGTCCCCCGAGTACCACTTTTACCGTGGGATGAACGAATGCCGACATATTGAATCCCTGCAACAGGTTGATTTTTGGTTCTTCCGCGTGCCAGATGACTTGCGGCATTTGCTGCATCGGGTTCATCGAGAGGCTTAGCGTGTGGTGGTTCGTGTGGAAATGATCCGCTATCTGTTGGGCATCGGGGAATTCATCCGTGGGTTCGTTGAATCCCAGGGTGAACGTGTTGATTTCGGGAACCCCGAGTTCGTGCATCTTCTGCACGATCGCGGAGGAGTCCAACCCGCCCGAGAGATATACTCCCACGGGAACATCGCTCACCAGTTGGCGTTTCACGGCTTGTTTGATTAAAGCGTTCATCCGTTCTTTCGCCTCCTCCTCGGTGATGGAACGGTCGACATCGACGGATAACTGCCAGTAGCGTTTCACCGTGAACAACCCGTTCTCGAACACGGCATAATGAGCCGGGGGAACACGTTTGATCCCCTCGAACAAGGTTTCATTGCCTTGCGTGTAGCGCAAGTTCAGGTGAAGATGCAAGGCTTTCAAGTTCAGTTGCCGTTCGTACTTGGGATGGAGGATGATGGATTTCTGTTCCGAACCGAATACTAGCACCCCGTCTTTCAGAAAATAATGGAGCGGTTTCACCCCGAAATGGTCTCGGGCGAGGACAAGGCGTTCGTTCTTCATGTCCAGCAGGGCAAAGGCGAAAATACCGTTCAGCTTGTTGAAAAACCCCATTCCGTGTTCCTCGTAAAGGTGTACCAGCACTTCCGTGTCGGTTGCCGTGTAAAACACGTGTCCCTTGTTCTTCAATTCATCCCGAATCTCCCCGTAATTGTATATTTCCCCGTTAAAAATGACGCAAACCGTTTTATCCTCGTTGAATATGGGCTGGTTGCCGCAAGTCGTCACGTCGATGATCGACAGGCGCCTGTGACCGAGGGTAAAATCCCGGTGGGTATAAATAGCCTGATCGTCCGGACCGCGGTGTTTTATGGCGGTCAGCATTTCCGACATCAATTCTTGGTTATCCTTGTTTCGTTCAAATATCCCGGCTATCCCGCACATCTTGTATTCTCATTTATATTGTTTTTTTACAAAAGTAGCACAAAAAAGATAGATACGGAATATCTCTGCTTATTTTCTGGTTGGGCTATCCCTACTTGACCCCAAGTACTAATCATGAACCAATCATGAACGTAGCATAAACGTAAATTTGCGTTCATGATTGGTTCATGATTGGTTTATGGTTGGTTTATGGGGTAGGGCAAGGGGGATCTAATCATGGCAAAGGGCGGAAGAACTATAGCCTGTTTAGCTTTTTCAGTGCCTTGAATTTGTGACGGTACATTTTTAGAATGTTGCGGATGTTATCGTAACGGCGGAATTTCTCGCTGTACGTGTGAAATTCTTCTTTGCCGGTGATTTGGTGGAGCACTTGCAACTGGTGGCGTACCAGCCGTAGATAACCGATTGTACAGGGATCGTCCTGCGGGTAGCCGGGAAGGTCGCAACGGTTGAAACGGGACCAGTAGCCCATGTCGAATTTTGGGAGTTGGCGGATGAGTCCTTCCACGCCTTCGTTGAACAGGTGAAGGGCGAGGGCATGCCCGTCGGGATTCACTTCTTTCGGTACGGCACGGATGTAGTCGTACAGACCGAAAAGCGAAAAGATATGTCCGTCCAGTACCCGTGTCGGGCAGGTAGCCGTGTATTCCTCGTAGAATGTTTCGCCGATCGCCCGATCCACGGAAACGCCTCCTTCGGATATGTCTTTCGTAAAAGGGACGAGGGCTAGGGTTGCTGTTTGCAGGTATTTAGGGTTCCGGGTTATTTGCCATGCCCGCAGGAGAAGGGAGATTGCCCGGCTTTGGGTAAATGCCGATTTCCATGGGGTGGTTACTTTGTATTCCGGTTTGGCGGTTTCAGTCAGCCAGTAGCAACCCAGTTCGGGGGATTCTTCCCGTTGTTGCATGAACCAGTCGGCGAACCGGAGGAAGTAGGCTTTCTTTTCCGGGTCGTGTGTCTTCAGCCAACTATGGAACACGGCGAGGGCGTATTGCCCGATGGTGATCGGGTAGTAATAATACCCTTTCCCGTCCACGACGTCGATGTACGAGTGCACGAGGGGGATGCCCGCTTCGTCGAATTGGAAGGGATGGTTTCCTCCCCGCGTGTTGATCTTGTCTTCTTCGAAGAGGAAATAATAGTAGGTCAATTCCGTGTTCCGGTTGTCCGTGCAGGTTGCCAGATGTTTGTTCTCGTTGAAGTCGGTCAACAGTCTTTTCCCGAAAAAGAGGGCATTTTTGAGTTTCATAGCGTTGTTTTTTTAGCGTGAAGGGTGAGCACGTGATCCATGAAGCGAGCCAAATCCCCGGTGATGGCTTCCCGCGAGTAGCGGGAACTGTTCGTGAAAGGGTAGGCTGGCGTTTGGGTTTGCCATGCTGCGTGGAGTTTTCGCAATATATTTTTAGCACCTTCCGTGTCGTTGTAGCCGATCATTTCCCCGCATTGGCATTCGTCAATGATGTGGCGGGCTTCCCCCTCGGGGTTACCGATAGCCAGTATGGGGCGTTGTGCCCCGATATACTCGAATAGTTTGCCCGTGAGGATGCCTTTGTTGTTGGGTACGTTGTCGATGACGAGCAACAGGGCGTCGGACGAGTTGATATGGCGGATGGACTCGTCGTGGGGGAGGTAGGAAATGTATTCCGTGTCGGCGGTCAAGCCGTTTTCCTCGATGAGTTGCCGGAGTTCGGGGCAGGTGTTCCCGATGAATTTCAAGTGGAAACGGATGCCTTCTTCCCGCAAAGCCCGGAGTGCCGGAAGCAAGGGTGTCGGGATCCGGGTAACGGAAAGTACGCCCGTGTAGGTGATCATGGGACAAGTGTTGCGCGGGAGCGGGGCAGGTCGGTTGTCGTAGCCGTTGAAGACGAGGCAAGTGTTTTGCGGGTGGTCGCATTTACTTTCGAGCAGGTGCAGGATGTCTTTACTGATCGAGGTGATGCCGTTGGCGGCGTTCAGCGCGTCGTGCTCCAGGCGGCGGTCTTTGCGTTCGGCGAAAGCGGTTCTTTTCAGGTTTTGATTGTAGACCACTTCTTTCCACGGGTCACGATAATCGGCGATCCACGGTTTCCCGCTTTTGCGTGCGAGGGCTTGACCGATGAGTTGCAACGAGTGGGGAGGGGATGAAGTCAGAATGAGGTCGATGTTTTCCGACCGGATGATTTTCATTCCTTCCCGTACGGCGTACCGTTTCCAGCCGACCCGTGCGTCGGGGATAAACAGGTTCAGCCGTATCCATTTGGAGAGGCGGGTGACGAGATTCGGGCTTTTTTCCGACAGGATGTAGGTACCGATCTTGTCGTCCTGTTTTTTCCCGGAGATCAGTTTGAAAAGGGCAAAAGGCTCGAACGTTTTCGTTTTATATACCTTTAACCCGGCAGGTATTTCTTTTTCCAACGAGGGGTCCTGGGCGGGATACTCGCCTTTCCGGACGGTCAGGATCACGGGTTCCCAACCGTATTTGGGCAGGTATTTCGCGAAGTTCAACACCCGTTGCACGCCGGGTCCCCCGCTGGGAGGCCAATAGTAGGTAATAATCAGAACTTTTTTCATCATCTTATGCCTCGATTAACGTGTCGACAATTACTTTGGCAGCGTGCCCGTCGCCGTATAGTGGGGTGGAGAAATCCGGGAGAGGTTGTTCCCGGTAGGCTCGGGTGATTTTGTCAAACGAGCTTCCCGCCAGGGTGTTGTACCCGTGGTCGACGAGTTCCGTCCATTCCGTTTCCTCGCGGAGCGTGATGCAATATTTCCGGAAGAAGAAGGCTTCTTTCTGCAAGCCCCCGCTGTCGGTCATGACGAGGGAACATTTATCCAGCAAGTATATCATTTCGAGATAACCGACGGGGTCGATGAAACGGATGGGGGAATGTTGTACATTGTAGCCCAGTGTTTCCAATTTTGCCCGGGTACGCGGGTGAAGCGGAAGGATGACATCCTGTTCCCGGGAGATGGTTTCCAACGCCCGGATGATCTCCGACAGGCACTCGGGGCGATCCGTGTTCTCGGCACGGTGCAGGGTGGCAAGGACGAAATCCTGGTTCAATTCGATTCGCGGCGGGCGGCTGTATTGCCGGTAGAAAAGGGCGGCATCCAGCATGACATCTCCCGACGGTACGATGCGGGAAGGAAAATGCCCGAAACCTTCGTTGTTCAGGTTGCGGATTGCTGTTTCCGTCGGGCAGAAAAGAATATCGGAGATGCGGTCTGTCAGGATGCGGTTGATTTCTTCCGGCATATCCATGTTGAAGGAACGCAGCCCGGCTTCCACGTGTGCCACCCGGATGTGTAACTTCTTTGCAGCCAATGCTCCGGCGAGCGTGGAGTTCGTGTCCCCGTAGACAAGTACCCAATCCGGTTTCCGGTCAAGGAGTACTTTTTCAATCTCCTCGAGCATCTTCCCGGTCATGGCGCCGTGGCTGAGGCTGTTGATGTTGAGGTTGTAACCGGGGGCGGGAATTCGCATTTCCTCGAAGAACAGGTCACTCATGTTCGGGTCGAAGTGTTGTCCCGTGTGTATGATGGTTTCGTTGATATTAGCGTGTTTGCCGAATTCCCGGCTGACCACGGCTGCTTTCACGAATTGGGGTCTTGCCCCGACAATGGTGATAATGTTCATGAGGCGAATGTTATGAGTTAAAGAATGCTTTTATTTGTCGGATGATATATTCTTGGTCTTCTGCTTTCATCTCGGTGTGAATCGGAAGGGACAGGACTTCCTCGCTTAATTGTTCCGACACGGGATACGAGCCTTTGCCTTGACCTTCTATGGCGTATGCCGGTTGAAGGTGGAGGGGGATCGGGTAGTATATCATCGTGGGGATACCTTCGGCTTGCAGGAAGGTTTTCAGTTCATCCCGCCGGTGGTTGCCGACACGGATGGTGTATTGATGGAAAACGTGCGTGCTGTTGGCGGCACGTTCAGGAAGGAGGATGCCCTTGACGCCGGCAAGTTCCCGGTCGTATCTGTCCGCTACCCGGTTGCGGGCAGCGGTGTACTCGTGGAGGTAGCGTAGTTTCACGTCGAGGATGGCGGCTTGCAAGGTATCCAGGCGGGAGTTGCAACCCACGATGTCGTGGTGGTACTTGATTGCCTGCCCGTGGTTGGCTATCATGCGGGCACGCTCTGCCAGCCGTGCGTCGTGGATGAATAAGGCCCCGCCGTCACCGTAGCATCCGAGGTTTTTGGAAGGGAAGAATGAAGTTGTCCCGATGTCCCCGATGCATCCTGCCTTCTGCGTGTGCCCGTCGCTGAAGGTGTAGTCCGCCCCGATGGCTTGTGCGGTGTCCTCGACCACGAAAAGGTTGTGCCGCCGGGCAATTTCCATCAACGGTTCCATGTCGGCACATTGCCCGTACAGGTGAACGGGCACGATGGCTCTCGTGCGGGGAGTGATTTTTTCCTCTATCCGGGAAACGTCTATCGTGAAACGGCCGGCAACGCAGTCGACAAACACGGGTTTCAGGTGCAATAGGGCGATCACCTCTGCCGTCGCCACGTAAGTGTGGACGGGGACGATCACTTCATCGCCCGGTTGCAGGCCCAGTGCCATCAAGGCGATTTGCAGGGCATCTGTCCCGTTGGCGCAGGTCACGGTGTGTTCCACCCCGTTGTATTCGGCGAGGTGTCGTGCGAACGATTTGACTTGTGGTCCGTTGATGAATGCCGCGGAGTCAAGGACTTCCTGTATGGCGTGGTTTATTTCTTCCCGGATACGCTCGTATTGCCCGTGAAGGTCTACCATGGCTATGTTCATGATGGTATATTTTTTGACGCTATTCTGTTATTTTTTCCACGATACCGTTTTGCAAGCGATACCGTTGTTTACTCTCGGGACATTCGGCGATGCCGTTTTTGTCGAAATGCAGCCTGTGCCCGTATTCACTCATCCATCCTAGCTGGCGAGCGGGATTGCCGACAAGCAAGGCGTAGGCGGGGACGGTTTTCGTCACGACAGCCCCGGCTCCGATGAAGGCGTAAGCCCCGATGTCGTGCCCGCAGACGATGGTTGCGTTTGCCCCGATCGTGGCTCCTTTGCCCACGTGAGTCCGGGCATATTGGCTTTTTCGGTTGACGGCGCTTCGCGGGTTGGTCACGTTCGTGAACACGCAGGAGGGACCTAGAAACACGTCATCGTCACAAGTCACGCCCGTGTAGACCGACACGTTGTTTTGTACCTTCACTTGATTGCCCAGGATGACGTCGGGAGAGATTACCACGTTCTGTCCGATATTGCAGTTTTCCCCGATGCGGCAATTACTCATGATGTGTGAGAAATGCCATATTTTACTCCCTTTTCCTATGATTGCCCCCTCGTCTATGATGGCTGTTTCGTGCGCGAAATATTCTTCCATATCGTATTTGTTTTTCAAAACAAAAATAGCGTTTTTTTTGACAAAAGAAAACCGCCCGAGCCTTCGAGCGGTTTACTTGTTTTGCGGTTTTGGTTATTAGTAAAATTTATATCTGGAATCGATGACGCCTGCTTTTTTGATTAGGGCAGGGAGAGCCTGATAATAAATTTTAGTCATGTTAGTTTGTTGCAGAGAATTCTTTGCGGCTGCAATTTGTTCGGGAGTAACCGTTTCTGCCGTTTTGGAATTCACTACTACCACGTATACGCCTTGATTGCCGATGATCGGTTTAGAGATTTGGTTCTCCTTCATCAAGATAACTTCAGAGATTAACTTGGGTTCGATTCCTGCTCCGGGGATCTGGAATGAACTGAAGCTAACGTCCGTGGCATCCATCACTTGTGCGTTTGCTTTTTGAGCAACGGAGAGCAGACTCTCGCTTCCTGCAATAGCACTTTCCAATTCTTTAGAGATGATCTCGCCTTTTTTCTTGCGGATCAATTCGGTACGAATCATGGGTGCCACGCTGTTTAACGGGGCGATGCCTTCTTCCTGAACGTTGGTTAATACTGCAACTGTGAATTTGTCACCTGTCTCGAAGATCGGTGATTTTTCTTTATCCGTTAATACATACCCCGGTTTGTCTGCCAAATAAGCCTGACGGATGATTTCTCGGGCACTTTCGATTCCGGGAATTGTTGCGTCGTTTTTGCTCAAGTTGGCAATACGCTTCGTTTGGTTGTTAGCGGTAACCGCTGCATCAAAGTCAGCAAGCGTGCTGATGTTGTTAGCGAATGTACGCGCATCGTTGTAGATTTTATTGATCGTCTGTTGCGACGGGGTAATTTCCTTGGCAATGATTCCGACTAATACTTTTTCTACCGGAGTAGTTCTGTCCGTTACCTGAAGAACATGGAAACCGTAGTTCGTTCTCGTGATCTTTACCTCATTTTTCTTGGCGATGAACGCTGAATCACTGAATGTAGGGATCATCATTTCTTGAGTGAACCATCCTAAATCTCCACCATTGACAGCTGAATTTTGGTCAGCAGAGTATTTTCGTGCAAGTTCGTCAAAGTCGCTACCTTTGCGGATCAATCCGGCAAGGCTGTCTGCCAATTTCTTGGCTTGGCTTACTTCCATGGTGTTTGTCGGGATCAAGATGTGGCGGGCTTTCACAGAGTCAGGGATTACTTTGCGATCGGCAACACGTGCGATATTGTAAGCGTTGTCCTGCAGGTAAGGTCCATACACGTCATTACTTTTCTCCGTGAAAAGGAATGCATCTAACTCTTCATTTCCAATTTCACCTTTTTTGTAATATTTGGATGGCATTTTTTTCTCAGAGGAAAGATTTGCGAATTCAATCACGTTGGCTGCTTCCGCGAATTCAGGCATGGATTCTTTCACCCATTCTTCCGTTTCTTTGATATCTTCAGCTGAAGCGGTGATATCGAAGTTCACGTAAGCGATTTGTCTGGACTCGTTTTGCTCGAACAGGTATTTGTGCGAGTTGTAATATTCTTTGATCTCGTTGTTTGTTACCTTTACGGCTGAGTCGCTTACCGTGTTGTAGCTTTTTGAAATAAAGCTGATGTCAACGGTAGTTAAAGCGTTTTGCGCGTATTCTTTGGCAATCTCGTCCGGGGTGAACATACCTTTCATCAACAAAGAATTGTATTTCTCTTGTTTGCGGGCTGCTTCCACTTGTTCTTCCATGCTCAGCCAATATTGTTTGCTTGCTTGGGCTTGCATATTGTCCGCGGGAGCGTTCAAAATAGCCTGGATATTTTGTCTGGCAAGATCTTTATCGAAAACACCGGTTTGGGGATTGGTGAATAATTGTTTGATGTTGGGGTGCATATTTTCCCCTAACGTGAAATCGAATAATTCATCACCACTCACGGCGATACCGAGTTCCTCGTATTCTTTTTGCATGATGTTTTCGGAAACGATCTGATTCCATGTGTTCTCGCGAATCATGCGTTGTTGCTCTTCTGTCAGGGAAGGCAATTGGTTCATCGATTTGATCGTTTCTTCATTCTGTGCTACTTTATCCTGAAAATCCTGAATACTGATGGATTCCCCGCCAATTTCTCCAACTTTGTTTTTGGAACGATTGAGAAGGCTGGCTCCTGAACTAAGCGCGTCTCCAACAATGAAAGCCACAAGGGCTAATCCAATCACGATACTAACTAGTATTCCGCCGCGATTTCTAATTTTTTGTAATGTTGCCATTTATATTAAAATTTTATATTTATCACACGAATAATCTATTTTTCGAGGGTACGAATATATAAAATGGATTGGTTTTATGCAAATAAATTTTATTCCCTTCCATATATTGCCTTACTCACTTTTTTTATTCTGTTTCTTTGTTGTCGTTTTTTTAGTTTTTTCTGTCGTTTTTGCCGCAGTCTTTTTGGTCGTTTTCTTGGCTGTTTTCTTTTTAGAGTCGTTACCTTTCTCTATGATAGCCATAGTTTCCTCGTAAGTCAGTGCGGCAGCCTCCTGTCCTTTCGGGATTTTATAGTTTTCTTTGTTAAAAGAAATATAAGGTCCAAAACGTCCGTTAAGGATTTGGGCTCCATTCTCGAATTCTTTGATTTTCCGGTTTTTCTCGATCTCCCGTTTTTCGTTAATGCGTTCGATAGCGGTTTCCAAAGTGATCGTACCCGGTTCGTCAACTCCTTTTTTCAAGGAAACGAAAAGTTGGTTGTGCTTGATGTACGGACCGAAACGCCCGATGCCCACGCTAACGGGTTTGTCCTCGAATTCTCCCAGCAGGCGGGGGAATTTGAATAGTTCCAAAGCTTCTTCCAGCGTGATGGTTTCCATCAGTTGTCCCTTGAGCAACCCGGCATACCGGACGTTTTCGCCTTCGCCGATTTGTGCCATAGGTCCGAAGCGTCCTATGCGGACACTGACTTTTTCACCTGTCTGAGGTTCGATCCCAAGTTCACGTTCACCTCTATTACGTTCAGATTCTTTTAGGGTTTTCTCCACGTTCGTGTGGAAAGGTTCGTAAAAGGTCCCGATCATGGATTGCCATTCTACTTCTCCTTCCGCGATGTGGTCGAGGGCATCCTCGGCGTTAGCGGTGAAGTTGTAGTCCATGATGTTATTGAAATGTTGGGATAAAAAGTCGGTAACGACCATCCCGATGTCCGAGGGGAAAAGTTTTTTCTTCTCGGTCCCGAAGGTCTTCTTGATTTTTTTTATCTTGATATTTTGTCCTTTCAAATCGATCTGATCCAAATCCCGCTCGACCCCGTCCCTGCTTTCCCGGAGGATATATCCCCTGTTCTGGATGGTGGTGATGGTGGGAGCGTAAGTCGAAGGACGCCCGATACCCAGGTTTTCCATTTTCTTCACGAGGCTCGCTTCCGTGTAGCGGGGAGGATGTGACGTGTATTGTTCTTGTGCCTGGATGAGCGAACGTTGCAGTTGGTCGCCTTTGCGGATGGCGGGCAACAAGGCAGCTTCGTCGTCGTCTTTCTCGTCGTCAAACGATTCCATGTATACTTTCAGGAACCCGTCAAAGATGATCACTTCTCCCTCGGCTTCAAACGTGTATTTCTCCCCGGAAATGGTGATCGTTACGGTTGTCTTTTCCAGTTCTGCATCTGCCATTTGGGAAGCTAACGTCCGTTTGCGGATCAGGGCATAAAGCTGTTGTTCGTTGCGGTCGCCTTCAATGGTTTCTTTGTCCATGTAGGTCGGGCGAATTGCCTCGTGGGCTTCTTGCGCACCTTTGGTTTTGGTCGCGTAGTTTCTCGGCTTGGAGTATTTTTCCCCGAGCGTGTTGCAGATAACTGCTTTCGCTGCCCCGATAGCCAGTTGCGACAAGTTCACGGAGTCCGTTCTCATGTAAGTGATCGATCCCTGTTCGTAGAGCTTTTGCGCTACTGCCATGGTTTGGGATACCGAGAAGCCCAGTTTTCGGGATGCTTCCTGTTGTAACGTGGAGGTTGTGAAAGGCGGTGCCGGTTTGCGGCTAGCCGGTTTCGTTTCCACGTCGTTCACCGTGAAGGATGCGTCTTTACAAGCTTCAAGGAATGCGAGTGTTTCTTCCTGCGAGGAGAAACGTTCGGATAATTCCGCTTTTAAAGGTACGGTGTTGCCGTTGGCATCTTGCGTTTCAAACGAGCCGATGACTTTATAATACTTTTGTTCCACGAAGTGGTTGATCTCCCTTTCTCTCTCCACGATGAGTCTTACTGCCACGGACTGAACCCGTCCGGCGGAGAGGGATGGTTTCACCTTTTTCCAAAGTACCGGGGAAACCTCGAACCCGACCAACCGGTCGAGCACCCGGCGAGCCTGTTGGGCATCTACCAGATTTTTGTCAATATCCCGCGGGTTGTTGATGGCGTGCAGGATGGCATCTTTGGTGATCTCGTGGAAAACGATTCGTTTCGTGTTTTCTTTTTTCAGTCCCAGCACCTCAAACAAGTGCCAGGCGATAGCTTCTCCCTCGCGGTCTTCATCGGAAGCCAACCACACGGTTTTCGCTTCCTTGGCAAGTTGCTTCAACTCTTTTACAACCGCTTTTTTGTCAGGAGATATTTCGTATTTGGGTTGGAAATTATGCTCTATATCTATCCCTAAGTCTTTTTTTTCAAGATCCCGGATATGCCCGAAACTGGACTTAACAACATAATCTTTTCCTAAAAAACGTTCAATAGTCTTGGCTTTAGCCGGTGACTCGACAATTACTAAATTTTCAATCATACACGATTCTCTTTTACTTTTCGCTTCATCCTGAAGCAGAGTTATCGCTTTTTCAAGCAGTTCGTCCTAAAATTAGGGTGCAAACTTACGTAAAACAATTGAAAATGAAAAACGGTTGACAATTATAAATGAAAAAGAAGGCGTGAAAACGCCCTCTTTTTCATGGTGATATATTGATATAAATTGTTTTTGGATTATTCTTGAAGATATTTGTCCGCGATTTTTTTCCAGCGGGCCTTTTGAGCATCGGTGCCACCCCGGTCGGTTAATTGCACCAAGTAATAGTTTAACAAACGTTTGTCAGCTTTTACTTTTGGCATCTCTCTCTCGCAGGTTGCCAGAAAACGGTCTACATTGCCCTCCTTTACCGCTCTGCCGATGGCAACAAGCCCGAGTAATGATTTCTCGTTGCTTAGTTTCAAGCTTTTCACTTCTTTGGTGATCTCGTCAAATCGGGAGGCATTGATAGTCTGCCCTTTGGTGGCGAGGATTTCCATGAGTTGTTTTTGTAAGTCTTGGCTTAGCCGCTGGTCAATGGTCTCTTGCCCTTGTGCTTTATTGAATTTGTCCCGGTTGGCTAACAAGTATTTTTCAGCTTCCGAACCTTTGGGGCTAAATTCTTTTTTTTCAAAGAGAAACCAGTAGTCGGGAGATACTTTTTCTTCGTCACTTAGCGTGTTGAACAATTCATTCGCGATCTCTTTTGCGGAAGGATCATAAAGGACCAGTAACGTTTGGGCGTATGAAGCTAGGAACGCTTTGTCCCGGTTACCTTCTTTGTATTTGGCGATCGATACGCCGAGGGCTTTCGTGTTGTCGAATGATTCTTCTACTCGCTTGATAAATTGTTCTTCTTCACCGCCACCCACGATTTTATGGCGGATATTGCCGTCAGGTGTCACGATAACGAATGTCGGGTATGCCCGGACTCCGAACCTCTTTCCTAATTCCGGACCTTCCCCTTTTTCCATGTCATATTTCACGCAAATGAAGTTCTTGTTCAAGAAATCGCCGATTTTTTCTTTCACGAATACTTTCTTTGCCATGTACTGGCAGGGACCACACCAGCTGGTGTAACAGTCTATGAAGATATTTTTTCTTTGCTGTTTCGCTTTCGCTAAGGCTTGTTCAAAAGTCAAGTCTTGGAAATACACGCCCGTGTGTGCGGCAATCTTCAATTCTTCAAAAGTACGTTCTAGGTATTCTTTTTCTCTTTCGGAAGTGGCGTTTGCGATGAATTTATCTCCTAAAGCAGCCATTCGTCCCAATTGTTCTTTTGTCGCTTTGGATTTGACTGTGTGAAGAGCAGAAGTTATTGATAAAATGTCGTCGTTTGTATTTTCTTGAGAAACTAAGGAAATGACTTTCTCCGCATTCCCGTTCAAAGTTGCTTCGATCAGTTCTACTTTGTTGGTTAGCCGATCTTGTTTTTCTAATCCGAGGTTGGGTAGTTCTTGGCGGATTTGGGTCAATTGGGCAAGAGGTTCTTTTGCTCCCCGGCGCATACAATTATTGATGGTTCTGTTATAATTATTATATAGGTATGCGTCCACTTTTTCTTTACCGACATTTTTTCTGAAACGGGCAACGTTATCCACGACAAATTTGAAGTTAGCGGAACCGTAGCCGTCATTCTCGATGATCGACCAGTATTCTTTCTGCAATTTGTCCTTGTCTTTTAAAACTGCATCCAGTTCTTCGGTTACTTTTGCACTTTTCTCCTTCTCGTAAGCATTAAGTAAGGCAATCTGGTAAGCTATTAATTGTTTCTTACTCATTTTCCCTTTCTCGTGTAGTTTGTTCAAGTAATCCAAAGAAGTTTTTTCATTCAATCCTTTCTCGACACGGGAAATGAAATCTTCCACTTCTCCGCCGCCGACAATCTTGTGCTGTACGCTTCCGTCTGGGCGAATAATAAGGAAAGTCGGGTAGGCTTTAACCTCGAATCTTTTTGCCAATGCCGGTCCTTCGCCTTTTTCCATGTCAAATTTCACGCATATAAATTTCGGGTTAAAATATTCGCCGGCTTTTTCTTGCGTGAAAACTTTTTCACTCATGTATTTACAAGGTCCGCACCAGCTGGTGTAACCATCCATGAATATAAGCTTGTTTTCTGCTTTGGCTTTTACCAAGGCTTCGTCAAACGAGAGATGTTCGAAATTTACTCCCTGTCCGAAAATAGTCAGGTTAAGTATTAATAAAGTAATAATTGAGATAAGGCTCTTCATGATTTGAATAATAAATTTTGATAAATTGTAATACAAGATAGTAAGTAAAAACAAGGAAGGTGCATTCAAAAGTATCTATTAACAAATCTTTAACAAGATTCAAATGCTTGCCAAGAAGAGACTACTTTTTTTCATGCAAAAAGAGAGGCGTTTAAACCTCTCTTTCTGATTGTTTTTGTCAAAAAATATTCAAGCTAACTAAAGCCCTTCTAAAGCATCAAGGAACTTAACGGTTTCCGGGTCTGAAGGACGGCTCATTTTAGGGTTAATAATTTTACCTTCCCGGTCGATTAGAATGAAATGCGGGATGGCTGTAACCATATAGGCGTCCATGAAAGAATCAAATGCCCCGGCGTATAAATGGATGCCTTCCAATTTTTCTTCTTTCACCATCTTTTCCCAGGCGCTTTTGTCTTGATCGCAAGAAACACTGATGAAACAGATATTTTTCCCGGCGTATCTCTCTTCCAGTTTTTTCAAGGCGGGTTGTTCGCGACGGCAGGGACCGCACCAGGTAGCCCAATTGTCAATGTAGACATATTTCCCCGCGAAATCAGATAAGTGAACCTCTTTCCCGTCAATATCTTTGTACGTGAAGGAAGGTGAGGGTTCTCCCGGGGCAATGCGGCGCCATTTGTCACATAACGCGTTGAAGGCGGCAAGCTTTTTGGGATCGTTTACCTTTGCCTTGTAAATGGGTGCTAATTCTTGCAAGGAATGAATGCCATTACGTGATATGTATTCGGAGATGATGCAGTCCACGATGAATTCCGCTACGGCAGGATTTTTAAAATGTCGGTTCACGTAATTCAATTGTTCTTTGATATATTGGAAATCCTCAAATTCCGGCATATTGTTGATGGCAAGGTAAGATACCATCTTTTTCATGTATTCCTGGTAAACACCCATGCCCAACATATCTTCGTCTTCGGTGAAAACCTCGGCAAGTTTGTCGAAATAAGCCTGGTCTAATTTGTATTCAAAATTCTCGATGGCATAAAGATGCGCGGAACGGTATTCGAGTAGATAGCTGAAAACGCTATATTTCAATCTCTTTTTTTCTAAGTTGTTGAAATATTCATCGAAATCCTGCGATTCCAGATTTTTATACAACTTCTCCAGTTGTTTATCCAGGGAGGCGGCGAATTCCGTTTCATTTAATTTGTAATCGGGAGTGAAACTGAAATCCGTGTGATTCAAATACTGGTTCTTTTTAGCTCCATCTCCGGTAAATGTCGGTATCGCGTTTCTACCCTCTATTTTGACAGAAAGGTCAAAACTTTTCCCCGGTTCCAGATATAATATGACATGTCTTTGTCCGAAAAACATGGCCCCGTAAGCCGGTTCGAATTTTTCCATCAACGTGAATGTGGTGGAATTTGCCGGGTCTAAAGATTGTTTGTAAATCGAATCTTTCGTCATCAATACCGCTTCCGGATAAGTTTGGTTGTCCTCGACATGAAATTTTACACTTGTTTGAGAGGTCTTGTTACAAGACACGAGAGCTATGAAAGCCATAGCCAAGATAATGAATTTGCTTGTCATAGTGATGGGATGCTGTTTAATCTTTCTTTATTTTGTTTTTCTATTAATTGAGCTTTTTGAGCGTATTCGGCAGCTTTATTGAGGTCGCCTAATTTCTCGTGACCTTTGGCAAGTACGCCGTAACAGTTGGTTACGATCCAGTCATTTCCTACCTCGTTGGCTATTTGTGCTTGATAGAGATATTTCATGCAGCGTTGGAGCAATTGATTGTCCGTGGTATTGTCAACGACATATTCCATCCATCTTTTGGTCCAATCCAAGGACTCCACGAGATGATGTTCGCCCAGGTATATCAAGCGATAGGCCAGCTCTTCGATATCCCCGTTTAAATAACTTTCTTCAATTCGCACGTAAGCTAATTCTTCCGGGAAACGTTTCACGGGATGATTTAGAGTTACCTTCAACCTCTCAAGTTGTTTCTTCAATTCGGCAATTGTGTCCTGATTCTGTGTTTTGAAACCGGTTTTGATGATATCATTAATCTGGTAATACGCATTGATGGATAAAGTCCACTCTAGATCGTGACGATCAAATCCTCGTTGTCCGAATGCGCTTAAATTTTGGAGGACAAACTGATACTCTTCCGTGTCGGGATGACGCACGTATTCTGCGGCCAACTCCCATATTTGTGGATTCAGTAAACTGTCAACGGGGAATTGTTTCACGTAGCTCCGTTTTACTTCGGCGTATTTCTTTTCTTCCCCGGATTTTAACAGCATATCCAGATAGCTCATCACAAAATCATAATCCTTTTTTCCGTTTAAGTATTCTTTTTCTAAGGTTTGCCATGTTTTCCCGGCCAATCCGTTTTGGATGGCTTCAAGGATTTCCTTGGTGGGATAGGCTCCCACGATGCGTTGCATGACAGACCCGTCGGGACGGATTAATAATAACGTCGGGAACGCTGTGATTTGGTCCCGGTATTTGCGGGCAAATGCTAATCCGGCATCTTTTTCCACGTCATATTTCACGCTGACAAAATTCTTGTTGATATATTTGCCCACTTCTTTTTGAGTGAAAACCTCGGCTGCTAATTTTTTACAAGGTCCACACCAACTGGTATAACAATCTACAAAAATAGGCTTGCGTTGTTTTTGGGCTTGTTTCACCACTTCTTCCCAGGGCTTATTGTCCAGGAAAAGAATACCTTTTCCCGCCTCTTGCGCACACAACACAACAGAGGCCATCAGCCATACGCTTAATAGTAAAAGTTTTTTCATCAAATAGAATGTTTTAATTTTTAATTGAATCTTTATTTATGCTTTTTAGTTTTTGATTGGCGATCGTGATCACTTCATCGAAGCCGTCTTGCACCCAACTTGCTTTTGAACTGATTCCTTTCAAATATTCGGCGTACTCGATACACTCTTTCAGACGACACTCGTTATCTGAATTTTTGACCAGAAATTTCAACATATCCGTTACGAACAAATCGCGTTCCGTGAATCCGCATTCGACAAGTATGCGGAATCTTTCGTACAGTTGATTCACGTCTTTCTTGAGCTTGCTCTCGGAAAGAGAGAGTTCCGCGAGGGATTCGGCAAATCCCTTTACCGGTTGTTTCAATAACATGCGCAGGTAGTCAATGCGTTCTTGAAACATGGCAAGAGAATCCTCGCTATATGTTTTATTGGAAACCAAAAAAATGGAATTCACGGCAAATCCCATCTCTTTGCTTAATTGGGCTTCCAATTGATAACGATGAATCAATCCTCTACGCTCCAGATCATCGAGATGCTCGACCACGAAACGGAATTCAGGACTAAGGGGGGCTTTTACCACGAGTTTGCCGGTAATATCCCAGATGTCTTTGTTCAGCAAACTGTCTATCGGGAATCGGGCGGCGTATTCGCGGGCTACTTTTGCGTACTCTTTTCGTTCGGCGGCAAGTTCCAGTAAATTCAAGTACTTTTGGACAAAATCCCATTCCCGGTTGCCGGTCTCGTACTCTTTTCTTGAATTGTAAATGGTATTCCCTTGCAATCCCATGTCAATTGCAGCGATCAACTTGTCCGCAGAACGCGTGCCCGCAACTTTATGTATGATTTCGCCTTGAGGTGTCAGTATGAGCATGGTAGGGAAAACTGTAATCTCTTTCTCGTACAAATTCCAGATCGTTAATCCTTCGCCTTTTTCCACGTCATATTTGGCATTGACGAAATGTTTGTTTAAATATTTCCCCATTTTTTTCTGGGGAAATATTTCTGTCGCTAATTGTTTACAAGGACCGCACCAGCTCGTATAGCAATCTACAAAAATCAACTTGTTTTCTCGTTGTGCCCGTTGCAGGACCTCTTGCCACGGACGATTGTCCATGAATCGGGTACCGCTTTGGGCGAACGTCATGAGTGAGAAAAACAAAATGGATATAATGATATAACTTTTCTTCATACTTGTGTTTTTATTTTGCGTCACGGACCAAGCGCACGCTTAGCCCTTTGGCTGTTAACATGGAAAAACGCCGAATGTCGGAGCGGTTGTAAGTGATCATGCGGGTCCAAGCGTAACCGGGATCCTGGTCTTTTAGAGTAGAACTCCAGTAGATTCCGTCTACCATGAAGTTGCGGACACCCGTTCCTCCGGTGGTGTAATAATACCCGCTGCAGTTTAACCCGAGTCCGCTACCCGTGTGATCCTGCATCATCAATTGACCCGTGAAACCACCTCGCCATTCTTCCGCGTCGCACTCTTGTTGGGTCATTCCTAAACTGCGTTCCAAGGCTTTCCATTCTTCGTCGGTCGGTAAACGCCATTCATCAACGGCTAATGATTTTGCTCCTTCAAACGAATACAGGTAACCGTATTTCGGGAACTCTTTTTCCGTGATGTTTTCATAGAGAAAATAAGTACCTTCCTCGGTTTGGGTTCTCATGTTTTCACACAACCAATCCAATTTGCCGTAGCGTACCCAATGATAAGTAACACCATCCCGGGGATCAACCCATGTCCCCTCTTTTTCCGGGTGAATGACGGGAACTTCGTTGTCGTCTTTGTCATCCGAGCAGGCGTATCCCAGTGTGCATACCAACGATAATATTAAAATCATGTATTTCATAATCGTGTTTTTTTGAATTAATAAACAGTAATCCCGTGTTTTTCGAATATTTTCACCAAAGCCTCTTTTTTCTGGTGCACGATAGGATATTTCTCTTTGTCGTATTTCTCGTTAAATTCTTCTTTTGTTAGGGCGAAGACTTCCATCACGTATGCCAGTAGGTCATTTTGTTTGTAATAAAATGTGCGGTTCCAATCATATCTAAAGGTTTCTAAGAATCCGACCTCTAATGGCGTATCCTCGTAATCCGGGTATTCTCCGTACAAATCTTGGGAATACTGGTAAAAGGATTCGTATTCTTTATCATCAATTTGGGTGTAATTCTTTGTCATGATGACAGCGATAACGGCTCTTTTATAAGATTTTTGGGCTACTTTATCCAATTGATAATAATTGTTATAAGCCACTAAAGTTGCATTATAACCGGCATAAGCGACTCTTTCTTCCTCGGGTTCATAATCATCACTCCACCTAGATGCTTCCTGTACAAAAAATTGGTCTACCATGAAAAATGCGTAAGGATAGAATGCGGGGGAGAGGCAAGCTAAAATCTCTTCTTTTGCGAATTTTGCGGCCAACTCTTTATCTTGCATATTTTTCAGATAAGTATGCCGCAGTAAAATGTCCTCGCCGCTTCCGGTCACTTGGTATTTCAAGTCAAGAACCACGCACTCGGGTTCCGAACTGCCGGGGGTAATGCGAGGGCGGTAGTATAAAGAGTCATTAAAAATGAGATAACATTTCGTTTTATCAAAGAAATCCCGTCGTAGACTCATCTCTTCCTCCGTGGAGAAATCGGGCATATCAAACATGTTGCGGTCTGCATGGGACGGTGAAACATTCTCGTCATCGGAACAACGCCAGAATAAGCATGCGAGAATTAAAAGTAAAATAGTGTATTTCATGTCTTATTATTTTATCTGTTTGTATTCACGTTCATTTCTCGGGTTATCAGGCATACCGTAATTGGCCTCTAATTCTGCATCCGGAATCGGCAACACCCATGCCCCGTCATGCGGTTTTAAGGTATAGACTCTGCAAAGGGAAATCTCGTAATCATAAGTGACGGGATTTTGCGAGTACAAGGCGTAAGTGTTGGTCAGCGTCTTTTCTTCGGGATACAGTTCGTTCACCATATAACGGCGTAAATCAAACCAACGGTGTCCTTCAAAGCATAACTCGCGACGACGTTCCAACCGAATGGCTTCAACCAAGGCTTTTCCTGTCAGGGAGTGCTCTTTCTCGTAATTGGCAAGACGGTTTTGTCTTAATGTGTTGTATGCGTTTTGAGCTTCCGCCGTGTATTCGCCTCCAAGACAAGCTGCCGCTTCTGCCAGGTTTAGATAGGCTTCCGAAGTGCGTAGTACAAAATTGTCCGATACTTCACGGCTGTTATATTCCGCGGGGGCTTTGATATATTTGTATATTCCTTCCTTGGCATCCCCCAGAAAGAATTGTTTGCGCAAATCATTTTGTGTGTATTGCTTCATGAGGTCATCCGATACGGAGAAATTGCCGGCTTTTTGACTCAAATTGTATCCGATATAGTTGCCGCCCATCGTGAAAATCAATTCCGGGGATTTCTGGGTTAAAAATACATCTCCCGTGAAGCCGTTCAAATCGGTCAGATTCGGTTGTTCCTCGATACAAGCTTTTGCCCATTTAAGTGCTTCGCTATAATTTTGCATGTATAGGTACACGCGGCTTAACATCAGGCATGTGGCTGCATGGCTTGCCCGGGTAACCGTTTTGCGCGGCATACCTTTTAAATAAGACTCTGCTTGCAGCAAATCTTCAAGCACCTGTTCGTAGGTTTTCTCTACCGTGGCACGGGTATAAATCTTGTCCTCGATATATTCGGTTAATTTTAATGGTACTGCCAAATCTGTTTTTGTCGTTGCAGAGGAGTAGGGCTTCCCGTACAAGTTCGCTAAAATGAAATAGTAGGCACCGCGCAAGAAATGGGCTTCTCCTTTAATTCGGGTTACATTTTGCTCGTCGTTGGTCGTGACAACTGTTTGCTTGTCAATTTGTGATAAAACCGTATTGGCAATATTGATATGTTTGTATAAGTTATTCCAATCCTGGTTTTCGGTCCAGCTAACAGTTCCCTCGTGATCGAGATTTACTTCCCGTTGCCACGTGTAGAACCCGTAAAACATTTTTAGATTGTCTTTTCCGTACCAGTTGTCATACTCTCCTGTGGTGCGTACTTCTGTTTCGTCTGCCATAAAGTGGATATACGGGAAATAAGACTCTTTTGCAATATAAGCATAATTGTAAGTCTTGTTACATTTCATGTATCCGGAGCCGAGAAGCAATTCGTCTAAATCTGTGTATGATTGTACATACGCTTGATCGTGAGAATATTCGGTCAGGAAGCTGTTGCAAGCAAGACAAGTGCAACACAAAATCCCGATAATAGAAGAAAATTTATATCTTTTCATGTGTCTTGTGATTTAAAATGAAACATACAGCCCGAAAGAAAATGTAGGACGTTCGGACAACTGGATCGCAGTAAATCCGCCTTGTGTCGGGGTCTGGCCTTTCAATTTGGAAGAACAGAATATGAACGGATTATTCGAGGACAGCGATAATTCCAGACGTTGTAATTTCCATTTTGATATCAGCTCCTTCGGGAATGAATAAGTCAAAGTCATGGTAGTACATTTTAAATAGTCGGCGCTCACAACCCGGATGTTGCTGTAATTATACATGTTCCATGCCGATCCGCCGAATGAAGGCAATAAATCGTTGCGAGAGGACCAGTGAGTATCGTATGCGTTAGTACCTCCATTGATAATTACCGGTATATTGGTGTACATTTCGTCTCCCGGGCGTTGCCAACGGTCAAGGAAATCTCGGTTCACGTTTTTATCCGGGCTGAAATCTTGATTGTCGAATAATTTGAACAAACGGGTTTTTGCTCCTAAACTGTAAGCCAATGTCATGTTCAACCTGAAATTTTTGTAAGTAAGTGTGTTATTAATGCTACCGGACAATTTGGGCTCGCGGGAACCGGAAGCTTCCAGTATCGTTGTGAATACATCGTGTTTGCTTTTGCCGTATAGGCGTTCCGGGTTCTCTTTATAATCATAGAATAGGGGACCTCCGTCCAGGGGGCTTAATCCTTTAAAACGATACGAGAAGAAGGTATTTACCGGGTTCCCTTTGGTGATGACCGAACCGTCAAGGAAATTGTCAACATTGAATTGGTCTGTCGAAGGTTTTGTTTCTACCCGGTTAAACGTTTTGGAGATGGAGGTAGAGAGCGACCAGCGGAAATGGTCTGTTTGCACGGGGACACCCGTTAACGATACATTGTATCCTCGGTTTAAAACTTCCCCGCTATTTACCGTGTAAGTATCTATCCCGTTTACCCCAGAAATCTTTTTTGCCAGGAAGGCATCTTTCGTTTTTTTGTGATAGAAGTCTGAACTGACCATCAAACGGTGGTTTAGGATGGAGAATTCAATACCTGCGTTTAATGAGCTGGTGCGCTCCCATTTTAGATTTGGGTTCGGATATATGGATACTTCCGAGAGCAATTCATGATAATATTCGTCCATCGGTAGTTTCTTGATAATCATTTCCGGGGACTGTCCGTCTTGCATGTTTCCTTGATAACCGTAGGAGAATTTCAAGTGTAGGAAGTCGAAGAAATCAGTAACTTGGAATTGTTCCAACGGGTTGTAAGACAAGGAGGCTGACCATACGGGTAATAATTTGTCATTACTTTGTGAGCCGAAACGATTCGAACCGTCATAACGGGCATTGGCATTCAAGGTGATCCAGTTTTGGTAAGAATACGAGATGCTTGCGTAGGCTGCCACGAGGTTTGTCAGGTTATCCGTCAATTTTGGGCGGTTGTTCAATAACCAGCTGTCAAATTTCGGGTAAGCGCCTTTGTTGAAAGTGGCAAATTGCATTCCCCGGTCGGGATAATAACCGCGGTTCGTGATGTCCGTACCTACATATTTGGAAGAATTGGCCTCGAAACCGAACGATGCGTTGATGTTATGTTGCTCGTCCAGACCGAAATATTTATTCGCATCGAGTTGTAAACGAACCGTGTAACTCTCGTTTCTTGTCGTTTGTTGTTGTAACTCGCCTCCGGCAGGTAATTCACTCTCTTCTGCATCGACCTCTTCGCCGAACTCGCTATGCCGTAGTTCGGCTACGTGGAAAGTTTCGGCTCCCCAATAGGATGTGATATCGGTATTGTTAACGGTATAAGCGAAAATACCATTGATCTTCAACCAAGAAAGTGGACTATACAACAAGTTCGTTTGGAACGTTAAGCCTGACCCCTCTTGAGTACAACCACTATTTTCTAACTCATTTAAAATGTTGAATTTGTAATCCCCGTTCTTTAGATAATAGTACAAAGTCCCGTCATCATTCCGTATAGGAATGGCACGGCTGGTATTGTAAGCGTAGTCAATAGGCGCCAATTCATTTTGGTAATATTTCCGGCTACTTTTGTTTCCGTCAATTCCCAGTGAGAGTGAAAAGCGGTCGGAGAAATGGATATCCAAATTCAATTTTGCCGTGTAACGGTCATTACGGTTGGCTTTGATGACATCGTTATCGTCCGTGTAGCCGATGGAAGCGTAGTAACGGATGAGATCCGAACCGCCGGATAGGCTGATGGTGTGTTGTGAGGAGAATGCGTCTTCTCCTAATACGGCAAACCAATCGGTGTTCATGGACTCTAATTTGGATACTTGATTGACAAACTCGTCATACGATATTTGTTTGGCGTACAATTGGGAGTATAAATACTCGTATCCGACCAAACTCACGCCGCCTGAAAAATTGTAATTGCTGTTCAATAGGTCGCGGGAGAATTGTACTCGTTCCTTGGAATTCATTACGTCAATGTGCCGATCGCTGTAACGGGGACGGAATTTCAATGTTCCTGTCATGTTGTAGGAAACCATGGGGGCGCCGATATGTCCTCGTTTGGTAGTGATCACGATTACGCCATTGGCGGCTTTCGTTCCGTAAAGAGCGGTTGCTGCGGCATCTTTTAAGACGTCAATACGTTCGATGTCTTGCGGGTTTAACCCGGAAATAGCATTACCGATACGGTTGATGTAATCGGGATTATTCAACTCCTCGGGAGATATGTTTACCGGGTCTTGTTGCACGATACCGTCAATCACCCAAAGCGGTTCCCGGTTCCCGATTAAGGTCGAGGTCCCGCGGATACGTAGTTTTGGGGCTACGCCGATTTCTCCCGAGTTGGTCATGGAAACCAAATCCGGGATTTGGCCTTCCAGCATCTGGTCGATGGAGGTAACACCCGGGCGCATAATGTCTGCCGCCTTTACGGAGGTGATGGCACTCGTGTTTTTGCGTTTGTCTACGACCTGATAACCCGTGATAACCACTTCCTCGATGGTTTTGGAATCTTCTTCGAGGGTAACTTGTATCACCTTACCGGGTATGGCGACGACCTCTTTCGTTTTCATTCCCACGAATGAGAAAACAAGGATGAGGTTCTCTTGATTTTTCACGTTCAAAGAGAAATTGCCTTGTGCGTCAGAGGAAACACCGATAGAGGTTCCCTTGATAACGATAGTCACGCCCGGTAGTGGGGCCCCTTGTGCATCTTTCACCATGCCGGTTAGCTTTACAGTTGTTTCTTTTTTGTCAGTGGCTTTGCTGATAACAAAAGTGCCGTTAACCTCTTTGCAAACGAGCGAGGTTTTGCTCAATAATTGAGAGAGCACATCTTTTAGTTCTTTCTCGACGAAATTGGTATTCTCGCATTTGATTTGTTTCGTGTAATCAGCATCATATAGGATGCGGACTCCGGTTTGGTTCTTTAATTGCAATAGGACCGTGTAAAGATTCATGTCCTTTACGTTTAGCGTAACTTTCTGCGAGAAAATTTCTGAATAAGAACAAAATAACATTAAAATCAATAGTGAAAACTGCATTTTTGGAAGAAAAATTTTCATCCAATGTGGCCTCCTCCACATGTTAAATGGATTTTTTTTCATAATTTCGAGAACTAATTGGTTATAATATTAATTAGACTAGAGAAGTCCCCTCTTCGGCGCCAACCAGAACGGGACTTTTCTTCGTTTATCTTGATTTTCTTACGTTTATAGTGTGTCCATAAATGTCAAATTTAATACCTGTACCTGTTTCAAAAACTTCTAAGAAAGATTTTATATCCGAGTATTTCTCGATAGTTCCGGAAAAATGTCTGTTTTTTAAGTCTTCAGACTCGAAACCGATATTTACATCGTACCATCTGGATAAGGTGTGCATGATATCTTCCAGTCTTTCATCTTCGAAGCAGAGTAAATTATCTTTCCACGCCGTGTATATGCGAGTGTCTACTCTGGTAACAGAAATACTGTCGTCCAGCGAGTTGTAAACTAGATGTTGAGAAGGTGTTAGTGATACAGAATCTCCGTTTTCTGCCTTGAACCAGACTTCCCCTGTTACGAGAGTGATTTCCACAACCGAATTCTTGTAATCGGTCGTGCAGAACTCCGTGCCGAGTACCGTGACTTCTCCTTTATCCAGTTTCACGATAAAAGGAGATTCCGGGTTTTGGGTAACATCAAAATAGGCCTCTCCTTTGCAATATACCGTTCGGTTGTTCGTGTTAAATCGTGTGGGAAAACGCAATTCCGATTCGGAATTTAACCAAACGTGCGTTCCGTCTGACAAGGTTAAATTATATTCACCCCCTCGGGGCACGCTTAACGTGTGGTATTGAGTTCCCGCCTGTGACGGGGCAATAGTGTTATTGAATACACTTAATCCCGACGAATCAATCTTGAGTTTGCTATCTTTTATTTGAATCTCTTGCGTCGTTTCCCGAATATCCCAACTCGTCCCATCCGACAGGGTTAAAACTGCTTTCTTGTAACCGGGTTCTATTCTCGAGATAGCCTTCTTCTCGGGAGTTTCAGGAATGAATAAAATCGAGAGCGAAAATAATAGCATGATACTTGCCGCAATACTCCAACGTGTTATTATTTGGCGACGACGATATTTCCGTTCCTTCAACTTCCGGAAAGCTTTATTAGCATCATACTTCAAGGTTTGCTTGGATTGATGGGTAAGTGTATCCCAATCCTTGTATTTCTCTTTTGGTTGTCTGACATCCCCAAGCAAAATTTTCTTGAGTAACTTTCTCGATATGTCGTCTATTTCATTCCAGTGTGCCATGATAGTTTTTTTACTATTGCTAGAACACCGGAAGTATAAAAACGGGTAACAAAAATTTCAAGAAAAATCAAAATAAATTCGGGAACGATGCCACGAGTAGGATACTCCAGCATTCGCCAAGTTCTTCTCGTATCGTTGCATAGGCTCTCTTTTTTTGCATTTTGATGGCGTTCTCCGACACCTGTAAGGTTTCGGCAATTTCTTTTACTTTCATTCCCTCCATGCTCATTTTCATGATTTCCTGTTGTTGAGGAGAGAGTTGGGTAAGGATCATTCTGAACTTGTGTAAAATTTCTTCTTCAATAGCTGAATTGATAGCCTCCTCCTCGGTGGGTTCTTCTCCTGCAGACAGTAAATCTTGGCGTAATTTATTGGTGCGAGCCTGATCCCGTATCAAGTTCAACGTGCGGGTATAGACCGCCTGGTAAAGCCATCCTGTGAGGCTTCTGATATTTGAAAATGTCACAGGAGAATCCCATAATTTAATAAAGCACTCCTGCACAATATCTTCCACGCTTACTTCATCTTGAATCATCCGGGAAGCGTAATGACATAAAGCCGGGTAGTAACTTCGGTATAATTTTTTCCAGGCAATCTCCTTTTTTGCGTTTATATTCGATATGAATCTGGATTCATCATCGTGCATTGAAAAATGGTTTAAGAGTTTAAATTACTTCTTCGTTGCGAAAAACTTGCGGTGGAAAAGCAATAACATAAGTACGCCTACCGTGATATAAGAGTCAGCCAGATTAAATACTGGGCGGAAGAACACGAAAAATTTGTTTCCCCAGAAGGGAATCCAATCCGGCAGGAATCCCTCGTAAAGCGGGAAATAAAGCATATCGACCACTTTCCCGTGCAGGAATGACGAGTAGCCTCCTCCTTGGGGGAATAGTGTTGCGACTTGGGAATAGCTGTCATTGAATATCATCCCGTAGAACATACTGTCGATGATGTTCCCGACGGCACCGCAGAAGATGAGCCCGAAAGAGAGAATCACTCCGGTCGGGGCTTTCTGCTTAATCAAGTGTCTTAGGTACCAGGCAATGCCGACAACGGCAACTAGCCGGAATACGCTCAAAACGGTTTTACCCCATTTGCCGCCCCCGAGTTCCATCCCGAAAGCCATTCCGTTATTCTCGATAAAGTGGATTTTGAACCAATCCCCGAAGACACTGAATTCATCCCCGATCATCATGTGCGTCTTGATCCAGATCTTCACTACCTGGTCGATAACTAGAAGGGCGATGATAAAAATAATTAGCTTTTTCCCCGTGCTCATTCTTGTAATATATTAAAATAGCGGCTCTTAATCGCTTGTGGCGATTAAGAGTCTTGTCCCATTTTCGCGTCCATGCTCAACGTGGCGTGGGGCACGGCGCGTAATCTTTCTTTTGAAATCAATTTCCCGGTTACCCGGCAAATCCCGTATGTTTTATTTTCGATTCTAACTAATGCGGCTTCCAAGTGGGCGATGAATTTTGCTTGCCTTTGGGCTAAACGTCCAGCTTCCTCTTTCGAGAGAACGGATGCACCCTCTTCCAAAACTTTGAAGGTTGGGGATGTATCGGCAATGTCATTTCCGTCACTTCCAGAGATTGAAGCTTTCAATACTTCATAGTCCCTTTTCGCCTTTTCGAGTTTTTCAAGAATCAATTCTTTGAACTCCTGCAACTCTTCATCCGAATATCTTGTCTTCTCTGACATAGTTGTAAAGTTTTTGTCTAAGTTAATAAAAAAATCCGTATTGCAACATCCTTGTCGCTAAAATATCCACTTTTACTTGTTAAAGCCCTAGGAAGTTACATTCTTTGGATTTTTATGAAAGTGTGAATATCGTCGATTTCGATGAGCTGTACATCTTCGTCGGCTTTATCTACCAACGTAACGTTCTCTGCCAGAACCTGGCTGGCAATGTATTCCTTGAAGTTCTCCACGGCATCGTTGATGTCTTTGTGTTTGCCGATTTGAAGGTCAATTTTGTTCGTCACGTTAAAATTACTCTCTTTTCTTAAATTTTGAATCCGGTTGATCAGTTCTCTGGCGATACCTTCCTCGCGCAATTCTTTCGTGATGTTGATATCCAGAGCCACGGTGAGGCGACCCTCGTTTGCCACTAGCCATCCCGGGATATCCTCAGAAAGGATTTCCACGTCGTTCAATGTCAATTCCAGATTTTCCGTACCTACCTGCAAGGAATAAGTTCCTTGTTTTTCAAAATTATAGATGTCGCTCTGGTCCATTTCTGCCACGAGAGCGGATATTTGTTTCATGTACTTACCGTATTTCGGACCTAAGGTCTTGAAGTTCGGTTTGATCTTCTTAATTAATATTCCGGCGGTATCGGTAATGTATTCGATCTCTTTCACGTTTACCTCCGAGAGAATGATGCTCTTCACTGCATCCAGCTGGGCGGTCATCTCCTCGTTCAGAATCGGGATCAACAGTTTGCATAGCGGTTGGCGTACTCGGATTTGTACTTTCCGCCTTAACCCGAGAACCATGGAGGATATTTGTTGAGCCATATCCATCCGTTCTTCCAGTTGCTTGTCGATCATGGTGTCGTTAGCCACGGGGAAGTCCACGAGGTGAACGCTTGTCGTGTAGCGTCCGGTGACGTTGTTCAAATCCCGGAACAGGCGGTCCATGTAGAACGGGGCGATCGGTGACGACAAGATCGACACGGTTTCCAGGCAGGTATATAGAGTCTGGTATGCCGATAATTTATCAGCGGTCTGCTCTCCACCCCAGTAACGTTTCCGGGAAAGGCGCACGTACCAGTTCGACAGGTTCTCGATCACGAAATTCTGTATAGCCCGTCCGGCTCTGGTCGGTTCGTAACTTTCGTAAGCCTCGGTCACTTCCTTGATCAAGCTGTTGAGCAAAGAAAGTATCCAGCGGTCGATTTCCGGTCTTTCGTTGAACGGAACTTCCGCTTCGGCGTAGGTGAAGTTATCGATGTTGGCGTACAAGGCAAAGAAGCTGTACGTGTTGTATAAAGTCCCGAAGAATTTGCGTTTCACTTCTTCCACCCCGGCGATGTCGAATTTCAGGTTATCCCACGGTTGTGAGTTGGTAATCATGTACCAGCGCAAGGGATCGGAACCTTGTTTCTCGATCGTGTCGAAAGGATCGACCGCGTTGCCCAAGCGTTTCGACATCTTGTTGCCTTTGGCATCCAGTACCAACCCGTTGGAGATGATGTTTTTGAACGCCACGGAATCGAACACCATAGTGGCGATAGCGTGAAGCGTGAAGAACCATCCGCGGGTCTGGTCAACGCCCTCGGCAATAAAATCAGCAGGGAATTTTATATGATTGTCAATCAATTCTTTGTTCTCGAACGGGTAGTGCACTTGCGCGTATGGCATGGCTCCCGAGTCGAACCAAACGTCAATCAGGTCTTTCTCGCGGTACATCGGCTGTCCCGTGGCGGATACCAGTATGATATCATCCACGTAAGGACGGTGCAAATCGATCTTGTCGTAATTCTCTTTCGAGTAATCACCTATCTTGAAGTCCTTGAACGGGCTTTCTTTCATGACTCCCGCTTGGATTGCTTTCTCGATTTCTTCCGCTAGTTCCTTTACCGAACCGATACATTTTTTCTCGGTTCCGTCCTCGCTGACCCATATCGGGAGCGGGGTTCCCCAGTAACGGGAACGGGAAAGATTCCAGTCCACGAGGTTTTCAAGCCATTTGCCGAAGCGTCCTTCACCCGTGCTTGCGGGTTTCCAATTAATCGTTTTGTTCAACTCTATCATCCGGTCGCGTACAGCCGTGGTCTTGATAAACCAAGAATCCAGCGGGTAATACAATACCGGTTTGTCGGTACGCCAGCAATGCGGGTAGTTATGCTCGTGTTTCTCAACTTTGAACGCTTTATTTTCCCGTTTCAACAGGATACTTAAATCGATATCCAGAGTCGGGGCATCATCCGATAACTCCGGGTCGTATGCGTTCTTCACGAAACGTCCGGCGAATTCCGCGTATAGTTCGATGTCCACGTTGTTTTTCAAGAAATCGGCGTCGATCTCGCTCGGCAGGAACAAACGTCCCTGTTTGTCAACCATCGGTTGTTTGTTGCCTTCCTTGTCGATCAACATCAGGGGAGCGATACCCGCCACTTTAGCCACCCGGTCGTCGTCCGCACCGAATGTCGGGGCGATATGCACGATCCCGGTTCCGTCTTCCGTGCTCACGTAGTCACCCAAGATCACGCGGAAAGCGTCACCCATCGGTTTCATCCACGGCAGTAATTGCTCGTAGCGCATACCTTCCAAGTCTGTTCCCTTGTATTCGGCAACCACTTCGTAAGGGATCAATTTATCGCCTTCTTTGTAATCGCCCAGCGCGATGTCTTCGGCTTTCTTGTTAAAGTAAGCACTGAAACGGTCTTTCGCCATGATAACGGTTACCGGGCGGAAAGTATAAGGATTGTAAGTTTTAACTTCTAAATACGTGATGGTTGGTCCCACAGCCAACGCCGTGTTGGACGGCAATGTCCACGGGGTCGTCGTCCAAGCCGTGAAATATACCTCGTTGCCGTGGGCGAACAGTTTTTCCGACTTCTCGTCCCGGATTACTTTAAATTGAGCCACGCACGTCGTGTCTTTCACGTCCCGGTAACATCCCGGTTGATTCAACTCGTGTGTACTCAAACCAGTTCCCGCCGCCGGGGAATAGGGTTGTATCGTGTATCCCTTGTAAAGGAATCCTTTCTCGTATAATTGTTTCAACAAGTACCACAGGGTTTCTATATACCGGTTGTCATAGGTGATATATGGGTCTTCCATGTTCACCCAATAGCCCATCTTGTCGGTCAAGTCCTCCCATTCGCGGGTGAACTTCATCACGTCCGCGCGGCATTCTTTGTTATAGTCGGCTACCGATATGGTTTTCCCGATATTTTCTTTCGTGATGCCGAGTTTCTTTTCCACTCCCAATTCAACCGGAAGCCCGTGAGTATCCCATCCGGCTTTCCGTTCAACGAGAAATCCTTGTAACGTTTTGTATCTGCAAATAATATCTTTAATCGTCCGTGCCATTACGTGGTGAATACCCGGCATACCGTTTGCCGAAGGGGGACCTTCGAAAAAGACAAACGAGGGATGCCCCTCTCTAATTTTCAAGCTCTCCTCGAATGTGTGTTGAGCTTTCCACTCTTTCAGGACGTCTTTGTTTACCTGAGAGAGATCCAAACCTTTGTACTCTTGGAATTTTTTGTCCATCGTGACTCCTAACTTTTAAGATATTATTATTGCACGTTTAAAAAATCAAGTTGCAAATATACCATTTTATTTAGAAAGTAGAAATAGTGATGGGAATAGGGGGGCTTTTTTTATGGTTCACATGATGTTTTGTTGTAATGACCTGGAATACAATAATAAATCCGGTATTACTTGGGTATTAATTCCGGATGACTTCCGTCATGAACGCTATAGGAACGCTATATGAACCCTATATGAACGCTATTATAAATAGCGTTCATATAGGGTATTAAAAGGATTATTATAATTTTTTATTCCCTATTGAACCGGAAGTACTACGGAATTGATAACGAATTTGTACGTGTATGGGGTTAGTCTTCCCTCTTAGTCGGGTTGTTTATGCTAGTTTATAGATTTATTCGCCAATAATGCTTATTAGACAGCCCCTATGTTCCAGGGGGTGCAACGAAAGTATTGCCAGTATAAATAGGGATTACATGGCACAAATAATTTGTAATAAATAATATTATTTTGTTTTTTTTGTATCTTGTAATTGATATTTTTTGTAAATTTAGCACAAAATATATGCGTTATGGACTACTTTACCTTTTTCACGATCGCTCGTTACGAGCTTAAGCTTTTATGGCGAAGCTGGTTGTTTTATATTTTACTATTTCTTTCCTTATCATGGAATATTTTGATACAACTGTTACTTCAAGCCGATATCGTCATCCCGGAATGGTACGCGGTGGCCCTGCCCTCCTCGTTACCCTTCTTGAACGCCTACTTGTTCAATATCACTCAATCGTTCATGGTGATATTCATCGTGACAGAGTGGTTCCGGCAGGAAAAGACCTTGAATACGCGAGAATCCACGCGTGTGCGGCCATTCGGGAACACCGCGTACATCCTGGGGAAAAGCCTGGGGATATGGGGCGCGCTCACGATAGCGAATCTCCTGTCCGTCCTGGCGGGACTTTATATCAACCTGTTCGCGTCGTCGTCTCCCGTGGACGTGGCGGCTTACATCTTTTACTGGCTCACGTTAACTTTTCCATCTCTGGTTTTCATGTTAGGTTTATCGGTTTTCATGGCGCGATGGCTCAAAAATCAAATATTCTCCCTTCTCTTGTTATTAATTGGCACGGGTTTTATCGTGTTCTTTAAACCACCATATTTATTGGATTACCTGGCAAGGGATATTCCCAACATGTTCTCAGAATTCACCGGGCATGTTTACCTCCTTCCTTATCTGGCGCACCGTGTTATCTACCTCTTGTCCGGGATGGGGCTACTTGTCGCGTCGATATCACTATATCCCAGGATACCCAACATGGTTTACAAGTACCGCCCGTTACGAACCGGGGGTTACATGGTTCTCGCCGGGATAATCCTGGCTACCGGGTATTATCTCTACCGGCAGCGAGATGATCAATTCCGGAGAAAACTGGTCAACATCACTCGATGCTTTCAAAGAACCCCGAAAACCTGGTTAACCACCCAAGATATCACGTTAAAACAAACCGGGAACAAGCTGGAAGCGCGCGCGAGGTTCACCGTGAAAAATTACCACGAGACAACGTTGGACTCCGTTATCCTGTACTTGAACCCCGGCCTGGAAGTGGGCTATATTCGAGATCACGCCGGCACGTTGCCTTACACGAGAGAGGAACAAGTCATCACCTTAACTCGTTCCTTGCTCCCGGGGGATTCGCTGACCCTTGATATGGCGTACCAGGGAAAGATAGACGAACGCACGTGTTACTTGGACATCCCGGGGCAAACGTATAACGATAACACCTGGGAAGTCGGCATGTTCTGTTTCGGGAAAAGGCACGCCTTCGTGGGGGAAGAGATTACCTTGCTGCTCCCCGAGTGCTTGTGGTATCCCGTCACGGAACCTCCCGTGGTGCCGTCGCAACCTACCTTCACCCGCCAGAATTTCACCCGTTTTAGCTTGAACGTGATCGGTTCCGGGGACCGACAGGTGATCTCGCAAGGGAAGGTTTCCAGGAAAGGCGACACGACGCGTTTCGAGAATAAAGAGTACCTGGCCGGGATTAGCCTTTGTAGCGGGAAGTACACGAGAGACACGCTCGCGCTAGACACGCTTCTCCTGGAAGTTTACTTTTACAAGGGAAGAGATATTTTTACCGGCGTGTTCTCTCACCTCACCCGCGACGATCTTTCACGAATCGTGAAAGGGATGAAAGGGGAGATCGAGGAACTTACCGGCATCCCGTATCCCGGCAAGAAACTTGCGCTCGTGGAGGTGCCCGTGTCATTCACCTCTTATTACAGGCAGTGGCAAGGGAGAAGTGACCACGTGCAACCGGAAATGGTGTTCCTCCCGGAAAGGGGGACTACCATGCCGGAATTCACGTCACCCACGACAAGATCTGGTGCCCAACGCAGGAAGTGGTATCAAAAAGAGGGGAGATATCGCAATCCTCCGTCACAGCTAGAAACTTGGCAGCTGGAAGATTTTATTCGCCGGTTGTTCATGAGGGAGATTTTCGAGCCCCGGGAACTCTCTCCCTGGAAAGTTGCCACGAGGGGGAAGAAAGTCTCCGGTGGAAGAAGTAAAATGGACATGGGCGATGATGTTCTAGGGGAGGAGGCAAAATCTGTTATTCCCAACAAGTACAAGTTGCACTCCCTTTTTTTCACGAGCAAGACGAACGTGTTCTCCGGCGAGTACCCCGTGGCGTCATCGTTATTCAACGCCCTTAATGATTTGCCTGTAACAGACATGAACTATTATTACAGATATACAAGCGGACGAGAATCTCTATACACGGGAGAATTGCACGCGCTCGATTACCTTGACGGGCATAGCCTTCAAGACGCGATCGAGAATGACACGCTCTCGCCCGTGTTGATGGATAATATCCTTAAAGTTAAATTTTTGCACTTGAGAGACTGGATCTTGGCACGAACGTCGTTTGAGAAATTCCGTCATTTCATGCGAGGCTTCTCGAGGCGGCACGAGTACGCGCCCGTGTCGCTCGAGAGATTCACGGGAGAGTTAAAAGATTCCCTTGGCGTTGATTGCGCGCCATACCTCGCGTCCTGGTATTCCGGCAGGGCGACTTGTCACGTTATCGCACGGGACCTGGGAGCCGACAAGGTTGAAACCGGGGATTATTCCGGGTACAGGACCCGAGGAAAGTTTTATAACCCGAGCGACACGGAGGCACTGGTAACTTTTAGCACTAGAGGCGGTGGGCGTTACAGCCACACGTTTGTCATCCCTCCCGGGGAAGCGATAGAAATCAGGAAACTTCAACTTGGAAAACCCAGGTTCATATACGTGTATTTCCACGTCTCGAGAAATAGACCGATGTATCTCTTCAAGTCACTATACGACCCGGAAAGTTTGCTTGGTGGGCTCATAATAAACTACTTGCCATCCGATATTGAAACCACCGTGAATGATTCCACCTCTGGCTTATTCAAGCTGTCCCCGGGCGAGTTCCGTCCCGTGCCTGATGAAATTATTGTTGACAATGAAGACAAGAATTTCAGGTTGATTCAACCTGAAAAAGACAAGTTAGCCGCGTACCATGCCCAGAAAAACAGGAACAAAGACAAGTACGGTGATGATATGTCGTTATTCATCTCTCCCTACTATTGGACACTAAGGCATGACGTGAGGGCGCATGGGGATTACATCCGGGGAGCCTATTATAAAGAAAGGGGAAACGGGCGATTCGGTGCGGAGTGGACGGTAACTATACCCAAGTCAGGAAACTATGAAGTGTTCGTGTACAATGCTAGTACACAAGCTGCGCTTAGAGGACAACCTATACCGTATCAATATTTCACGGTTTACTATCAAGGTGGAAAAAAGAAAGTGGCATTTCCTCTAAAAAAAGGCTGGGACTGGGTTTCTATCGGTACTTACCCTTTCACGAGAGGGGGAAAGTTTAAGGTTACCCTTGATGATAGAGGAAGCGAGCATGCGGTTGAGATTTTTGCGGATGCGATCAAGTGGGTACGTGTCGAGAATGACCTGGAATAGAGATAACAACAATTCATGAATATCTTGATTACTTGACTACAAAAAAAACAAAATCTATGAAAAAATTATTATTACTGGTGTTTGTCTGCTTCACGGGAATCGTGGGGCGAAGCCAGACAGAAGTAGACCTCGTTATTGGAGAACCCGTAACCTCAAAGGTCCCGTACACTTTAACACTTTCGTTAAATACAAGAGCTTCTATAATTGTTGCCGATGCGAACGATGCCTCTTGTATTTATAACAAATCTACATCGGCGCGAACTGAATTCGTAATAGAATTTCACATTACAGGATCATTTCAAATTATTATAACCTCATCTGAGGGCTATCGCTCCCACGTTGTCCTTTGGTTTGTTGAGCGGTACATGTTTGGTGAAAAAGAGGGATTAACAATCACGTTAGAGCAAGCATACGATGATTTTGCTTTCGCTCCTTTACCCATCCCGATACATCCTTTCGAAACTCCCGTTCAACTCGCTACCTTGCCTTGTAAAGAAGCGATCCCAAGCAAAATTTACAAGTTGTCGTGAGCTTTTTTGACAAGGAATGATTTTAAAAAGATAACTAACAGGTATTCATGAATTGAAGTTTGCTGTTAACAAGCATCTTTGTGTTGCTTGTTAACAGCAAAAAGTCGTTTAATACGTGATTTTCCAGGTCATCGTGTTTTGGTCATCTTTAATTTTTTTCTCGGAGCGGTTCTGAATTTCGTACTTGTAACCCATTTCAGGGCGTTCGGGATCCATCAATTTGTTGCCAACTACGATATCGTAATCTACTTGCATGGCCGTGAATGCTTCTGTTAATGTAATTTCGGTCAGGTAATTATCTTTGTCGAATTTGTAACTTAGCGGGCATTCCGAGTTCTCCGGGTATACCACGTATTTGTACGTCTTGTGAATAATTTCACCCGGAGTGGTATATGGGTCAATCCTGTCGGCGGAAATGTCGTATCCCGCTTCATAAGGAATGATTTCCGGCAGGTATTTTCCCATGTGCCCTAATCGGCCTAAATGAAAGAGTGTGCTTGTTTCGTCGTTATCGTCCCAGCCAATATAGCCCATGATGTCAATTTGCCCGTTGTTGGGATAGCGGTTGGGGTAGCATTTTGCCGGGTCTAAAACGAAAGTTTGGGAATCCTGGTGATCGTACTCGTCCGTGTATTCGAGTTTTGTCCAGTAGCCATCCTCGTAATAGAAATCATTTTTGCAATCTTCTTCAAGTCTGTCTTCTTGAGCCAAGTAGTTTTCCGGAGTGTATTTGTAGCGTGTGCATTCCACGTATTTTTTGTAATAATCGTCATAGTATTCTACGCTTTTCGCGTAGCCTTGTTCGTTGAGCCGGACCACGTACTCGTCATCACCCGAGCCATCGGGGTAATACGTGAGTTCTTTTATGGTGATCTCTCCAACAATATGGTAGTCCGCGGTTAATATTTCTGAAGTTTTTTCCCAGTTTTGGCTGTGCTTGGGGTATTTTGTTTCGATGCGAGCCACCCGTCCTTGTTCGTCATAGCTGAATGTTCTCGTGCAATTTTCGTAGTCTATGCTCTCTGAAGCGTCGCAGTAAAGTCTGGCGTTGCATTTCTCTTCGTAGGTGATTTGCTTGATTTTCTTTACTACTGTGCCGTCTTCTTTGGTACCCTTTTGCTCCACGATAATCGTGATGACGGTTTCGCCGCTCCGGATGATGATTTTTGCTGTTCGACTGCTGCCCGTCAGGTTTTCTTGCAGCGTTAGGGTCAAGGTGTACTCCCCGGCTTCGCCGCTGTATTGGCTAAGGGTGAGCCAATCGACGTTGCTGCTCCCGGCACGTGAGGTGGTGGCATCTTCCACGGTTGCGGTCCACGAGGTGGTTGCCGTGAATTTGATGTCTTCGTTGTTGGTTTCGTCAGCGTAGATCGTTTGTTCTGTAGAGGTTCCATCCGCCAGGATAATGGAGTCGTCCTGGGTGTCATTCTCTTTTTCACAGGCGGCAAATGCTATGGCCGTCAAGCAAATCGTGAAGAATTTTAGTTTCATTTTTCCACTATTTGGGCTTCCCAGTCCCACGAAGGCCTTAAATTTTATTACACGTAGAAGCGTGGAACTGCAATGCCACATCTTTGAATGAAGGTCGTAGGAAACCGTTGTGTACAGATGTAATAATAGCAGCCCACGCTATAGCGTGAAACCACTATGCTATCCTCGTACACGGCTGAAAATTTCCTACGTTCTCATTCGCAAGGGATAAGCATAACGCTTCTTTTTTTCTAATATTTTTGGAAAGAGTTGCCTCCATCCAAATGCAAAAATACAAAAAAGATGCGTTACTTGCTTCTTTTGTTGTTGTTTATTCAGCGCTTTTAAACGCTTGCCTTTATTTCCCCGGGGGATTTACCGGTTCCGGGAAGAATTGGAAGACGAGTGTCGGGAGTTGTTTTTGCGTGTTTTGCCCGATTTGGATGAGCGGTTTGAAACGGTTGGGATATTTTTGCACCATGGGATAGACGGTGACGTACCCGTGCCGGAACCATCGGTCGATGATGACGTGTGAAACGTTCTTGTCCTCGAAATTCTTTAAAAGGTCTTCGGGAGTGGCGTATTGTGGGAAGCTTGTTGACTTCCTTCCTCCCGAGAACAGGTAGAATAAATCCGGTTTCCGGCAGGCAATGCGGGCGGTGTCCGGTAAATTTTTCTTACACCAATTGATAGCGTATATGTATTCCACGAAAGCGGCGTCTGCAATTTTTTCATTCCACACTTTGTACGTGGCAAAATTTTGTTGCGGTTTTAAAGCTTTGGCGTACTGCGGGAATAGGAAAAAGAGCACGATGAGGAGGGTTCCCCCGGCGGGAAGCCATTGTACCGTTTTAGATTGGGGTAGTTTTCTCGTGAGCAGGCGTAATGCTTCCTGGCATCCGTTCAGGCACAGGAAGATGAGCAAGGGGATGATGCCTATGAAGTAACGATGCCCGGCGTATTGTTCCGGCCAGACCATCAATACTGCCATCGTGATGCCGATATACAGGAAAAGAAGAAGTTTCAACTGAGGCAATGCGATTAAGCCCAAGAGTATGAGGATGACGATACACGTTCCTTTGACAAGGTCTTTAGTTGTAACTTTTTGGTCGAATGCGGGTTCATCGGAAATGACAGCCGTGGGAATCCATTTCCCGACGTAACCGGTTAGATTATGCTGGATACGTTCCGTCCAGTCGGAGAAGGTTTCCATGGTTTGTCCTTTGGGTTTCTTTTTGAAGTCTTTGAGGTAATCGCTTTGGGTAACCCCGATACTTTTATTGCGCAGATCCCAGGCGGTTTTTGCCCCGGCAAAAGAGGCAACGATGATACATAAGGTGATCAAGTTGGTGATGAAGGTTCGTTTGTTGGCGTGAATGGTTTGAAGGTCGAGGTTTGCCCGCTTGCTTTTGAGCCACGCGAGAGCCTTCTGTCCGCAGGTAATCAGCATATAGAGTATGACCGCTAGAATGATGGAGGTCCCCATAGTACGTACAAAGTAGATGTAATTGAGCCCGATAACGATGCCTGTAAAATAGAGTATCTGGCGGCGGGAACGGTCTTTGCCGAAGAGGCGATCCGTGTTGAGCAGGCTGATCAAGTAAAGCACTCCCAGCGAGAGGAACGTGAACAACATTTCGCTCATCACGATGGTCGAGTAGCGTAAAAGGGCTTGCTGCATACAGCACAGGAGGCAGGTCAACAAGGCTAACAGGAGGTTGCCCGAGATTCTTTTGGCCAGGAAAAAAAGAAGCAGGATGGATAGCCCGAAAAGTACCCCATTGGCTATTTTCAATGCCGTGTAGGATTTGAAAAGGAAGAGGATGAAAGCCGTGAATAACGGATAGCCCGGGGGAAAATGGGAATGGGGGCTTTCCTCGAGGAACATGATATTCGTGTAGCCTTTCCCCGATGCAATGGCTTTGCCCAAGGCGTAGTAGTGTACGTTGTCGCCGTTGAGGTCCGGTTTGAAATCAAAAATGCTTATGTAGTTGACCACGAACGTGCAAATGATAATTGCCAGACAGAAATATATTAAAGTTTTAGGTTGTATATTTTTAAATATGCTCATGATGAAAATATTTATTCAAGTGAACGTTTATTTGCAAATCGTATTCTGACCAGTACCCAAATGGCGATAAGCCCGTCTTTCCAGTTGATTTTCTTGCCTTCCTCGATGCTGCGGGGATAGTAGCGGATGGGTAGTTCCGTGATCTTGTAACCCCGGCGACAGACTTTTGCCGTGATCTCGGGACAAAATTCAAACCCGGTGGATTGTAACGGGATTGACCGGAGCAGTTCGGTGTCGAACATCTTGTAACAAGTTGGCTCATCTGTCAAGTGTTGTCGGTAGAGTATATTAGTGACAAACGAGAGCAATCTGCCCCCGAAGTAGAAACTTTGGTAAGAGTGTTTGTTTGCCTTGTTCAGGAAGCGGGAGCCGTAGATGACTTTCCCGTCATGCTTTATCATCCATTCCAGCAACGGGTTATAATCTTCCGGGTCATACTCGAGGTCCGCATCTTGAATGATTGTCCAGTCGCCTGTGATCATTTGGATGCCAGCACGTATTGCCGCACCTTTTCCCTGGTTGTGGGGTTGTTTGTGATAGATGGCGTTGCAATCTGGGTAGGTGCGAGTGAAACGTTGTATTTCTTCTTCCGTGTTGTCTTTTGAACAGTCGTTGACGATAACGAGTTCTTTGCGGATACCGTGGACGAGGCGGGTATAGTATACTTTTTCGAGTAAGGTGAATATGGTATTTGCCTCGTTGTATGCGGGTATGATGATCGAAAGGGTTTGTTGTCTCATGTTCAAGGATGATTTAGTTTTTAGCGTGATTCCTCAACACGAATTGGGCGGTTGTCCGGCTACGTTGTTCAACGAGGGACGGGCGGTTGCCTATTATTTCTTGAATGGCGTCTTCCGTGTAATGGCGTATGGTTATTAATTTCACATCTTGATTATAACGAACTTCAAATTCTTCTTGCAGTTGTTGTAAAAAATCGTTGAAGACGGCTTGGTTGCAGTCGATGCAAAACGAGAAGCTGATAGCCGAGTTCTGCATCAAGTTCAGTTTCAATTTGTATTGTGCCAGAACGGCGAAGATGTGGCTTAATTTTTCTTCTGCGATGAAAGAGAAATCCCTAGGCGTGAGTGTTAGCAAGCATTGATTTTCTTTGTTGATATAGATGGGAGGTAATTTTAGTTGCTCGTCAATCTCCTCGATGATTGTTCCCTCGGATTCCGGGTGCAGGAAGGATTTCACGTACAGGGGAATTTGTTTGTTTTGTATGGGCTTTATGGTTTTGGGGTGAATGACTTTTGCCCCGAAGTGCGATAACTCGATGGCTTCTTTGTATGACATTTTACGAATCACCTGCGCTTTATCGTATTCTTTCGGGTCGGCGTTCATCACACCCGGCACGTCTTTCCAAATAGTGACGTTTTTCGCATTCAAGAGGTTGGCTAGCAATGCCGCCGTGTAATCGGAACCCTCGCGCCCGAGCGTGGTGGTTTGATTAGTACGGGTTCCGGCGATGAATCCTTGCGTGACGTAGGTGGCTGTATTTTTAAAATTGAAAACCTCTTCGCACAATAGCCCGGAAAGTTCAAGGTCTATGTTGGCATTCCGGTAATTTTGGTCGGTTTTCAGGTATTTACGTATGTCGATGAATTGATTTCTGATCCCTTCCATTTGCAGGTAATCGGAAATGATTGTGGTCGAGAGTAATTCCCCGAAACAGATGATGCGGTCGTACTCGTAATCATAGCAGAGGGAGGATTCGCTGTTCAGGATATTTTCCAGGGAAGTGAATAATTCGTCCAAGTCTTTGTAAACCGGATCATTTAAAGGGAACAGGGTGTTGACAATGTTCAGGTGGAAAGTTTTTAACTCTTCCAGGATCGTCTTTGTTTTGCTATCCTGATGGAAATAGGCGTTGCATAATGTTTCTAGTAAATTGGTGGTTTTTCCCATGGCAGAAACGACCACGATAAGTTGTTCTTGTTCATCATGAACAATGGAGGAAAGATTTCTTATTCCCTCGGCATCCTTCACGGACGCCCCCCCGAACTTGAATACCTTCATGTAATTTCGTGTTTTTAAGATTACGAAACAAAGGTAGAAAATTAAATTCAAATTAATACGGGATGCAGGGGAAAGACCGTGAATGGGTAGATTGGATGGGGTATTTATGAAGATGCAGTTGATCGGTTTATTCCTTTATATTTTCTTTATTTCGTCGATAGGTAGGCCGGTACATTCTGCAATAAGTTCAAGGGAGAGCCCTTTTTCCAGTAATTTTCTGGCTGTTTCTTTTTTCTCTTGCTGTATGCCTTCCTTGATGCCTTCCTTGATGCCTTCGTCTCTGCCCTCTTCGTGGGCTGTCGTGAGAACATCCCATTGGATACGGATGTTGTCCATGTGGCGTTCGTAAGCCCGGCGTTCTTGTTCACTCATGTTTGCCACGTTCAATCGTTGCCTGGCTGCTTGTAATCCTTTTGCGGTTGTTTTTTCGTCGATGATCCCGGATTTTAGAAAACGCATCCATTCGTCAAGTGGAGTTTTGGCTTTATCGTTGAACTCGTTAACCCGAAGAACATAGTATTCCGGGAAAATGTCTCCGGCATTCTCCCGGACAAAGGTGTTGCGCTGTTTCGTGGACAGGCGTAGTGTGTCTCCCGTGTGCAAGCCTTTAAAGTTGGTAATGCCCCTGTATATATAGTCGTTACCTTGTCCCAAGTCGAAATAGACGATGTTGACAGAATATACTTTTCGTACTTCCGAGTAAAGATTCCCCTCGTGAATATATTCGGTAATGGCTTTTGATACGCCATATAGCATACGTTGGAAATAATATAGTTCACGGGTGTTTTGTACTTCGATAATGATCAATTCTTTTTTGTTATTTTCCGCTAAAACATCAACCCGGTTGAATTTATCTGATTCGTCTTCTTTATTGCCTTCGCTTTCCAAGATACGATGAATTTTAATGTCGTCTTGCAAGAGTTCGCTGAGGAATCCTTCCAAAACCACGAAATTTGCTTTATCTCTCAATAAGCGTTTCATTGCCCAGTCGAATCGGATAATATTATGTAGTGCCATGGCTTATAATGTTGATTGTAAATGCAAATGTACGAAAAAAAGTGATAGATGTGTCTGTGGATGTTTTTAGAAAAAAGTGTAGGTATGATTTTTTGTGGAGAAAGCTTTAAATTTTTGGTAATTTGGATTTTATTTTATAAATTTAGATGGCAATAAATGAACGTTTTTTCGGCATTTGATTTGGCATGAAGTAAGGTGTGAAGTTTTAAGAATGGCGTTTGTGTAGAGTGTTTGTTTTCAGAAGATAAGGTGAAAGTAAAGATATTCAATGTGAACTCATTTTCTTCATGTTTAGAGCTATCAAAAAACGTTGGTTTAATGATACTTGAGCTAGAAGAATTACTAACTGATATTTAAAATGATCGCTTATGAGGACACTTGTTTTTATTTTGTTGGCAACTGTTTTGTTGAGTTGCATTCGAAATGTTTCGGAAGAAAATGTTGATGAGCAAAAAATTCGTTTTCGTTCTAATATTCAAAAGTTGAAGTCCGGCAATTTATCTAGGGTGGATGGATTTAACGATGGGGATAAGGTGATCCTTTATATTGCCGAACGGGAAAATGCAGAAGAAGTGGAGGCACCGGCACCGGGGGATTATTGCGAAATGACGTATACAAATGATGGTTCTTTGGTCTTTAAAGAGGGGGAGGAGCGAAATTATCCCGATATGCCGGTAGACGTGTACGGGTATTATTGGACGGGGCAGCATACGGAACCGACTGGTTTGTCCTCAATGGCTGTTCACGTGGAAACGGATCAGAGTGGAGGGGTGGATGGTTCTGATTTTTTGTATGTTCGGGCGGCGGAGGGATTCGCAAAAAATGCAGAACCTATAAATTTGGAGTTTGAGCATTTGTTTTCCAAAATCGTGTTGAATATCACGACTGAAACACCTAGTACGATTGATTTGGAACGGTTGGGAAACGTGAAATTGCATAATGTTGTTACTGCCGGGACGCTTGACCTAGGATCGGGCGAGTCGATTGGTGGTGATGTGAAAGACGAGGTCGTGATGCCAAATGTTGCAAATTCGGTTGCGATTGTTTTGCCGCAAGAAATCGAGGCTGGCAAGAAATTGTTTTCATTTCAGGTCGGGGATATAGAGGAACCGTTTGAGGTGAACGTTTCTTCCAATGGTTTCGAGAAAGGGAAAGAATACACGTATAATGTGGAAGTGAATAAATACCCGGGTATGGGACCTGTTGATATGCAATTTTCGTTGTCCGTGAAAGAATGGGAGGCGGGAAATGTTAATGATGTGGTGATTGAAAAAGGTGAGGAGGTGGAAGTTATGTTGGTGGATGTTGCCCAGGGGGTAAATATTAATAAGGCGGAGCTTTATCTGTTCGTGGGAGACGTGAAGCGGGAATTGAAAAACATTGTGGTGGTTGATAATAAGATGAAGTTTGTTTTCCCTCGTTTAGTAGAAGGTGGAAGTTTGCAGTTGGAAAAAGCGATTTTTTACACGGATAACGAAGAGTCTTTTGAATATTATTTCGAGGATAAGGTGTTGCTGGGGAATAATTATGATCAAATTGCTTTGCCCGCACCGAAGGTGGGGGATGCTTGGGCAGGGGGAACGATATTTTTGGTGGGGAAAGTGACGGGGTATGATAAAGTAAAGGGTGAGTTTAAAACAGATGAAAAAGGAATTAATATTTATCGGGGGAGAGTGGTGGCTAATAAAACATTGGGACAATTGTCATGGGGAGACGTGCGTTCTAAAGGACGTACAGTAATTGTTGGTGCAAAGGATACTATTAATGGTGCGGTCAATATGGAAATAGTAAAAGCTTTTGTTGAAGATAAAGGGGAAAGTTGGAGCCTTTATCCAAGTTTTCAGGCTTGTTTGGATTTGGGAAAAGGATGGTATTATCCTGCGATAAAAGAAATAGAAACTATAAAGAAATATAGAGTAGATATAAATGTGAATATTGCAAATAAGTCAGGTGATTTAATAAGTGATGAGTTGGTGTATGGAAGTTCAACAGAGCGAGGAACAAGTCGTGTAACAGATTATAGAGGTACTGGTGAATTTATAGATAAAGATTCTCCTGCTGAAGTTCGTGCAGTCCGAGCCTATTGATTGATTTTATGCCGTGATTTCGAAAGATATTTGTTATTTTGCCGTACGGATGAGTGTCTTTCGGAATTTAAGTTCGCAAACCTTTTAAATTACAGATTATAAGTCTATATTTGCAAAAAATTAAAACACAGAATCATGACTACGCATAAAGTTACAACTCTAAATCAATTTATTATTGAACGGCAGGCCGAGATTCCCGGTGCCACGGGAGAGTTCTCGAGGCTTTTACATCATATAGGTATTGCTGCGAAGAAAGTTCACAGAGAGGTGAATAAAGCCGGTTTGGTAGATATTCTTGGAAAGGTGGGGACGATTAATGTGCAAGGGGAAGACCAGCAAAAATTGGATGTTTACGCGGATAATACATTCATGGATGAGTTGAGGGCGAGTGGAGAATGTTGCGGGGTGGCTACTGAGGAAAATCAAGATATTGTGGTTTTCGAGGAGGGGTTGTGCCGTGATGCCAAATATGTTATATGCATGGACCCGTTAGACGGTTCGTCGAATATCGACGTGAATGTGTCCGTGGGGACTATTTTCTCTATTTATAAACGAGTTTCACCGGTAGGGGAACCGTTGTCCATGGAGGATTTTTTCCAACCGGGGACACAACAAGTGGCTGCTGGATACGTGATTTACGGTTCGTCGACCATGTTGGTGTACACTTCCGGTAACGGGGTGAATGGTTTCACGTTGGACACGTCTATCGGTGAGTTCTGTTTGTCGCATCCGAACATGCAGACTCCGGAGTCAGGAAAGATATATTCAATCAACGAGGGAAACTACGTGAATTTCCCTGTTGGCGTGAAGAAATTTATTAAATATTGCCAGGAAAAGGATGAGGCAACCAAGCGTCCGTTTACTTCCCGTTATATCGGTTCGCTGGTAGCCGATTTCCACCGGAATATGTTGAAGGGCGGCGTGTTCTTGTACCCGCAGACCAGTTCGCACCCGACCGGGAAGTTGAGATTGTTGTACGAGTGTAACCCGATGGCGTTTATTGCCGAGCAGTCAGGAGGTTTGGCTACGGACGGGGAGAAACGAATCTTGGAGATTGTGCCGGAGGCGTTGCATCAGCGAGTGCCACTCTATACAGGCTCGAAGAAGATGGTGCAGAAGGTGCAAGAATTTCTGGCTTTCTTCAATAATATCTAAGAAATAGAAAATTCAAATGGATGATGGCAGCAGCGATCATCCATTTGAAATTAAAAGAGAAATAAAATTTATACTATAATGATAACGAAACAGTTAATTGAACCTAAAAGTATCGTGGTTGTAGGTGGCTCGGATGATATCCACAAGCCGGGCGGAACCGTGTTAAGAAATTTGCAAGATGGTAATTTCAAGGGAGAGCTTTACGTGGTGAACCCTAAGATGGATGTGGTGCAAGGTATCAAGTCTTATCGTGACGTGAAAGACCTTCCTGAAGTGGATTGCGCTATCTTGGCAATTGCCGCTAAATTTTGCCCTGCAGCCGTGGAGGTTCTTGCTAAACAAAAAAACACTAGAGCGTTTATTATTTTGTCTGCCGGTTTCCACGAGGAGAATGAAGAGGGAGCCAAGTTGGAACGCCAGATTGTAGATACGATTAATTCCGTGGGTGGCGCATTGATCGGACCGAACTGTATCGGGGTGTTGACAAACCATTATAGTGGGGTATTTACCAGTCCGATCCCGGAATTGAACCCTCAAGGGGTAGATTTGATTTCCGGTTCCGGGGCAACAGCCTTGTTTATCATGGACTCCGGAATGCAGAAAGGTATCAAGTTTAATAGTATGTATTCCGTGGGTAACTCAGCCCAGTTGGGTGTCGAGGAAGTGTTGGAATACATGGACGAATCGTTTGACCCGAAGACCAGTTCCCGCGTGAAATTGTTGTACGTGGAGAGCATCGATAAACCGGAGAAGTTGTTGAAGCATGCGTCGTCGTTGATTCGTAAAGGTTGCCGCATCGCGGCAGTTAAGTCGGGAGGTTCCGCTGCCGGAAGCCGTGCCGCTTCTTCGCACACGGGGGCTTTGGCTAGCTCGGATGTTGCCGTGGAGGCTTTGTTCCGTAAAGCCGGAATCGTGCGTTGTAACGGACGCGACGAGTTGATGACGGTTGCCGGAATCTTTATGCATCCCGAGATGAAGGGCAAGAATATGGCAGTCGTGACTCACGCGGGAGGTCCTGCCGTGATGTTGACCGATGCGCTTTCTAATGGTGGGATGGATGTGCCGCATATCGAGGGAGAGAAGGCAAAAGAGTTGTTGTCTAAATTGTTCGGGGGATCGTCTGTCGGTAATCCGATTGATTTCCTTGCCACGGGTACCGCGGAACAATTAGGTTTAATCTTGGATGCTTGTGACCGTGATTTCGATAATATTGACGGGATGGCGGTAATCTTCGGGAGCCCGGGTTTGTTCCCTGTATTTGACGTGTACAACGTGCTTGACGAGAAGATGAAGACGAGCAAGAAGCCGATATTCCCGATATTCCCTTCGTCCAAGATCGTGAAGGACGAGATTGCCGATTTCGTATCCAAGGGACGGGTTTATTTCCCGGATGAGGTGTTGTTCGGAAATGCCCTTTGCAAGATATATAAGACTCCCGCTCCTCAACCGGAACATTTCGATATGCCGGATATGGACGTGAAGAAGATCCGTGAGGTGGTGGATAACGCTCAAAACGGTTATTTGTCGCCGGAAGAGATTCATGCTTTGCTGGATGCGGCTGGAGTTGCCAGAGCGAAAGAAGGTGTTTCCGACAACGAGGAGGAAATCGTGAAGATGGCAAAAGAGATCGGGTTCCCGCTGGTAATGAAAGTGGTAGGGCCGATTCACAAGTCGGATGTCGGTGGTGTTGTGATGAACGTGAATGACGAGGAAACCGTGCGTCGTGAGTTTAAACGGATGATGCAGATCAAAGATACCTACGCTATCATGTTGGCTCAACAATTGAGTGGTACGCAAGTGTTTATCGGTGCGAAACGTGATGATAAGTTCGGGCATATGGTACTTTGCGGGCTTGGTGGTATCTTCATCGAGGTGTTGAAGGACGTGAAAGCCGGTTTAGCCCCGATGTCTAAGAACGAGGCTCATAGTTTGATCAAGGAATTGAAATCTTACAAGATTATTCAAGGTGTACGCGGACAGGAGCCCGTGAACGAGGATAAGTTCGCCGAGGCTGTGATGCGGATTTCTGCACTGGTGAAAGTAGCGCCGGAAATTTTCGAGATGGACTTGAACCCGCTGTTAGGTAATAAAGACAACGTGGTTGCCGTGGATGCACGTATCCGCATTGAAAAATAGAATTTTTTGTTGAGGCTGTGTTTTCGACACAGCCTCAATCAAATAATATGGATTGCTTCCCGGGAGAGAGCGTGTGCATCCGGTGGAGTGGAAAATAATGTATGATGAAAAAGAATGATTTTATTGTTCTGGGGTGTGTGATTTTGATTCTGCTCCCTTTTTTCGTGTCTGAAAGCGTTTATTCTTTTTACAAGACGTTTAATGCTGAGCATGGTATGATTATGAGTTTCCTGAAGTTCGGTATTTTATCGACTTTCGGGGAATGTATCGGGTTGCGGATTAGTGCAGGCGTGTATAACCGCAAGGGCTTCGGGGTGATACCAAGGGCTATCGTGTGGGGAATCCTTGGTATGGGAATCAGCATGGCGATGACGATATTCGCTAACGGGGTTCCGGCTTTCTTGAAAACGATGGGCATGGAAAATGCGATGACCGTGATGGGAGAAGCATTATCCTGGCAAAAGGTTTTCGTGGCGTTCTGTATCTCGGTGGGTATGAATACAATTTTTGCTCCCGTGTTTATGACCTTACATAAGATCACGGATACCCATATATTGAGCCACGGGGGAACGTTAGCCGGTTTCTTCACGCCGATACAGATGGGCGAGATCATGGCAAACCTGAATTGGCGGGTGCAATGGAATTTCGTGTTCAAGAAGACGATACCTTTCTTCTGGTATCCGGCGCACACGATCACTTTCCTGTTACCGGGAGATATGCGCGTGTTGTTCGCTGCCTTGCTGGGGGTTGCCCTAGGGATATTGTTGGCTATTGCCACGCATAAGAAATAGAGCAGGGTATAACTTTGTGAGTGTTTCCGTCGTATAGTTTATAGTTGATAAATGTATAATCACTAGAAACTATATTTTATGGATAAAGTTACAGGAAAAGGCAAAAAGAACGTCAAGGAGCAAGAAGAACCGTTGCGTTTGACTGCAGACCTCGAAGGGAATTATCTTTTAGATGAACGAACGAGCGAGATGAAATGGTTGGGGATTTTTTATTCTCCGGCGGGAGGCAATGTCCATCGGGTGGCTAAGTTGTTGAAGAAAAAGCTTGGTGCCAATAAAGTCGATATGTTTTGCGTGAATGATGTTCCCGCGGGAAAATTGTTGGATTACAAGAATCTAATTCTAGTTTGTTCTTCTTTGGGACGAAGTACTTGGGAACGGGAACAGCGTGACAAATGGGCAAAGTTTTTCCCGCAAATGCGTAAAATTTCTTTGAAGGATCGCTTCGTGGCACTTGTCGGGCTGGGAGATCATATCACGTATCCCAAGAATTTCGTGGATGGCATGGGATACATGGCAGAACTCGTGAGTGGGCTTGGTGCGACTCTCGTGGGTAAAACTCCGACAGACGGCTACGAGTACGAGGATTCGACAGCCGTGGTGGATGATTTGTTTGTCGGTCTGCCTTTGGACGAGGATTTCGAGTCGGAAAAAACGGATGCCCGTATCGACAAATGGCTGGATATGGTGTTGCCGGAATTTGAAAAAGTGTAGGGAAAAGACATGGCTTTTAGCTTAAACGTGAAGAATTTTCAATTTTCAATTTTCAGTTTTCAATTAAATAACTATCTTTGCGACGCCTATCGAGAATAGGTAGTAATTAATAAGTTAAAAGTTAAAGAATGGCAACTAAAATTAGATTAGCAAGACACGGACGTAAAGGAAGTCCGTTCTACCATGTAGTGGTAGCAGATAGTAGAGCTCCGCGTGACGGAAAGTACATCGAGAGAATCGGTTCTTACAACCCGATGACTAACCCGGCTACAATTGATTTGAATTTCGAGAGAGCGTTGCATTGGTTAATGACGGGTGCACAACCTACCGATACCACGAAGAGAATTCTTTCTTACGAGGGTGTACTTTTGAAGAAGCACTTGTTGGAAGGAGTAAAGAAAGGCGCATTTGATATGGCTGCTGCCGATACGAAATTCGAGGCTTGGAAGAAAGAAAAGATCGCTAAGATTCAAGCTAAGATCGCTCGTTTGGCTAATGAGTCAGAAAGTGAGTATAAGGCACGTCTTGAGGCAGAAGCTAAAGTAAAAGAGGCTAAAGCTGAAGTTGTAGCCAAGAAGCAAGCTGAAATTGCAGCAGCAAAAGCTGAGGCAGAAGCAGCTGCAAGAGCAGAAGTAGAAGCTGCCGCTACGGAGGCAGTTGCAGCAGAAGAGGCTCCGGAAGCTCCGGCAGAAACTCCAGCAGCAGAATAATTTATGGTCAAGAGAGAAGATTGTATAAAGATCGGCGAGATCGGTAAGACTCATAATTTACAGGGTGCGTTAATCGTTTATACGGATAATGATCTTCTTGAACAATACATGGACGAACCGGTATTCATTCTTTTGGAAGGAGCACCGGTTCCCTTTTATATCGCGGAGGATGGTGTAACGGATAGAAACCATTCTTCTTATATTGTCAAATTCGATTTTGTTGACACGAAAGAACAAGCGGATCGTCTGGTGGGATGCGATTTGTTGATGGATAAATATCTGCTTGAAGAGGACGAGATGCCTTTGGAACTCTCCGACTTGATCGGGTATTCTGTGATAGACGAACCGACAGGTGAACAAGGGGAGATCGTGCAGGTAAATAACTATTCAGGAAATGTTGTTCTTTCTATCCGTATCTTCTCGAAGGAAATTCTTCTTCCGGTATCCGATGAATACGTGATGGACATACTTCATGACGAGAAATTGATGCATGTAAATATTCCCGAAGAAATCAAGGAACTTTATTAAACTTTTTTAGGAATACAAGCGTAAAAATTGGTGATTTTTTTATCATCTTCGTGTATTCGTGCTACTTTCCAGATCGTTCGGATTGTACTAAAACTTCAATTTTTATTAAAGCAAAATTTTCATCGAAATTAATTTGTATTTTAGACTAATTTTATATTTGGGAAATTTTCTAAGAAAAATGAAATTGGCAATTGTATTGTAATCAGCATAATAACTGTTTGTTTTGGGAAACTATCATAGATTGTTAGTAAAAATATTTTTCTAAGAAGTTTTTTTTCCATAGTTTTGTTCTGTTGGAAAAGGGACTAAGGAATAAATTTATTATATACGCTAAATGGAACAAACTACAAAAAAAGTGGAAAAACAGAAACAAGCTGTGAACCAAAAGAAAGTGTACACGCAAGAAGAGGCTTATAGCAGTTCTCTTGATTATTTCAAGGGTGACGAGCTGGCTGCACGTGTTTGGGTGAGCAAGTATGCTTTAAAAGACTCTTACGGGAATATTTTCGAGTTGAACCCGAATGATATGCACCGTCGTTTAGCTTCAGAGATTGCACGCATCGAGAAAACTTACGCCAACCCGATGAGTGAGGAGGAAATCTTTGAAGTTCTACGTGACTTTAAATATATCGTGCCGCAGGGAGGTCCGATGACTGGAATCGGTAACGATTATCAAATTGCTTCGTTGTCCAACTGTTTCGTGATCGGTCATGACGGTCCTTCTGATTCTTACGGGGGAGTGATGAAGATTGATCAGGAGCAAGTGCAATTAATGAAGCGAAGAGGCGGGGTGGGACATGACCTGTCACACATTCGCCCGAAAGGATCGCCGGTAAAGAATTCCGCTTTGACGTCAACGGGTATCGTTCCTTTCATGGAGCGTTATTCCAATTCCACGCGGGAAGTAGCCCAGGATGGGCGTCGGGGAGCCTTGATGTTGAGCGTGTCTATCAATCATCCGGATTCCGAGAGCTTTATCGATGCCAAGATGACAGAAGGTAAAGTAACTGGGGCAAATATTTCGGTGAAGATTGATGACGAATTCATGAAAGCCGTTATCGATGAACGTGATTATATACAGAAATACCCGGTTTATTCCGATGAGCCGAAGAACGTGAAACAGATCAGTGCCGTGAAGTTGTGGAACAAGATTGTGTATAACGCTTGGAAATCCGCTGAACCGGGAATCTTGTTCTGGGACACGATTATCCGGGAAAGTATTCCGGATTGTTATGCTGATTTGGGATACAGAACGGTGTCAACCAATCCTTGTGGAGAGATCCCCTTGTGTCCTTATGATTCTTGTCGTTTATTGGCTGTGAATTTGTATTCATACGTGGTGAATCCTTTCACGAAAGAGGCTTATTTTGATTACGATTTGTTCAAAAAGCACGTGGGTATCGCTCAACGGTTGATGGATGATATCATTGATCTGGAGCTTGAGAAGATTGACGCTATTTTGGAAAAAATTGGTTCGGACCCAGAGGACAACGAAGTGAAAGGTGTTGAAATTCGTTTGTGGGAGAAGATCAAGACAAAAGCAAGAGAAGGACGCCGTACCGGGGTTGGTATCACGGCAGAAGGTGATATGTTGGCAGCTTTGGGATTGCGTTACGGTAGTGACGAAGCGGTTGATTTCTCCGTGGATATTCACAAACAATTGGCTCTTGCCGCTTACGGTTCTTCTGTCAAGATGGCTAAGGAACGCGGGGCATTCAAGATTTTTGATGCCAAGAGAGAGGAAAACAATCCGTTTATCGCTCGTTTGAGAGAGGCTGATCCGGAAATGTATAAGGATATGGTAAAATACGGGCGCCGTAATATCGCTTGTCTGACGATAGCTCCCACGGGAACTACCAGTTTGATGACGCAGACAACTTCCGGAATCGAGCCTGTTTTCTTGCCGGTTTACAAGAGAAGAAGAAAGGTAAACCCGAATGATAAGAACGTGCATGTTGATTTTGTCGATGAAACGGGTGATGCTTACGAGGAATTTGTGGTGTTCCATCACAAGTTTGCTATTTGGATGGAGAAAAACGGTTATGCCGTACACGAGCGCTACACGAACGAGGAAATCGATGCGATGGTGGCTAAATCTCCTTACTACAAGGCTACGTCAAATGATATCGATTGGATTGCCAAAGTACGTATGCAGGGGCGTGTGCAGAAATGGGTAGACCATTCTATCAGTGTTACCGTGAATCTTCCGGCAGACGTGAGCGAGGAATTGGTCGGTCAGCTCTATATTGAGGCTTGGAAGAGCGGTTGTAAAGGGTGTACCGTTTATCGTGACGGGTCGCGTGCCGGAGTGCTCGTTTCCAATAAAGATAAAAAGAATGATGGGGCAATGCCGGCTAAACGTCCGAGAGAATTGGATGCCGAGATTGTACGCTTCCAGAATAACAAGGAGAAATGGATTGCTTTCATCGGTCTTTATGATGGCAGACCTTACGAGATCTTTACTGGTATTGCGGATGACGAGGAAGGTATCATGTTGCCGAAAGCCGTGACAGACGGTAAAATCGTGAAGAACATCGATGAGGAAGGTAATAGCCGTTATGACTTCCAGTTCTCCAACAAGAGAGGTTTCAAAACGACAGTGGAAGGTTTGTCTTACAAGTTCAACAAAGAGTATTGGAATTATGCTAAGTTGATTTCCGGTGTCTTGCGTTACGGAATGCCGATCAACCAGATCGTGGATTTAGTAGCAGCCATGGAATTTGACAACGAGAACATCAATACGTGGAAGAATGGTGTGGAGAGAGCTTTGAGAAAATTCATCCCCGATGGAACCGAGGCTACGGGTTCCGTGTGCGAGAATTGTGGCTCTAAATCTGTTATTTACCAAGAAGGTTGTTTGATCTGTAAAGTTTGCGGGTCATCCAAGTGCGGTTGATATTCTGATATATAGAATCATAAAAAAGGGAGTTTTTTTAACTCCCTTTTTTTATTTATTTCTTTTTACGTCTTTCTTTGTTGCCTTTTCGACCGGAGGCAGAATCACCTCGGCGACCCCGGCGGAGTTTTCGTTCTGGTTTCTCTCGGCGGCTGGCAGATGCTTTGGGAGCAGCTGCGGGTGCCGTGTTATTGCTTTCACTTCCCACGAGTGAAAAGTCCAGTTGCCGGGCGACAAGATTTGCCTTGGCTACTTTCACGAGGACTTGATCGCCGAGTTGGTATATCTTCCGGTGATGGCGTCCCACGATGCAGTAGTTTTCCTCGTCAAATTCGTAATAATCTCCTTCCAGTTCGGTGATGGAAACAAGTCCCTCGCACTTGGTGTCGTTCAGTTCCACGTAGAAACCCCATTGCGTGACACCGGAAATAGTTCCCATGAAATTCTGACCCAATTTATCGCTCATGAACTCTACCTGTTTGTATTTGATAGAGGCTCTTTCCGCATTGGATGCCACTTGTTCCATGTCAGAACAATGTTTACACATTTCCTCGTATTTTTCTGCATTGGCAGAGCGCCCCCCGTCGATATAACGTTGTAACAATCGGTGGGTCATCACATCCGGGTATCGCCGGATGGGAGAGGTGAAGTGGGAATAATAGTCGAAAGCCAAACCGTAGTGTCCCACGTTTACTGTCGAGTAGACGGCTTTTGCCATGGTACGGATGGCTAATGTTTCGATCATATTCTGTTCCGGACGGTCTTGCACGTCTTCCATCAATTTGTTCATGGAAGAGGACAATTGCCGGGGAGAAGTTGTCCGAATCCGGTATCCGAATTTCGCTATAAAACGGCTGAAGTCCTCTAGTTTCTCGCTATTGGGTTGATCGTGGATACGGTACACGAAAGTTTTTGCTTTCTGTCCTTCTTTGATCTTGCCGATTCTCTCGGCGACTTTTTTGTTAGCAAGTAACATGAACTCCTCGATAAGCTTGTTGGCTTCTTTCGAGCGTTTGAAATATACTCCGGTGGGTTTTCCCTTCTCGTCGATGTCGAAACGTACTTCTATACGGTCGAATGCGATAGCGCCGTTTTGGAAACGGGCATCACGTAATTTCTGTGCCAGATTGTTCAGTACCAGTATTTCGGATTTGAAATCACCGTCTTCGCCCTCTATCATTGCTTGAGCCTCCTCGTAGGTGAAACGTCTGTCCGATTTGATAATCGTTCGCCCGAACCATTGTTTCATGACTTCGGCGTTTTCGTTCAACTCGAAGACTGCCGAGAAACAGAGTTTCTCTTCGTTCGGGCGCAGGGAACATAACCCGTTTGACAGGTGTTCCGGCAACATGGGGATCGTGCGATCCACGAGGTAAACCGAGGTTGCCCGACTGTATGCCTCTTTATCCAGTGTCGAATCGGGAGTCACGTAAAAGCTGACATCCGCTATATGCACGCCGACCTCGTAATTTCCGTTTTTCAGTTTTTGGATGGAAAGGGCATCATCGAAGTCCTTGGCATCCTTCGGGTCAATCGTGAAGGTCGTGATGTCCCGGAAATCCCTTCTGTTTTTGATTTCTTCGGCAGGGATGGTGTCTTTTATCTTTTGTGCGGCTTTCTCCACGCTGGCGGGGAATTGCACCGGAAGTTCAAATTCTGCCATGATGGCGTTCATCTCGGTATCGTTATCTCCTGGAGTACCCAGTACTTCCAGTACTTTCCCTACCGGGTTCTTTTGATTTTCAGGCCATTCGGTAATCTTGACAATGGCTTTTTCACCATCTTTTGCGCCGTTCAACTCGTTCAGCGGGATAAAAATATCATAGGGTAGTTGTTTGCCTGTCGGAACGAGAAAGGCGTACTGTTTAGAGCATTGGATAATCCCCACGAACGTTTCTTTTTTGCGTTCCAGTATCTCGACAACTTCTCCTTCCGGTCGGCGTTTGGAACTGCGGGCATATAACAGCACTTTTACTTTATCCCCGTTTAAAGCGTGTTTCAACCCGACCTGCGGGATAAACACGTCTTCCTTGCATTCGTCAGAAACCAAGTAAGCCGTACCTTTGGCCGTGAGGTCGATGATGCCTGTGACGTAAATGGTGCTTATTTTCAGCTTGAATTGTCCGGTCGACTCTTCCGTGAGCATATTATCGTTTTTCATCTCGTGGAGAACGGTCATGATCAGCTGTTTGGCATTCATGTTCTTAATTCTCAGTTGTTGAGCCAATTGCTTATAATTAAAGCATTGGGTTGGGTTCATGGAGAATATATCGTATAGCAATCGGTGTAATTCTTTTTTACCGATATCTCGTGTTGTTTTCTTTTCCTTCTTTGACATAGTCTATTCGTAATTAAGCTACTAATGTAGTATATAATTTTTGTTTTTCGTAAAGATGGCTTTAAAAACTAAAAATAAAAGCTGCCCGCGAGTGACGGGCAGCTTCAAAATATTATAGAAGGACTTGATTATTTTACCAAGCCTTTGTCGAATTTCTCTTTCACTTTTACCAACATATCATTGGTCATGCTGGTAAGGTCGTATTTCGGAGCCCAGCCCCATTCCTTGCGTGCGCAAGTGTCGTCCATGCTGTTAGGCCAGCTGTTGGCGATAGCTTGTTTTACCGGGTCGATTTGGTAATCCATTTTGAAGTCCGGGATATGCTTGCGGATTTCTGCGGCAATTTGTTCTGGCTCGAAACTCATGGACGCAATGTTAAAGCTGTTCCGGTGTTTCAGTTTGCTTGGGTCGGCTTCCATCAATTGAACCACAGCGTGCAGGGCATCCGGAATGTACATCATATCCATGTAGGTTCCTGCTTCCACGTTACAAGTGAATGAACCTTTGCGGATAGCATCGTAGTAGATTTCTACGGCGTAATCCGTGGTACCTCCTCCGGGGAGAGTCACGTATGAGATCAATCCAGGGAAACGTACACTCCGCGTGTCTACCCCGAAGCGGTGGAAATAATAATCACTCAAAAGTTCTCCGGTCACCTTGCAAACACCATAGATTGTGGTATTTGAACGTTGCAGCGTGTCTTGCGGGGTTTTGTCTTTCGGGGTATCGTTACCGAAGGCTCCGATAGAACTCGGCGTGAACACGGCGCAATTGTTATCTTTAGCGATGTACAGCGAATTGGTTAATGCCCCGATGTTGATGTCCCATGCCAATTTCGGGTTCTTTTCTCCCGTGGCGGACAATAAGGCAACCAAGTTGAAGATGGTGTCGATATTGTATTTTTTCACGATGGCGCTGAAACCCTCTCCGTCAAGGGCGTTCAACTCCTCGAAAGGACCTGCTTCTGCCAATGCTTTACATTTTTCAGCACTGATATCGGCTGCCACTACATTGTTATCTCCATAGATAGATCTCAAATAGGGAACCAGTTCGGAACCGATTTGTCCCCCTGCACCAACGATTAATATTTTCTTCATCTCGATAGTTTTTTATGACGAACGATGTTACTTTTCTATATTAGATTGTAGCGCGAAAATAGTTATTTTAAAACGTTAGCGACTAACAAAAGAGAATTTTTTTTGCCTTTTAACTGAAAATTTGTTCGTCGGAACGACCTTCTGCTTCATAATATTCATCTACCTGTAAGTTAGAAGCTTTGTAGGCGGCTACGGCGAGTTGATCGCAACGCTCGTTCTCGGGTATGCTGGCGTGTCCTTTTATCCAGACGAACTTCACGTTATGCTTGCGGTAAACGACTAGAAATTTTTGCCACAAGTCGGGATTCTTTTTGTTTTTGAACCTTGTTTTTTCCCAACCGAATACCCATCCTTTCTCGACGGCATCGACCACGTATTTCGAGTCGGAGTAGACCGTGACGTTGCTTCCTGGGAAACGCAGGGCGTTCAGCCCGATGATAACGGCAAGCAATTCCATACGGTTGTTGGTCGTGAGCCGGAATCCTTCCGACAATTCTTTCCGGTGTGGTCCCGCCATGAGCACGACCCCGTATCCCCCGGGTCCTGGATTCCCGCTAGCTGCACCGTCCGTGTATATTGTAATTTCTTGTGGCATATAAAATATTTGAGGGTGTAAAAATAAATATTTACTTTGATATTTTTCCTCTATTGTTGTGTAAGATCATTTATTTCGGCAGATAGCAAATATTTCTTGTGATTTGTTAATAATATAATTATATTTATCACGATAAAAAGGACGGCTTTTGTGTTTGAGTGGGATTCATGTTTTAAATCAATGAATATGATAAAAAGATTTCTTGTATTGATTGTTTGCGTGTTTGTCGGTTTGTTCATGGCTTGCCGGACGGGCGTGCATGTGATAGATTACCCGGCGTTTCAGGTAAAGAATACTTCCAGCCTGGAGATCACCCGGTTGGAGAGGAACGATACCGTGACCGTCGTGTATGCCGAGGTTTATCAGGAACCCGGAAGTTGGATTCGGGTAGCTTCAAGTATGTATATTCAGGCAGAAGGACAGAAATACCTGATTCGAGGGGCGGATGGGTTGAAATTGGATGAAGTTTTTTGGATGCCCGATTCCGGGAAGTATGCTTTTAAATTGTTTTTTCCCCCGCTATCAAGAAGGGTGAGCATGGTAGATATTATTGAGGACCGGATGAACGTGAGGGGATGGCATATTTGGGGACTTAGCCTGAATCCCGGGATAGAGATCGCCCCGTCGGCAATTCGGTGCGAGATGGCTGCACGGGACTGGCAAAAAGCGAATGTTTTGCCCCCGGCAGAATTGAAAATGGGGAAAACGAAGGTGAAAGTGATCTTGTGTGGTTACCATGAATTGATGGACGGGCGAGAGGTTAGCCTTAGCGTTAGCGACCTATTCGGCGGGAGGGGTGAGTTTTCCAAAAGCATAGATGGCAACCACAGTTGTACTTTTGAATTTGATCAGTATGCCACGGGTGGGGTGTACGTGGATAATGCCCTTTTTCATTTGATGTTTTTCTCCGCTCCCGGTGATGACGTGGAGGTGTACGTGGATTTGCAAGAAGCAACCCGGCGGGCATCCCGTTACCAGAAAGATCGGATGAAAGCCTATCCTTTGGCTTATATCGTCGGGAATAGTGAATATACCTCGTTGAATAATGATTTGCAAGGGCAGAATACGACTATCGAGTTTTTTCCGGAATCTTTTTACTCGGAAATTTTGGGGATGAATGCTGACGAGTACACGAATCACGTGATGAAATATTATCGGGCAGCTTTGGATAGTCTGGTAAATGATGCGACTTTACCGGAGGGGGTGAAGCAATACATGAAAGTCAATTTGAGAAGTCGGGCGGCAATCCTGATTTGTAGTGGAGAAGGTTATTTAGAGCAGGCGCATCGTCGTGCGAACCATATTGATTGGAACCAACGGGTAATAGATTTTAAGGCTCCGGCATTCACGGATAAACACTTTGCGATATTGGAAGAGTTGGAGTTGAATCATTCGGATATGCTGTATTCCGAGAATTTCCCCTATTGCTTCAAGTGCGTTGCTTACCGTGTGACTTCGCTCGAGCGGTTGGAACAGTTGTTGGGAGTTGATAAAGGTTTTTTGATAGATTACTTTAAATTGCGAGGGATATATGACCAGCTGGAAAACCTGAATTCCTTGACGGCAGAACAGCAGGAAAATCTGGCTTCCGTTGATCCTTATTATGCCCAGGCTTTCGAGCAAATGAGAAAAAAGATCGAAGCTGACGTGATCGAAAGCATGGTCAAAGTGGGTGACCGAATCCGGGAAACTCCTCGGGTAGCGGACGAGAAGTTGATTGACGCTATCGCTGCCCGTTACAAGGGGAAAGTCGTGCTTATCGATTTTTGGGCCACGTGGTGCGCACCTTGTCGGGAGTCCATTGCCCGGTTCGAGCCTAGGAAGAAACAATTCGAAAATGACCGGGTGGTTTTCGTTTACATTACCGGGGAGCATGCCCCGAAAACGAAATGGTTGGAGATGATCGGGGATATACAAGGCGAACACTATCGATTGGACGGGAAACAATGGAATTATGTTTGTCGACAATTCAAGATTGACGGCATCCCTTCTTACATGGTCGTGGACAAGAAGGGAAAAGTTCAATTGAGAAATGATTTCCGGGATATAGGAATCGAAACGGGATTGCGTCAAGTGCTAGACTGAAAGAGCCTCTTGATATACCATGACGTATTCTTTGTGTCCGGTGTCTTCGTCTGTTTGTTCTCGGGAGATTTTGAAACCTTGACGTAGATAGAACGAGAAGGCTCGCGTGTTCTCTAGATAGACTTTCAATTCCAATTTTGTTCTTAGCTTTTTAGCGTGTGCCATCAGGGCTTGACCTATGCCTTGTCCATGGTAATCCGGGGCTACAAATATACCGGCGATGTAATCTTCCGAGAGGGTGAGGAATCCTGCGATATTTCCGGTTGTGTCATCCGTGTAGACGTATGTTTCATTTTGAGGTAGGTATATATCACGTACGTCTTTAACGAGGTTTTCCCAGTAAGCAAGTGGGATAAAGTGATGACCGACGCTCGATGCTTCCAGCCATACACGGATGATGGCGTCTTCATCTTCTTGACGAAATTTTCTAATCATGTTTCAATTTATTTATACAGGGTAAATGTAGTAAAAATAATATGAATACATTTTCTTGTGTTTTTATAGCGATAAGAATATATTTTCAAAAAAAAGTTCTTTCTTTGTATAGTCATTATTCGAGAGGGGGAAGATTACATGTGGATTTTTTTTACGATGGGGACTTTATTCCCCGGGAATGTGCTTGTTTAAATGTATTTACAATGGTAAACTGTAACATAAAGGATAAGTCAATAGATTTCGTGTCTTTTGAACAATTATTCGAGGAAATTCGTTTCACGGAGGATGAAGCGTTCGTTTTTGAGAAATACACTTGTGATTATGACTTTACTTCTGTCGAGAAGCAAGGACCGGAGTGGATTTTTTCTTTGTTGAATGTTGTTAGGGCGGAATTGGCAGGGGACGAGATCGTGATAGAGGACTATCGTCACTTGAACGGCGTGTTTATTCGTATTCTGGAATGGCTGATCGAGGGATCCACTTACTTGAAATGTTACGAGGGGGTCAAGTTGAATGATTCCCGGATGCTCGTGGAACGCTATTTGGATGAAGCTATCGCGGCGAGAGAGGCGATTCGCCTGATCGACACGGAAGGCGATGGAGATTATGTGACCGAGAAGTTGCAGAAACAGACGCTATCCGGCTATTTGTTCAAGAAGTCATTGGTATGGATTACCTTATCGACTATCGTGCGCTTTAGTCCCAGGTTATACCTTCTCCCGGCAGAGGGATTTGTCCTTTTGGTGTATCACACGTTGAATAAGAACTTCCCGAGAGTCACGGAGAGTTTGAACGAGCGGGTGGCTTTAATTCGGGTGCAGGATGATATCTTGAGTTTCGAGGGAAGGACGGAAGATCAGATCCTTGATGCGCTTTGGATTCTGGGCGCAAAGCTTCTGTCGGGAGTTCCCGTGCAGGAAGAATTGGCAAGCCTGCGTTCCATGTTCTTCAGATATTTGTATATTTTGCGGGGTAAGAAAGACGAGTTGTTCCGCAAGAATGCTTTCAATTCACTTTTGTTCTACCAGAAGAACCCGGTATTTGCGTGGGAAGATTTGTTGAAGTTTTCAATCGACGAGTTGGTTGCAGTGATCGAGTTGAAATCGGTAGAGGCGTTGAGGAATTGTCAGGGACGGATGTTTGATGGAAGGGGGCAATTGTTGGTGGACAACAAGGCGATAACCATATCGTCAGCTACTTCCATGAAATTCGATGCCGTGATGGAAATTGACGGGCTTGCCTTGAAGGTCGGGAGTAACCGGAGGAAGTTGAATTTCGAGGGAGAATTTGCGGAAGTGACGAAGACGTGGAGAGGCGTGTTTGCTGACTTCTCGGATGACTTGAAGAAGAATATACTGAAAAGGAAACGCCCGCCCGAGGGTGCGGTGGTGAATATCAGGATAAAATTAATATATAACCAGAACCCGACATTGATGTTCGTTTCTATCGTGGACGACCAGTACGAGGGGGATGGGGTGCTCCACGTGAGTCATATTACCCGGGCAAAGTTGGATACCCTCGAGGGTATTTTCCAACCTGGCGATCTGTTGATGGCGAGCGTGGTCGAGTCGACGGAGGAGAAACTTCAATTCTCGATCTGGGAGGAATTGAATCGTTCGGCTGTCGCTCGTTTGCAAGTCGGTGACCCGTGTAACGCATTGTTCTTGTACGAGAAGAACGAGATGCGGATTTGGCTTGCCGAGAATGGGTACATGGTCTATACCGGGGTTTCGGGAGAGATGAATTTACGGGAGAATGATTGTTATTCGTTGGTACTGACAGAAGTTCCCACCCGGGGACGAATAAAAGGAGAGGTCGTGCAACCCTCTGCCGAGGCGTTTGACCGTCATGATGCGGTAGCGAATCTGGTGAACGAGTATTTGGAGGATTGCAAACGTTTTAGGGAAGGTGAAGTACAGGCTAATTTCAACACGGGTAAAATAGAACGCTCTATCGATATTTCGGAAGGATACGTGAAGGAGTTGATTCGCCTGTTGCAATATTACGTGACACGTGACATTAGCCTGGACAATCTCAACCTGCTTTACTTTATCCGTTTGCTCGCCCATATATTGAGTAACAATCGTTTAAAGACGTATTACGATTGCTTGATAAATTATTTGATTATAAGATATGAATTTGTAGAGGGAGGGAACTTGGTGAATATCGATTGTGATCTTCTGGAACGGGATTTCCATCATTTCCCCGCCTTGCAACGGCAATGGACGGTGATCAAGATGCTTGCGGCGTGCAAAGATCGTTCCCGGGAGGACGATTTGGTCCGTTATTCCCATTCGGACGACGGGGATATTGCGAATGTCGCTAGATATCTATTGGAAAAAGAATTGCCCGGACGTATGGTTGGAAATTCCCGACTGATACATGACGAGCTTCTGGCTTTACTGTCTTTCAAGGGATATGTGCAGGAACCCGAAGAAGAACTGACGTTTGGAGATCGGGGTGTCGATCGAGAGTTCGAGCCGTCAATCGTTTATTCGGCAGGTGCCAAGAGTGCTGACGTGGAAAGGCAGATCGACGCAGTGATGCGTGCGATATGCGGTTTTCTGAACGGTCAAGGCGGTGTAATATACATCGGGGTGGATGATGACGGGCAACCTGTTGGGGTACAAGACGATTTGGATTACTTGTATTGTACTCCGGACAAGTATGAATTGTTCCTTCACAAGAGAATTATAGAAGCATTCGGCACTGATGTTGATAGCGTGATTGTGATCCGGAGTAAGGAAATAGGTAATGATTTGGTTTTTGCCGTGTCAGTGCCTCCATATCACCAGGTCGTCAAGTACGATTCTATCGTTTGGGAAAGACTGGATGATGTGTTGGTCGAGATGCAGGAGGAAGATGTGAAAGCGTTGAAAGAACTGCGGAAAGTGGCAGGATCGAGAGTGTCGGCTCGTGAGCCCTTATTCCCAGAGGATGAAGGATATCATTAAAAAAGTTTCAGAATTGGGATATGAAAGGGGTAGTCTTGGCTGCCCTTTTCTGTTTGTTGCTGTCGGACTGAACTACTCTATCTCGTAGTTACCGGAATTGAAATATTCCCGGAGTTTACGGATGGCGGCGTATTTTAATGTTTTTATCGTGTTCACGGAGATACCCATGGTTTGTGCGATCTCTTTATTCTCGTAACCGGACAATACAAGGCGCATGATACGAGCGCTTTGGAGTGGTAACGTCTTGATTGCGTTAATTAAAGCTTGGTTTGTGTCTTCCGCTATCAACAGGTTTAGAACTTGAGGGTCTTCTTGTTCCTCAATTTCTAGTTTGGAATACCTTTGGTTTTCCCGTTGTAATCCTCTCAAGTAATTCAAGGATTCATTTTTTACCATGGTATAAAGAAAGTTGTTTATAGTGTTGATTTCTTGCTGTTTATGCTGGTTTTCCCAAAATTTGATAATGACTTCCTGCGCGATGTCTTTAGCAACTTCCGAGGAACCGACAAAACGAACGGCAACGGCACACAAAGCAGCATAGTGTTCTTTTATGAATGTTTCTAATTCATCGTTTTTCCTCATCTTAATAATCGTTCGTTTTTTAATATTCAAAAATAGCTTTATTGCTTTTTCATATTCATTATTAATTTATTATAAAAGCCAAATTGCGGCTATATACTAGTATTCTCGAATTGTTTTAAACGAAGGTAAAATAATATCACGTTGCAAGTTTAAAAATAATTTTTGAATTTTTCTTGTTTTCATTCATCCCGTCTCTCTTTTTGTGGTGTCTATATAGAAACAAGTGGAAAAATAATGACATACAATAAAGCACAGATACTGGCACAAATAATCATTCGGGTAAAGTTGGGTGCGGCTTCCGAGGAAGAAAGGGAAGTCTTGGGGGCATGGCTGGACGAGTGTGAAGAAAATCGCCAGTTGTATAAAAATATTATTCGTTGGAAATGTATCGGGGAACGCTTGAGGTTGGAGGATGAAATCAACCAGACTACTGATTTCAAACGGGTACACCGAGTCGTTTCGAGGCGTTTGGCGTACAAGAATTCGGGACAAAAGCGATGGGTTCGAGTGGCATGGACTTCCGGCGTTGCGGCTGTATGTCTATATGGGATGTTCTTTATTTGGAATTTAATGCGGCAACCGGATATGCCGTTAGTCTCAAGTGAACAACGGAAAGTGCGAGAAACGGAAATATCTCCAAAACAGGGAAAAGTGATGCTGGTACTTGAAGACGGTCGGCAAATCGGTTTGGAACGTGATGCTTCCGATAGTATAAAATTGGCACAAATAACGATTGTTGAGACTGGAAAAAGTTTGCAGTACAGGCCGATTGTGGATTCCATTTCCCCCTCGCAAGAGGTGATTCATAAAATATACACGACAATCGGGGGCGACTATTTACTAGTATTAAGTGACGGAACACGGGTTTGGTTGAATGCCGAGACTGAATTGGAATATCCCGCGCAATTCGTGGGGAAAGAAAGGAAGGTAAAATTGACAGGAGAGGCTTATTTTGAAGTGATGCCCGATGCGGAAAGACCGTTTGTTGTGGAAACGGGCAATATGCAGACTCGTGTCCTTGGGACCTCTTTTAATATAAACGCTTACACGAACGAAGGAGCTATTTACACCACCTTGTTGTCCGGTAAGGTTGAGGTCAGTTTGGCGGATTGTATGGTGGACGTGGCTCCCGTGGTATTGGAACCGGGAATGCAATCTTACTGGAAGCGAGGTGCTAGTGATTTTGAGTTGAGAGAAGTGGACTTGGATAACGTGATCGCTTGGCGCTATGGCGTTTTCGTGTTTAATGAGGATTGCCTTGACGTGGTGACCCGGGTTCTGTCTCGGTGGTATGGCGTGCGATTCGTGGAGGACGGTGGTGGTATAGGACGTCATACTTTTAGCGGGAAAATAAGTAAGGATGAAAAATTGGAATCCATTTTGAAGATATTGACCTTGGCGGGAGGTCCTGAATTTAAACGAGAGGGGGATATAGTACATGTAATTGAGAGAAAATAAGAAACCGGGAACGCATTGCAGGCGTTCCCGGTGATATCATCCTTGTTGATAGCAAGGAACGTGTTTAATTAAAAACAAAACAAAGCTATGAAAAAAAACTACAAGACAAAAAAGTTTTGTAGACTTTCGATCAAATGTAGTATGTTGTTATGCAGTATTTTGATACTGGGAATAGCATCTACATTTACGGGTTCGGTAGTCTACGGGCAAAAAGCGGTTCAGCGATTTCCTTTGAAACTCGAAAGCGTAAGCGTCTTGGATGCACTTCGGGAAATAAACCGTTTGAGTGGTAACTCGGTCATTTTCAAGAAAGAGGAAGTCGAAAAGGAGACCAAACGAGTCACCGTGGATTTGAAAGACGTAATCACGCTGGAAGCTGTCAGGGCTTGTCTGGCGGGAACTAAGTTATCATGCACGGAGAGTGACGGCAAAGTGGTAGTTATCCCGGAAAAGGAGCAGAAAGCGAAGATTGTGTCGGGAATTATATCCGATGCCTTGGGACAGCCTTTGCCGGGAGCTACGGTTGTCGTGAAGGGAACGGCGTCTAGAATCGGTACTAGTGCGAACGTGAACGGGGAGTACCAGATTGTGGTCCCCGCGGGCACGAGTGTCCTAGTCTATTCTTTTATTGGTTACAAATCGAAAGAAGTCGATATCAAAGAACAGACGAAAATCAACGTGACGCTGGAGGAGGATGTGAAGAACGTAGACGAAGTCGTGGTGGTAGCCTACGGGACGCAGAATAAGCGGGACGTACTCGGGGCGATGTCCACGGTGAATGCTGATGACATCAAGGATATTCCCTCTCCGTCACTTGCTAATCTTTTGCAAGGACGGGTTGCCGGGATGAGTGTTATCAACATGACGGGAGCTCCCGGGGGCGGAGGTACTTCCATTTCCATTCGTGGGTTCAATAGTTTGTCGGTAGAGGCAGCACAACGATTCAGCAACCCGCTGTGGGTAATTGACGGGGTTCCTATGTATAGTTTTACCTCTCCGGTCAGCGGTTTGAATACTTTGGCGGAAATTGATCCCAAGGACATCGAGTCCGTGCAAGTGTTGAAAGATGCGGCGTCTGCATCAATTTACGGGTCGCGTGCGGCAAATGGGGTGATTTTGGTGACGACTAAAAAAGGACGTTTCAATCAAAAGGCGAAGGTGAGCGTAAATGTGTCACAGACTTGGATATTTAACCCCTCTTTGCCGGATCTTATGGGAGGAAACCGGGAGCGTTATCACCGCATGGAAGCCTTGAGAAATTACCAGGAAGCCGGTTTTAGTGATGAGCAAAACCGTTACGTGTACGTGGGATCATATAAAGAGGCTTATTTGCGGGACATCATGTATGATTATTTTTGGGGTAAGGGAAATGGTGCGGGAGTTCCCCTGTATCAAGATAGCTTGAATAAATTTTACAACAATTCCACGAACCTTTTTGATTATTATTTCCGTACGGCACGGGTGACGGATGCGAGCCTGCAATTGACCGGGGGGGCGGAACGTGTGACTTATAACTTCGGTTTGGGCTACTATTCGGAAACGGGAGTGTTGAAAGGTACAGGATTCAATCGTATGAAGTTGATTTCGAATATCACCGTGAAACCGATGGATAAGATGGATGCTAATTTGCGTTTTTACTTGGCGTATACGGATCGTAGCCGTTCTTCCGAGGAGATGAACACGTATTCGTTTAACACGGGAACCGACTTGGAGCAAATACCTAAAGAGTTGTTGGTGACTTCAACGCTTTATCCGGGTGAGGGTACACCTGCTTTTGACGAGGCTACCAAGCGTTTCCGGGGCACCAAGGAGAAAAACGATTCCTATCGTGCAAGAGCTAGTTTCGACGCCAGTTATGAGTTTATCAAAGGTTTGTCTTTTAAAACGTCTGTTGCGTTGGATTATTCTCAGCAAAACGTGAATATCTTTTTGCCTTCAAACTTGAACGATTACAACGAATCGTATTCTAGCGGGCAGATTGAACGTTATATGATGCTGTTGAATGAAAATATGTTCACTTACAAGCGTTCTTTTGCTGAAAATCATAACGTGGATTTTCTGGTGGGATTGTCCTTGCAATCGGATGAAACGAATAAAGTCGGGGGGTATGGTTACAAGGCTCCCAGTGATTTGATTCATTATGTGCCTTGGTACGGGGGAGCATACGATGTGACAAGCGATCGTCAGTTGAAGGAATTCTTGTCAAAACGGGAAAAAAGCACGATGGTTGGTGTATTCGGTCGTTTGAATTATAATTATATGCAGAAATATTTGCTTTCCTTCAGTTTGAGGCGTGACGGAAGTTCCAAGTTTGGTGAGGATGTGCGTTGGGCAACTTTCCCTGCTTATGCTGTCGGTTATGCTTTTTCCGAAGAACCGTTTATGGATTGGGCTGAAAATGTGTTGGATTATGCGAAAATCCGGCTTAGTTACGGGAAATCGGGAAAACAATTTTCCCAGCCTTATATCGCTTTAGGATTGTTGGAACCCGCGGCATCGTTCCTTGGTAATCCGACCGTCAACCCGGAGTGGAATGAAGGATTGTTCAATCCCACGTTGACGTGGGAGGAAACAGATCAGTATGATTTCGGATTGGATCTCGATTTATTTAATTATAGGTTGAACGTGGTGCTGGATTATTACTATCGTTATACCGATAAATTGTTGTACAATGTGACTTTGCCGGGGAACTATTCGGGATATATTAAACAGTGGCAGAACGCTTATGCGATTTCCAACGAGGGGATCGAGTTGCAAATCAAGTGGGATATTTTACGTCGGGACAACCTGAAATGGGACATGACTTTCAATATAGCTCGTAACTGGAATCGCTTGGAAAAGAGTCTTAACGGGGTGGATTTCCAGACGTACGGGGATGCCGGTTATTTTGACAGTAACGTGAGTGTTATTGGCAAGCCGCTAAATGGTCTTTACGTGTATAAAGATAAAGGGTATTATAATAGCGATGAGGAGGTGCCTTATATTTACGAGGACGGGCGTAAGATTTATTTACGCGGTGATAGTTATCGTCAATATTATCGCGCGGGTGATAGGATTTTGATGGATATGGATGGTAATGGTTCGGTGGCAACTTCATGGCCTTTGCTGGAAGATAGGGTATATGCGGGTTCGCCTCTGCCGAAAGCTAGTGGCGGTATTATTTCGACGTTAAACTGGAAGGGTTTTGACGTGAATATGTTGTTTTCTTACGTGCTTGGTCGTCATATCTTGAATGCCGGGAAAGGTGCTTCCGTGGGAACGAGTTTGGGATTGACATTGGATGATTTGACCAAGCCTGTTTTTGCTGATCTGGATAAAGTTACTTTCTGGCAGAAACCGGGAGACAAGGCTGATTTCCCCATGAATCGCTTGGAATCCGGGTTGGGTAACTTCACGACGATACTCAGTTCTAACGTGGAGAATGTGAGTTACTTGAAATTGAAAACTTTGACAATCGGGTACACTTTGCCCCAAAAATGGACAAGATGTGCCGGAATGGAAAGTGCGCGGGTATTTATTTCCGGGGAGAATTTGTTTACGATTACCAATTACACGGGACCTGACCCAGAATCTGTTGACGTGGTTACCGGTGTGGATAATTTTGGCAATTACCCGCTTAGTACGCGTGTCACGTTAGGTTTAACCCTTAATTTCTGATGTTTATGAAAAGGAATATATTACTGCTTGTACTTCTTGCGGCGATCGTTTTTGGCTGTGAGGATTTTTTGACCGAAGAGCCTGAAATTGCGGTAACTAACAATAATTTTTGGAAAAACGAGAAGGATGTCGAGAGTGCCGTGTACGGGTTGCATTCGGTGTTTCGCACGGTGTTTGGTGATGTGGTTGTGTTGTACAGGGATAGAGGATTGCCTTGCGATTATTTGAATGCGGTATGGAAATATCCTTCCGAAAATCAACCCAGCTACATGTGGAACGCCAGTAATCCGGCGATTTCATGGGCAAATGAATACAAAGTGATAGCTCAAGCGAATCTGGTGATAGATAATATTGACAGGGCAAATTTACCGAAAGAGAGACATAATTATTATCTTGGGCAGGCTTATTGTATTCGAGCTTATACTTATTTCTATATATTGAGAGCGTGGGGAGATGCTCCTCTCGTGAAAGAATCGGTGGACGTGGGTGAAAAAGCCCGCACCTCGTGGCAGGAATTGGCTGATTTTGCTATTAAGGATTTGAAATCGGCTGCGGAAATGTTACCGAAGGCTAGGGATTTGTATGATGCCAATAAAGTGAAAGTGACCAGTAAACAAGTGCCATCCAGAGGTACTGCTCACGCTATATTGGCACATTTGTACGCGTGGAAAGCGGCATTGAATAACGAGCCGGAATTGAACACGTTGAGTATAGCCGAGGCGGATTCTGTGATTAAGCATGGTGGTTATGTTTTGGCAAAGAACCCGAAGGAGGTTTGTGACGTGGTGATGTTGGGAAATAGTGACGAGGGGATTTTCGAGGTAGATTATCAAAATACGCCGGGTGATTTGAAAACTTCGGGATCTTTCATCGCCGGGGCTTGTCAGAAATGGCCGATACAGCCTTTGACGACTCCTGCTACACGGCGTTCAATCATGCGTATCAATAACACTACGGTTATGGAAATGTACAAGGACAAGTCGGACGAACGGCGGGATGAATATTTTTACAAGTTGGACTCTATGGCAGGTGTGGCAACATCGGTGACTCAAGGAGCCGCTTATATCAGCAAGTGGCGGGGCGTGGTGCTTAATGTGGGGGGATCTAGTGATGGAACCTTGAAGTCGTACGAGGATAACGAGATTTTAATTCGTTTGGCGGATATCATCCTGCTTCGTGCCGAGGTGAAAGCCAAGACAGGTGATACTCCTGGGGCTATTGCCGATTTGAACACGATTCGTGACCGGGCGGGAGCTCCCTTGTATTCCAGTGCCGAGGGTGATTTGCAGGAGGCAATTGCCAAGGAACGGGATAAGGAGTTATTTCTGGAAACGGGTATTCGTTATTACGACATCATCCGGAACGGTACTTTCCGGGAAAAACTAAGGGGTAAATACAAGACTCTGACCGAGCAGGACGTGGCGGAGGGTGCTTGCTATCTGCCCGTGGGGAACGGTGCCTTCACGAACAATACCCTGATGCGGCAAACAATATACTGGAAACGGAATGGATATGCTTATTAAAAATGCAAGATTATGAAACTACGATATTTAATGATTCTATTTATATTCAGCTTTGGTGCGTGTGATAATGATTATTTCCACGATACCGGACTGGCAAACGGGCGGCACGACTGCACCGTGTGGGAATACCTGCATAAAGATTCCTATAACTGGGATTCGACCATTTTGGTTATCGAGCGTGCGGGACTGGTGGATTTGTTTGACGGGAAAGACCCGGCGTATCCGGAGATCACGTTTTTCGGTCCGACGAACTTCTCTATCATGCAATTTATGTATAAAACTGTGGATAGCAATGACGAGATGCTGTACAACCGGATAGAGGACATCCCTGCGGATATGTGCCGGAAAATGATTCTGTGTCACGTCCTTCCCAAGAAAATGATGAAGGAGGAATTCGATTATGAAGTGAAGGGAACCCTCGAGGGTGGAACCTATATCAATGCTATATCTGGCACGAAGTTACGTGTATTTCGGGCGAAATCCTCTTACATGGGTATTGCAGACATCGGGGCGGAATCCTTGGGGTTACATGCGTTGGAGACCGGTTTCCTCGTGGGAATCGCTTCTGCCGACATTGAAATGAACAACGGGGTCGTACACTCCTTGAGTTACACGTATCAATTTTCAGAACTTTAATAATTTCCAGGATGAAAAATATATGTAGAATAATAATATTATTGGCTTTCGTGAGCGTGTCGGCAATCTGTTGTCAGGATATCACGGTCGGTTATCTGATGACAACCAATGCTGCTTATACGCCGGATTCGTTGGTAGTGAAAGCCGTGTTAGACCCGGAAGACGATGCGCACCAGATCAAATTCGAGATCCCTTGGCAATCGACTTCTATCGAGGGAGTGCAGGGAACTTTCCCCATGGTCTATTCCATTAAGAGTATCACTTGTGATAACGGGCACCCGGAAGCGGCTTCGCAATTCACGGTGGCTCGCAAGGGCGTGATCGAGTTGCCGTGGAACCACACGGTGCCTCCTGGTCGTTATGTGATCTCGTTGGAAGTTTCTAACGAGGGATATACCCGTCTACTGGATTCCGTCTTCACTGTTATTGTGAAATAGAATATCGGAAGTGCTTTTTCAATAGGGAGCCAGAAAAGTCTAGAGAGCTTTTGGCTCCCTATTTGTATAATAGGGGCATTGTTTCTGCTCTTTCTGATGACGATTCGACGAGCATTCAGGGAGTATATGGGGAAGTCTTACTACATATTTGAATTTTAACTGAATATATCTGGTATGAAACATATATTAATTCATATTCAAATTGTAATAAAAACCTATATTTTTTCTTTTCTAATAGAGGATGAATAGGAGATGAATGGGAGTTGAATAGGAGTTGATAACAGGTAACTCTAACTAATATATGTCAGATATATCCGTTACGGGATAGACTTCTCTCGGAATAGGGTGAATGCTGGGTAGCATAACGAGATTAGGGATAATTTTCTCGGTAACGGGAAAAGAATTGTTGGAACAGTTGTTAATTTGCAATGGTTGTTTTGTGAACCTGCTTTTTTTCTTTAGTTTTGCCTGTGAGATATAGTGTTTGTCGTGAAAAATAAAAAGCAAATAGTAGGTTCGATTGATTTATTGAGTAGATTCAATGAGCGGGATATAGCGGCTTTCGGTGAGATTTACTCTTTGTTTTATGATGATCTGTTTTATTACGCTTTGAAGTTGTACGGGAACACGAACGTGGAGCCACAGGATGTCGTGCATGATACGTTCTTGAAGTTGTGGCAGTTTCCTAGGACTAGGTTTGAAAGTTTGGCGGGGTTGAAAGCTTATCTTTTCGTGGCACTGAGGAACGAGTTTAACCAGTGCGTGAGGCATAATTACTACGTGGAAGAATATAAAAAGCATGAATTGCAGACGAGGGCGTTTGAATTTGATGTTTTGGAAAGCGAGTTGAGGGGGAATTGCGAGTATATGTTGGGATTGTTGCCTCAAGAATGTGCCGAGGTGCTTCGCCTTTTCTTCGAGGGGTTGAACACGGAAGAAATCGCCTTGAAGCTCGGGAAGACCAAGCAGGTCGTTTATAAAAGGAAACATGAAGCTATTTCTATCTTGAAAAAGAAAATATCCAAGGAGGATATTTTTGTTCTGATGTTCTTTTTGGGTTGTCTTTAGGGATGTTTCCACCATTCGTTTGATTTTTTTGAAAAAAAACTTGAGAAAGTCGGATAAAATTTCGAGTTCATGCATCTTATTATTAAAATGGAGAAAATAAGATGGAAGAATTAGATAAAAGTCGTTACGAAAGGATTCATGAAATTGTAGAAGAGGTGCTGGAAGCGATGAAGGACAAACGGGATATGGCATCCTGTGAGAAGTTGCTTGATTTCTTGCAGGATGACGCCCCGGATCGTGAGTTCTTGGAAAGGATGGCTTCCGGGGAATTATTTATGCGGTACCATGAAAAGCGGGCGGCGAGAGATAAACGCCAGGATGTACAAAGGCTCGTGGAGAGTTTGAAAGACTGGAAAAGGAAAAAGGAAAATACCCGGAGGTGGCTCAAGCGAATTTCCACGGTGGCAGCCGCGGTTGTCGTTTTGGGCTTTTGTGTTTGGCAATTTATGGACGATGGGAGGGATCGTTCTGTCAAAATAGAACAACCCGGGCAGCACGGGAGGCCCGTGTTGGTTTTGAATAACGGTTTGAAACTGGAATTGCAGGAAGCGGGTAACGAGTTGCCCGGCGGGCGGCACGGGATAGAGAAAGTGACTCGTGAGCGGTTGGTCTATCGCGGGGCGGTCGGGGCGAATGAGGAAGTGGAATACAACACGCTGATCGTGCCGGCAGGGTATAGTTATAGCGTGGAGCTTGCCGACGGTTCGGTGGTGACGTTGAACGCCGGGAGCCGGTTGAAGTATCCCGTTGCCGGGATTAGCGGGAAGCGGGAAGTGGAACTGGACGGGGAGGCTTATTTCAAGGTCGCCAAGTCGGTCCATCCTTTTATCGTTAAAATGGGGGATGCGTTCGTGAAGGTTTACGGGACGGAGTTTAACGCGAGTAAAGATTTGGAGGGGGATATCGAGGTGGTGCTCGTGGAGGGGAGTGTCGGTTTCCACGCGGAAGCGGGCAAGGAGGTGATGATGGAGCCGAACCAGAAGTGCGATTACAATCCCGCGGGTGGAGAGGTACGCGTGAGTAACGTGGACGTGCGGGGGTATGTTGCCTGGATGAATAATGAGTTCAATTACGAGCGGGTGTCGCTGGATTATTTCTTGAAAAAGATCGCGGTTTGGTACGGCGTGCAGTTTAAATATGACAAGGCGAAATTGGAGCCGATCGAGTTTTACGTGTCGACAAAACGGGATGTGCCTTTGTCCGACCTGATTTTGCTGATAGAGAAAAGTACAAGCCTGAATTTTATTCGGGAATCAGATAAAGTGTTTATAATTAAATGATAGTAGCTATGGGATGAAAGGTGGTTCATGAAAAAATAAGAAGCATCCGGGGGATACTTCCTATAATCGTATCGCGTGTATAAAGATTGGCGTCGCTATACATAGATACATGTTAAAAACTAATCAACTAAATTATGGAAAAAAAATTACATCACAAAAGAAGTGTATTAAAAAAAGGAATCAGTTTAATGTTTTTACTGGTTTCGACATTTTTGATCGTTCCTGGGTTTGCCGCTGATCACGAGGGAATGCAGCAACAGGTAAGAGAAAAAAGGGTTACAATCAATAAAAAGGATGTTTCGGTCAAGGAAATTCTGGAAGAGATTAAACAACAGACCGGTTTTGATTTCGTGGTTAACGCTGGTTTTATCGCGGATTTGGGTAAAAGGACGTTGAACGTGAAAGAGGTCACGGTTGATGAAGCGTTGCTCGTGTTGCTCCGGGGCACGAAGTACGCTTACGAGATCGTGAATAACCGTATCACGTTTGTTTTGAAGTCGGGGGAAGATGCTGTCGGTAAGGTGAAGATGGTCAAGGTGAAAGGGCAGGTTTGGGACGAGTTTAAAAAGCCGTTACCGGGTGTCACTGTCACTTTGAAAGGAACTTCAACCGGTGTGGCGAGTGATGTGGAAGGGACGTTTGAAATAAATGTAAATCAAAAGGATACGGTTGTGCTGGTTTTTTCTTTCGTGGGTATGAAAACGAGGGAGATCGCCTGGAGGGGGGAGGAGATGTTGAACGTGGTGTTGGTTGAGGATGTGCAAGCCATGGACGAGGTGGTCGTGACAGGGTATCAGACTTTGAAGAAGTCTGATATGGCGGGGTCTTCCAGCGTGGTGTCGGCGAAGGATTTGATGTTCACGGCGACAAATTCGTTGGAGCAGGCTTTGCAGGGGAAGATCGCGGGAATGGTGATTCAGAACACGAACGGGTTGATAGGTACGCGCCAAAAGGTGAGAGTTCGGGGTACCTCCACGTTGTTAGGCAGCCAGGAACCCGTGTGGGTAGTAGATGGTATTATTCAAGAAGATCCGCTTCCTTTTAAAACAGAAGATTTTAAATTGTTCGGTCAGGATAACATGGATAATTTCGAGATGATGAGAAATTTCGTGGGGAGTGCCATTTCCTGGCTTAATCCCTCGGATATAAAAGATATTACCGTGTTGAAAGATGCTTCGGCGACAGCCATATACGGGGTGAAGGCCGCGAATGGCGTGATCGTGATTACCACGAAACGGGGAGAAGCCGGTAGGGTGAGCGTTACTTATTCCGGTAATTTTTCCATCGGTTCGAAACTGACCTATGATAAGATGGAATTGATGAATTCCAAAGAGCGGATAGATGTTTCCCGGGAGATTTATGAAAACGGGTATCCCGCTCTCGCTTCGAAGATTCCTTCCGTGGGCTTTTCGGGGATAATGAAAAGGTATTTAGAGGATAAAATTTCTTATGATGAGTTTAATGCCGGCGTGAAGAAATTGGAAACGATGAATACGGATTGGTTTGATATTCTTTATGAAAATCCGTTTAGCCATAGTCATAATATCAGCCTGTCCGGGGGTGGCGACAAGACCACGTATTACGCCAGTTTCGGAATCACGGGAAATAATGGAACGGCCAAGGGTAACGATTCCGAGTCTTATAACGGTAGGGTGAATGTTACCACGATTTTTAAAGAGAAATTCCATTTGTCGGGAAGTTTGTCCGGTAGTGTCACGAAAACGAACGCGTTTAACCAGATTGACCCGTATAAATACGCTTCCAGGACGAGCCGGGCGATCCCTTGCTATAATGAAGACGGTTCTTTAGCATTTTACAAAGAGAGAAACGGTTATGATTACAATATACTGCACGAGTTATCGCAATCGGGTAACAAAAATCGTTCAACGAATTTGAATTTTAGTTTGTTCGGAGGATGGGATATCCTGTCCGGGCTGAAGTACGAACTGACTTTTTCTTACGGAACTTCCTCTACGCACGGGGAAACCTGGGCGACCGAGTTGTCTAACGCTATGGCGGAGATCCGGGGATACGAGTTCGGGATGTATACCCCGGAAGACAGCCAGTATAAAAAATCGCGGTTACCTCAAGGTGGAGAGTTGTCTTTGATGGAATCGAGGATGGAAACATGGACTGTCCGGAATTCGCTTTCTTACGTGGGGCACGCGGATAAGCATTTGTATACCGTGTTGATCGGGCAGGAAGCCCGCAAGACAAGCAACGAGGGGTATAATGAAACGGTGTGGGGATATATTCCCAGCCGGGGTAAGTCTATCGTGACACCTCCCGTGGAGATAGAGGATGCTTATAGTACCAATAAGACAGCCAACCCGTTGTTTGATCAGATGAACCAGAAAATCACGGATAATACAGCGACTTACGTGTCTTATTATGGGACGTTGACTTATTCTTATGACGAACGTTATATCTTTAACGCGAGTATCCGTGGGGATGCCTCCAATAAGTTCGGGCAGGATAAAAGCGCTCGTTTCCAGCCGGTATGGTCTGTCGGTGTGCGTTGGAATTTAGGGCGAGAGCATTTTATGGAAGGGCAAAGGTTGCTTAACGAGATGAGTTTCCGGGCTTCTTATGGTTTTCAAGGAAATGTATGTGAGGCGTCCGGTCCGGATTTGATAGCCGGAATCCCCTCGGACGGTGGTGTTTGGGGACCGACGGGTGAATATTATTTGACTACTTCGCGGTTGCCCAATCCCCGGTTGAAATGGGAAAAGAACAGAAGTGTAAATTTGGGTGTCGATTTCACTTTATTGAATAATCATGTGTCGGGTACTTTCGAGTATTATTACAAGAGGGGGAAAGATATTGTCGTGCGGAGAGCCGTGCCTCATGCAAACGGGGTGACATCCATGTATATGAACGGTGGAACCATGGAAAACAAGGGTTGGGAGTTGACGATGAATTTCGTTCCTTTGCGTTTGGACGAGTTCGTGTGGAATTTGAGTTTGAATACTTCCAAGAATTATAACAAGATTACTTCCAAATTGGAGGAGAATACGACTTGGACGAATGCGGCCAGTGGCGGGTTGAGCCGGGACGGTTATCCGGTTTCTGCATTTTGGGCTTTTGCTTTTGACGGGCTTTCCCCGGTAGACGGTTCGCCTTTGTTTGATTTTTTTGACGCGGAGGAGAACCCGAAAGTGAAGACGGATGCCACGACTTACATGAAGTACATGGGGAAGCTTGACCCGGATTTCACGGCAGGGCTTAGTACTTCTTTCCGGTATAAATCGTTAGCGTTGTCTGCTTCTTTCAATTTGCAATTAGGCGGGAAGAAATTCCTGGCACCGGCATTTGATGCCGGAATACAGAATGATATTCCCAGTGATTATAATAATTTGCCTAAAGAGTTGGTTAAACGTTGGCGGAAACCGGGAGACGAAGTATACACGAATATTCCTTCACTCCCGTACGCGGATAAGGGACGGATAAAAGCTCCTGATGGTAAATTTTTATACCCGCATGAAATTTATAATTATTGTGACGAGCGGGTGGTGGATGCCTGGTTCCTGAAATGTAATAATATTTCTCTTTCCTATACCTTTCCTGAAAAGTGGATAAAAGGTTTTGTCCAGAGTATAGGGTTGTCATTCAGCGTGACGAACCCGTTCCAGTTTGTCAGTAACGATTTCAAGGGGCGTGATCCTGAGGTTGCCACGGGAAGTCAGCCGATGGCAAGGAATTATAATTTGAACGTGAGTGTTAGTTTTTAAAAAATGGATTATGAGACGATTAATTTCACGATACAGTATATTGCTCGTGTTTTGTGTATTGACCGGGTGTAATGATTTCTTGGAAGAAACCAGTCAGAGCGAGGTGCGTCCTTCCACGGTAGAGGAGTTGTACCAGGTGATGCTGGGAGAGGCTTACCCGAGAATGACGAGTTTGAATGGCGATATTATAATGCCTTATCTGGAGTTGCTCACGGACAACATGCAATTTAATGATGTGGTTAGTGGGAACGAAGCGGTATTGAACCTGGTAGAAAAGTTCAGGCCTATTTTCTCGTGGAAAAAAGAGATGTATGAAGAGTGTGCCTTAGTGAACGGAATGGGGACCTGGGATCTTTATTATAGCCGGATTTGCGGGTGTAATGTGGTGCTCGATTATCTTGATCGGGTGAGTGGGGATGTGGAGAAAAAGTATGATATGAGAGGACAAGTACTTGTATTACGCGGGTGGTGGTATCTTCAGCTGGTAAATCTTTACGGGTTGCCTTACAACGAGGGTGATCCCGCGAAGAATCCCGGGGTTCCTTTGAAACTTTCGATGGAAGTGACCGGTGAGCTTTTTCCCCGGAATTCCGTGGCAGAGGTGTACGGACAAATAGAGAAAGATTTGCTTGAAGGAACGGCATTGTTAAAAAAGTATGGCACGGAAACTTCAGCGTGGAAAATGAGTTATCTGGCAGGGATGTCTTTGTTGTCCCGGATGTATTTGTATATGGAGAATTGGGATAAAGCTATTGTTTACGCGGATTCGGTCTTGGAGGTTCGTTCCGGTCTATGTGATTTTTCCAAGTTTGACGATGTCGAGAATGCTGTTAGCGGGAATATAGATAAAACTTACAGTGGCGTGTATAACTCGAGTGTCAGTAATGAAATTATTTGGATGTATGGCAATTCCAAAGAAAATACACTTTATACAAGTATGACTTCCGGTTCGCTAGATCCGGCTTTATATGCCATATCGGATGAGTTGGTGGATTGTTTTGAAAAATTGAATAACCCGGGGAATGATTCGAAAGTGGATGCCGGAGATTTAAGACGATGCTACGAGATCGTTTCCGGATATTACTATGATAGCCAAAGAGTAAAACATTACTATCCCTATTGGGTGACGAAGCAGGGGAGGGCTAATGGCATTTATTCGTATAGTTGTTCTGCCAAGGGATTGCGTACCGCGGAGCTTTATTTGAATAGGGCGGAGGCGTATATCCAGAAATACCGTAGGGAAGGGAGTGCCGGTTTCCGTGAGAGAGCTTTGACTGATTTGAATAGGTTGCGGGAGTCCCGTTTTGATACCCGGCACGTGGCTTATGTGCCCGTGGAAAGTCGTACGGATATTGACGTGAGCACTGCCGATAAATTATATGATTTCTGTTTGCTCGAGCGTCGTCGGGAGTTGATGTTTGAAGACCATCGTTGGTTTGATTTGCGCCGCACGGGAATGCCCCGGTTGGAGCATAAAGTAGGTAGTCCGGCGACGACTTACGTGCTGGAAGTTGCAAGTCCGCATTATGTTCTGCCGATACCGGAGGCGGTAATGAAGGATAACGCCAGGTTGGAACAAAATAAGTATTAATAATTTAAGATTACGTGATGAAAAGAATATTATTATGTAGTTCGATTTGCCTTTGTTTGATGGCAATGATTGCTTGTCACGACGAGAGTGCTTTGACCCCGACAGAGCAACCCGAGATGGGATATGTTCTTCCGCAAGGGAATCATGATTTTGACAAACGTATCGTGGCATGGCAGGAAAAAGCGAATTTTTTTATTTTATACAAATTTGCCGATAAAGATATCCGCTGGCAGTATAATACTTGGCTGGATGAGGAGGAAATTACCTATACGTTTGCAGATACGAATTATATTAACAAACAGCTTGATTTGATAGAGTCCAAGTTCCTGAATTTTTATTCTTTAGATATTTTGCGGGAAGGGATGCCTTTGAAACTTATGTTGTTAGGGCAATTGGATGATTACTCTTCTTATGTCCACAAGCATAATATTTACGTGAATTTTGACGGGTTCGCGATGGCTTGGGGAGATAATTCTATCGACAATATGACGGCTGCGCAACGCAACGCGTTTAAAACGGACGTGAATCAGGCTTTCGTGAAAAGGTTAATGGATAATGGTCTATTGCAGGTACCGGAAGCTTTCTCGAAAGTATCTGTTTATAATTCTGTATCTTACTCCCGGGATAAGATGTATGGTTTGGGCTTTTTGGCATTGAATCAATCCCGGGATGCGATCAGGGATTTTAATAAATACGTGGAGGTGATTCTTTCTAATCCTAAAAGTTTTCTGGAGTCCCCTTCTACGAATACATTTACTCATGAAGGGATATTGACGGATGCAAAAGACGTGAACGGGTTGATTCGGTTGAAGTATGAAGCGGTAGTCGAGTATTTTAATAGCCTCGGGATCGATATTCAAGGCATAGGGGATGCCGTGGAGAAATAGATCGCGATAGGCGTTAGAAAAATAAAGTGTGTGAAAATAAATAGTAAATCTTAGAAAGAAATGTATGAAAAAAAGGTTCGTATTTTTTGTAATGGCTCTGTTCGTTAGTGTTTCTTTGATGACTGTGGAAGCAGCTGAAAAAAAGAAAAAGGAAAAGAACAAGGATACCACGGAACGGCAAGAGAAAAGTAAGTATGAAAAGCTGTTCGCGGATAAAAACCACGAGTGTGCGCGAGGTAATTTTATCACGTTGCACAAGGTGAAGGGGAAATTGTATTTTGAATTGCCTTTGAAATACATGGGACGGGAAATGTTGATAGCCGCTACAGTCAAAAAGACCACGAATCCTTCCTTGAGTACCGTGGGGATGAAAATGCGGGATCCTTTGCACGTGCGGTTCGTATTAAGGGATAGCCTGGTATTTCTTCAGAAGGTGAACGCTTCCGTGGAGTGTGACCCGGGAGATTTGACGATGCAGGCAGCCCGGGATTTAAATTATTCCGATTCGGATTTCAAGAAAATGACGGTGGAAGCGTATAATGCGGATAGTTCTGCCGTAGTGTTCGAGATGACAAAAATGTTTTTGGGAGAAGAAAAAGCATTTTCTCCCGTGTCGGAAGGTTCGGGGTTGGTAAATGTAAATTCTACTTTGAAGCCGGAGTTGTGTTCGTTGGGGGATTTGAAGGCTTTTGAGGATAATGTGTCTATTGATGCAGACTTGTCGTATACTTACCGGATGAATGTTTTTTTCTTCGTGTTGGGGGAAGGAGAGGTAACTACGAAAGTAACGCATAGCGTGTTGTTGTTGCCGGAACAGAAGATGAAACCTCGTATTTCTGACGGGCGTATCGGGATTTTCTTGACTGGCAAGCAATTGTTGACGAATCAAGAAGATGGTATCAAAACTTATACTTTAGCGAATCGTTGGCGGTTGGAGCCCAAGGATATGAAGGCTTGGGAAAGAGGTGAACTGGTGGAACCCGTGAAGCCGATCGTTTATTACCTGGATTCCTTGTTCCCGGAGAAGTGGAAAGCCCCCATTAAAGAGGGCGTGTTACGTTGGAATGCTGCGTTTGAGAAGATAGGTTTTAAAAACGCTGTTCGTATCTACGATTTCCCGAAAAATGATCCTTCGTTTGATGCCGATAATTTGAAATTTTCGTGTATCCGTTATTTGCCGGTAGCGACAGCTAATGCCATGGGTCCCTCGTGGGTGGATCCGAGCACGGGTGAAATCGTGAACGCTTCGGTGATCGTGTGGAGTGATGTGGTGCAAATGGCTAATTATTGGCGTTTTGTACAGACTTCTCAAATCGATCCCCGGGTACGCGGTCGAAAGTTGCCGAATGATGTTCTCGGGGAAACGATGGCTTATATCGTGGCTCACGAGGTCGGTCATACTTTGGGGTTGATGCACAATATGGCTGCTTCCGCGGCTTTCCCCGTGGATTCGTTGCGCTCTGTTGCTTTTACCCAAAAGTACGGGACAACTCCTTCGATCATGGATTACGCGCGATTTAATTACGTGGCTCAACCTTCTGACGGAGAGGTGAAATTGACACCTCCGGATTTGGGAGTATATGATTATTACGCGATTAAATGGTTGTATTCTCCGATTAGCGGGAATAAGTCGGTAGAGGAAGAAGCTGAAATTTTACAGCGGTGGATAGACGAAAAAGTGGGAGATCCCCTCTATCGCTATGGCGTACAGCAGATATTCAGTCGTTATGACCCGAGTTCGTTGGAAGAGGATTTAGGGGATGATCCGGTGAAAGCGGGAACTTACGGAATTAAAAATCTGAAATACATCATCGGACATTTGAATGATTGGATCAAGGATGATCCGGATGCTTCCCATCGTTATGCTTTGTACGAGAATATCGTGGTGCAGTACTATCGTTATCTTTTGAACGCGATTTACAATGTAGGGGGTATTTATCTTAATCAAGCGAAAGACGGGACTCCAGCAATCCGTTATCAATCTGTGCCGAAGAATGTACAGAGAAATTCTATGAATTGGGTCATCCGGCAGTTGCGGAACAGTGATTGGTTGGATGCCGAGGAGAATATCAGCAAGTACAAGTTGATGACGAAATCTTCAGCGTTAGTACAGAATGCCGTGATGAAGTCCTTGTTGTCCATGGCTCCACGTGTAACCTTGTCTTCCCATGTTGCTAAAGATGCTTATTCTATGAGGGATTACTTCGAGGACTTGTACGGCAATGTATTTGAGTCAACCATTAATGGTCGTAAACTTACAAGTGGAGACAAAATTATGCAACGGGCTTTGATGGCTACCGCGAAAAGCGTGTTGGTGCCGAAGGAGGGAGGCGGATTATTTTTGAATGGTTTGGCTGTTGATTTAAATCCCTTTGCTCCGTCCGTGGAGGAAATTTGTGCTTTTGGTTTGGATGAGTCGGGATTAGTGAAGGCTAATTATGAGCAATTGAAAAAATTTGAAGACACGTATGGTAGCGGGATTATTGCGTCCCAGGTAAAATTCCAGGAGGTGGATCCCGGGTATAATTTCATGCGGCCTGTTGCCGTAGACGGGATAGATGAATCTGCGGCTTATTATACGGCAATAATACACAAGGTGGAAAAAATGGTGCAAAGTCGTTTGAATACGGCTCATAAAGAAGATCAAGCGCATTATCAGTCTATTTTATTGTTGATTAAATCTATTAAGAAATGAGATAATAGCGACATTAAAGTATCGGGTATATTTTTTGAGGGAGCCTGAAAAGCTTGGAGTGCTTTTCGGCTCCCTCTTTGATAAAGGGCATATAAATGTGTTTACACCAGCGTGAAACTTGAGTTTAGCGCTGTTTTAAGTTCCTGCATCAGCTTGTTTGCGTTTAGTGGTTTGGAAACATAGCTGTTGAAGCCGTTTTTCATGATCCGTTCCTTGTCTGAAGCGAAAGCATATGCCGTGACGGCGATAATAGGTACTGTGGTAGAGAATTTCCGGATTTCTTGTGTTGCCTCGTAACCATCCATGTTAGGCATATTGATATCCATGATGATGATTTGAGGTTGATGTTGTTTATATAGTTCAACAGCTTCTTTTCCGTCCCATGCGTGGATGATTTTGTATGTTGAACCAAGTATCGACTTGAACAGCAGATAATTGCTTTCGTTATCTTCCGCAACCAGAATCGCAATGTCTTTCTGTTTTATGTTTTCTTTCTGTATTTCGATAGCTCCAGGCTTTTTTTTCTCGATAGTGGCGGTCAGGTACGGGATGGAGAACCAGAAAGTGCTGCCTTTGCCTTCACCTTGGGATTCTACGCCGATACGACCAGACATTTTTTCAACGATACTTTTGCAAATGGAAAGCCCGAGCCCGGTTCCTTGGGCGAAATCGTTTAATTTGGTGAAACGTTCAAAAATTCGTTTTTGTCCCTCTTGTGATATACCTAATCCGGTGTCTCGTACGAAGAAACGGATTTCATCCTCTTGCAATTCATAACCGAAAGTGATACATCCTTTGGGAGTGAACTTGCAGGCATTTGTCAGTAAGTTAATCAATACCTGGGATAAGCGATTGGGCTCTGTTTGAATGTAACAATCAGTTGCCCCGAGAGTGAAGTTCAATGTTACTCCCGGTTGGACGCGTAGGCGTACTGTATTCTCCACGGAACGAATTAACTCGTTCAGATCAGTGGATTGATAATTAAAATCAAGTGTGTTCGATTCGACTTTAGCCAAATCAAGCACGTCATTAATCAATTGCAGTAATAATTGGTTGTTATTCTCGATGATTCCTATAAATTGTTGTTTCTGATCTTCGTCCTCTGTAGTGGTCAACAGGTTCGAGAAACCTACGATAGCATTCAGCGGAGTGCGTATTTCGTGGCTCATGTTGGCGAGGAATGCAGATTTCAGGCGATCGGATTCTTTCGCTTTTTCCCTTGCCGATACAAGAGCCTGTTCCTGTTTCTTACGTTCGGTAATCAATAGTAATGAGCCGATAAGAGTGGTGGGTTGTCCGGTAGAATCACATTGGGATACCGCCGCATTGATTTCCAGCCAATCGATGTGTTCTTTCCCGGCTTTTTGGGAAACAATACGGAATTCCGCCTTGGTGTATTGTAATTTGCCGTTTAAAAAGTTGACGTGTATCTGCTTAATGCGGTCTACGTCATCCGGATGTATTCTCTGGAAGTATTCGCTTTCCTCGATTATGTGTATCGAGTGGGTCGAACCGTCTACTTTGGTAAAGTTCATGTGGCTTAGCACACGTTGTACTTCACAGGCAATTTTATGATTTTTCAAATCCCAACGCCATGGTATAATACGTGCCACGCTCAATGTCATATCCAATTTCTTGGCTGATTCCCTTAAATCGTTTTCCGCTTTGCTCCGGCTTGTGACATCTATCCCGAAAAAATCGATCACGTTTTTTTCGGCGGATTGGCAAATGATGAATTCATAAAAAGTATTGGTCTGTTTGAAGTAATGAGTGAATGTGACAGAACGCTCCTTTTTGAAAACAGTTTCGATGAAAGGTGAAATATAATCGATAGGAAAAAGTGGTTTTTGTTGATTCCCGTCTGTGTTCTGATCGGTTAAAGCATGAAATGATTCGTTCGTGGAGTGGTAAGTTACGTGCGTTACGTGTCCGTTTTTATCGAGATCGACAACGGCTTGCGCGTAACAGATTGGCATATTGCGCACTAGTATGTTGTGAGCCCTGAAAAGGGCGAGTTTCTTGCGTTGAAATAATGAATTCAGTACAGCCACGATTATCAATGCGACAAGAATAATGGCGCATATGATGATCTGCCAGCTGTATTGTTGCCACAAGGTTTTCGGTTTATTGATAAACTTTGTTCCCGCGGGACACCTTTCGATGGAGAGATGGTCTTGGCTTAGTTGTGTGTAATTGACAATGGGGTAGGATTTCGTGGAATAGATAAAGGGAATGTTGCGCATGGAACTTCCTTCCAACATTTTGACAACGAGAGTTGTCAGAGCTTCTTGTGTTTGTTCTCTGGCGGGGAAATAGCCTCCCAAAACACCGTCTTGGAGGTAGGCACTTCGTAGGGCAAAAACAGGATGAGGGGATGCGGATATCATACGTGTATCACCGGAAATGAGCATTGGGAACCCGTGAACATTTTTGCGTTCGTAGAACCAAGTCGAGAAAAGTAATCCAATAGTCAGATCCCGGCTGACCAGGTAATCCTGAAAGTGATCGGCGTTTTGATTATTACCGACAAGCCACTCGTATTCGAGGGTAGGGTATTTTGCCAGAATATACGAGTGAACAAGTTTGTCCAGGTAACGGTTCGTGTAAAGTTCGTCTGCAATGAAGACGATTTTTTTTATTTGGGGTTGTATCTGTACCATCATGTCTATGGTTTCTTTATACATATTTGGTACTTCGATGAACGTGAAATTGTATTGCTGTCTGATTTGGGATAATGGAGTTAATTTGCCGTCCAATATATTTAAAGAACCACCTGTAAAATAGTATTCGGTTGATGCGAATGAATCTTCGTTGCCGATTAGTATCATCGGGATGTCGCCCCATTCCTGTTTGATTCGATCTCTTAAAGTAAAAGCCATGTTGCCGATCAGTACGAGGTAAGTAGGTTTTTTGCTTTCAAAACGGGTAAAAATACCATCCTCCATCTGTTTGAATAGTTTATCATTACGGATGAACGTACCGTTCATGTGAACGATTTCGGCAGATACTCCTGCGGTCTGGGCTGTTTGCATCGTGATTGGGGTGATCAATTCTTGGCTCCAGGGAGCCCCTTCGTTATAAGAATTGATAATAAGTAGGCGTTGCTGCTCTTCCGCTTGAGTTGTTTTGGGGATAAGGGCAGACGTAAAAACCAAGTATGTGATTAACACAATCACACACTTGAAAAAAGAATGGTATTTTCTGTGTATCATTATGGTAATATATTTTCTTCGCTTGCAAAATTGTATAGAGTTTCTATCCTCGTAATATGGCTACAAAAATATTTAAATTTGGTACTATAATCAAAAAAGTAGGGTCTATTTTTAATGGGGGAGATTGCCTCCTGGTTTCATCGAGGGGTGTTTTTAATTTAAGAGAAATATAACACAATAAAGCGAGGATGTGTTTTATGTATTTTATATATTTACAGTCCCTTAGTTTTAGAATAATTAAAATAGATTATTAACATTTAGAAATCTGTTGTATGAAAAAAGGATTAGTATTGTTACTTGTGTCACTATTCTTGCTCCCGTGTACGGAACCCTTGTACGCCTGGGGTAAGAAGAAAAAGAAGAAAGCAAAAACTGAACAACAAGACTCTACCACTAAAAAAGTAGAATCGAAATACGAGAAGTTGTTCAAGGGAAAACAACACGAGGAATTTCGCGGAAACTTTATCACGGTTCATCGGGTTGGCGATAAAATTTATTTCGAGTACCCGTTAAAATATATGGGACGGGATGTTTTAATTGCTTCCACTCCTTCCGCTACGAGTGATCCTTCCACGGTAAACGTGGGCTATAAGTCCTCAGATCCTTTGCACGTTCGTTTTAAATTGCAAGATAGCACTATCTTTATGAACGAGTGCGCTACTTATACCACTTTTGATCAAACAAAAGAAATGCAAGAGGCCGCGGCTTTGAATTTCATGGATGTTCGTAAATTAAAATTCAAACTGGAGGCTTACAATAAAGATAGCACTGCGGTTGTATTTGAGGTGGGAAAGATATTCTCCGATCCTTCAATGAATCCTATCGGGGGATATTTTATGGGTATGTTGCCTATTAGCGGAAAGTTGAAGAGTGAGCTTTCTTCCTCGGGAAAGATAAAATCTTTTGATGATAATATCTCGATAGAGTCTCAGGAAGTGTATAATTGTACCGCTAGTTTCCTCTTCTTCTCTTTTAATTTAGGGGATGTTTCCGTTAATACCGTGAAAACCGTGTTGTTGTTGCCGGAAGAAAAAATGAAGCCGAGAATTTCTGATCCCCGTATCGGGATTTTCTTGACCGGGAAACAAAATATTTCTCCCAGGGAAGGATCTAAATATTATTCATTTGCCAATCGTTGGCGTTTGGAACCGAAAGATGTTCAAGCCTGGGAGCGGGGTGAACTTGTTGAACCGGTAAAACCGATCGTGTTCTACCTGGACAATACTTTCCCGGAAAACTGGAAACCTGCTTTGCGGGAGGGAGTTTTAGACTGGAACAAGGCTTTCGAGAAGATTGGTTTCAAGAACACGGTTCAAGTTAAAGATTTCCCGACGGATGACCCGAACTTTGACCCGGATAACTTGAAATATTCTTGCATCCGCTATTGTCCTGCCGGGGTGGCTAATGCCATGGGACCGAGTTGGGTAGACCCGACAACGGGCGAAATCGTGAACGCTTCCGTGATCGTGTATAATGATATCGTGAAGTTGGTATCTCAGTGGCGTTTTGTTCAAACCGCGCAGGTTGACGAATCCATGCGCCAGAAAGAGATGCCACAAGAGGCTTTGCACGAGTCTTTGGTTTACGTGATGGCTCACGAGGTAGGGCACACGCTGGGCTTGATGCACAATATGGCGTCTTCTCATGCTTACCCGGTAGATTCGTTACGTTCCGCTTCTTTCACGCGTAAATACGGGACAACACCTTCTATCATGGACTACGCTCGTTACAATTACGTGGCACAGCCCGGTGATAAAGGATTGAAATTGACCCCTCCCGATCTTGGTGTTTACGATTATTACGCGATTAAATGGTTGTACTCCCCGATCGCCGGCAATAAAAGCGTGAAAGAGGAATCAAAGATTGTCGAGCAATGGATTGACGAGAAAGTTGGCGACCCGATGTATCGCTATGGTCAACAACAAGTTGCAAGCATGTATGACCCGAGCGCGTTGACCGAAGACTTGGGGGATGATCCTATCAAGGCTAGTAATTACGGTATCAAGAATTTGAAATACATTCTGCCAAACGTGAATAATTGGATTTCAGATGATGATTTCTCTGAATACCGATTGGAATTGTATTCTCAAATATTGAACCAGTACTACCGGTATATTTCAAACGTCCTGTGCCAGGTGGGTGGAGTTTACCTGAATCCTGTAAAAGAAGGGACCCCGGTAGAGCGTTACCAGCCGGTATCCCGTGATGTTCAACGGGCTTCCATGCGTTGGACTATCAAGCAATTAAGAGATAGCGACTGGTTGAATGACAAAGCTTTGGATCAAAAAATATTCGCCCCGAAATATTCCACGCTCTTGCAGGGTGTTGTGGCTAAAGCATTATTTACTATTGCGCCGAGGGTTACATTGACGGCTCATTTGTCAAAAAATCCTTACACGGTTAAGGATTACTATGATGATTTGTATGCTGGAATTTGGGAACCGACAATTCAAGGTAAGAAATTGACGGATGGCGATAAATTAATGCAAAGACTTTGCGTGGCTCAAGGGGCTGACGTTGTAGGAAAAGCTATTGCCCCGAAGAAAGGAATCACTGGCTTTGGCGATATGATTCCTGCAATTGAACTTTCCATAGATGAGGTGATTGAGTCGGGTATGGATAAAACTGGCGACGTGCGTCGTTACCGGGATCAGTTGAAAGCTTTCGAGGCTGAATACGGTCAAGGTCTGGTGGCATGCCAGATTGCAACATACAATGTCTTCGGTGCGGATCCTTACGGGTGGCAGAGAGCCGTGAAAGTTGATACCATTGACGAATCTCTGGGATACAATGTAGATATGTTGAATCGGATTCAAAAATTGATAGAGAGTAGACTTGCTGGTGCGAATGCAGCAGATAGAGCTCATTATCAATCAATTTTGCTTCAAATAAAAGCATTAAGTAAATAAGATATTATTTTCTCTACAAGGAGAGCGTGCCAGTCTATGGCACGCTCTTTTTGTTGTCCCGCACTAAGTTTTCAATGAAGTTGGTGAACGATCTTATTTTTCACCTTGAAATAATACTTCTCGTAAAATATGATAGATCATTGAAAGAAAGTTTTTTAACTTTTTTTATATTTGTCAGCGAAAAGTGTGCTCGAATATGAATACTGGCAAAGCGGAATTAATTGCGGGTATCAGAAACCGTAGAAACAATTTCGTTTTGTATTATCGGATTCACAAGAAAAAGCCATTGCCAGCGCTACCAACATGATTGCAAGTGATATTGAGGACTTCCTGATCAAGGAATTCCCGTTGGAAGGTACCGTTATTCCCATGGACTACGAGGTAAAGAAAGACAAGCTGGTGAAGTGTTACATTGACTTAGGTTCAGACCATGGCGTTAAGAAAGGAGATTATTTCTCTATTTTAACTCCCAGCGTAAGAGCCGGTCGCACGACGTACAGCGAGGAAGAACTTCAAATTCTCCAAGAAGGAGTGTTGTGGTGGAAAAATTGAGAAATAAAAAAGAGGCTCATTTTTGAACCTCTTGGGTGGGCGCTGAGGGATTCGAACCCCCGACCCTCTGGGTGTAAACCAGATGCTCTGAACCAGCTGAGCTAAGCGCCCGTGTTGCTTGAATGCGGATGCAAATGTAGTGCATTTTTTGAATACTGCAAAAGATCGGTGATTTTTTTTTGAAAAAAATAGAAATAATTGAGGAGGGGATAAATTGTTTATGTCCGTTTTTTTGATATGCTTGTTGTAATAATTTAAGCGAGAGGATGAAAAGGGAATATTTAAGCCATACCATTATAGAGTTAACCTCGTTACAACTGCTGTATGCCGAGGCGCTCCGGATCGTGAAAGGGATACCCCGCTGGAAATCCGGTGAATTCAGGGGTGAAAAAACACGGGTGTCCTACACGATACCTGTAAATTTCAAGTTGAAGAAATAGGTTCGTGAGAATATTTTTATAAAATAAACATCAATTATTATGTGTATTATATTGAAAATAAGAGATAATAATTACAATATATAAGATTATAAAAACAATCGATTTGATTTATAATATTATCTTCTTTACATTTGTAACAGAAAAACAGAAAGAAAGTATAATAATAAAAATCAATAGATATGAAAACGAAAAATTTAATCGGACTAGAAGTAGAGAAATCACAAGAGATCGTGAATCATTTGAATGATTTGTTGGCTAACTACCAATTGTATTATCAGAACGTGAGAGGATTCCACTGGAACGTGAAAGGACGCGGGTTCTTCCAGTTGCACGCCAAATTTGAAGAGTATTACAACGACGCTATCGAGAAAATAGACGAGATTGCTGAACGCGTGCTTACGTTGGAGGGAACCCCGTTACACTCGTATTCGGCTTACATGAAAATATCCGAAATCAAGGAGGTAACGGGGCTTTCCAACGGGTTGGAATGCGTGAAGCAAATCATGGATAGCCTGGTGATTTTAATCCGGAAGGAGAGAGAAATTTTGGCACTTGCAGCCGAGGCTGGCGATGACGGGACTCAGGATATGCTGAATCCTTATATCACCGCACAGGAAAAGACTTTGTGGATGCTACGAGCATTTTTAAGTGAATAAGTTTAAGTTTGAATTTGTAACCGCGCGAGCTACCGGAATTTCCGGTAGCTTTTTTGCTATATAGAATAAAACATCCTTTCGGGGTTGTTAGCCAATAAAGGTGATATTTTAATTACTATATTTGTATCCATAATAAATCTAGATCATCGTGAATATGTGGGAATATATCGTTATTGGAGTTATGGTTTTAGCAAATCTGGCGTTTTTCTTGTATTATAAACGCAAGGTGTCAAAAATGCATGAAGATGTTGTTGAAATGATGCCGGAGAAGATCATCAGTTCTGTTCCGGATATGATTTTCATGGTTGATGGACAGTTGGATATACAAAAAATATATAATGCCGATTCATCGAAACTATCCTTGTCCGCGGAGGCATTGATCGGAAGGAACTTGAAGGATTGTGTCGATCCGGAATGTATGGAGAACGTGTCGGCGAACATACGGGAAGCTCTGGCGACCGGGAAAGTACGCGAGTCGGAGTACACGATAACGATGAATGGCAAAAAGGTGTTTTACGAGGGGCGTTACAAGCGGGTGCAGGATAACCTTGTGGCTTGCTTTGAACGCGATATCACGCGGCGGAAAAAGACGGAAACGGAAATAAAGCAGAACGAACGCCTGGTGAACGCCGTCTTGGATAACATGCCGATGCCGTTGATTATTAAAGATATTGACGACGATTTGAAATACGTGTTCTGGAATAAGCAGTGTGAACTCTTGGGAGGGTACACGCGGGAAGAGATTATCGGCAAGAATGATATTGAGATATACGGGGAAGAACGGGGGCGTTATTACCGGGAGGTAGATCGCGGGATCATAGAGAATGGCGGCTCCTACCGGGAACAGGAGGAGTACTTGACTCCCGACGGGGTGAAGTACGTTTCAATCGTGAATAAAAACGTCGTTTCGAATGATGTTCACCATTGGTTGTTGGCTACCCGTTGGGATATTTCCGATTTGATACATGTTCATGACCAGTTGCAGGAGGCGAACCGGAATTTAAGGAGGATACAAGAAGTCAATCAGTTGATACTAGATCACTCGAATAGCGGGTTGGTGTACGTGAACACGGATTATATCGTGGAATGGGAGAATCTGGCAAAATACTCCACGCATCCGTTAGCGGGCAAATACAAGCAAGGGGTGTGTTGTTACCGGAACGTGATGGGGCGGGAGGAACCTTGCCCCGGTTGCGTGATGCGGGAAGCCATGTTTTCCGGCAAGGTTGAGGTTAAGGAATTGGAGTTGGAGGGCGATGTTGTCGTCGAAGTGGTGGCGACGCCCGTCTCCGGCGTGAAAGGCGGGAAACCCCGGGGAGTGGTGTTGAAATACGAGGATGTGACCGAGAGGCGTCGTGTCGCGAAAGAGTGGTTGCGGGCGAAGGAGGCGGCAGAGGCTTCCGATAAATTGAAATCAATGTTCCTCTCGAACATGAGCCACGAGATCCGCACGCCCTTGAATGCCATCGTGGGATTCAGCGAGTTGCTGACGCAAACGGAGGAACCGGGGGAGAGGGAAGAATATATCGCTATCATCCAACGAAATAACGAGTTGTTGCTACAATTGATCAATGATATTTTGGATTTGTCGAAGATCGAGGCGGGAACGCTGGAATTTGTTTACACGACGGAGGATATGAACGAGTTGTTGCACAGCCTTGAGCTGAGCAGCCGCCAGAAGATCGTTGATAACCCGGATGTCGAGATCGCTTTTACTTCTCGGCTGGACGAATGCGTCATCTACACGGAGAAGAATAGGGTATTGCAAGTGTTATCCAATTTCATGAGCAACGCCCTGAAGTTCACGACTCGCGGGCACGTGTATTTCGGGTACGAGCGGAGGGGGGATGAGCTACGTTTCTTTGTTTCCGACACGGGACGAGGCATTCCGGCAGACAAGCAATCCGATATTTTCAAGCGTTTTATCAAGCTGGACAGTTTCACGAGCGGGACGGGGTTAGGGTTGGCGATATGCCAGACCATCGTGAACAAACTGGGAGGAGCCATCGGCGTGGAATCTGGGGAAGGGCAAGGGAGTACCTTCTGGTTCACGTTGCCTCTGAAACCGGGGGATAACGTACAATAACACGAAGTACAAGTTAAGGGGTAATCCTATACATAACCCGAGTGAATTCAACTTCATTCGGGGATGAGTACCGGTGCAGTTCCGTGTATAAAGCTTTTAATATACTATAGGTTCGCTGTAGATTCGCTGTTCTAATACAGGGAATCTACAGCGAACCTACAGCGAATCTACAGCGTTGTATACGGTAATGTACCGGAATTACACCCCGAGTATTTTGGAAGTCATGGGTGCCTTCCCCTTGTTTAGGGTTGATATAATCCATAGATTTCACGGGTAAATCTACTAGAAAACAGAACCTTTAGGCTTGTTTTTCGAGGTCGGCACGGGATTTACTCTGTGTCACGAGGTAGACGCCGAAAAAAACGAGGGCGGCGGCAACGGGTTTTTCCCACGTGAAGACGTCTTGCCCGATGAGGATTGCCACGAGCGAGGCGATGATGGGTTGGGCGTTGTTGTACATGCTGACCGTGGTTGGGCGAATACGTTTCAGGGCGATGGGGACGAGCAAGTAGGCGACCCCGGTTGCCATGATGACGATATAAAAAAGGCGCAACAGGGCGTTTAGGTCGAGTACCGGTGTCGTGAATATTTTGGATTCACTGAGTTTGTCGAATCCGAGGGGGAAGGCGATGAGGGTGGCGAAGAAGAACATCCATTTCATGAGGGTGACTGGGGAATAGCGTTGCGAGATAGTACGGGTGATGATGAGGTAGGTGGCGTAGGTCACGATGTTCACGATGCAAAAGAGGTTGCCAAGCATATTATGGGGACCGCCACCCGCGGGGGAGGATTGCAGAATTAACAACAATGCCCCGCATGCCCCGATAAAGACCCCAGTTGCTTTTTTGCCCGTGATGGGTTCTTTCAGGAATACGGCAGCCATGAGCATCACGATGACGGGTGTCATGGCGGCGATGAGGGAGATGTTGACGGGAGAGGTGTATTGCAGGGCGACTGCGAATGACAGTTGTGCCCCGATAAGCCCGAAAAGGGCGGCGAAGAATAGTATTGCCAAGTCTTTGACACTTATTTTTTCCCGGGGAATAAACAGGGAGATACACCAGAAAATGACGGTGGCACTCGACATCCTGACCAGTGTCAGGGCAAACGGGTTAATCCACTCGGGAACGAGCGTTTTAGCGATAGGCGTGTTCAGCCCGAAGATAACGTTGGTCATCAGTATTGCGATGTGTCCTTGCCATTTTTCTCTGGTCATTGTGAATCGGAATTAGGTGTCAGGTACAAAAGTAGGGCTAAAATCAGAGATATGTTTCGGGATTTTATTAATTTTGAAAATTAATACTGAATGTGGATTTGTATTTGTTCGGGATTCGATATGATGATAGAAAATAAAATCGGATATTTTATAAATCAGGCATCCCGTTATGCGGGGGTTGGATTGATGCTTTGCAGTAGCGGGAATTTGTCTTGGCGGATCGGGGAGAAGGCTCTCGTTTCGGGGACGGGGACGTGGTTGTCCGCTTTGACGGAAGGCAAGGTTGCTTTGTGTGATGTTGCGACAGGAGTGCCGGAGAATGGCGTGCGACCTTCCATGGAGAGTGTTTTTCACCTCGGGGTTATGCGGGAGCGGGCGGACGTGAACGTGGTGTTGCATTTCCAGTCGGAGTACGCTACCGTGGTGGCTTGTATGAAGGAGAAACCGAAGAATTTCAACGTGACGCTGGAAGTGCCTTATCACGTGGGGGAGATCGCTGTGATTCCTTATTATTGTCCGGGTTCGCCGGAATTGGCACAAGCGGTTATCGAGGCGATGCGGGATCACGATGCCGTGTTGATGAGCAATCACGGGCAGGTGGTGTGCGGGAAGGATTTTGATGATGTGTTGCAGCGTGCCCTGTTTTTCGAGATGGCTTGCCGGATTATCGTGCAAAGTGGGGGAGCTTATGATGTACTTGGAGAGAAGGATGTGGAGGATTTGAAAAGATTACGTTTTAATTCTCGATAATTATTTGCATCTTTGTTTTCAAATATCAAGAATATGAGCAACCTGCAGATGTATACAGAATCCGTAAAAATCATCAAGGAAGCGATATTACGGAGTCAATATCGTGCCGTGGCTTCTGTAAATAAAGAGCAGTTGTCATTGTATTATGGAATTGGCTGCTATGTGTCGAAGAATTCCCGTGAAGGGTTTTGGGGTAAAGGCGCAATAGAAGCTATCAGTCAACAGTTGCAGAAAGAATTGCCTGGACTTCGTGGTTTCTCTGTTGCTAATATTAAATTTATGCGTCAGTTTTATGAAACCTGGTGCGATGATTTGAAATCGCTAACCGTGGTTAGCGGAATAGGAGAAGACAATTCGCTAACCGCGGTTAGCGAAATTGACACCCAACTGTTAGTTTCCCGTGAAAGGCTTGAGAAAGAGGATTTTGAACTTACATCGTTTTTGTCATTAGGCTTTACACATCATATGATTATTGTTCGTAAAACGACATCACTTGCAGAACGCCTGTTCTATATTCGACAATCTGTTATAAACAAATGGAGCAAAGAAGTTTTGGCTGCAAGAATTGAAGATGGTTTATTTCATCATCAAGGTGAGATTGCTCATAATTTCATTCAAACGATACCTGATGCCCGACAATCATTAAAAGCTATAAGTATGTTCAAGGATGAATATCTTTTGGACTTTATCAATGTTGAAGAACTTGCCGAACGGGATAAAGAAGATATAGATGAACGGGTAGTAGAGCAAGAAATTATACATAACATAAAGAAGTTTATTCTTACTTTCGGGCGTGATTTTGCATTTGTCGGCAATCAATATAAGTTAGAAGTTTTCGGAATAGAGCATTTCCCCGATTTAATATTTTTCAATCGTGAGTTGAATGCATTGGTCGTGATCGAATTGAAAAAAGGTGCGTTCAAATCCGCTTATTTAGGGCAATTGTGTACCTACTTGCGTCTTGTGGATGATCAAATGCGTAAACCTCATGAAAATCCGTCTATCGGATTAGTACTGTGTAAGAGTGCTGACAAGAAGTATGTGGAATACGTAATTCAAGACTATAATAAACCTTTGGGTGTTGCTACCTATAAGACCTCAGATGATATGCCTGAGAAATTAAAACGAGCTTTACCTGATATTGAGGAATTGAAGAAATTGTTATAAGAGAAGTATTAAAATGACAGGATTTTTAGTTAGAATTGGCTGATGTAATATGGAGCATTTTATTGAAAACGTGAACAAGAAACGGGAGGGGGCATGGAGTGAGTTGTACAGGAGGTTTTATCCTGCTCTTTGTAACTATGCTTTGAAGATCGTGAGGGATGCGGATGTGGCGGAGGATGTTGTTCAGGATTGTTTCATTAAAATATGGGATTCATATATTCAGTTTGAAGATGTGCCGTCATTGACGGCTTATTTGTTCCGTGCGGTGTACACCCGCTCACTGAATCTGGTGAGGGATCTGGGATATGCCCAAGGGTTGCACGAGAAATGGGGAGAAAAGATGCTGGAGGAACAGGAGGAGATGGATCCGGTGATCGAGATTGCGGTGGAAGAGGATGTCGTGAATAAGTTTTATGCTATTATAGATGAATTGTCCGGGCAACAGCGGGAAGTGGTGTTGATGAGTATGGATGGTGCGAAGGTGAAGGAGATCGCGGAGAAGTTGCATATCAGCGAGAATTCCGTTAAAACTCAAAAAAAGAGGGCTTATGCTTATGTACGTGAGCGTTTGGGGGAAGGACTCGGGGCGATACTTTTCTTGTTATTCTCGTGAAAACTATTTTTTTTCTTTCAAGATATCATTTCCTTGAAAAATTTTGTCACCCGTTTTTTTAAGTCATGTGTTCTTTAATTGAGAAGAAACATGAAATAATGAAAGACTGGAAAAATATAGCGAGTCGATCCAAGCGGGTTACGGATTATCTGAAAGGACTTTTTTTAGAAGAAGAAAGTCCCGAAAGTACGTTCACGGGTGATCCGATGGAGGAACGGATTGTCGAACGACTTTCCCGGGCGGATTATTTGCGACAGAAACGGGAGGAGCAAAAGCGTTTTAATGCTGATTTGGCTTTCGGGAAGTTGAAGAGGCGTAATCGCCGCCGGGTGATGATTCGTGTAAGTTCCGTGGCGGCTTCCGCGGCAATTCTTTTAGGGGTGATCTGGCTGTTTCAGATGGAGCCGGAGTCCGTGAAGAATGTACCTTTGACGAAAAAGGTGATTGTTCCCGGGGAACGGAAAGCTGTGCTCGTGTTGAATGACGGGCGGGAACTTGATCTGAAAGAAACACGAGCCACGAGAATAGAAACCGCGGAAGGAGTGATTCATATCGATTCGGTCGGGGTGATTCGTAGCGAGGAAAGCGGGGAGGGAGTTGCCGAGGATAGTTATAATAAATTGATTATTCCACGGGGAGGCGAGTATCATCTGGTTTTGTCGGACGGGACGAACGTGTGGTTGAATTCCGAGACGGAGTTGCGTTTCCCGATTCATTTCAAGGGAGATACCCGGCAGGTGTATTTGAAGGGGGAGGCTTATTTCGATGTAAAAACGAACTCGGGCAAGCCTTTTATTGTCAGTACGGCCGCGGGGGATGTGAAAGTACTGGGTACGGCATTTGACGTGGAGGTGTACGACACGACGAGAATCGTGGCAACGTTGGAAAGAGGGGCAATCAGTTACGTGCATGAATCACAGCCGGAAATTGTGTTGCGTCCCGGGGAGCAATTGGCTTATAAGCTAGGGAATGACCAACCTCGCGTGAGTAAGGTGAACACGAGATTGTACACGGCTTGGAAAGATCATCTTTTCTGTTTCGAAGAGCAGCGATTGTCGGAAATCATGACGATTTTGGCTCGCTGGTATGATTTGAAAGTGCGATTCATGTCGGAAGAACTGAAAAGCGTGGAGTTGTCCGGAACCTTGGATAAGTACGCGGACGTGAGCCAGTTATTGAGATTTTTTGAGTTAGGAACGAACGTGAAATTTGAAATAGAAGGTAATGTAGTGACAGTGAAAAAAGCAAAATAAAAAGGGATCGATACAGAGCGACCAAACCTTGAATCGAAACCCTTTTATCTAAGTGTTAAACTTATAAAATCAAACAAAGTTATGAAAAAAAATCCACCTAAAGTGTGGGTACGACCACATTGTGTCAGAAAAATTTCTAAAGTGATGAAATTGACTCTATTTTTTTTGTTGTTTTTCTTTGTATCGGCTAGTGCCTTTACTCAGAAAGTGAATATCTCGGTGAAGTCAGATATGAGTTTGAACGAGGTATTGAAGCAGTTGAAAGATCAGTCGGGAATTCGTATCCTGTACGATGCGGGTAAAACAAAACAGGTGCAGTGCCGCGAGATGAAGATTTCGGATATGGAGATTGCCGAGGCTTTGAAACAGATATTAAAAGACACTCGTTTCGAATTTTTTGAAGAGGGTGGCGTATATATCGTTCGGGAAATCGCCGTACAACAGGCTAAGGTGGTTCGTATTGTCGGGAGAGTGACCGATGAGAAGAAACAGCCTCTGGCGGGTGTTACCGTGCAATTGAAGGGATTCACGATAGGTACGGCAACGAGTGGAGATGGAAATTATCGACTTTCGATTCCGAATGCCCCGGAAAAGTTTTCTTTACTTTTCTCTTTTATCGGAATGGAAACGCAAGAAATTGCATACACGGGAAAAGACACGATCAACGTGGTGATGAAGGAAGACGTTGAGACGTTGGACGATGTTGTCGTGACCGGGTACATGAATGTTAATAAGGGTAGTTACGTGGGAGCTGTGACATCGGTAAATGTGGATGATATTAAGGTGGCGGGCGTGACTTCTATTGATCAGATGTTGCAAGGAGTTGTTCCCGGGATGACGGTTCGAATGAGTACGGGACAGGTCGGTGCAAATCCGAAAATCAGGGTAAGGGGAACTTCTACTTTGTTGGGAAATCAAGAACCGATTTGGGTTGTTGATGGAGTGATTCAACGCGATCCGATCGCTATGCAGGAAGATTTATCCGGGGATATAGAGGATATGCGTACGATTGTAGCTAATGCTATTTCTTGGTTAAATCCTAATGATATTGAGACGCTGACGGTATTGAAGGATGCTTCTGCCACGGCTATTTACGGATCGAATGCTGCTAACGGGGTGATCGTGATCACGACGAAAAGGGCTCAATCGGGGAGGACTTCTGTTTCGTATAGCGGTACGTTGACCGTTGGGCAGAAGCCTCATTACGGGTTGTATGATCGGATGAATTCACAGGAACGGATGCAGTTGTCTCAAGAGATCTATGAAGAGCGGGTCTCTTTCCCCTCATCCATCTTGCCCATCGGGTACGAGGGGTTGGTGACGAAGTTGAATAGCAAAGAAATTACCGAGAGTGAGATGTTGGAAGAGTTCCGTCGGTTGGAACGGGTGAATACGGATTGGTTTGATATTTTATTCCGAAATTCAGTGAGCCATACGCATTCGTTGAGCGTGACCGGGGGATCGGATAAGGTCTCTAATCGAACTTCAATTAATATTTCCGAAACGATAGGGGAAGCTATCGGGAATGAAATGGCTAATTTTTCGGTGAGTTCGAACACGACGGTGAGGTTTACTCCCACTTTCCGCACGAGTTTTATGCTTAACGGGAGTTACCGGACCACGGATGGTTTTACTTATAACGTGAACCCGTTTAATTATGCTTATAATACTTCTCGGGTGATCCCCGCGTATAATGAGGACGGGACCTACTTTTATCATGAGAAAATGGGAACTGTGAGTACGGTCGAGAGATTGAAAAGCGTGTACAATTATAATATTATTAATGAACGGGAAAACACGGGAAACAAGAATAATTCGAAGAAATTGTCCGCAACTTTGGATTTAAATTGGGAGTTGCTGCCGGGCTTACAATATCAGGGAGTGTTCTCTTACGATTTGTCTTCTTCCAATATCAAGAGTTGGGCAACGGAGAATTCTTTCTATATCACCCAAACGAGAGGTTATGAGTACGGGACTGTGTTGGCTAATAGTGCGGAAGAAAAGGCTTCCCGTTTACCGTGGGGCGGTTTGTTATACACGGAGGAGACTTCCGTGCGGACGTATACATTCCGGAACAGTTTCGTGTATGACAAGACATTGAACGATGTGCATCGTTTTACTTTGCAGCTGGGAATTGAGGCAACTTCTGCCAAAACAACGGGGACGAATAATAAGACTTTTGGCTATTTGAAGTTCCGGGGAGAAGGATTTGCGAATGTGCCTCTTACTTATACGCCGGTCGGACAAACAGCTTCGGATAATGATCTTTATGAGGATATGAGGACAAACCGTAAGGTGGTGAATAGGGAGAATAATTCTTTGAGCGAATATTTTGCGGGTATTTACTCGTATGATAATCGTTACGTGTTGAATTTTAATGCCCGTTTGGATGCTTCTAACCGCTTCGGGCAGGATCCGGATAAAAAGTTCCGTCCGACTTGGTCTGCCGGTTTAAAGTGGAGAGTGGGGAACGAGCATTTTGCAGCGGGATGGAATTGGATTGACGGGCTTGACCTTTCGGCTTCGTACGGTTACCAGGGAATGGCGGTGGAAACCGTGTCTCCTTATTTGATTGCTTCGGATGGAGGTTTCCATAATCAGTATAAACAATATACTTTAAAAATTAGGAACTTGCCTTATGATAATTTGGGCTGGGAGAAGACGAAAACCTGGAATTTCGGTGTGGATTTGTCTTTCTTGAGGGGACGTTTGAATTTAGTGGCTAATATGTTCAAGAAGGATAGCGATGTGTTGTCATCCCGGGATGTACCGGCGGAGAATGGTATGCTTAATTCCGTGATTTTCGGTTCAAAGATGGAGAATAAGGGGTATGATTTAACCGTGAATGTGGTTCCTGTCCGGAATAAAGATTTTACTTGGCAGTTTTCAATAAATACGGCTGTCACGAAAAATAAACAGACGAATAATGAGCGGGTGAATACATTGGATGATTTTTTGAACGGGACGTGTATTGTGAACGGGGAGTCGTATTCAAGTTTTTATTCTTTGGAGTTTGACGGGCTTGACCCGGAAGATGGGACACCCCTGTTTAAGAATTTGGATTTGGACACGGATGATTTTATGAATTATTTGGTTTATAGCGGTAAGGATGAACCGGATTTTAGTGGAGGGCTTTCAACCTCGTTCCGTTATAAGAATTTTCGGTTGCAAGCGAATTTTTCCATGCAATTTGGAGGGCAGGGACGTATTCCGGATTTGTATAACCCAGCCAATGGCCAAAAAGGGCTTCCTTCTCCGGAATTAAATGCTTCGCGGAAATTGTTGAATCGTTGGAGAAATCCCGGGGATGAAACTATTTATCCCTCTTTGCCGGGACGAGGCAGGACAGATGGATTGTTACTACCGGGGTCAGGAACTTATAAAACTCCTTACCAAATGTATAATTTGGCGGATATCCGAGTAGCCGATACGGATTTTATTCGTTGCACGCAGTTGTCGTTGAATTATCAATTCGGAGAGAAGGTTTTACGAGCCGTGCATGCTAATAGTTTGAGTTTAGGGATAAGCATGTCAAATCCGTTTATGATTGTGTTCGATAAGAAATGGGAAGGGATTGATCCGGAAACGGGCGGATGGCCGACCCGGCGTACGATGTCGTTATCATTGAGTGTGGCGTTCTGATGTTAAAATTTAAAATAGAAGAGATGAATATAAAAGATATATTTAAATGGATGATTCTTGCGGCATGGACTTTGTCGTGGAGCGGTTGTTCTGATTTTTTGAATGAAGAGTCGCAAGATGAGGTTATTCCTAAGACAGTTTCCGATTTTAGCGAATTGTTGATGGGGAGCGGTTACCCTGATGCGTCTAGTTATGTGGGTGCGATTTGTGCCCAGTTGGATGACGATAAAGAGATGAACTGGTTGGCACAGGAGTTATCGGGAAATGTTTTGGGAAGTACGGAGGCTGAAGCATGGTATCCTGTGTTTACTTGGCAGCCGGACATGTTCCGACGGAATGAAGGTGTCGTGTTGGCTTCCACGGAATATTACCAGTTTTACGAGAGAATCAAGGGGTGTAATGCCGTGTTGGATTATATCGGAGATGCCATCGGCACGGAAGCCGAGCGTGAAAAAGTGAAGGCCGAGGCTTTGGCATTGAGGGCTTACTATTATTTCTGGTTGGTGAATCTGTATGGTGAACCTTACAATTACAATAAGACGGCATTGGGTGTACCCTTGAAGCTGGTTTCCGCTGTAGACGAGGAAATCGGTGGCCCCCGGGAAACCGTGGAAAAGGTGTATGAACGAATTTTGGAAGATTTGAATGCTTCTGCACGTTTGTTCGAGAAATATGAGGTCGTGATCGGGAATTATCGAATCAATCTTCCAGCCGTGAAGGTCTTGTTGTCCCGCGTGTATCTGTACATGGAGCAATGGGATGATGCGGCACAAGCTGCCACGGAGGCGATTCGCTTAGGCAAGGGGTTGAGTGACCTGACCTCTTTGGAAGACAGTGAATTCGGGGGGATGAACAGTTATACGATGACGGAAACTTTATGGATCTTTGGAGCTAGTATCGCTAATTTCAGTAATGCTTTTACCTTCAGCTCCGACTTGTTGAGTTTATACACGGCTAATGATAAGAGAATGGGAATGTACATTACCGAGGATTATACTTGGGATGGAACGATTTTGAGAGGCTATATTTTCAATAAATGTGGAGCCACGAATGAACCGGGACAGTGCCTGCGTTTGTCGGAGGCTTATTTGAACCGTGCCGAGGCTTATGCCCAGATGCCGGACAAGAGGACGGAAGCATTGTCCGATTTGAATGAACTTCGGAGTAAACGTATTGTGGGATATGTCGATGTCAATATCACGAATCCCGAAGCGTTATTGGATACGATCCGTAAAGAACGGCGTCTGGAGCTTTGTTTCGAAGGGCATCGTTGGTTTGACTTGCGGCGTTACGGTATGCCGGAGATCAAGCATGTGTATCAGGAGAGTGAGACCGCCCCGAAGATGGTGTACACGTTGAAAGAACAGGATCGGATGTACACGCTTCCGATCCCACCGAGCGTGATGGAAAAAAACAGCCAATTGGTGCAGAACGTTTCTGATAGTGAACCTTTAAGACAAGGAGTTGTGGAATAATCATTAAAAAAGAGAATTATGCGAAAGATATTTGTTTTTGTGCTTGTCGCTTTAAGCACGTGGACGGCTTGCTCGGATGATAAGGATTTAGGACCGGATATTCCATTTGTAGGAAGTTATCAATTGCCACAGGGAAAATCTTCAGCGGATGACCGTATCGTGGAGCTTTTCAACACGTATGGTTCGTATTTCTTGTACGAGTACACGCAGAAGGATTTTAACTGGACTCAAGTGAGTGTGGGTGGTAGTGCCAATTATTCGTACGGGACTATATTGGGAGACCCTGCTTATGCCGGGGATTGGTTGGATGTAATGGAACGAATCTGGTTGGATTTTTATCCTAAAGATTTTTTGGTAGAAAATTTACCTTACCGGATACTGATGGCGGATTCAATTAAACAGACCTATACGTACGAGAGACCGGCGACTTACTATAAAGTTTATTTGACCACGAATACGTTGGTTATCGCAGGATTGAATAAGGATATTGTTTCACTATCGGGAGCGGCGGAGAAATCTTTTAAAAATGTGTTGCAGCAGGAGTTCCTGAAGCATTTGATTAATTCCGGGGCACTCGTGGCTCCAGATGAATTTTATTATGTGAGTGATTATTCCAAAAAGGCTACAGCCGGGGTAGAGGCTAGAACAAGAGGATTTGTCCCGAGTATAGATATGGAAGAGTCTTACGGATCCGTGTATGATTGGTGTACTTACATTGTTTATGGAACAACGGAGTTGTCAAGGACGGATGATTTGAGGCATTATCTGATGAATATGATTAGTCACGCGGAGACGGAATCCGATTCTTGGGGGACTTACCTGACTTATCCGTTGGTGAAAAAGAAGCATGATATATTGAAGAAGTATTTCCTGGAGGAATATGGTATTGATTTCCAAAAGATAGGGAATGCTAATGCAAAGTATTCGGAGTAAGTAAATCAGTATATTAATAATGACAGAACTTTTTTATGCTATCGCTTTTTAGCGATAGCATAGGATCGGTCTGTGTTTAAAAAGAGGTGTTTTAGTTCGTTGTATGAAATAATTTAATGAAATTGTTGTATGGAAAATTCGATTGTAAAAGTAGAGCATTTGTCTCATCGTTACAGTGTTCAATGGGCTATCCGGGATATTGATTTCGAAATCAATCAGCGGGGTATCATGGGACTCTTGGGCTCCAACGGGGCGGGAAAATCAACCACGATGAATATTATATGCGGGGTGTTGAAACAAACGGAAGGAAATGTGTTTATCGGTGGGGTTAATTTGCGGGAGAATCCGGTGGAAGCGAAAAAGAATGTCGGCTTTCTTCCCCAAAAAGCACCCCTGCATTTGGACTTTACGGTGGATGAGTATCTGACGTATTGTGCCGATCTCCACATGGTGGATAAGAAACGTGTTAAAGCAGCCGTGGATGAGGCGAAGGCACGTTGTGGCATCACCCATTTCAGTAAACGGGTGTTGCGGAATCTTTCCGGGGGATACCAGCAGCGGGTGGGCATCGCGCAAGCGATCGTGCATAACCCGAAGTTTGTCGTGTTGGACGAGCCGACCAATGGCTTGGATCCGAATCAGATCGTGGAGGTGCGCCATTTAATCAAAGAGATTGCCGAAGAGCGTTCCGTGTTGCTTTCCACCCATATTCTTTCCGAGGTACAGGCGACTTGCCGGGATATCAAGATGATCGAGAACGGGCAGATGATTTTCTCGGGTACCATCGAGGAATTTGATAATTATATCCAGCCGAATACCCTGTTGGTGGAGTTGGATACGCCCCCGATGGAATACGATCTGATGTTGCCGGGAATCTCTCGGGTAGAAACTTTATCGGGAAAACGCTTCCGTTTGCAGTATGACGGAGATCAGGACACGGCGAAGCGGGTTGCCGAACAATGTGTCACCCGGGGATGGGGATTAATCGAGTTGGTCATTGAGAGAAGTTCGTTGGATGCGGTATTTGCCCAATTATCAAAAAATGCCGCCAAAGGGAAAAGGAAATAGTATGTAAATTTATTTGACAGAATATTATGAGACAAATATATAAAATAGCAAAAGCAGAATTAGCCACGTTGTTTTATTCTCCGGTAGCGTGGTTTATTTTAGTCGTGTTTTCTTTTCAGGTAGGAATGACTTTTGTCGAGTTGATCGGGGAGCAGGCACAGGCGAACACATTGGGATATAGCTGGGGTTGGCTGACAGCCAACCTGCTGGGGGGAATGAGAGGTTTGTTCACGGGAGTGCAGCAATATCTTTATCTGTATATGCCCTTGTTGACCATGTCTTTGATGAGCCGGGAGTATAGCAGCGGTTCGATTAAATTGTTGTATGCTTCGCCGGTGACTTCCACGCAGATTATTTTGGGTAAGTTCCTTTCCATGATGCTCTACGGGTTAGTGTTGTTGGGAGTGTTGATTGTTATGGTATTGTTTGCCGGGTGTGTTATTGATCATTTCGCTTTCGGCGAGGCTTTGTCCGGACTGTTGGGGTTGTACTTGTTGTTGTGCGCTTACGCGGCTATCGGTTTGTTCGTGTCTTCGCTGACTTCTTATCAGGTGGTAGCCGGCATCGGGACTCTGGTGATTTTGGCTGCTTTGAATTACGCGAATCAGGTGGGGCAAAGTTACGACTTCGTGCGGGATATCACTTATTGGCTTTGTATTTCCGGTCGTTCGGGAGAAATGATCGCGGGATTGATTTGTAGCGAGGATGTGATTTATTTCATTACCGTGTCGGCAATGTTCTTGGCATTGACGATTCTGAGATTGAATTCTACCCGCCAGTATGCTCCCAAGGGAGTGATGTGGGGCAAATACCTGGGGGTGATAGCGGGTACCTGTATGGTCGGGTATATCACCTCCCGTCCGGCAATGATGTGTTTCTACGATACGACGGAAACCAAACGGATGACGTTGACACCCAAGAGCCAGGAAATCATGAACAAGTTGGAAGACGGAATGACGATCACGACTTTTGTGAATTACCTCGACCGGGATGCTTATTTCGGAATACCCGAGATGGTGAATCAAGATAAGGAGCGTTTCAAGCAATATCTGCGTTTCAAACCGGATATCAAGATGAAATATGTTTATTATTATGACACGGTGACGAATAATCCCTGGTTAATGAATCGTTACCCGGGTAAAACCATCCATGAAATCGCAAAAGAAGAAGCCGAGAAAAAAGGGTGGAATCTCAAGAAGCTCTTGACGCCGGAGCAGATCAAGAAAGTAATTGATTTGGAACCGGAAGGAAATGTTTTCGTGCGCTTGGTGGAACGCAAAAACGGGCAGAAAGCTTTCTTGCGCTTGTTCAATGATATGGAAAAATTCCCGAGTGAAGCTGAAATAGGAGTGACCTTCAAACGTTTCGTGATGGAAATGCCGAAAGTCGGATTTCTTACCGGACACGGGGAGCCTTCTATTACGGGGGAGTTGAAGAGAGATTACCTGTTGTTTGCCGGTGCGAAAACATTCCGCCATTCGTTGCTGAATCAGGGATTCGACACGGAAGAGGTGTCTATTTCGGGTAATTCGGATATCCCCGGGTATATAAATATATTGGTTATTTCCGATATGAACAAGGCTTTGACCCCGGAAGAGATGGCTAAATTGAACAGATATATCGAGCGGGGAGGTAATTTGCTGATAGCGGCAGGAGCCGGGAAGCAGGATATCATGAACCCGATTGTCGAGCCGTTGGGTGTTCGTTTCTTGCCGGGAGTTTTGGTGCAGAAGAAGGTGGATATCCTTCCTAATTCAATGATGTTGACCGCTGTGCCCGAGACGGTAAAAGAACTTTCCTATCACTATGAGTTCATGTGGTTGGTACGTAAATTTAAAGTGAATATGAAAGATGCCGTGGGTTTGGACTACACGACGGACAGGGGCTTTACGGTGCGGGAATTGTTGCGTACGGATTCTACCGGGTGTTGGAATGAGATGGAGACGCGTGATTTCGTGAATGACACGGTGGTGTTGAATCCGGCAGCCGGAGAGGTGGAACGGATGTATCCGACAGCATTGGCTTTGTCCCGTAAGATAGGCGATCGGGAGCAGCGTATTATGATTTTGGGCAATGGCAGTTGTATCAGTAATGACGGCGTTGCCGGGGAGAGAGGTGTGGCTGTTGCGAACTATCCGTTGGTGACCGGAACATTCCATTGGTTCTCTTATGGCGAGGCTCCTTTAGACGTGCGTCGTCCGGGCGGGTCAGATGATAAGATCCATTTAAGTCGTCCGGATATGCCGTACGTGAAGGCTGCTTTCATGGTCGTGGTGCCCGTGCTGTTGCTTTTGTGGGGCGTGGTGCTGTGGATCCGTAGAAAGAGAAATTAACCGGGTAATCGTGGTGTGCTTTTCAAAATTATAGAATAAATTGAAATAAATGGGATTTCGAATAGATAAACAGACTCTGAATGATTTGGCAATATTGAGTGCCGGGTCAAACAAATCGGTGTACGAGATCTTCAACAGGACGCATACCCGGGGTGGGGCTAAATTGCTGGAAGAAATGTTCCAGCAGCCCCTATCGGAGTGCGACTTGATTGCCAACAGGAGTGCGGCGATCCATTATTATATGGAGTGTGGTATGGAATTTCCGTTCAGGGCAGCCATTTTCGATGCTATCGAGTTCTACTTGGACAACACGGATACGCGTAGCCAGTTGATGAGCCAGAACAATACGTTGGAATGGAAAATGAAAAATCTCATGGGAGCCGATACGGGATATACCTGGATACAAAACGGGATCTTGGGATGCCTCGAATTGCTGAATACCTTGAATGATTTTCTGAATAAAACCGGCAACACGAGCAGTAAAGATGTGGCAGAGGTAAATCTGAACCTGAGAAACTTGTTGAACAATGAAAAATGGTCTTGGTACCTGGATAAGAAAAAAATAAATTACGAACAGGCTGTCGTTTACGACCGGGTATTCCGTTTCGAGGAGCGGGAGAATTTCCGGAAAGTACTTTATTACGTTTACTTGATGGACGTTTATATTGCTGTGGCACAGGTAGCCAAAGAACGCGGGTTTGCTTTTGCGTCCGTGTGTCCCGGTGAATGTAATGTGTTGAAGATGAAAGGAGTTTTCCATCCGTTTTTAAAGCAGCCGATAGGCAACACGATAGAGGTGGACGAGAATAGTAATATTATTTTTCTCACGGGGGCGAATATGGCGGGGAAGTCCACGTTTATGAAAGCTTTTTCCATCGCGATATTCTTGGCTCATGTCGGTTTTCCGGTTCCGGCGGAATCGATGGAATTTTCCGTGCGCAACGGGATGTTCACGACAATTAATTTGCCCGATAACCTGAGCATGGGATATAGCCATTTTTACGCTGAAGTATTGCGTTTGAAAAAAGTGGCGATGCAACTGCAACAGACAAAGAACCTTGTGATCGTGTTCGACGAGCTTTTCCGGGGTACGAATGTAAAAGACGCTTACGATGCCACGCTTGCCGTGACGGAAGCTTTCGCGGGAGTCCCCAATTGTTTGTTTTTGATATCCACGCATATTATCGAGATCGGCTTGGTATTGAAAGAGCGGTGTAAGAATATCCGTTTTGTGTACCTCCCGACTAAGATGGAAGGGAGTCAACCGGTTTATACTTACCGGCTGACAGAGGGTATCACGAATGACCGGCATGGAATGATCATCATCAACAACGAGAAAATAATCGATATTATAAACGGGGAAGGAGGAGTGCAATGAGTTTTGAAACCGACAAACAGACCTTGGACGACCTGAATATTTTGGGTAAGTATAGCGGCAATTCCGTTTATAGCTTGTATAGCGGTTTGGTTACCCGCGGGGCAGAACGATTGATGGACCAGATGTTTACTCATCCCTTGACCGATGCGGATGAAATAAACCGGAGAACGGCGATTTTCCGTTATTTTAAAGAGCATGATCTCGAATATCCCGGCGATCCCGAGGGATTGGAGGAGATCGACCAATATATCGGAAGTGCCGGGCGTACGGCTTGGTTCGTCAATTTGTTATCGTTGTGCAAAATGAAGGCGTTAGAGATGATTAGCAAAGACGAGCATTTTGCTATCTGGCGCACGCGAATGGAAACAACCCTTGATTTCCTGCGGGAAGGGAGGGGGTATTTGGCTCGAGTGAGTGAGAATATCACCGGGAATCCGTTGGAGGAACGTGTCCGTTGGGGCTTGGACTTGCTGGATAACAAGGCTTTTACCCGTTTGTTGGAAGATACGACACGCCCCTTGACGTTCGGTCGGATGTTTGCCATCGACCGTCTGCTGCGGGGTGAATGGCTCAAACCCTTGCAGGAATTACTCGCCCTTTTCGTTGAAATAGATTTATATACTGTGGTCGGGCGTGTGGCTCGCGAGAATGATTTTTGTTTCGCGGAAGCCATGAAAGACGGGGAGGTGTCTATGGAGGTAAAAGGTTTGCATCATCCTTGTATCCGGAAGGCTGTTTCCAATGATCTTACTATTACCAGGCAAAAGAATATTTTCTTTCTCACGGGAGCGAATATGGCGGGGAAGTCCACGTTGATGAAGTCTTTCGGTATCGCGGTGTATATGGCACACATGGGATTTCCCGTTGCTGCCGGTAGCATGCGCTTCACCGTGCAGGACGGGATGTACACTTCTATCAACGTGCCCGATAACATCAACATGGGATATAGTCATTTTTACGCTGAAGTGCTTCGGGTGAAGAAAGTGGCTATCGAGGTGAGTCTTTCCAAGCGGCTGGTCGTGATCTTTGACGAACTCTTCAAGGGCACGAATGTCAAGGATGCTTATGATGCCACGTATGCTGTGACGTCAGCTTTGGCAAAGCGTCATGCTTGTTCTTTTATGATCTCGACACATATTATCGAAGTCGGTCATGAGTTGGGAAAAAATTGTGATAACGCGACGTTCGCTTACCTGCCCACGGTGATGAACGGAAGCGTGCCGACTTACACGTATAAGTTGGAGCCAGGCATAACCAATGATAAACATGGGATGATTATCATTAATAATGAACGGATTGTCGAACTTATTCGGGAAGTAAAATAGAAGAAATATTTCGGATAATTGTAATTACCTCATGGACTTATTAATCAGTCGATGAGGTAATTTGTTTTATGGCTAATCCCGGGTACGGTTGCTTTTCTCGAATATATCATTTACTTTTGTTGGGATAATAGTATGTACATGGAAGATAAGGAAACCCATATTTTAGTCCGTTTGCAAAATCGTGACCGGGAAGCGTTTCGGTTTCTTTATGAGCGGTATTTCTCTAAAATGGTCTTGTTTGCCGAAAGTTACTTGTATGACGAGGAGGAGGCGAAAGACTTGGTACAGGATTTATTCTTTTATATCTGGGATCACGCGAAGACCTTGCAGGTCGTGACCTCTTTGAAAGCATATCTTTACACCTCTTTGCGGAATCGTTGCTTGAACGTGTTGCGTGACCGTAAAATTCGGGATGAACACAACGATAAGTTGTTTGAGGCGCAGTTGTTTTCCGGAACAGAAGATGTGGTGATAGACGAAGAGGTACAACAACGATTGCAAGAGGCGTTGAACTCTTTGCCGGATCGGTGCAAGGAGATTATTATGTTGAAAGTGGTGGAAGGGAAAAAGAACCGGGAGATAGCCGAGCAATTGGATATTGCCGAAACCACGGTAAAAACACAAGTGCAACGTGCATACCGGATGTTGCGTGAAAAATTGGTGCCGATTCTCTTGTTGATAGAATGGTTACAACAAGGTTAATGTATTTGTACGGGTAAAAACTTTTCGTTAAAATCATTTTTTTTGTACTCCGTTTTTTGTTCCGGTGTGTCTTAGGTATGTAATTGTGATGAGAACTATGACAGACAGGATGCATATAAATTGGGACATTATTGTACGACGGATATTGAATGAATCCTCGGAAGATGAGAACAAGCTGGTTGATGATTGGCTCGCGGAGGATGAAGCGAACCGGGAATATTATCGGAAAGCGAAACATTACTTTGACGTATACTACACGGGAGAGGAAACCCGGGAGGTAGATTCGGAGGGAGCGTGGGATGAATTCGTTGCTTATACCGGAAAATCTTCCCGCAAACTTTTATGGAAGAAAGTCGTCGGATACGCGGCAGCCGTGATTATACTCTTGGGAGTGGGATTCACGTATTGGATGTCGGATAACCGAGTGGAACAGCCGAAGACGGTAGCCGTGAACCAATCCTTGAAGCCGGGTACGATGAAAGCGTTTTTGATATTTAATTCAGGAGAGCATATTGCGTTGACCGATTCGTCCGTGTTGGAACAAGTGGTTGAGGAGTACAAGCAAAAAATGGTAGCTTCTCAAGGTCAAGGTATGCTGCTGGAAAAGGAAGAATATAATACACTTATTATTCCAAGAGGAGGTGAGTACAATTTAGTATTGGCAGATGGGACAAGTGTAAAACTAAATGCCGATTCAAAATTGAGTTTTCCGGATAAATTCATCGGGAAAGAACGAAGAGTACGACTGGAGGGGGAGGCTTTGTTTCATGTGGCAAAAGACACAGAGCATCCTTTTATCGTGGAAACGGAAAATGGAAAGATCGAGGTTTTGGGAACGGTGTTTAACGTGAATGCGTATCCTGACGAAGAGTTCGTGCAAACCACGCTGGTAGAGGGGAAGGTGGCATTTCAAGGTGCGGGAATGCTTGATGCTCTGGTGATTACCCCCGGCGAACAGGTAACTTACGATAAAGAAACCCGGGAAGCGGATGTCGCGAAAGTAGACACGGAAATATACACGGCATGGGCTGAAGGAAAATGGATTATCGAGGGGGAGAGATTGGAAAATATCATGAAACAGCTGGCTCGTTGGTATGATGTAAAAGTTTTTTACCAAAACCCGCAAGTAAAGGATTTGGTCTTCACGGGTGACTTGGAGAAATATAATAACTGCGAAGTTGTATTGGATATTATATCCATGACAACAAATGTAGCTTTTGAGATAAAGGATAAAACAATAACCGTAAAAATGAAATAAATGAAAAACCGGCAGGCGTTGGAAGCACCTTCCGGTTGTAAATGTGTTAATCTTTAGTATCAATCTTAACATTAACAAGACAAATGTATGAAAAAAAATCGAAACGAGGGTTACCCCGCTAAGTGGGTATGTCTAAAAAAAATGTTTTTAGTGATGAAATTGACGTGCTTTTTTACATTGCTCTTACTATTGCAAGTATCGGCAGCAAGTTATTCGCAAAAGCGAGTGAATTTGGATGTGGAGGGGGTAAGTATGTTGGACGTGATCCGGGAATTACGCCAGCAGACGGGCTATAAATTCTTTTTTAACCATAACGAGTTAGAAAAGGTGAAAGATGTTTCCGCGAAGTTTGAGAATGAGGAATTGGAGAAAGTATTGGATGTGATTCTCGGGAAGGTAAATTTGGCTTACCGTATAGAACAAGGTGTGATTATTATTGTGCCGGGCAAAGGAAATGACGAGAAAAAGGAAGTCATACGTATCGTGGGTAAGGTGACGGATGAGAAAAAGTTGCCGCTTCCCGGGGTGACCGTTATCGTGAAAGGTCTGACATTGGGGACTGCCACCGATGTTAAGGGGCATTTTTCATTAACTTTACCGAAAACCGAGAATGTATCGTTGCTTTTTTCATTTGTCGGGATGGAAACGCAAGAAGTGAAGTACATGGGACAGGATACGCTTCGTGTCGTTATGAAAGAATCTGCGGAACAATTGGATGAGGTGGTTGTGCGGACCGGGTATCAGAATATTGACAAGCGCAAGTTGACAAGTGCCGTGCAAACCATCAAGATGGATGACATCAAGGTAGAGGGTGTGAATACCATTGACCAGATGTTGGAAGGACGCATCCCGGGTATGATTTTCATGCAGAATTCAGGCCAAGTAGGTGCCGCTCCGAAATTGAGAATACGGGGAACCTCGACGGTATTGGGTAATCGGGAGCCATTGTGGGTGTTGGACGGGGTCGTTTTGACCGATCCGGTGAATGTGGATCCGGCACAAATCAATGACTTGGATTTCGTGAATCTGTTGGGAAATGCCATTTCGGGATTGAATCCTAACGATATAGAGCAGATTGATGTATTGAAAGATGCTTCAGCGACGGCTCTTTATGGTGCGAAAGCGGGTAATGGGGTGATTGTAATCACGACAAAAAAAGGAAAGGCAGGTCCTCCCAGTGTCACTTACTCTGGGACGGGTTCTTTTACCCGGCGTCCGCATTATAGCGATCGGGCGATTTATCTGATGAACTCCAAAGAGAGAGTGGATGTTTCCCGGGAGTTGGTAGAACGGGGGGTGTATTATAACAACGTGGATAGTTGGGTAGGCTACGAGGCTGTGGTACAAGATTATTACAATGGAGTGATTGATTACAAGGAATATAGCCGGTTGGTTGCGTACTACGAGACCTTGAACACGGACTGGTTCGATATTGTTTGTCAGGATGTATTTTCACATAGCCACACGCTGAGCCTGTCCGGCGGTTCTGCCAATCTCCGTTATTATGCTTCTCTCGGTATGAGTGATGAGAATGGTGCGATAAAAGGCGAGAGTAACAAACGCTATTCGACGACTTTGAACCTGACGGCTAATTACGAGCGTTTCTCGGCACGTTTCCAGCTTCAGGGGAATGTATCGAAACGCGATTACAATCCTTCGGAACTGGGGGTATTGAATTATGCCTATAATATGAGCCGTGCCGTTCCGGCTTTTAATCCCGATGGCTCCCGCTATTTTTACCAACGGATAAGCAGCACGACGCCAGTGTATGATTTCAACGTGTTGAACGAAATGGATAATTCCGGGGATAAGACCAAGGGTAATGCGATTAACATGCAGGCGCATGTCGGTTACAATCTTATCGATGGATTGAAACTGGAGGGAACTCTTTCTTATGCGGTGAGCAACACGAACCAAGAAATCTATTTCACGGAAGACACCTATTACGTGCATCAACTGCGTGCCGACCAGTCGGAGCGGAATGACTTGTGTCCTGTCGGAGGAGAATTGCGCAAGAGCGAGGTGCGTAGTACGAACTGGATGGCCCGTGTGCAGGCGAATTACACGAGAAACATCGGGCACGAGGGAAAGCATAACGTGAATGGTTCTGCCGGATTGGAGTTGAATTCTCAAAGATATGACGGCTTTAATATCACGCGGCGGGGGTATCATAGAGATCGTGGTAAACTGTTCTCTGCGGTTCCCCAGGCTTACACGGGATATTATAACCAGTTTATGGCAAGTGCGAATGCCTTGGGGGTAATCACGGAAAACTTGACAAATTCGGTAGCGTGGTATGCTATGGCGGGGTATGATTACGACAACCGTTACATGGTGAACCTGCATATTCGGGGCGAAGGTTCCAATTTGTTTGGGTCACGGGCGAACGACCGCATGATGCCGATTTGGGCCTTGTCCGGTCGTTGGAACATGAAACAGGATATCTTGAAATCTGTTGATTGGGTGAATGACATGGCACTAAGAGGGTCTTTCGGCTACCAGGGAAATATGTTGAGCAACCAGACCCCGAACATGATTATCAAGCAAGGGGTTGATTATACCGGAAAATACGGGGAATACAATTCGAAAGTGGCCTATTACCCGAATCCTGATTTAAGATGGGAGAAGACGGCATCCACGAACCTGACCTTGGATTTCTCGCTTTTGAAAAATAAAATCAACGGTTCGTTCTCCTGGTATTACAAGAAAACGCGGGATGCCTTCCTGACCAAGACGATCTCCGAGATCAACGGGACCAAACAATACGTAGTAAATAGTGGAACGCTCGTGAACAAGGGTATCGAGGTGAGCTTGAATTTTACCCCGATCAACCGTGCTGGGTTGGATGGCGGGAAGCGGGGATTTGTTTGGCGTATCGATCCCCAGTTGGGACAAGTGTTGAACGAGCTGGTGAACAAGGCGATAAATAACCGGAATAACGTCTTGCGGGACGAAATCGAGTATACCGACATGCTAAAAGGCGACGTGGATATAGCGGGTGAGCCATTGAATACATTCTATTCATACCGCTTTAAAGGCTTGAGCCCAGTAGACGGTTCCCCTATTTTTTACGGGACGGAAGATGAATTGCAAGAAGAGCTGGGTAAAAAATACAACAACATGGAACGGGAAGATGTCTTTTTGGAAGTGATGGAGCGATCCGGGCGGCGCGAGCCTTACTTGCAGGGAGGTATCTCGAATTATTTTGGGTACAGGAACTTCGGTTTATCGTTTAACCTGACTTATAGCTTGGGTAATAAAATCCGTTTGTTGAAATTGTGTACCGAGTACGGGACAACCAATCCCAACCCGTCAAGTAACTTGCGTCGGGAGTTTGTGAATCGTTGGAGAAAACCGGGTGACGAGAATTATACCAATATCCCCGGGTTGAATACCGTGGCGGGAGCTCACTCCAATCCATGGTGGAGTAGTGGTCCGAATATGACACACCGTATTGCGTCTAATATTTACGAGATGTACGATAATTCGGATATCCGGGTGGTAAGCGGAAATTATTTGCGTTTGTCGTCGCTTTCTTTCCGTTACAACGTGGATGAACGGTTCTGCAAGAAACTGGGACTCAAGTCCGCTTATATCAATCTGACGGGGACAAACTTGTTCACGATAGCCAATAAGAAATTGCGCGGACAAGATCCTACCCAGTCCGGATCGTCCCCGAACGTGAATCTTTCGGTGCGTCCGACTTACTCATGTAATCTTAATATCACTTTCTAAAATTTGAGCGATGAAAAAAGGAGTTTTAATTTATATATTATTCAGTGTACTGGCTTTTGGGCTTGGTGCTTGTGGTGATTTCTTGGAGGAATTTTCGCAGAACCAGCGTTACGCGACCACTGCACAGGATTTGGACGAGTTGCTTCGTGGCGAATGTTTCATGCAAACGCCGAATATCAGCTCCAATACTCAGGAGACGATGGGCTTTAGTAGTGGGCTTGGCATGAATTACCCGTGGCTGCACGTGATGGATGATGACGCGGAAGAAGTCGTGGTGGGAGGATTGCCTTCTACTTCAAATTACCCGCGTAACGTGCTCGGTTCTTTTTACCATTGGGCTTCCGACCCCTTTGTGACGCTGGAGAATGCCCAGTACAGAGATAACGATTGGGAACGGTTTTACAAGAGTATAGGGGTGTTGAACTCCATCATTTACATGGCGGACGAATTCCGTTCAAAAGAAGAGGACCTCGAATTGTTGAACCGGGTGGAAGGTGAAGCGCGTTTCTTGCGGGCAGGTTATTACTTCCTGCTGGTGAATATTTACGGGATGCCTTATAATAAAGTCACCGCGTCCCGGGATGCCGGCGTGCCCTTGAAGGTCACGGAACACATCGAGGATAAATATTTTAGCCGTAGTTCGGTGGAAGCGGTGTACGTGCAGATTGTCAAGGATCTTGAGCGTGCTGTCGTTTGTTTGAAAGGGATTACGCCTTCTTCGACATTACGGGTCGGGGAAGTCGCTGCCAACGCTCTGCTGTCAAGAGTGTATCTCTACATGGAAAAATACGAGGAATGTATTGCCGCGGCCGACGAGGTCATGGCGGGGACGTATTCGGTGATGGATTTAAACGGTTGGACTGCCGGGCAAAACGTGATTTCCTGGACATCCCCCGAAACCATTTTCACGCAAGGGGGGAATGCCGTGGCTGGAACATTCTTGAATTACTCGACGGCCTGGGTACTGCAAAATGGAAATTACGTGCAACAAAATCAGTCGCTTTCCTACCAGGTGTCCGAGGATTTGTTGGCTTGTTATGCCGATGGGGATTTGCGTAGAACCGCTTTCTTCAAAAACTCTTTGCACGCGTTTATTCCCGATAAATACAAGACTTGGACGAATTATAACGATGAAGATGAAATCGGGGCGGATTTCTTGATTCGTTTGCCGGAAGTGATCTTGAACAAGGCGGAGGCTTTGGCGATGTTGACCCGGGACGGGGACGCGAAAACCGAGTTGGAAAAGTTGCGTTCCAAACGCTTCGCTGCAGCTCCCGCGGTGACGGAAACGGGGGGAGCGTTGATCGATTTCATCCGTGAAGAACGCCGCCGGGAACTTTGTTTCGAGGGGCATCGTTGGTTTGACCTGCGTCGCTATGCCGTCAACAGCATACGTCCTCTTCCGGATAATTTCACGATTCGTCACCGGAATAATGCTTACGAAGCAAATTCTCAGACTTGGTACGAGGACGGTTACTACGAGTTGAATGCTTACGCGAAAGACCGTGCGGCTTGGATAATCCCGATCCCGAACTATGCCATCGAATTTAACCGGGGAGAACTTCAGAACGAGATCCGCCCGAATAGAGAACTTCAAAGAAATTGATTATGAGAAAGAATAGATTCCTTTATATGTTATTCTTGTCCGTGCTGTTCATTGCGTGTGACAAGGAAGATGATTTGACGCCTTCCAACTTGGGCAAAGATTGGTTCACGATTGAGGATTCGGATGATCCGGTGGACGGGGCGATTTATCAATTTTACGTGGAAACGGGAATTCCCGTCTTCTATAACGATACGATCGGGCAAGAAACCCGTGTCGACAACTGGGGAAATTCCTATACACACTACGAGGTATTGCAATTCGGCGCATCGGCCCTGGGGGGAACGGCAACGCCAAACCCGTTTTACGCGTATGAGTTGTGTCCCAAGGAGTATGTCGTTGACGGGCTTGAATTTTTGCGGAAAGAAATCGTGCCGCTGTTGCCCGGGAGCATAAAAATTCGCAGTATCCTGTTCTTGAAATCTTTAGCATCCTATAATACGACAATAAGTAATGAGGCATTCAAGGGATTGAACACCGTGTTGATCTCCCGTGTCCCCGAGTTGAAAAATATGAGTGGGGCGGAACGGTTGAGCATGAAAAGTGCGGTACTGAATGCGCTTCTTGCTACGCCGGTTGCTGCTTATACCGAGGAACTGGCCGCATTTTACCAGACGACTCGCGGTTGCTACGCGCAGGCTGATTTGTATGGTTGTGCCGGTTGGTATTTTTATAATCGGTACGGCTTCTCCGATCCGCGGGCTGTCGGGTTCTTGAAAGATCCGAATCCTTATGATTATGGTAACATGCCCACGGAAACCCAGGATGTCGGCATGTATATAAGTGCGATATTTGCCTCCACGCCGGAAGAGTTTGAAGCGACTTACGGGGCGTTTGACGCCGTGATGACGAAGTATAGGATCATCGTGTCGGTATTGAGGGAAATAGGAGTGTCAATATAGATTTTTGATTTATTTACAGCGTGTTGCTGTTGCGGGAAGAGATCCGGGTACTCTTCCCGCGGGCGACACGTGTCCATGACAACGGAAAAGAATGTTTTGTATTGTATAATTTAAATCGACTGAAATGAAGAAAATCTTATTAATTTACGTGGGAATCCTGTGTTCTGTGCTGGCTTTCGGGCAGACGAATTTCAGGAAATTGACCTTGAATGAAGCGTGCGAGAGGGCGAAAGCGGAAGGGAAAATGGTTTTTGTGGACCTTTACACGTCCTGGTGCGGTCCTTGCAAAATGATGGCTGCCGATGTTTTCCCGAATGTGCAGCTGGGCGAGTTTATGAACGAGCGTTTCGTGTGCGTGAAGTATGACACGGGTGCGGAGGATGACGGCAAGGCACTTGCCCAAAAATTCAACGTTCAGGCATACCCGACATTCCTGCTGCTAAACACGGACCAGGGTTTGGAGAATCAAATCGTTGGTGCCACGCTCGATCCATTGGAATTCAAAAAAATGGTGACGGAGGCGATGTCTGCTTCGCTTGCCAACTTGGGAAAGCAATACGCGGGAGGCAACAGGGAAGCTTCCTTCCTGAACCATTATTTGCAGGAGCTCTTGAAAGCCCAGATGATGACGGAGGCACAGGAAGTGCGCGCGGAGTTGTTCAAGGCGCTTCCGGATGCCGGGAAATCGGACAGGCAATACTGGTATATTTACGATAATGAACAACTCTCCCCCGTGGGCTCGGAAGCGATGGATTTCCTGTTCGCGCATTTCGACCAATTCCGCGAAAGCATGGGCGAAGAAAAACTGCTGGAAAGAATTTCGGTGGCTTTTGAGATGAAATTGAGAGATATGCTCCGCGGTCGGGAAAAGATGGACGGGTTGGATAAACTGGTGAAGCAAATGAAGCCGCATCATTTTAATTCCCGCTCGCGTCTTGACGTTTACGTCGCCTTGGCACAGGCACTGCGTGCCGCTTGGGCGGATAAGGAGAACGAGAAAAAAGTAGAGAAACTACTCGTGTTGTGTGAGAAAGAATTTCCGAAAATAGAAGGCAAAAACTTGGTGTGGTTTTATTTCCCCGTGACCATCTATCTCGCGAATGTCGGGACGGAAGAGCAGCGTCAGCGGGTGTTGAAAATACACGAGTACACTTACGAGCACACCGACCACAACCCCTTGCGGGCGGGACTGAGGAATATGCTTGCAGAAACTAAAAAATAGAAATAGAATTAATATTATAAAAAGAAAGAGATGAAAAGAGTATTATCGGTATTTGTGGGACTATTGTGTTCCCTGGCGCTTTTCGCCCAAACGAATTTCCAGGAATTGTCTTTAGAGAAAGCCCGGGAGAAAGCGAAAGCGGAAAATAAACCTGTGTTCTTGGATTGCTACACGTCGTGGTGCGGTCCCTGTAGAATGATGGCGAACGAGGTCTTCACGCAGGAGGCTGCCGGTGACTATTTCAACAAGAACTTCGTCTGCGTGAAGACAGACATGGAGAAAGGCGAAGGTCCGGTCATAGGCAAACAGTATGGGGTCGACGCGTATCCCACCTTCTTGATTATCAATCCCGATGGCAAATTAATGCATAAAATCGTCGGGGCAATGTCGCTCAAGGAGTTGATCGAGAATGTCGAGTGCGGCCTGCAAGCGAACAGCATTGCCGAGTACGAGGCGTCATACCAGGCGGGGAAATTGGATCTGGCGGAACAAATGGCGTACTGGAGATTGCTCTCCATTTCCGGCGAGGTGGTGAAGGCTCAAACCGTGGGCGACGAGCTTTGGGGAAAGCTTTCAGAGAAAGACAAACTAAACTCCACTTATTGGCCATTGTTACGCTCGAGGGCACAATCCGTGGATGGCGAGGAGATGAAGTTCGTTTGCGCCAACCGGGATTATTTCGAGAAAGAAGTGGGGACGGAAGAGGTCGGCAAGTTGATTTACAATTCCTTCATAACAGAATTGAACATGATGATTGTCTACCAGTTGCCCGCCAAGAAGTACGAGAAAATCCCGGCCATTAAAAACTTGCTTGAAAACAACGATGTTCCCCGCAAAGAAGCTCTTTTGAAAATGGCCGAATTGGCTGAAGCCCGGAAAAATTACGACGAGAAAGGTTACCTGGACATCCTTGAGGCCAATTTGAACGTGTGGGAGGATTCGGAAAAAAGAACGATATTCGAGGCTGCGAAATTGTTCATCTCGCTTGCCAATGGCAAAGAACAGACAAGAAGACTCGGGGAGATCGCTTTACGGGCTCAGGAAGCCGTGAAAGACGAGGTGGTTAAAGAAGGAATTATGAAAATCGGGTTAACATCCAAGAGAATGTCGGGAGATGACGGCGTGTATTGGGAAGATCTGCCATCACTGAAAGATGTCTTGGAACGTAGTTCTCTCGAGGGCAGGTGTGTGTGCCTGTATTTCCACAATGATGGTCAAACCTCTCGGCTCATAAATGAAAAATTATTCTCCCGGAAAGACGTGGGAGATTACCTGAACAGGCTCTTTATAAACTATAAGATTCACGTCGGGGAAGGCGAAGGTCCGAAACTTGCCAGGAGGTACGGCGTCGTCGTGCCCAACGTGGTTGTCGTGCTCGATAAAGACGGGGATGTACGCCACCGGATGACGAATCTCATGCAAGGTGATTTCGTTAAGCAGATGAACGAAACTTTCGATGATAATAAAGCCGTTGGGGTGCTTGAGATGAGGTATAACATGGGAGATCGCTCACCTGAATTCATGGTGAAATATTTGACGGCGTTGGGCAAAATATCTAGCCCGAGAACTTCGCTGGTAGCCGTGGAATTATTCGCCGCGCTTGACGACGAGCAGAGGGTTTCTCCCGAATTCTGGGTGTTGTATCACCCTCGATTCTCTATGATCACTTCGGATATGAAGAATTATTTGTTCTCGAATATTCAGGAATTTCGCGAGAAATTGGGTGCCGAGAAAGTGGACGAGCTGGTAACCTACCAGATTAATTCGGACCTGAATCAAGTCCTTTATAACGCAAAGGCGAGAACTTCTGTCGAGGATGTAGATAGGATGATACAATTCATCAAGCAGAATAAGTTGCAGGATGCCGGACAATTGATCGGTTTGGCAAATATTGTCAAGTTATTCAAGAATAAAGTTTGTAGCGTTAAGGACTACAAGAAAGCGAGCAAGGGCATGAAGGCGGAAGGGATCCCCTTTGCGGATTTATATGCGAATATCCTCGCGATGGAGCCGGGGAGAACGGAAGAGTGGAACGCGTGGGGAAAAGAGATTGTGGATTCTCTTACAGATCCTCAATATATAGAGTGGTATAAAAAATTTCTTAACTTGAAATAGAAATCGCTTTCCTTCAATTTAATGTCGTGAATAACATATCCGGAGGGTGTCAAAACACACCCTCGGGTCTATAAGGTTGAAAAGTCCATAAAGTCGTAAGGTCGGAATCTTACAAATGTTATAGATGATCGCATTGATAATCAATAATCTGTATAATTTTTTGACTTTATAAACTTTCAGAACCGAAGGTTCGACTTTATGGACCTTATGGACCAGGAGGTGTGTTTTGACACACCTCCTTTTTTGTGTTTATAAAATTAGCCTAGCTTGCACGTGATCGGGATTTGGAGAAAATCCCATGTGAACCTAGGGAAATAAGGAGGTAATCCTAAATTAATTTCGGTACAATTTCGGATCAACTTCGGTGCAAAGACCTTCGGGAGCGTTTTTGACACGTGAGTGAAGCATGAGTAAAATGAGAGGAACTCCTTATTCTCCCCTTAAAAGATTGGGTTTTGTGCGTAATTTCATTATTTTTAGCACGAATTTCGGGTTTACTCGTGAGGGAGATAGACTCGGGAATAAGTTGTGTTATATAGTATTTTTACTGTTTGAAAATGATGAAAACTGTTTATATTTTATTGCTTGGAGGTGTATTCTTGGGAAATCCGTTTACTGCTTTTTCTCAGGTAAAAGCTTTAAAAACGTGGTTGGGAAAAGAGGCGGATGCCCGGAAACCATTGGATAAACTGGCTATTTACGAGAAGGCGTTGACCCGGGAGAACGCAAAGGAAATGGCGGATTTATTATTCGAGGAGAAGTTGAAAGAGATCAAGGCGACTTACAAGCGAATGTGGGGATTGAAGTGTTTCAAGCGGGAAGCCTTGCAGATGCCTTTCGATTGCAAATTATTCGGCGAGAAACCGGAAGACGGCAGAAGTCTTTATATTTCTATGCATGGCGGGGGAAATGCCCCGGAAGCTTTGAACACGCAACAATGGAAAAACCAAATCCAATTGTACCAACCGGAGGAGGGCGTTTACGTGGCACCCCGGGCACCCTGGGATGACTGGAATATGTGGTTCAAACCGGGTTTGGATGAGTTTTTTGACGCGTTGATACAGACGGCAGTGGTGATGATGGACGTGAACCCGGATAAGGTATATTTGTTGGGATATTCGGCTGGTGGTGACGGCGTGTGGCGTATGGCACCCCGCATGGCAGACCGTTGGGCGGCGGCCTCCATGATGGCGGGACATCCGGGAGAGGCTTCCCAGGTGAATTTGAGGAACGTTCCTTTCATGATCTGGATGGGCGAGAACGATGCCGCTTATGACCGCAATAAACTGGCAGCAGTGAAAGGTTTGGTGATGGATTCGTTACACGCGGCTGACCCGGACGGGTATATTCACGAAACCCATATCGTGAAAGGAAAAGGACACTGGATGGATCAGGAAGACCGTGTTGCCATTCCCTGGATGGCAAAGTTCCGTCGCAATCCCTACCCGACGAAAGTGGTATGGAGGCAGGAGGAGGTGGTGATGCCTTCTCTCTATTGGTTAAGCGTTGACCCGAAGGAGGCAAAGCACGGGATGGTGGCAATAGTGGAAAAAGAGGGAAATACTTTCACGATATTGAAAAACGATTACAAGCGGTTGACAATCCGGTTGAATGACGAATTGATCGACCTCGAGCAACCCGTGAAAATATTTTACAACGGGAATCAGATATTTAACGGTAAGGTGAAAAGAACATTGAAAAACATCGCTCGTTCTATTGACGAAAGAGCGGATAAGCGTATGATTTTTAGTGCCGAACTGACAGTCGTTGATAACGAGAAGGTAGAATAAGAATATTTTTATAGGATGTATTGTTTGTGACATAGAATTTTCGTTTATTGAGTGAAAAGTCATCATTATGTTATTATCTTTTTGTTAGAGAAATAAAGGTTTATCTAATAATGATGAAGTGGTGTAAACGATAGAATTAAGAAAACTTTTGTCAACAAATGTTTTGAATTTATCTGTTGTTGACTTATCGAACTTTGAGAGTGACGATTTGCCAAGAGTTTTGAAACGATTTGTTTCAAGTAGGATTATAATTTCGAGAGTTTTGACGTGTATTGTTGGTTGCGTTTAAGATTGCATCTTGTTATTTATCGAAATGTTAAAAATGAATTGTTCTAGGTATATACTAAAAAGATAAAGAATTAACAAAGAATTAATGTAGAATCCTTTTGAATAACAAAATGAGAAGTTTAAATTTGCTGTTACAAAAATAGTGCGTGTTCTTCAAAGAACTTTTAAGGAAATGATTAAAACAATTAAAGATGAAAAAATTAGGATTAATTATTATTAGTTGCGTCCTTTCGCTGTTTGCCGTCCAAAAGACGTATGCACAAGCGCAGGATAAGTTGTTGCAGCTATTGAAAGAAGAGTTGGCAGCCGATATGCAAGAGCTGCAAAAACAGGAGAATCCTCCTTACCACATGAATTTCCGTGTCATGGATGATCGCACGGTGAGTATCTCCAGTGCTTTCGGGGCTACTATGCGTTCACAGGAACAACACGTGCGTTCTTTAGTACCGCAAATACGTGTAGGGGATGTAAACTTGGATAACTTTAAATATAACGCCATGGGTGCAGAACCAGACCGGAATGGGAATTACCGGATGGCTTACCTGGGATTGGATGACGAGAACGGGTTGGATGCAACTCGCCAGGCTATCTGGTACGAGGTAATTCAACGTTATAATTTCGCCGTGGAAGCTTACCAGCAAGCAAAGACTCAAAGCAAAGTAAGTGTTGCCGACGAGGATAAGGCGCCTTCTTTCTCCGAAGCCCCGGTAGAGAAATATTACGAGGCTCCGATCCCCGCTGAAAAACAAGCGATTGATAAAGAAGCTTGGGAAAAGAAATTAAATGAAGTTTCTGCCGCGTTCAAGAGTGAGCCTTTGTTGCAATCGGGAGATGCCAGCTTGAATTTCCGCGTGTTACGGACTTATTTCGTGAACACGGAAGGTACGGAAGTGGTGCAAAACCGCACGTATGCCCGCATCATTATCAGTGCTTCCATGAAAGCCGATGATGGTATGGAGTTACCGTTGAATATGTCTTATTTTGCTTACGAGTTGAAAGATCTTCCGGGTACGGACGTGATGATCGCGGACGCAAAGAAGATGATCGAACGGTTGAGAGTGTTACGGACAGCCCCGGTGGTTGATCCTTATACGGGTCCGGCTTTGTTGTCAGGTCCTGCAAGTGGTGTTTTCTTCCATGAAATCTTTGGTCACCGTATCGAGGGGCACCGTTTGAAATCAGGTGGACAGACTTTCAAAAAGATGGTGGGCGAGTATGTATTGCCGAAGGAATTCCAAGTATATTGTGACCCGACCTTGCGTAGCTATGCAGGTGAAGAGTTGAACGGATTCTATTTATATGACGACCAAGGTATGAAAGCCCGCCGCGTGGATGTGGTGAAAGACGGTATCTTGAGAGAGTTTTTGATGAGCCGCGTGCCTTTGGATGGGTTCCCTAGCACGAACGGACACGCCCGTACTTCCGGTGGTGGTGATCCTGTATCGCGTCAGTCTAATCTGGTAGTGGAAACAATAGCCCCGAAAACGGAAGCCGAATTGCGCCAGATGCTGATCGAAGAGGCTAAAAAACAAGGGAAAGATTATGGTTATTATTTCAAAGAAGTAACGAGCGGTTTCACGTTGACCGGAGAAGGCGGTAGCTTGAACTCCTTTAACGTGACCCCGTTGGAAGTATTTCGGGTATATGTTGACGGACGCCCCGATGAGTTGGTTCGCGGAGTGGATTTGATCGGTACCCCGCTATCCATGTTCTCTAACATTGTATGTGGTGGCGATACCCCGAGCGTATTCACGGGTGAGTGTGGAGCGGAATCCGGTTGGGTGCCTGTTACGGCAAGTTCCCCGATGATCCTAGTGAACAAGATAGAGACGCAACGTCGCCAGAAATCAATGGATTTGCCTCCTATTTTGCCGGCACCGGGAAATAATTGAAAGTGGAGAATTGAAAATTGAAAATGATGATTTGCGAGAGAGGGGGAGTGTGTCGTAAATCTAAAATTTAAAATCTAAAATTGAAATGAAATATATATTATCGATATTATTGTTTTTCCTGCTTGTTGCGCCGCTTGCCGCGCAAAATGACCAGGATCGGGTGATTTTCAAAGCTATGCAGGATGAGATGCAACGGAACAAGGAACAGTTGGTGTTGCCGGGGATGCAAAAACCTTATTATCTTTCTTATACTTTAGGTCGTTACCGTAGTTTTGAAGTTCGTGCTTCTTTGGGAGGTATAGTGAATGCTTATGAGACTCCTTGGAATTCCCAGGGTGCGGTGCAAATGTTTTTGGGTAATGATGACCATAACAGTGATTTTATTTACGGGTTTGCGGCTGCACAATTGCCAATGCCGGCAAATGTCGATTATGACGTTATGCGCAGAAATTATTGGATGGGATCGGATATCATGTATAAATGGTCTTTACAGGCAGCTAACGCGAAAGAGTCTTATTTGAAAGCTAACCCGAGAAAGCCGGAAGAGGCAGATTTGAAAGATCGTCAACGGGTTGAGCCTGTTACCCGGATCGAGAATGCGAAGAATGCTTACTCGGTGGATCTTCCTGCGTTGGAGAATGTGGCAAAAGAGTTGTCCGCGATGTTTAAGGAATACAAGGATATATTTAATTCTTCCGTGGTGATTAACGGTTCGGATATCGAGATTTACAAGATGACGACGGATGGCGTGGTTTTGAAAGAACCGATGAGATATACTAATTTGTATGCTTCTGCTTATGTCGTTACGGAGGATGGTATTCGTATCGATGATACTTACTCTGTCCTGGTGGCTTGCCCGGGGGATTTGCCCTCGATGGAGGATTTGAAAAAGGGAGTGAAGGCATTTGCCGAGAATTTGATTAAATTGAAGAATGCTCCGGTCATCACGGAATATTATGGGGGACCGGTTTTATTTGAAGGTGGGGCTTGTTCAACCGTTTTCATGTCTAATTTGTTGAAGAAAGGGGCTCTTTTCGCTTATCGTAAGCCCGACACGGATCAAGTGCAGGCAATGAAAACTTTGAATGACCGCATGGGAATGAAGATTGTAGATTCTCGTTTGACAATCAAGAATTATTCTTCTTTGGATAAGTATAACGGAACTTCTTTGTTAGGGGCTTACACGATTGACGCGGAAGGTGTTGTCCCGCCAAAAGAGGTGACTTTAGTTGAAAACGGTATTTTCAAGGGTATGTTGAACGGAAACGTTCCGGCTGTGAAAGCTCCCGAATCAACCGGTAGTTTGCGCTTCTCCCTGTCTTCTCGGAACGGTGCTTTTAATTTGGCTCCCGGAACAATACATATCAAAGCAGACAAGGGAACCAAGCCGGAGAAGATGAAGAGTGCTTTGATTAAAGCTGCCAAAGAGGAAGGTTTGAAATATGCTTATATTGTACGCAGTCTTGCCGGAAAGGCTTCTCGTATCTATCGGGTAGATTTGAAAGACGGAAGTGAGACTCAAGTGCGTTTCGGGGATGTAACCGGATTCACGTTACCTAACTTGAAACGTATGTTAGGAATTTCCAGCAAGGAAAATGTAAGTAACTATATTTTTAATGGTGAAGTGTTGTCTTCTATGATTTATCCCTCTTCTATTTTAGTGGAGAACATCGAAATCAACAAGTCTGACGTGAAGAAAGACAAAGAACAAGTATTGACTTTCCCGTTGCAGAAATAGTCATTACATAAGATATTTAGAACACAGGATATTGGCTCGCCGTGAAGCGAGCCAATTTTTTATGGTCTATCGTGAGAATGATTTTTATTTGAACAGGGGCGATTATTTGATTTGCAATTATTATATTTGCAATAATTGAAAATTAGATAATCTGATAATGAAAGCAAAGATCAGGAATCCATTTGTGATTAGCGGGTATGTTTCTGCTGAATATTTTTGTGACCGGGAGGTTGAGAGCGATGAACTTACACGGGCTTTTTTTAATGAACGCAATATGGTAATTGTGTCTCCACGGCGTATGGGTAAGACCGGGCTGATAGAACATTGTTTTCATTATAAACGAACACAAGAAGAGTTCCACACGTTTTTTATCGATATTTATGCTACTGGTACATTAAAAGAGTTTGTGTTTGCTTTTGGCAAACATATTTTTGAAACGCTCAAGCCTAAGGGAAAGAAATTTGTCGAGCAATTCTTTACCATTATAAGTTCATTGCGTCCGGCGTTTAAGTTGGATACGGTAAGCGGTCAGCCTGTTTTTGATATAGGGATTGGAGATATCAGACAACCGGAGTTGTCTCTTGAAGAGATTTTCAGGTATTTGGAAAAAGCGGATAAACGTTGTATCGTGGCTATTGACGAATTCCAGCAAATCGCTAAATATCCGGAAAGGAATGTAGAAGCCATGTTGCGTACCTATATTCAGAAGTGTAAAAATGCTAATTTTATATTTTCCGGTAGCCAACGACACATGATGCAGAATATGTTTTTTTCAGCATCGCGACCGTTTTACCAGAGTGCGTCTCTTCTAAATCTTGAAGCAATAACGCTGGAACGTTACAAGGCATTTGTTCATTATCATTTTAACAAAGCGGGTAAAAAGATCTCCGACGAATGTATAGAACGGGTATATGGCTTGTTGGAAGGTCACACCTGGTATATGCAGGTATTGTTCAATCGTTTTTACGAGCAATTGGAGCGAGGTGAAGATATGACAATAGCACTTGCCGATCAGTTATTGCACTCTACGGTAGAGTCAAACAAGACCGTTTACCAGAGTATGGTGACTATGTTGTCTGAAAGACAAAAAGAGGTATTATTTGCTATGGCTAAAGAAGGTAAAGCCACAGAAATAACTTCAACGGAATTTATCAAGAAACATGGCTTACATTCCCCGAGTTCCGTGCAATCAGCGGTAAAACAATTGCTTGAGAAAGAATTTGTGACCAAGGAAGGTGTATTCTATTATGTTAATGATCGTTTCTTTGGACTTTGGTTAGCAGAAGCTTACGGAACGGGATATAGTCTTTAGCTTCTATGTTTTTAGCACAAAGATGCTTTTACTTGTTTGATGATATATTCTAGTAACTTATTGTTATTTATGGTCGGATGTGAGGGAATTTCGGGGATGGGAGAGATTTTTTATCGTGGATACTTGCGATTGGTGAGAAAAGTTGTAGTTTTGTGTTAAGAAGGTATAGAAACGTATATGCGTTAGTCCGGGATGTAAAGTAATAGGATCATGGCGGAATCAGTAAATAGAAAGATTCAGGAGTACAGGTTCGAGCAAATTTTTAAAGAGTTCTCGAAGCCGATGTTTCTCTACGCCTTGAGTTTTGTGACAGCGGAAGAGGAAGCGGAAGATGTGGTGCAGGAAGTGTTTGTGAATTTCTGGAAGGACAAAACATACCAGAAAGTCCGGGATGAGGTCATGAAGACTTATTTATTTCGTTCGGTAAAGAATAATTGCCTGAATCGATTGAAGAAAAAAGATGTGCAGCGCGATCGGTTGGATTTGCTTCGGGAAGAGGTGGTAGAGGAAGAGATGATGAAGTTGAATGACGCGTTGATTCAAGAAGTGGAAAGCGAAATAGACCGGCTGCCGGAACAGACCCGGGAAATTATTAGAGGCGTGTTTTTTCGAGGGATGAAATACCAGGAGGTGGCGGATTTGTTGGGAATTTCTATAAATACTGTGAAAACGTTATTGAAAAACGGGATAAAGCATTTGCGGGAGCGTTTTGCCGAACGAATGGATTTGTTTCTTATTATAATGCTGATTAAGTGATATTTGTGTTTTTGGCGTAATTTTTTTTGTATTTTTCTTTTTTTTGATTCACCCGATTTTCTTTTTTGTTGTCTATACGGGAAAGAAAATAAATCATGGAATCGTGGAATGAATTAGATGAGTGGATTGCCCGGTACAGGCAAGGGGAACTTTCAGAGCGAGATAAGTGTAATTTGCTCCGGTGGCTGGAAGCTTCGCCCGTGCATGAAAAACAGTTTCGGGAGAGGCTACAGATGGAGGTGCGTGTGGATGCTGTCGGAAGATGGAATAAGTTGGACCGTATGCAGGAAAATGTATGGAAGCGTATAACTCCGGTGCTGGAAAGTCGCGGGCGAAGATTGTACGCGTGGGTGAGTGGTGCTGCCGCCACAATTGCTGTACTGGTTGGGTTGTTTTTCGTGTGGCAGGGACAACGGGTGGATAAAGGTAAAGGGGATACGTTTGCGAGTGTGCTACAAGTGGAAGCCGGATCTGCTAAAGCGATTCTTGTGACTTCTACCGGGGAGAGGGTAGAGTTGAAGGATGGGGTGAATCGACAGGTGGCGGATATTTCCGGTGTGGGGGTGATTCAAGATTCGATCGGGGGAGTGCGTTTCGAGGATAAAGGGATGCCCGGGGAGGGACGATGCGAGAATAACACAATTGTTGTTCCTCGAAAAGGAGAGTATTTTGTAGTGTTGAGTGATGGCACGAAAGTTTGGCTCAATTCGGATTCACGTTTGGAATTTCCGAATCGTTTCCTCGGAGATTCCCGTGAAGTGAAGTTGGAAGGCGAGGCTTATTTCGAGGTGGTAGCAAATTCCGGTAAACCGTTTTACGTGCATGTGGGAGGTGCGAAAGTTCGTGTTCTGGGTACGGCATTTAACGTGATGGCTTACGGGGAAGAGGAACTTACGGAAGTAGCCCTGTTGCGTGGGAAAGTGTGTTTGGATACGGAAAAGGGGGCTTGTATGCTGGAACCGGGCGAGATAGTTTCTTTGGATAGGGAGAGTGGAAAAACGATACTTCGGAAGGGGGATGTACAGTCGATTGTTGATTGGAAAACCGGTAAATTCAATTTCGAGGATATGCCTTTGAAGGAGTTGACCGTGAAATTGTCCCGCTGGTATGGCGTGGCTTTCGTTTTTGGGGATGAGGAGGCAGAGAAATTGCGTTTCTCCGGGGCGGTGACCAAGTACAGGAGTTTGGATTACGTGCTGGGGATGATAGCGAAGACGACAAACGTGGAGTTTGCGGAGAAGGAGGGGAATGTCGTGATTCGCGTGAAAAGATGAAACTTGTTGAATATTAATAATAAACCTATTTTGCAAATAGTATGGAAAAAAGGCGAACAAAGTGGTTTTTCTCGCAAGGTTTTGAACCACGAAAATTATTAAGAGTAATGAAACTAAGCGTAATTTTATTGTTGGCAAGCATGCATCTGGCGGTTGCTGGTGCTAAGGCCCAGGCGAAGATCACGGTTGAGGCAAAGACCGTGACTTATTTGGAGTTGTTTAAACAGATTAAACAACAGACCGGGTTTACTGTCGTGTATAGTAACAATGAACTGGATAAGTCGAAAATCGTGGAAGCGGGATTCGTGGAAACGGATTTGAAGGTGGTATTGGGTAAGATTTTACAAGGGACTCGTTTGACTTACGAGATGATGGATGAGTTTATTGTGTTGAAGCTAGCCCCGGAGGAAAAGAAAAAATCGTTGAAAATCGTGGGGCTGGTGACTGATGCGGATAAATTGCCTCTTCCCGGGGTGACGGTGATGGCAAAGGACTTGAAATTGGGCACGACGACGGATCATAACGGTTTTTACTCGTTGTTTTTGACGAAGGCGGATGATGTTGTTCTGGTGTTTTCGTTTATGGGAATGAAGACCGTGGAGGTGAAGTACACGGGGCAGGATTCGATTAACGTGGTGCTAGAGGAGGATGTCAAGGCTCTGGATGACGTGGTGATTACCGGTTACGGGACCACGGCGAAGGGTAATTACACGGGAGCCGCTACCACGGTGAAAGTGGCGGATATTATGATGGCGGGAGCTTCTTCTATCGACCAGATGTTGCAGGGGGTGGTGCCGGGAATGTTGGTGCAGTCGGGAACCGGTATGGTGGGTTCTTCTCCCAAGATTCGCGTAAGGGGTACTTCTTCTTTGTTGGGAAGCCAAGAGCCTGTATGGGTGGTTGACGGAGTGGTGCAACGGGATCCCCAGCCGTTTAACTCAGAGGATAACACGAAGTTCTCGGTGGACGCGGATGATATTTCGCAGTTGGCGGGTAATGCCATTTCATGGTTGAATCCCAATGATATTGAAACGATCACGGTTTTGAAGGATGCTTCCGCCACGGCTATTTACGGTTCGGAGGCTGCCAATGGGGTTATCGTGATCACGACGAAGAAGGCAAATGCGGGTAAGGTGTCGGTATCGTACAGCGGGGATTTCTCTATCGGGCAAAGGCCACGTTACGGGTTGTATGACCGGATGAATTCCCAGGAAATGATGGAGTTTTCCAAGCAGATGTACGAGGATCGGGTGGTTTACCCGAGTACAATTCTGGAGATCGGTTACGCAGGATTGTTGAAATCTTACCTGGACAAGAAGATCTCGAAGGAGCAGTTTGACGCGCAGTACAAGAAAATGGCTTCTGAAAATACGGATTGGTTTGATTTGTTGTTCCGCAATTCGTTTAGCCATAAACATAGTTTGAGTATTAGCGGCGGTTCGGAGAAAATCCAGAACAGGACGTCGTTGGGGTACACGGACGAGAAAGGTGAGGCTCGCGGGAACAACGTGGCGTTGTTCACGGCAACTTCCAACACGACGGTGAATTTGATCGACAGTAAGTTGATGGTGAATTTGTTGTTGAAGGGTACCTGGCGGAAAGCGGAGGGCTTCGCTTACGACGTGGATCCTTTCAAGTATGCTTATAACACAAGTCGCGTGATTCCGATGTATAACGAGGATGGAAGTTTGTATTATCATGAAAAGTGGGCGACAACGGGGAGTAGCACGGTGATCCGTAACAAGTATAATTATTTGTATAACATCCAGAACGAGTTGGATAACACGGGAAGCGAGAACAACACGAAGAGTTGGGGCGCTACCTTGGATTTAAAGTGGAAAATATTGCCGGGGTTGGAATACCAAGGGTTGGTGTCTTATTCTTCCTCGTCGGCTGACGTGAAGAAGTTTGCGACGGAACGTTCTTTTTACGCCTCAACCCTTCGGGGGTATGACTTTGAGGCTTACGAGAGTTCTGCCAACGAGTTTGGGTTTACCCGTTTGCCTTTCGGTGGCTTGCTGGAAACCGGGTTGACGGATATAACCTCGGTCACGGTGCGGAATGCTTTGGTGTATGACCGGATGTTCAAGGATGTGCACCGGATGACGTTGCAGTTGGGTATCGAAACGAACTCTTCCAAGACGAGAGGTTCTACCGCCAAGCGTTACGGTTATTTGAGGGACCGGGGCGAGACTTTCGTGAATTTGCCGATGACGTACAAAGATTTGTATAGTTCGGGAAATGACCCGATAGATAATGATTTGGCGCAAGGAGAGGCGACTGTGTTGAATAAGATTGATAACAAGTTGAGCGAGTATATTTCAGCCGTGTACGCTTATGATAACCGTTACGTGTTGAATGTCAGTGCCCGTGTGGATGCTTCCAACCGTTTCGGCCAGGACAAGAACAAGCGTTTCGAGCCCACGTGGTCCGTGGGGGCGAAGTGGAGAGTGGCTTCCGAGAGGTTTGCGAAAGAGTTGTGGTGGTTGAATAATTTGGATTTGATTGCTTCTTACGGTTACCAGGGGAATGCGGTGGAATCGGTTTCTCCTTACCTGATCGCGGAACAAGGGGGCGTGAATGAATATTATAATGATTATCTGTTGAATATAAAATCTTTGCCCTATTCTGATTTGGGTTGGGAGAAGACGAAGACGTATAATTTCGGCGTGGATGCCGCTTTCCTAGAGGGGCGTTTGAATTTCACGGTGAATTACTTCAAGAAAGTGAGTGATGTACTTTCTTCCCGTAATCTCCCGCGGGAAAACGGCGTCGAGAAAGCCATCGTGGACGGGGGTGAGATGACGAACACGGGTTACGATTTCGTGATTAATGTGATCCCGGTACGCACGAAAGATTTCACTTGGCAATTGTCGTTGAACACTGCCGTGACGAAAAACAAGGTGAATAAGAATCAACGGGTGAACACGTTGAACGATTACTTGGATGGCAGTGCCGTGGTGAACGGGGAGGCTTTTTCAACTTTCTATTCTTTCAAGTATGCCGGGTTGAACGACGAGGACGGAACGCCTACATTTGAATATATGGATATCGAGAACGGGGAAAGTCCGAGGGATTATTTGGTGAAGTCTGGTAAGTTTACTCCCGATTTTTCAGGCGGTTTGAACATGATGTTCAAGTACCGGAACTGGTCGTTGTACGCGTTGTTCAACGTGCAATGGGGAGGTCATGCCCGTTTGCCGAAGTTGTACGACACGGATAGTAATTACGGGATTCCGACGCCGGAGCAGAATGTGTCCCGGGATTTAGCCAAACGTTGGCGGAAACCGGGTGATAAGACCGATATTCCGTCCATCCCGACAAGTAGCGCCTATATCGATCTCCCGACGACAGCCTCGGTAGCGGGTTCGGAAAGGCGGTTGTATGACATGTATAATAATTCCGATTTGCGGGTGGCTAACACGGACTTTATCCGTTGCCGTTCGTTGTCGCTGTCTTATGATTTCGAACAGAAGTGGTTATCTCGTATCGGGGCGCAACGCTTGTTGCTCAAGGCGAGCATGACGAATCCGTTCATGTGGGTTTCTGACAGCAAATGGAACGGGTTGGATCCGGAGACGGGAGATTGGCCCACGAGAAGGGTTACTTCATTGTCTTTACAAGTGATGTTTTAAGAAGTAAGTTGAACATATTAAAAATGATATGATGAAAAAGTTACAATTCATAATATGCTTGATAGGATTGCTTGGTGCGGGGGCTTGTTCCGATTATCTGGATAAAGAGTCCTCGGATGAGGTGATCGTGAAGACGGTTTCCGATTATAGCGAATTGCTTTTGGGTGCCGGTTACCCGTCGCCGTCGAAGTCTATCTATAATACGCTCTATTTGCTGGATGATGATTTCATGTTGAATGAAAGGAATCTTGAAGATGATGAAGATTACACGGGGGCGGTGAATATTTTTCCGTTTTTCACGTGGCAACCGGATATGTGGGAACGCCAGGAGGTGGACAAGAGTAATTATGACGAAACGTATTCCTCCACTTACGAGCGGATTAAAGGAGTGAATGCCGTGTTGGACGGGATTGACGAAGCGATAGGTGATGCGGAAGAGCGGGATCAAGTGAAGGCGGAGGCTTTGGCATTGAGAGGGTATTATTATTTCATGCTGGTGAATCTTTACGGGGAACCTTACGGTTATAACAAGAGCGCATTGGGCGTGCCTTTGAAGTTGACTGCCGATATGGAAACGAACGGGAAAGCCCGGAGTACGGTGGAAGAGGTGTACGGGCAGATCGTGAAGGATTTGTCGGAATCGTCTGCATTGTTTGAAAAATACGCTAAACGGCGGGGAAGTTTTCGGGTAAATTTACCGACGGTGAATATTCTTTTATCCCGTGTTTATTTGCACATGGAGGCTTGGAAAGAGGCTGTCGCTGCTGCCACGAAGGCGATAGAGAGCGGTAACTTGTTGACGAATTACGTGAATCTGCCGACAAGCACGATTTGCATTGCCAATTATAATTATTCGGAAGTGGAGTGGGTGTATGGTGATGGGAATACGCCAACTCGCAATCTGGGTGCGGTGGTTGTATCTACGGGCTTACGTGAAAAGTTGGAGGCTAATCCGAATGATACCCGTCGGGCGCTTTGGTTTGATGGCAATTGGAATATTTGTAAAAAACGTATAAGTTACCCGAGTGGTACCCCGAGAATGCCGACGAATTCTATCCGGATGTCGGAAGCTTATTTAAACCGTGCGGAAGCTCTCGTACAGGACAAGCAAATTGGCTTAGCTTGGGATGATTTGAAGCATTTACGGGAGAATCGCTACCGGGATTATGATGAAGCGGAAATTACGGATGCTGGTGAGTTGTTGGAGGAGATTCGGGAAGAGCGTCGTTTGGAGTTTTGTTTCGACGAGGTGCGTTGGTTTGATTTGCGTCGTTACGGGATGCCCTCGATTTCTCATCAATATAAAGTAAGAGCATCTGCGTCTTGGCAAACTTATGTATTACAGGAAAAAGATCCTCTGTACACGTTGCCTATCCCGAATGAGGTGATGAACGAGAACCCGGCATTACAGCAAAATGAGTCGGCAAAACAGCCAGTACGGCAAGGAAGATAAAAAGAGTGGAATTTTAAATGTTGCGATCATGAAAATAAGAATATATGCACTTCTGTTTGCTTTCGTGTTTTTAGGAGCTTGCGCGGAGGATAAAGAAATCGGGAAAATTCAAGTGCCCGGAATGGATTACACGTTGCCCCAAGGTGGAGATGCTGCTGCGGATGAGCGTGTGATGGAGTTGCTCAAGACGTATGACAGTTATTTCGTGTATGATTTTTCTGAAAAAGATTTCGAGTGGACGCAGATAGGTGGAAGTTTGGGGGATGATGTATATCGCTTTGATCCGATAGAACCTTCTAAAGTGAGCACGTTGCTTGATTTGTTACAGACCACGTGGTTGGATTTCTATGACAAGGATTTTTTGAAGAAAGCGATGCCGATACGCGTGTTTTTGGCTGGAAATGTACAATTACGAGTTGAAGAATGGAGTTGGATAACTTGGGAATACGAGTACACGTGGAAAGATATTCCCGCCCGTTATTTGGATAACCAGATTGCTGTAGGATACATGGGCAAAACGGTAGCGGAGATGTCCGGATGGGCAAAACGGGAGTATAAGTCTTATCTTCAAGCCACTTTCTTGGAATACTGTTTGTCTTCTGGCTTGATCACTATCCCTGAGGAATTTTACGCCTTGAGTGATTATACGGGAAATTTGTTTTGGGAAAGTTCAGAAGTGGCGAGAGAAGCTGGGTTCGTTTATAATCCGGCGGATGATATCGAGTGGAGTACCGAATATGATTTAAGTCGGTTTGAAGATGCCACGGCTTATCTGGCTTCTCTGGTGTATCGCACGACCGAGGAGTGGGCGGCAGATTTGGAGTACCCGTTGATTCGGAAAAAGTATGATATACTGGTGAATTGGTTGGAAAAACAATATGGAATAGATGTTTGTAAAATAGGTAATACTGTTTATGAATAATGTTGTATGTATAAAATGTATTGTATGAAAAGATGGATTGTGTGTTTTTTGCTTGGGGCATTTTTAATGCTTTTCGCTCATGAGGTTACTGCCGGGGAGAGGAAAAAGAAAGAGAAAGAAGAGCTCTCTGCCCCCAAGGAAACGAAATACGAGAAGTTGATGAAAAAGGCGGGACGGGAATCTGTCACGGGAGATTTCCTTTCCTTGCATAAAATCGAGGGAAAACTTTACGTGGAACTCCCGTTAAAGTATTGCGGGCGTGATCTGTTGATTGCTTCCACGACGGCGGAATCCAGCAATTCCATGTTAGCCATGGTCGGGTACAAGATGAATGACCCGTTGCACGTTAAATTTGTCAAGATGGATAGCACGATCGTGCTCCAGATGGTCAATTCCACGATGGAGAGCGATAAGGAACTGGGATTGGCGATCCAACGTAATTATCTGAATTCGTTTTATAAAAAGTATCCGGTGGCAGCCTATAATAATGATTCGACATCGGTAGTCTTCGACATGACGGAAATGTTCATCGGGGATGAGGAAGCGTTGAAGCCGGTGGAGAGCAATTATAGTATTCTCGGGATAAATTCCCGTTTGAAACCGGGATTCGGAATGTTGAATAAAATTAAAGCTTTCAGTGACAATGTCACTATCGAGTCGTACATGACGTATGATTATAGCATCACCTTTTTTGGAGAGGAACTTGGGTCAGGTGCGTTGACAACAAAACTCGTGCGCACGATATTGCTGTTACCGGAAGAACAGATGAAACCGAGAATTGCAGATTCTCGTATTGGGATATTCCTTACTGGCAAAGAGAATATCACGATGGCAAAAGATGGAATTGAAAGTTACGCTTTAGCCAACCGTTGGCGTTTGGAGCCGAAGGACATGAAAGCGTGGGAACGCGGGGAACTGGTGGAACCGGTGAAGCCGATCGTGTGGTATATTGATGACGCTTTCCCTGAGTCGTGGAAAGAACCGTTGAAGCAATCGGTTTTGATTTGGAATAAGGCGTTTGAAAAGATTGGTTTTAAAAATGTTATGATTGCCCGTGATTTCCCGAAAGATGATCCGGATTTTGACCCGGACAACTTGAAGTACTCGTGCATCCGCTATGTCCCGATTTCCGTAGAGAATGCTATGGGACCGTCTTGGGTGGACCCGAGGACCGGAGAGATTATCAACGCCACTGTATTGGTTTATAATGATGTGATTAAATTGATCAATAGTTGGCGTTTCGTGCAAACGGCGCAGATTGACCCGAGAGTGCGAGGGAAAAAGTTGCCTCAGGAGGTAGTGGATGAATCGCTGGCCTACGTGTTTGCCCACGAGATTGGTCACACGTTAGGCTTGATGCATAACATGGCAGCTTCTAGTGCGTATCCGGTAGATTCGTTACGTTCTGCCACTTTCACGCAGAAATACGGAACGACGCCTTCTATCATGGATTATGCCCGTTTCAATTATGTGGCCCAACCAGGTGATGAGGGAGTACGCGTATCGCCTCCGGATATGGGCGTGTATGACGAGTACGCCATAAAATGGTTGTATTCCCCGATCCCGGGTAATAAGTCCGTGCAGGAAGAGGCTAAAATATTGGAAAGTTGGGTGGATGAAAAAGCCGGTGACCCGATCTTCCGTTACGGGAAACAGCAAGTGTATTCCCGTTATGACCCGAGTGCGCTTGAAGAAGATTTAGGGGATGATGCTTGCAAAGCAGGTGATTACGGTATCAAGAACTTGAAATACATCTTGAAGAACTTGAATACATGGATCAAGGACGACGAATCGACAGCCCATCGCCAGGCATTGTATGCCGATCTTTGCAACCAATATGCCCGTTATTTGATGAATGCTTTGGCAAACGTGGGAGGTATTTATTTGACGGAAGTAAAAGACGGTACCCCTGGCGATCGTTGGAAAGCCGTGCCGAAAGAAGTGCAACAAAAATCGTTGAAATGGGTGATTAAACAACTGCGCAAAAGCGATTGGTTGGATGAGAAGGAGGTGATCGACAAATTCCCGCTGTCGGTAAATAAATCTCTTGTTTTGAAAACAGTCGTGGGGAAAAAGTTGTTCCAGCTGAATAATGGCGTGTTGCTGTCTGCTCATGTCAGTGCTCGACCTTATACGTCAGAGGAATATTACAATGACCTTTTCTCCGGTGTTTGGGAACCGACGATCCAAGGGCGTAAATTGACAGTAGGCGATAAATTATTGCAAAGATTGGCGGTGCAAGAGGTGATCACTTCTGCCGGAAAAATCATGAAAAAGAGTGGGGGTAAGTCTTTGCAGACATTGGGTATGATTTATGCACCTTCCGTGGATGAAATCGCCCTTCGGGGGGTGGATGCCACCGGTTGGATTAACGAACATTTGCCTGAATTGAGAGCACTTGAGGAAGAATATGGCAAAGGGTATGTAGCAGCTTGTATGCAGAAAAAACATCAATTCGGGGATACGGGTGATTATGGTTGGCAGAAAGAAGTGAACGTGGGAGCGATAGACGAATCTGCTGCTTATTGTGCTGCCATGTTAAAGAAAATAGAGCAGTTGGTAAAAACGAAGGTGTCGACAGCAAACGCTAGCGATAAAATTCATTACCAGTCTATTCTGTTAATGATTGAGGCACAGAAGAAATAGGATATGTCATATATAAAAAAATCCGGTCAAATTGTTTGACCGGATTTTTTATGCTTACCTTGATTTTATTTGATCTCTATTGTTCTCTGTTCTTTTTTAATCTCTTCTAGAGATATTTTCGGCAGATCGATGGTCAATACCCCATTATCTACTCCAGCCGCAATTTTTTCCTTGTCGACGTCGTCGGGCAGAATCATAGTTTGTTGGAATTTAGAGTACGAGAATTCACGACGCAGATAGCGTTGTTCTTTCTTTTCCTCCGTGTTGTCAACTTTCTTTTCCATGGTGATGACCAAATTGTTGTCTTCGTCTATGCGAACGTTAAAATCTTCTTTCGTCATTCCCGGGGCAGCCACTTCCACTTTATAATCTTTTTCCGATTCAATCACGTTGATTGCTGGTGCAGTTGCGTTTGCTTTCGTCATCCACTCGTTATCAAAGAAATCATTAAAGATACTTGGTAACCAATTTTGAGTTCTTCTTACAGGCATCATAATTTAAGTCTCCTATCTTTAAGTTTAACATTCAATCTTTTTTTTCGGACTTCGGTTCTTTTATGAACCGCTGTTCGATAATGGATAGTGCAAAGCTTGTGCCAATGCGGTTTGTGGACTTTTTGTCATGGTTATTATGTCAAATTTTCATTTTTGGAGATTCTCGAGTGACAAATATTTTTCGATTTCAGGTACATTTTTGTGATAATAGTTGTAGCTTTATGGCTGTTTAAATAGGTATATACTTAATAAATATATTTATGCATAGATTGAATAAAACTTACAATTGGGCTAGAACAATATTTGTTTTGGCGTGTGTCGTTAGTTTGGGATGGATATCTCCCGTAATGGCTCATGGAATGGAGGTTCGTCAGGCTGACGGAGATACTACCGTGTATGTAGTTGCTGATGTTCAACCGGAATTTAATGGGAACTTGAATCAATGGCTCGGGGAAAATATCATGTACCCGGAGGAAGCTCAACAGGAACGTATAGAGGGTAAGGTGTTCGTGACCTTCGTGGTAGAGAAAGATGGTGCTGTTTCACAGGTTAGAGTGGTGCGTTCGGCACATCCGATTCTGGATGCCGAGGCTTTGCGGGTAATTCAAAATATGCCAAAATGGAAACCTGCCACTATGGGCGGACAACCCGTACGTTTCTCCAAAACTTTGCCGATCACGTTTAAATTGGCTCCCGAGGAATTGACTTACGAGATGTATTTAAAAAATTTGGAAGAAGAAGCCAAAATGTTGAAACAAGGCGAGCAATTGTCGCCGGAAGACCAGGCTGCCCGGGTAGAGGCTTTCAAAAAGCAATTGGGCGATGATGCCACGCTTTATAGAATGTTATTGGAAAAGAGCCAGGATATAAAGAAAGGGATCGATAGTTTGGTAAAAGCTCAAACCAAAGTATTGAAACTGAAGAAAAACGACGTCAAAGAATTGACCAAAATATACGAGAACGAGATTGATGCGAAAATCAAATTGATCGAGAGTCTGGGAACGAATGATTTTGTTAGCAAGTTTGTTGCTTCCGAGATCAAGATGAGACAATTCGAGATGGATAAAATGTTGCAGATAAAAGATTTATTGAAAGATCGTTTCAAAGATTATTTCGAGAATTATATTTTGCCACAGTAAAGTAATTGTGTGGTATCCTATTTTGGGGTTGTTCAGAAAATCTTTTTTTGAACAACCCTAAATTGTATTAGATAATTAATGATATATGATTAATTTTATTATCTTTGAGGTAGTAAAGGGATAACTATGGGTTTGTCGGATACGGATATTTTAGACTTCATTCGGAAAGATAAAGCAGCTGGAATACAACAATTATTTGTCCGGTATTATCGTCCGTTGGTGTTATTCGCCGATGAATTTCTGAAAAATCGTTTGGAGGCAGAAGATATAGTGCAGGAGTTGTTTGTGAAACTATGGGAAGATGACTATTTAATCCGGGTAACAGATGTGTCTTTAGCTTCTTACCTTTATTCAGCCGTGAGAAATAGGGCGATTTCTTGTCTTCAAAAAAAGGATATATTACGTGGTAGCAAAGAATTGGAAGGAATGGATATTTCCGAGGAAATGGTTGTGGATATTGACGAGGAACGGATGGAGATGGTGATGCGGGAGGTTGAACGTTTGCCGGATAGAACTCGTCAGGTTGTGGAATGTGTGATGTTGAGAGGATTGAAATACAAGGAGGCGGCAGAAGAATTGTGTATTTCGATCAATACGGTGAAGTTTTTGTTAAAAGAGGGGACGAAGCGTTTGCGGGAAAAATTTGCTTCCGTGAGATCGGATATCCTTTTTCTTTTCTTGCGTAGAGTTCAACGTCGAGAATGAATTATCGACATTGCTGACTTGCGTGTTAAGATACTTGTAATACAAATTTAGAGGATTGTTCAAGGATCGGATTATTATTTATGAAAAAAAATAGAAAATCACCTACCCGTTTTTTTGATTTTTGAGTCTTACTGGTAAAAACAGGATAATAATGAAGTTACCGGAAGAGATACATGAACTAATTCTAGCCAAGTTGGCAGGGGAAATTGACTCGGAAGAAGAGGCAAGATTACATGCTTGGTTGGAAGAGAACGAGTGGAATCAGGGAGCGTATCAGGAATTCTGTTCCTTGTGGTATGCGGGTAAATGGGGTGCATTGCGGGATAGTGTGAATCGGGATAGTGGATGGGAAAAAGTGTTGCGTCGTCGTCGGTATAAATATCGTAATATGTGGTCTCGGGTGGCAGTGGCGGCTGTTGTTGTGTTCGTGATAGGTTTTGTCGGGTGGAATTGGTCGAAAGACGAGAAAGTACAAGTTACGGAGCATATATCGGTATGGAAAAATGCTGACATAAAATTAATACTTTCCTCGGGGGAGGAGGTCAATTTGAAGATGGTGGGCAAAGGTGAGATTAATGATGAAGGGATGGTTATTCGTTCCGATTCGGCTTATTTGGACTATACCGGGCAGACAGGAATTGTTATGGGATACAACGAGCTGATTGTTCCGAAATGTGGTGAATATCGTTTGCGTTTGCCGGACGGGAGTTCCGTGGTGTTGAATGCCGAGTCCAAGTTGCGTTTCCCGTTGAATTTCACGGGAGAGAAGCGGGAGGTTTTTCTTGACGGGGAGGCTTGTTTCGAGATCGTGAAGGATTCTTTGAGACCGTTTGTTGTTCATACGGCTAAAACAGACGTGCGGGTGTTGGGTACTTTGTTCAACGTGTCTGCTTATCCGGAAGAGGTGCGTACGGAAATAACACTGGTGAATGGTGCTGTCCAAGTGAATGCGGCAGATTATCAGGAACGTTTGAAGCCCAATCAACAATTCGTGTTGGATAATAATACTTTGCAGGCTCGAGTGCGAGAGGTGGATGCAAGAACTTATATCGCATGGACGGATGGGTTGTTCCGTTTTGATGCAATGCCTTTGGAACAATTGATGTCGAGATTGAGCCGTTGGTTCGATGTTTCTTATGAATTCAAGGATGAAACCTTGAAAAAGATACGCTTCACGGGTGGCTTCCGGAAATACGATGATATAAACGACATCATGAAAATGATTGGGGAAATTACGAATGTGTCATTTAAAATGGTTGATAATAAGGTTGTAATAGATAAAAAATAGAAAATGAAAATCGGGTAACGCTTGCAACATTACCCGATATTATCTCCCTCGGCAAAAGGGAGTGTGATTTATAAAACTTAAAAACAAATGTATGAAAAAAAGTCGAAAGTATCGACCTGTCATTCTTAAAAGCAGGTGGAATAAAATTTGTACGATTATGAAATTGACATTGTTTATGTGTTGTTTTTTCGTGCTTGCCTCTTTTGGAAATAGTTTATCCCAACAGAGGGTGAGCATGAGTTTGGGTAAAACTACGATCAAGGAAGCCTTGACGGAATTCCAGCGGGTAACGAATATGATTGTGATTTATAGCGATGATAATTTCGAGGTGACTCGAGAAGTGGTAGCTAATTTCAAAGATGTGGAATTAAATGTGTTTTTGAAGACATTGTTGAAGGGAAGCGGGATGACGTATAAGTTGATGGAAGATTATATTTTAATCATGCCGTCTAAAGTTACTGTTGCGGATTCGTTGAATCAATTGAAGAAGCACGTCATTCGAGGAGTAGTGAAGGATAATAAGGGAGAAACCATGCCGGGTGTTACGGTTTTGATTAAAGGGACTCAAGTCGGTGTTGCCACGGATGCTGACGGTAAATTTGAATTGACGATCACGGATTCGAGTAATCTTGTACTCGTGTTCTCGTTTATCGGGATGAAAACGGCAGAAGTCAAATATACCGGGCAGAAGTCCATGAACGTGATGATGCAGGAAGACGTGGGCGAGCTGGAAGACGTGGTCGTGACGGGGTATGCCAACGTGAAGAAGTCTAGTTTTACAGGGAACTCTATCCGGGTAAGCCGGGACCAGTTGATGAATGTGTCGAATCGGAACGTGATAGATGCATTGCAGGTCTTTGACCCATCGTTGCGTCTTATGAAGAATAATATCATGGGATCGGACCCGAATACTTTACCGGAATTTTACGTGCGAGGACAATCAGGCATTGGTGTGAAAGAATTGGACAAGGAAGTGTCGCAGACTTCCTTGCAGAATAACCCGAATGCCCCGATTTTTATCATGGATGGTTTTGAGGTGAGCGTGGAGAAGATTTATGATTTTGACATGAATCGGGTTGCTAGTATGACGATATTGAAGGATGCGGCAGCAACGGCAATTTATGGATCTCGTGCGGCAAACGGGGTGATTGTGATCGAAACAATCGCACCGGAACCTGGGCGCTTGAAAGTGGCGTATAATTTTACGGCAACGGTGACTGCCCCGGATTTGTCCGATTATAATTTGATGAACGCGCGAGAGAAACTGGAAGCGGAAATTGCGGCCGGATTTTTTACCCCGGAAGCGGGTGCATCTTCTTCTATGCGGAATGCGTTGGAGAGGGAAAGATTGTTGAAACAAAGTCGTGTAGACCGCGGTGTCAACACTTATTGGTTGTCACAACCTTTGCAGACCGAATTTAATCATAAGCACAGTTTGTATATCGACGGGGGGGCTCAAGATGTTCGCGTTGGAATAGATTTGCGCTATGACGCTCAAGGCGGTGTTATGAAAGGCTCTTCTCGAGATAAAATCGGGGCGGGATTTTACGTGGATTACCGGATGAAAAAGTTACAAATCAAGAATTACGTGACTTTTAACCAAGTAAAGGCAAATATATCCCCTTATGGTAATTTTCAGGATTACGCTGAGAAGTTACCTTATGATCTGTACAAAAATGAAAACGGCGACTACGTGAGATTGTTGCAACAAGAGTACGGGAACGGATGGCATGGTAGCCCTGGGGATTTGGAAAATCCTTTGTACGAGGCTAAAGTGTTGTCGAATTTTAGCCGGAATGGTTACCAGGAGTATGCCGATGAATTGAGTTTAAATTGGTATGTCACGGACCGTTTGCAATTTAAAGGGCAATTTAAAATATTACAATACAATTCAAATTCGAAGGATTTTATCGATCCCTTGTCCGGTAAATACGCCGTGAATATGGCTCTTCCCGGGGAATTGACGATTGCCGAAGCGAAACGCACGCAGGTGAGTTCGAATATTTTCGTCAATTACGTGACTTCTATTGGGAAACACCAGGTGAATAGTTCTTTGGGAATCAACACAGTAGAAAATATTGCTAGAAATACGACCAGTTATTATAAAGGCTTCCCTTCCGGTCATTTGAATTCCCCTGAGTATGCAGCAGAATCCCCCAAAAAGCCAAGATTTTCGGATAATCATACTCGATTGTTCGGGGCTTTTTTCTCGATGAATTACACGTATAACGATATTTACCTTTTTGATGGATCGTGTCGTTTAGACGGTTCTTCCGAGTTCGGAGCAGACAAAAAATACGCCCCTTTCTGGTCGGTTGGTGCGGGAATAAATATCCATAATTATGATTTTATGCAGGAGCATTCGATTCTTAGCCAGTTGAAACTGAGGGCTACTTATGGCTCCACGGGTAAAACCAATTTCCCTCAATATGCGGCAAAAAACAGTTATGATTTGTTGTCAGATTGGTATGAAACCGGAAGTGGGGTAATTATTACTCAATACGGGAATAATAATTTGACCTGGGAAGTAACTAATACAATTGATCTAGGTATAGACTTAGGCTTTTTGCGGGATAGGTTCACGATGAAGTTTGCTTGGTATAATAAGCTGTCGAAAGATCTGATTACAACCGTTACCGTGCCGACGTCGACCGGATTCTCTTCTTACATGGATAACATGGGGGAGGTAAGAAATCGGGGGGTTGAGTTAGATGTTCGTGCGGAGTTGGTGAAACGAAATGATTTGTTGGTGATTTTTTGGGGAAATATGGCACACAATAAGAATCGCATTATGAAAATATCCGAGTCTTTGAAAGCTTATAACGAGCGCGTGAATGAAGAATTTGCTAAATATGAACAGCAAGGATTGAAAAACCAACAAGATGAAAAATACGCTAAACCCGTGTTGCAATATGTTGAAGGTGGTTCTTTAACTTCTATTTTCGGGATGCGTTCGCTGGGAATAAACCCGTCCGACGGAGAGGAAATCTTTTTAAAGAGCAATGGTAATATTAGTTACACATGGAAGCCTCAGGATCAGCAAATTATTGGGAATACCGAGCCTAAGGCGCAAGGGGCGTTTGGGTTGAACGTGCAATATCGCAAATTGTCCATGTTTGCCAGTTTCATGTATGAATTCGGGGGGGACGAGTACAACCAGACTTTGGTGACCAAGGTTGAGGGGGTAGACCTGAAAAATAAAAATGCGGATCGACGGGTATTGAAAGACCGTTGGCAGAATCCGGGAGATAAGGTAAAGTTCAAAAAAATTCAAGAGAACAATGTAATGACTCGTCCGACATCAAGATTTGTTCAGAAATACAATAACCTTAAGTTCAATTCGTTGACTGTCGCTTATGATTTTGATCCGGTTTTGTTGCAAAAGATTGGTTTGAGTACTTTACGTGCGCAGTTCAGTATGAAAGATGTTTTGAATATTTCCAGTGTAAAACAGGAGAGAGGGTTAGCTTATCCTTTTGCCCGGACGTTTGATTTTAGTTTGAATCTAAGTTTTTAAACATATAGATTATGAGAAGATATAGATATATAGGAACGATGGTACTGGCTATGATGATGTTTACTTCTTGTAACCAGTGGTTGGATATAGATCCGAAAGACAAAATCGTGGATGAAAATCTATTTAGCGATTACCGGGGATTTCGCAATTCGTTAAATGGAATATATCAAGAAATGGCCTCTCCTGCGCTCTACGGGAGGGAATTGAGTTGGGGCATGACGAGTGCCTTGGGGCAGGATTATGCTGCCAACGAATCCGGAGTCGTGTATCAGGAGGTGCAAAAATACAATTACGAGAATGCTTCTGTAAAGAGCGTTATTGCCAATATTTGGGCAAAATCTTATAACATTATCGCGAATTGTAATAAATTAATCGAAGAAATAGAAAAACAAGATTCTTCCTTTTTCCCGTTAGGTGCGGCCGAAAAGGACTTGATTCTTGGCGAGGCTCTTGCTGTACGGGCAATGTTACATTTTGACATACTGCGATTGTTTGCCCCGGCGCCGATAACGGGTGATGGGGGCGAATATATTCCTTACCGGAAAACTTACACTGTGATGCACGAGTCAAAAGTAACCAATGAAATCGCTTTGAAAAATATCACGGAAGATTTGCTGCGTGCGAAGGATTTGGTGGCTAAAAATGATACGATCTTGAATCGGAGTATGTTATTGACCAATAACGATAATCGTTTTATTAACGGTTATTCTGCAGAGGGAGGTTTATTCTTTTGCTCCAGAGGCGTGCGTCTTAATTATGTGGCTATAACCGGATTACTTGCGCGGGTATATCTGTATGCTAATGATAGAGTGAATGCACAAAAATACGCGGAGATTATTTATAAAAATTATGCACCCAAGACTGGTGAAAATCGCCCGTGGGGATTTACTTCTTCCGGGAGTGTCTATCCATCCGGAAAGCCGGAAAGTTCCGTGAAACTGATTGATGATTTACTATTTGCCTTGTATGATGATCGGTTGGCAAGTAAAGTGGAAGAGTATAAAACAGAATATGCTACTTCGTTATATTTAAACGACATAAAAGATTTGTTTACCAGGGAATTGGATTTGGACGATTATCGAATGAACCTCATCGAGAGTAGCAGCAACAAAGAAACAATTGTAAAATGGAATGATATTGGTTCCACGCAAACAGCTAACCAACGGCAGTATCAATTTATCCCTATGCTTCGTTTGAGCGAGATATATTATATTTTAAGTGAGTGTTATGCCGCAAATGGATTTCCGGCAGAAGCAGAGGAAGTATTAAAAGAAGTACGGTTTGCCCGGGATGCAAAACGGGTGGTAACGGGAGCGCCGTCCGAGGAGTTTACGAAAGCATTGATTTGGGAAGGACGCAAGGAATTTTTGACAGAAGGTCAAACTTTCTTTATGTTTAAACGACTGAACCGACCGATTACGCTAGGTGCTAGTACGATTACTGCTGATTTTGTATTGCCGCGACCGGATTCGGAAGATATTTATTAATGTAAAAATGAAGTTATGAAATGTATTATATATTTAGTATTGTTTGTTCTATGCTTTTCTGCATGTGAAAAGCAGGAAATAAAACCTTACGGGCAGAAGCACTATATACAATTTACGAATTTGTACACGGATACGGTGAATTTCTCCTTTTTCTTTTCGGTAGAAGATGTGGTCGCTATCCCCTTGGAGGTGAAATTAGTGGGTGATATATTATTGAATGATACTCCTATCCGCTTGCAGGTGAATCAGGAAGAAAGTACGGCTTCTGCTGCGCTATATGAACTTCCGGAAACATTGTTTTTTTCCAAGGGGCAAACGAAAGATACGATTTCTGTCCGCGTGAAACGAAGTGGTATTGTTGCTGGAGATCAGAATATCTATGCATTGGTATTGGATATCGTGAATGGAGATCAGTTATTAGTTGGTGAAACGAATTATTCTCGGCGAGTGATCAAAATATCGAATATCGAGGGAGAACCGGGTTGGTGGGACAGCGATGTAAAAAAAGCATTGGGAACCTTCACGTTGAAAAAATTCAATAAATTCAAAGAAGTGACTCAGGTCGGAGATCTCACCGGTTGGACGTGGAATGCCAAACGTATTATTGCCCTGCAATTCAAAAACTATTTGCGACAATATGAGCCGGATTACACAGATGAGGATGGTTCTATCATGTGGAAAAATCTTCCGGTATTAGGTTCGTAACCGGGTAATGAAAATGATGTATTAATTGTAAAAGAATATATCCATGAAGATAAATGCAATAATATTATTCCTTTGTAGTCTATTCTTGTATGCTTGTTACGAGGATAAAGGAGATTACGATTATGCCCCGATTGATGAGGTAACAATAAACTTTGATTTGACATCGTATGGTGTGGCAATCGGAGAGGAGATAGAGATTAAACCGACGTTGGAATTTAAAAATCCAGAGGATTCGGTAAATTTCAGTTATGAATGGTTGGTTAGCGGTAAACTTTATGCTACAACACGCGACTTGAAATATACCGGGGAAGAATTGGGCTCAAATTTCACGATGTTCACGGTAATTAATAACCGGACAAAGGTTCGCACGATAAAAGAAATTCTTATACAAGTATCTTCTCCTTACAATATATCGGGGGCTCCGGGTTGGTTTATATTGTCGGATGAAGAGGGGAAATCCGTGTTGCACATGGTTTCCTCCAAATATATTGACGGAGCTTATCAATATGTTGCTCGCCGGGATATTTATAACGGTGGAGGCGAAGAATTGGGACGGGAACCGGTGAAGTTAATTTATCATGCTCCTTATTATAGTTACCCGGAATTGTTGGTTGTACAGCGAGGTGGGCAAAAATCCGTGGAGTTGAATATAAATTCCATGACTCGCGTTATTCGAAATGATGAAGAATTCTTTAACGGGCAACCCCCGGTTGATTTCGTCCCTCAGGATGCCTATTACGGGATGTGGGCGGATATTTTATTGGGAGAAGATGGGAATTTGTACTCCCGCCCTATCGCGGAATATGAGAAATTGCATCAGGATCCTTTCAACAATAATCCAATGCTAATAGATCCGAAAAAAGAATCGCGAATCAAGGCTTTGGGAATCGCTCCGGCTTTCGCGAATGAAGTTGTCGTGTATGATGAGTTGAACAATCGTTTGCTATGTATCGGAACGGATTTCAGGTATGGTGGTGATATACAAGAGATGCCGACGGCTACTTACCCGGAAGAATACACTCCGTTGAATGATATGGGAAATAAAGAATTGATATACTTGGGCGTGGGCGATCCGATGAATTTTAACATGATCGTGAAAGATCCTTCCGACGGTAAATACTATTTCCAACGCTTTATGTTACAGTATATGGCTCACAACAACACTTTTATGTTATATGCATGGAACGCTCATAAGGAATTGGGATGCGCGAGTTATTTTACCTCTCGGACTCAGATCGTGATATTCCGGGATGGAAATTATATCTTCTTCACGGGTGGAGCCGCGAATAACGAATTGTATCGTCATGATACCCGTACTAACGTCACCGTTTTGGTAAAAAGCTTTGAAGATACGTCTATCCAATTACTTCGATTGCCTAATGTAATGGCCGGAGAATCTGCCCTAGGAGTGGTGTTTACCAATGGAGATGTGGTTTCGTTAAATATGTCTTCAGCTAATATTAACGCTAATGTCTACGAGGAATTGTTCCGTCATAATTTCGGAAAAGTCGTGGATGTTGTGGCTAAATAAAATATTTTTTCAAGGTTTATAAAGTCCGTGCCTTTGGGGACGGCTTTATAAGCCTTTATTAAAGAGAATAGGGCATGCAAATGCCGCTAATGGGGATACTATTGTAAGAATGTTCTATTAAATAATCACTTATTTGTATGAAAAACAGTATTTTATTAATCTTGCTTCTATCTGTGCTGCCTTTCATGGGTGAAGCTAAAAGCAAGAAAAAGAAACAAGTGCCGGAGGTAAAAAAAGAAACGGCTTATCAGAAATTTTTTAAAGGCAAAAAGTGTGAAACCCGGCAGGGATTATTCACACTTCATAAAATGGATGGGAAAATCTATTTCGAACTCCCGGTGAATTTATTGGGACGGGATATGTTATTGGGTTCTACCGTAAGCGAGATCACGGATAATCAGTTTGCTAACGTGGGAGAGAAACCTTTTGCGCCCCAGCACGTGATATTTACGAAAGTGGATTCCACCATAAATCTATGTCTGGTAAATACGGACTACGTGTCGGAAGATGCACGGATTGCCGAACGTATACGGATTAGTAAGCAACCGGCTATTCTTGCCAGATTTCCTATCAAAGTGTATTCGGAAGACAGTACTGCAATAGTTGTGGACATGACGGATTTCCTGTTGGAAGACAGGGAACAGATGAACCCGTTCTCCCCGTATGCTATTGCCTTGGGACAAAGGAAGGTAGAGAAAGAATTCAAAAAGAATAATTCCTTTATCGGGGAAATCAAGGCATTCGGGGATAACGTGAGTGTACGTTCTTCTTTGAGTTATTTGGTCAGTTTACGGGATCAGCAATACTATTATTTATACAAGGTACCCTTTACGGCGGTTATGACTCGCAGTTTCGTGTTATTGCCCGAGAAAGAGCAGGCTATGCGTCCTCGGGTAGCCGATCCTCGGATAAATATATTTTTCCAGTATCAATCGGAATTCACGAGTGAGCCCCGTGGGATGAATCCTTTGGTTTATGCCAATCGTTGGCGGGTAGAACCGAGCGATGAGGCTGCTTACCGGAGGGGTGAACTTGTCGAACCCAAAAAACCTATTGTGTTTTACGTGGATAACGCGTTCCCCGAGAGTTGGAGAAAATACATCAAAGCGGGTGTGGAAGAGTGGAATGCTGCTTTTGAACGGATCGGCTTTAAGAATGTTGTACGGGCCGTCGATTTCCCAACAGATGATCCAGAATTTGATCCGGATAATTTGAAATATTCTTGCGTACGTTACTCTCCTTCTTGGGTGGCTAACGCCATGGGACCTTCTTGGACAGATCCTAGAACCGGCGAGATCGTGAATGCTTCGGTATACGTGTATCATAACTTGTTGCAACTTGTGCAGAATTGGCGATTCGTTCAGACTGCCCAAGCGGATCCGGATGTGCGAACGATAACGATGCCCGAGGAACTGGCTGGGGAATGTATCCGTTACGTGATAGCTCACGAGGTTGGGCATTGTCTCGGATTTATGCATAATATGTCAGCCTCGGCGGCAATACCTGTTGACTCTTTGCGTTCCCCCTCGTTTACAAAAGAACATGGAACAACTTATTCGATTATGGATTATGCCCGGAACAATTATGTCGCTCAACCCGGAGACAAGGAACGGGGAGTGAAATTGACGCCACCCCATTTAGGTGTCTATGATTATTTCTCCGTGAAATGGCTCTATTCCCCTTTGTTGGATGCTAAAACTTCGAAAGAGGAAGTTCCTATTTTGGATCGTTGGATCAGTGAGAAATCGGGAGATCCGGTTTATCGCTACGGGAAACAGCAGTTTATGTGGCGTATTGATCCGAGTTGCTACGAGGAGGATCTCGGGGATGATGCGATACAAGCTGCAACATACGGGGTGAAAAATTTGAAATATATTCTCGGCAATTTGAATCCGTGGCTCGGTGGCGAGGATCGGGATTATGCGTTCCGCAAACAGATGTATAACGAGATTTTATACCAGTATCTGCGATACATGAACCACGTGATGGCTAATATCGGGGGAATATACCTGTACGAGCGATATGATGGAGATCAGGTGCCTGGCTATGCGTCAGTGCCGAAGGAAAAGCAAAAACGGGCAACTCGTTTTATCTTGCAGCAATTGAAAGATATGTCTTGGTTGGATGATGAAGAATTGTTAAAAGGATTTGAATTGAGAAGTAATATTTCAACAACCCTCGAGGATCAAGTATTTAAAGGATTAATGGGGTGTTTGCGGGTAATCGGAATATCTGCCGAGAAAGCGGGAAAAGACGCTTATACTCGGGCTGAATTTTTGAATGATGTGACAGATTTCGTGTGGCAGCCGACTCGTCAGAACAAATCTTTGACAAACGTGGAAAAAAAATTGCAAATACGCCTCTTGTCACATTTGATCACGACTGCCGGGATCGCCAATAAAACCATGAACGGCGGAACTTTGGGAATCGCTTCGGAAGAGCGGATGATTGAGATCCCGGAGTGTATAAAAGCACAAAGTCGTGCAACGTATGGTGTACTCCCGGAAGAGATCATGGGGGTCTTCTCGAATCGTTCCGTGGAACATCAGGCTCGACATGAGATGACGCCGGCAGAAGTCATGGGCTTCGGGTTTTACGTGACCATTAATGATGTCAGGGAACCGATGGATCATATTTATTACGAGAAGTTGAAACAAGCTCAATCTTTGATAAAACAAAAAGCGGCTACCGGGAATGAGGATACGCGAAGACACTATCGCTTACTGCTTTATAAGATCGGACAGGCGTTGAATAATTAATACAAAGAGATATGATGAAAAGTTTGATCTATATATTATTGTTGTTACTACTTGTTGGTGCGGGGAGACAAGAGGCTTGGGCAAGAAAAAAGAAAAAGCATCTAGCGGCGGGAACTGTAAAAGTAGAACAATCGCCTTATCAAAAATTATTTCAAGGTAAGAACGTGAGTACCTCGAAAGGATTGATGACCGTACACACGATGGGTGGCAAAGCTTACGTGGAATTTCCTTTACATTTGTTGGGAAAGGATTTATTGTACACGACGTCAATTCGGGACATCAGTGATAATGGGGAAGGCATCGTGGGACAGTTCGGTGATAACGGGTGTGTTTTCCGCTTCACGAAAGAGGATTCGTTAATTTGTGCCCGCTTGGTGATAGTTGATGAACCGGTAAACAATAGTGGAGAAATAACACTATCTGCTGCGATTGAAAAATCAAAGATGCCGGGAATTTTCTCGAGTTTTAAAATCGAGGCTTACACCCCGGACAGTACTGCCGTGGTGATCGAGATGTCGAAATTTTTTATTGAGCATATTGCTTATGCCAGCCCATTTCCCGGGATGGCAGGTAATTCCATGTTAGGTTTCGTGCACCGGGAGCACAAGATTGATTTGACACAATCTCGTTTCCGGGAGATAACAGCCACTTCTGCTACCGTGCAGGCAACTTGTGATTTGCGTTACAAAGTGGACTACTATATGCTTGGAAACCTGAATCGGAGAGATGTTTCCGTGAATTTGACTGTGAATAAAATGTTATCCGTTTTGCCGGAAAAACCGATGCCTATTCGTTTTGCTGATCCTCGGATAGGAGTCGCTTTCGAGCAAAAGTCCGGCATCCCGGGTAAGTTCGAGGGGATGAAATCCTTGTATTATACTCGTAGATGGCGTCTGGAACCGGTCGACAGTGTAGCATATGCTCGTGGCGAGATGGTAGAACCGCTAAAACCGATTGTTCTCTACATGGATACATTGATTCCGGCAGCATGGCGTCCGTACGTGAAGGCAGGAGCTGAGGCGTGGAATGTTGCTTTCGAGAAAATCGGGTTTAAAAATGTGATACGGGTGAAGGAATTTCCGAAAAATAACCCTAAATTTGATGCGAATGACATTACCAACTCCGTGATCCGCTTCTCTCCATCTTGGATGTACGATTTCCAAAATTCTATTGTAACAGATCCTCGGACTGGCGAAATATTGAATGCTTCTATATACATTCATCACAATGCGTTAGGAGTATTGCAACGGGAAAGAATTTTGGCTACAATGGCATCCGATCCCTCCGTGCGGCGTTCGCAATTCACGGATGAACAGCTAGGGCGTTTGATCCATGCGAATATCATGCAATACATGGGATTGAACTTGGGATTTTTGCCTAATTTCGCGGCTTCCCAGGCATATCCTGTTGATTCTCTACGTTCTGCTTCATTCACTCGGAAATACGGCTTGGCAGCTTCCGTGATGGATCATCTGAGATATAATTTTGTCGCGCAACCAGAGGATGTAGAGAAAGGAGTTTTATTAGATCCGACCGTATTAGGACCTTACGACTATTATGTCGTTCGTTGGTTGTATCAACCGATAGCTGGAGTAAAATCTCCACAGCAGGAAAAGGAAGTATTAGATCGTTGGATTGATGAGAAATCGGGAGATCCTCGTTATCGTTACTCCCTTATGCAATACCCGATGTTTGCTTTCGATCCTTCCGTGGCGGCTGGAGATTTGGGAGATGATCCAGTGAAAGCCATGGAATATTACAAGAAAAATTTGAAACGTTATGCCGAAAATTTCTATGATTGGTACATGGAAGATGATAGGGATTTATTCTATCGTGCGTTGCTGTTAGGGCGTATCGGATTTTTGTATAGTGGCAAATTGGGAAATGTAATTAATTATATCGGCGGGATATACATGAATGACGTGAAAGTGGGGGACGGGAAGCCTGTTTACCAAGTAGTTCCGAGGGAAAAGCAAAAAGAAATCGTGAAATATGTTATTGAACAGACCAAGGATATTGATTGGCTGTATAATGCTACTATTTCGGAAAAATTTCAAATAGGAACGGATATACGTGTCACGCGATCGGCGATCATCGGGTCGTTGTTAGGGAGAATCAGTCGGTTGGCGGTATGCGTGGAACGCGATCCGGATGCTTATTCACCGGAGGAATTGGTGGATGACGTGTACCGGGAGATATGGAAAGGTACCATAGCCGGACGGCAATTGACCCAGGAGGAGATTATGCTACAGCAGGGCTTGCTGGGGTCGATAGCTGCAACTTCCCAAGCTGGAGCGCCTGCGGGAACATTCGAAACGGCTAAAACGATCGGTATTACGACCGTGAACAAGAGTCCGGAAGAAATAATGGCATTTTTGAAAGATGCCGGTTTGTGGGGATACGAACTATATAACGACAAGCTGGAAAGTATAGAAAAGCTAGGCTTCTTCCCTATGTGGCCGGGGATAAAGGCAAATTGTTATTCCAGTGCGGCATTGTTCTATGATATGCTTTTACGGACACGTAATCTTATCAGGGGGGCTATCGGGAATGCCCGGGGGGAAACGAAAAAGCATTATGAATTCATGCTTTATAAAATTGATAAAATGTTGATAAATAAATAGTGTTTTAGATTTAGATCCGGTGGGTGTGTCAAAACACGCCCACGAGTCCATAAGGTCAAAAATGTCCATAAAGTCGTAAGGTCGAAACATTACAAAATTAGGAATGATTATATTGATAACCAATAATTTGTACAATGCCTGACTTTATAAACTTTCAGAACCGAAGGTTCGACTTTATGGACATTATGGACTAGGAGGTGTGTTTTGACACACCTCCCTCTTGTTTGCCACTTTGTCAGTTTCCCGTGTAACTATGCGTCAGTTCGGGACGTATATTACAAGTTGGTACATAGTTTGTATTAACATATTATAGAATGTATAAATTATAAAAGTATGGCCTATATAGATTACTATAAGATTTTAGGGGTTGATAAAAGTGCTTCGCAGGATGATATCAAGAAGGCTTTTAAAAAGTTGGCCAGAAAGTATCACCCGGACTTGAACCCGAATGACCCGAATGCCAAGCAACGCTTTCAGGAGATAAACGAGGCAAACGAAGTATTGGGCGATCCGGAAAAGCGGAAAAAATATGACCAATACGGGGAACACTGGAAACATGCCGATGAATTTGAAGCCCAGAAACAGCGTCAGCAACAAGGTGGAGGTTTCGCTGGAGGCGGCGGTCAATACTGGTCGTCGGGAGGCGGATTCTCCGGGATGGGGGATGAGGGCGAATTTTCAGACTTCTTTGAATCCCTGTTCGGTTCTCGTCGGGGCGGAGGACGTTCCGCTGGATTCCGGGGACAGGACTATAATGCAGAATTACACTTATCGTTCCACGATGCGGCGAAGACGCATAAGCAAGTGTTATCGGTAAACGGTAAAAATATACGGATCACCGTTCCGGCAGGAGTGGCTGACGGACAGACCATCAAGTTGAAAGAACAAGGCGCTCCCGGTGTGAATGGCGGACCCAACGGGGATTTGTATATCACTTTCGTGATTGCGGAAGACCCGGTATTCAAGCGATTGGGAAATGACCTGTACGTGACGGCTCCTTTGGATCTCTACACGGCAATTCTCGGTGGCGAACAAATGGTCGACACGATGGACGGTAAAGTAAAATTGAAAGTAAAACCCGGAACACAAAATGGTGCTAAAGTACGATTGAGGGGTAAAGGTTTTCCCGTGTACAAGGAAGAAGGCAAATTCGGCGATCTGATCGTGACTTATTCCGTGCAGATTCCGACCAACCTGACGGAGAAACAGAAAGCCTTGTTTAAGGAATTACAAAGTCTTAATTAAAACATGTCAGTTATGCAAGCAGATTTGATAATAGTCAGGGAATATTGCCAGAAAAGCCACGTCGATCCGTCATTTATCGTTTCTTTGGAAGAAGACGGTTTGATTGACATTCAGGTTGTCGACGGGGAGCGTTATTTATCTATTTCCCAATTACGGGATCTGGAGCGTTTTGTACACTGGCATGAAGATTTATCCGTGAACATCGAGGGCATCGGAGTCATCCACGAGCTGATGGGACGTATGCACGATATGCAGCGGGAACTCGACCAATTACGTCGGGAACTCCGGATATTTCATACCGGTTACCCTTCAGAAGAGTATTGAGAGATTTGAAATATAAAAAGTGAAAAAGCAAAGGGAATTTCGAGGAAGGCTCTTTGCTTTTTCACTTTTTAATTATATATTTACCAATAATTTCAGGTATGTGTAATTTCAATTGAAATACGATGACTACAACCCGTTATTTAATAAATATTGCAAGTGCCGTTCTTTTGTTTTTTTTGAACGCATCGGTAGCTGCCGCTTCAGTCAAAGATTCGCTCTCGTATGAAAATTATTGCAAAATGTTGGAGCGGGAAGTCCGTATTCCCGTGTCCGAAATCCCGAATGACGAGGGGATGGAGTTTTTGCAGGAACGAATCAAGGCAATGAAAAAGGAGTACAAGAGCGACAAGCAGGCGTACGCTTCGATGGTGGAGCAACTTCGGGTACATATCAGGCAGGAGTCCTATGACGAGGCGAGAAGAGTAATGGTGATCGCGAAATTGACAAATACTTGTATCGACGAGTTGGAAGCCGTGTGCTATTATTTTAATAGTGAAAAATTGAAGTTGATGAAGGAACTTGGTCCGAAGAATTTTATTTATAATTATTTGGTGGCTTACCCGAAATTTGCCCACTTGAAGATTTTGCAAGAGGCAAAAATGCGGGAATACATGAACGAGAACGACCGTCGTCGGCATTTCTTGAAGAATGTAATGCCTTGTGTGTTGTCTTACGGGCAGGTGGCTGACGAGGAGATGCTGAAAGATTGTTTTTACATGCAAATGCCGGTGTTCGCCCAGGGAAACGTGAAAGAATGGATAGCTCAAAATGTAAGGTATCCCTCGGAAGCAATAAAGATGGGTGTCACCGGGAAAGTTCTTGTGCGTTTTGTGGTTGAAAAGGATGGTTCGGTTGTAAACGTGGAAGTTGTAAAAGGATGTCATCCTCTTCTCGATAAAGAAGCGATACGGGTTGTTCGGAATTTCCCGAAATACATCCCCGCCTGGTGTCCGATTAAAAAATGCGGCTTCCCTATAACTTACACGGTGCCGGTCGGTTTTAAATTTTCGTCACCACCCCCTACTCCTGATGCATTCCCTGCGTTTGGCGAAGGCTTGCATTGAATTTAGGAGGGGCATAAGGTTCGTGGAGTTAATTGTGAGATACCTCCGTCTTATTTTTGTGATTTTTTCCGTTTCTCGATTTCTTCCAAATATTCTTTTGCTTCTTCCTTTCCTGCGGCGAGGGCTTCGCGAAGCATTGTTTCTGCTTCTTCGTCATTTTGTTCGAGAATATTACCTTCAAAATACAGTATGCCGAGTTGAAGTGCGGCGTCACTATTCCCGTAGAGAACAGAGGCAAATAAGTTCTCCTCGATGAGAGATGGATAACTCCCGTCTTTTAAGTGATGGCATCCGCAATCAAAATAATAGTCAGCTGCGGTGTCACGATCGTCCAGTGTTTTTTTCATTATTTTTTCAACTTTCCCCAGGAGAATTTTGGCTTCTTCGTGTCCTTGTGCGGCGGCTGATTTTGCCCATCGTTTTGCTTGTTGGAATGTTGCATCGATGTCTTTTGGTGTTGTTTCATATACTTCGTCATAATAATACATTTCTGCGACATTGAATTGTCCCTCGGCATCTCCGGTTTCCGCTGCTTTGAGATACCAAAAGAATGCTTTTTCAACATCCTCGGGGATTCCCCATCCTGTATAGTTTAAATTACCCAGGTGTATTTGGGCTGGAGCGTGGCCCTGTTCTGCTGCGCGGGTCAAGTAAGCTATTCCACGCTCGAAATTTTTGTTTCGGATGTCTTCTAATCCCGCCTCCGTGAGTTCTTCGTTTGACAAATCACGGGTATCGCTTTTCTCCTCTTCGCCTTGTAAATTTGTCAATACATCCTCTCCTGTTTGCGCTTGTTGTGGCGTGTTAGAAGAGTATAAGTATAAAAATAATGCGATACCGCATCCTAAAATTCCCCATGAAAGATATTTAACGGTCTTGTTTTTTGTGATTACTCCGATTAATATTCCAATCAAAATAGTAATAATAATGACCAAAATGCAAATTGTCATGGCGTTTCTTGTTTTTTTATAGTTTATTATTTTGCTGTCGGAATAGTTTGATTCATTCCGACTATTCATTCCCAAAATTACAAAAAAATGAAAAGAATAAACTTTTTTGTTTACATTTTCGTTTAGAACGTATAATTGGTGTACTCGAGAACGAGGATACCGGTTAAGATTGTAAATAGATTATTTTATTGATAAACGTTAAGTGTATGAAAAAGATAAAAGTGGGGCTATTGCCTAAGATTATCGTGGCGATTATTTTAGGTATAGTATGCGGGCTTTTCTTCCCCGATTGGCTGGTAAGAATATTTTTGACCGTAAATGGTCTGTTCAGTAATTTTTTGGGATTCATCATTCCTCTGTTGATCTTGGGATTGGTTGCACCCGGTATTGCGGATCTCGGCAAGGGAGCCGGGCGCCTGTTGTTAATCACGGCTTTATTGGCTTACGGCTTTACCCTTTTCTCGGGATTTTTCACTTATTTCGCCTGTGAGTTGAGTTACCCGTGGTTGCTTGGTGACGCTGGGGCATTACACCCGATAGAGGCTTCTGCGGCAGTACCGTTGGCACCTTATTTCACGGTGATGATGCCTCCCTTGATGGACGTGATGACTTCCCTCGTGTTGGCATTTACCCTCGGTCTGGGTATGTCCGTGATAAACGGCGCAACCTTGAAAGGGGCGATGGAAGATTTCAAGGATATTATCAACAAGGTGATCGTCACCGTGATAATTCCGTTGTTGCCTCTTTACATTTTCGGTATATTCCTGAACATCTCCGGTTCCGGTCAGGTATCCGGCGTGTTGGGCGTGTTCGTGAAAATCATCGTGGTCATTTTCTTCCTGACAATCGTGCTGTTGTTCATTCAGTTCTTTATTGCCGGGTTCGTGTCGAAGAAGAACCCGCTCCGCCTGTTCCGCAATATGTTGCCCGCGTACATGACGGCGTTGGGGACGCAGTCGTCAGCAGCCACGATTCCCGTCACTCTTGAGCAGACGATCAAGAACGGCGTGAACCGGGAATTGGCAGCATTCGTTATTCCGCTTTGCGCAACGATACATCTCTCGGGCAGCACCATGAAAATCGTGGCTTGTGCTATGGCAATCATGCTGATGTCGGGGATGCCGATCTCCTTCGGGATGATGGCTGGCTTTATCTTTATGCTGGGTATCGCTATGGTTGCCGCCCCGGGAGTACCGGGCGGGGCGATTATGGCAGCGTTGGGATTATTGCAATCCATGCTCGGCTTCGATGAAACGGCGCAGGGATTGATGATCGCGTTGTATATCGCTATGGATAGTTTCGGTACGGCTTGTAACGTCACGGGTGACGGTGCGATCGCTGTTATCATGGATCGTATTAACCGTGACAGCAAACACACGGGTACCTGCGAGGAACTGGAAGAGGTTGCGATCATCGAGTAGTTATAGGGTAAACAAGAAGAATACCTATATTAATTTAATATTACCAGGGGTGTAATCCCGTATCACTCCCGTGTATAATACTTTAATTAAGCTATAGATATCCTGTATGAACGCTATTCTAAATAGGGTTCGTATAGGGTTCATATAGGGTTCCTATAGCGTTCATGACGGAATTGAACCGGAATTGATACGGGTATAATATTGAATTATGTCGGGAATTGGGTATTTCAACACCGGGTAAACCTATTGATGGGGTAGGATGTGAATGTGTTTGATGTTTTATTCGTTTTCGATTGACTTTTCGAGAGATAATATCTATATTTGCTCGCTTTAAAGAGGTGCGTATGCGTGAGAACTCGAAAAAAGATATTGATTTTGAACGGGTATTCAAGGAGAATTATTCCAAGCTTTATTGCCATGCGCTGAGTTTTTTTAATGACTCGGAGGTGGCGAGGGATATGGTGCATGATGCTTTCGAGATTCTTTGGAGTCGTTACGATCAATTGGAATTGAGCACGCCGATTACTCCGTTGTTATATACTCTTGTGCGGAATAATTGCATGAATTATTTGCGGCGTTCTAAATCGCGGGAGCGGTTTGTTGCGGATGCGTTGTGGACGATGGAGGAGGCCATGGAGGACGAGGATTTGGAGCGTGAGGAGTTGATGTTTCAGTTGCGGGAGTCGATCGAGTTGCTGCCGGAACAGGTGAAGGCGGTGTTCAAGATGTGTTTTCTTGACGGGAAGAAATACCGGGAGGTGGCTGATGAACTCGGGATTTCGATTAACACGGTGAAGGCTCACGTGAAAAAGGCTTTGCGCTTGTTGCGGGAGAAGTTCTCGGGGGAACAGTTGCTTTTGTATGTGGCTTTCGTGAAATGTCGCCATTAATACCACTTTTTGAAATCGCTTGAATCATAGTTAGTTGTGAAAATGTTGCAGAATAAATGAAAAAAAAGTGTTTTTTTCGTTACCCTGTTTGTACCCTTTCGTGTGTATTATATAGGAACAAATGTATAACTATGGATTTAGAGAAATACACGGATGAAGATATAGAGTTTGCCCTGCAATTGATTACTTGCCCGGGACAGCTGGATCGAGCCGGGGTGGAGGCGTGGTTGAAGGATGAGGCGCACCGGGAGTTGGTGAAGGAGTTGTGCGTGTTGCGGGAAGGCGGTTTTTCCCTGGAGGAGCAAACGGACGTGGAGAAGGAGTGGCGGGTCTTTATCGGGCGGCACGCGATGAGGCGGAAACGGTTGCCAGGGTATTGGATTTCGATAGCGGCTTCTGTTGCCGCGGTGTTGCTGGTCGGGTTCGCGTGGATGTACTTTTACTGGTCGGATTCGCCGGGGAAAGCCGTGAAGAGGACTTTGGCCAAAGGTAGGGTATCGGAGGTCACGATTGTCACGGACGAGGGGGCGCGGGAGATTACTGCCGCCGGGTTGTTGCAATTGGACGAGAACGCGCGGGAGCAGAACGTGTTTTCGGATTCCATTCACGGGATGAGTTATTTGAACGTGAAGGCGGATAGCGGTTTGCAAAAGAGGTATCACACGTTGCGGGTGGCCCGGGGAGGGGAGTATTTTGTGCAGTTAGCGGACGGGACGAAGGTGTGGCTGAATGCGGAGTCGGAGTTGCGCTATCCCGTGGTGTTCGAGAAGGATTCGAGGCGGGTGGAGTTGTTGAAGGGGGAAGCTTATTTCGAGGTGAGCCGGGACGAGAACCGTCCTTTCACGGTTGTGACGGATAAGTTGGTCACTCGCGTGTTAGGGACGGAGTTTAACGTGCGGGATTATCCAGGCAAGCCGCTGGATGTTACGCTAGTGCAGGGAAGCGTGTTGGTGAGGGAGAATCGGGAGGATGCGGAAGAGATACTTTTGGAGCCGGGCGAGAATGCCTCGTGGCGTGAAACGGGGACGTTGGTCGTGGAGAAGGTGGACGTGAGGAGTTACGTGGCGTGGAGGGATGGCTTCTTCTTTTACAATGATGCCCGGTTGGAAGATATGTTGGATGAACTGGGGCGTTGGTATGATTTTTCCGTGTTTTACGAGAATCCGAGCGTGAAGGATATGCGGTTTAAATTTTGGGTGAACCGGGAGGAACCGCCGGAAAAGTTGGTGGAACGGTTGAGGGAGCTGGGGATTCTAGAGGTCCGGTGGAACGGAAAGAGCCTTGTTGTTTCAGTAAAATAATTTTAATGGAATATAAGAAAAAGGGGATAGTTGGCGCTATCCCTTGTAAACCTATGCGGTTTTAAAAATAAATTGTTAAATTATTAATTACAAATGTATGGAAAAAAAGCGACATTCATCCCATTCTGACGGGGAAATGCGAAGAAATCGGATTGGAATACGTTTTTGCTTGTTGTTTTGCCTCTTGTGTATGACACTGGGGGTGTTCGGGCAGCAGAAAAAATTGAGTTTCAATTGGACGGAAACCCCGTTGCTTGAGGTGTTGAATACCTTGGAAAAATCGGACGTGTATAAGTTCATGTTTAACAATGAGAGTTTGCGACCTTACAAGGTGACGGCTAGCGTGAAGGAACAGACGGTGCTCCAGATTTTGGATAAGGTTTTGGCGGAATTACCGTTCACCTACAAGGAAGATGGTGTTTTTATTTTGATCCGCCGCAAGGAAGGCGGACAGGAGAAAGAGCGGGGTAATCTGGTTGTGAAAGGTAAGGTGTTGGATGAAAAAGGATTGCCTTTGCCGGGAGTGACTGTCCGTTTGGATAGCACGACGATCGGTACGTCGACGGCTGTTGACGGGACCTTTAATTTGCCGGTCCCGAAGAAGAACGGGCAGTTGGTGTTCTCTTTCGTGGGATGTGACACGAAAAAGGTGGTGTTCTCTGCCGGTCAGGAGCTGGTGGTGACGTTGAAGGAGAGCGCTTCCGAGTTGGACGAGGTGGTGGTCCGCGCGTACGGTACGCAGAACAAGCGGGAGATGATCAGTGCTATCTCTACGGTAAATGCCGAGGAGATGAAGGAGCTTCCGTCTGCCAGTATTACCAGTATGTTGCAGGGGCGTCTGGCGGGGTTGAATGTGATTCAGCAATCGGGTGCACCGGGTAGTGCGGCAGTGGTGTCGGTGCGCGGTTTCAACTCTTTGCTGGTGGACGGAGCGAGTGACGGGCAGCCGTTGTGGGTGGTAGACGGGGTGCCGATGCACTCTTTCGTTTCCCCGGTGACGGGTACGAACACGCTTGCCGATTTGGATCCCAGTATGATCGAGTCGGTGCAGGTGTTGAAGGATGCTGCCGCCGCTTCCATTTACGGTAGCCGTGCCGGTAACGGGGTGATCCTGATTACCACCAAGAAAGGAAAAGAGGGAAAAGCCAAATTCGCGGCAAATGTTTCTTATTCGTTGTCCCAGTTGATGGCGTGGCCCTTGCAGACGGGGGGACGGATGGAGAGATGGTTGGATTTGAATCACGCGCGTCACCAGATAGAGAGTTATTGGTCAAGCAAGAAAGGGGCTTATTGTTACCCGGGTTCATACGAGGACGTTTACCATAATTCGAGTGCTTGGAGCGGTACGTACGATAAGTTCTGGGGAAACGGTAAAAATGACGTGGGTACGGATTACCAGTTGCAGGATAGTTTGGATCCTTTTTACAATAACGAACGGAACTGGTGGAAACAGATATTCCGCACGGGAAAAGTGGTGGACGCGAATATCCAGGCTTCCGGCGGTTCGGATAAATTCCAGTATATGGTCGGCGCGGGCTTGTACGACGAGACGGGTATCATGATCAACAGTGTTTACAAGAGAGCCAATATGCGCGTGAACCTGAATGCCAATTTGACGGATAAACTGCACGCGGATGCCCGTGTGTATCTCTCGTACGTGGACCGTTCAATGAATAAAAGCGTGAATAATTACGATGGTATGGAAGTCGCTCCGGATAAGCAGCCGACCTACATGGGGGGAAGTAAGGAGTTGGAGGATGAATGGTTGCAGAGAATGAAGTACGTGAAGGATCGCACGGACGATTATCGTGCCATGGCGAGTATGTTCCTGGAATGGGAGTTGTTGAAAGGTCTGTCACTCTCTGCTTCGGGGAGCGTGGATTATGCCCAGGCGAATCTGAATATGTTTTACCCGAGTAATTTGGATGAAGAGTATCACCGTAATCATTCGACGGGTTCCGTGAACCGGGTGGTGTCGATTATGACGGAGGAGTTGTTGCATTATTCCAAGAGTTTTAACGAGACGCATAATTTTGACCTTTTGCTGGGTATAAATGCCAACAAGGAGCAGAATTTCGGTATGAGCGGTGCCGGTATGGGTGGGCCTTCCGATTACACGTATTATTTTAACCCGAGCTGGGTGAAACCGGTGATCGACGTGGGTAAGGATGGTTACCATAATTATATTTCCAATACCACGTACGCGTCGGATTTCACGGAAAAGGTGATGGTGAGTTATTTCGGACGTATCGGGTATAACTACAAGCAACGTTATCTGGCAGAGTTTACCTTCCGTCGAGACGGGAGTTCCACTTTCGGTGAAGGTAACCGTTGGGCGAATTTCCCATCCGTGGCTGTCGGTTGGGCGTTCTCGGAGGAACCTTTTATCAAACGATTTACCGAGGGGTGGTTGAACTGGGGTAAGATCCGGGGGAGTTACGGGACCTCGGGGCAGACGTTTACCAAGGCGTACTTGGCTTACGGTTTGATTGGTGTGGATTCGTATAATTCTTTTATGGGGAATTTCGGAACGACACCCAGTTCCCCGATTGCTCGCGATTTGACGTGGGAGAAGACGGAACAATATGACTTGGGATTGGATTTGGATATGTTTGATTATCGCTTGAACGTGAAGTTGGACTATTATTACAAGTACACGAGTTCATTGATTTACCAGGTACCCCTGCCGGCGGCATTGTATTTGCATTCCAGTCGCACGGAGAATGCCATGGAGGTGTCGAATGAGGGTATCGAGTTGGAGTTGACTGCCGATATTTTGCGGGAAGGACCGGTGAGCTGGCGTTCCAAGTTGAATCTTTCCAGAAACTGGAACCGTTTCGAGAAGTCGTATTCCGGTAAAGATTTGGGCGGTTTGGTGATTGGTCGTCCGTTGAGTATGATGCTGGTGACGAAAAATGAAGGATTTTATGAAAAAGAGGAGGATTTCGATATTTACTACAAGGAAAACGGTCAAAGAACTTATATACTTGGGACGTTGGTGTCGGATGGTTATTTGAATAGCGGTTTGATGGGGTTCTATAAATTCGCGGATTTTAATCATGATGGCCGTGTCGATCAATATTATGCCGGTTCGCCGCTTCCCGTGGCTTATGGCGGTTGGGTGAACGAGGTGATCTGGAAGAATTTTGATTTGAACGTGTTGTTTAATTTTTCGTTCGGTCGGAAAATGATCAACGGGCGCAATATTTCATTGAGCAAGAAAGGACCGAAATTCGTGGATTACAAGGATTTGCATTATTGGACCGAACCGGGATGCAAGGCAAATTTGCCGCGCTTGGGAGAGTCTGTAGCGGTCTTTTTTGATACGAATATAGAGACGGTGCACTCGATGTCGTTGAAACAGATTACATTGGGATATAATATGCCTAACGAGTTAATCAAAAAAGTTGGTTTCTCGGGAGCCCGTGTTTTCGTTACGGCGGAGAATTTGTTCTACTTGAGTAATTATTCGGGGGATAATCCTGAAGTGGTGGATCTGTATTCTGGACATGATAGCGGGACATCTTATCCGTTACCTCGCAAGTGGACGTTTGGTTTAACGTTAAATTTTTAGTTGAAGATGAAAAAGTATATATACATCATATTGTTGCCCGTGTTGTTCATCGTGAACGGATGTTCGGATTGGATAAACGTGGTTCCCGAGAACTCGGTGACATACGAGAGTTATTTCAAGTCGGAAAAGGACGCGCAAGCTTTGTTGTTCTCGTTGGAGGTTAAGGTGCGGACGTTATTCTCTCCTTTTGCCTCGTACACGGAATTGAATAAATCGAGAAATCTTGACGAGAGTTATTTGCCGATGATGCTCTCTAATTTTGAGCGTTATTACGAGACGATAGCTTCGGCGGATATTATTATAGACAATGCTTTCCGTTTTCCCTTGGAGGAAGAGGTCATTAAACCTTACGTGTTGCAGGCTTATTTCGCGAAGGCGGCTGCTTATTTCGCTTTGGCTACCGATTTCGGGGAAGCCCCGATTATCAAAGACGGTCGTACTTACAAGAAATATGGCAAAAGTTCCGTGAGCGAAGTATTGGATGAGGCGGAAAAATGGGCGTTGAAAGCGATGGAATTGCCTAATTACGAGAATCTGAAGTTGGGCGATCTAACCCTTTGCAAGCAGTATGCTAGTAAAGGTGCCGTTACCGCCTTGTTAGCTCATATTTATGCCTGGAGAGCCGGCGTGGAAGGTAAAACCGAATACTGGGAGAAAGCCGAGGATTTGTGTTCGCAAATCATCGAGAACAAGGTGGGGAATTACGCGCTGGAAGAGAATCCGGTACAATTGTGTCTGTCCGGTTTGCACAAAGATAGCAAGGAGAGTATCTGGGAATATTATCGCGAGTTGGAGGAACAAGGGTCTGTTTTTTATTACCAGGGAGTGAAGGAGTCGGTTGGTTTCCCGATTATCGTGACCAAGGATCCGACAACCGAACCGGATTATTATTTGACCAAGGAACAAGTGAGAGAGTTGTATGACGTGGAGGACGGTCGTCGGGAGGCTTATTTCTGGGCAACGGATGCGGACTCGATATTCGTGAAGAAGATAGGTGACGAAACGATAGTGGATACGGAACGGGGAACAGAGGGTGAAGTGACCGCGCGTTGGGGGAACCAGGAACTTAAATGGGCTTTCCCTGCTAAATACCGTTACCCGTGTTACAAGTATTACAGTTGGAGTTCCACGCCCATTTGGTCGGGTATGGACCAGAACGTGTCGAGGTATCGTTTGGCAGAGATTATCCTGCTCCGTGCGGAGTGCCGGGTGCGTCAGGGGAAAGACAATGCCAAGGATGATTTGAACGCCGTTCGTCAGCGGGCATACGCGGGAAGTAATTTCGCTTACCAGTACCCGAATGCCGATGACGTGGAGAAAGGGTTGGACAAAGATTTGCAATTGGCGATTTTCCGGGAAAGGGAGAAAGAGTTGTTGATGGAAGGCCACCGTTATTATGACGCACGTCGGAACGGGGTGGAATACGTGCAACGATTCTTTAAGATTTATTCTTACTTGTCGCCGCAGGATATTGAGGAAGGTGCTCTTTATCAAGGAATCGTGGCAACAGCTTTTAGTGATAACGATCTGTTGCGGCAAAACGTGTATTGGAACAAGAGAACACAAAACCAGTAATTAGGGGAAAAGATGAAAAAAGCATATTTGATAATAGTAACCGCATTATTGCTACTTTCTATCGGTTGCACGAAAGACAATTTCATTAGTACGGGCAACAGCAAGGGACGTTTTGACGGGAATACTTTAGAGTATCTGGAGGCACATTCCTACGATTGGGACTCGACGGCAATCATGATTCGTCACGCGGGAGAAGATATGGTGAAGTTGTTCGAGGGAAAGGATGAAAAACATCCGGAAATAACTTTTTTCGGGATGACCAATCACTCGATACGGCGTTATTTGTTGCAAAATGACATCAAGCAAGTGAGGGATTTGGACGCGGAGTGGTGTAAATCCATCTTGTTGCAACATGTGGTGGACGGGAAGCATTTCAGGACAGATTTCCCTATCGGGGAACCGGGAGATTTCGGTTCTATCGGAACGGGAGGTATCACGCTTCCTACTTTGGGAGGCACGGAACTTTGGGTGCGTACTTGGGTAGATGAAAAAGGTGGAATTGTAGAGAATGGAGCGAGACCGATTTTCGTGTATTTCAAAAAAGCGAGCCGGGAGTTTGATATTTCTTCCGGTGATATGGAACAGGACAATGGAGTGGTACATGCACTCGAGTATTGGTTTACACTTGGTCAAGAAGAAAAATAAAAATGGATAGTTTATGAAACATATAATATTGTGGGCTGCTGTATTGATGCTTGCCGTTTGTGCTTGCCACGAAACGACCGTGGGATATTTGAACGTGGAGAATGCCTCGTATGACCCGGACACGTCGATTATTCGCAAGAATCCGATTTGGGATTTGGATTCTTTTCGGATGAAAGACAATTCATATTGGGTAACCTTGGGCTTGCAAGGATACGAGGGTACGCAACCGATTTATTTTCAATTGGAGTCTGTGACTTCAAGCCTGGGAGAGGAGGCCGCGGCTATATTCAAAAAGGAATTGGTGGTGAAGGGTGGTGGCGTTATGATGTATCCTTTGGAGAATAACGCTCGACCGGGATTTTATACCGTGTCGCTTCGCTTGTCGAATGACGGGTATAGTCGGGTGATAGAGAATGTTTATACTTTTGAGGTAATCGAGTAATATTGTGTTTTAGTGCTTTAGCTAAAGGAGTCGCTGTAAAACTGCGACTCCTTTAAGTTAAAGTCGTCAAATAATCAAGTATATGTGGAAATTATTTATATTGTTTTCGGTGTTCGTGGCGAACGTTGTCATGAATGACGTGAAGGCTCAGGGGGTGGCTTTTTACAAGGGCAAGTTCGAGAAAGCCGAGGCGGAGGCCCGGGAAGGCAAATTGCCGACGTTGTTGTATTTCCGTTTGAAAGACGCGGAACCTTGTACACTGCTGGAAAAAGGTGTGCTCGCGAACGATACGTTAGGCGCCTTGTATAACAAACGCTTTATGAATATACAGGTGGAAGCCGATAAGAAGAACACGGCATTGATTCAAAAATACCGGGTGACGGAAGTGCCGCTGGTGATCTGGTTGAATGAAACCGGCAAGGAGGCTTACCGGATCGTGGGGGATATCCCGAAAGAGGTATTCGAGCATATCGGGCGGGTGATGTTGCACGAGAGTCCCTCGTTAGAAGATTTGTTCGGCGCGGTGACAGCCAGCGATTATTCTTTGGAGTCCATGCAGACGGCTTTGCTGGAGGCTTTGTCTTTTCTGCCGGTATTGCAGGGAGAAACGTTGGATAGTTGGACGGGGGAGGTGAAGGCTCTGTTGCAGAGGTACGTGAGTGATAAAGATATGGGCGACATGGTGAACGCGAAGGATTTCAAGATATTGACGTCTTATTTGGATGAGGCGAAGTTGTTTGACCCGATATTCGAGTTTGTTTTGGAAAATTACGACCGTTTTTCGGAAATCATTTCAGAAGAGGAAGTTGCCGGCTTTTTGGTGGATCGGAACATGGAGCTTATCGGGCGCCTGACGTATTCCGGCAACGAGGCTTACATGGAAGCCGTGGAGCGCGTTGGCGGCGATCTAGCCCGGGCGTATGCCACGGTGAAGAGTTTCGTGGGCATGGATACCGTGATGCGTTACCAGGCGGATGCGGATTACTGGCTTCACGGGAAGAAGGATCAGGATGCTTACGTGGATGTTAAAAACGAGTACTTTAAAGTGTTGGGGGATAAATTGAGATGGAAGGATTTGTACAACGCGGTTATTGATTTGGGAAAGGCGACAGGCAAGAAATTCACGGAAAAGACTTTTAAGGTGTGCATGGCTTGGATAGACGTGATCGGGGCGCAACAGGATCTTGATGCCGGGATGAAGTTGTGGGTTCCCATGACGAAAGGGGATTGTTTCCTTGCCGCGGGCGACAGGGAAAACGCTAAAGCTTGCTATAATCAAGCCTATATTATCAGTATGCAGTCGAAAAATGCGGAGTTGCAAGCATTTTTGAAACAGAAGGTCGCTTCCTTGAATGGAGGAAATTAAAAGTTGCGGGTATGAGAGGAAATGTGAACAGGTGGTTGTTGTTCGGGATGCTGTTTTTGTGTGTACTGAACGCTTCGGATGTTTATGCTTGGGGTAAAAAGAAGAAGAATGCGAAGACGGAAACTGTGGCTCCGGAGAAGTCTAAATACGAGGTATTCCTTGAAGCGGAAGGGTTGCGGTCGGTAAAGGGATGGTTTATCACGGTGCATAGGCTTGGGGGTAAGATTTATTTCGAGTACCCGTTGAAATACATGGGGTGGGATTTGTTGATAGCCAACACGGCTGCCGCCACGAGTGAGCCGTTGCTCGTGAACGTGGGGTACAAGGTGAAGACTCCGATGCACGTGCGGTTTGTGCTGGAGGATAGCACGGTTTTCATGTGCGAACGGAATACTTACGTGACTTACGGGGAGGGAGAGAAGCATCTGGAGAAGGCGGCAGAGAATAGCTTTATGGATGTCAAGCAGCAGAAGATGAAGGTGGTGACTTACAACACGGACCGTTCTGCTGTTGTGTTCGAGGTGACGGAGTTTTTCACGGAGAAGAATACCCGGTTGTCGCCGATAGGGGGGTATTTTGAAGGATTGCCGCTCGTGGGAGAGTTGAAGAAGAATTTGTCGTCTATCGGTGCGATCAAGGCTTTTGACGATAATGTTTCTATCGAGATGAAGGAAACGTATGCTTGTGCGTTGAAGTATGGAGAAACGTTTATCGGGCTGGGGGATGTGACGGTGAATTCGGTGAAAAGCGTGCTGTTGTTGCCCGAAAAGAAGATGAAGCCGAGAATCTCGGATCCCCGGGTCGGGGTGTTCTTGACGGGGAAGCAGGAGATGTCTTCCGAGAGGGGGGCGAAGTATTATTCTTACGCGAACCGTTGGCGTTTGGAGCCTCGCAACATGGAGGCATGGGAGCGGGGTGAACTGGTGGAGCCGAAAAAGCCGATCGTGTATTATCTGGACAACACGTTCCCCGAGGCTTGGAAGAAGCCGTTGAAGGAGGGGGTGTTGCGCTGGAATAAGGCGTTTGAGCAGATCGGTTTCAAGAATGCCGTCCGTGTGCGTGATTTTCCGTTGGATGACCCGGAGTTTGACCCAGATAATTTGAAGTATTCTTGTATCCGGTATTGTCCCGTGGGGATAGAGAATGCCATGGGACCTTCGTGGGTGGATCCTGCCACGGGGGAAATCGTGAATGCTTCGGTGATTATTTATAATGATGCGGTGAAGTTGGCAACGCAATGGATGTTTGTGCAGACGGCACAAGTGGATGATTCGGTTCGGTCGGGAGTGTTGTCGGGCAAGCGTTTGGAGGAGGCTTTGGCTTACCTGGTGGCTCATGAGATAGGGCACACGCTGGGACTGATGCACAACATGAAGGCTTCGCATGCCTTCCCGGTGGATTCGTTGCGTTCTGCAAGTTTTACGCGAAAGTACGGGACGACGCCCTCGATCATGGATTACGCTCGTTTTAATTACGTGGCGCAACCCGGGGATGAAGGGGTGAAGTTGACTCCGCCGGAGATAGGGGTTTATGACGAGTATGTCATCAAATGGCTGTATTCCCCGGTGGCGGGAAAGAAGACTGTGGAGGAGGAGGCTGAGGTCGTGCGGGAGTGGGTGGACGAGAAGGCTGGCGACCCGATGTACCGCTACGGGCAGCAGCAGATATTGGCGGTTTATGACCCGGGAGCTTTGTCGGAAGATTTGGGAGATGACCCGATAAAAGCCGGTGATTACGGGATTAAGAATTTGAAGTATATCCTGCCTAACGTGAACACGTGGGTGGGGAATGACGAGTTTTCGGAGTACCGGATGGATTTGTATTTCCAGATCGTGAACCAGTATTTCGGTTATATCGCTAACGTGTTGCATCAGGTGGGAGGTGTTGATTTGCAAACGGTGAAGGAGGGTGTCGCGGATGAGCGTTACCGGTCATTGCCCCGGGAGGTGCAACGGAATTCGATGTTGTGGGCTATCCGGGAATTGCAAGGGAGCGGTTGGTTGGACGAGCAGGAGTTGAGCAAGAAGAGGTTGTCGCTGAAGTATTCGTCGTTGTTGAGAGGGGTGGCAGGCAGGATGCTGTTCGGGCGTGCGCCTTTCGTGACGTTCTCTTCTCATTTGACAGAGAAGCCTTACACGGTGAAAGATTATTACGATGATATTTACACGGGTATTTGGGTTGCTGTTGCCCGGGGAGGAAAGTTGACGGAAGGGGAGAAGGCTTTGCAGCGGTTGTGCGTGTCGATGAATTTGGAGAAGGCGAGAGGTGTGATGCGTCAGGATGGCAGGGCGTTGACCGGGGCGACGGAAAGTGGCATGATGACGATGAGCGTGGATGAAGTTATCGAGTCCGGTCTGGACGGGAGTGGTTTCGTGCGGCGTTTCCGGGAGCGTTTGGTCGAGTTCGAGAGGGAGTACGGGTCGGAATTCGTGACGGAGAGGTTGCTGTTGCATAACGCTATCGGTGTAGACCCTTACGGTTGGCAAAAGAGGGTGAACGTGGAGCCGATAGACGAGTCGTTCGCATATATTATGGATATGTTCGATAAGATACGGAAGTTGATCGAGGGGCGGTTGAGAACGGCGAATCCTTCGGATCGGGCACATTATCAATCCATTTTGTATCAAATAAAATCATTGCATAGAATGGAATAACCAGTTATATAATCATTTTTAGCTATGTATGCCTTTTGTTTACCTTCTTTTCAAATGAAGGGGAAACAAAAGGCATTTATTTCTACCAGATCTTTTGTAGGTTTACCCCTGCTTATTAAATAAGATGGTGTTCTACCATGTTTTGTAGGTGACAAAATCTTTTGATGTCGGTAACTGTTTATGCACTTTTAACGTACGATAGTTATATTTCGGTTTTTATCTCTATCTTTGCGAGAGAATAACAAATGGTTTTATGGCTGAACTTCGGGATGAAATAGTAAAGAAGTCGTTTCTCCAGTTTTTGAACCGGGGGTATAAAGCCACGTCTTTGAAGGATTTGGAACAGGCTACGGGGTTGACGAAGGGGGCGTTCTATTATTATTTTAAGGATAAGCAGGAGATACTGGAAGCGGGTATCGAGCGTTATTTCAGTGTGATGCGGGAAGAGACGGACGAGGATGTGGAGCGGGTGGCGTCGTTGCGGGAGTATATCGATCTGGTGATCCGGAACAAGGAGGAAGGAGCCGATTTGTCGCAGAAATTATTCGGGTGTTTTGTTTTGGAAGTGTTGTTTTTCCAGCTGGTGTTGGAGGTGGCACCGTTGTTTCCCGATTTCAGGGAACGGATTTACACGTTGTCGAAGATGCGGTTGACTCGTTGGGAACACGTGATTCTGAAGGCGAAGCAGAGCGGGGAGATACGGGAAACGTTGGATACCTCGGCGCTTGCCCGTAATCTGATATCGGTGTCGAGCAGTATGTTGAACATTGAGTTTGACGACCCGAATTTCCAGTACATTTTTTCCGATATGCGGATGCAGTTTGAACAGTATTATATGTTGATAAAGAAATGAGCGGAACAAGGGATACTATCATCGAGAAGTCGTTTTTGTTGTTCCTGAAAAAGGGATATAAGGCGGTTACGCTCACGGATTTGGAAAAAGCCGTGGGGATGACGAAAGGTACCTTTTATTATCATTTCCTGAACAAGGAGGAAGTGTTGAAGGAGGGCGTCACGAGGTATTACCGGATGTTGAATTGCCGGAGGGCGGAGGAGATCAGCCGGGTACATTCCTTGCGGGAGTTTATCGACTTGACGATTCATAATTTGATGGAGATCGAGAATTACGGGGCGAAGCGGTTCGATAGTGATATTCCGGAGATTTTGTGCTTGTCGTTGATGGTGGAGGTGATCTCGCTTTATCCGGAGTTCAAGCAGATGGTGGGAAACACGAAGGCTTCGTGGATGTCGAAGTTGGAAGGGGTGATTTTGGAGGCGAAGAGAAATAAAGAGATTCGGGATGATGTGGATACGTCTATTTTGGCAAAGAATTTGCTGAATATTAGCATTGGGTTGATTAATTACGTGGTCATGCATCAAGATATTGCTTACGCTTTATCTTCCGTGCGTTACCAGTACGAGCAACTTTATTCGCTCGTGAAAGTGCACTAAGATTTGTATAGAGAAACATACCGAAAAGTATAAAAATAGAGAGGATTGAAAAAGGAAAATAAAAACGATAAGGTAATGAAAATGTTTACAGTATGTAAATCGGGAATAGGTTGGAGTGTTGTTTTTCTGTGTTTTACGTTGTCCGTGAATGCACAAAAAGCGTTGAGCCTGGAGGATTGCCGACGTTTGGCGATAGAGAATAACAAGAAACTGAAAATTGCAGACGAGGAGGTGAAGGCAAGCGAGGCTCAAAAAGCCGAGGCGTTCACGAAGTATTTGCCGGGTATTGATGCTATGGGGGTGTACTTGCGTAATCAAAAAGAAATTAATCTTTTGTCGGAGAATGCGTATTTGCCCGTGGGATCTTTTGGAGCGGATGGAAAGTTTACACCAGATTTGAAAGTTGGAACGGATGGAAAGCCTCTTGTTGTAAATGGTCAATATGTTCCGGATAAAGTTGCCCTTCTGCCGAAGGAGGCGATGACGGTGGATGCCAGGAATGTCGGGGTGGTGCAGGTGGGGTTGACGCAACCGGTGTACATGGGGGGAAAGATTCGTGCCTATAATCAGATAGCCGGGTTGTCGGAGCAGTTGGCAAAGAGCAAGCGCTCGGGGGAAGTGCAGAACGTGATCCTCGCAACGGACGAGGCTTACTGGCAGATTGTTTCATTGGTGAACCGGAAGAAGTTGGCGGACAAGTATGTGGAGACGTTGCAGAAGTTCGTGAAGGACGTGGAGTTGATGCACACGACGGGAGTGGCGACGAAGGCGGACGTGCTTTCCGTGCGGGTGAAGTTGAACGAGGGGGAGATGGTGCAGACGAAGGTGGACAACGGGTTGAGTTTGTCCCGGATGTTGCTGAACCAGATTTGCGGGTTGCCGACGGATACGATTGTGACGTTGAAGGAAGAAATGACCGACACGGAGGTGGAGGAGGTGCCCGAGGAGACGCTTGACCAAGTGTATAGCCGTCGCCCGGAGGTGGCGAGCCTGCAACTGGCTGCGGATATATACAAGAAAAAGGAAAAGTTGGCTTTGTCCGAGTATTTGCCTACCGTGGCATTGACGGCTAATTATATGAGTATGACGCCCTCTTTCTTTGATGGGATCAGTACCAAGTTCGAGGGGATGTGGAGCGTGGGCGTGGGGATAAAAGCCCCGGTTTTCCACTGGGGGGCTTCCCGCAAGAGCCTGCGGAACGCGAAGGCTCAGACGAATGCCATGAATTACAGGTTGGAGGAGGCGAAGGAGCAGATCGAGTTGCAGGTGCATCAAGCGGAGTTTAAGATGAAAGAGGTGGCGAAGAAGCTGGCGATGGCGGAGAAGAATTTGGAACGTGCGGAGGAGAACTTGAAGTTTGCCGATCTAGGTTTTCGGGAGGGGACGATTCCCGTGTTGAACGTGCTGGAAGCACAGACAGCTTGGTTGTCGGCAAATTCGGAATTGATAGACACGCGGATCGAGGCGAGGTTGTGTAAGGTTTATCTGGAAAAAGCATATGGAATTTTAGATTTGTGATTTAGTGATTTTAGATTGAGAAATTCGGAGATTGGATGATTGATGGTATAGTGATTATTATATAAAAAGGTTATGAAAGAGGAAAAGAAGGTTAGCGGAAAGGTATTGATGTTTACGGGGATTGTCGTCATCGTATTTTTGGTGGCTGTTTTTGGATTTATATTTTGGGAGCCGGTGCCGGAGGTGATACAAGGGGAAGCGGAGGCTACGGAAGTGCGGATTTCCGGTAAGGTGCCGGGAAGAATAGAGAAGTTCCTCGTGAACGAGGGGGATCGGGTGAAGAGAGGCGACACGGTTGCCATTTTGGACAGCCCGGAAGTGATGGCGAAGTATAATCAGGCTCAGGCGGCGGAAGAGGCGGCTCAGGCTCTAAGTAATAAGGCTCAGAAGGGTGCGCGGGAGGAACAGAAGACGATGGCTTTCCAGACGTGGAAAAAAGCTCAGGCGGCACTTGATGTTGCCAAGAAATCGTACGAGCGGGTGCAGAAGTTGTACGAGGGCGAGGTGATGTCCGCGCAGAAGCGGGATGAGGCTGAGGCAAATTATAAAGCGATGCTGGCGACCGAGCAGGCGGCAAAAGCCCAGTACGAAATGGCTCGTAACGGGGCGGAGAAAGAGGACAAAGAGGCTGCCGAGGCTCAAGTGAGCCGGGCTAAAGGGGCGGTGGAAGAAGTGAGTTCTTATATCAAGGAAACTTTTTTGATCTCGCCGATAGACGGGGAGATTTCGGAACGTTACCCGAAGGTGGGCGAGTTGGTTGGGACGGGTTCCCCGGTGATGAATGTGCTGGACTTGGAGGATATGTGGGTTGTGTTTAACGTGAGGGAGGATTTGTTGGGAGATTTGAAGATGGGGACGGAGTTCAAGGGGTATATCCCGGCATTGGGGAATAAGGAGGTATCCTTGAAGGTGACTTACCTGAAGAATATGGGTACTTATGCCGCTTGGAGGGCGACGAAGACGACCGGACAATATGACGTGAAGACTTTCGAGGTGAAGGCGGTGCCGATGGAGAAGGTGGAAGGGCTAAGACCGGGGATGAGTGTTCTGAAGAAAATTTAAAATTAATATATGCGTGAAAATATAAAAGCGGTGGGGGCGCTGATGAAGCGGGAGATTCGGATGCTGGCGGGGCGGCGGATTTACTGGTTCGTGATGGTATTTGCCCCGCTGTTCTGTTTCTTGTTTTTCATGGATTTGTTGAAAGATGGGCTGCCGAAGAAGTTGCCCGTGGCGGTGGTGGACGAGGATAACACGACGACTTCCCGTTCGCTGGTACGTTCGTTGAATGCCTTTGCCCAAACGGATGTGGTGATGCGGACGGCGAATTTCAGCGAGGCGAGGGAGGCTTTGCAGCGGGGTGAGGTGTATGGGATATTTTATATTCCGGCAGATTTTCGGAGGGATGCCTCGACGGGGAGTGAACCCGTGCTGTCGTTCTACACGAATGATACTTATTTTTTAGCGGGGTCGTTGTTATACAAGGATATGCGTATGCAGGCGAATTTGGCGAACGGGGCGGTGCAGCAGACATTGCTGTTGGCGAGGGGGGAGAACCAACCCGTGTTGGCGGCGAAGCTGATGCCGGTGGTGTTGGATACTCACCCGTTGAATAACCCGTGGTTGAGTTACTCTATTTATCTGGCGAATTTTTTGTTACCCGCTTTCTTGTGTATGTTCGTGATGTTCACCACGGTGTACAGTATCAGCGATGAGATCAAGCGGAAGACTTCGAAGGAATGGTTGCGTGTCGGCAATAATTCTATTGTTGTGGCATTATTGGGAAAATTGGCTCCGCAGGCGATTGTTTTCACTGCGATGGGAATGTTGTACCTTTCCTTGCTTTACGGGTACGCGCATTTCCCGTTGAATAGTGGTTTCTTCCCGATGTTCTTGGCGATGGTGCTGATGATCCTTTCTTCGCAGTGTTTTGCGTTGTTCGTGACGGGAATTAGCCGGCGAAGTAGGATCGCATTGAGTGTATGTGCTTTGTGGGGAGTGTTGTCGTTTTCGATTTGCGGTTTCACGTATCCGGTGCGCTCGATGCCGGAGTTGGCACAGATTGCCTCGAACCTGTTCCAGATGCGTCATTATTTTTTGATATACGTGGATCAGGCGTTGAATGGTATCCCGCTGATTTATTCGTGGTTGAATTATGCGGCATTGATCGTTTTCCTGTTTTTGCCTCTGTTTATTTTGCCGAAGCTGAAGCAGGATTTGTTGGAGTTTAAATATTTGCCGTAAACCGCTTGCGGTTTACGGGTTGCAGGTTTCAAGTTGAATTTGTCTGCGGCAAGTTGCAGGTTGGAATTTAAAATCTAAAATGAGATGATGTTTTTTTGGACTGACATATATTACGTTTTCAAGCGGGAGTTTTATTCGGTATTCCGGGATCATGCCGTGTTGACTTTCTTTTTGGCGTTGACGTTGGCTTATCCGGTCGTGTACACGTTTATTTACAGCAACGAGGTGGCACATGAGGTGCCGGTTGCCGTGGTCGATCACTCCCAATCGTCGGCGAGCCGAGAGTTTGTACGGAACTGGGATGCGACGGCGAGCGTGGATGTGGTAGCCCGTTGTGCGGATATGGAGGAGGCGAAGATGCTGATGTACAAGAAGGATATTTACGGGATTCTGGAGATCCCGGAGAATTTTAGCCGAAATATTGCTCTGGGGGAGCAGGCGCACGTGTCGTTGTTCTGTGATATGGGTGCATTGCTGAATTACAAGGCTTTGCTGATGGCGGGAACGGACGTGGCGTTGCAGATGAGTAAAGATATACAGATTCGGGGTATGGAGTATGCCACGAAGATCACGGAGGAAATTAAGGCGTCGCCCGTGAAGATTCAAGACGTGAAAATGTTTAACCCGCAGGGTGGTTTTACTTCTTTTCTTATCCCGGCGGTATTGATTCTGGTGATTCAGCAGTCGTTGTTGTTGGGCGTGGGGACGATAGCCGGAACCGAACGGGATAGGCGGCGCAAGGGAAGCCGGTTACCCGTGGGGTGTCATTTCTGTCGCCCGGCACGGGTGGTGTTGGGTAAGGCGTTCGCTTATCTGCCTATTTATTTTGTGATGGGGTATTGGGTATTCTTTATCGTGCCCCGGTTGTTCGGGATGACGCAGATCGGGGAGCGGGGGGAGTTGATGCTGTTTTTGTTCCCGTTTTTGCTGGCGTGTGCGTTTTTCGCGATAGCGATGTCGTTCTTGAGCCGGGAGCGGGAGATGCCGTTTTTGATATTCGTGTTCACGTCGGTACCGTTGATGTTTATATCGGGAATATCGTGGCCGAAGTCGGCTATTCCCGAGTATTGGGTGTGGTTCAGCAAGTTGTTCCCCTCGTCGTACGGGATTGATGGTTTCGTGAAGATGAATAACACGGGAGCCACGTTGTCGGAGGTGTTGCCGGAGTTTTGGGGATTGTGGATTTTAGCGCTGGTATATTTCATTGTGGCATGTTTGTTGTATAAAATAGAGTATAGAAAGCTGAAAAATAAAAAAGATTTAGTAATTTCGTAACATGGACTAAAGAAGACTGAATCTGAATATTTAAATGAAAAGATGATGAAAGGTGTAGTGCTTCCTTTACTAGGAATAGTTATGTTATTGTGTGCTTGCGGGAGTAATAAATCCGGACAAGAGCGTACGAGGGCGACGGTGAAAGCTGATACGGTAAAAGATTATCAGGGAGAGTTGTCTATTATTTACCCCGGCAAGGTGAAGGCGGCTTCGGAGGTGAAGTTGGCTTTCCGGGTGGCGGGACCGATCAAGGAGGTGCTGCCGGAAGTGGGGGCTTTCGTGAAGAAAGGTCAGTTGTTGGCTCGGATAGACCCGAGGGATTACGAGATACAGTTGTCGGCGACAGAGGCGGAGTACAAGCAGGTGAAAGAGGAAGCCGGACGGGTGATCGAGTTGTATCGGCGGGGAAGCGTTCCGGTGAATGACTACGATAAGGCGGTGTCGGGAATTAATCAGATTACGGCGAAGTATAACGCGCATAAAAATGCGTTGGAGGATACGCGGTTGACGGCTCCTTTTGACGGGTACGTGCAGAATAAATATTACGATGCGCATGAAACGGTGGCAGCAGGTTATCCGGTGGTATCGATGATTAACAGTCATTATTTTGACGTGGAGATTGATATTCCGTCGAGTGATTTCGTGCGGCAGGATCAGTTTAAGGAGTTTTCCTGTACGATAGACGTGTTTCCGGGGAAAGTGTTCCCGCTGGAATTGATAGAGATTACACGGAAGGCGAATCTGAATCAGTTGTACCGGATGCGGTTGCGTTTAAGACCGGTGGAGGGATTGGATATAGCGGCGGGAATGAGTGTGAACGTGACGATAGATTATAATCCTAACATGGATGCCTTGGTGGTTATGCCGCTGTCGGCTATTTTCGAGGATAACGGGCAGGCTTCCGTGTGGGTGTACAATCCGGAGAGACGGGTAGTGGGAAAACGTCCCGTGCATCTGAATAAATTGTTGAGGACGGGAGAGGTGATTGTTTCCGAGGGACTGGCTCCCGGGGAGATTGTGGTGTCGGCGGGTGTGCATAGCTTGAAGGAGGGGATGGAAGTCGAGTTGTTGAAGCCGGTATCGAAGACGAACGTGGGAGGGTTGTTATGAATCTCGCGGAATATGCTTTGAATAATAAGGCACTGGTGAAGTTTTTCATCGCAGTGCTGGTGATCGGGGGTGTTTTTGCTTTCATTTCGATGAGTAAGTTGGAAGACCCGGAAATCAAGGTAAAACAGGCTATGGTGGTGACTGTCTACCCGGGAGCTTCCGCCCATCAAGTGGAGCTGGAAGTGACAGACGTGTTGGAGAAGTCGATCCGTTCGATGGGGGCTATCGGTAGCATCGAGTCGAAGTCGATGGCGGATTTGTCTATGATTACGGTGGAGTTGGAGAGTACGGTGGGACCGGATGAGTTGGAACAGAAATGGGATATTTTGCGGCGTAAGGTGACGAATGCGCAAGCGCAGTTGCCGGACGGGGTGCGTGCTTCCGTGGTGATGGATGATTTCGGGGATGTGTATGGGATGTTTTATGCGATAACGACGGATGGTATCGGTGACGAGGAATTATTGGATTATGCCCAATTGGTGAAGCGGGAATTGCAGGAGGTGGAAGGTGTACGGCGGGTGGAGATATACGGGAATAGGACGGCGTGTATCAATATAGAGGTGTTGCAGGATAAAATGGCAAACCTGGGGGTACACCCGATGGAGATATTGTCCACGTTGAATAGCCAGAACAAGACGGTGTATCCCGGTTATTTTAATAGCGGCGACCAGCGTTTGCGGGTAGCGATCAATGATAGCTATCAGTCTGTCGAGGATATAAGGAATCTGATTATACAGGGACACGAGAACGATCAATTACGCTTGCGGGATATTGCCAGCGTGACGGAAGGATACGAGGAACCTTCCCGCAACGAGATGCGCTATGACGGGAAGCGGGCTTTCGGGCTTGCCGTGTCGATGGAGAAGGGGGGAAATATCGTGAGCCTCGGCAAGAAGGTCGATGAGGAGTTGCAGCAATTGAAAGAATCTCGGATTCCGACGGGGGTGGAGTTTCACAAGGTGTTTTTCCAACCGGACAGGGTAAATGACGCGATCGGGGTGTTTATGGTGAATTTGATAGAATCGGTGATTATCGTGATTCTGGTGTTGATGCTGACGATGGGATTCCGTAGCGGAGTGATTATCGGCACGGGGCTGGTGATTATCGTGTTGGGGTCTTTCGTGGTGCTCTACTTGTTTGACGGTACGTTGCAACGGGTTTCGTTAGGGTCTTTGATCGTGGCGATGGGGATGCTGGTGGATAATGCTATCGTGATTGTCGACGGGATTCTTGTTGATTTGGAACGAGGGGTGAAGCGTCCGGCGGCGCTGACGAATATAGCGAAAAAGACGGCAATGCCTTTGTTGGGAGCCACGGTGATCGCGATACTGGCGTTTTTCCCGATATTTATTTCCCCGGATACGACAGGGGAATACGTGCGGGATTTGTTTATCGTGTTGGCGGTGTCGTTGTTGTTGAGCTGGGTATTGGCGTTGACGCATATACCGATCCATGCGGATCACTCGTTGAAGGTGAAACGGAAGAAGGAGGGCGAGAATTTGTATGACAGTAAGATTTACCGTCTGTTCCGGCAATTCCTTACTTTTATGCTTTGGCACAAGTCGATGGCAATCGGGGTGGTCGTGATATTATTGGCGGTAACGGCTTTTCTGTACCGGTATATTCCGCAGGGGTTCTTCCCGGATTTAAGTTACACGCAGTTGTATATAGAATTCAAGATGCCCGAGGGCACGAGAGTGGAACGGGTGGAATCCGATCTAGCGGAGATTGAGGAATATCTGATGGAGCGTCCGGAAATTACACACGTGACGACGAGTATAGGGGGAACGCCTGCCCGTTATAATCTGGTACGGTCGATTGCCGAACCGTCGATGAGTTACGGGGAGTTGATTGTGGATTACACGACCCCGGAGGCGTTGAAGGAAACGATGGACGAGCTTCAGGATTATCTGACGGCAAACTATCCGGATGCTTACGTGCGGATGAAGCGTTATAACTTGATGTACAAGAAGTATCCTATCGAGTTGATGTTCACGGGACCCGATCCGGCGGTGTTGAAAGACTTGACGGAACAGGCGGAACAGATCATGCGGGATGAGTCCGCCGTGATGCTGGTGACGAATGACTGGGAACCGATGACGCCGACGTTGATGGTGAATTATTACCAGCCTATTGCCCGGGCGATCGGTTTGTCCCGTTCGGACGTGGGATTGTCGATGCTTTCTGCCACGGACGGGATGCCTCTCGGTTCGTATTACGAGGGGGTACACGCGAAACCGATTTATTTGAAGAGTTTGGATAGTAAGGGCGAGCAAGTGGAAGCCCTGGATAATATACCCGTGTGGAGTATGTTGCCGTCGACGGCTGCCTTGAACGAGGAAACGTTGAAAGGTCTGTTGATGGGAACCACGTCTGGCGAGGATTTGTTGTCACAAACTATCGGGTCGATCCCGTTGAACCAAGCGACACGGGGCATCACGATGAAGTGGGAAGACCCGGTAGTGCGTCGTTATAACGGGCAGCGTGCGATGAGGGCACAATGTAACAATGCTCCGGGATACACGGCGGAGAGTGCCCGGTCGTTGTTGCTGCCGAAGATCAATGAGATCGTTTTGCCGGAGGGATATGCTATGCAGTGGCTGGGAGAACATAAAGCGAGCGGGGATTCCATGCGTTATTTATTTGCCAATATTCCGTTGGCGGTGATCTTGATGATAGCGATACTGATTATGTTGTTCAAGGATTTTAAGAAGCCGATTATTATATTCTGTTGTTTGCCTTTGGCGGCAATCGGAATTGTGTTGGGGATGTTGATTAGTGGGAAAGAATTTGGCTTCGTGGCGATTGTCGGTGCCTTGGGGTTAATCGGCATGATGATAAAGAACGGGGTGGTGTTGTTGGACGAGATCGGTTTGCAGATCGCTTCCGGCAAGAGCCAGACGGAGGCTTTACTCGATTCGTCGTCTTCGCGTTTCCGCCCGGTGATGATGGCATCGTTGACAACGATTTTGGGTATGTTGCCGTTGCTGGGAGATGATATGTTCGGATCGATGGCGGTCACGATCATGAGCGGTTTGCTGGTCGGGACGGTAATCACGCTGGTGTTTATTCCCGTGTTGTATGCGGTATTTTTTAAGGAGAAAAAAGTAATAGGTAAAGAGTCATGAAATATATACTGGTTATATTATTGTCGTGTGCTTGCACTTCACTTTTCGGGCAGGTACAGCTGAATTTGGAGAAGTGCAGGGAAATGGCGCTGGAAAGCAGCAAGAAGATGGCAATTGCCGCGAAGCAAGGAGAGAAGGCGGAAGCGGACTGGAAGTCGTATCGGGCGAATTTCTTGCCTAAAATATCGGCGACGGGGTTGTACGCGTATATGCAGAAGAAGACTTCGTTCACGATAGACGGGGGATATTTGCCGACTTTCGTACCCCAATTGGACGGGACGTTGAAACCGAATTTGCTATTGAATCCGTTGACGAAAGAACCTTTGATCGGACCGGATGGGAACCCGATATTTAATCAGTATGCTTTTATGCCGGACATTGATTTGGAGTTAGGATTGCGGGGGGCGTATTCGGCGGGATTGATGTTGGAGCAGCCTATTTACATGGGTGGAAAGGTGCGTTCCGCTTACCGGATGGCATCTATCGGCAAGGAGATGGCGGAGATTAACGAGGAATACAGCCGTGCCGAAGTGATTATCGAGGCGGACGAGGCGTATTGGCAGTATCTGCGAGTGGTGGAGCTGGTTGCTTCTGCCGGGAAATATAAGGCGGTTGTATCCGAATTGGTGCGTAATTTGACGGATGCTTTTGAAACGGGAATGGCTTCCCGCAATGATTTGTTGAAGGCGCAGGTACGTCTGAACGAGGCGGAGTTGATGTTACAAAAGGCAGAGAACGGAAGGGCATTGGCAAGTATGAATCTTTGCCGGGTGATCGGCATAGACCTTCATGCAGCGGTCATGGTAAGCGATTCTTTGCAGGAAAACGTGACTCCCGGTATATTGGATAATAGCGGGGGATTGGAACGGCGTCCCGAGTATAACTTGTTGGAGAAAGAGGTGGAATTGAAGGGTAGGGAAGTGGCACTGACTCGTTCGGACTTTTTGCCGGAGTTAGGGGTTTCTGCATCGTACGGTTTTCATGGCGGTATTTCTTTGAACGGGAAGTCCACGGATGTTTCTTCTTTCACGGCAATGGCATCGTTGAAGATACCTTTGTACAATTGGGGTGAAGGTCGGGGTAAGATCAAGGCTATGAAGGCTGAACAGGAGATGAGCCGATTGAAGATGGAGGAAATGACCCAACTGATGTTGCTCGAAATAGCCCGTGCCCGTTATAATATCGAGGATGCCTGTACCCGGGTAACTTTGACCCGTAAGTCGTTGTGCCAGGCGGAAGAAAACTTGACCGTGAGCAAGAACCAGTATGAGGTGGGCATGGAAACGATCACGAACTATTTGGAAGCCCAAGCCCAATGGCAAAAGGCGTGGAGCGATTGGATCGATGCCAAAGCGGAGTTGCGTTTGAGCGAAACGAAGTATCTGAAGGCGACGGGCAGATTGTAACTGAGGGGTGTCAAAAGTCTATTTTCTTCTAAAATTCCTCCGTCAGCTATGCTGCCTCCTCCTCTATAAACAGAGGAGGAGCTGGTGGTCCTTGCCAAAGATAGTAAGTATTTCAGCTCTTCCCCTGTTTTCACCGGGATGTTTGCGAGTATCACTAATCTTACATCTTGAAGTATTAATAGAATTATTTTTTGCATTTGGTTGGTTTTATTCGTAATATTGCAAAGATGGACGTGTGTTGTTGAATACTCGAAATCTTTTAAATCGTCGCCATATGGATATTCATAATCTGAAGGTTATTGCTACTAACCATTCGAGGTTGTTGTTGCGTAGCTGGTTGTTTCGTTTGTTCTTTTTGTTTTTATTTGGTATAGTGTTCTTTTTTCAAGCGATAGAACAAGGTAATCTATTTCAGGAGCAGACGAGGGGATTGACGATGTTGCCTTCCTTTTTTCCATACGTGAATGCTTATTTGTTCACGGTTTTGCAGACTATTCCGTTGATCTTTTTGGCGGGGATGTTTTTGGTGAAGAAGAAAAACATGGATACGATGGATGCCGTTTATTCTCGTCCGGAAAGTAATGCCGAATACGTGTGGGGAATGTTCTGGGGTTTCTTCAACGTGTTTGTTGTGATGGCGGTTTGTTCTTTGTGTTTGGGGTTGTTGCTGCATCTTTTTGCTTCCCGGAATCCGTTGGAGGTATGGATATATTTATTCTATCTGGTCACGATGATTGTGCCGGCGTTGGTTTTTATGTTGGGGCTTTCTTTTTTTATTCATGTCAGGGTACGTAGTCAGGGTATAGGAGTGATAATTCTTTTGGGAATTGTTGTTCTGTTAGTCTGGGGTGGACGAGGACTTTTAGACCCATTGGGGTTACGTTTGCCGAACGTGTTTTCCTCTGTCACGGGACACCCGAATCTTGGTGCTTATCTGTTGCAGCGGTTATGCTGGTTGTTTGTCGGGTTGGGATTGGTGGAATTGTCGGTATTGTGTTTTAAACGGCTTGTAAATTATCCGTTGAATCGGAAGAAGGTGGCAAGGCTTGCTGTCTGTTTTTTGTTACTGGGAGTCTTGGCGGGTGGAACTTTTTATTTCCGGCAGGTGGAGAAGAAGGTTTTACGGAACAAGTATATAGAAGTATATAACAAGTATGCCAAAGATCCGAAAGGTAGCGTGGTAGCGCATCAGATTGATTTCAAACAAGAGGGGAAACGTATTGTGGTAACAAGTGATCTCGTGATACAGAATAAAGGAACGGAATTGTTGGACGAGATAGTGGTTTATTTGAATCCTGCGTTGACGGTTCGTGTTGTTAAGGAAAAGGATACGGATTTGTTATTCGAGCGAGAGGAACAGGTGCTGAGGGTGAAGAGGGCGTTGGAACCGGGAAAGACCTTGGAGTTTCTCATCGAGTACGAGGGGAAGATCGACCCGGAAGTTTGCTATCTGGATGTCCCGGATGATATTCTATACAACGAGGATTTGAACGCCTATTCGATCTGTCGTTATGGGAAGCAATATGCATTTCTGGATGATCATTTCACGTTACTGGTGCCCGAGTGTTTGTGGTACCCGATGACTGTGCCTCCGGTGAATCCGGCGATGCCGTATGATATTCCGAAGGATTTTACAACCTATACGTTGCGGGTGTCCGGACGGGGTGATAGAGAGGTCGTTTCGCAGGGAGAACGATCGGCGGAAGGAGATAATGTTGTTTTTCGTCACAATCATCCGTTACATGGAATTTCGCTTTGCATGGGAGAATTTGAGAAACGGGCAATCGAGGTGGATTCTACTCGTTACGAACTCTATTTACTCAAGGGGCATGGTGCTTTATTGAATGGCTTGGAAGCGGTGCAGGATACGTTGCCGGTATTGATTCGGGATTGGCGGGAGGTTATGGAGTATAAATCCGGAAGGAAATACCCGTATTCCTATTTTTTGCTTGTCGAAACCCCGATCACTTTTGCAAGTTTCTACCGGAATAACCGGGGTGGAAGTGAGTTCGTGCAGCCCGGGATGGCTTTTCTGCCGGAGCGGGGAATGAGTGTTTTTCCAGACGTGGAGATTGTTAGAGATTATAAGCATTACCCGAGAGATTCCAAAATGTACATGGAGGAGAGATCTGAGAAAGAGAGATGCGCTGGTCTGTTGGAAAGTTGCATTGTCCTATTATTTGAAGATGAAGAGCGATTCCCGCGTGGATTTGATGTTTTGGAGAGGTTTGTTGTTTATAATTTCGGTGGTTCAAATTACAGGAATTTCTATTATCGGGACAAGAACCCGTATAATGTGTATCCCATGTTTTTAAATTATACGATTTCTTTCCAGTCAGATCAATTTCCGGTGATGGAGGTCGTGTTGATAGATTTGCTAAAGGGCTTTGAATCTTTGGATAGGCGTAACGAGGATATTTTGGAATATCTGAAAACACATAGTCTGGAAAGTGCCGTTCAAAATGCCAGGTTGACACCTTATTTTGTAGATCGGTTGTTGAAGGCGAAGTCTGATGAATTGCAAAAGCGAATGGCAGTGGATGGGGGCAGGCAGGAAGATGCGATAACTTTCTTGAAAGAATATCTAGCTCAGAATACATTTCGACGGGTTCGATTTTGTGATTTTGATACTTGTTTTAGTCGACAAGTAGGAGGCGGATGGTCACATCTTCTCGCGGATTGGTATTCGGTGGATCATTTGCCGGCTTTTTGGGTGAAGGATTTTGAAGTGGCGAATGTGGGAAAAGAGCCTAAGGAAATGACGATGGAGGAGTTTATGGAACGGGTTGAACTGATGAAACAGGGTGAGCAGGTTATACTTCCTGGTTATGGAGGGCGGGTGCACGTTCGGGCAACGGTTTATAATGATAGTGATGTGGATGGAGTTGTGTCAATCCGGACTGGAAAGGCTTCTTTCGATTTAGAAACGAAAAAAAGAGTGGATAGAATAAGAAGGAACACGAAGATAAGTAACTATCTGGTGAAAGCAAGGAGAGGGGTGGAGATCTCTTTCACGAGTGATGATATAGCGAATATGACAATATTGGATATGGATCTTTCACCTTTTCTTCCGCGAGAAATTCCTTTTCGAACGAGGCATGGCGAAAACGATCGCTACACGTTGGATACGGTTCAATTCACGAGAGAACTTGATCGTTCCTATTTTCTGCCGGCTCCCGGAGAAATTATTATAGATAATGAGGATGAAGGCTTCCGTCTGAATGCGCCGGAGAAGAAAGGTTCATTTTTACGTCGTCTTTTTAATAAAGAACCCGAGAGAAAAATGGTCAGTTTTATGATTGAAGCCGACAAGGGTGAGAAAGTTACTCCCGGATGTGCTATACAGGAGTGGGCTTACGGGTTACCTTTACGTAGTTTCGTGTATATGGAACAGGGAGGGAAGGCAAGTATGGAATGGAAAACATCTATTGAACAATCGGGAGAATATGACTTGTACGCCTATTTGCCGGAAGCATTGGATGTAGCCCGGCGGGAAAAAACGAAAAGGGGCGGGATGGCATTGAGTGGTGCGATAAATGTTACGGTATCTTCTGTCGAGTTGAATAATAGACCGGAGATAAAACAATATTACACGATTTATAATGATGGAACGGGGCAGGAAGTTGTCGGGACGATAACGAATCCCCGCGGATGGATTTTGTTGGGACGTTTTCGGCTTGTTGCCGGGGAATGTAGAGTAGTATTGGATGACCGGGGTGAACCGGAACAGATTCTTTTGGGTGATGCTATCAAATGGGTGCGGGTGAAGGATAAATAATATGATATTTTGATTGTGCGGGGATCTCTTTTGTAAGGAGATTCCCGGAGTTTTTGAATGGATAGGGTGTCGTGATTGACGAAGAAAGGTGCTCTCTTTCTTGTAATTATATTTTATTCTTCTTATCATTGTGAAAATGTGTGCGATACTTCTTACTAAATAGAAACTCTTAAATGCTGTTGTGATGAATCTTCATAATTTGAAAACAGTAGCCACTTACAACGCAAGATTATTATTACGTAGTTGGTTATTCCGTATCTTTTTCTTATTGACATTTTGTTGTATTGTCCTGTATCAGATATTTATTCAGTCGAATCTCTATCTGGCGCAGAATAGCGGGTTAATCACGCTATCGTCGTTTTTCCCGTACATGAATGCCTATTTGTTTGCGGGGTTACAAGTGATTCCTTTAATATTTCTCGCGGGAATGTTTCTGACGAGGGAAAGGAGGGTAGACTCGATGGATGCGATTTATTATCGTCCGGAGAGCAATGCCGAATATATACTGGGAATGGCTGGTGGTTTCGCGGGGGTGTTTATCATCATGGCGGTTGTTTCTTTATTCCTTAGTTTCTTGCTGCACTTGTTTGCGAGTGACTCTCCGCTGAATATCGGGATTTATTTGTTCTATCTGGTCACGTTGATCATTCCGGCATTGATCTTTATGCTTGGTTATTCTTTCTTTATCCATACTTGGGTGCGTAATCAGGCGTTGAGTATCTTGATATTATTGGTTTCCGTCGGTTTTATTATCTTTTATGTCGGGGATGCGGCACAAGGAGTGTTCGATCTTTTCGGGCATAGTTTGCCGAATGCATTCTCCGGGGTAACGGGGCATCCCGATATGATGGGGTATCTTTTGCAACGATTCAGTTGGCTGCTTGTCGGTTTGGGTTTCCTGGGATTCTCGGTGGTTTTATTTAAGCGGCTTTCCAATCGTCCGGTGAACCGAATGCGTGTGATGGGTATTTCTGTTGTTTGTATGGTTGCGGGAGTTTTGGCGGGAGGCATTGTTTATTCTTTCCACGGCAAGGAAGTTTCCATGAGAAAGGTCTACGCGGAAACTTACAACAAATACAATGATGTACCGAAAGCGAGCGTAATTAAACACGATATAAGTTTTGAACAGCAAGGCGATAATATGAGTGCAAAGAGTACTCTCGTGCTTCGGAATCGGACTCGGGAAACATTGCCCGAGATTATCCTTTACTTGAACCCGGCGTTGGAAGTTCTCGCGATCAAAGGGGAGGTGGAGTTGCCTTTCGAGCGAGAGCGGCAAGTGGTCCGAGTTCAGCGGGAATTGCAACCAGACCAAGAAATCATCTTGGAGATGGAGTACCGGGGAGGGATAGACGAACGGCTGTGTTACTTGGACGTCCCGGATGAAATGGTGTTCGGGCAGGAGGAGAATGCTTACCTGAAATGTCGATACGGGAAAAAGTTTATGTTCCTGACCAACAATTATACTTTTCTGACGCCGGAGTGCCTGTGGTACCCGATGGCTTTACCTCCCGTGAATCCGGCTCATTCTTATGATATATCTTCCGATTTCACGTTCTACTCGTTGCGTGTGCTGAACCCGGGAGAGAGGATGGTGATCGCTCAGGGGGAGCAAGAAATAACGCATGACGGGCTTTGTTTCACGAATGCTCTTCCTTTACATGGACTTTCTCTTTGTATTGGGGATTATAAAAAGAGAGGAATAACAGTGGATTCCGTGCGCTACGAGCTTTATCTTTTTAAAGGACATGACGATATTTTGAGAGGCTTGGAAGAGTTGTCGGATTCGATACCTGCCTTGATTCGGGAAATACGGGGAGGAGTAGAGGAAAGAATGTTCCATACCTATCCGTATACTAGCTTCAAGGTCGTGGAAACTCCTATCACGTTAGCCAGTTTCTTCCGTCAAGAGAAAGGGGCGAGCGAGTTTGTTCAGCCCGAGATGGTCTTTTTGCCAGAGCGGGGAATAGGGGTTTGGTCTGATTATAAAGTAACGTTTGCGACGCACATGAAAATGATGGCTCAATATAGTAGCGGTATGGATATTTCTGTAACGGAAAGGCTGCATATGAGCGTGTTTAGCAGTGTAATTTCTTTACTGACAAATGCCACGACCTCGAAATTTAATCGTAGCCAGTTCCTTATGCGTTGGTTCGGACCTTCCGCTATCAAGAATGTGGCGGGAGAGGGATACTCGACCCGTAATAGTTTGTATTATGCGGCTCCTTTGTTTTATGATTATTCCCTTCGTTTCCGGTCGGATGATAACCCGGTGATTAATGCGGTGTTGTTGAATGTACTAAAAACCCGTGTGCGGAATTATTCCAGGATGCTAGTAACCGAGCGTGTTCAGAATTACCTGGCTTCCCATAGTCTTGAAGAGGCTTTTTATGATCGGGAGTTAGACCCTGTCGTGTTTCATCATATATTGGGGATGAAAACCGGGGAATTAGTCCGGTGGTTGAGTCTGGACGACATCACGGAGGAACAAGTCATACAGTTTTTGAACGAATATGCTGCGGCTCATCGTTTTCAAGAGATTGATTTCAATTCGTTTGATGAGGCATTCATGCGAAGTATCGGTGTAAGCTGGAAAGATATTTTACCGTTTTGGTATACCAGCAAGCGTTTGCCGGAGTTTTTGATAAGAGAGTTTAAAGTGGATGTTGTGAAAATGGATAAAGAAAAGGAGCTGGGGCAAAGTCAATCCATATCTATTGGTGGAGGAGGGAGTGTATTTTTTGCCGGAAGAGGAAGTGAGGGTTCGCAAGTTCGTGTTTCTGTTTTTAACGATAGTGATGTCGACGGGATTATATCCATCGAGGCACGTGCTTTGAAGATGCCTCCCGGTGGTTTTAATATGAGTCCGCGGGGACAGCGGGCGAGTGAGTCTGTGGTTACTCGCAACTATCTGGTGAAGGCGAATAGCGGGAAAGAGATCGTGACTTTTTTTGACGAGGGCAGGGTTTCTTTGCATACAAACTTATCGGTGAATATCCCGCTGGGGTTGGATGCCAGAATACAGGGATCCGTCGATCAAAAACCGAATACTTACGTGAAAGATATTGATCGTTCCGATTTCTTTGCCGCGGAGAATGGAATTGTGGTAGACAACGAGGACGAGGGCTTTCGTATTGTACAGTCTTCTCCCAGAAAGCGCTTGCGTGATTGGTTCGGCAAGGAAAAGAAAAGCAAATATAACGTTCAAGGGTTCTCACTACAGTTGATGGACGGGGTGGAGGTATTGCCGGGCTATGTTCAAGGTGAATCTGCCTACGGGTTGTCCAAGCGTACCCATGCTTTCATGATGCAGGGTGGGGGTGCGAGCATGGAATGGGTGACGCCGATAGAACGGGAAGGAGAATATGACCTGTATGCTTATCTTCCGTTGAAGGTGAATACCTTTAAAGTGGATAAAGAACAATCGGGAAAAATGATGGGCAGTTTTACGATTATGAGCAGCTTTTCTACCGATATGAAAGGGGAAGAATTTAAACAATATTACACGTTGGTGAATGGTGGGGAGAAACAAGAGATTGTCGGGGAATGCGACGGAATGGTCGGTTGGACATTTTTGGGACGTTTCCGGCTTACCCCGGGAGAGTGCAAAGTGGTACTGACAGACCGGGGAGAACCCGATCAAGTGCTCTTGGGAGATGCCGTGCGGTGGGAATATGTTGCCAATAAATGATTTTATAGAAACTTTAACACGGGCTTTTGAGTATATATAGTCGATTAAAAAGACATATATATGAACAAGACAGTGTTTTCAGTATTGAAATGGACTTTCGTTCCGGGGCTTTTATTGCTCGCCTTTTCCTGTCGCAGGGCTACGCCCGGTTTGGATATCGCGCAATTGGTGAAGACGGCGGAGGTGCAGAAGTATGAAGGGGAGTGCAGTACGACTTACCCGGGGAAGATAAAAGCGGCTTCCGACGTGCAGTTGGCTTTCCGGGTGGCGGGACCTATTCTACGTTTTAACGCTGAGGTGGGAGAGTATGTGCGGAAGGGACAAGTGTTAGCGGAAATAGACCCTCGGGACTACAAGTTGCAGTATGACGCCACGAAGGCAGAATACGAGCAGGTGACGGGTGAATCGGATCGGGTGATCGAGTTGTATCACCGGAACAGTGTCCCGGTAAATGATTACGACAAGGCGGTAGCGGCGAAGCAACGGATAGCGGCATTGTATCACGCCCATCTGAATGCCTTGAACGACACGAAGCTAAAGGCTCCGTTCGACGGGTACGTTCAAAAGAAATTCTTTGACGCCCACGAGATCGTCAACACGGGAACCCCCGTGCTGTCCATGATTAACAACGATTACTATGAGGTAAATATCGACATTCCTTCCAGCGATTTCATTCGTCGGGAGAGTTTCGAGGAATTCTATTGCGAGGCGGATGTTTACCCGGGAGTAAAAATACCGTTGGAGTTGTTGGATATGACACAACAAGCGAATTACAATCAATTATTCAGGATACGTTTCCGGATGAAACCGGAGTCCGACTTGAGTTTGGCGGCAGGGATGAGCGTTAGCGTGACGATTCGCTTCTCCCCCGGACAAGAGGGGCTTGCCATTGTTCCCATTTCTTCCCTTTTCCAGAAAGAAGCTCAATCATACGTGTGGGTCTATGACACTGCGAAAGAGGTCGTGAACCCGCATCCCGTTCAAGTCGTGGAACTTCACAAGGACGGGCAGGTCATCGTCGAATCCGATCTTTCGGATGGGGCGGTGATTGTTTCGGCAGGAACCAACAGTCTTAAAGACGGGCAAAAGGTACGGCGATTGACGCCTGTGTCTTCTTCTAATGTAGGGAAGCTGCTTTAATTTTAGATAATAGAGAACTTGCAACCTGCAACCTGATAACTTGCAACGTTGCGCAGCAACAAGATATTATGAATTTTACGGAATATGCATTAAAGAATAGGGCTTTTGTCTACTTCTTTGTTTTCGTCTTGGTCGTGGGGGGAATATACTCGTTTTTCACGATGAGTAAGTTGGAAGACCCGGCGATTACCGTGAAGCAGGCTATGGTGGTGACGGCTTATCCGGGGGCTTCTGCCTATCAGGTGGAGTTGGAAGTGACGGACGTGCTCGAGAAAGCGATTCGTTCCATGGGCGATCTGGACCACGTGTCCTCTCGTTCGATGGACGACGTGTCGGAGATTATGGTGGAGTTGAGTAGTACGGTACCGTTAGCGGAGTTGCAGCAGAAGTGGGATATTTTACGAAGAAAAGTGATGGGTGTACAATCCCAACTCCCGGATGGAGCCCAACCCTCCATTGTTATGGATGATTTTGGCGACGTGTATGGTATGTTCTATGCCATGACGTCCGACGGTTTCGATTATCAAGAGATGTCCGACTACGCCGAGTTGGTGCGGCGTTCCGTTCTGGACATCGACGGGGTGAGCAGCGTGGACGTGTACGGCGAACGGCAGGCGTGTATCAACGTCGAGTTCCTCGAAGACAAGATGGCAAACATGGGTGTCCATCCCGCCGAGATCATTATGACCCTCAACGGGCAGAACAAGACAGTGTATTCCGGTTACTTCGACAGCGGGGAGAAGCGGGTACGCGTGAATGTGAACGGCGCCTACAAGGCGATCGACGATATACGGAATCTTCTTATCAAGGGGCACGAGCAGGATCAGATACGGCTCTCCGATGTGGCTCAGATCACGAAAGGATACGTGGAACCCCAGCGGGAAGGTTTGTTGTATGACACCTTGCCGGCAATAGCCATTTCCATCGCTATGGAAACCGGGGGGAATATTCTCGAGTTGGGTAAAAAGGTTGATGGTAAACTGGCAGAACTCAAGCAAGAGATCATCCCGGCGGGGATAGATTTCCAGAAAGTATTCTTCCAGCCCGCGAGAGTGCGGAGTGCTATTAATGTCTTTATGGTCAACTTGATCGAGTCCGTGGTGATCGTGATCCTAGTCGTGATGCTTTTCATGGGCTTTCGGAGCGGTTACATCATCGGGGCGGGGCTGGTGATTGTCGTCTTGGGCTCGTTGCTCGTGTTGTACATGATGCACGGCACCTTGCAGCGCGTATCACTCGCTTCCTTTATCGTGGCAATGGGAATGCTCGTCGATAATGCCATCGTGATTACGGACGGGATACTCGTCGATTTGAAGAAGGGTATTCCGAAACCTGCGGCGTTAGTCAATATCACGAAGAAAACGGCGTGGCCTCTGCTCGGGGCGACAACGATAGGTATTCTCACCTTCCTGCCGATATTCCTTTCCCCGGACACGACGGGGGAATATGTCCGCGACCTGTTTATCGTGCTGGCTGTTTCCCTGTGGTTGAGCTGGATACTGGCACTCGCTTTTGTGCCGATTCAGGCAGACCGGGGCTTGCAGGTAAAACCGGGCGAGGTGGAGGACGAGCAGAAGATGTACGGTACCCGGATGTACCGGGCGTTCCGTTCCACCCTGAGTTTTTCCGTACGCCATCGGTTTGCGGTACTTGGCGGCGTGATCCTTGTACTGGCGGTCAGCGTGTATCTGTTCCGCTTCATACAGCAGGGCTTCTTCCCTGATTTGAGTTACAATCAATTATACATAGAATACAAGATGCCTTACGGCACGAACCCGCAAACGGTGAAGCGTGACTTGACGTCTATCCAAGATTACCTCTCGAGTCGCCCGGAGATTACTGCAGTGACGACGAGTCTCGGCGGAACTCCGTCCCGTTACAATCTGGTGCGGACGGTTGCCGAACCCGCCCTCAGCTACGGGGAATTGATCGTGGATTTCACGTCGCCTGAGGCGTTGAAGACAAATCTTGACACGTTGCAACGCTACCTCTCCGAGCATTACCCGGAGGCATACGTGCGCATGAAACAATACAACCTCATGTATATGGATTACCCCGTGCAGTTTATGATTACGGGTCCCGACCCGGCAGTGTTGAAGCGGCTTTGCGCCCAGGTGGAGGAGATGATGAGGGAGGACTCGACCACGGTGCTGGTGACGAACAACTGGGGACCTACCACCCCCGTGCTCAACGTGGACTACTATCAGCCGATAGCCCGGGTGGCGAACCTCTCCCGGGAAGATGTGGGGTTAGCGTTGCTGGCGACCACGGACGGTCTGCCCGTGGGTTCGTACTACGAGGGGGAACACGATTTGCCCATTTATATCAAGAGTGTCGGGAAAGACCGGCAACGTCCCGGTCGGCTAAACAATGTGCCGGTATGGAGCCTTGTCCCCTCGACGAATATGCTCAGTCTCGAAACGGTGAAGGAATTGATGGCAGGGATGATCTCGCCCGACGAGTTGATGACGGCAGTGGCGGGTTCCACGCCGCTCAACCAAGCGACCAATGGCATCACTGCCTCGTGGGAGGTTCCCGTGGTACGCCGTTACAACGGGCAGCGTTCCATCTCCGCGGAGTGTAACAATGCCCCGGGCTACACGGCGAATGACGTGCGTAACAGTCTTCTCCCCAAGATTGAACAACTGAACATCCCGCCGGGGTATTCCACGGAATGGCAGGGAGAATACCTTGCCAGCACGCAATCTAAGCAATACTTGTTCAAGAACGTGCCTATCGGCATCGTCCTCGTGCTCGCTATCTTGATAGCCCTCTTTAAGGATTTCCGCCGCCCGTTGATGATCCTTCTTTGTTTGCCGCTTGCCATCACTGGGGTCGTCCTCGGGATGTTATTGGCGGGCAAAGAGTTCGGATTCGTGGCTATCGTGGGTGCGCTCGGGCTAGTCGGCATGATGATCAAGAATGGGGTCGTGCTGGTCGATGAAGTCGACATCCAGATCCGCTCGGGGAAAGACAGGGCGCTTGCCTTGCTCGACGCTTCCTCTTCTCGTCTGCGTCCGGTTTTCTTGGCGTCGATGACCACGATACTCGGGATGATCCCCTTGGTTAACGACGATATGTTTGGTTCGCTAGCGGTGACTATCATGGGGGGATTGTTTGTCGGCACGGTGGTGACGCTCGTCATCCTACCTGTGTTGTATTCCCTTTTTGTCGGGATAAAAATGGAACGGTCTTCTGGTAATCATGTAAATTAAAAAGCACAGTATCATGAAATATTGTATTATCATATGCATTCTTTTAGCGATGTACCAGCCCTCCCGGGCGCAACAGAGGTTGAATCTGCAACAGTGCCGGGCGATGGCTCTCGATTACAGCAAGCAGCTTGCTATCGCCGACCGGCAGAAGGAGCAGGCCGTGTGGATGAAGAAGGAGTACCGGGCGAATTACTATCCCCGCCTGTCTGCTTCGGGTATGTATTTTTATAACCAAAAAAAGCAGGAGTATAAACTGTCTGGGGGATACCTCCCGACTTACGTGCCGGATGCGGCGGGAAAGCTGCAACCGAACGTGATCGTGGGTGCCGATGGCAAGCCGGTCACGGGTGTCAATGGAACGCCTCTTTTCCACGAGTACGCTTTTCTCCCTGATATCCCGATCACGCTTTCGCTAAGGGGCGTATACATGGCGGGGGTACAACTGCAACAGCCGATCTTCATGGGCGGCAAGGTGCGGGCGGCACATCAGGCGGCGAAGTTCGGCGAGGAACTGGCGGACGAGAATGTCCGCCTCAACCGTTCGGAAGTGCTGGTGGAGCTGGAACAGGCTTACTGGCAATACGTCCGTGTGCAAGAGTTGGTCACGGTTGCCGAGAAGTACAAGGAAGTCACGAGTGAGCTGGTGAAGAATCTTGAAGATGCCCGTGCGGCGGGAATGGCTCCGTTGAATGACGTGTTGAAAGCACAGGTGAAGTATAACGATGCTTTGTTGCAATTACAACAAGCACGGCACGGTCAGACGTTGGCGGGGATGAACCTCTGCCGTTTGATCGGGTTGGAATTGAATACTCCCCTCGAATTAACCGATTCCCTCTCGGGCACTCTCTCGCCTGGCATCTTGTCCCTGCCCGTCGATCTCGCTCAGCGTCCCGATTACAATATGCTTGATAAGCAGGTGGAGATGAAGCGCAAGGAGGTCAACGTCACCCGTTCCGACTTCTTGCCTCAAGTAGGAGTCACAGCGGGGTATAGCTACGGGGGCGGGTTGAAACTCAACGGCGATGATTCCCATTCAGCCTCGTTCAGTGCCATGGCATCCGTCGAAATACCGATTTTTAACTGGGGAGAAGGGCGCAACAAGATACGGGTGGCAAAGGCAGAGGAGGAAATCTCCCGTCTGAACAAGGAGAAATTGGCGGAGATGATGCAACTGGAAATTTCTGGTAACCGCTTTAAGCTGACCGATGCCCAAACTCGGGTAAATCTTACCCGTTCGGCTTTGGCGCAGGCAGAGGAAAACTTGAAGGTTTCCCGTGACCAGTATGACGTCGGCATGGAAACTTTGACAAATCTCCTTGAAGCACAAGTACAATGGCAGCAAGCATGGAGCGACTGGGTCGATGCCAAAGCCGCTCTGCGGCTCAGCGAGGCGGAATATTTGAAATCAATCGGGAAACTAAACAATTGAAAATATTCCAGCTCCTCCTCTGTTTATAGAGGGGGTGGCACGGAGTGCCGGAGGAGTTCTTGCTATGATATTTAAAAACTCCCTCCCGGCTCCGCTGTACTCCCTCCATAAACAGAGGGAGAGCTGGATTACCAAACAGTTTTTAGTTCTTGCAAAGAAACTCATTTTCAATTCTCCATTTTCAATTATATAAACTAACACCATGAAAAACTTATTCCTATTATTAGCGTTATTGATTGTCGGGACTGCTGTGGCGCAGGTCAAGCGAATCAAGGGTACGGGCTACCTTCTGGTACAAGCACGGGATGCCAGCAAGCCTTTCACGAAGATTTCCGTGCAACAGGGTATCACCTTGTATTTGAAGCAAGGCAAGGAATTCGGGATCACGATAGAGGCGGATGACAATATCATCTCTCACGTGAAAACGGAGATAAAGAACGGGCAATTGAACGTTTTTCTCGACCCGAATGTGATTATCCGTAGTTTCACGGCGATGAACGTGTCCGTGGCAACTCCCGAGATCACCGGCCTTGATGTTTCATCGGCAGCACGCTTGATCGGTAGTTCTCCCTTGCGGGTGGACAAACTGGAACTCTCGGCTTCCGGTACGGCTGTCGTGAAGTTGGAAGTGGAAGGTAAGGAACTAGACGTGGAAGCCTCCAATGCGGCTAAACTGGAATTGAAAGGTGCCGTCGATCGTCTGGAACTCGAGATGTCTTCTTCTGCCACGTTGAAAGCATGGGATTTACGTGCTGCCGACTGCGAGGCGGAAATCAGCAATGCTGCCAAAGCAGAAGTGTACGTTTCCGGCACCCTCGGAGTCCAGTTATCCTCGGCCGGATTGCTCGTGTACGACGGTAACCCCCGTATCACGAAACAAGACGTTAGCGGTCGGGGAGCCCTTGCCAAGAAAAAGTGAAATGATTACTTTCCTTCCTCTTGATTTTCAAATAATACCACTGAATTGGCTTTCACACGCTCGGGGATGATCTGGCGGTATTTACTCGTGGACATACTTCTTGCGGGCATCGTTGCTTCTATTTTCCCGGGGATCATCTCGAGAACGACGGCGAGCAGTGGTTCCTTAGGATCGCCGAGGCTTTCCCGGTGGGGGAATGTTTCTGCTACAGGGATTTCGGGCACAATGCCGTTCCGCACGGATCTGCCCTCGCTATTCGTGTAAAGCAGGGAGATTAAAGATATATTCCATCCTTGCAAGTCGTTCTCGGGAGGAGTGAAGGTGATGCCTCCCATGTTTTTTCCGACGGTGGTTTCACCGATAACATGGACTTCCATGTAAGGTGACAGGGCGCTGATGAGCAGCTCGGAAGCTGATGCTGTCACCTTGCTGGTAATGACCCACAAGCGGGGCAGGTTGAGGCGGGCATCAGTAGGCACCGTTTTGTCGAAACGTTCTTCCATCATTTCCGGTGTATCCGCGTATTTCTTCTGGTAGGCGTCGTTCCACCTTTTGTGTATCAGTATTTCTTCGCTTTCCACTACTTCCTCCGGGGCGATTAGTGAGCATAAGCGCTTGACGGCGAGCATATACCCGCCCGTGTTGTAACGCAGGTCGAGGATAAGTTCCTCTATTCCTTGTTCTTTCAGTTTTTGGAACACGTCGTTTAATTGAAGTAACGAGGTTGCGTTCCGGTACACGAAATTGGAGTATGCCACGTAACCGACTTTTCGTTCGTCGTGAGTGATGACTCCGTATTCAAGGATGGGATTGATCGTGAAATTTTGTGCGGTCAGTTCGAGGGTTTTGTAAGGTTCCGACATTTCATCTTCGGACAGACCGATGGATAATGTGTTGTTGTAATAAAGGTCGGTATAATTTTCCGTGGTGATCTTTTTCCCGTTCATGCGGGTGATGATGTCACCGCGTTTTAGTCCTGCCTTTGCCGCTGGGGAATTGGAATACACGAAGTTAACCTCGGCAATGATGTATCCCCCGTCTTCCCAGAAGTTAAGGTTATACCCGAACCCGTTCTCGTTGCCACTGGCATCCGCAATTTCGCCCAGTCCCTGTGATTTCGTGATATGCGACCACGGGTCACCAGCGTATTTCATGTTGGCAAAGTAAGTCGCGGGGTCAAGGTCTGCCTCTATATTTTTGTCCTTGACCTCATCAGCCCAGAAATACTGGTCGGTCATCTTGTCCTTCGTGAACGTGTTGATACGCGTGTACGTGCCCGTGTAGGGCGAGGGCTTGACTGACGTGTCCTCGCAACTTGCGAGGAAGCCGATAAGTATCAAAAAGAAACAAATCCTGTACATAGTTTGTTGTTACAAATTACAAACCACAATATTACGGAATTTTTGTGAATTTCCATGCATGAGAAAAAGAGAAAGATGATCCATTTGGGATTTTAAATTTTAGATTTTAAATTTTAGATTTTAAATTCCAACCGTACAAGGCTATCGCTTATTCTGTGATTATATGATTTTCAATTATAATGCATAATTATTCGTCATAAGCCTTGGTTTGTATTTTCCCGTTTCTTGTGCGTTGTATTAAGTATTTGGAATGCAATAAAATGCGATATATTGTAAAGTTGCATATAAAAAAATAAGATAAATATTTGCTTCTACTAAATATTAATGCATATATTTGCAAAATCAAAGAATAAATATGCATATAGCGAAAACAAAAAATGATTTGAATGATTTAGATTAAATTGTACGAAAATGAAGATTGAAGTTTTAGTTGCGTCCGAGAAGCATCTGTCATACGTGACAGCGATAAATGACGCGATTGACAACGCCGCAAAGGCGCGTGGAACAGGTATAGCAAGGAGAACCAACGAGTACATCACCGGGAAAATCCGTGACGGTAAGGCGATCATCGCCCTAAACCGGGAGGAGTTCGTGGGATTCTGTTATATCGAATCGTGGGGACACCAGAAATTCGTGGCTAATTCCGGGTTGATCGTCGTGCCGGCGTACCGGGGATTGGGAGTGGCAAAGAGAATCAAGAAAGCCGCTTTCGATTTGTCGCGAAGGCGATTCCCGCGGGCGAAGTTATTCGGGCTGACCACGGGCGAGCAGGTGATGAGAATCAATACTTCATTGGGATACGTGCCCGTCACTTTCGCCAAGTTGACCGACGACGAGGAGTTCTGGGCGGGTTGCAAGTCGTGCGTGAATTACGACATCTTGCAACGGACGAATATGACCAAATGCCTGTGCACCGGGATGATCTACGACCCGGAAGCACAAAACCGTTCTGGGGAAGTGCCGGGCGAAAGAGCGGGAAGTCTACCCGGACGGATTATCAAACGGTTGCGTCGCGTGGTAAGCGTGATGTTAGCCGCTTTCAAGGCTCCCGGGAATCACCCCGGCGGGAAACAGGAGTACGGGGGTGTTGTTTGTCGTTTGTAAATAACAGGAAAATGAAAAAAGTAGTTTTAGCATATAGCGGGGGGCTGGATACCTCCTATTGTGTAAAATACCTGAGCGACGAGTTGGGGCTCGAGGTGTACACGGCACTAGCCAACACGGGTGGTTTTTCGCCCGGGGAGCTGGCAGCGATAGAAGAGAAAGCGTATGCCCTCGGGGCAACGCGGCATGTGACGCTGGACGTGACGGGCGAGTATTACGAGCGGTGTATCCGTTACATGGTGTACGGCAATGTCATGCGTAACAAGACGTATCCCGTTTCCGTGAGTTCCGAGCGGACGTTCCAAGCACTGGCGATCGTCCGTTACGCCAAAGAGATCGGTGCCGGCGCATTGGCTCACGGGAGTACAGGGGCAGGAAACGACCAAGTGCGTTTTGATCTTTGTTTCTCCGTGTTTGCGCCGGAGATGGAGATTATCACGCCGACTCGTGACCTGCGGTTGAGCCGGGAGGACGAGATCGCTTACTTGAAAGCGAAGGGCGTGGAACGGGACTGGACGAAGCTGGCTTACTCCATAAACAAGGGACTTTGGGGAACTTCCGTCGGAGGGCGGGAAACCTTGACATCCGACCAGCCGTTGCCGGAAGAGGCTTATCCCTCGCCCTTGCAGCGGGAAGGGAAAGAAGAACTGATCCTCGCTTTCGAGCGGGGCGAGTTGAGTGCGGTGAACGGGACGGTGTATGCCGACAAGGTGGACGCCATACGTGCCGTGGAGGCGTTAGCCGCCCCGTGGGCGATCGGGCGGGACACGCACGTGGGTGACACGATCGTGGGAATCAAGGGACGCGTGTGCTTCGAGGCAGCCGCCTCACTGGTGATTATCAAGGCGCACGAGTTGTTGGAAAAACACACGTTGACGAAGTGGCAGATTTACTGGAAAGAACAGCTGGGAAACTGGTATGGAATGTTCCTCCACGAGGCGATGCATGGGGAATCGGTGATGCGGGATATTGAGGCATTTCTCGAACATTCGCAGCGTAACGTGTCGGGCGAGGTGCGGGTACTGATGCGCCCTTACCATTTCGACCTGCTGGGATGTAGTTCTCCATATGACTTGATGAATGCCTCGTTTGCCAGATACGGCGAAGAAAATAATGCGTGGACGGCAGAGGACGTGAAGGGGTTCACTCGAATACTCTCGATACCGCAGAGGATACACGGGGCAATGGAGAATTGAAAATTAATCAAGTGTATGATAAAAGTTGGAATAGCGGGTGCTGCCGGATATACGGCGGGGGAGTTGATACGGATTCTCGTGAATCATCCTGCCGTGGAGTTGCGGTACTTGCAGAGTGAATCGCACGGGGGAGAGCCGGTGGGACGGGTACACCGGGATTTGGCGTACTCGGGGCTGGTGTTCTCGGGTTTGGATTTTGACGATATGGACGTGCTTTTCTTGTGTATGGGACACGGGATGTCTGCCCGTTTTCTCGTGGAAAACCGGATACCGTCTTTTGTGCGGGTGATCGATTTAAGTAATGATTTCCGCTTGCGGATATCGGCGGGTGATTTCGTGTACGGGTTGCCGGAGTTGAACCGGGAAAGAATAGCCCGGGCAAGAAATGTGGCAAACCCGGGGTGTTTTGCCACGGCAATAGAACTAGGCTTGTTGCCGTTGGCGAAGAGCGGTTTGTTGCCGGAGCGGATTACGGTCTTCGGTGTAACCGGTTCGACGGGAGCCGGGCAGCGACCAACGGAGGAAACGCATTACAGCAACCGGGCTCAGAACCTGTCCGTGTACAAGGTTTTTACCCACCAGCATTTGAGAGAAGTGCGGGAAGCTTTGCAGGCGGCGGGGGGAACGGCGGATATTGCTTTCGTGCCGATGCGGGGATGTCATACGCGGGGAATTATCGTGAATAGCGTGTTCCAGTGCGATGTCCCGTTAGGGAAGCTGAATGCCTTGTACCGTGAATACTACGAGAGCCACCCGTTCGTGACGGTGAGTGGCGAACCCGTGGCGATGAAACCCGTGGTGAACACGAACCATTGTTTTATCCACCTTGTGAAAGAAAATGATAATGTGCTGGTGACTTCGGTGATTGACAACTTGGTGAAAGGGGCTTCCGGGCAGGCAGTGCAGAATATGAACCTGATGTTCGGGTTGGATGAGGCGGAGGGATTGCACTTGAAGGCAAATTACTTTTAATACTTGCAGGATATGTTTGATGTATATGATTTAATGAATATAGAGCCTGTCCGGGCGGAGGGAATGTACTTCTGGGACAGGGAAGGCAACAAGTACCTGGACCTTTACGGGGGGCATGCCGTGATATCTATCGGTCACACGCATCCTCGTTACGTGGAGGGGATCTCGGGGCAATTGAGAAAGATCGGGTTTTACTCCAATTCCGTGCAGAATCCTTTACAGGAGGAATTGGAAGAAAAGTTAAAGAATCTTTCGGGGTGTACGGATTATAATTTGTTCCTGTGTAATAGCGGGGCGGAGGCAAACGAGAATGCCTTGAAACTAGCCTCGTTCGTGACGGGACGGTCGAAGGTACTTGCCATGCGGCGGTCATTCCACGGTCGGACAAGCGGGGCGGTGGCAGTGACGGATAACCCCGCTATACAGGCGTCTTGGAATGCGGGACACCCGGTGGCATTTATCCCGTTGAATGACGTGGAGGCTCTCGGTCGGGAATTGTCCGGCGGGGAGTATGCTGCCGTGATCGTGGAGGGCATACAGGGTGTGGGAGGAATCCGGGTGGCAGAGCCGGGCTTTTTGCAGACTGCTCGTGAATATTGTGATCATCACGGGACGTTGCTTATCCTTGACGAGATACAATCCGGCTACGGGCGGAGCGGGCGTTTTTTTGCCCATCAGTATGCGGGGATAAAACCCGATATGATTACCATGGCAAAGGGTATGGGAAATGGTTTTCCCGTGGCTGGAGTACTTATTCGTGAAACGATAGAGGCGAAGAAAGGAATGTTAGGTACTACGTTTGGGGGAAATCATTTGGCGTGTGCGGCGGCTATCGCCGTTTTGGACGTGATAGAAGATGAAAAGCTGATCGAGAATGCTGTTGTGATCGGGGAGTATTTGCTTGATAAAATAAAAGGATTGCCCGGGGTAATCGAAGTACGGGGGAAGGGGCTGATGATCGGGGTGGATATGGATATTCCGCACGTGATATTCCGTCGCCGCTTGCTGGCAAATTACCAGATTGTTACCGGGTATAGCGGGAAAAATACGCTCCGGCTGTTACCTCCGCTATGTATGGGAAAGGAAGAAGCGGATTATTTCGTGGAAAGACTTACATACAATTGAAAATGAAACGCTGTGTAATAAAAATAGGCGGGGTGCTTCTGGAAGATGGAGAACAACTTGAACGGTTGTGCCGGAAATTTGCGGCAATAAAGACGCCTTTCGTGCTCGTTCACGGGGGAGGCGTGTTTGCCGGACAGCTGGCGAAGCAATTGGGAATTCCTTGCCGAATGGTTGACGGACGGCGGGTGACGGACGACAATATGCTGCGGGTGACGGTGATGGCATATGCTGGGTGGGTAAACAAGATTCTTGTAGCCCGGTTGCAATCGTTCGGGGTGAATGCTTGCGGGTTGTCGGGATGCGACATGGATATGGTGAGAGCGGAACGGAGAGTGCAGGAGGGATTGGAATGGGGGCACGTGGGAGATGTGGCACGTGTGAATACCGGGATGTTGGAGGCTCTGCTCGACCAGGATATTGTTCCGGTACTCTCGCCGATCACGTGTGACGGGCAGGGAGGCTTGCTGAATTCTAACGCGGACGGGATTGCTGCTGCGGTGGCAAAAGCATTGGCACGCCTCGGGGAGGTAGAATTGATTTATTGTTTTGACAAACGGGGTGTGTTGGCAGACGTGAACGATGACAAAACCGTGATCCCCGGCTTGACACCAGTAATGTACAAGGCTTTACGCCGGGAGAAACTGATACACGAGGGTATGATTCCTAAACTGGATTACGCTTTCAGTACGATACAGGCGGGTGTGAAATCCGTGCGGTTGCTGCATCCCGATGAATTGGATAATCCCGTGGCTGGAACCCGGATAACAGGAGAAGAATAATGGATGCGAAAGGAGCAATAGAACTGTTGAAACAGATCATATCCATCCCCTCGTTCAGCGGGGAGGAGGGACAGGTAGCGGATGTCATTGCCGGAGTGCTGCAAAGATATAGGTTCGACGTGCATCGTCAAGGTAATAACGTGTGGAGTCGTTCACGAGAATTCGATGCGGCGAAGCCCACGTTATTACTAGATGCACACTTGGACACGGTGCGACCGAACGGGGCATGGACAACTGACCCGTTTGCCCCGACGGTGCAGGACGGGAAATTATTCGGTCTGGGAAGTAACGACACGGGTGGAAGCATCGTGGCGATGCTGGCGGCTTTTATCAGCCTGAACGAAACCCCACAGGCTTACAATCTCGTGTACTTGGGGTCGGCAGAGGAAGAGAACACGGGAGCGGGGGGAATACAAAGCGTATTTCCGGAGCTGGGAAAGATTGATTTTGCTCTCGTGGGAGAACCTACCGGGATGCGTCCGGCGGTTGCCGAGAAAGGGCTTATGGTGCTGGACTGTCATGCCAGAGGGGTGACGGGACACGCCGCTAGGGAGGAAGGCGTGAATGCTATTTATGAGGCATTGGAAGATATAGAATGGTTCCGCACCTACCGTTTCGAGCGGGAGTCGGAACTGTTGGGAGCGGTAAAGATGAGCGTTACGGGGATTGAAGCGGGTACCGTGCACAACGTGGTGCCAGCCGTTTGCCGTTTCATGGTGGATATACGGGTAAATGAACTTTACACGAACTTACAAATACTTGATACCATCCGTCGCCACGTGAAATGCGAGGTGTCCCCCCGCTCTATCTCTCTCAACTCATCTTCGGTGTCGTTGGAACATCCGCTCATGCGACGTTGTCGGCAACTAGGGTTGGAACCTTATGGTTCTCCCACGACTTCAAACCAGGCGGTTCTCCCTTGTCCTTCTTTGAAAATAGGTCCGGGAGATAGCGCCCGTTCACATACGGCAAATGAATATATCCGTTTGGACGAAATCGAGAAAGGCGTGGAAACGTTTATTCGATTATTAAACGGGGGAATAATTGAAAATCAAAAATATCATGCGACTTTGGGATAAAGGATACGATATAGATGCTTTTACCGAATCATTCACGATCGGGAAAGACCGGGAATTAGATGTGATGTTGGCAAAAGCCGACGTCACGGGAAGTTTGGCACATTTGGAGATGCTGCACGCTATCGGGTTGGTGAGCGATGAAGAACACGGGCAATTGCGGGTGGCGTTAGTGAGCATTTACGAGCAAGTGGAAAGGGGAGAGTTCGTCATCGAGGAAGGAATCGAGGATGTGCACTCGCAGGTCGAGTTGATGCTGGTGAGGGAATGCGGTGATGCGGGAAAGAAGATTCACACGGGACGTTCTCGGAACGATCAGGTGTTGCTCGATTTGAAGTTATTTTCCCGGGAAGCTCTTTTCGAGATTCTTGAAAACATGAAACGTTTGTTCATGTTGCTGATACAGCGAGCGGGGGAAAGCCGGGATATACTATTGCCGGGGTACACTCATTTGCAGGTAGCGATGCCTTCGTCGTTCGGGTTATGGTTCAGTGCCTATGCCGAATCGCTGGCAGATGATCTGTTAATGTTGAAAGCAGGGTACGACATGGTGAATTCCAACCCGCTCGGTTCGGGGGCAGGTTACGGTTCGTCAATTGCCTTGAATCGCGGAATGACGACCAGGTTACTCGGATTCCCCGATTTGGCGTATAACGTGGTGTACGCCCAGATGCAACGGGGAAAAATGGAAAAGAACGTGCTGTTCGGGTTAGCAACGGTGGCGACTACTTTAGGACGATTGGCTGCCGACGTTTGTTTGTTCGCTTGCGGGAACTTTGGTTTCGTGCACCTGCCGGACAAATACACGACCGGTTCGAGTATCATGCCCCACAAGAAAAATCCGGATATATTCGAGTTAATTCGGGCGAAATGCAACCGCTTGCAGGCATTGCCCACCCAGATGGCGATGATTTGCGGGAATCTCACTTCCGGCTATTTTCGGGATATGCAATTGACAAAAGAATTGTATTTATCCGCTTTCGGGGAACTGAACGATTGCCTTTTCATGGCTCATCTCGTGTTGAAAGATATGGAACTCAAGCGGGATATACTTGATGATCCCTGCTACGGGTACATCTTCTCCGTGGAGGACGTGAACGGGATGGTGATAGCGGGAGTGCCTTTCCGGGAAGCCTACCGGGTGATCGGGGAACGGGTGCAACGAGGTGAGTATCATGCAGGGGTACGGGAAATACACCACACGCACGAGGGAAGCATCGGGAATCTTTGCCTGCATGAGATAACGGATAAGTTCAACCGGAGAATGACTGTGTGGGACATTTCTGCTGTGCGGGAAGCTGAAAAAAGATTGTTGACATTGTAGTTTTTTTCTACACTTTTTCCACACTATTCCCCATGAAGTACGTTTCACGGGGAATAATGTTTTATATAATGTACTGATAATAATGTATTTATATTGATACAAATCCATTCTCTTCTTCATGGCATACAATTCTCTATTATATAGGTAAAGGATTGAATGATAAAAAAGGAGGAATTATGGTAACGTACATATTTTTCATCGTAATGGCTGTTTCGGGGCTTTTATTGCCGCACTTTTTAGGTGATCCCGAACATAAAGCAGAACACTGATAGCTGGTTGCGTAAAGCAATTCTAAATACAACGACTAAGAGGGAATGGACGTGCGTCAAAGCCCGTCTGTTCGGAAGACAGGAGCTTTGTTCATAAGTAGGAGAATAGGAGAGAGAGAATTGCATTTGTTTAAAAAATGGTGTATCCGGGAGGATATACCATTTTCTTTTTCCTAAATAGCGTTAAAAACTTTTTTCTTTAGGCGATTAGGATTATTTTCGTGTGTAAAATAATCGACATATGGCAAAAATCTTAGTGGTAGACGATGATACGACTTTCTGTATCATGTTGAAGAACTGGTTAGGGAAAAGAGGATTTGAAGTGGAGAATGCGTTCTCGTACAAAGAAGCGGTGAAAAAACTAGACAAGGAAACATTTGACCTTGTGCTCACGGATTTGCGTTTGCCCGATAAGGATGGGATTGATTTGCTTCGGTTGATTAAAGAGAAAACCCCGGTGACACAGGTCTTGTTGATGACCGGGTACGCGGATATTCAGACTGCCGTAACGGCAATGAAACTGGGGGCATTCGATTATGTTGCCAAACCCGTTATTCCGGATGAAATTCTGAAGAAATTGCAGGAAGCGTTGAAGCTGGAAGTGGAGCCTGCTGCCAAGCCGGTTCCGGCGAAAGCCAAATCGACGACTTTCTCCTATATAAAAGGGGTAAGCGAGAGTGCCAGCCAGCAATACGAGTATATTCATCTGGTAGGACCTACCATGATGACCGTTTTGATTAACGGGGAAAGCGGTACGGGTAAGGAATATATCGCCCGTCTGATACATAACACGAGTGCCCGGAAAGACGGACCTTTCGTGGCAGTGGATTGCGGGGCTATCCCTCGCGATATTGCGACGAGTGAGCTTTTCGGACACGTGAAAGGTGCTTTCACGGGTGCGACTACCGATAAGCAAGGGTATTTCGTGACGGCTTCCGGGGGTACAATTTTCCTTGACGAGATCGGTAACTTGCCCTATGACGTGCAGGTACAATTGTTGCGTGCCTTGGAGGAACGGAAGGTTCACCCCGTGGGGAGTAGTGCGGATGTGCCTTTTGACGTGCGCATCATTTCTGCTACAAACGAGAATCTGAAAGAGGCTGTTGCCGACGGGCGTTTTCGGGAAGATTTATACCATCGCCTGAACGAATTTTCCATCTATGCCTTGCCTCTGCGGGAACGGAAAGATGATATTATGGTATTTGCCAATCATTTCCTCGATAAAGCAAACGAAGAGTTGGGCAAACAAGTAGCGGGCTTTGACGACGAGGTGATGCGGATATTTAATACTTACGCCTGGCCGGGAAACCTTCGGGAGTTAAGAAATATCGTGAAACGGGCGACATTGCTTTCCCAGGGAAAACTGATCTCGAAGATGTGCTTGCCCCCGGAGTTATCGCAAAAGCCCGTTGAACAGGAAAAGCCGATGGGTACTCGCCGGGAAATGGAGATCGAATTGATTAAGGATGCCCTCCAAAAATGCCGGAACAACAAAAGCGAGGCAGCCCGAATGTTGCAGATCGACCGCAAGACTCTTTATAATAAGCTGAAGAGTTACGGGTTGGAGGATTTGTAGTCCATAAAGTCCCAACTCCCAAGTAACTGTATTACTTCATTGCCCGTCTGCACGACTTTGCTCACGGTTTCTGCCACTTCAGCCTCTTCCGTTTGTTCCATATCCATTCTTTCAAGGAAAAGCAACAGGGGGATAACCTGTTGTATGGATAATTGGCGGAACATCGGGAGCATCTTGTGGGCGAGTTTCTTGACCTGTTCTATCTCATGCCGTTGCACGTGTTCTTCCAGTGTTTTGAAATTTTGGACGCAATCTGCGATAAACGACTGTATGATTTGATTCGCCGCAACCTTGTCATTATCGGCGAAGACCATAATCATACTTAAATCAAAAGGCGTATTCGTGTCGTGAGATTCTCCTTTCGCGGGAGTGATCTTAATGTCACATCCCAGTAACTCGTTCACTCGGGCGTAAAGCTGATCCGGCGTGAACGGCTTGTTCAGGTAAGCGGAAAAGCCTGCATCGAGATAGGCTTGTTCCTGCATATCGGCACGTGCCGATAAGGCTATGACGGGAAGGTGCTTTATCTTCTCCGAGTCAGATTGCCTGATTTGTTTCACCAGCTCGAAGCCGTCCATCCCGGGCATCTGAATGTCTGACAGGACGAGATCATAATCCCCCTTTTCGAGAAGGGACAATGCCTCTAGGGGGTGGGGGCAGGTATCGCTGTTGATACCCGCTTTATGCAGAAATTCCGAGTTGACGGTGAGTTGTAATTCGTCGTCGTCCACGAGGAATGCCTTCATGCCCTCGTGCATGACAGGAGTATCGGTCGCCGCCTGCACGGGAGTGACCTCCTGCGAGGGAGCTTTCACCAGAGGCAGTTTCACGGTAAAAGTACTGCCTGCCCCTTTCTTGCTGGTGAGGGTTAATTCCCCTCCCAATAGCTTCACCAGTTGCAACGTGATGGTGAGTCCCAGCCCCGTGCCTTCCGCCCCGTTGTTATGTTGTGGCGTCAATCGTGTAAATTCCTTGAAAATCAGTTCCTGTTCTTCTTCCGTCATGCCGGGTCCCGAGTCTTTAATCACGATCATAAGTTGCCCGTCTTTTCCACTTGGGCTGAAGGCGGAGAGGGAAACTTTTCCCTTTTGGGTATATTTGATCGCGTTGGAAAGAATATTCACCACGATTTGGCGTATTTTCATCGGGTCGCCCGAGAAATGGCCGTTCAGGGCATTACTGATATCACTCCTTAGTTCCAGTCCTTTTTCCGCGGCTAAAGGTAGGAAGCTATCGGCAGTTTCTTGCAAAAGGCGACCGGGATCGTATGCCACGGTATTAATTTCCATCTTGTTGGCTTCCAGTTTGGAGAAATCCAGCAGGTCGTTCGCCAAGTGTAAAATATGTTCGGCAGACCCCTTCATGTTCCGGAGGAAATAATATTGGCGCTCTTCCAGCGGGGTATTGCTTAACAATTCAATGTACCCGATGATAGAACTCAAGGGCGATTTGATGTCGTGCGTGACAGTAAGCATCAACTTTTCCCGGTTATGGAGCAAACGTTCCGTGTAAGCGTTGGCGGCTTCCAATTCCCTTCTATATCGTTGGCTTTGACTGATATCGTTGATAATGAGGACAACAAAAAAGACCACGAGGAGGCAGGCAATGATGGCAACCCACGAGAGCGTGTGGGTAAGTTGATTGCTTGTCGCTTGTTGCTGTTCCAGACGAATCTGCGTGTTTACAATTTCTTCCTTCTCGAGAGCCTTCAAGATACGTTTTAAACGTTCCGTGATCTTTTGCCCGCTTTGGATAACGATTTGCTCTTGTTTGGAAATTCTGGCATCGATCTCCTCTTTCTGCTGTTGGTATTGGCTCCACGAGTCTCGGATAACATTCATGAGAGTATCCGTGTCATTGGACATCCCGAGCGTGTCGATAAAGTAATGATAGGTCGTGTCTACCCTTAAAATGGAATCCCTTTTGGTACGTATCCCGAACCATCCTTTCTTTTCTTTAATGGTGATGCTGCTGTCTACCGTGGTCACCATCCGTGGGCGGATGTCGGGCACTTTACTGATGGAGTCCTTCAGCCCCTCGATCTTTTCGACGGTCTTGTTATAGAAATCTTCGGGGATAGAGTATTTTTTAATGTAGAGTAGGTTTTTCAAGTTTTGAATCCGATCTGTCAGCAGGGCGTGGATCGTATCTATTCGTCTGTTTTGTTCTTCACTCACAGACAAGTATTTCAAGGTATCCATGTTGTGCCGGATGCCTTGAATGAGTCGCATATACGTGTTGAGGTTTTTCTCCGAACCGGTTTGCGAGAAAGAGAGCCCGGTGTTCTCCGCCTCGTACAGTTTTGCCAGCGTATTCCCAATGATGAATAATTTCTGCTGCATGACAATTTCATCATTCTTCTTTTCCGTGAGGGTTATCGTTTGGTTGTAAATGAAAACAATGGCAATAACACCTAAAAGGAGTATCAGCATATACCCCGTTATCAGTTTGAACTTGGTAAATTTGAATGGTCTTTTCTGCATGGCTATCAGTTTGTACAAAGGTATAAAATCTCCCCTATGCCACACCGGTATAGGGGAGATTTATTTCAATGAAGCAACCGGAATGTAAATCTATTTCGGGATTAAGCCATTAGCTTTATTGACGGAATCTAAGTGTTGTTGTAGATAATCGGGATTGTTTCTGCAGCGGGCTTCAAAAGCTTGCATTTCGTCATATCGAACTTTGCATGCTAATAGATAGTTGCAAAAGTCTTCCTCACTCATCTTAAACCCGAGGAAAGTGTAATATGTCGTTTTTTCTTCAGTGCAGACCATAAAGTGGGGTAATTTGTAAATATCTAATAGTTTAATTTCTTTGACTTCCCCTGTTTCAATTTTCTGTAGAAGCCAACCTAAGCTTTTGTTGAAATAAGTAATACCATTTAAGTCCGTGGTGAGTCTCCAGTGTTTCCCGTCTTTTACGGCTTCACACATTAGAGCAACTTTGCCTTCTTTGGTACCTACATACCATATTTTATTTTTTGAAAGAGACAGACTTTTATGTAATGCTTCGGGACTGGGGTTTGAGTAAAAGATGGAGTCGTTATATGTCATATAAGGAATGGAAGAAATGGCAAGAGAGTTGAGTTCTTTGCTATTTGTAAATTCTCTTGCAGCATTGCTTTTTCCTCGTGAAATTGAAGCTTTAAATAGCAATTGTTCCTTGATGGAATTAAGAACAGTTTCTTCTTCTTGAGTTAAAGCTGTACCTATTGGGGGAGATGGGTTGATTGTAATACTTTTATCACTACAGGCGATTAAAAGTAGAAAGATGTAAAGATGATGTTTCATAGTGTATTGTTTTAAAATTTACATGTATATGTTTATATCGTCGGCTGATGAATAAGCAGGAATATCGCGCGAAGCGTTTCCTGATTCGAACCATGGATCCGAGTAGTAGACTCGCAAAACCTTATTCCCATACAAGTCTGTTGCTTGTTCAACGCCATGAATTACAATGCTATGTATAGAACTTCCTTTTATGATGCCATAAGCGGGTAAATAGTCCATAGCGTTATAGGATGATTTGCTAAAATACGAACAAACAGTTGAACTGATTTTAAAAATTCTATTGGTTTCTTTTTGTATAAAAATGGGATAATCAGAAATTTTGACTCCGTTGTTAGTAACGCAGTGATTGAGACATTCTCCGTTATAATGTAAAAAGTCGCAACAATTAACATTTGTCACATTCTTTAAATACTTTGTCGCATAAATTGTTGCGTAATGGCACTGTGGTTGTTTAGCTAACATCTGCATACATGCGTAAACACACCAAGTTCCTGTTAATTGTTTCGTATGTTGATAATTTGCGTGAGTACTTCCCCACATTTTATTCCAATCTATATCATACCCCTTAGCTACTCTCCATAAGCAAAGGCAGATGGAAAGAATGGAAATCGAGATAATTATAAATTTAATTTTTTTCATATAGTTATAATTTGCAATTTACGCAAATTAAAAAAAATATGAGAGAAATACAAGAGTTAATAAAAAAGAGTATCAATTCGATACTCTTTTTCGTGATCCCCACGGGACTCGAACCCATATCAAAGGAACCGGAATCCTTCATTCTATCCATTGAACTAGGGGACCATATTTATCGGGTACAAAGCTAATCAATTTTTTAAAAAAAAGGGAGCATTTGCCCCCTTTTTTTTAAATTATAATTGCTAAAGCATTATACTTTTTTCCGGGTGGCGTAACTGATACGGAGAGAATTTGCTTTACGCAATTCTTGTTTCACGTCGGTTACAATACCCATTTTGGTAAATTGATCAACTTTCAGGTTGTTGGTGATCATGTTACGATCTTCCTCTTTACGAGCTTCTTGCTCTGCGACAACGAAAGCACTGATTTCACTAACGTTGGAAAGTTTGTCATTCAGCTGGATACGCGGTTCGCTACCGTATATACCCACGTACTGGTCTTTCGGTTTTCCGATATAGATATTACTAACTAGGGATTTCTTTTCCAGTTTAGTAAACTGTCTAGCCTCGGGCATACCGTTGTTGACCATAAGTGTTACTTCACGCATCGTGGTACTTACCATGAAGAAGAATAACAACATGAAAACGATGTCAGGTAGAGATGCTGTTGATATGGCAGGCACATCTTTCGAGCCTCCTTTTCTGAATTTAGCCATTATTTCTTTCCTCCTTTCTGTCCTACGTTCTTGGGTTCAGCTTCTGAGATTGCGGTAGGAATATACTTTCTTACTGCATCCATCTGCTCTTCCGTGAGTTCACTGTATTTCTTTCCCCATTGCTCCATGGCCTTCATATCTCTTACTTCATTATAAGCGGCTGTCAATTCGTCTTGAACTGCTATATACATTTTGTAAGATGTACCCCGGTCACTTTGCAACGAAACGATACCATTCGAGATCTCCACTTGCCCAAAGAAAGGAAGTTCTTTGAGATGTTTGCTCGGGAGATCGGATCGATTATCCTTGTTCAGGATAAATTCGATAGCCTTTTCCTTCAACTGGGAAATATCCATCAGTTCCGAGTTTACCGCCAACTGGTCGTCCTTGTTCACCATTACCTGTAAAACGTTACGTTTGGCAACGGGAGGAATTTGTACCATGTCTTCAGGCGGCATGGGCGGTAAACGTCTGAACAAACCGGAATCGACGTCCATTGTTGTTGATACCAAGAAGAAGATCAACAACAAGAATGCGATGTCCGCCGTTGAAGTGGCATTAATTTCCGGTGTCTTTTTTCTTGCCATTATCTTACTCGTCTAATGATTTCCGTTACGATGATAGCCAATACAGCTCCGATCCCGAGGAAATACATGGTAAATAACATGGTATCGGCGAATTTCAAGGTACCTTCCACGTTATCCGGACCGTCATACCCGGGCAGTTTCATGATTGTTCCGTCAGACAAGGAGTAAGCTATCAAAACTAATAAACATATTCCAACAATGGCGATCAATGTTTTCAGCGCTTGTTTCGGGTTGGAGAATAATTTGACAACCGGGAAAGCAATGGCCGCGATAGCAGTGAGCGCCAGCAGTATATAAGCCCACCATATCAGTTCGTCAGTGTATACAGGCGATGGATATTGGGAATTCGGAAGTTCTCCCCCGAAGACAAATAACCCAATTAACACGACTGTAATGGCGAACATTACAATGGTCAGGATATTTAATAACTTGGTTACTTTAAGCATGATTAGTGTTTTTGGTTGTATTTCACAAGAATATCTAACAAGGTTACGGATGCGTCTTCCATATCGTTCACGATACTTTCAACTTTTGCAACACAGTAGTTGTAGAATACTTGAAGGATCATGGCAACGATCAAACCGGCAACCGTCGTGATCAATGCAACTTTGATACCTCCCGCAACCAATGACGGTTGGATATCACCTGCAGCCTGGATCTTATCGAAGGCGTCGATCATACCGATAACTGTTCCCAAGAATCCTAACATAGGAGCCAAAGCGATGAACAAGGCGATCCAAGACATCCCTTTCTCCAAAAGTCCCATCTGAACGGATCCGTAAGATACAACTGATTTCTCAACCATTTCGATACCTTGGTCATAACGGGACAATCCTTGATAGAAGATGCTTGCGATAGGACCTCTACTCGTGCGGCATACTTCTTTCGCTGCCTCAACTCCGCCGTTTTCCAGTGCGTCCTCAACGCTGGCAATTAATTTTTTCGTGTTTGTAGCAGCCAAGTTCAAGTAGATAACTCTCTCGATTGAGATGGCAAGACCGAAGATCAAAGCCAAGATAACGAAGCTCATGAACATGGCACCACCTTCGATGAATTTCTGTTTGATAACAGCGTGCAGGGAGGTACTTTCGATCTCTCCTTCATCTTCAAGAATGGTCGGGTCTGTGGTTGTCTCTTCGTCTTGATAAGTTTCGGTGGTCTCGGTCTGAGTCATTTCATCCTCTTGAGCCATTAGCGTAGATGATGCTCCAATAGAAAGCATTCCTAAAACTGCTATTAGTGCAAATAATTTTCTCATGATCAATTTAACTGATTTTTAGTTTATTAATAATTAAATTTTAACTCTATATTTTGTTTTAAGCTGTTATTTATTTCCATTTGCACCACCTTGAGTCCAAATCGGGCACCAAGGTATAAAAAAAATGTTAAAAGCCAATATATTTGGGAGATATTTCTCCTTTCAAGGCGTTATTTAAATATTTTTTTATTTCGTTAGGGTCTTTATATTTGCCCAGCACGTACATCATTTTACACGCTGCCGCTTCGGTCGTGATATCATGCCCGCTGATAACCCCGGCGTTAAGTAGTTCTCTACTTGTTTCATACTTACCCATTTCCACGCTGCCGCCCTGGCATTGGGTCACGTTGTATATGAAAATACCCTTGGATAAGGCTTCCTTCACTTTGTTAAGAAAAACTTTATTCGTGGGGGCGTTCCCCGACCCGTAAGTTTCCAGGATGATACCTTTTAATCCCGGTATTCCCGTCACGGCGTCTATTACTTCCGGGCGCATACCCGGGAATATTTTCAATATGGCAATATTCGTGTCCACGTCGCAAAACGCCTCGACGGGATTAACCCTCGGGGTGTAATCGATTGCGCTATAATCGTAATGAATATGAATCCCAATACTAGCCAACGGGGGATAGTTGTAAGACTGGAATGCGTCGAAGCTTTCGGCGTTAATCTTGGTCGTCCTGTTCCCCCGGAATAGTTTCGATCCGAACAGGATGCTCACTTCGGGCACGATCGCCTGCTCGTTGTCGTAAGCCGCGGCAATCTCGATGGCGGCGATCAGGTTCTCTTTCCCGTCCGTGCGAATTTTCCCGATAGGCAATTGCGAACCGGTGAAAACAACCGGTTTCGTCAGGTTGTTCAACATGAAACTCAGAGCCGAAGCCGAGTAAGCCATGGTATCAGTCCCGTGCAGGATCACGAATCCCCGGTAATCGTCATAGTTCTTCAGGATGATCTGGCACAAGTCTTTCCACAACTGTGGTTGCAAATCCGACGAGTCGATGATTTCCGGTAACGTGTAGCTATCGATCGTGAACCCGAATTCTTTGATTTCGGGAACTTCACAAGCTATCTGGTCGAAATTGAACGGGCATAATGCTCCGGTTTCGGGATCGTTCACCATTCCGATGGTTCCGCCAGTATATATGATCAACACGGGTTTCGTCATAAATCAATTTTTTTCTTTCACACTTTTACTATGCAAATTAAATAAATTCCGTGCATTATTCGTTGTTATTTCCTGCACTTTTTTTGTGTCAATACCTCCAATTTCAGCAATTTTAGCAGCTATGCACGGAATATAACTACTTTCGTTCCGTTTTCCCCGGAAGGGAACGGGAGCGAGATAGGGGGCATCTGTCTCGAGGACAAGATGTTCTGTTCCTATTTTTTGCACGACTTCCGCCATGGAGGATTTCTTGAAGGTAACGACTCCCCCGATGCCTAACAGGAACCCGAGGTCGATAGCCCGCCGGGCGTCTTCCTCGTTGCCGGGAAAACAGTGGAGGATGCCTTTCATGTTGTAATGCTGCCTTTTCAACACGGCGAAGATTTCGGGAAGGGATTCCCTGGAATGGATGACCACGGGGAGGTCCATTTCCCGGGCGATATGCAATTGCCGCTCGAAAACGGCGATTTGCTCTTTATAATATGTCTTGTCCCAGTAGAGGTCGATCCCGCATTCCCCGATACCATATATAGGTATTTGCCCGAGCAGTTTCTCGAACGCCTTCATCTCTTCCCGGTAAGCGGCGTTGACCGAGGTCGGGTGGACTCCTAGCAAGGGGAACAAGTTGTTCGGGTATCGTTCGGCAAGAGCCAGCATGGATTGTCTAGTGGACTGGTCGATGTCCGGTAAAATAATATACCGCACATCGGCTTCAAAAGCCCGCTGCACGGCATCGTCCCGATCGTTGTCAAATTCTTCCGCGTAAATGTGCGAATGCGTATCTATGTACATACTATCTTTATCTTACGCGGCAAATATAATGATAAAAAGCGAGAATCAGCACGGGGTAACACGAGAACTATCCTATTCACGCTCATCACCTGAATGAATAAAGTAATACTTCCGTGTGAATTCCGGTGGAATAGTGTTAAAAAGATTGTTCATAAGCTTTAGTTATCCTTTATAAACGCTATTAATAATAGGGTTCGTATAGCGTTCGTATAGGGTTCGTATAGCGTTCATGACGGAATTAAACCGGAATTAATACGGGAATGTAATTGTATTGATACGAGTTATAGGTTTGATTAGTAGACGATTTGACCGTGTCGTGATGAAAAAGGCGAATCGTTTCGTGTATCTTGAAATATAAATTTTGTTCCTGATTTTTTTTGTAAAGTAATTTATTTAGTCGATTTTTTATAATTTTGTATTCAAATCATCCCGAAAAATAGCTGGAATGGGGTTATCTATCGAAAAAATCAGACAGGGTGACGAGCAGGCTTTCAGAGAGTTGTTCGATGCGTATTATCAGGCTTTGTGCGTGTTTGCCGCCACTTACCTGAGGGATGATACTTTGGCGGCGGATATCGTGCAGGAGTGCTTCGTGAAGTTTTGGCGTCGTCGAGCCGATTTGGATGATGCCTTTAATATAAAGTCTTTCCTTTACGCGATGGTGCGTAATCACTGCTTGAATTATATTCGGGATAACAAACTGATCCGGGAGGATTTATCCGTGGTGATGTCGGAGGAGTTTTACACGGAGACTTTAATCGAGGAGGAGGCATACAGGATGTTTTACGAGGCGGTGGATGCCCTTCCCGCGCAGACACGCCAAGTGATACAGTTGGCTCTGGACGGTCTGAAAAATTCCGAGATTGCGGAACGGCTGGGGGTAGCTGAGAGTTCCGTACACACGTTGAAAAAACTTGCTTACAAGAAGCTGCGCGTGGCGTTGAAGGAGTATTATTATCTGGTATTTGTATTTCTTTGTTGATTTTCTTTAAAAATTAAATCATTGTAAATCTGAAAGTTTTGTTTCGTTTGGAAAAATAAATGAAATAAAATAGATTTTGGGTTCCCCATGAAAATGGTTTTTTGTGTTATATAATTAGTGATGGGGCGGCTTTTTCAATAATGTGATGAGGTGAAGAATTTTAGAGTTAAATTATAAAGTAAAAAGAAAATGGATTAAATTTTAAAATTAAACACGGCAGATAAAGAGAGCAGGAAATGCCGGTAACATTTCCTGCCAGAATTATCCCCGTTAGGTCAGAGATAATTTATTAACGCATTTAGAAAACAAATTTATGGAAAAAAAGTCGATGTTCCCACGAGGTAATCTCGGGAAGTTTAAAAAGTTGTGGCTTATGATGAAGTGTACACTATTATTTGTTTTGTTGGGAATCACGAGCGTGAACGCATCCGTGTATTCCCAGGTTGGGCAACAAATTTCTATCTCGATGAAAGATTCTTATTTGAAGGATGTATTGTGGGAGATAGAGCGTCAGACAACTTTCGTGTTCATGTATAACCAGGAGGATTTGGATAAAGCCGGGAAGGTTAGCGTGAATGTCAAGGCCGCAGAAATTGAGAAAATCTTGAGAGAGTGTTTGAAAGGGACGGGTTTGACTTACGTGATCGAGGATGCCGTGATCGTGTTGAAACCCATGAAGGAGGAGAAGAAGAAAGAAATCCGTATCGCCGGTCGGGTGACGGACGAGGCAAAACAACCTTTGCCAGGGGTGACGGTACGTGTTAAGGGAGTGAATCTCGGAACTGCCACGAATGCCGAGGGACGCTACTCGCTGGCGTTGCCTGAAATGAAAGAGGTAGTGTTGGTTTACACGTTCGTGGGCATGGTGACCCAAGAGGTGAAGTACACGGGCAAGGACACGATCAACGTGGTGATGAAGGAGGATAAGGTGAAGATGGACGAGGTGGTGGTGACCGGGTACATGAACGTGCGCAAGGAGAGTTTCACGGGAAATGCCACGACGGTGAGCAAGGATCAGTTGCTGAAGACGAATAACAAGAACGTGATTGCCGCCTTGCAGGCCTTTGATCCTTCTTTCCGCATCAAGGAGAACAAGTTGTTCGGTTCAGACCCGAACTCGTTGCCCGAGTTTACAATTCGTGGAGAGGGAAGTATCGGGATGAACCGCGGTTTGGATATGGAGCAAGCCCGACGTTCACAGCGGACGAATTTGAAAGACAACCCGAATCTGCCTATATTCATTTTGGATGGTTTCGAGGTATCCGTGCAGAAGATTTACGATATGGATATGAACCGTATCGAGAGCATGACGATTTTGAAAGATGCGGCAGCGACGGCAATGTACGGTTCTCGTGCAGCGAACGGCGTGGTGGTTGTGACCACGGTAGCCCCGAAGCCGGGTGAGTTGCGGGTGACTTATAATTTCAATGCCGGGGCGGAATTCCCCGATTTGTCGGATTACAATTTGTGTAACGCGTGGGAGAAGGTGGAAGTGGAACGGTTGTCAGGAAAATATATTGCATCGGATGGTGACCTGGGGATGCAGTTGATCAAAGATATCGCTTACAATGATTTGGTGAATGAAGTGCGGAGAGGTGTGGAAACCGATTGGTTGGCACAGCCGTTGCAGAACGTGTTCAATCACACGCACAGTTTGAATGTTTCCGGTGGTGTGGAGAGTATCCGTTACAGCTTGGACTTGAATTACGGTACCCATAATGGGGCAATGATCGATTCTTACCGCGATAACATGGGCGTAGGTCTGAATTTGGATTACCGGAATAAGTCGTGGTTGCAAGTGATGAATTCTGTTTCTTTTAACGTGACGAGAGCATCGGATTCCCCTTATGGTACATTCAGTTTGTACACGCAATTGCAACCCTATTGGGCGCCGTATTCGAATGACGGGGAGTTGTTGGAAACGTTGAAAGACGGGAAAACGGTCAATCCGTTGTATCGTGCTCGGAAATTAGGCAGTTATACCGGAAAAATGAGATTGAATGATTTGACGAATAATTTCAGTATCAATATTTATTTCACGGAAGCCTTTTCTTTTAAGGGGCAGCTTTCCATGACACGTTCCGATTCCGAAACGGAAAGTTTTAAGGATCCGAAAGACCCTTCTTACAAGACAACTTCCACGCGTGAAAGAGGTTCATTGTCGATGTCTTCCGATAAATCGTTTACCTGGAACACGAACGCGATGTTCTATTTCAACAAGTCCATAGGGGGGCATTTCATTAATGCCACTGCCGGATTGAATATCCAAGAATCGCACAATAAGACGACTTTATTGGAGTATCAGGGATTCCAATTGAGCAACTTGCATTCGCCGACTTATGCTGCGGAGCAAACCCGCAAAGCAAGTGTGTCCACGGATAAGAGTCGTTTGATCGGTATATTGGCATCTGCCAACTATTCATACGATAATATCTATTTGTTCGATGTTTCTTTCCGTATGGATGGTTCTTCTAAATTTGGTAAAGACAAGCGTTTCGCACCTTTCTGGTCGTTCGGAGCTGGAGTGAACGTGCATAATTATTCGTGGTTAAAAGACCATTGGTTGGTCAGCACCTTGCGTGTGCGGGGAACATATGGTGTAACCGGTAACGTGAATTTTCCGGCATACGCTGCTATCTCCACTTACCAGACTTCTGACAAATGGTATTACAATACTCCTTCGAACACGTTGATAGCCTTGGGTAACCCGAAGTTGACTTGGGAGAAAACGTACACAGTGGATGCCGGTTTCAATTTGGGGCTTCTGCATGACCGTTATGTCATCGAGGGAAATTATTACCGGAAAGAGACGAAAAATCAGTTGGAACAATTGTCAGTCAGAACCTCTTCCGGATTTTCAAGTTACTACACGAATGCGGGTTCGATCCTGAACGAGGGGTACGAGTTCAAATTGAATGCCACGGTATTCCAAAATCGGGATTGGACGGTGGCGGTGAATGCTACTTTGGCTGCCAATAAAAATAAAATTACAAAGTTAGGACAAGAAGCAGAGAGATACAATCAAACCATCCAAGATTTCCACAATGGGAAAAGGCTAGAAGATGAGGCGGATTTGAGTGATGAGGATAAAGAGGCTCGTGGTGAGTTGTTCTATATCCCGTTGACCCAGTATTACGTGGGAGCATCGACGACGGCTATTTATGCCGTGCCTTCTTATGGGATTGATCCTTCTAACGGCAAGGAGTTGTTCCGCAAGAGAAACGGTCGGAGCACTTACGTGTGGGATGCAGCCGACGAGGTGGTAGTCGGGGATAAGAGCCCGGATGCACAAGGTTCTTTCGGTATCAATATCGCTTGGAAAGGATTTTACGTGAACACGACGTTCTTGTATCAATGGGGGGCGCAGGACTACAATGAAACACTCAAAAATAAGGTGGAAGAGGCTGATATCGATGGTAGCAACGTGGATCGACGCGTGTTGACGCAACGCTGGAAAAAGCCGGGAGATGTGGCTCCGTTCTTTGATTTGGCAAGAAGGGAGAAGACGCAACCGACTTCCCGTTTTGTGCAGGACAATAATTACTTGGCGTTTAGCGGCCTTTCTTGCGGATATGACTTCAGCCAAGAAAAGATACGTAAATATCGCTTGACTTCGCTGGGATTGCGATTTAACATGAATGATGTATGTCGTTGGTCGTCCATCAAGCAAGAGAGAGGAACAAGTTATCCTTATGCTAAAAATTACAGTTTCACGCTGACACTTGGTTTTTAAATTATTTAATGATTTAGGATATGAAAATATTTTTACAAATGATGCTTTTATTGTCCTTGCTGTCATTCAGTTCATGTAAGGATTGGTTGGATTTGCAACCGGAAGGACAGGCAACGAGTGACGACTTGTTTGCCACGGGCGACGGGTATCGTTCCGTCTTGGCGGGGATTTATCAGGCGATGGCGTCGAAGAACTTGTATGGTGTAGAGTTGCAGTTCGGGTTGGTGGATTGTATTTCGAGACAATATACGTGGAGTTGGAAATATAACATAGGAGGAGAATCTGATAACGTGTACAAGATTGCCCGGGAATACAATTATTATCACACGGACGTACGTTCCATGATTGATGCCATCTGGAAAGACGGTTTCAACGTGGTTGCCAACGCAAATAACTTGATTTTGAATCTGGAAAATGTTTCTTCAGATTTATTTGCGGGAGGTGAGCCGGAGCGGAAGATGATCTTGGGAGAGGCTTATGCTTGCCGGGCGTTGATGCACTTTGACTTGTTGCGTCTGTTTGCTCCCGCCCCCATACATGATGAGGGGGAACAACGTGTACCTTACGTGGAGGATTATCCTAATATTCAGCCGAACGGGATCGGCGTGAAGCCATTCTTGGAGAAGGTGATCCGGGATTTGAAAACGGCACGGGAATTGACGATGGAGTTTGATACTACAGCTTTGGGAATGAGTATGAGCGCATCCGGTAAATCCCGTTTTTACGGTGAGTTGGAGTACGGAATGGAGGGATACCAGAAAGAGGCAACGGTGGATGGCTTTTACCAGGGAAGAGGTTACCGTTTGAGTTACTATGCGATTACGGCTTTGTTAGCAAGGGTATATCAATATGCGGATATGCAAGAGGATGCCTTCCGCATGGCAAAGGAGGTTTTGGAATTCAAGGCGACGGGTCCCGGAGGAAGTTCGTACGATATGTTTTCCCGGGATGATTTTAACGGTATCCGTAGAAGTAATTACGAGGAAAAAACCGATTTGAAGAATGTGTCCGGCTTGATCTTTGCTATCTATAACGAAGAGGCGTATAATGATTACGGCTTGAGCAGCTTCTTCAGAAAGAAAGCGGACGGGAATAATCAAGGTAACTGGTTAATGCTTGATTTAGATAACCAGAATATTTTTCAACGACCGGACGGAACGATGGATGAGTCAAACGTGGATATTCGCTCCAGTTATTTGCTTTACAAGCCGGACGACCGGAATATATGGGGGAATTACAAGATATCCGCCAAGTGGTATTGCAGTGAAGATGCAAGTATCCGACGGGCAAATGTTCAGATATTGCCGGTGATCCGGGCGACGGAGATGCGTTATATCATGGCAGAGTACTACGCCAAGAAACAACAATTTGGAGAGGCTTATGATATATTGAATAATATTCGTCGGGATCGTTCGGATTGGGCAGAAGTGCAGGGACCGGATGGTGGATACCCGGATTGGGTGACGATGGAGGATTTGCCTGTCGCTTCGGATTATGCGACCTTCCAGCGGGATTTGATTCGCGATGCTCAACGGGAGTGGATTTCCGAGGGGCAATTATTCTACTTGTACAAACGTTTGGGGGCCAAGATATCTTTGAAGCCGGATGAAGTGCGTGAATTGAATAAATCGGAGTATATGTTGCCCGTGCCGGATAACCAAAATATGTAATCGTTAAAATTGAAAGAGTATGAAAAGAATATTATTGTTCGCTATTTGTGCTGTCGTATTCGGGGCTTGTTCCGAGCAGGATATTGAGCCGTTCGGTGATCGTCATGAAATTTATTTCTATAAGTTCTTCATGGACGAGAGGGAACCGGGTACGTCAAAGGCCGATTCCACGGATGTGACTTTCTTTTTTGCCAAGCCGACGGATGACCACGTGATGGCAGATGTGGTAGTGGCATTGGCAGGAAGACCTTTGACGAAGGATCTTCATTTCGGGTTGAAAGTGGTGGATGAGATGACCACAGCAAAGCCGGATGAATATGTTTTGGATGATGTTTACACGTTTCGTGCCCGCGAGATTCCAGAGGGGGACAAGTTGATTTTGGATACGATACAGATTCGCATGAACCGGAGTGCCCGTTTGAATGAATTGCCGGAGGGGCTTCGTCTGACTGTGGAGATCGTGCCGACGGAAGAGTTGTATGTCGGTCAATACGAGAGATCCCGAGCCGTGATTCACTTGACGAAGGATGCCGTGAAACCGGTATGGTGGACGGGTGAAGTTACCGCCGGATTGTTGGGGAATTATTCGTCGTTGAAGTATAAATTGTTCTTGGAGAATGTGCCGGGAGCTTATGAATTAGATGGCGAGATGATCCAAAATTATCCGGATGAGGCGTTCAAACTGACGAAGTTGTTCAAGCAATATCTGGCAGAGAATCCGACTTGGGATGAGGAGCATTATGAATGGATGAAAGTGGAAATTTAATTGATAAACGAGAATGTATGATGAAAAATATAAAACTATATTTTGTATTGTTCATGTTCGGTTGGTTGACCGGATGTTTTGAAGATGAGGGAAACTACACCTATTCAGAGTTAAATCCCCCGATCTGGGTACAAGAATTTAATGAAATATCCCCCAAGAATATATATGGTTATGCGGGTGATGGTGAGGTGATGAAATTTTTAGGTAGCAGCATGTTCCGCTGGGAAGGCGATTCTGCCGCCCGTGCCGCAGAGGTGCGTTACGAGTGGAAAATCGGGGATGTGGTAATTGGTGAAGAATTGGATTTTGAGATACCTACGGATGAATTGGTGGAGAAGATCGGTATGAAACGTTATAGTAACAGCCAAGGAGAGTGGGGAACGTTTAACGTGATCGAGAAAAAGACCGGGGTTGTTTTCCCCGCCCGTCTTTACGTGTGGATTTACCCGAGATTTGCGGTGAATGATTGGTTTATCTTGTCCGAGAATGGCGGGAACTCTAAGGTTTCGGTTATTCGCCGGCGAGTCGTTTCGGAAGCTGGGGAAAAGGTTTGGGGCTACGAGCTGAACGATAATGTCTACAAGCAGATTAACGGGCATGAGGTGCCGGGTAAACCGCTTGATTTGGTGATGGAGACTTCGCGTGACGTGAGTCCCAGTGGCGCTTGCGTGATTCTTACCGATCAAGTGGCCTACGAGGTGAATACCCAGAACATGGAGAAGGTGAGCGAGGTGAAAGATCAATTTTTGGATGGTACGCCTGAGAATTTCAATATTGCCATTATGAAAGAGAAAGCCCCGCAAAGCCCGAGTTTCGGGGAGGGGGCGGCTTCTTTTGTTGCCACGAAAGATGGGCGGTTGTTTACCCGAATGAGATCCGCAAATTATTTGAGCGGGAAGTATCTCTCGGAACCTTATTATATTGATGCGAAGGGATATAGAATTACGAAGATCGGACATTCGTTATATGGAGGGATGATACCCTGCTATGACGAAAAGAACAGAAGGGTTGTGATGGCGACTACTTGGAGGGTAGATGTTAATGAAAGTGGGGAAATGGGAGAAGGTACCTCTGTTTACAAGACACGGGTAATTCCGATCAAAGAGGATTATGCGGTGGAAGTAGCTGGATTCCCGGAAGGGACGGAAGTCCTTTATCTTTCCGCAAAAAATCATATCAGTTGGGGATATGGTGGAACGACAGGACTTTTTACGATTTATTATAACGATCCCACGAGATCTACTGAAAACACGTTTGTTGGTGATTTTTCGTATGATAATAGGAATAGTGCATTGACATATATGGGGTTTGAGCGTTGGTTCCGTTTGCCCGTGAAATTGGATGCCTCTTCGGTTTTTCTTGTCAGTGCATCGCAACGTGACATTAGTGCAGAAGTTAATGCCGCAAAATATAGAGATTTTTATACTGTGGGCAATAAATTGTATTACATACAGCGCAATACGGGTTATTATGATAAAAGCGTGCGGTTTTTAGAGTTCAATGCTGAATTTTCTTCTAAAATTACGTCCTTGGCTTATGCCTATGCCAATTTGGATCAATTGTGGGTAGGTTGTGAAGACGGAAATATTTTTGCTTATGATATAACCAATATAGCCTCTCCGCGGTTGCTCTTTAAAAAGAATGTGGGTGGCAAGGTCGTTTCCATGAAGCAGATCGGCTGGCATACGAGTTTTGAAGACTGGTATTGATGGTCATGATTTTAGGGTGATGAAGATGGTGTAGAGTTTATTGTTTCTAAAAGTTGCAGTCAGGTAATGGGGTGTAAAAGCTTTTGTTGCCTGACTGTGTTTTAATATTGTTTTTTGTAAGTATTGTAGTTATTTTCTTTAGGATTTAAATTGTTGGTAGCCTGATTATTTTGTGTTTTTGAAAAAATAATTGAAAAAAATGGATTTCCCGTTCCCCATGGATATGGATTTTCGTGTTATAGGAGTAAAAGAACGATTTTATAGACAATAAATTTATCTATGATGACGAGAAGAAAAGATGACAAGATGAATGATTCCAGTAAAAACGGGATGTGGCGGGACGGCACTCCTTTTCAAGTGGCGGAGTGGATTGCAGCTTTTCTGGCGGGGGAGTTGGCGGAGGAGGAAGAAAGAAAATTGGCTGAATGGAGAGATCGTTCCGATAAAAACAGGCGATTGTATGAACGTGTGCTGGATGAGGAGAACCGGAAGGCGAAGAAGGAGCGTTTTGCTTCTTTTGATAAGGATGCCGGGTGGGAAGGTTACAAGAGGAAATTGAGCCGTGAAAGAAGGTATATCAACGTGTGGGTACGAGTTGCCCGTTACGCGGCGGTGTTGCTGATTCCCTTGTGTGTGGTATTGTATTTCTGGAAGGAATGGAACGGGGACAAGGACGGTTTGCCGGTAATGGCGAGCCACGTGATAGAACCGGGTGGTTCGAGGGCCTCGTTGACGTTGTCGACCGGTGACGTGGTTGATTTGGCAACAATTTCCGGGAATATCCGGGGTGACGAGGGTATGATCGTGCGGAATAGCGGTAGTTTGCTTTCTTACCGGGACACGACGGGGATGGTGCCGACGGATAGCTTGGTATATAACGTGGTGACGGTGCCGAAAGGCGGGGAGTACCGGTTAGTGTTGAGTGACGGGACGCTAGTGTACTTGAACTCGATGACCCGGATTCGTTATCCCGTGCAGTTCTGCGGGGATTCCCGGGAGGTGGAACTGGAGGGAGAGGCTTATTTCGAGGTGGCGCGGAACGAGGCTAAGCCGTTTGTCGTGAAGACGGCGTGTTACGACGTGACGGTTTTGGGGACGCGGTTTAATGTTTTCGCGTATCGTAACGAGATCGAGTCGAGTACGACGTTGGCGCAGGGTGCCGTGGCTGTGTCGGGGAAAGGAATTGACGGTTCGAGGAGGTTGAAGGTCGATGAGCGGTTGGTTTTGGATAAAACGACAGGGAAGGTGTGCGTGGAGAAGGTGGATAGTCGTTACTACACGGCGTGGAAAGACGGTAAGTTCCGATTCCGTGATGTGCGCTTGGAGGACATCATGCGGATGGTCGAGCGTTGGTATGATGTGACGGTTGAGTATGACGGCGAGGAGGTGAAAGATTTGCGGTTCGGGTTTAACATGAGCCGCCACGAGACGATCGAGCCGTTGTTGCGAATTTTCGAGTTGAATGGTAAAGTAAAAATAGATAGAATCGGTAAAGTTTTAAAAGTTAAATGCGGTAGATAAGAAAAGCAGGAAATGCCGGTAACATTTCCTGTCCGAATTACCTCCGCTTAGGTAGAGATAATTATTAATGCATTAAAGTGACAAATTTATGGAAAAAAAATCGATGTTTCCGCGAGGTAATCTCGGGAAGTTTAAAAAGTTGTGGCTTATGATGAAGTGTACCCTATTATTTGTTTTGTTGGGGATCACGAGCGTGAACGCATCCGTGTATTCCCAGGCTGGGCAACAAATTTCTATCTCGATGAAAGATTCTTATTTGAAGGATGTTTTGTGGGAGATCGAGCGGCAGACTACTTTCGTGTTCATGTATAACCAGGAGGATTTGGATAAAGCCGGGAAGGTTAGCGTGAATGTCAAGGCCGCAGAAATTGAGAAAATCTTGAGAGAGTGTTTGAAAGGGACGGGTTTGACTTACGTGATCGAGGATGCCGTGATCGTGTTGAAACCCGTGAAGGAGGAAGAGAAGAAGAAAGAAATCCGTATTGCCGGTCGGGTGACGGACGAGGCAAAACAACCTTTGCCGGGGGTAACGGTACGTGTCAAGGGCGTGAATCTCGGAACTGCCACGAATGCCGAGGGACGCTACTCGCTGGCGTTGCCGGAAATGAAAGAGGTAGTGTTGGTTTACACGTTCGTGGGCATGGTTACCCAAGAGGTGAAATACACGGGCAAGGACACGATCAACGTGGTGATGAAGGAGGATAAGGTGAAGATGGACGAGGTGGTGGTGACCGGGTACATGAACGTGCGCAAGGAGAGTTTCACGGGAAATGTGACCACGGTGACGAAAGACCAGTTGATGAAGACGAACAACAAGAACGTGATTGCCGCATTGCAGGTATTCGATCCTTCTTTCCGCCTCAAGGAGAATAATATCTGGGGTTCGGACCCGAACGCCTTGCCGGAGTTCAATATCCGGGGAGAATCGTCTATCGAGATCAACAAGGGGTTGGAAGCTGAGAGAAACCGGCGTACCCAGCGGACGAATTTGAAAGATAACCCGAATTTGCCGATATTTATTCTGGACGGATTCCAGGTGGACGTGCAGAAGATTTACGATATGGATATGAACCGTATCGAGAGCATGACGATTTTGAAAGATGCGGCAGCGACGGCAATGTACGGTTCGCAGGCGGCTAACGGCGTGGTAGTCGTGACCACGGTAGCCCCAAAGCCGGGAGAGATGCGCATCACGTATAACCTTAGCGGAGGTGCGGATTTTCCGGATTTGTCGGATTACAATCTTTGTAACGCGAAGGAGATGCTGGAAGTGGAACGGTTGTCTGGGGAATATACTCCCAATGAAAACAATTCACAATCCTATTGTGACCAGCAATATCATGCCCGATTGAACAATATTTTGCGGGGGGTGGATACGGATTGGTTGTCCAAGCCGCTGCGCAATGTGTTCAACCACACGCATAGCTTGAATATCCAAGGGGGAGAAGAGAGTATCCGTTATAGCTTGGATTTGAGTTACGACAGTAACAACGGAGTGATGAAAGGTTCCCACCGCAGAAGGATAGGTGCCGGCTTGACCTTGGATTACCGACCGAAAAAGTGGTTGCAAATGTTGAATTCCATCACGTATAACCGGACGCAATCGGAAAATTCACCCTACGGGGATTTTTCCCAATACACGACGTTAAAACCTTACGTAGAATTGTACGATGAGAATGGTGAAATGTTGAAAGAAGTTTCTGTCGGGAGCTATAGTGCGACGAATCCGTTGTATAACGTGCATTATTTGAACAGTTTCGATGGACGGGGATCCAATGATGACATCACGAACAATTTTAATGTGAATATGTATTTTTTGGACGGTTTCCAATTCAAGGGTTCTTTTAGCATTCGGAAACAGACAGGAAAAACGACATCGTTTGTTGATCCCCGAGAAAGCTCTTTCGGCGGGACCGGTGATGAGCATAAGGGAAGATTAAGTATTTCCAACAGCAGTGGTTGGAGCTGGAGTGGTAAGGCGATGTTCTATTACAACAACACGTTCTCCGAGCACCATTTCTTGAATGTGACTTTCGGTGTGGATTTGAGCGAGGATAAGAGCGAGTCGTCTTCTTATTCGTTCACGGGATTCGGGTTGAGTAATGCTTATTCCCCGATTTATGCGGCAAGGCAAGAGGATAAAACCAGTGTTTCGTCCAGTAAAAACCGGAAAATAGGGATCTTGGGTGCGGTCAATTATTCGTTTAAGGATATCTATCTGTTGGACGGTTCTTTCCGTTTCGATGCTTCTTCCAAGTTCGGGAAAGACAAGCAGTGGGCTCCCTTCTGGTCTTTTGGAGTCGGCATCAATTTTCATAATTATGCTTTCATGAAGGACAGTTGGTTGGTTTCCACGTTGAAATTGAGAGGTTCTTACGGTAGTACCGGTAACGTGAGCTTCCCGGCGAGTATGGCAACCACGACGTATAAAGTCGATACCGATGCCTGGTATTTCACGGGACCTTCTGCCGGATTGTTGGCGTTGGGAAACCCGAAGTTGACTTGGGAAAAGACCAATACTTTGGACCTTGGTTTAAACATGGGATTCTTGAATGACTTAGTTTCGTTGAACTTCGCATATTATTGCAAGAAGACCACGGATTTGATTGATAATATCAACGTGCGCAAATCTTCTGGTTTTACCTCTTACAGCGTGAATGCCGGCGGAATTAAGAACGAGGGTATCGAATTAGGTTTGAATGCCACGCTTTTCCGTAATAAGGACTGGATGGTATCTGTTAGCGGTACATTAGGACATAACAAGAATGTGATCACGGAATTGGGCGAAGACGTGCAGGCATACAATGCGGCGATATTGAAAGAGTGGGAGAATTTTAAAAATGGTCAAGGTAATAAAGAATATGCGGATCTTTTGACTCGTCCAGTCATTTTGTATTACAAAGGTGCCTCCAAATCAGCTCTTTATGCGGTTCGTTCGGAAGGGATCGACCCGGCAAACGGACGAGAGCGGTTTATCAAGAAAAACGGAATGTCGACCTACACGTGGGATGCCAACGACCAAGTGGTTGTGGGAGATAAAAACCCGGATGCACAAGGGTCTTTGGGATTGAACGTGAGTTGGAAAGGTTTTTATATGAACGCTTCGTTCATGTATCAATGGGGTGCCCAAGCATACAACGAGACCTTGTTGAACAAGGTGGAGAATGCGCATATTTACAAAGATAACGTGGATAAACGCGTGTTGACGCAGCGGTGGGTGAAACCGGGTGATCGTACTCCTTTCTATGACATGGGAAAAAATACGGAAACCCAGGTGACCTCCCGGTTCGTGCAGGACTATAACTATTTTAATCTTAGCGGACTCTCTTTGGGATACGATTTCAATCGGGCTTTGATCTCGAAATATCGTCTGAACACGTTGTCCGTTCGTTTTAATATGAACGATGTGTTCCGGTTGTCGACGGTGAAAGAGGAGCGGGGTACGAGTTATCCCTTTTCACGGAATTATAGTTTTACGGTTAGTATAGGAATTTGATAAAAAAAGCAGTGATATGAAAATATATAGTAGAATATTAGCCATTGTATTCCTGTTGTCGTTCACGGCTTGCGAGAGCTGGTTGGATGTGCAGCAAGAGGGAGAATTTGAGTCGGAGCATTTGTTTGCTGAAGGAGAAGGATACAGAGCCGTGTTGAACGGTTTGTATAAATCCATGGGGGCTCCTAATTTGTATGGTCGGGAGTTGTCGTTTGAGATGCTGGATTGTATGTCCCAACAATATGATTTGAGTGATGATCAGGTGAATAGTAATGATGCGTATAGAGATTTTCAGGGATTCAGGTATTTGAACAATACGACTCGGGATATGATTAACCAAGTGTGGTTGTCTGCTTTCAAGGTGATTGCCAATGCAAATGATTTGATTCAGAATATAGAGCAGGCTTCTGCCGACCAATTTCGGCAAGGCGAGTTGGAGAGAAGTCTGATCATGGGAGAGGCGTATGCCTGTCGGGCGTTGATGCACTTCGATATGCTGCGTTTGTTTGCTCCGGCACCCGTGAATGATGACCAACAGACTTATGTGCCTTATGTTGAAACTTACCCGAATATCTTGGCAACGAGCATACAGGTGACTCCGTTCTTGGAGAAGGTGATTGACGATTTGAAACGTGCCAAAGAGTTGGTTGCCGTGTATGATACCACAGAAGCGGGGAAAGAAGCCAATGCGACAGCGTCGGCACGGACCTCTTTGCCCTCAGGTGCGGATTACGAGGACTTCTTTTACGGACGGGCTTATCGATTGAATTATTATGCAATTGTTGCCTTGCAGGCACGTGTGTATCAATATGCAAACCGTCTTGACGAGGCTTTTGCCTGTGCCAAGGAGGTGGTGGAGGCTGGAACACAAAATGGGGGTAAGGCTTTTTTTACAGATAATTTTAACGGATTGACTTCCGTTGTCGGTGATCCCGATGATCCTAATGGTATTGCAACCTTTGATGCCCGTGGTGATTATAAGTCGAAATCAAGCGTGCTTTTTGCTGCTTATAATAAAAGAGCGTATGAAGATGCCGGTTTAGGAACTTATTTCAGACCGAAAGCCCCAGAGGGAGGTGGAGGAGCTCGTAATGTTTATTTCGTGGTACGGCGTGAGGAGTTATTCAAGAGTCGCGGTGTTGACGAATGGGAAACGGATATTCGTTCCAAAAACCTGATTTTTTATGCTCAAGGTGTGTATATGATTTCGGGTAAGTGGTATGTTCCTTCAAGAAATCCTGAAGAGAGCGAGCATTTGAGGATGTCCCCGGTATTGCGTTTGACAGAGATGCGCTACATTATGGCTGAGTATTATGCCAAGAAAGGAAATTTCGAAGAGGCATACTCTATCTTGAATGACATCCGGGAGAAGCGCGGTTTGGCGAATGTGTTGACCCAGCGAAACAGCTTTGCGGAATTCGTGACGGATTTGGTGGAGGATGCGCGTCGGGAGTGGATTTCGGAAGGGCAGTTGTTCTACTTGTACAAGCGATTGGATGCTCCTTTTGAGCAGAACCGGAAATTGACAAAAAGCGAGGCTTGCTTGCCTTTGCCAGCGGATCAGAAATAAATCAGTTGAACTCGATAAAGAAATGTTATGAAAAGAGGTATATATATATTATTCGTTACGTTTGTGTTGTTAGCCGCTGCTTGTAGCAAGGATGAGATCAACATTTTTAGCGGGAAACATCAAATTTATTTCGATAAATTTTACATGAATGCCCTAGCTCCGGGAACCGAGCAGGCAGATACGACTCAAGCATCCTTCTTTTATTATCCGGATGGGACGAAATCGATACAGGTGAAATTGGCGGTGCAGTTGTCCGGAACGATGTTGGATTCGGATTTGCATTTTGGATTGAAGGCCATAGAGGAAGCTTCTACTGCCCAACCGGGGGAATACACGTTGGAGGAGCAATATACTTTTCATGCCCGTCCCGTGGCAGAGGGTGATAAGGAAATCCGGGATACAATCACGGTGACGTTGAACAAATCGGATCGTTTGGTGTCGTTGGGCGAAGAGGGCATCCGCTTGGTAGTGGAGCTTGTCCCGAATGAAACGGTGGACCTCGGGCAATATGAACGTCGGCGTGCCGTGATCGTGTGGACGAACGTGGAGGGAATTCCCGAGTGGTGGGATTACGAGGTGCGGTATGCCCTATTGGGCGAGTATTCTTACGAGAAGTATAAATTGTTCTTGGAGGTAGTAGAAGAGGCTAACGATTTCAATGGCGAGCTGATCAAAGAGAATCCGGCAAAAGCGATTGATATGGTCAACCAGTTCAAAAAGTGGTTGAATGAACATTTAGATGATCCGGTTGATGGAGAAAAATACCAACGTATATTGAATTCATTGGTTTAATGCTAAAATGAAAGAGTATGAGAAATAGTATAATATTCTTAGGAATCTTCATGTTGGGCTTTTTAACAGGCTGTTTTGATGATGAAGGAAATTATGATTATAAAAAAGTCAATGAACCGAATTGGAAGGAAAATACAATTCAAATGACCGCACGTGCGGGAGAGATAACGAAGTTTAGAGGAAGTCCCTATTTTTCGTGGAGTGTGGATTCTTTACAACGGGCATCGGAAGTGACTTACGAGTGGAAGTTGGAAAACGAGGTGTTGAGTCATGAGGTGGATTTTGAGATGCCGACTAACGAGCTTATTGGGCGGATCGGTTTGGTGAAGATTGAGTCAAAACCTCGAAGTGGTACATTTTCGATCATTGAAAAAAATACCGGAGTTACTTTTGTATTGCCGATATCTGTGACTTTTACACCTACAAATGCTTCGGCAGATTGGTTTGTGTTATCGGAAAACGGGGGAAATTCCAAACTTTCTTTCATCAAGCGTGTTGCGGATGCCGGCATTTGGAGTTACGAGTTGAGAGAAAATGTTTATGCAGAGACGAACGGTGAAGAGCTTGTCGGGACTCCCCAATTTATGAATTATGCTAGTGGGGCCACGCATATCGGGACGATGGGGACGATTACGGTGGTCACTTCTTCCGGGATGTACGAGATTAATTGTGAGAATTTCATGAAGGTGGGAAATTTGGAAGAGGTGCCGTGTGCCGGAAATATCACGGCTCGATATGATGTAAAAGGAACCGACTACGGTTTACAGACTTTTGTGAAAGATGCGGATGGGTTGTTGTATCGCCGGATGATGAGTAAGAATAATTTGATGGGGGCATTTGGTCGGGAACCGATGGTTTTGGACGCCAAGGGATATAGTATTTCACATATTGGTCATTCTTCAACATGGTTTGATCCCATACCGTGTTATGACGCTTTGAATAGACGGGTGGTTACAATCTTATTCACGAAGAGTGGAGCGTTGAAATTTGAGGAATGGTTTCCCGGTTCTGGAATGGGAAGTTGGGTTGAAGATGGCGAGCAATTTCAGATAGCCAATTTGGTATCGACAAAATCAACGGCAAGTATGGAGATTGATGGATGTGCTGAGGTTTGGAATATGCCGGAAGGAACGAAACCTTTGTATCTCTGGTATGTAAAGGAGGCGGGGCATCCTTTTATGGGAGGGAATTATCCGGTTCTTGGGATGATTTACAATGATGTTTCCGGTAAGACTTGGTGGACAGAGTTTGCCACGAATGCGAATACCGGACAGGTGGAAAACAGAAGTGACAATAGACTCATGGAGTTTCCTGCGGGAAATTTGCAAGAAGGAACTCTTTTCTTGACCAGAATAGGATCAAACTATGGAGCACAAAAGCAAGATTACGTATTATATAATAAGGGAAATGAGATCCGTTATATCGATCGTGCTTTGGGATATAGAGATCAGCCATTCATTACATTGGAAGATCCGAATGATCGAGTGACGTATATGGCTTGGGGGGCATACGAGTCCTATGGCAGATTGTTTGTGGGTACGGAAAAAGGAAATTTTATCGTGTATAGTACACCGTATGGTGAACCTTTGACAGTTAATCCTAAAGTGATTAAGATATTGAATGTAGGGGGTAAGGTGGTTTCTTTAAAAGAGTTGAATAATGATACACAAATTATAGATCAGTATTAAAGTAGGATATAAATCATATTGTATGTCAGAATCAATAGTAAAAATAGATCATTTGTCCCATCGTTACAGCGTGCAGTGGGCGATACGGGATATAGATTTTGAAATAACAAAAAATGGTATTTACGGGTTACTCGGCTCCAATGGAGCCGGGAAATCCACGACGATGAATATCATGTGCGGGGTGTTGAAGCAGACGGAGGGGGACGTTTACATCAAGGGGATCAGCGTGAGCAAGAACCCGGTGGAGGCGAAGCGGCATATCGGATTTTTGCCTCAGGTGCCGCCTTTGCACCCGGACTTGACGGTGGAGGAGTACCTGGAGTATTGCGCCGAGTTGCGTCATGTGCCGACCCGCGAGGTGAAGTCTGCCATCGGGGAAGCGATGGAGCGTTGCGGTATCACCCATTTCGCCAAACGGGTGCTTCATAACCTGTCGGGCGGTTACCAGCAGCGTGTGGGGATTGCCCAGGCGATTATCCACAAGCCGGACCTGGTGGTGTTCGACGAGCCGACGAACGGTTTGGACCCGAACCAGATCGTAGAGGTGCGCCACTTGATCAAGGACATTGCCCGGGAGCGGACGGTAATTCTCTCGACGCATATCCTGACGGAGGTGCAGGCGACTTGCGATTATATCCGGATGATCGAGCAAGGGTCATTGGTGTTCTCGGGTACGGTGCATGAATTCGACAACTATATCCAGCCGAGTACGTTGCTGGTGTCGCTGGCGGCGGTCCCCCCGGTGGAAGATATTCAAGCCCTTCCGGGCGTGGTACGGGTGGACGAGTTGGGAGGTCCCCGTTTCCGGATTCATTTCTCGGACGCGCGGGAGGTGATGAACCGGATCGTGGAGGCAAGTTTCACCCGAGGTTGGCAGTTGACGGAATTGCAACAGGAGAAGAGTTCTTTGGATACGATTTTTGCGGAGTTGTCCAGAAAGTAAGGTTAATTTTATATTCAGAATAGAGATGAAGATTATATTCAAGATAGCAAAAACGGAATTGCGGGACTTGTTTTACTCCCCGATCGCATGGTTGATTTTAATCATATTCACGTTCCAAACGGGGATGTTGTTTGCCGATTCGATTTCGCATATCGTGGCGACCCAAAGCAAGGGGTATAGCGGTTTGTACCGGACCTTGGGGATTTATGGCGGAGAGAGAGGTTTGTTCGTGGCGGTACAATCCTATTTGTATCTTTATATCCCGTTGTTGACGATGAGTTTGATGAGCCGGGAGTTGGGGAGTGGTTCTATCAAGTTGTTGTATTCCTCGCCGGTCACGAATGTTCAGATTATTTTGGGAAAATATTTCGCCATGCTGGCTTACGGGTTGGTGTTGACGGGCGTGTTGTTGGTTTACTCCATTTACGGGATGTGCACGATCGAGAACGTGGATACGCCTATTATTCTGACGGGTCTTCTCGGTTGTTACCTGTTGTTGTGTGCTTACGTGGCGGTAGGTTTGTTTGTGTCGAGCCTGACGCCTTACCAGATCGTGGCTGCCGTGGGCACGCTGGCGATTCTTGCCGTGTTTACTTACGTGAAGGGGATGTGGCAGGCGGTGCCTTTCCTTCGGGAAATCACTTACTGGTTTGGGATGACGGGACGGTCGGATAATTTCATGAACGGGATGATTTGCAGTGAGGACGTGCTTTACTTCGTGGTGGTGGTGCTTTTGTTCTTGTTGATGACGATCATTCGTTTGCAGAGCAGGCGGCAGAAGGTGCCTTTCCTGACCTTAGTCGGTAAATACGTGGGCGTCTGGGGTGTCGCCGTGGTGTTGGCTTTCGTTTCTTCCCGTCCGGTATTTAAAGGGTATTATGATGCCACGTACACGAAGATGAATACGTTGACACCTAATAGCCAAGAGATTATCAAGCAATTGAAAGGCGGTTTGACGATTACGACTTACGTGAACATCCTTGACGTGAATAATTGGGTGGGTTTCCCCGAAAATTATAACGAAGATGTACGTCTTTTCGAACAATACACCCGTTTCAAGCCGGAAATCAAGATGAAATACGTGCTCTATTATGACACGGTGAAAAACGACCAGCTTGAACAGGCATACCCGGGAATGACTTACGAGGAGAAGGCCAGGAAAGTGATTGAACGGCAGAAGTTGAATCCGCGGAAAATTTTAACGCCGGAAAAAATTCGGAAACGTATTGATCTGAGAACAACGGAGGGGAATCGTACGGTGCGTTTACTGGAACGCGAATCGGGAGAGAAAACTTTCTTGCGACTTTATAACGATGCCTCGATCCATCCCACGGAATCGGAAATTTCGGCAGCATTAAAGCGTTTGGTGATGACGGATTTGCCGACGATCGGCTTCCTAACCGGTCACGGGGAGCGTGAAACGGACCGCCCGGGAGATCGGAATTATTGTATGTTCACGCACTTGCCTATGTTGCGGCAGGCGCTGGTGAACCAAGGTTTCGATTATCAGGACGTGACGTTGGACCGGGAGATACCGGAGGATATTAGTATTTTGGTTATTGCTGAGATGCGAGAACCCATGACGGAGGCGGAGAGGGTGTATTTTGACAAATACGTTGCCCGCGGGGGAAATCTCGTGATTATCGGGGAACCGGGGCGCCAGGAGGTAATGAATCCGATACTTGATCCGTTCGGGGTGAAATTAGTGGATGGTTTCCTGATCCAGCCGGAAGAGGAGAGTGAACCGCAAGAGTTGAAAGCGGATAATATGGACCTCGGACCTTTTGCCGGATTCACGGCTCCGAAGCAGCCGATTGATTTGATTCGTACGCAACCGACCAAGGGGGCTCAAAAATTGTCCTACTATTTTTCTTATATGATACCTAATTACGTTGCGGCGATGCCCACGGCTGCCGGTTTGGAGTACACGACGGACAAGGGATTTGAGGTTATCCCGTTGTTCATGTCGGACTCTACTTGCTGGAACGAGTTGGAATACACGGATATCGTGGATAAGGACATCGTGTATAACCCGGCTGCCGGGGAGGTACAGAAATCGTATCCGTTGGCTTTGGCGTTATCCCGTAAAGTGGGTGACCGGGATCAGAAGATTGTTGTTCTTGGGGATGCGGATTGCTTGAGTGACGGTGAGTTGACTCGTAGTAGACAGCCGTTGTGGACCGCTAATTACACGATTATTCAAGCCAGCTTCTTCTGGCTGTCGGATTACAAGGTGCCGATCGACATTAGACGCCCGAGTCCTATTGACCGAAGAGTAGACGTGAGTACATCCGGAGCAGAAGTGTTGAATTATGCCTTGATAGGCGGTTTCCCGGGATTATTGTTTATTCTTTATATGTTCATTTGGTTGAGAAGAAGGGGTAGGTAAAATTTGTAAATTAATCATATTGTATGTCAGAATCAATAGTAAAAATAGAACATTTATCCCATCGTTACAGCGTGCAGTGGGCGATACGGGATATAGATTTTGAAATCACCAAGAACGGTATTTACGGGTTACTCGGCTCCAATGGAGCCGGGAAATCCACGACGATGAATATCATGTGCGGGGTGTTGAAGCAGACAGAAGGGGACGTTTACATCAAGGGGATCAGCGTGAGCAAGAACCCGGTGGAGGCGAAGCGGCATATCGGATTCTTGCCTCAGGTGCCGCCTTTGCACCCGGACTTGACGGTGGAGGAGTACCTGGAGTATTGTGCCGAGTTGCGTCATGTGCCGACCCGCGAGGTGAAGTCAGCCATCGGGGAAGCGATGGAGCGTTGTGGTATCACTCATTTCGCCAAGCGGGTACTTCATAACCTGTCTGGCGGTTACCAGCAACGGGTGGGGATTGCCCAGGCGATCATTCACAAACCGGACCTGGTGGTGTTCGACGAGCCGACGAACGGTTTGGACCCGAACCAGATCGTAGAGGTGCGCCACTTGATCAAGGACATTGCCCGGGAGCGGACGGTAATTCTCTCGACGCATATCCTGACGGAGGTGCAGGCGACTTGCGACTATATCCGGATGATCGAGCAAGGGTCATTGGTGTTCTCGGGTACGGTGCATGAATTCGACAACTATATCCAGCCGAGCACGTTGCTGGTGTCGCTGGCGGCGGTCCCCCCGGTGGAAGATATTCAAGCCCTTCCGGGCGTGGTACGGGTGGACGAGTTGGGAGGTCCCCGTTTCCGGATTCATTTCTCGGACGCGCGGGAGGTGATGAACCGGATCGTGGAGGCAAGTTTCACCCGAGGTTGGCAGTTGACGGAATTGCAGCAGGAGAAGAGTTCTTTGGATACGATTTTTGCGGAATTGTCCAGAAAGTAAGGTTAATTTTTTATTTAGAGTAGAGATGAAGATTATATTCAAGATAGCAAAAACGGAATTGCGGGATTTGTTTTATTCCCCAATAGCCTGGTTGATTTTAATCATATTCACGTTCCAGACCGGAATGTTATTTTCCGGTATGATTTCGCAAATAGTAGGTTTCCAAGCCATGGGGGGAGGAGGAGGAGAAGGAAATTTGACGTTGGGGATTTTTGGCGGTCAACGGGGTTTGTGTGTGGCGGTACAATCCTACCTGTATCTTTATATCCCGTTGCTGACGATGGGAGTGATGAGCCGGGAGTTGGGGAGTGGTTCCATCAAGTTGTTGTATTCCTCTCCGGTGACGAATGCCCAGATTATTTTTGGGAAATATCTCGCTATGATGATCTACGGGTTGGTATTGATGGGCGTGTTGCTCGTTTACGGTATTTACGGCATGTTCACGATAGAGGGGGCAGATGTGCCGGTTATCCTGACGGCTATCCTCGGTTGTTACCTGTTGTTGTGCGCTTACGTGGCGGTGGGTGTGTTCATGTCGAGCCTGACTTCTTACCAGATCGTGGCTGCCGTGGGCACGCTGGCGGTACTTGCCGTGTTGACTTACGTGAAAGGTTTGTGGCAAACGGTGCCTTTCGTTCGGGAAATCACCTACTGGTTCGGTATTACGGGACGGTCGGATAATTTTATGAACGGTCTGATTTGCAGCGAGGATGTGCTTTATTTCGTGGTAGTGGTGCTTTTGTTCCTGTTGATGACGGTCATTCGTTTGCAGGGCAGACGGCAGAAGGTGGGTTTCTTGACCTCGGTCGGTAAATACGTGGGCGTGTGGGGAATTGCCGTGGTATTGGCTTTCGTTTCTTCCCGCCCGGTATTCAAGTGCTATTATGATGCGACCCACACGAAGAAGAATACGCTGACGCCGAACAGCCAGGCTATCATCGAGCAATTGAAAGGCGGTTTGACGATCACCACTTACGCGAATATCCTTGATGCGAACGGCTGGGTGGCTTATCCCGCGAATTATAATTCGGATATGCTTCTTTTCGAGCAATATACCCGCTTCAAGCCGGAGATCAAGATGAAATACGTGCTCTATTATGACACGGTGAAGAACGATTATCTCGAAAGGGCTTACCCGGGAATGAGTTACAAGGAAAAAGCAGAAAAGGTGATCGAGGAGAATAAATTGAACCCGAAGAAGGTTTTGTCGCCGGAAGAGATCCGGAAGATTGTTGATTTGAGAACGACGGAGGGAAATCGCACGGTGCGTTTGTTGGAACGGGAATCGGGAGAGAAGACTTTCTTGAGATTTTATGATGACCATATACGTGTGCCTTACGAACCGGAGATCTCTGCCGCGTTGAAACGTTTGGTGATGAAGGAATTGCCCACAATCGGGTTCCTTACCGGTCACGGTGAGCGTGAGACGAATCGTCCCGGCGATCGGAATTATTGTATGTTTACCCATTTGCCCACGTTGCGCCCGGCGTTGGTGAATCAAGGATTTGATTACAAGGAGGTGACATTGGAGAAGGAGATTCCCGCGGACATCAATATTTTGGTTATCGCCGAGATGCGAGAGCCCATGACGGAGGCGGAGAAGGTCAATTTTGACAAGTATGTTGCCCGCGGGGGGAACTTGATGATTGTCGGGGAACCGGGTCGTCAGGGGGTGATGAGCCCGGTGCTTGACCCGTTCGGGGTGCGCCTGGTGGATGGTTTCCTGATCCAGCCGGAAAAGAAGAAAAGCCCGGAAGAGGAGAAGCGCAATAACCGGAACCTCGGTCCGTTTGCCGGTTTCGTGGCACCGAAGTTGCCGATAGATGTGCTTATTTCACAACCGACCTTGGAGGCAGAGGCGTTGTCGTACCCTTTTGGTGATTTGAAGCCTCGCGGTTTCGTGGTGGCGATGCCTACGGCTGCCGGTTTGGAGTACTCGACGGATAAGGGCTTTGAAGTGATCCCGTTGCTCATGTCGGATTCGACCTGTTGGAACGAGGTGGAGCACACGGATATCGTGGATCAAGAGATCGTGTGTAATCCTGCCGCCGGAGAGGTGCAGAAGTCTTACCCGCTGGCGTTGGCGTTATCCCGTAAAGTAGGTGACCGGGAGCAAAAAATTGTGATTCTCGGTGATGCCGATTGCTTGAGCGACGGGGAACTGACCCGTAACCGGAGTCCTTACATGGCGGCTAATTACGGGATCGTTCAGGGAAGTTTCTTCTGGATGTCGGATGGCGAGGTGCCGATTGACGTGAGACGCCCAAAGGCACGGGACGGAAGGGTAAACGTGGGAGATACCGGGGTCGAGATCCTGAATTATGCCTTGATGGGCGGTTTCCCGGGATTGCTATTTATTATTTATATGTTGATCTGGTTGAGGAGAAGAGGTAGGTAGTATTGTTTTTTGTGTTTTTTGAAAGTTACGGTCAGGTAGTGGGGAAGGTTGCTCGCTGTCTGACCGTGCTTTTTTAGGGGAAGTTTTGAGAGATGAAAGTTTATAATTGTAATGTAAACTACTTAATGTTAAATATTTAAATTTTAAGTAGATGAATGCACGTGACTTTTTACATGTAGTTTTTCACGAAGCGAAGTTGCAAAGCCGTAGTTGGTTGTTTCGACTCTTCGTGTTGTTTTCTTTGGTCTTTATTGTATGTTGTCACGTGTACTGGCAGGGGCAGAATTGTGAACATTGGCGGATGGTAGCTTTTCCTTGCTCCTTGCCCTTGATGAACGCTTATCTTTTTAGCTTGATACAGGGGTTATTTCTGTCGCTGATGGTTGCCGGTTTGCCTTCTCGGATGTTGAGCCGGGGGGAGATGGAGGCAATACACGTTCGACTGGTATCTAACGTCACATTCTTTTTGGGTAGTTTGGCGGGGATTGGGTTATTGTTTCTTTGCTTGAATATGGTGGTGATTGTGGCGACGGTGTTCCTTGTTCACATGACGAGCTTGGCGGAGTATTCTTTCGGTTACTATTTGTTTTATTTATTGACATTGAACATACCCGCATGGGTGATCGTGGCGGGTTTCGGGACTTGGACCAGTTTTTACACGGGGTCGCGGATACTTTCTATCTTTTTGTCGGTGGCATGGTGGTTGGGGTGTTTGTTCTGGTTGCCTTACCATTTTCATGGTACGCTGGATTATTTAGGTAGCGGAATCCCTAATTTGTTTTCAAATTTGGTCGGTCACGTGAACTTGCGGTTGTACTTGTTGCAGCGTGCGGGTTGGTTGCTGATGGGGGGAGGATTGCTGTTCCTTTGCGTGCGTCGAATGATGCGGCTTCCGAATGTTGACATGGTGAAACGACGTTTGGGGGGTGTCGGTTTGTTGCTCGTGGCTGCAGGGGGCTTTAGCCTTTGCCTGGTGGAGCTTGATTACTTTCATAGTCGTTCAATGCGGCGTGGTCTTCGAGAAAGTTTCGAGCGTTATTGGTCGCCTTTCACTTGTCGGGTGGAGAGTCATGATATCGAGTTGGAACAGCGGGGAGGGGTGTTGCATTCATGTAGTGATATGCGGGTTTATAACCCGAACAGCGAGAGTCTTGAACGGCTTGTCTTTTTTCTTAACCCGGGATTGCAGGTGGCGGGGGTGAGTGATGGGAATGAGGAATTGCCGTTTCAACGGGAGGGACACGTGTTGGTGGTGGAGCGTGAACTTGGTTCCGGGGACACGCTTTCCCTTCGGGTGAAGTACTCGGGCGAGGTGGATGACGTTTGTTGCGACTTGCACTTGCCTGATGATGAATTTGAAGATGTTTTTCACGGGGACTTATTTTTCCCGACGGGGAGGCGAGGTGCTTTCGTGGGAGATGATTTACTTTTGTTGACACCGGCGAGCATGTGGTACCCGGTGGCGTTTCCCCCGGTGAATCCGCTGTTACCGTTGGCAACTGCTCGTGATTTTACCCGATTTCATCTTCTCGTGAAGGGAGAATGGCAGTGCGAATTGTTTTCTCAGGGAGTTCGTTTGAAAGATAAATCGGGAGTGTCCTTTACTTGCGAGAACGCATTGAGCGGAATTTCTCTTTACGGAGGGAACTTGAAACGATTCACTCTTGCGGCGGGAGAGGTATATAATTTGCAATTTGGTTTGACAGAGTGGGGGAAAAACTTCTCTCGTCGTTTGCCTTGCTTGCAACAGGATAGTGTCGTTTCGTTTTTAAATCATACGGAGGAGAATTTGAAGACGATCCCGGAGCGGGCGTGGTATAACCAGGAGGAGCCCAACTTGTCTTTTTTTGAAGTACCGATTTCTTTTTATTTGTCAAGCCATTCGGGTAAACAAGAGGCGGGGATGGTGGAACCGGGGATGGTGTTTTTTCATGAGCGTGGTTTTGATATGGATTTAGTAGAAACAGCAAACCTTCAGATGATTGAAAATGATGGTGAATTGAAAAGTTTTACTTGGATGTTATATAATGTGTTATTTGCTTGGGGAAGTTATAGAGCTGTATGTCATCCTTTATTGGGATATGGGAAACAATATCCGTGGATAAATGAAAGTATGGGGAAGAGCTTGTGGCGGGTGGACCGGAACCGGGTGTATTCAGCCAAGGATCCGTTAGCCGGGAAGATGTTCGAGTATTTGCAGGACGAGGAGAAAATGTTGCCGATGGGATTGGGTAACGTGGTCGTGGCAGATTTATGGCGTTTGCACGAGAGATACGATTGCTTGTTGGGGAGGAATTTAAAGGATGTTTTAAAGGAAGTTTGTTTCGGGCATCAAGAGAAAAACGAGATATTCGAGTTGAAGATGCAGGATTTTTGGCTTCGTTTGGGACTGTATGTCCCGGCAAAGGAGCTGGAGTTGGCATTGGACAGCTTGTCCTGTCGCGAGGGTGAGGTTTCTTACGAGGCACTTTCCCGGGAATGGAGCAGACGATGGAATGTTGATTTTTTGGCACTCGTGGAAGAATGGGAAGCGGCGACACACGCCCAGTTTTATCGGACGAGCGGTATGGTGCGGTATCTTGATAAAGAAACGGGGATTCAGGTGGCGGAGGGAATGGTGCTGAATGCGGGAAGGTGTGGCGGGGTGGTTACGCTGGCAACGGGTGAAATGTTTACTCGAAGGGATATCGAAGTTTTTAATTGTTACCTTGCCCCGGGGGAGGTGAAGAAATTCAGAATCGTGGTTCAAGAAGAGGATTACGAGGATGAAAAGGTGTGGAAAACGATGTCGAAAGATATATTCCCGTTGTATTTTGGCGTGTCAGCCAATCGTCCGGTCATGGCGGATTTTGTTTCTTCCGAGCGGGATTTGAGTGCTTACGATGGAAAAGCGGGGTGCACTTGGGAGGATTCTACCCCGGAGGAGTTTTGGGCGGGGATACCGCGAAACGAGGTCGTGGTAGACGATTCTGATGCCGGTTTCGAACTGGTGGAGGGAAATTTAAACTGGTTGCAACGCAGGTTGCAGAAAAGAACGAGACCCTTGGAATTTCTCTCGGAAGTACGTCAGTGGACGCCTTATCTTAACGCGAGAGCCCAAGGGGATTCGATTCGCTGCTACCATAAAATCAATGGCGGTAGCGGTAGGTCGACGGCAACGTGGCGGGTGACTTTACCGGAGGCGGGGCGCTACCGGGTGATGGGATTGGCGCACAAGAGTGCCAACAATTCTATCGGTGGGGTACCTCTTGGTATCGTTTATTATTACACGGTGCGTGGAGGTGAGTGGGAAAAAAACGTGGAAGTTCCTATGGATTTGCATTTCCCGAGCAAGTGGGGTGGAAGTGGTTGGGTTGATATTGGGGAATTTGATTTCCCGGCGGGTGAGGCGAGCGTGACGTTGTCTGACAGGGAGGCTCAGGGACGGGAAGAGGTGACGATCGTGGCGGATGCGGTGAAGTGGGTGAGGTTGGAGTGAAAGTTCGTAATTGTAATAGTTAAAAAATAAATGCTTATGAAAAATTTGCAGGAAATAATGTGTATCGCCGGGTACGAGATGAAGTTGCAGTGGCGGAGTTGGGTGTTCCGGTTGTTCGTGTTGGTGTCGCTGGTAGGTATCGTGGCGTGTCACGTGTACTGGCAGGGGGACGGGAATTGCACGAGCTGGAAAGCGGTGGCGTTGCCTTGCTCGATGCCGTTGATGAACGCTTACCTGTGGGGAGTGGTGCAGTCACTGTTTTTAGTGGTGATGATGTCCGGTGTGCCGGGTCGGGTGAACCGGCAGGGGGCGGCGGAGGCGATACAGGTGCGCCCGTTTCATAACGATTCATATTACCGGGGAGTGGTTGCCGGGAATTTCTTGCTGTTTTTGCTGTTGAACGTGGTTGTTATTTTGTTCACGATCTTGCTGGTGAACCTGACGAGCCTGGCTCCCGTTGGTTGGAAATATTACCTGTTTTACTTGTTGACGTTGAATATCCCGGCGTGGGTGTTCGTGGCGGGTTTGACACTGTGGTTGGGTGGCGTGGCACGTTCCCGTTGGCTGGCGATAGCGATTCCCGTGATCTGGTGGTTGGGTTGTATTTTCTGGTTGCCTTACCGGTTGCACGGTACGCTGGATTACCTTGCCAGCGGGGTGCCCAATTTGTTCTCGGGCGTGGTGGGTCACTTGAACCCGGGGCGTTACGTCTTGCACCGGTTGGCGTACTTGCTGGCGGGAGCGGGGTTGTTGGCGTGGAGCGCTAACTTGATGAGGCGGCTCCCGAACAGCCCGGGGAGGCGTAAGGGGCACGTGTCGGTCGGTTTGTTGCTGGTGGTGGCGGGGGTGTCGTGCGGGGGAATGCTGGAATATAGTTATTACCGGGATCGTCAGAGCCGGGAGTTGTGGCGGGAGAGTTTCGCCCGGAATTGGGATGAACATACTTGCCGGGTGAGCCGTCACGCGATCACGGTGGAGCAATCCGGGAGCACGTTGGAGATGCAGAGCGATATGACGGTACGTAACCCGGGACGGGAACCGTTGGAGCGGGTAGTCCTTTTCCTGAACCCGGGATTGGGAGTGACGGGAGTGAGCGCGGGGGACGGGGAACAGAAGTACAGGCGGGAGGGGCAGGTGTTGTTGATCGACCGGGTGCTGGAGGCGGGGGATTCCTTGCGGCTGCGAGTGAATTACTCGGGGCGTATCGATGATCGTTTTTGCGACTTGCACTTGCGGGACTCGGCTTACGAGGACGCTTTCTATCACGATCGCTTTTACGCGACGGGCAGGCGGGGAGCCTTCGTGGAGGATGATTTGCTGGTGTTGACACCGGCAAGCGTGTGGTATCCCGTGGCTATTCCCCCCGTGAACCCGTTGATGCCTATGGCGACGGGGAGGGATTTCACCCGTTTCCGCCTGGAGGTGCTTCATCCCCGGCAGCGGGAGGTGATCTCGCAGGGTGTGCCCGAGAAAGGGGATGACCGGGTGGTTTTCGAGAACCGGAAGACGTTGCACGGGATCTCCTTGTGCGGTTCTAACGAGCGGCGTTACGATATACCGACGGATTTGTCCGTGAACCTGGAATTGAACTCGCCGAGTTGGGGGAAGGTGTTCGAGGAGAGGTTCTCGACCATGAGCCGGGAGGATTTTATTGCCACGTGGACGTTGACTTCCCGGCCCGGTTGGTATGGTCTATGGGAAGACTGTTTGTCTAAAAATTGGTATAACCCGGAAAATCCTTACCTGTATTTGTTTGAGGTGCCCGTGTCGTTCCGTTTGGATAGCCATACCGGAAAAACCGAGGGAGGGTTAGTGGAACCGGGAATGATTTTCTTGCGGGAACGAGGGTTTGATATGGATATCGCTTCTATAATGAATGACAAGGAAATGTGGCGTGAGGATACTTTGTTTGGAGTAACTAATGTTTTATATGCTAATATATTAACTTCTCCCCGAACGTTGTCCGATAGTCATCCTTTATTTGGAATTGGCAAGAATAACTCGGGGAATATGGAAAATTCGATAAAGAATGACCATAACGGGGAATCTTTGGACGAGGACCAGAGGGTGTGGGTGTATTCATCCAAATATCCCTTTATGGGTAAAATATGGAATGATTTCTTTGTCGGGGATTGGGAGAAGTCGCTTGGGGTGCCTGACGTGTTGGGTATTGCGCCTGTTAAAAAGCAAAGTGATTTTTTCGTCGGGCACTCTTTTCTCGAGCTATTGGCGAATAACGAGAATTTTGAATTACGGGAAAAGTTGAGTGATCTATGGAATCGTCTGACATTGAAAATTCCCAAAGATAGCCTGCGGCAAGGTTTGGAGCGTTTGTACGCTCGTGGTGACGGGGAGGTGGATTATGATTCCTTGATGCAGGAGTGGACGAGACGTTGGGACACGGATGTGGAGGGAATCATCGCGGATTGGCTTACCACGAGGCACGAGCAATATTTCAAAGTGAAGGATGCCGTATCTTATTTTGACAAGGCTTCAAGACGCTATAAATGCGAGGGGAAAATCATGAATGCAGGAAGGGAAGGTGGCGTGGTGTCTATCGAATACGGTTCTTTTAATAGAATGCAATGTAGTAATTGTTACTTGAATCCCGGGGAAGCAAAGGCTTTCACGTTAGTGACAAACCAACCGGTCGTGACGATCAATGCTATTTTGGCGGCTAATCGTCCGGCATCATTCAATTTCCGGAGGGAAAGTGTTGACGGTTTGTCAACACCCTGGGAGTTCGGGGAAGAGTGGCGCACGATACCCGTGTCGGAGTTCATGGAAGGGGAAAACCCGAATGAGATTATCGTGGATGACTCGGGTTCGGGTTTCTGTTTGCGGGAAGGTTCTCGCTCGTGGCTTCAAGTGTGGCGGGAAACATCGCCTCCGCTTGTTGTTAATACTGAGATCGGTGACGTGGATGGGCGTTGGAAACGGGTGATAGACATTAACGCGTGTGGGGATTCGATACGTGGTTATCATTACATCCGTGGCGGCAAGGGTAAAACGTCCGCCACGTGGCGGTTGAATATCCCGGAGGCGGGACGCTATCGAGTGATGGCTAAGGTGTACAAGGCATTCACGAGGATGTGGCGCATTGACGAGAAAATTCCTGCTGGAGTTATTTATTATTACACGCTTTCTTTCGGGGGGCAACAGCAGGAGGTGGAAGTGAATTTGGATGGGGAATTGCTGGGGCAAGATAAAAAATCGTGTTGGGCTTCTCTCGGGGAGTTCGATTTCCCGGCGGGAGAGGCAAGCGTGACGCTTTCGGATAAGGAGATTCGCGGTCGAAATGAAATCGCTATCGTGGCGGATGCGGTGAAATGGGTAAAGTTGGAATAAGGAATTAATGGATTAAAGCATGAATCTATGGCGTTTATAACAGACCAGCAGACATTAAACGATCTCGGTATTTTCGGGAGAGTGGGCAGATCCTCGGTGTATGATTTGTTTAAGGCGAAGACCCGGGGAGGGGCTGCCGTGTTGAGGGAGATGTTCAATTACCCGTTAGAGAGTGCCCGGGAAATCAATCGGCGCGGTGCCGTGATTCGCTATTTGCAGGAACGGGAGATCGAGTTCCCGTTTATGGCAGAGTGGTTTAATGCTTTCGAGTATTATTTGAGCAACCGGGACCAGCGTACCCGCTTGACGGTGGAGGGGAACACCCTGGGGCATCGGATGCGTGAACTTTCGGGACGGGAGAGGGAATACTCCCTGTTGCAGAAGGGGGTGCTTGCCGGAATCCGTATCGTGAAGGGGGCAGAGCTGTTGTTGCAGTCGATGGCAAAGGTGGGGGTGCCCGAGGAGTACCGGGAGAGGTATGAACAGATAACTGAGATGTTGCGGGACTCGAATTTGTCGTGGGCGTTGTCGTTGAAGAATCCCAAGAAATTGCCGTATGCCCGGATGGCCGATTATGACTTTCGCTTTCGGTTCGAAGGGAATGAGCGGTGCAAGAGATTGCTTAGTTGCCTGTACGAGCTGGACGTTTACATCGCTGTTGCCGGGGTGGCACGGAAGCGGGGATTGGTTTTCGGGCGAGCCTTGGAGCCGGAGGCGAACGTGTTTCACGCGGAGGGGATGTATCATCCTTTGCTCTCGGGAGCCGTGGCGAATACTCTGCACGCGGACGGGAACAGCAATGTCATTTTCCTGACGGGAGCCAATATGGCGGGAAAGTCGACCTTGATGAAGGCTTTTTCCATCACCCTGTTTTTGGCGCACATGGGATTCCCGTTGCCGGTGTCGCGGATGGAGTTCAGCGTCCGGAACGGGATGTACACGACCATTAACTTGCCGGATGATTTGGATATGGGATACAGCCATTTCTATGCCGAGGTGCTGCGGGTGCGCAGAGTGGCGGAGCGGGTTCGGCAGGTGGGGAATATGGCGGTTGTCTTCGACGAACTGTTCCGGGGTACGAATGTCAAGGATGCTTATGATGCGACACTTGCCGTCACGGAGGCTTTTGCCACGAGAAAGGATTGTCTGTTTTTGATTTCCACGCATATTATTGAAGTCGGGGAGGTGTTACGGGAGAGGTGTGATAATGTGCATTTCACGTATCTCCCGACCGTGAAGGAAGGCGGAAAATTGATTTACCCTTACACCTTGGAGTCTGGAATTTCGGATGACCGGTACGGGATGGCGATTATAAACCGGGAAGGAATCGTGGAGATGTTGGGAAGTCAGCGGGAGAAGGTGGAAACTCAGGGGGACTTTGAGGTGGATACGCAGACTTTGGCGGACTTGCATATCCTTGGGAAATTTAAAGAGCGGTCAGTTTTCAATCTCTTCAATCACACGTGTACCCGTGGAGGCGAGCAGCTTTTGGACCGGATGTTTCAACACCCCTTGACGGACGCGGATGCCATCAACGAGCGGTCGGGAATGTTCGAGTTTTTCAAGGAGAGAGAGGTGGCGTTCCCGTTTACCAGGGAGTTGGTGGACCGGGTGGAACGTTATTTGGGTATCCGGGTTCCTGCCACGCGAGGAATGGCGTATTGGAAAGTCTATAGCTTGAGGTTTTTCCGCCGTGTGTCGAAAGAGAAAAAATATGATGTGATTTGCGCGGGAGTGATGGAGGCGTTGGAACTGTTGCGCGAGTGTGCCGTGTTCAACGCCTCGTTGGGGAATGCGGGCGAGGATTCGGTTTATGGCAGAGTGATGCGGGAGATGCGGGATATACTGGAAAACAAGTTACAGATCCCATTGTTCGTGGAGCGGGAAAAGCGGGAGTTCTCCGTGTTCGAGATGGCCCGTTACGATTATTTGTTGCGCCATGTTTGCCGGGATGAGTTGTGGCGTTTGCTGGAGATGATTTACGAGACGGATGTCTATATCGCCGTGGCGGCTGTGGCGAAAAAGATGGGGTTTGTGCGAGCCATGGCAATTGCCCGGGGAAACGGGGAAAATCGGATAGACCTGAGAGGTTTTTCTCACCCGTTGATGCCGGGGGCAGTAGGTAATTCCATCCGGATAGACCGGGAGCACAACGTGTTGTTCCTGACCGGGGCGAATATGGCGGGAAAATCGACGCTCATGAAGGCTTTCGGCATAGCCCTTTACTTGGCGCACATGGGTTTCCCCGTGGCAGCGGCAGCAATGGAATTCACGGTGCACGACGGGTTGTATACTTCAATTAACATGTCGGACCACTTGAACATGGGGTATAGTCATTTTTATGCCGAGGTGGCACGGGTGAAGCGTGTCGCCGAAGAGGTCTGTTCCGGGAAGCATTTGGCGGTCGTCTTCGACGAATTGTTCAAGGGCACGAATGTTAAGGACGCTTACGATGCGACTGTGGCGGTGATGTCGGCTTTCGGGGGTAGCCGGAATTGTTCTTACATGGTTTCCACGCATATCACCGAGGCGGGGTCCGCGCTGGCGGAAAAAAGTGAACACTTCCGGTTCATGTATTTACCGACCGTGATGAAGGGGAAGGTCCCCACTTATACTTACCGCTTGACAGAGGGCATATCGAGTGACAGGCACGGGATGATGATGGTCGCTAACGAGCGGATCGTGGAGATCATAACGGGAAAATGAATGTGACGTGATAGATGCAGTTCACGTAATCCGCATTGTTTTAACCTCCTTTTTTCACGAAACCCTGATTTCGTGAGGCCGGAAAAGTTTCTTCTGCACGATGTGGTAAGCGATGAGGACAGCCATACCCGTGACGATCCACGAGATGGGATAGATGGCCATTAGGGCTTGGAAGCTGGGTAAGAGAGGACAGATGACGTAGACCCAGAATAGGCGCAACACGCAGGTGCCGAATACCGTGAGTATGGCAGGGAGCATGGAATATCCCAGTCCCCGGAGGGCTGCTCCGGCTATCTCGTAGGAACAGGCGATGCTTTGTGTCAACAGGACAATTTCCATGCGGATGGCTGCAAACCGGAATACCTCGGGACTGGAGGTAAAGATGCCGATAGAGAATTCTTTTTGCCAAACGAAGAGCCCGTTCAGAAGGGCACAGGAGATGACGCTCAGTAACATCGTCTGGCGGAATACTTTCTTGCAACGTTCAATTTGCCCGGCCCCGTAGTTCTGGCTGATGAAGGTGACTGCCGCTTGGCTGAAGGCGTTGACGACGAAGTAGCAATAATACTCGTAGGTGAGGGCGGCGGCAGAACCGGCGATGGCATTTGAACCGAAGCGGTTGATGGCTGCCTGAATGAAGACGTTGGCGATGGAGAATACCATGCCTTGCACCCCGGCGGGAATGCCGATTTGAAGCATTTTTCGTAATTCGGGGCGGGATATTTTAATGTGTTTGACTTCCAGGCGGAAGGGTTCTCTCTCGTGTAAAAGTATGTAGATGATCATGCCGGCGCAAAATATGTTGGACACGACGGTAGCGATGGCGACCCCGGCTACACTCATTTTGAAGACGATGACTAATAGTAAGTTTAATGCCGTGTTGATCAATCCAGCTATGACGAGGCAATAGAGAGGTCGTTTCGTGTCACCCATGCTGCGAAGGATGGCGGCCCCGAAGTTATAGATCATGAAGAAAGGCATTCCCAGAAAATAGATGCGGAGGTATAGGACTGCCAGGTCGAGCACGTCATCGGGGGTGTCCATCATTTCGAGAATGGGGCGGGCGGTGAACAATCCGATTGCGAGTAATAGTATGCCACTTGTCAGCGTGACCACGAAAACGGTATGTATGGCATTCTTGATGCCGCGTTGATTTTTTTGCCCGATATAATTCGCTATGACGACGCTCGCTCCGACGGATATTCCCACGAATAGGTTAATCATCAGGCTGATGACCGAACCGTTGCTTCCTACTGCAGCCAGAGCTTGGCTACTGGCAAATTTACCCACGACTGCCACGTCTACCGAGTTAAACAATTGTTGTAATATACTGCTCGCTGCCAGTGGCAAGGCGAAGAGTAAGATTTTGTTTAACAGGCTGCCATGCAGCATATCCATGCGCACCGTTTCACGTGATGATTGATCCATTGTTTTTTGATGAATTTTTCGAGATGCAAAAATACGGTAAACAATTTGTTTTTGTAAGAGGGTGGGCTTTGTTTATTTATTAAGAATGGTATATATTTGTCGAAAATCTTATGGGTGTGAGAATGAATGATTCAGAACAGGATATTATTCAACGTATCAACGTGAAAGATGAGAAGGCTTTCCATGATTTGTTCATGAGGTTTAGAAGTTATCTTGTATTGTTTGCCATGCGGCGTGTCGGACAATTGGAGGTAGCGGAGGATATTGTGCAGGAGGTGTTTATCACGGTGTGGGAAAGTAAAAAAGTTTATAATTCTTACCAGGGTTTTAAGGCGTATTTGTATGATCTGGTGCAAAATCGGTGTTTGAATTATTTGAAACATAAGACGGTTGAAGAAAAGTATGTTTCTTACGTGAAAGTCACGGAGGAGGAGGTCGAGGGGGAATATGATTTGATGCAGGAAGAGATTTACCGGGAATTGTATCTCGCTGTTCGGGAATTGCCAGAAAAGTGCAGAGGTGTTTTTGAATTACATCTGGAAGGGAAGAAAAATGATGAAATTGCCGAAATATTGGGAATTTCGGTTCTTACCGTGAAATCACATAAACAAAATGCTATCCATTTTTTGAAGGAGAGAATAGGGAATCTGTTCCTGTTGTACTGGTATGTACATGAAATTTGATTTTTTTTGAAAAATAATCGAATTTCATTTGCTACTTTTTCCTACCCTTGTTGTATATGGTGTAAAATGAAGATACGACATGGAGTTATACAACGAAAATATCGCCCGATTAATACAACGTTCCTTACTGGGTGAACTTTCAGGAGAAGAACAGCAGGAGTTAGAGGCGTGGCTGAAGGATTCGGTGGAGCATGGTGTTCTTTTTAATAAGATTAAAAAGGAAATGCGTGTTTCTGTTGAGAGTCCGGTGTTCTGTTCGCTGAATGACGAGGTTGCTTGGGCGAAATTTAAAACAATAACGAGGAAAAGAAAAAGACAAGTGGTTATTTGGCATATGTTGAAGTTTGTTGCGGTTATTGCGGTTCCATTAATAATTTCGGTATTTTGGTATTTGGGACAAAGGGACAATGTCGTCAAGTTGGCTTCTCGGTCTAGCGAAACCATTGTTCCGGGCGAGAGCAAGGCAGTGCTGGTTGCCGCAGATGGGAAGATTCACGAGTTGAACGGGAAACAGGAACAACAGGTGATAGAGGTAGGGGAAGGTGTTTTGGTTAAGCATGGTGGAAGTAATTTGGTGTATGATTCTGTGGTTGCGGCAGGGCATGAAAATATATTAGATATGAATACGTTGAGGATTCCGAGAGGAGGAGAGTTTCAATTAACTTTGTCGGACGGAACGGTTATTTATTTAAATTCGGCAACAAAACTGAAATATCCCGTGGCGTTTAATGGTAAAGAGAGAAAAGTGTATTTATCGGGAGAAGCTTATTTTGAGGTGGCAAAAGATGTTGAACGACCGTTTTACGTGGTGACGGATGAGTTGGAGATCCGGGTCTACGGGACGGAGTTTAATGTGGATACACGTGGAAAGGGAGGCGTGCGAACTGTGTTGGTTAACGGTAAGATTGGAGCTCGTGACCGACGGGGGAAATATGAAGTGGTAATGAAACCGGGAGAGTTGGCTACACTGGATCGGAGAACCGGAGAGATTGTCTTGCGGGAGGTGGATGTACGTCAATATGTGGCTTGGAAAGACGGGTATTTTGCTTTCGAGAACGAAACATTGGAGCAAATTATGAGTACGCTGTCTTTATGGTATAACGTGGATGTTTTTTTCCAAGCTGAATCTGTAAAAAAAATGATTTTTACCGGCTATATGAAACGATATAGCGAGATAGACGAGATTTTGAGAGCAATCACGGATGTCGTGGGAGTGCAATTTTCTATAAATGACCGAACGATTGTTGTATCGAAATAAAAACGGAAGGTGTTGAAGTCCTCCCGTTGATTCTACCCCATAGGCCCTTGTTGGAGTTGGGCTTTGGGAATGTTGAACTGTTTAATTTACAAATGTATGAAAAAAAATCGATTATGCTATCGATTGAGTCGAGAGCATGTGAAAAAAAAATGGATGATTATGAGATTGTGTTTCTTGTTAATTTGCGGTTTTACCTTTTCTCTTTCCGCTAATTCCTTGGCACAACAGGAAAGAGTAACGTTAAATCTGACGAATGTTACGGTAAAAGTATTGCTGGATGAAATTCAGAGACAAACCAAACTGTGTTTTATCTTTAATCCGCTACAGACGGATCAATTGGGGAAATTATCGTTACAAGTAAAGAATGAAACGGTAGAGGAAGTTTTAAGACGTGTTTTGAAAGATACGGATTTAACTTTCAAGTTTCGTGATGAGCTTATAATAATCACGAGGAAGGGGGAAAAAGATGACGAGAAGAAAGAGAAAACAATTGTAGCTCAGGGAATAGTGAAGGATACGAAAGGGATTCCTTTGCCGGGAGTAACGGTGATGATTAAAGGAACCTCGCTAGGTGTTGTTACTGATGTCAAGGGGGCATTTAAAATAGCATTGCCTCAAGATACTGTAACCCTCGTTTTTACTTTCGTGGGAATGAAAACCCAAAGTGTGAAGCTGAAAGCCGGCGAAGAGCGCAAAGATTTGAATATCGTGATGGAGGATGATGAGCAGAAGATCGATGAGGTGGTGGTTACCGGATACATGAATATCAAGAAGTCCAGTTTCACGGGGAGCGCTACTCACGTGAAAAAAGAGGATATCATGAAAGTGGGGGCTTCAAACGTGATTGATATTTTGCAGGTGTTCGATCCTTCTTTGCGTGTGATGAGGAATAACGATATGGGGTCGGACCCCAATACGTTGCCGGAATTTTATGTACGAGGTCGTTCAGGAATTTCTAATGTAAGAGAGTTGGATGTGTTGGAAGCGGAAGATGTGTCAAAGTATGCTTTAACCAATAATCCGAATACGCCGATTTTTATATTGGATGGTTTCGAGGTTTCCGTGCAGAAGATTTATGACATGGATCTTAACCGTATTAAGGATATCACAATTCTAAAAGATGCTGCTGCCACGGCTATGTACGGTTCCCGCGCTTCTAACGGAGTGATTGTGATCGAAACGGTGGCTCCAAAACCGGGCGAATTGACAGTGAATTACAATGGTAATTTAGAGATTACGGCTCCTGATTTGAGCAGTTATAACTTGATGAATGCTAAAGATAAATTAGCGGCAGAAGTTGCTGCCGGTTTATTTGAACCGGAAAATGCAATTTCTTATGAAAGTAGTTGGGATAGTTGGTGGAGAAGTGCTTACAGTGCTTATATCAAAAAGTTGAATTACGTGTTACAAGGAAAGGATACCTATTGGTTGTCACAACCATTGCAGACGCAGTTCAATCATAAACACAGTGTGTACGTGGAGGGAGGGGCTGAGAATATTCGTTTTGGAGTGGAGTTGCGTTACGATAATCAAAACGGTGTTATGAAGGAATCTTATCGCGATCGTATTGGTGCCGGATTGACATTGGATTATCGTTGGAAGGGGTTGCAAGTGAAAAATCAAGTGAACTACAACGTGATGAAGAACGAGAATTCTCCTTATGGTTCTTTTTCCGATTATTCCCGTAAACAACCTTATGCTTATTGGTTGAATGACGATGGTTCATGGGTGGAATTGATTTCTAACGGGGCAACTTCTGTTAAGAATCCGTTATATGAAGCCAAGCAGGGAAATTTCAGCAAGAACGGATATAAGGAGTGGACGAATAATTTGTCTGTCAATTGGTTCTTTAATGATCATTGGATGGTTAAAGCCCAAGTGGCGGTTACTTTAAATGACGCTTGGACGGAAAATTTTACATCTCCAACTTCGGGTACTTATACTGAACGGGGGCAGTTATTCAGTAAGGGTGAATTGACAAAAACCGAAACGAAAACTAATAGTTGGGATGGGAATGCATTTCTTTCTTACAATCGTTCGATAGGAATACATAATATAAACTTCTCTGCCGGTACAAATATTAAATCAACGAGTACGAAGTATATTTATTCTCATTATCGTGGTTTTCCGGATGCGGACCATCATTCCGAGGCATACGCTTACGAGATCGTGAAGAAGCCCACGATGTCGGATAATGAAACGCGTTTGTTAGGAGGATTTGCGATTTTGAACTATAGTTTGAATGATATCTATTTGTTTGATGCTTCTTATCGTTTTGACGGTTCTTCCGAGTTCGGTACAGATCGTAAATATGCTCCTTTCTGGTCATTGGGAGCGGGATTGAACATTCACAATTATCAGTATATGCAAAAGTACGGCTGGTTGAATAATCTGAAAGTTTCTGCCAGCGTGGGAGAAACCGGTAAATCAAATTTCCAGCCTTATGTAGCTCGTAATACGTTGAACGCGATGTTGGATGACTGGTATCCAACCGGAATCGGAGCTTCTTTGGTGGCGATGGGAAATGAAAACCTGACGTGGGAAAAATTGTTGACGTGGAATTTCCGTGCGGATATCGGGTTGTTCAATCGGGTGATGATAAAGTTTGATTATTATATCAAGAATACGAAAGATTTGGTGACAGAAGTTTCTTTGCCGCTTTCTTCCGGGTTCTCGGTCTACACGGATAACATTGGGGAAGTCGAGAACAAGGGATTCGAGGTGGATGTGAATTGGCGCGTGTATTCTACGAAGGATTGGGATGTTTCTCTTTTCGGAAACTTGGCGCATAACAAGAATAAATTGAAATCTATTTCCGAAACATTGAAACGATATAATGAGCGGATTGATGAATTTTATGCCGGGTACAAAGAGATTGCGGAAGGTTCGAAAATGCAAACGATCATGAGTACCATAAAGAAAAACGAACCGTATATGAAGCCTTATATGAAGTATGAGGAGGGAAATTCGCTGACGGCAATCTATGGAATGAAATCTATCGGTATAAACCCGGCGGACGGACAGGAAATCTACGTAAAACGTGATGGAACTTTGACTTATGATTGGTCATCTGTTGAACAACAAAAAGTGGGGGATTCAGAGCCTTGGGCGCAAGGTGCTTTCGGTGTTAATTTGCGTTGGCGAAATTTCACTATGTACACGACGTTCCTGTATGAATGGGGTGGAGATGCTTATAATAGTACTTTGATCAGTAACGTGGAGAATGTGGATTTGAACGCTTATAACGCTGATTACCGGGTGGTGTTGGATAGATGGCAGGAGCCGGGTGATGTGAGTCCGTTAAAGGCGTTGAAGGATCGGTATAATGTGACTCGTCCGACATCTCGTTTCGTGCAGAAAAATAATTTCGTGAACTTCAATTCCTTGTCTTTGAGTTATGACTTTAATCGCGAGTTAATCCGTCGTGTGGGACTGAGTACATTGAAATTGCAATTTAACATGAAGGATATCGACACGTGGTCGACCATCAAGCAAGAGATGGGGTTGTCTTATCCGTTTGCCCGGACGTTTACATTTACGTTGAATGCTAGTTTCTAACTAAAACAAAGAGAGAAATGAAAAAGTTAATATATCTGTTATTATTATTGCCTCTAGGTTTCTTCAATTCGTGTGATGAGTTCCTGGATGTATCTTCCAAGCAGGAGATGCTGCAAGATGAAACTTTTGAATCGCAAAATGGTGTTCATATGTACGTGAACGGGGTTTATCGTTTGTTGTCTGAAACTTCATTATATGGACGGGAGTTAACATGGGGGTTAGTGAGTGTGTTGGGGAATAATTATAATTCTACGTCTTCAAGCTATTTGGGTACGAACTATTATAATGCTTCTAGATATACGTGGGAGTATTCTGGAGTACAAAAACTTATGACGAATATTTGGGCTAAAGGATACAATGTGATTGCTAATTGTAATAATATCATACAAGAGATTTCCAAGAAAGACACTTCTTTTTTTGAATTTGGAAGTATGGAGAAGAATATGATTTTAGGTGAGATGTATGGCATTCGTGCTATGGTGCATTTTGACTTATTGCGTTTGTTCGCTCCGGCTCCGGTGACGAAACCGACAGGGTTAGCAATGCCTTATGTAACTACTTATCCGGATCATCAGCCTGAACACAAGAGTGTGAATGATGTGCTTGCAAGTATTATTGCCGATATGGAGAAAGCAAAAGGGATTTTGGCCCCGGTGGATACTATTTTTTGTTTGAGTTGGAACCAAAGTACTTCCGGACGGATCTACCAGTCGAGCTCGTATTCATCCGCTCCGCCTAATGATTTTGTAAGTTATCGGGGAATGCGGATGAATTATATGGCGGCTACGGGATTGTTGGCACGTATGTATCTTTATAAAGGGGATTATGACAAGGCTTATGAACGTGCGCTGGAAGCACTGGAATTTGTTGATGCCGGGTGGTATAGTTGGACAAGTAGTAGTTATCAATATTCATCTAATGCGGCTAGCCAATATCCTAAACGTTTTGACGAGTTATTACTTTGTTTTTCCAATAACAATAGCTATGATAACTGGGAAGCTTATACGACGGGTTCTTATGCCAAATGTTTTGTGATGAATGCTAATTACTTGGCATCTCTGTTTAAGGGAGATGAGGATGATTATCGTTTGCGCGGTATGTATGGAACAAACGGTGTGACCGGTCGGTACAACAATAATAAGCGTTGGTTGGTATGGGAACGCCCGCAATCCACTTCATCTTCGGTGTCTGCCTCTGTGAGTGATCAAGGTCCGCTATTGCCGTTATTGCGTTTTTCTGAATTGTATCACATTCAATTGGAATGTATGTTGCTGCACCGTAATGAACGACGTGAAGCCATTGAATTGCTGAATACCATGCGTGCAAAGCGAGGGTGTAAGTTGAAGATTGAACAAGAGACGACAAAAGAGGTATTGCTTGAAATCTTGTATAACGATATTATTCGAGAAACCTTGACAGAAGGGCAAACCTTTTTTATGTTCAAACGATTGAATCGGGATATTTATAACGGAGCTACTAATATAGAGATGAAACCTGAAAATTGGTATGCACCGCTTCCTGATGGCGAAACTTCATATTTATAATAAAATAAAAGTGTTATGAGAAAGTATTTGATTTATATTTTATTTTTATCGTTTTCGTGGAGCGTGAGCGGGTGTTCCGAAGATGATATTAAGTTATATAGCGACAAGGATTATATCCTGTTCACGAAATATATTCAAGATTCCACCAGTTTCTCTTTTCTTGCTTATCCTAACGTGGAACAAGCAGAGTATAAGTTGGAAGTAAAGTTGATAGGACTTCCCTCAGACAAGGATCGGGAATACAAGATTTCCGTGATGAAGGATTATACTGATACTCCGGATGGTACTTATATATTACCGGAAAAGTTTGTGATGGAAGCCGGTCAAGTGGTGGATACTTGTGTGATTGTTTTTAAAAAGACACCGGAACTCTCTAGCGTAGCCCGTCGTTTGACGTTGTGTCTGGAAGAAACTGAAGATTTTGCTTTAGGGCAAGCAGATCGTTTAGTGGCAATTATCAACGTGTCGAATATTATATTTAAACCGGATTGGTGGAACTCTACCGTGGAAAAAACTTGGTTGGGTAAGTATTCTGATATGAAGTACGAGTTATTTATCAAGATAAATGACGGAAAAGTAAACGTGAATGTTAATGATGCCAACGAGATTCGAACCTGTACACTGAAACTGAAAAACTACTTGAAGCAGATGGCGGAGAATGATCAGACCGTGTACGAGAAGGATGGTACCGAGATGAAGGTCGCTTATATTGGAGGTTAATTTTAAATAGGAAGATATGAAAAAGATAACGAAGTATATGCTATTATGTCTGATCGTCTTTGCGTTCGGGGCATGTTATGAAGATAAGGGTCATTATGATCATATTTATTCGAACATTGAAAAACTTAATTGTTATTCGAAACAGAATGTGTCTACGGTGACGTTGGGAGATACGGTAAAAATTTTCCCCACGATTACATGGGTGAATCCGGAAGTTGATACATTAGCTTATGATTATTTTTATGTTTTTAGTGGAGATACAATTTGTAGAGAACGGAATCTGATAATTGTTCCCGATGAAGTTGGTGCTCACATCGGTTACTTGATAGCGCAAGAACGTGCCACGAAACTGATGACAATGGTGAGCGTGAGTTATACCGTGAATTCACGTTTCAAGACCGGTTGGTTGATCTTGTCTGAAAAGGAGGGAAGGACGGCTTTGTCAATGCTTATTCAAACCCGAAATTATTATAATCTGGATGAAGGAGATGAGGGGTACGTGGATTACGAGAATGGTGATATCACGGAAAGTGGAGAGGTGTATGGCGGAGGGTATTTGTGTTCTTGGGAAGATGGTATCGATCTTTATCAAGAATTGCACCCGGATAGTCCGTTGGGTAGTAAACCGGTTTCCGTGGATATGGGTTGGGTCGGTTACAGTAATGATTACGCTGAGATCGTGGTAATCCAAGAGAATGGTGATAATTGGGTGTTGAATGCAAATGATTTTTCTAAATATTATGCTTTTAATGAAGATTTCGGTTCCGGGGTTGCCAGAGCTTTTGAACCGGTTCAGTTTATCGATGCGCTGACTTCTCACTATATGGTCGGGAAAGACGGATCTATTTATTGGAGAAAAATCGATGCATCAACAATGGATTCAAGACAATGCCGTTGGGAGAATCTGCTTTATTTCGGTAATAATGGGAAAATCACGAAAATATTTGATACATGGATCTATAAATTGGGAGCGATGCTGGTATATGATGAAACAAATAAAGCTATTATACCGGTTACTACGGTTGCACAAACTAGTGAATCTGCAGCGGCTCGTCTTTTGGATATAACTTATGGAGAAACGATACCGGATGGCTTTGTACTACTAGGGAATACCGGCGAGTATACTCCGGTTTATGTGGCTAGTATAGGATCATCCAGTGATTACAATTCATCGACACTATTTATGCTGTTGAAAAAGGGAGATAAACTTTATTCACAACAGTGCTATGCTTACGTGGATTATTATTCCGGTGTTTTTAAGATTTCTAAAATGCAGGCACCCGTAGAATTCCCAGCTGATGGTAAAGTGAATGAAAATTCAATTTACATGAAATGTAAATACGATAGTGATTATATGTTTGTGGCAGAAGGTAGCAGGTTGTATTTCTATGAAATGAGTATTCCGGAACGAGGTTTGAGATTGTTCAAGGATTTTGGTTCTAGGATTACAAGTGTTACTGAAAATCCGGCGAGTTGGATGATAGGTGTGGCGTTGGAAAATGGAGAGTTCCACTTGTTGGGTACGTACGATCGTTTCTTTACAGGAGAAGGTTTGGGAGAGCAAGCGACTTATCACGTGACAAAAGGTTTGGGTAAAATTACGGATGTCGTTTGGAAACCTAGTAGTTATGTCGGTTGGGCTTTCGGTTTCAATTACTAGTATTTGGAAAATGTATTGTGTGTGAAATTTAAATATGTGAATTAAGATTTATGGAAAAACCAATTGTAAAAATTGAAAATGTTTCTCATCGGTATAGTGTACAATGGGCAATACGGGATATTAATTTTGAAATACCTACCCGGGGAATTTATGGATTGCTGGGTTCAAACGGTGCGGGGAAGTCAACATTGATGAATATTCTTTGTGGCGTGTTGAGACAGACTGAAGGAGATATTTTTATAAAGGGAATAAATACAAAAGAAAATTCCGTTGCGGCGAAGCGTTTGATAGGTTTTTTACCTCAGAAACCTCCTTTGCATATGGACTTGACGATAGAGGAGTTCCTTTATCATTGCGCGGGAATTCGACTTATGCCTGATAGCGAGATTCCGGGAGCGGTGGAAAATGCTTTAACTGAGTGTGGGTTATTGCATTTCCGGAATCGCTTGATTCGTAATCTTTCGGGTGGTTACCAACAACGGGTGGGTATCGCTCAAGCAATTATTCATAGTCCCGAGTTGATTGTATTTGATGAACCTACAAATGGTTTGGATCCGAATCAAATTCTTGAAATCCGCAATCTGATAAAAAAGATTGCGGAGAACAGAACTGTAATTCTTTCAACCCATATGCTTACCGAAGTGCAAGCGATATGTAATCATATTCTTATGGTGGAAGAAGGTCATATGGTGTTCTCGGGTAGTGTGGATGAGTTTGACAATTATATTACCCCGAACACCGTATTCGTATCTTTACTTGATGCTCCGGCCCCGGAAGTGTTGATTGAAGTTCCCGGGGTAACAAGAGTGGAAGAGTTGGGGGGAACGAAGTTCCGGTTGATAGCCTCGGACGTGAATGATGTTATCGAACAAATGGTGGAATATAGTTATAAAAATGCTTGGCGCTTGAACGAGATACGCGTAGAGAAAAGTTCGCTTAATGCCATTTTTGCAGAATTGTCTAAAAAATCAAAGTAAAGGAAGAAATATGAAAGCTATAAAAAGAATTGCCCTGACGGAATTGCAGACTATGTTTTATTCACCTATAGCATGGTTCATCTTGATTATTTTCACGTTTCAGGCCAGCATGACGTTTGTGAATGCGTTTGAGGGGTATGTCGTTTCTCAAGAATTGGGACGTTACGTTTATAATGTGACCATGGGGACTTTTACCAGTCCTTGGCGTGGGGGATTGTTTCCCGAAATTCAAGGGTATTTATACTTGTATATACCTTTATTGACCATGGGTATCATGAGTCGGGAGTTGAGTAGTGGATCAATCAAGTTGCTTTACTCGTCACCAGTGACGAATTTTCAGATTGTTATCGGGAAATTTATTTCAATAATGATTTATGCGCTTGTGATGATTGCGGTACTTGGTCTGTTCGTTATTTATGGTGTATGTTTCGTGCATGAATTTGATTTACCTCCGGTATTGGCAGGGTTGCTAGGGCTTTACCTGTTGATTTGTGCGTATGGAGCTATCGGGCTTTTCATGTCATCCTTGACCTCTTATCAGGTGGTTGCAGCGATGGGTACCTTTGCGGTATTTGCCGTGTTGAATTACGTGGGTGGTATGTGGCAGGATATCGCTTTTGTGCGGGATATCACGTATTGGTTGTCAATTCGAGGGCGTTCAGGTGAATTTATCAACGGTTTGCTTTGTAGCGAAGATGTAATTTACTTTTTGGTTGTTGTCGTTTTGTTTCTGACTTTTACTGTAATCAGGTTGACCGTGATACGTAAGAAAAAAAGTTGGTTCGTTAGTACTTCTTGGTATTTCTCGGCGATATTGATTGCTGTGTCGATTGGGTATTTGAGTTCTCGACCTACATTCATGTGTTATTATGATGCTACGCGGACTAAAGTAAATACCTTGACTCCGAATAGTCAGGAAATCGTGTCCAAGATGAAAGGGAATTTGACAATTACCACTTATGCCAACGTGTTGGATGAAGATCGATTTTTGTGGTATGGCTTCCCGAAAAGTGAGTTGAGCGATATCAAACGTTTCAAGCAATATACTCGTTTTAAGCCGGATATCAAGATGAAATATGTCCGTTATTATGCCAAAGGAAATAACGAGGAGGAGTTGAATAAGCGTTATCCTACTTTGAATGATCGCGAGAGGATGGTGAAAATCACCCAGAATTATGGTGTAGACTCTTCTATTTATCTTGATGTGAATGAAGTGAGCAAATTGGAAGATTTGTCGGGTGAAAATTATCGTTTCGTGCGAGTATTGGAAAGAGAGAATGGGCAGAAGGCATTTTTGCGTATTTATGATGATATGTATGTGTTCCCGTTCGAGACGGAAATTACCGCGGCTTTTAAACGATTGCTGATGGATTTGCCGCAAGTGGGATTCGTGGAAGGACACGGAGAACGTGATTGTATCAAACAAGGCGATAGAGATTATAATCGTTTTGCACAAGATAAGCCTTTCCGCTATTCTTTGATTAATCAAGGTTTTGATTTCAGACAAGTTACTTTAGACGAAGAAATTCCTGAAGATATCAATATTTTGGTTATCGCGGATGTGAGGGAGGTTTTGCCGGAAGCACATCGGAAGAATTTGGATGCTTATATTGCCCGGGGAGGGAATCTTTTGATAGCGGGAGAACCTAAGCGTCAGAAGTACATGAATCCTCTTGTGGAGCAATTCGGGGTTCGTTTTATGTCGGGACGTTTGGTGAGTCCAAGTGAGAATTTTCAGTCGGATTTTATCATGTCCAAGGTAACAAAAGAGGCAGCCGAGTTTTCTTACGAACTAAAAGACATGTATAGATATGGAAACGTGGCAACGATGCCTTCTACCGTGGGCTTGGATTTATCCGGAATACCGAATAGCGGTTTCAAGGTAACAGTATTGTTAGTTACTGATTCACTGAAAACCGTTTGGAATGAGGTTGAAAGTACGGACTTTGTAGATGAAATACCTGTGATGAATCCGGATAAGGGGGAGGTCGAATTGAATCAGGTTCCAACTATGGTTGCTCTTTCTCGCGCCGTGGGGAACAGGGAACAGAAAATTATTATCTTGGGAGATGCGGATTGCTTGAGTAACGGAGAGATCAGTATTTCTCGTAATGGGGTAGGAGCATCCAATTATTCTTTAATTACTTCCTCATTCTTTTGGATGTCAGATGGAGAAGTGCCTATTGATGTTCGTCGTCCGAAACTTCCAGATAATAAAGTCTATGTTACTAAGGGTGGAATGACTGTAACAAAAATTGTGTTGATAGGAGTAATTCCATTGATGTTGATTTTGTTTGCAAGCGTAATATGGATAAGAAGGAGAGGACGTTAATGTCTGGTTATAAAAAAAACCGCCTTGCTGAAAGGCGGTTTTTTTTTATAACTAAATCAATTTTTTAGCAATGTCCTTGAGCGCACATAGCTTCAGCAACTTTGATAAAACCACCGATGTTTGCACCCTTAACGTAGTTGATCTTGTTACCTTCTTTGCCGTATTTAACGCAAGTATCGTGGATGTCTTTCATGATCTGAAATAGTTTTGCGTCTACTTCTTCTGCGGTCCAGCTATATCTCATTGAATTTTGACTCATTTCAAGACCGGAAACAGCAACACCGCCAGCGTTAGCCGCTTTACCCGGGGCGAAAGTAATGTGCTCGTTCAAGTAGTTAACAGCTTCTGCGGTACAACCCATGTTAGAAGTTTCAACAACCATTTGGCAGCCGTTAGTGACCAATTGTTTTGCATCTTCTTCATTCAATTCGTTCTGGATAGCACACGGGAACGCGATGTCGCATTTTACTTCCCACGGTTTGCGTTTCGGAATGAACTTAGCACCGAATTTCTTGGCGTAAGGAGCTACCACGTCGTTGTTGCTGGCACGCAATTCCAACATGTAGTCAACACCTGCTTGTGTTAAGCCTTTCTCGTCATAGATGTATCCGTCAGGACCGGAGATGGTGACCAATTTGGCTCCCAATTGGACTAATTTTTGGGCGGTGCCCCAGGCAACGTTGCCGAAGCCGGAGATGGCAACCGTTTTACCGGCGATTTTCTCACCTTTTTCTGCCAACATATGTTGTGCAAAGTAAACGGTACCGTAACCGGTAGCTTCCGGACGTACTCTTGAACCACCGAATTCGCGGTTCTTTCCAGTCAACACGCCAACAAATTCGTTACGGATTCTCTTGTATTGTCCGAACAAATAACCGATTTCACGAGCTCCAACACCGATATCACCGGCAGGTACGTCAGTATCTGCACCGATATATTTGCAAAGTTCTGTCATGAAACTTTGACAGAAGCGCATAACTTCGTTATCGGATTTGCCTTTCGGGTTAAAGTCAGAACCTCCTTTGCCACCTCCCATCGGGAGTGTTGTCAAAGAGTTTTTGAAAGTTTGCTCGAAACCTAAAAATTTCAATCCGCCAAGAGTCACTGACGGGTGGAAGCGTAAACCTCCTTTGTATGGTCCGATGGCGCTGTTGAATTGTACTCTGTAACCGCGATTGATTTGTACTTCACCTTTATCATCGATCCAGGGCACTCTGAATATGATGACTCTTTCAGGCTCTACCATCTTCTCGAGGATTTTGTTAGCTTTATATTTCGGGTTTGCCTGATAGATATCCCATACGGTTTCGATTACTTCTTGAACAGCCTGGTGAAATTCTGTTTCGCCTACGGTTCTATCCTTCAAGGCATCCATGAATTCTTTAATCTCTGCTTTCATTTGAATATTGTTTAAGTAAGTTTATACGCAAGTGTTACAGGTTAAATGAGTGAATAACATTTACCGGGGAGTTGCGTGACAATTCCCTCCAATTCCAGTTTTAGGAGTAGAACTGACAGGTCGTGTACCGGTATCCGAGTGAGTTGATGAAGTTGGTCGATGTTCTGTTCTCCCGCCACTGTTAATGTTTGTTTGATAAGGTCTTCATCGTTTGATGCTGAAAAGAAATCTATGGTGGTCTGGCGTGGTCCCGTCGGGATAGGGTCCCAGTTTACGGCTTTCAGTATGTCCGAAACATTTTCCACGAGTGCTGCAATGTTTTGTTTTATCAGCATATTACACCCCGTGTAATTCGGGTCTTCCGGGCGACCGGGTATGGCAAGCACCTCCCGGCTGTAAGATAAAGCCTGGCGTGCGGTCGACATGGCACCGCCTTTCACGGGAGATTCTGCCACGAGTACTGCCTCGCTCATGCCTGCCACGATTCGATTGCGTTGAAGGAAGTTCGTGGGATGAATGGGGGCGCAAGTCGGGAATTCCGAGAGTAGCGTACCTCCTTGTGCCAGTATTTTCTCCGCTATATTTTTATGAGATGCCGGGTAGACCATATGCAACCCGTGCCCGAGTACGGCTTGCGCCCGCAGCCCGTGCCGAAGGCAGGCGGAGTGGGCGGCAATGTCGATCCCGTAGGCAAGCCCGCTGATGATATTCGGGCGGTATCCCATGTCTGCCAGTTGCTGAAGAATGTTGCCCACGCGGTTTTTACCCAGTTCCGTTGCCTTGCGGGTTCCCACGATGGCGATATTCTTGGTTTCGTCGGCTTCCAGCGTTCCCTTGTAGAATAGAACGAGGGGGGCATCCGCGCAATGCTTTAGCAGGCGGGGATAGTGAGGGTCTTCAATCCCGCAGGTTTGGATATGGTGTTTTTCCATGTTTTTCAATTCCTCTTCCGCTTGTTGCAGCCATAGCGACCGTTCCGGTTGTATATTCGTCAGGTGGTTTTCTTTGAAAAGGAGCTTGATATTCGCATCGCTCTCTTGAAAGAATCCGGTTATGCCCCCGCATTGTAGAAATAACGGGGAGTACAGAGCGTTGTTTAGCCTGGGTGCCATCGTGATGGCTACTCGTGTCAGTATGGTATAGTCATTATTCATGCTCCGGTTGTTTTAATGTATAGGTTCAAAGTTATCTTTTTATGGCGAGAAAACCAACGAATTTAGAGGGAATGATTTAAATTTTGTAAAATTGTTCTATAGGGATTCAAGAAGACGTGGCTAAATCAAATACTAATCTTGTATAAATTACTGAATAGTAACGTTTAAACTATTTTGGATATATGGTAGTTATTCTTTATGAACCTTATTTATAATAAAGTTCATATAGAGTTCATATAAGGTTCATATAAAGTTCATGACAAGAATAATATGTAATTAATACTTGTTTAAAAACAAATTTACACGTGTAATTATCGAGTCGTGGGGTGACTTGGTGGCAGGACTTTTTGATTAATGCGTAAAATAGTGTAATTTTGTGAAGAAATACGGGATAAATGGAGCATATTGTATTTACAACGGATTCGAGCATGGTTCTTGCCGACTTGTTACGAGGTGTCAGGCATGAACAATTGTTTATCGTGGCGGATAAGCACACGGTAGGTTTCTGCGATAAGTTGTTGGAAAAGGTGGACTGGATACCGTTGAACGTGGCGGTGGTTGATTGTGGGGAGGAAAACAAATCGCTGGATAGTGTAGCCCGTATTTGGTCTGTCCTGAGTAGACGAGGAGCCCGGCGTTCTTCCATTCTGTTGTGCGTGGGGGGAGGTATGGTGACGGACATGGGAGGATTTGCCGCTTCGACTTTCAAGCGGGGAATGCGTTGTATTTATGTGCCTACCACGTTGTTGGCGCAGGTGGATGCATCGTTAGGGGGAAAGACTGGAATAAATTTTAACGGGTTGAAGAATGAGGTCGGTACTTTCAAGGAGCCGGAACGGGTGATTATTGATGTCATGTTTTTGAAGACTTTGCCCGTGCGGGAGCGGATGGCTGGTTTTGCCGAGATGTTGAAGCATGGTTTGTTGTCCGACGTAGAGTATCTGGACCGTTTGTTGACCTGTGATACGAATGAGCCTGACCGGGAAGAATTTCTTGATTTACTCAAGCGATCGATTTCCGTCAAGAGTGAAATCGTGACTTTAGACCCGTTGGAAAAAGGGACGCGGAAAGCTTTGAATTTCGGGCATACGGTAGGGCACGCTATTGAAAGTTGTTCCGTCACGCGGCGGGAAAATTTGTCGCACGGGGAGTCGGTGGCGTTAGGGATGATCGCGGAATTGTATCTTTCCGTGCGGGAGAAAGGTTTCCCGGAAGAGATATACCGTCGGGTGCGTGATTTTATAAAAAGGTATTATCCCACTTACCCGGTCATGGAACATGCCGATATGTTGTGCGAATTGATGTCGCATGACAAGAAAAATGATCGTGAAGGGTTGAATTTTACACTTCTCGAGAACGTCGGACAGTTTTCTGTTGATAATTATTGTTCGAGGGAACTGGTAATGGAGGCTTTAAGGCAAATATAAGATTGTAAGGATGGATAAAGTTATCGTTTCGGAACAGAGGAAGATAGAGGGTACGGTTATTTTGCCGGCATCCAAAAGCGAGTCCAATCGGGCACTCGTCTTGAGCGCGTTGGCGGGTGGCGGGGTACCGGAGAATCTGTCTGATAGCGATGATACACAAGTGTTGGCGGAGGCGTTGAAGCAGGTGGGGGGGCTCGTGGATGTTGGGCATGCCGGTACTTCTATGCGTTTTCTGGCGGCTTATTTTGCCTTGCGGGAAGGGGTGTGGGAATTGACCGGGTCGGAACGGATGAAGCAACGCCCGATAAAAGTGCTGGTGGAGGCTTTACGGGAGTTGGGGGCGAAGATCGAATACCTGGGACGGGAGGGCTTTCCTCCCTTGTGGATTGGCAATTCCGTGTTGCAGGGAGGGCGGACGATCAGACTGGATGCTTCCGTGAGTAGCCAGTATATTTCGGCTCTGATGATGATTGCACCTTTGTTGAAGAGGGGGCTTGTGATCGATTTTAAGGGGAAGGTCGCTTCCGCGGATTATATTCGCATGACTGCAGAGATGATGCGTCGCTTCGGGGTGGACACCGACTTCGAGGGAAAACGGGTGACAATCCCGGAAGGCGTGTACATGCCTGTCTCTTTTCGGGTAAGTGCCGATTGGAGTGCCGCTTCTTTTTTTTACGAGTTGTTGACTATTGCCGGGGAGGGGGAGATTTTCCTTCCAGGTCTGTATATCGATAGTTTACAAGGTGATGCCCATCAAATTGATTTGTGGCGACAGTTGGGTGTAACCACGGAAAAAGTAATTGGAGGGGTTCGCCTGTCGGCTAATAGCGATCGTGTTGCCCGTTTTGAGGCTGATCTGTCGGGCATGCCGGATGTGGCTCTTCCCGTGATTGTGGCTTGTTGTTTGTTGGATATTCCCTTTCATTTGACGGGGTTGGATACGTTATATATAAAGGAGTGTGACCGGGTGATGGCTGTCATGCGGGAGGCTGGTAAATTAGGGTATGGTTTACAAGTTCCTGCGCGTGGCGAGTTGTGTTGGAACCGGGAGCGGAATGCATGTACGACGTTGGAGATTGATACTTACCAGGATCACCGGATGGCAATGGCATTTGCTCCTGCCGGGTTGAGGTATTGCGGGTTGACCGTGCGGGATGCCGATGTGGTTTCTAAGTCGTTTCCCGGTTTTTGGGAACAATTTTATCATTTAGTGATGTGATATTTATGGTGTTTTGTTACTGTCTATCTGTTTTTTATTTTGATAAAAACTTTTTTGCTAAAATATTTGTTTGAACCGGAAAAAAGCAGTAATGTTGCATCGTTGATTGCGGTTGAAAAATTCAGCCGTTGTGTAGATGTGTAATCTTACTTTAAAATATTTTATTATGAATGTAGCAAAAGTAATGGCTGACCTGGAAGCCAAACACCCAGGTGAAAAAGAATTCCTTCAAGCGGTACACGAAGTGTTGGAATCAATCGAAGAGGTTTACAACCAACACCCTGAATTCGAGAAAGCAAAAATCGTTGAACGTATGGTAGAGCCGGATCGTATCTTTACTTTCCGCGTGGCATGGGTAGACGACAAAGGTGAAGTTCAGACTAACTTGGGTTACCGCGTACAATTCAATAGCGCTATTGGACCGTACAAAGGCGGGCTTCGTTTCCACAAGGCAGTTAACCTTTCTATGTTGAAATTCCTCGGTTTCGAGCAGACTTTCAAAAACGCTTTGACTACTCTTCCGATGGGTGGTGGCAAAGGTGGTTCTGACTTCGATCCGGTTGGAAAATCAGATGCTGAAATCATGCGTTTCTGCCAAGCTTTCATGTATGAATTGTGGCAAAATATAGGTCCTGATACTGATGTTCCTGCTGGTGACGTTGGTGTTGGCGGTCGTGAAATCGGTTATATGTACGGAATGTACAAAAAACTGGCTCGCGAATACAATACTGGAGTATTGACCGGTAAGGGTGCAACTTGGGGTGGTTCTATCCTCCGTCCGGAAGCTACCGGTTTCGGTGCTCTTTACTTCACGCAACATGTTTTGCACACTGCAGGTAAAGATATCAAAGGCAAGACCGTAGCTCTTTCCGGTTTCGGTAACGTGGCTTGGGGTGCTGCAACCAAAGCTATCGAACTTGGCGCTAAAGTTATTGCTATCTCCGGTCCTGATGGGGTTTGCGAAATCGCTGACGGTATCACCAAAGAGATGATCGACTATATGCTCGTTATGCGTGCTTCTAACCAGAACCGCGTTGAGATGATGGCCGAGAAATTCCCGGGACAGGCTAAATTCACTGCCGGTAAGAAAGCATGGTCTGTAAAATGTGATATCGCATTGCCTTGCGCATTCCAGAACGAGTTGAACGGTGACGATGCTAAAGAATTGATCGCTAACGGAACATGGTGCTGCTGCGAGGTTTCCAACATGGGTTGTACTCCGGAAGCTATCCACGCATTCCAATCTAACGGTATCCTCTTCGCCCCGGGTAAGGCTGTTAACGCTGGTGGTGTTGCTACCTCTGGTCTTGAAATGACTCAAAACGCAGCTCACCTCGGTTGGTCTGGTGAAGAAGTGGATGCTAAACTTCACTTCATCATGACTTCTATCCACGAGGCTTGCGTTAAATACGGCAAGCAAGCTGACGGTCATATCGACTACGTGAAGGGAGCTAACATCGCAGGGTTCATGAAAGTGGCTACTGCTATGCTTGAACAAGGTATCATCTAATCCTATTTCTTGTAAATAGTTTTGATAGAGATATTAAATTGGCTGCAACAAATTTCGGTTTGTTGCAGCTTTTTTTTGAAGGAAAAAAAGCATAACTTGCTACCTCGATTATACAGGGAGACAAATGTTATTGAGTCAGTTAAACCGAGGTGACGAGAGGGCTTTCAAGAAGTTGTTTGATAACTTTTTTGCATCGTCGTGCGCTTTCGTGAACCGGTATATTCAAGAGCACGAAGCCGTGGAAGATGTTGTGCAGGAAACTTTTATCCAGATCTGGGAGAAGCGGGGTATTTACACGGATATGGTTTATTTCAAGGCGTATTTGTTCAAGGCTCTCCGTAATAACGCTTTGTATTATTTGCGGCAATACCGGGAAAATGAGGAGGTTGATCCTTTCATCGAGGACAATTCGGATAACATCTTGAATGCTATTATCGAGGAGGAGGTGCATCGGGAAATCATCCGGGCGATTGATAAATTGCCTACCGAAAGACGGCGGATCGTGGAAATGAGCATGGGAGGGTCTTCTCAAGAAGAGATTGCCGAGAAATTGCATGTATCTGTCAACACGATCAAGACTCAGAAAAGAAAAGCTTACGCTTTTTTGCGGGAAGAGTTGAAAAATCTGTTCGTGTTTTTTCTTGTTATCATGAATTTGTAAAAAAAAAATCGGGATTCCAGTCACCCCTAAATCGCGTTTCTGCATATTATATATGAAACGATGAGAAAATGACATGGAAAAATATAGAGAGTCGATAGAGTTAGCGGAACAAATCACGAAATATCTGAAAGGAAAGCTTTCACCGGAGGAGGAGGTTGAATTGAAAAAACGCCTGCGCGATCGTCCGGATGGAGAGGGACTTTTGCTTCGGGTTCGGGATGAACAGTTGATTGCGGCCAAGAAAAAGATGTATGATTCGTTCAACGCGGATAAAAGTTGGGAGAAGATCCGGAAGGTTACGGGTAGAAGATCTTCGAGGATGCTATACCGGGTGTTCCGGTACGCGGCAATTTTTGTCTTGCCTCTTGCCGTGGCTGCTTCAATCTTTTTCAGCAATAGAAGTAAGCAGGCAAATCATCCCCGGTATATCGTGGACGCCTATTTTGAGTCCCATAAGACGATGCTGGAATTACCCGGGGGAGTACGTATTGCCTTGGATACAACGAAGAACGTGACGAGTGAGTTGAATGATTTCGGTGTCACGATGGCTGAAGGGCAAGGGTTGGATTATTCCGGATTGGATTCCGTGATGGACGCGAAGGTGGAGTATCACAAGATCGTTGTGCCCCGGGGAGGGGAATATAATTTGAAGCTGGCAGACGGCACGAGAGTCTGGATGTTTGCCGAATCGGAAATTCGTTTCCCGACTCGTTTCAAGGGAAGCAAGCGGGAAGTGTATTTGTCCGGGGAGGCTTATTTCGAGGTGCGCCACGATCCCGCGCATCCTTTCTACGTGAAAACAAAGTCGCTTGACGTGAAGGTGCTGGGAACGAGTTTTAACGTGAAAGCCTATAATAATATGGATGTCGTGGAAACGTCGCTGGTGGAAGGTATGGTAAGTTTGAAAGATAACGTGTTGCGCCCGAATATGCAGGCTGTTTTCCACAAGAACACGGGGGATTTCTCTTACCGGGAAATAAACGGGGCGAGTTATCGCTTGCGGAAGGAACGGGTGTTCGTGTTTGACGAGGAGCGGCTGGATGATATTTTGCAGGAGATGGCGCGTTGGTATGATTTCGAGATTTTTTACCAGAATCCGGAGATGGCAGATAAACGGTTCGGTTTTAAACTGGAAAAATACGAGCAGGTGGAAACTCTTTTGGATATTCTGGAATTGACCGGGGAAGTGAGGTTTGTGATGAAGGGAAAAACATTGACCGTGATGAGTGGAACTTAGTATTAGCTGGTATAAATAAAAACGGGTAGCGGAAATTTTGTGGTGATTATTTCCTGCCACCCATTTGGTTAAATTCAAAATCAATTTAATTTTTCAAAGTTATGAAAAAAAACCTTTGGACGTGGCTCCTGCACGATAAAAAAAAGGAGAAAAGTGCTATCTGCATGAAAATTTGCCTATGTCTGACATTCATTTTGGGAGGCGGTATGCTCAACAATACCTTTGCCCAAACAGAGAAACTGACCTTGAAAAGGGAGAATGTCTCGATGCTGGACATCATTTTTGCCGTGGAGAAGCAGAGTAAAATGACGTTCGTGTATAGCATGGATGCGGTGAATAAAATCGGGAAGATCACGATTGACGTGAAGGATGTGTTGATCGACAGCGTGATGAATGTTTGTTTGAGGAAAACCGATTACACGTATGCATTGGAAAAGAATGTTGTCGTGATCAAGAAAAGAGAAGCCGACGCGAAGGATAAAACGGCTATCGCGAACAAGAAAAGGATTGTTTCCGGTAAAGTATTGGATAAGCGGGATGAAACTTTGCCGGGAGTCTCCGTTTATATTAAGGGGACGACGATAGGCGTGGTTACTGACGTGGACGGTGTCTATAAAATAGAAGTGCCGGCTTCAACCCAATCTTTGCAATTCTCTTTTGTCGGGATGAAAACTCAGGATGTGAAACTGGGGCAAAATAATGTGGTTAATGTGGTGATGGAAGAGGATGTTTCAGATTTGGACGAGGTGACTGTTGTCGCCTATGGTGAACGGAAAAAGAGGGAGTTGATCAGTTCCGTGTCATCCGTGAAAGCGGAAGATTTGGACGAGCTCCCATCGGCAAGTTTGGAAACATTGCTTCAGGGACACATGGCCGGAGTGGAAGTGAATAATATTTCCGGTTCTCCCGGTGGCGGGGGATCTCAGGTCGCTATTCGCGGTTACAACTCGTTGATGCAGGGAATGACGGATAACACGCCGCTATATGTCATTGATGGCGTTCCCGTGAATTCATTTACCTCTCCGGTAACGGGTACGAATACTTTGGCAGAAATTGATCCATCGACGATTGAGTCGGTTGAGGTATTGAAGGATGCGGCTTCCGCCGCTTTGTACGGGTCGCGTGCCAGCAATGGCGTAATTCTTATCACGACGAAGAAAGGACGTGCCGGACGGGGTAAATTTACGGCTAATGTGTCGCAGTCTTGGTCAATTCTTCCAGAGACTCCTTACCAGGTGATCGGTCACGGGGAGCGGATGGCGCATATTCAAGCTTTGCGTGCTCGCCGGAAAGCTTATCAGGATCGCCGGACAAGGGAATATATTATCCCTACATCTTATAATGATGTGTATGGTACGGCGGGGGTCTACGATTATTTCTGGAATAATGGTTACAAGATCAGCGAGTCTTATGTTGATGGGGATCGTATTTTGCACGATAGCTTGAACCCGTTCTATAATAACGCGACTAATTGGTGGAAGCATAGTTTCCGGACAGGAAAGATTTTGAATGCAAACTTGCAGGCATCAGGCGGGTCGGAAACTTTTCAATATATGGTCGGGCTGGGATGGTATGATGAGAAGGGAATCATGTTAGGCAGTGATTTCTCTCGTGTAAACATGATCAGTAATTTGCGGATCGTCCCTCGCGAGAGATTGACGGTGGATGCCCGTTTGTATTTGGCTTACACCGATCGTAGCAAAGGTGCGGCGAACACCTCTTTTAGTCAGGCTACGGCTTTTGAAGGTTTGACGGTGGACCCGAAAGTGAATTCATCCCTTTACCCGGGTAGCGGGGCCGTGTTGGACGAAACATTGAAACGTTTGAACGAAACTTCCGAGAAGAATTTTACTTATCGGGTGCGGGCGAATATGGGACTCTCGTATAACGTGTTACCCGGGTTGGATTTGTCGACTACTTTAGGAATTGACTTCACGCAATCCAAAAAGAATGGTTTCGAACCGAGCTATTTGAATCCGGATGATTTGAGTAAATCCACGGGAGAAACTGCAAGTTCCACGATGTTGACGAACGAGAATTTGCTCCATTATAGCAAATCTTTTAACGAGATTCATAATCTGGATGTGATGTTGGGAATGTCTTACACGAGAGAGGCTTCTGATGCATTGAAAGGTTGGGGCATGGGTTCCCCCAGTGATTATTTGAAATATGTTACTGCCGATTTTCAAGACATTATCAGTATTAACGGGCAACCCACGGCCATGAAGAATTACGAGTCGGATTTCGAGGAGTCCGTTATGTTGAGTTATTTCGGGCGTTTGGCATATAATTTTAACAAGAAGTATTTGACGGAGTTTACCGTGCGTCGGGATGGTTCTTCCGTGTTTGGGGAGAATGTGCGTTGGGCGACCTTCCCTTCGGTCGCATTGGGATGGGCTTTTTCTGAGGAGTCGTTTATGGAGCGTTTTTGGTGGTTGAGCTATGGAAAGATTCGCGCTTCCTGGGGAAAACAGGGAAAAGCTTTTCGGGATCCTTATTTGGCGCATGGGGTGATGGCTTCCGGGAATAGTTTTATGGGGACGTTAGGAATGGTCCCGACAATGATGTTGGCAAGTGATTTGACTTGGGAGGAATCCGACCAGTATGATATCGGTTTGGACGTGGATTTGTTTGACTATCGGTTGAAATTCAAGTTGGATTACTATTATAAATATTCGACTTCTTTGTTGCAGTTGGTGCAATTGCCGGGAAACGTTTATTATCATACCTCGGCAATGCAGAACGTGTTGGAAATTTCCAACGAGGGCTTGGAGTTGGAATTTTTGGCCGATATTTTGCGTGACGGTCCGGTGAAATGGCGTGCCCGTTTTAATATTTCCCGGAATTGGAACCGTTTTGAAAAGACAAACACGGGGATGGATTTGACGACTGCCGTTATCGGTCGCCCGGTGCAAGGTGTGTATGCTTACAATGATTTGGGTATTGTTGAACACGAGAACGAGATTCCCGTGTATGTCGATCGTTGGGGAAATAAGAACCCGTTAAATAGTGGGTCTGCAGAAAATCCAATTACACCCGGTATGCGTTTATTGGAAGATGTGGACGGTAATGGGAGAATAGGACAGGAAGATTTGGTATATGTGGCTTCAGCCTTGCCTGTGGCTCACGGTGGATTCGCGAATGAATTGAAATGGAAAGGTTTTGATTTGAACGTTTTGCTTACTTATAGTTTAGGACGGCATATTATGAATGCTTACGCGACCCCACCCTCTTACAGGTCAATTAGATACAAGGATTCCCCGTTGTTCACGAACGTGGAGAATGCTACTTTCTGGAACAAGCCTGGGGATAAGGCGGATTGGCCTACATTGACGGCTTCCACGAATGGTTACGTGGGGCAATTTGACGGACAATATCGTTCTAATATCGAGAAGGTGAATCACTTGCGTTTGAAACAATTGACCTTGGGGTACAATGTGCCCAAAGAGTGGTTGAAAAAGGTGAATATAGAGGGCGTGCGCTTGTTCCTCACGGGAGAGAATCTTTTTTTGTTGACGAATTATTCCGGTTTGGATCCGGAAACGGTGAATCCTGCCAGAGGGGGTATTGATGATTTTTCCAATTATCCGTTGGCTCGTAAATTTACTTTAGGTTTGACTTTAAACTTTTGATCATGAGAAAGATATTCTTATTAATTTTCGTGGCGTTGGGTATTTCTTCGTGTAGCGATTTGTTGGATGTAACGCCGGAGAATGCCGTTACCTTTACTAATTTTTACAAGTCCGAGTCGGATTTGAATTCCGTGTGCGCTCAAATGCACGCTTTCATGAAAAACGTGGGAGCGGCAGAGAACCTGCACGTGAAGATGGGGATGATTTTTGATTATACCTCGGTAGCTTCTAATGCCGATGCCAAAAAGTTATTGCCGAGTGCCGTTTTGAATAATATTCAAACGAGATGGAAGGGACATTATGACGTGATTCATTTTGCGAATTTGATATTGGATAATATCCATCGGGTGGAGAATTTGGCGGATGACCGGAAGAATTTCTATTTGGGACAGGCGTATTTTGCCAAAGGGTTCATGTATTTCCGTCTGGCTCAGGACTGGGGACATGCCGTGATCACGAAGGATAGTGAGTCGCAGGCGATTCTGGGAAATAGTACTGATCAAGAGGTGTTGGCGGAAGCGATCCGGAACGCGGAGTTGGCAGAAAAGGCGTTGGGTAAGTTCGAGGAGTTGGTCGATTTGAACGGGAATGCCTTGCCTTCCAAGCAATACGGGAGTAAGGGTGCTGCCGTCGCTTTGCTGGCACATGCTTACGCTTGGAAGGGGGCGATGATCGAGCTTTACGGTTGGAATGATGACGCGAAGGCTGCTTACGAGAAGTCGATTGAATGGGCTACCGTTTTGATCGAGGATAAAGCGGGGAATTATGATTTGGAAACCGTGGAGAATCTTTGTCGCAACAGTTTGAGTGGTTATGGTAGTGAAAATATATTTTCGTTGGCATTTGACGAGTATGCTTCATCTTACCCGACAACGGTGTCGCTTGCCCGATTCCTCACGACGTGGCCGGTGAATACGACAGCCTCGGAGGCTGCCGTGAAGACGCGAAGTTTTGCGGTGAAAGCTTCCCGTATCCAAAATATGTATGAACTTCAAGACGAACGGCGCCACAGCTTCTTTTATAAGTTGGATTCCATGGCAAACGAGGATGTGAACATAACGGGCGGTTACGCCTACGTGTACAAGTGGAGAGAAGGGTTTTACAAAACGTCTGTTACCGGTAGTGTTTCTATGACAAGCGTGGCTGCCGACTACGTGGTATGGCGTTTGGCAGACATTTATCTGTTGCGTGCGGAGTGTTACGCGAAATTGGGAGATGCCCGGGCGGAGGAAGATTTGAACATGATTCGTCGTCGGGCAAAAGCCACGGAGTATCCGGCTCCGGGCGATGGAGATATTCGTATGGCTATTTTCCGGGAACGGGAGAAGGAGTTGATTTACGAGGGACATCGCTATTACGATGCCGTGCGTAATAATTATCTGACGGAATTGGATCCGGTGTATGCCGAGTTGTCAAAACAGGATATTCAAGACGGTGTGCTTTATTTGCCGATTTATCAGGATGCTTTCGAGATGAATGATATTTTAAGACAGAATAGATATTGGTTTAAGTTTGAATAATTAGTGAGATATGAAAAAGATATTATGGGCGGTATTGATCGCGATAACAACGGTGGCTTGTCAGACTGATTATAACATGGACAACACGGGGTTGGCAAAAGGCAAGTTTGCTGGAACTATGTATGAGTATTTCCATTCCGATTCGTATAACTGGGATTCATTGCTTATCATGATAGATAAGGCCGGGTTGCAGAATTTGTTTAACGGGCGGGAAGCCGGTTACGAGGAGATCACGTTTTGGGGACCGACCAATCACTCGATTCGTCGTTGGATGCTGGAGGCACCGAAGCCGGGTGAAGCTGCCAGACCCCGGCGTTTGGAGGAACTGACTCCGGAAGAGTGTCGCAAATTTGTAATGGCTCACGTGGTAAAGGGAAAAACGATGTTGAACGATATTCCCCGCGGAACCGTCAGTATGGAAGGTACTTCCGGTGGAATGGTTATGACCGGAGGGGATGAGAACAATGAAATGTGGGTGTACACGGAGCAATTGCCTTATAACGGGGTGATCGGTGTAGGTGCCGTGGTCATAAAGATTCGCTCGTTGAGAACGAAAACGGATATTGACATCGCTTCTTGTAATATCGAGCCGACCACGGGCGTGGTACATTCCTTGCACCCGAATTACACGTTGGGAGAGTTGTGAAATGGTTGTGAAATGATGAAAATTAGAATGAAATGAAACAATTATATGCTATGATGTATTTGTGCATCCTTTTCTTGGTGGGATGCCATGACACGAAAATTGGTTATTTGAAAGCGGATAACGCGGCTTACGGTACCGACTCGTTGATTATTCGCAAGGAGTTGGATATCAAGAATGCGGATGATAAAAAGCGAATCGAGAAAGAGATCCCCTGGTTGACGGAGAACATACAAGGAGTGTTGGGCACCGCACCGTTGCGCTATCGTTTGGTGAGTGTAAAAGCTGCCTCTGCTGAAGCGGAAGCTATTTTCAAAAAAGAATTTAAAGTCCGCGGGGGAGGAATGATGGAGCTGCCTCTTTACACGGAGTTGCCTGTCGGGCGTTACGTGGTGACGTTACAAGTGTACAATGAGGATTATAGTGTGAACTTAGAGGATATTTATAAATTTATAGTGAGAGAGAAATAATGAAAGCGTTGATTATAATTGTGGTATGGCTCCTGATGGGAGGAAATATTTTCGGTCAGGGAATAGAGTTCTTTTCGGGTACTTTGGATGAGACGTTTGAACGAGCTAAGGAAGAGAAGAAGTTGGTTTTTGTTGATTTTTACGCGGATTGGTGTGGACCTTGCAAGCAATTGGCTCAGAATGTATTCACGAAACCCGAGGTTGGGACGTATTACAACGAGAAGTTTATTTGCGTGAAGGTAAATACGGAAGATGTTGACAACAAGGCTCATGTGAAGAAATATAAGATAACTTCCTTGCCGACGCTGGTATATTTACAACCGGACGGGAAATTGGTTTCTTCGGTTTCCGGAGCAATGAGCGTGGAGGATTTTATTATGGAAGGTCGGATTGTTGCTGGCGAGGAGTTGAGTTTTGAAGCGTTGTATGCCAAGTATAAGGCAAATTCCAAGGATATGAAGTTATTGCAGCAGGTGCTTGTACGGGCACCTGGTTTCGTGAGTGTGTTGGAAAAGCCCGTGGATAAGCAGAAATGGGTTACTCGCGTGGAAGATTTGTACAAGAAGTATATTACCACGAAACCGATCGAAGAGTTAATCAATAAAGATGACTTTAAAATTGTTCGCACTTTCCATAAAATGGATGGGAAAGAAGATCCGTTCCTGGAAAAAATGATAGCCCATTTGGACGAGTATATAGAGAATGTCGGGAAATACGCCGGTGCTTATTTATTGGAGTATAACAATAAAATGACTTCTCGTTTGGCTCGTTCCGGTAAGAAGGAGTACGAGAAATACGTGGAACGGGTGAGGGGGGATATGAAAGCTGCCTATGACTTGATGCCGGAACGTAACGTGAGTCCGTATGACCGTATTAAATATATGTACGACGGAGAGTATTTGATTTACTATAAAAAGGATGGAGAGGCGTATATGGAGTTGCAGGAAAAATACCTTAAAGAATTGGGGGATCAGGTAAATGATACGGATTATGGCAATGTCGTGCAAAATCTTTACGTGGGCACAAGTGGAAAAATTTCAACGGGATTGCATCAAAAAGCAGCCGATATGATTGTTAAAGCTTTGCAATATCCGAATATTGCCCTGATGAATAAGTTGAATATGATCGTTTTATTGGGAGATGCCAATCGGGAATTGGAGAAATACGATGAAGCTAAAAAATGCTACAATCAGGCATTCATGGAGTCCATGCAGTTGGAGCAGAAGAGGACTCAACAAGCCGTTCAGATGACAATCAAGAGAAAGTTGGCGGCATTGGATTTGCAGAAAAAATAGTTGTGTTTTGAGATTAGGATAATGTTTTAATTCATAAATTTGTTGTTACACAAAAAAACAAAACACACTATGAAAAGTACACTAATTATGGTAATGGGGCTAGCTCTTGCGTTCGTGGGATGCCAGCCTAAGGTTCAGGATCTGAACGTGAAACAGGAACACTCGGAAGTGACCTCGGAAGAGTACGAGATGCGGATTAATCGTTCGGTTTTCTCTGCTGCTGATGAGGCAATCAACAAGAGTTGTATGGTATTGAACGGCAAAATCGAAAAGTTAGTAAATGACTTGAGGGATAGCCTGCGGGCGGATGCCACGGAATTATTCCAAACATTTGCGGATAATCCGGCTGAACGTCCAAACTGGAAGTACGGCTTATGGATTGACGATAGCGTGTTTATGGCTACCGATCAATTTGTCAGCGTGCGTCTAAGGGTTTCTACTTTCACGGGTGGTGCGCATGGAATGACGGTGTATCATGCATTCAACTATGACGTGAAGAATCAAAAATTGCTGACGAACAAGGAAATTTTGAATTATGCCAATGCTGCGCAGATCAACACGTTGTTGAAGGCTAATTTCAAGAATCCGGAGGGATGTTTCACGGAAGAGCCGACATTGGAAGTGGTGAATGCTATTAATTTTGACGCCGAATCATTGTATTTTATGTACGAGCAATACGTCCTTGGGGCGTATGCTTGTGGTGCCGTGGAGGTGACAGTTCCCCGTATGGAATTGAAGGAGAATTTATTGGTGAAGTAATCGCGATCTGGAGAAATATGATTGCCTTTGTTCGGTTCTTGTGGTCGTGCAGAGGCAATTTTTTCGTTGAAGATGAGAAAATTTCAGGCAGATTTCAGGCAACAACTCCAGTACAACATTTATACTGCACTTATACAATAATCATGGGAATAAGTGTTGCTTAAATATCGTGTAAATGTCGGTACAAATAAGTATCTTGACTTCTTTCTTTCCTCGGCTTCAACTCGGCAAAATAATTGGAAAAGTTTTTCGGGTAAAATTTAATTACCCGTTTTGTCCCGCTTGTGAAATTATTTGTAATTTTGTAATGAAAGCGAGAGTTATTTATAACAATAAATTTGAAGAGAAGCATCTCGAATAGAAATATAATGTTTGAACGTGAGTCGGAAACAGGAATATAGAACGGATGAAGAACTTTTGCGAAAGTATTGTGCAAGGGGCGAATTGGTGTATCTCGTGGAGGTATACAAAAGGTATATGCCGCTTGTATACGGTGTTGCGTTGAAATACTTGAAACGACCGGAGGATGCTCAAGATGCTGTTATGCAGTTATTCGAGGAGTTGATCGTGAAGGTGAAGGGAAGCGACATCAAATCTTTTAAAGCATGGCTCTACACTTGTGTCCGGAATTACTGTTTGATGGAACTTCGGAAGCGAAATAGAAATTTATCTGTTTCTTTGGACGATTCTTTTATGGAATTTTGCGATGATATTCATCTTACTATTGCAGGAGAAGATGAGGAGCGGGAAAAAGCGCTGAGGGAATGTATCGAGGCTCTTCCCGAAAAGCAACGTATCAGCGTGAACCATTTTTTCTTGCAGGAACTGTCGTACAAGGAAGTGGAAGAACGGACTGGTTTTTCCATGAAGATGGTAAAAAGTTTTATCCAGAATGGGAAACGTAATTTGAAATTGTGTTTGGAACGTAAAGGAATAAATTCGTATGAAGCGGAATGATGACATAAAAGATTACCTGCGGGGCAACCGGAAAGGGAAGCCTGCCCATAAGCTGGAGCGGGAGGCTTTGTCTGATCCGTTTCTGTACGAGGCTCTGGAAGGGTTGACGACAACCCCAAGCGACCCGATTGACGGGTTGATCCGATTGGAGCGTCATCTGGAAGCACGGGTGCGTTCCTCCAGGAAAAAAAGCTGGGGGTGGTTGTATGTGGCTGCTTCTTTTTTAGTTTTAGCTATATGTGGGACAATTTGGCTTTTGCAGGTACAAGATGAGAAGGCGGGATTCCAAACGGATATGGCTCAGTTGTCCCCGGGGAATATGCGGTCGGCGGGAACGTTGGTTTTGAGCAATGGGGAACGTGTAGATTTGTTAGAAAAAGATACATTGAAAGATTGTCACCCCGAGGAAGAACAAGTTAAAATGCAAAGATCGACGGTGGAGAATAAACAGGAAAAAGCTGTTGTTATGTCTGCCGATGTTGCGGAAGTACAAGTGAATGATTCCTCTGCCGAGGCAAATATGCAAACGAATGTAGTGGAGGGAATCGTGACCGACGAAAAGAATGAACCGATTCCGGGAGTTACGATTATGATCTCCGGGACTTCTATTGGGGGATGTACAGATCGGGAGGGGCGTTTCCGAATGGATATATTGAAGGAAAAAGCCCACATGACTTTTTCTTTTATCGGGATGGAGACTCAAGGATTTGAGGTGACCGCTGGTAGTCATCTGAACGTTAAATTGAAGGCTCAGGCAGGAGTTGATGATGTCGTCGTTACCGGTTTGGGAAAGGAGAAGGGTTTGAAGATGAAGTCCGCAACAGCTTCCGGAGGTATCATCGTTGCAGACCGGGGAGAGGGGGAGGACTTGAAGGTGAGGTTGGCGACGGTTTCCGCGGATACCGGAATGGTTAAGATGCGGATTCAAGGGGCGAGTGCCGTGGTGTCTTCCATGCCTGATTCGTTGGATGATGTGGCACGGTTTAACTGGTACATGGGAAAAGCGTTGCGGTTCCCAAAAACAGATCTGGAAGCAAATCACACCGGTGTTATACAAGTGTCATTTGTCCTGAACAAGAAAAAAGTACCGAGTAGTATCCGCATAAAAGACGGATTCTCCAAGGAAAGCAATAAAGAAATGATCCGTTTATTGGCGGAAGGACCGAAATGGGAAAATACTCCTGCCGGAGAACGGATACACGTGAAGGTTTATTTCACCATCCAGGATAAAGATAAGCAGAAAGTCCGGGCTGTACTTGAAGTGGAAAAACCGAAAAAGTAATTAAAATAGTTTTCCGACATCTTCCTCTATTTTCAGAATGGCAGGGTAAGCTCCAAAGCGGATGTTTTTCTTTAGCTGGTCGTCGATACTGTTACGATAGCCGAATAGATTTACTCGGGGACGTCCGCCCATGGACGAATCTTTCGCTTCCCGCAGGACTTTTTTACATACCTCCCGGTTTAGGGCGTACACCATATCATACACGTTATGTCCCCGGATGAAAAGATAAGTCGTGTCGGGTGTTAATCCCATTTCTTTGTACTTCTCTTCCAGGATAGAAAGATCTGCTTTGGGATAGGCTCTGCGTAATTGTGCCAGCTTCCGGTCTACCTTATTTTTCAGAATGTTTAATTCCTTGCGCCCGTTTTGCCGGATGTCGGGTCGGCGTTGCCATTCGAATGAGGCTAACTCGTTGAATTCCGCTATCGAAAAACGTTTCGGGTCGGCAACGAGAAAATAGAGATGCCACAAGAATAATTCATACACGATGTTCGAGTAGTCCTTCAAGAATCGTTTGAAATCAAAGCAATGATTAGGTAGCGTCGTGATCCGGCGACATAAATCGTTTAATCCTTCCTCGTAACAATGATGATTCTCGAACGAGTAGGTATATGTTTGAAAAATGTAATGTTCAATATCTATTCCTCTTTCTTGCAACAGGTAGCGGTAGTCACTGTCTATGCAGATGAAAAACTTCGGGTTCAGGTATTTGACGTATTTCAAGCATTGCGTGACGCCTTTCGTTTCATGTCCTCTCTCGTTCCGGGAGCCGGCAATAAAATGGAATCGGTCGTTAGGGCGGAAGTGTTTTAGAACGGTACTCCAAAACACAATATCGTCTTTATCTTCCACGTGTATGGCAGCACGGCAACGCAACAATTGTGCATCCATCATAAATCGTTTGGCAGCGTGGTAGTAATATTTTTCTTTTGATACGGGAGGGCGAAGCATAACAATTGAAAATTGAGAATTGAAAATAAAAGATTCAGATCGGCTCTTTCCTCCAATACATGGAAGGAGGGGAGGTGATAATTTTCAATCTGAAATCTAAAATCATAAATCTAAAATTAGTTGGATCATGGAATTAATAAGTCTTCGATAAACACAAGTTTGTCACCCCATCCGTCACCGAAAAGGCTTGGAGAGTGCGTGGACGTGATGATCTGGCAATGTGGGTTCAGTTTTTGAATTTCTTCAAAAAGACGGTATTGCCACTCGATGTGCAACGATATTTCCGGTTCGTCCATGAGGAGGATGTACGGTTGTTCATCCATAAGGAAAACCCGGAGCAGGATAATCAGCAATTGTTTTTCCCCGGAAGAGAGTTTGTACAAGTGGATCATCTCGTTGCCATCCCGGAAGATCAGTTGATTCGTCATCGGGTCTATTTCTATCGTTTTCCCGGTGCCCGCGAACAGGTGGTTTACCGTGTCGTAGAAATTCCGGATACGGCGGTTGATCTTTTCTGCCTGGTCAGGGAAATTCGTGGCTCGGAGGCGATAGTCGGAGAAAGAATTGTTATTCTCACCCACGCTGTACACGATCTCTTTCAATTCGCTCAACAAGGGACTGTCTTCCTTGCCCATTTTCCGACGATCCCGGATAGGTACGTCGAATGTGCTTATCTTCAGGTAATTTACTCCCGATAGCTTTTGCCTGACAGAGGCAACGGAACTCTCTTTGCGGAAAATAGTATCATTCCCGTCAATCGTGACTTCCGCCTCGATATTATACAGTTTCAACCGTTTGACATCGGCAGACAACAAGGCGTCGATAATATTGAAGAACGTCGTTTTACCGCTACCGTTAATACCTGTCAGGATATTCACGTCTGGATTCAGATTCTCCCATCGGAAACTATACTTTCCCCATATATTGCGAATCTCTATTTTTTGGATTTTATTTGCTTTCATGATTCCGGTACTTAAAGTTTGTCCCAATCGTTATCAACAAAGGTAATAAATTTTATACTTTTGTGTCGGTTTTAGAAAATCATTTCATGGATTAATATTTGATCGTATGCAGGGAATTTACGCGATATTGTTATTGATTGTTTCCAACATCTTTATGACATTTGCCTGGTATGGGCACTTGAAATTGCAGGAAATGAAGTGGATAGACGGCTGGCCCCTTTTCGGTGTAATTCTTTTCTCGTGGAGTATCGCTCTCTTCGAGTACTGTGCGCAGGTGCCGGCTAATCGCTTGGGATTCATCGGTAACGGGGGACCTTTTTCTTTGATGCAATTGAAAGTTATTCAAGAAGTAATCACCTTGGTTATTTTTATCATTTTTTCGCTCCTTTTCTTCAAAGGGGTGACATTCCAATGGAATCACTTGGCTGCTTGTGTCTGTTTGGTACTTGCCGTGTACTTTGTTTTTATGAAATAAAGTTTTTACAGGTCAGGACTTTTTCTTAGGTGAAGGTGATGCTTCTCCGACACGGGAAACACGCATGGTTTGCCGGAGAGCGGGTTGCTTTGGGTTAGGACTAAAGTGTCATACACGCTTTCAATATTCTCGTAAGTAAGCACTTCTTCCGGGGTCCCGGCGGTGTGGATGCTTCCCTCTTTGAGCATGATTAACTGGTCGCTGAACTCGCTGGCGAGGTTGAGGTCATGGATAATCAGCAACACAGTAAGGTTCTTTTCCCGGTTTAGGAGTTGCACGAGGTTAAGAATCCTCATTTGGTGCGATATGTCAAGATGGGAAGTCGGTTCGTCAAGCAGGAGTATTTCCGTTTGTTGGGTAAGTGCCCGGGCGATGGCTGCCAGTTGTTGTTCGCCACCGCTAAGTTGGTTCATGAGTTTTTTCCGTTTCTCCCATATCCCTGTCAGTCGCATATTTTTCTCGGCAATGGCATAGTCCTCGCTGCTTTCGAAAAGTTGTAGCGGGGCATGGTATGGCAGGCGTCCCATGAGCACGTAATCTTCAATGGAAATGAAATCTGCTTCCACGGTTTGGTTGACAATGGCAATTTGCCTTGCCCTCGCCTTGTGCGTCATGCGGGTTGCGTCGTTGTCGTTTATGCGTATGGAGCCTTCTAGCACGGGCAACATCCCGGTGATGGCACGGAACAGGGTCGTTTTGCCCGCCCCGTTGGGACCGATAATAGACGTCAGCTTACCCCGTTGGACGTTGAACGAGATATCGTGTATTGTGAATTTGTGACCGTAGCCGCACCGGAGGTTTTTTATTTCTATCGCGTTTTCCATATCATGCTATCGTTTTTTCCGTTCGGGTATTACTCATGACAAGGATAAAAATGATGCCGCCGATGATGCCGGTAATAACCCCGATCGGAAGTTCATTGGGGGCAATAATCGTTCGGGCGAATATATCGGACAGGATCAGGAAAATGCCTCCCCCGATAAAGGAACTCGGTAGCAATATCCGGTAGTCGGAACCAATGATAAAGCGCATCAATTGTGGGATAATCAATCCCACGAAACCGATAACCCCGACGATGGAAACACAGATTCCTGTGAGCAGCGAACTGAGCAAAAATAGTATTTTGATAGCTCGGTTGGCATTAATCCCCAGTTGAATCGCCTTTTCCGACCCTAGGCGCATGGCGTTCAAGGTTGGTGTGTAGAAAAATGCCAGACATAGAACGACGAGGCTGGTCGTGGAAATCAGGGTGATGAGAGCCGGGGCGGTTTCGTTCAGGGAACCCATGATCCAGAATACGATGCCGTGCAGATTCTCGCTTTTCGTGATGGACATGATGAGCAACATGAGCGAGGAGGAGATAAAACTAATCATCACTCCTGTCAGCAAAAGATTGTGGATGCGTACTTTGCCCCGCCGTATCCCGAGCGTGTAGACAAGAACGATCGTCACGAGTGCCCCGATGAATCCGGCAATAGGAAGTATCAGACTGCCGTATAGGGTATGCAATGACATCACGATTGCCGCGGTGACCCCCACGGATGCCCCTCCCGATATTCCTAGGGTGTAGGGCTCTACGAGCGGGTTGCGGAATATTCCTTGCAAGATAACTCCCGACAGGCTTAATGCCCCGCCGACAATGAATCCGAGTATGATGCGGGGGATTCTTAATTGGCGCAGGATATTTAAACGAACATCATCCGGATCGCCGTTCCAAAGCTGAAAAAGATCTTGTATGGAAAAACGAATCTCCCCGAAGCAAAGTCCGGCAATGATACTTCCTGCGAGCAACAGTAGCAAAAAAGCCAGAAAGACAATCCATTTGTAATATTTTCCTTGCATGGGAAATTTATTTGTTAAGATATAGCGGTTTCCGGTACAAAGATGCGAAATATTCATTAAACTTGAAAGTTATTCTTGTATTCGTCCAGTGGAACGAGTTTTTGGTACTTTTCTGTAACTTCATGCGGGGATTGACGTTAAAAACTAAAAAAAGATGTTATGCTCTCGGTGGAATTTCAATATAGGGTAAGAAAGATTTACAAGTCGCTCAAGCACTTGGTGGAAGTGGTGAGCAACGTATTATTGTTTTTGGCTTCATTTCTGGCGATCATTCTGGTGATTTATCGCTTCGGGTTTAGGATGCCCGACACGTATTCCCACGAGATATACTATACTTTCCGGGAGATCATGCATCTTTTCCTGGCGCTGGGTTTGCTTCGTTTCCTGTTTAATTTTAAGCTGTTGCGAGCGGAGAAAGGTTTCTGGATAGAGGTATTGGCGTTGCTTTTCCTGTTTGCCTTGACCTTATTCTCGAGGCATTTTGACAAGCCGGATTCCGGGGCGATCAGTCCGCTACTCTTCAAGGTGGAGCGGATATTGACTTACGGGGTGGTGTTGCTGTTAAGCATCATCCAGCTCTCGAAGCAAATATTCGTCGTCTTGCGAAGCCGGGTGAAAACGGAAGTCCTTTTTGCCGGAAGTTTCTTGTTCATTATCTTGTTAGGATCGGTATTGTTGAGGTTGCCCAATGCCACTTACGAGGGCATTAGTTTCACGGATGCGCTTTTCACGTCGACGAGTGCCGTATGTGTGACGGGGTTGACGGTTGTGGACACGGGCACCACGTTTACTTTGATGGGGCAAGTCGTCCTGTTATTCTTGATTCAGGTCGGGGGGATCGGGGTGATGACCTTCACGAGTTTTTTCGCCATGTCCTTTTTAAGCGGTACTTCTTTTCATGACCAGTTGATGATGAAAAATCTTCTGAACGAGGCTTCCTTGAGAGATATTTTCCGGACAGTCGTGTACATCGTGTTGACAACCTTTATTATCGAGGGCATCGGTGTGTATTTGGTATATTTGCAGGTACAGAATGTGGCGGACATCGGGAATAAAACGTTTTTCGCTTTGTTCCATGGTATCTCGGCATTCTGTAATGCGGGCTTCTCCACGTTGCCCGGCAATCTTTACGACCCGTTGATACGCCATCTGTATGGATTGCAGGTGATCCTGGCTTTCCTGATTATTTTCGGGGGTATCGGTTTCCCAATCTTGTTCAATTACGGGAGATTGCTGCATTACGGTATCCGGAACAGGGTGAAATGTATGCTGGGAATGGGGTACAAGGTTGTCCATGAACCCCGTATCGTGAGTACGACGACCCGCATCGTGTTACCCACGACGTTGGTATTGCTGGTCGTGGGGACGGGTTTATTCTGGATATTCGAAGACCACAACGCCTTGGAAGGAATGTCCGTGACGGGAAAGTTCGTGACTTCGTTCATGGGGGCGGTGACTCCCCGTACTGCGGGATTCAACAACGTGGATATGTCTATTCTGCACCCGTCCACCATTTTCCTGACCATGGTGTTGATGTGGATTGGTGCGGCGCCTATGTCCACGGGTGGCGGTATCAAGGTCACGACCTTCGTGATCGCGTTGAAAAATATCTGGGCGAACCTCACGGGTAACGACCGGGTGGTGGTAGCCCATCGGCAATTGACCCGGGAGAACGTGAACCGGGCACATTCGGTGATCGTGCTTTCCGTGCTCTGGATCATTTTAGGCACATTCGCTATTATTTTGTTAGAACCGACGGCAACCATCACGCAGGCTGCTTTTGAGATTATATCCGCGTTAGGTACGGTTGGATTGACGCTGAATCTGACCCCGACCATGAGTGTCGCCGGGAAACTTGTTGTTGTTTTCACGATGTTCGTCGGTCGTGTCGGTCTGTTGACCCTCTTGGCTTGTTTCATCCGTCGTCAGGAAGCAAAATTGTATACTTACCCGGACGACACGGTAATACTCTAATTTTAATTCTCAATTTTCAATTCTTATGAAGTGCATTGTATTTGGATTAGGAAATTTCGGGGTTGCGTTATCGCAGCGGTTGACGAAAAGGGGCAACGAGGTATTAGGCGTTGACTCGGATATCAGTAAGATAAATTTGTACAAGGAGGCGATCACGAACACGGTGGCATTGGATGTGAAGAATGCGCAGGCATTGCAGACCTTGCCTTTATTGGACGTGGATGTCGTGTTCGTCGTGTTCGGGAAGGATTTCGGGACCTCGTTATTCGTGATAGCCTTGTTGAAACAATTTGGCGTGAAACGTATCGTTGCCCGTTCCATCTCGCCCGTGCACAAGGTGATCTTGCAATCCATGGGGATCACGGAAGTGATAAATCCCGAGTGGGAATATGCCGATTTCTTTGCCACGAAAGTAGAATTGGGAACTACAGTTGATTCCTACGTGGTGGATGACGACCATCTGGTTATCGAGTGGGAAGTACATTCTACTTTCTTGGGGAGAAAATTGGAAAATGCCAAATTTGAGGAAGAGTTCGGCTTGAAATTGATTGCCTTAAAACGCTATGATCCTAAAGCCGGTAAAGCTTTAGTCGTGGATAATCCCCCTGCCGACCTCGTGTTCACGGAAAAGGATGTCCTCGTATTTTTCGGACAGCCGAAGAATTTCCGTAAACTCGGGGTTCAGATAGTATAGGGGGTAGGCGTTATTTCCTGCTTCATCAATTGAATCAACTCTTCCACCGTCTCCACGAACGTGACAGGCGTGGGGCTGCAAATATATTGATCCAACGGAAATATTTTATTATTCTTCACGGCATTGAGGCTTTTGATCTCTTTCCATTTGGTGATCTCGTTTTCGCCCACGATGCCCATGCCCACGACAAAAATGATGTCTGGGTTTTGGAGAAGAACGAATTCTTTGGATACCATGGCATTGTCAAGGTCTTGTGCGATGTTTACCCCTCCGGTTTGTTGGATATAGTCGTGCATGAACGAGCCGGGTAATGCCGAGAATAGCGGGTCACAACCGATCTCCATGAATACTTTGGGAGGATTGTTGAAATTGATTCCTTTTTTCAGGTTTTCGAGTCGTGCTTTGCATTCCTTCACGGTAGCTTCCGCCTTGTCAGCTTTGCCCGATATCTCACCCAGGGTGATAAATTGCTGGCATATCTCCTCGAAGTTTTTGGGTTGGTTCAGGCGTTTGGTTTTTATACCCATGCGCTCGAATCCCTCGAGTACTTTCGGGGGAGTCAATCCGCTGGCGAGCACGATGTCCGGTTGCAGTGCCACGATCTTTTCCATGTTCACGCTCACCGCGTCAGCCACGACCGGGATAGAATCCGTCGGTTCCGTGATGCAAAAGCGGGTACAGCCCACGATGTCTTCGTTTGCTCCCAAAAGGTACAGGTTTTGCGTGATGGAGGCGGCAAGCGATACGATACGTTTATGCTTTTGCGAGTATCCGGTGATTGCCGTGATAAGTAATATGAATAATAAAATGAACTTCTGCATGATCTTGATATATAAAATGAGGGTGTAAAAGTAATATTATTTAGTTTATTCGTGTATGTGTTTATCCAGAATATCCCCGTCCCGGAACTCTTGAATGACGTAGTGTGAACCCGAGAATTCTTTTTGTAAGCTTTGTATTTCTTCGGGGCTTTGCACTCGTGGGATAACCGTCGTCCGGAATTGGTATTCCAGTCCGGAGGTTTTGATAATCCGGATAGATTCTTGTATCTTTTCCAGCAACGAGGCAGTCATCGTGTAATTTACCTTTCGGTAACCGGGAAGCGAGAGTGAGGATTTGATATCCATAGCCACGGCATCTATCCACTGTCCGGCGATCAATTGTTGCAAAACCTCCGAGTTCGACCCGTTCGTGTCGAGTTTCACGGGTAACCCGAGGGCTTTTATTTTTTGGATAAACGGGAGCAGGTCTTCGTGCAACGTCGGTTCTCCCCCGGATATGACCACCCCGTCGAGCCAATCCCGCCGTTTGTTGAGGAAGCCGAATACGTCCTCTTCCTTCATGTCCTGTGTCTGCCGGAGTAATTCCGGCAGTACAAGAGATGGGTTGTGGCAGTACCCGCAACGGAAATTGCATCCTTTCGTGAATATCACTGCGGTAACTTTCCCTTCCCAGTCAATCAGGCTTTGTTTGACGAATCCTCCTATTCGCATAATACGCTTTCTTTTTTCTGGACGCTCTTGTCAAACAGTTTCCGATCATTGAACTCGGCTCGTTTCCCGTTGTTCCATTGGCTTACGGGACGCATGTAACCTACAATCCGGCTGTACACCTCGGAGGATGCCCCGCAATGCGGACATTTGAAATGTTCTCCCGCGATATAGCCATGCGAGGGGCATATGCTGAATGACGGCGAGAGCGTGATATAAGGCAATCGGAAAGTAGACGTCACCTTGCGAACCATGTTTTTCGCCGCTTGCGCGGAGGTCTGCTGCTCCCCGGTAAACACGTGGAAAACGGTTCCACCCGTGTACAGCGTTTGCAACTTGTCTTGTTGGTCAAGAGCCTCGTACAGGTCATCCGTGAAGTTCACGGGCAGATGCGTGGAATTGGTATAGTAAGGTTGTGCGCCTTGCTTGTATTGCTCGTGGTTCGCAACGATAATATCGGGATATTCGGCAGTGTCGAGCAGGGCGAAACGATAAGAAGTACTCTCTGCCGGGGTTGCTTCAAGATTGTATATATTTCCCGTTTCATCTTGGAATTGCGTCAATATATCCCGCATGAAGTGCATCACCTTTTGGGCGAACTCCATCCCGTCCGGGTGTGAAATGGGTACCCCGAGAAAATTCATGCAACACTCGTTCATGCCGTTGATGCCAATCGTGGAGAAGTGGTTTTTCCAGAAACAACCGTAGCGTTCCCTGATATAGCGTAAATAATATTTGGAATAAGGGTACAGTCCTTTCTCGGTATAACGTTCAATCACTTTGCGTTTGATTTCCAGGCTTTCCTTGCTGATCTCCATCAAATGGCGCAAGCGTTGGAAAAAATTCTCTTCCGACGCGGCTTCATATCCCAGCCGGGGCAGGTTGATGGTTACCACTCCCACGGAACCCGTCAGCGGGTTGGCGGCAAACAATCCTCCGCCTCGTTTCATTAACTCCCGTTTGTCCAGCCGGAGGCGGCAGCACATACTGCGCACGTCGTCCGGCTTCATGTCGGAATTCACGAAATTGGAGAAATAGGGAATGCCGTATTTTGCTGTCATCTCCCAGATGCCCTCGTAATCCGGGTTGTTCCATTCAAAGTCCGGGGTAATATTGTACGTCGGGATGGGGAACGAGAACAGGCTGCCGGAAGCATCGCCTTCGCTCATCACCTCGGCGAATGCTTTGTTGAGCATCGTCATTTCGGCTTGGAAATCCCCGTACACTTCTTCTTTCACTTCACCGCCGTGCACGATATGTTCGTCTTTCAGAAAATCGGGTACAGTCAAATCCATCGTGATATTGGTAAAAGGTGTTTGGAACCCGACCCGGGTCGGCACGTTCAGGTTGAATAGAAATTCCTGCAAGCATTGTTTCACTTGCTTGTAATTCAAATTGTCGTAGCGGATATAAGGAGCGAGGAACGTGTCGAAGTTCGAGAACGCTTGAGCCCCGGCGGCTTCGCCCTGCATGGTGTAGAAAAAGTTCACGATCTGCCCGAGAGCCGTGCGAAGGTGTTTTGCCGGGCTACTCTGTGCTTTTCCCTCTACCCCCCGGAATCCGACCGTCAGCAAGTCTTTCAGATCCCAGCCTACGCAATAAACACTCAGGAATCCCAAGTCGTGGATATGCAAAGCCCCGCTTTTATGCGCTTCCGAGATACGTTCCGGGTAGAGTTGGCTCAACCAGTAATTGGACGTGATTTGCGTCGCTATATGTTGATTCAGTCCTTGCAGCGAGTACGAGGAATTGGCGCTCTCTTTCACTCTCCAATCGCTCAATGACAGGTAATTATCCATGACTTCTATATTTGTCAGCAGCGTCTTCGAGTTGCGTATCTGCTCGTGTTGCTTGCGGTAGAGCAGGTATGTTTTCATCAATTGCAGGTCGCCGTGTTGGAACAGAACGAGTTCCACCGTGTCCTGGACTTGTTCCACGTGCGGAAGCTCCCGCTCTGGGGTGTTCGCTTCAAGGATTTGCACGACTTTATGACACAATTCCCGTGCTGTTTTACGATCGGGCTGTCCGATAGCTCTCGTTGCCTTGAAAATGGCTTGTTCAATCTTTTCCGGTTTGAAATCGCAAATTTCCCCGTTGCGTTTCACGATTCTTGAGAACGTGGTTGATGTTTCCATGATTAAAATTTTAATAATTAAAAAATACTTCGGGGAAAACACGAGAAAGGATCGTGTATGGCAGAGAATTGTCTTTTTCGCTTTTCACCCGAAAGCTCCAATTTATTTGCAATCGGCAGGTCTTCTGACTTACTCTCGCTTTTGAATCTCCTTCCCATCGACAGCGTGACAGTGGATTATTGATTCAAGCGTTGAATAGAGCTTACAGCTACGGGTATAGTGCGGGATTTTCACCTGCTTCCCTGTTCGTCACCGGAGTGAACCGAATGCATGGCAAATGTATGATAAAATAATTGTATTTCAATAGCAGTTTTCAAATAAAATAATTTCCTTGAAATGTATGTATTGTTAATGTGATGAATTATAATTTGTTGTAACAAAAATTGGATAACTTTTTGGATGGATGTGTTTTGTTGTCTTTTTGAATTCGGAAAATTTATGGCCAAATGTGAATGAATGAATTTTTGAATAGAGTTGATTATTTCGTCCGGTCTTTGGCTATGAATACTTTATAGGGTTACGAGATACTTGACAACATAGTACGCTCCTTTTAAAAAGTAAAACCCGATTGCTTGGATTTGATTAGCAATCGGATTTTTTCAGAATGATAGTCTATGACTATTTTTTGTTGGGTTCTGCCGCTTGCAATAGACGGGGAATGGGTAGAGTGTTCCTCATCTCCTCATAGTCAATGGGGGACAGAGTCCATGCATCCCAAGAAAGGTCTTCCAAAGAACGATAGATCACGAAAAAGTTGGAATAGTCGAATTCTTCGGACTCCGGAACTACGTTGCCCTGTCCTAGCCAATAAGTGGGATAAGCTTGGTATAGCCCTCCTAACCAATAATCTTCCGGATCAACGGGTTTCAAATTATCAAAGTCTTGAGATGAAAGTTCATAGAAGCCGTCAACAAAGTTGTCTTGAGAGATTGTCAAGTTCCCGTTACTTACTTCAATTTTTCCGTCATTGTTTCCATCATAGCCAAAACCGATAATATAACTGCCCGATTGAGCAATATAGAGGCGGGGATCTGCTTTCGCGATCGCCCGCAACATATCGATACCTAGAGGTTCTGTCCCTTTTTCCCAGCGATATCCCCATGCGAGAAAGAAAACTTCGTCATCTGTAGGTTCCAGCATATTGGTACCGGTGATCCATTGAATTGCGAGAGCAGAGCGGTTTTCACCTTCTCCTGTCCAGTTTTTTATGTTGGCGAAACGGAATTGACCGTCAGATACGTTGATTGTCAATGTGTCGGCATCGGAACCCACGGAATTGGTTGCCGTGAGGATGATCCGGTATTCTCCGAAATCTTCGGGAGTGAATTTATAAACAGTGTCGGTGGAAACTTGTTCTCCTTCGAGTGTCCAAAGAAGGGCAACGTCCGTGGGATCAAGCAGCCTTGCTTTCAATTCGACGGTTTCTTTCGGAAGGCAAGTAGTGATTCCGCTCACGTTAATGATGGAAACTTCCGGTAGGGTAGGAATGTGAGGGGGCTCTTGCTCCTTGTCATCACTACATGCGCTAAATAACGAGATCATCAATCCCCACACGATAAAAAAGAAATACAACTTCTTCATAATTGTTTAATTTTGAATTAATTTTATATATTAAAAAACGCAATAATTAATTCATATCCATGTATCCCACGTGGACACAAACATTTCTGTTTGCCGGAAAAGATGATCGTCAAATATCGATATGTAAACGGTACTGGCGTTTATGTTCTCCTTCCCCTTGAACATGAAACATATTAGCATATGGCAGGTCTTCTGACTTGTTTCCTTCTCCGGGCTTCCTTCCCGTCCCTCGTGCGAGGGACAGTGGATAAAGTATGTCCGGGAAGTATCGTGAAACTTACAGCAGGGGATTCTGTTCAGGACTTACACCTGATTCCCTTTTCATCCCGATACGCGATTCGCGAAGCGGGACACCACTTGCTTCCATTATTCTTGGCAAAAGTAAAGAAATGATGTTAAATAATCAAATATTTTTTTATATTTAATTGCGAAGTCTAAGGCAGTTTTTACCGGTACAAAAAAATCCCCGAAAGTCGGGAAATGACTTTCGGGGAATGCAGTATTTTTATTCACGATCAATCAAGATATCTGGAATAAGATTCTGCGGTCTTCTCGTACATTTCTTTTGCTTTCGGGTCTTTCTCGTATTTCAAGCATTGTTTCATCATCTTGATGATATACGGGGCTACTTTCTTGGGTTGGTTGAAATCGAAATTCGAGATTCCTACTTGCGATATGATGCCACGGGTTTCCGTGTCTGCTTTTTTTATCCAGAGTAATGTATTCTCGAATAATTTTTCTCCGTCTTTACTCTCCGCCACATCGATATTTTCTTTGAAGAAACGGCTCAGCGGGGTGGCAAATTGGGGGTGGGCATCAATGAATTGCACGATCTGCCGGACTTCCCCGTATTTTTTATGGGAACCGGTGGTGCGATTGCTTATCATTTTATTGATACGGTTGTACATGAACTCATCGTATTTCTTTTTTCCAATGACGGCAATCACCTCCTTCGGGTGATCGACCATATACCGGAACACCCCGCAGTCAATGAACGTGACATAGTCGTAATAGGATTTCCACCAGCGTTCGGTGAAATAGTCCTCGAGCGGACCTTGTTCCAAGAGTTTATACATGGTTTCTTCCAGTTCTTTTCTCAGGAAAGCTTCCCGTAAAAATTGGATATACTCGAAAGCGCAGGAGGGATCCTCTTGCAATTGCTTCTTGCGTGCCTCGAACGTGTTTTCCGGTTGGAGGATACCGTTCATTTTGTCGCAGAATGTCTTCAAACTTGAAGCACAGCCGGCAATCCGCACCATTTCATTCCCATCCGTGTCCAGCACGATAAAGCAGGGATAGGCGGCAATCTTGAATCTCGGATGGATACCGTCCGGGTCATTTTTATCCAGGTCATGATAATAAATCATGATCAGGTTGTTCTTGTCCCGCAGTTCCCGGAACTCCGGGGTGGGGTACACGTCCCGTTCCAATTGCTTGCAGGGACCGCAAAAAGTGGCGGAACACATCACCATTACCCGCTTGTTTTCGGCTTTTCCTTTTGCGATTGCCTCGTTAAGCGAGCCTTTGAAGAAAAGGTCATCCGGGATAGCTCCATTTTGAGCCCGCAGGGCGACACAACTCATAAACAACAATGTACATACCAATAAGAAACTTCTCATATTATCATTTTTTTAGTTCGTTTAATATTATCGTTTTTAATTGAGGATCCGAGGGCCTTGGGGCATTGGTCGATACGATGTTCCCGCGTTTGTCGAAAACCATGAATCGGGGAATTGCCGTGATCTGGTAACTTTCGGCGATGGCGGAGAAGCCGTTGGCGAAAAGATGAATTCCCCCCATTTGTTCGGATTTAATCATCTCTTTCCATGCGTTTTTATCTTTTGCCTTATCAACGGAAACGGCAAGGAACACGATGTCATCCCGTCCTTCCATCTCTTTTTCCAGTTTTTTCAAGTGAGGGATCTCTTTCTTGCACGGTCCGCACCACGTTGCCCAAACGTCCACCACGACCACCTTGCCCTTGAAATCACTCAAGGATACCATCTTCCCGTCAATGTCGGGATAGGTGAAGTCGATTGCCGGTTGACCAGCACCCATGTAGCCGTTCTTTTCCTTGTAAGCATCAATCTTTGCCAGTTGTGATTTTTCCGTGACAAACTTGCCGTATTGTTCGTAATCTTTCAGGAAATCGTCATACGTCCGGTAAGCATCCATTTTCATCTGTGACAAGAAATAGGTGGCTTTCACCGCATCGGCAGCTTGGTCGAGATTAAATTGGTTGCCATTCACAACCGTTTGATTCACTTTTAAAATCGTGAGGAAAAGGCTGCAAAACGGCATCCGGGCATACAAGGGTGAATCGAATTTCAGTTCGTCCCCGATGGTCTTAAGCAGGGGAAGCCGTTCTTCCTTGCTGGGGGCTGCCAAACTCGGCAGGAAATGGAAGTAGCAAATTCCATATAAAGCTTGTGTTTCAATGAACAATTTCAAGAAAGCATCAAACTCCGTATCCTTGCTCTTGACCTTTGCGGCATACGCTTTCGAGGTTTTCAGGAAATCATCCACCTGGGGATACAATTCCCGGAACGTGTTGTTGACATCGTTGTCGGGGAGTACACGTTGATACTCCCGTTCCCAAGCTTCCAGAATGCGGTTGTTCGGGGATACGTTCCCTTCTAACGTGTAATTTCCCACTTGTTTCGTTATATTTAATCGGATACGCTCTCCGTTTTTCCCGCAGAATATCGCCTTATCCTTGGTGGCGGTATTTTGCGTTACCCCGATGGCAAACAATTCCGTCTGGGGCGCATCCACGGCAAAGCAGAATTTTCCGTCATCCAGTTTGGTAGTGGCGACCAGTTCCCAGAATCCGTCTATCGAACGGTACAACCCGGCTTCGTTCACGTACTTCACTTCCATCTTCCCTTCGATCAGGAGCGGGATATCGTTCTTGGCGTGTACAGCCCCGATACCAAAAATTAAAAATGTCAATGCAAAAATAAATGTTCTCATGAATAGTGATTTATTTAAAAATTATACAACTTCTATTTGTACGGGGCGTCCCTCTCCCTCGATCACGATCGGTTCCTTGGACAAATCCGGTCTCCCGGCAAGCATTTCGTGGAAATAGAGTTTATAATGTCCTCCTTCTTCCGTGGCAATTACCAGATATTCCCTGGCACTGCCGAAAGGCAAGGTATTGGTGAAATGTTTGATCATCGTGATCCTACCTTCCAGACCGGGCAGGATGTCCTCCGATTCGTCAAGAGAATTGTAGTCGAGCAGGTTCAACCTATTTCCGATGGCGTAATAGATATACGGGAAAGCCATATTGTTCCCGTATATCTCTGCCGAGGTGATTTTCTTGTCGGACGCAATCTCCTTGGCTTCCAAAAGCGGGGAGAAAAATCTTCCGTCCCATTTGTCGTATTCTGCTATTTCCATCTTGTAGAGGAGCAACTTGCCCGTGGTCCGGTCCTTCATCAGAGCGTACCCGTTGGTCCCGCTTTTTCCCATATAAATCAAATTGCTGCTCATGTTGTTGGGTGTCAGTAATTCCGAGGTCGGTGCGTTGGTCTTGTCTTTATTATCGAAGCATTTCAAGACCCCGTTCGAGTTGATGAGAAAGCGGGAGTTCGCCTCATCGTAAAACATGTAATAGCCAGAACCACATATCACGTGTTTATTACAACTGCAACTGATCGGTTCGTCTGCGGGAGCATTGGAAACCCGCATAGGCAAACCGAATTTATGCGCGGCGGTTGGTATCAGTAAATAATTCCAATAAAACCCGTTGTTGGACAGATAAGACAGACTTGTGTTGTTTTTTACAAAACAGCGGGGTTGTTCGTCGGTTTTTTCTTCGTAGAACATCGTGTTGAGGTCGTACACGGGAGCCATGTGTTCGAGCGTCAGCATGCGGGTATCTTTGTCCGAACAGATCCAGACGGTTCTGACCCGTTCTTGAGGTTTTCCGTTTTCATCGATATAGTTGATGTCGGGACAGATCAGGAGCGATTGCGGTGCGCCTGTAATCCGGCTGCTCGTGTTTTTCAAGATATCCGCGAGCAATTCCTTTTCCGGGTTCACCAAATCGATTTCCGTTTCTCCGTCTATCTCTTTTAGGATATAGCACCCGGTAGTATATTGCGTACGGACAATCACTTTCGTGCTGAAAAATTGTTTGTCGCCGTTCTGTTTGTGCTCCACGCATAGGGTCAACGTGTAGGTGTCCGCCCCTTCGGTAACCTTGTAATCCAAATCCGGGTCGAATGAGATGGTGTCAACCGGTGCCTGTGCGAGGGTAGTGGAAAACAGGGTCCACATGAAATTGTAATTCTCCTTGTTCGGGAATTGCGGGCTGATTTGCAATTGGTCGAGCATACTGTAAACCGGGTATTCCGGCTCGATTCCTTCCATCTCGATTGGGGGGATCGGGTTGTAGTCGTAATTTCCCTTGTCTTCATAGCAGGCTTCCAATGAGAAGACAAGCAGGAATAATATATAAAAATACTTTTTCATAGTCTTTCAAATGTTTGTTTGATTTATGGGAAACGTACTAATATACCCTCGAGGGCTCCGTCTTTCGGGGCTTCCCGCAGGGGACCCTCACCGTTGGCTTCTCGGCGGGCGTTCTCTTCGTCCAACAGGTTGTTCAACCGGGTTTGCCAGAATTGTAAATATGGATAGTCATTCATCAATGTTTCGATGAAAGCATCATCCCATAACTCTGTGCTGTTGTCCAGCATAAAACGGTATTTGACCTCTCCCCATTGTCCGAAAAAATTTACAAAACCTAAACCATCCCACGTTTCGGGTTTCTCCAGCATATCGGAAAAGTAGATGGTCTTCACGCTGGCTTCCGGGTTTATCGCCACGAACTCTTCGGTATCGACGAGACGGACCCGCAAGGCAACCCGCCCGTGGGCGAGCGAGGGATCGCGCAGGAGAATAACCGGAATGTTCGCTATCGCGCTACCGGCAGGTACCACGGAAAACAGTTCGTATTCCGGCGAATCGAAAGGAACGTAATGCACCCCGGGCACGGCATTGGCGATGCCGCTGCCCGCTTCGGGAAGGGCATCCGCCTGTTCAAACAGTACCCGGCGGTCATACGAGGTCACGAATCCCATCGTGCGCATCTCGAGGTAAATGGTGTCGCGGTCGACAGAAGAATGGTCGTAGATAAAGGTTTTGGTAATATCTTTATTCACATTTTCCTTTAGCAGAAAGCCGATTTTGTTGGTCGGGTAATTATAGAGTTCCGACGAATCGTGGCATCCTGCCAAAAATAGGATTCCCAATAATAAAATGATTTGATGTTTCATAGCTCTGAATCTTTTTTTTCCAATTAAAATTCTCCGTCAGGAAGCGGTACCACGTAATTTTTTTCTTGAGCAGGTACGACGCCCCATAGCATCTTCTCTGTCATTTTACGTTTGTAGGTAAAGAACATCTGCCCTTCGCCCCAGAACTCGCGGTGGTATTGGTTCATGATATCACTTTCACGTTCGGCGAGCGAGGTGTAATCCGTATGGTTCAGGTTGCGGCTTCCCTTGTATTCCCGCATGAGCCGGTTGCTCTCCTGCAAGTTGGTGGCAGTCTCTGCCGCGATGAGGTACATCTCTGCCAACCGCACCGCGGGCACCATCTGCATGGTGACATAATTGTCCGAGGCAGTTACGGAGCGATTGCCTTCCAAGCCCAGCCCCGAGTCATCCTGCCAGTACTTTTTCAATATCACTTTCCGGGTGGAACTGCCGACCACGCTCTGTTCCTCGAAGAGTTGCAGGCGGTTGTCGAAGGTTTCATTAAAGAATACATCTGTAATCATCTTTTGTCTCGACTCCGCTGCTGAAATGGCATTGATTCCCTCAAACGTACTTTCGACTTTTTTATCCAAATTGTAGACATGGAAAGCCAACAGGGTTTCCGAAGGCAACGTGTATGCCTTGTTGGTGAAATCGTCGGCAAGCGAGAGGGCAATCACCGGCTCGCCGTGCACCGTGGCGTTGATGACTTCGGAGGCATACAGGTAAGCCAGCTGCTTGTCCCCGATATAGAGGTAGAACCGTGCCTGCAATGCCTTTACCGCCCAATAGTTGAATTTCAACCGGCGGAACCCTTTGTCGTCGCGGTTGTTCTCCCACAGTTTGATGGGGTCGTCCAATTCGGCGTAGGTGTACTCCGTCAGCGGGTCCGATATGCTCAATAGCGCTTCGGCATTCGTGAAATCCTGCGCCAGCTTTTCAATGTATGTGGTGTAATCGTAGGCGGGCACCTGTTCTTCCGAGGCGATTTCAGCGTAGGGCAGTGCCACCCGTATCGTTGCGTTCTCCAGGGGTACCTGGCCGAACAGGCGTAACAGTTCGAAATGGCAGAATGCCCGCGTGGCAAGTGCTTCACCCTTCAAGCGGTTGAAGGTCTCTTGGGTGGCGATGACATCTCCGCCCTGTTCGTCGAGATAGCGCAACAGGTCATTTGCCTGGGCAATCGTGTTGTACATTTTGTTATAGACGTTCTTGAAAATGGACTTGACATGTTCATCTTCGTAATTGAATTTACGGAATGCACTCATCGCTCCTTCGGGTGCCTCCCAATGTTGCGCCATGTATTCCAGCGCATCGTATGTCAGGGTCTTGCCATACAAGTCATCGTGTTTCAGATTGGCATAGCAACCGGCAAGGGCATCTTTGAACCCGTTTTCCGTGCTGTAGATTTCTTCCCGGTCGATCTCCAGTTTGGGCTTGATGTCTAACCACGAATTGCAGGAGGCGAACAGGAAACCCGCGAGTATAGGGATAATGATTTTTCTTTTCATAAAACCGTTTCTTTAAGAATTAAAACATGAATTTCAGGCTGAAAGCACACCGGCGGGAGAAGGGGTAATTTAGACCGCGTTCCCGCTTGATCGTGGAGACATAGAAGAGGTCCGACACGTTCACGGAGAGCTCCATCATCTGCATGTGCAGGTGTTTTTCGATCCAGTTGCCCGTGAACTGGTACGAGGCGCTTGCTCCCTGCAACGAGAACATGTTGTCGTCCTGCACGAAACGAGAGGAGGCTTTGGTAGTTCCGGCAAGGTCTCCCTCCAGGTCGTAGAAGCTCTTGTAGAAGGTCCGTTGCCCGGGGGTGAACCAACGGTCTTTCAGCACGCGCCGGTCTACGTTCTTGTTCAATGCGCTGCGGGGCACTTCCACCCGGTTGATTAAAGTGGAGTTGTATTGCTGTCCGCCGAAATGGAATCCGAAGGAGAGGTTCAACGAAAAACCTTTGTACCGGAAGTTGGAACTGAGGTTCCCCCTGAATTTGGGCTCGCTGTTTCCGGCCAACCGCTTGGCGTTGGCATTCCATTCGTAGGTGATGTTGCCGTCTTTGTCATAGAAAAGTTCCTGTCCCGTACTCGGGTCGATGCCCAGTGACTTGACCGCATAAATGTCTGTGGTGGAGCCGCCTTCGAACATCACGGAAGGCAGTTCGACATTGTTCTGCATGTACTCTTCTGCCTGCCGTTTGATTTCGGGCGAGAGTTTCAGTATCTTGTTCTTGTTGTGCGACATTTTTCCCGACAACATCCACGAGAATCCGCTGCTCGTGCGGACGGGATAACCGCTCAGCATCAGTTCCAAGCCCGTGTTCTGCACTTTTCCGATATTGTCCGTGAAGGTTGTGAATCCCGTTGAGGCAAGGATGGTCCGGGGGGAAAGCAGGTTATTCGTGACATTTTTGTAATAATCCAGAGAACCGGTAATGCTCCGTTTGAACAGGGCAAAATTCAATCCCGTGTTGATCATGCTGGTCTGTTGCCATTTCAAGTTCTCGTTCCCGTATCCCTTCAGAAAAGCGGGGGTAAAGTTGAGGTAACGGTCGTTGACGTCATACTCGTAAGTGGTTGCCGCCTGGTAAGAGGAGAACTGTTGCGAACCGGTCATCCCGTAAGAGAACCGGAATTGCAACTGGTCGACGATTCCTGTGTTTTTCAAGAATTTCTCGTTGTGCATGTTCCACCCGATACCGGCACTCCAGAAGGGGGCGAAACGTTTGTTCGAACCGAATTGCGAGGAACCGTCCATACGGAAGGAGAAGTCCGCGTAATAGCAGTTTTTGAACGTGTAGTTGAAGTTCATGGTGTACCCCACGCGGCGGCTTGTGCTTTCGCTTCCGCTGGGTTTCCCGTTCTCTTCGAACCCGACGGCGTTGGGTAAGAAGTCGAAGCGCTCGTTGTACCCCCGCATGGTAAAGGAGTAGGAGTATTGTTTGGATTGGGCGGCAGATATATCCAAGTCGAAAAACAGTTGATGGTTTTCGGCAAGCGTTTTGGCATAGCTGACCGTGATGTTCCCGTCCACGTTGGAAGATTGGCCCGTGGTATAGGCATAGGAACCGCGTTCGGAAAGGGTGGTCGATCTGAACTCGAAGCTGTTGGGCGATTTGAACACGTCGTGCGTGTTGAAGTTTTTGGATATCCCGATTTTCCCGCGCACGATGAAACCGGCAAACGGCCGCCACTCTATCGAGAAGTTGTCGGAGAATATCTCCGTCATGCTTTGGTCCTTGTTGTCGAATTGCGCCTCGTAGAGCGGATTCCGAACGTAAGTGTCGGTGGGAGCAAAATAGTACCTCTCGTAATAGTCGCCGTTCTCATCGCATAGCCTCCAGTAGGGGTTCATTGCCGTGTATTCCGAGAAGGTCCCGTAATTACTTTCGTCACCCCGGCTGCGCGAGTAGTTCGCCTGGTTCATGAAGGTGAAGTTGTTTCTTTGGTATATGAGGTTGATGACCCCGCTGAAATTCGTCCGCTTGGAGTTCTTCATGACCCCGATGGTCTCGTTGTAATTTCCTTCAACGCTCCACCGGAACTCGTCGCTTCCCCCGTCGAGTTTCAGGTTATAGTTTTGTCCCACCCCGGTGCGCAGCGGTTGGCTCAGCCAATAGGTGTCCACGCCTCCCAATACGTCGCGGCGGATGTCGTAGTACGTTTTTCTGCCTTCGGCATCCCGGTCGGGATGGATGGAGTTATACAATCCCATCTGGTATTCAAAATCAATTTTTTCAAGGGCATCCAGCAAATCGTAGGAACTCAAATCGGGGATCTCCACGTTCACCCCCGCGGAGGCGGAAAGGCGGAGTTTCCCGGCTTGCGGTTGTTTCGTGGTGATGACAATCACCCCGTTGGCTCCCCGGGAGCCGTAGATCGCCGTGGCGGAAGCATCCTTCATGATGTTGATGGATTGCACCTCGTTGTCGTTCAAGTCAATCAACTGTTGGAGGGAGATTTCAAAACCGTCCTTGATGATCAACGGGGTATTCAATTGGGCACTGGCTCCTTCGTTCAAGTCTTTCATCGACATCGGGAGAGCCGAGTTGCCCCGGATGTTGATGTTCGGTACGCGGTTCGGGTTGCTACCGGACAGGTTGTCCTGCACGAGATTGATGGCGGGATCGATGTTCCGGAGGGTTTGCAGCAGGTTCTGTCCCTGGTACATTTTCAACTCTTTTGCCGTGATGGTGGAAACGGCTCCGGTATAGCTCTCTCTCGGTTTCTCGAAGATACCGGTTACGACGACCTCTTCCAAGGTTTCGGCGTCCTCTTCCAACACGACATTCAACTCTTTTTCCCCGCGGTAGATATGCTCTTGGGTTTTCATCCCGACGAAGGTGAATTTCAAGCGGATGTCGTTGCTTTTCGCAACTTCGAGCGTGTATTTCCCGTTGGCGTCCGTGGCTGTCCCGACGGAAGTGCCGCTCAGGATGACGGTTACACCCGGAAGCGGGGCTCCGTCCGTGTCGGTCACTTTACCGGTGATTTTGATGCTGGTAACCTGTTGGCCGGAAGCGTTCGTCTTTTTCGTCACCGGCGTGATGATGATTTTTTCACCCTCAATTTTAAAGGTGTATTTCTCGCCCAGCCCGATTTTCAGGGCTTCGCCCACTTTCAATTGCAGTTGTGGCAATTTCACCAGTTGTTGTACATCAACCTCATCGTCGCTGTAGAAGAAACGGCATTTCGCTTGAGTCCCGATTTCCGAGAACAATTGTTTCAGTTGAAGTACCTGCTTGGAAAACTTTATTGTTTTGTCCCCGATCGGTTCGGCTGACGCGTGAAAACCGACCGTTAGTAGGAACAAGGTGATCCATACGAAATGGATATTGATTTTTCCCCGATGTACTTTTCCCGGGAAAAGTACATTCCTTTCTTTTTCTTTCATAAATTTTCGTACATTTGAAAAGTTCATATTGGTTGTTTACTCTACAGGTTGTTTACTCTTCGTGTATAAAAGCAAGCTTTCGAATGAACCGAGTGTAAGAGATAATAGTTGCGAGCTATTATCTCTTTTTTGGCTTACTCTATTTAGTTATATTTTTTTTGTCGTATTCAAGGAAAACATCCAGGCTATACTCGTCTTCCATCCCCGCGAGTTTGTATATCCTGCGCAGGATGATTTCGCGGTTGACCGCTCCGAAAAAGCGTGCGTTATTTTGATTCCTCATGATGTTGTCGTCAATGCTGCGCCAAACACCATATTGGCAATATCTTCCTCCTTGGATAATCCCCGCTCCGGGATAATTCTTTTCCAAAAGGGCTTTCCAGTATTTATTGTCGAATTCGGCAGGATTGTTTGTAAACTCGACGTTTTGCCAATGCCCGAATTGCTCCCGTTCTCGTTTAGCCGTGGTAACTTCGATATCTGTAATAGATACCCTATCAGCATAATATTCGTCTGCCAATTTCCCGAAAGCATGTCCAAGGAATTCATGGGAAATCATGGTAGCGAACGTGTTGATGCCGGGGAAACGTCCTTCACCGGTCCATACTCCGCCCAATCCGAGAGACGGACCGCTTCCCGATACTTGTGCCACACCGCAATAACGGTCTATGTTGATTACCAACAACACGGTTAGGTCCTTGCCCTCGACATCGGCTGGGATCGGGGAATGTTCCCAGGCAAAATTACAAGCACCGACGCCTCCTGGTTTTTCGTGTACTGTCTGATTTTCGAAATAACATTCGAAAAAGGTGTTCGAGTATCCACCCGTCAGGTCGAACGTGTTCGTTGCTGAAACGGCGGTTACGGCATAAAGATTGAAGTACTCGCGGTAGGAGGCGAAAGGTTCGTAACTGAAAATGGCCTCTTCGCATTGCCTTAATATGTCTTGCCAACGCCCGTTTTTCTTCATCTCGCTTTTGGTGAATCCGTCCCCGGTAATCAGCAAATTGATTCCCTTCCCTTTCGTCGCCTTGTTCAGCGTGATGCAACTTCCGTGCTTGAACTCTTCCACTTTCTTGATTTCGACCGTGGTTTTCAGGTTCGGGTTTTCTGTTGATGTGAGGGTCAATACCGTGCTCTTCTCGCCGGCATCTTCCGGTCCGAAGGTGGACGTGATTTTGATTTGCCCGTTCCCGTTTCCTGAGGCTTGTTCAAGGCGGCACCACGATTCGTCCTCGAGCGTTGCCGTCCAAGCGCCGTCGTAAACCACGTCTACCGCATAAGTGGCGGGGTCACCCAAACCGAACTCCACGACAATCGGGTCGGCATAAAATTCGGTCCCGTTAAAGAGGAGGTTGATGATTTGCATCTCGGAGAATCGGTCCGTCGCCTGCACGATAAGTTTGGCACTCTTCATCTCCATGTCGTTGCGGGGCTTGGGGGTGATGATAATCATCCCTTTCCCCTTGCCGCTCGTGTTGTCGAGCGTGCACCACGAGTCGTCGCTCAATTTGGCGTTCCAGCTCCCGGCATAATCGACGAATACGGTATCCGCCTTGTTCGAGTTGAACCGGAGGGCTGAGGCGGATACGTTCAATTTCGCCTTAGAACCCAGCACCTCGTCGTCATTATCGTCGTTGCAGGCTGCAAATCCCAACAACAGCAACAATATAAACCAATAGTTGATTTGTGATAATTTTATCATATGATGCGATTTAAATGTTTTTTTATAAAGGCTTTACAATTCTGAACCCGGTCTTGTCGTTTCCTTGCTCCGGTTTGATGGAGAGCATGGGATTCGTCATATTACGGAATGCGCAACGGCAGAAAATGTACATATCTCCCCAAGAACCGCCGCGGAATACCCGGTAGGTTCCCGAATCCGCACCCGTGGGATCCGTTACCCCTTCTGCCGTATAGTTGGCGGCATACCAGTCGCTGCACCACTCGCGCACGTTCCCCTGCATATTGTACAAGCCGAAGGCGTTGGGGGTGTAAGAATCCACGGCTACCGTGGAGGTACTTGGCGTGTTGCCGTTCATCGCCATGTTGCCGTTCTCGCACTCCATCATCCAGTTGAAATTGGCAAGATTTTTTGTCAAACTCATCCCGTTGCCCAATCCGAACGGTTTGTCCTCCATACCGCCGCGGCACGCGTATTCCCATTGCGCCTCGGTAGGTAACGAACCTCCCGCGAATGCGGCAAATTCGGAAGCCCCGTACCAGGTCACGTAAATCACGGGGAAGTTCTCGTAACCGGTAGCCGGTTGCCACTCCGTCCCGTTGTAATGTACCCCCCAGTCGGATGCCTGTCCCTCGGAGGAGATAACCATGGTCTTCCCGTTGTAGATGCCGTCAGCACCGATGCCTTTCGCGTTCAGGAAGAAGCAGAATTGTTCGTTCGTGATTTCGTACTTGCTCATCTTGAAGCCTTGGGATAGCGTTACCTGATGAGCCGGACGTTCGTCAGGTTGTGTTCCGGCTCCGGCTTCCATCATACCACTTGCTCCCATCTGGAAGGTCCCGGCGGGAATCTCCACGGTTTCCACCCGAAGGCTTCCTTTGTTGTCGACCGTTACGGCACACGTGGCGGTTTTTCCGCCGTCTTCGGTGGTCACGGTGAGGGTGGCGTTCCCGAATTCAAGAGCAGAAACATTTCCATTCTCATCCACGGAAAGCACCGACGGGTTACTGGATGTCCACGTCACCGTCTGGTTGGTGGCATTCTCGGGTATGATGATGGGGGTCAAAGTCAGGCTTTCACCTTTTTTCAATACCAAAGTCGATTCGCTGAGCCGGATTTCCTGCACAAGAATGGGGGCGGGAGTCAGCGTCACGAGGCAAAAGTCCACCTTTTCCCCGTCTTCGGTCTTCACCATAATGGTGGCAGAGCCCACTTCCTTTGCCCACAACATCCCGGTGGAGTCCACGTCGGCGATTTCCGGTTTGTTGGAACTCCAGGTGACATTTTGGTTCTCGGCGTTCTCCGGAAAAATCGTGGCAACGAGCTGTTCGCTCATGCCTACCACCATGGATAGGGTATTTTGTGCCAATTTGACTTTTTGTACTTTTGATCCCATTGCTTCTTCCAACGAATCGTCGTCGGAACAGGCTGTAGCGAGCAGTAGTGTGCTTGCCACAAGAAGCACACTTGAAAAGAATAAATGGATTTTTTTCATAATTTTAGCTTCGTATTAATTTTGGATATGATTGTTATCGGTTTGATTATCTGATTTTTTCTCGGTAATTGTTATTTGTTTTCCGTCAAGGATAAATCTGATATTGGTGGTCCTTTCTATCAGGCGTAGGAATACCTCTAAAGACTCCTTTTTATTTATGGTCGCCGTGAAACGTTTATTCTTGATGGCCTCGTTTTCGTAATTCCAGGTGATGTCGTACCATCTTTGCAATTTCCGCGTGATCTCTTCAAACGTGGTAGCCTCGAACACGAGCATCCCCGTCCCCCACGGGATGAGTATCGCCTCCTCGTCGGGAATATCCCTCACGTGGCCGGTCCCCTCTTCCTTGCTCCAAAAATATTGTTGGTGAGGTTTCAGGGGCACAGCCTTTTCTCCTTGGGTCACCTCGATGGCTCCCTCGATGAGCGTGGCTTGCCAAAACGGGTCATCGGTATACGCGCTGACATGAAATTCCGTGCCGGTTACCGTGATCGTCCCTTGGTCGGTATGCACGTGAAACGGTGCCGTTTTATCTTTTTTCACCGAAAAGGCTGCCTCGCCCGATAAGTATACCTCTCGGCAATCTGCTTGAAAGTGTTCCGGGAACCGCAGGGAGGTACACGCGTTCAAGTAGACGATGGTACCGTCCGGTAGTTCGATTTTATAATCTTCTTTCTTGGGCACGTTCAGTGTGATGAAAGAGGCTGGAGCCTTGCTCGCGGTATCAGGGTGAGTGTAAGCCAGTTTATTTTTATCAGCCTCATCTCGGATGAGTTTGAACCCCTCGGGAAGCGGTTCATGGGCGGATTGTTTGTCGCCCAACAAGAAACGCTTGCCATCGGGAAAAATCAACTCGATGTTATCGGAAGCCATGGCAACGGTTTGAGGTTGCGACGGTTTGCCGGGTATCCAAAAAATGGCTGCCAGCACCCCGCACGCTAGAATGGCGGCAGCGGAAGCGGTCCCGAGTATCCAACGGCGGATACGAGAACGTTTCATTTTTTGGACCATTGTTTTGTACTCTTTGTTTATGTCGGTCTGTTCTTCTAAAACTTTTCTCTTCGTGAAAGAATTGCCGGTAGAAATTTGCTCGAACAACTTCCTGTTCTCCTCGGAAGCGGACAACCATTCTTGTAGCTGTTTTTCTTCCGCGGGAGTCAGTATTTCCAAGCGTTGGCGGGAAATCAACCTTGCTATATCAAATTTGTTCATACGCGCTGTTATTAAAAGTTCATATAAATAACTCCTTGCGAAGGAAAAAGTATAGGTCGAAATCGAAAAAAATAAATATTTTTACGGCATCTTTTTCAGATACGTGGTCTTTTATGGAAGATAAAGAGATTTTAAAGAGGATAAACCAAGGGTGGGAACCGGCATTCAAGGAATTGTTCGGTCGTTATTACACGACCCTGTGCGCCTTTGCATCCCGTATCGTGAAAAATGAAGAGAGTGCGAAAGATATCGTGCAAGAGGTTTTTATAAAGTTATGGTCGAATAGGGGACAATTGAAAGATATTTCACTCAAATCTTATCTCTTTGTCTGTGTACGCAACACTTCGCTCACGTTTTTGCGCGACCAAAAACGGAAGGAAGATCAGCTGGTTCAAATTCCTTGGGAAGAGGAGGAAACCGCATCTTACCTGATCGAAGAAGAAAACAATCGTTTGCTGTTTGAAGCAATCGCTAAACTTCCCCCGCGCAGTGCGGAAGTGATATCTCTCGGCTTGGAGGGATTGAAACAGGATGAAATTGCCAAACAGATGGATATCAGTATCAACACAGTGAAGTTCCTGAAATACGAAGCAATTGGGAAGTTGAAAGAATTACTGAAACCGTTAATTTTCTGGTTCTTTTTAATGAAAATGAACTCTGAAAGTTAGAAAAATCTTTTAGAGTTCATTTTATTTTGAGATATTTCCTTGTTATTGTACTTTAAGTATTTCTGCTTTTTGCTTGGAAGTTTGTTAAACTATTCCGCCGCTTCTAACAAATGGGGTAGGGGCAGGATATTCTGCTCTGCATCATTGATCGGGGAGAACGTCCAGGCGTCCCAGCTCTCGTCTTCCAGTTCACGGTTGTTGGCGTAAAAATTGGAGTACTCGTATTCTTCCGATTCCAGTACCGCTTCCCCGTATCCCTGCCAGTAGGAAGCGTATGTCACGTACCAGCCGCCAATCCAGTAATCATTCTCGGTGAGCAGCTTGAAGTCGTCGATGTTATCGTCTACTCCTTGTACGTATATGCCCTCCTTGAAATCTTTTTCCGTCAACGTGATTCCCTTGTATGTCTTGCCCCCGTATTCAAAGTCCTCGCTTTTAATTTTGATTTTCCCGTCACCGTTGCCGTCATAGCCGAATCCTTTGATGGTAAACCCGAGGGCATCGCTGGAAACAATAACGAATAGGCGGGGATCTATTTTGGCGATAGCCTTGATCAGGTCAAATCCCGTGGGGGTATCCTCTCTTTTCTCCGGTTTCTTCCATTTATACCCCCATGCCCGGAAGAATATCTCTCCGTCCTCGGGGTGTAACAAATCCTTCACGTCTTGGGACACCCATTGTATCGCCAGCACCGAGCGGCACTCGCCCTCTCCCGTCCAGTTTGTGACGTCCGAAATTTTGAAGCCGTCCATCACCGTGATATTCACGCTGTCCGATGCTTCCCCGAGTACGTTGGAAGCCGTCACTTTGACCTTGAACGTACCTTCCTTGGCAGACGAGAACTCGTATATCGTGTCCTTTGACATTTCTTTCCCGTCCACGAACCATTGGAGTGCGGCTTCCGTCGTGTTGATAATGTTCGCTCTTAACCTCACCTTCCTTTCCGGGAGAATAGCACTTTTCAGGTTTAAATTCTGCACGGAAACTTCCGGGGGAGTCAGAGGTTTTTCGTCACCTCCGCCTCCGCCATTGTCATCGCTACAAGAACTCCACATTCCCGTGAAGATCAATATAGCTAGTGCATAAAGTAAATTCTTTTTCATTACCGTTTTATTCAAAATTGTACGTGAAGAATATTCCGGCGGGGAAACGGGTATAGTCGTTATATGCAGCACTGATTTCGGGTTCTTCTCCACTAAAATCAAATGCCGTGATTTGATTTATCAAATAATTATTTCCCCAACCTTTTAATGTGTTCATGAAAACTTTTCCTGTTTTAGGGTTAACGGCAACGGTGTTGTAGACCTGTCCGACGTTCTCAACCATTGTTTTGGCATCTACCATGAAATCAGTTTGATTTTCACCGAAAATGTGACGATAGATTTTTGATGAGGTGCTATTTATATACAAGGTATCTCCTTTGGCTGTAATATTAGGAGTAGCTGGGCGAGCGAAAGTATTGGGTTTTAATTCATTTGCCGCATCTCCTGTTAATGTGTTAGCTTTTAGAATTTCACAGGTATTGGCATCCACTTTTGAGATTTTACCGGATGCGTCTGAAACCCAAAGATTATTATCTGAAGATTTAATTACTCCGGAAACATTACCCTCAAACGTGATTGTTTTGGCAATTTGGTCTTTTCCTTCTTCGAAGACAAGGACAGTATTGTTTCGGGTGGCAAATACTTTGTTGTTTACAACAGGCATTGTGTTGTTACGTGCTCCTGAGGTGCCTTCAACGAGTAATACTTCTCCTGTTGAAGGATGAAATATTTTGATACCTTGACCATCACGAATATATATATTATCCTCGTCTAATACCGCAATATGAGTAGGGGAACTTACTTTACCCTCTAATTCTTCTTGGAATTTACGTTCTCTTTTTAAGGTTTCTGCATTGAGAATAGTTACAAAACCACCATCATACCCTCCGGATTGAGAAACAATATACATTTTATTGTCTTTGATAAATAAGTCTTGGGTTAAGGCTCCTAATTCTCCTCCATTTTCAAATTGATAAACATTATTGGTTATTTCTCCTTTTGAATCAATGAAAATTAAACTTCCGGGCGATCTACTTCCTTCGTTAAGAATGAAAGTCCCATACTTGTATGTCCCGTGAACCTCAATCATGGTTGTGGTAAATGCCTTCCCGTCTGCATTGGATACGGCAAGCATCACGTTATATTTTCCAAGTTCTTCTGCCTTGAACGTGTAGATAGAATCTGTCGATACTTTTTCCCCATTTACCAACCAAGCCAAACTCGTTTCTATCGGGCTTTCGATCTTGGCTTTCAAAACAATAGATTCTGTCGGGAGCATCGAAAAACTACCATTTGCGCTTTCGATAGTTACTGTCGGCGGCGTTGGAATATATTTATCATCATCACTACAAGAACTCACTAATCCTGTCAACACTCCTAAAAACAATAATACTAAATAAAACTTCTTCATAATTCTAACCTTCTCTGTTTACTGTAAAATAATATATTAATAGATACTCTAAAATTCCCACATCAGCGACACGAGGCAATTCCGCAACGGCATCGGGTAATACTGTGTCGATTCGTAATACGTGTCCAGCAGGTTGTCCACCCGAACTTGCGGGGTCAGGCTCATCCCGTTGCGGAACTCGTGCCGGTAACCCGCGAGGATATTGTGCACCGAGTAAGGGTCGGTAGCGTATTCCTGGTCGGTGGTGATAAAGCGGCGTCCGATATAGGTCACCTGCCACGAGAAAAAAGCTCCCCGGTAATCGGCGGCAACCCTCACGTTCCATTTGAAGCGGGGCACGTAAGGAATCTGCTTCATGTACGAGCCGTCGTCCTCGTGTTGTTTCTTGCGGGTACGGGATTGCGACCAGCTGTAATTGCCCGATGCGTTTACCCTCAAATCCCCGATCTCGTAGGTCAGCTTCCCGTACAATTCCACCCCTTCCGAACGCACGTTGCGGAGGTTCTGCGGTGTCCATATCCATTGGTTCCCGTCCTTGGGCAACCATAGTATCCAATTGTCGATATACATCAGGTAGCCCGACACCTCCGCGTCCAGCGAGAGTCCCTGGCACAGGTGCTTCCGGTAAGCCACGGAAGCGTCGTACGAGTACCCGTCTTCCGGCTTCACGTCCGGGTTGCCTCCCGGTCGCCAGTAGAGGTCGTTCATGCTCGGGAAACGGTAGTTGTAAGCCATGCTTCCCTTTACCTGCAATTCCCGTTTCAACAGGTTGAACACCACGCCAGCCGACCACGTGGATACGCCCCGGCTGTCGTTCTGTTCGAACATGTACTGCCCGTTCAGCATCATCCACTCTACCGGGGTCCACAATGCCGACGCCTGCCACGAGAGCACGTTACGGTGGTGGCGGAAGGGCGGTTCCACCTCCGGGATGTCATAATCCACGTCGCCCAGCGTGTACTTCGACGAGTCGATGTCGATGTAGCTGCTCACCCGTATCAAGTCGTGCGAGTAAGTCAGGCTTGTGCCCAGCACGAGGTTTTCCCGCGGGGTAAACGTGTAATCGGCGATACCTTGCCACGTCTGCGACTGGTTCTTGTTACCCTCCGGGTCGAACATTCCCCCGGCGTACCATTTGTCGTACTTCTGCCGGTAATAGAGCCACGCCGCCTTCACGTGCAGGGCGTGTATGCTGCGGGTGAAATCCACGCCCGCGTATGCCCGGAAATTGGTTTCCCGTTGCTTCTCGTGCGATTGGTTGACAATCCCGAGAGCGGGAGGCAACATCCGTTCGCCTTCCTGAAACCACGCCACTGCCGTCAGCCGGGTGTAAGGGGATAACCGGAAGTAGCCTTCCTGCATTGCCGCCCATTGCGTGTAGTCAGCGTCTTGCCGTTTCTCGCGGAAAGGCTCGTTGGTCAATATCTTGTTCAGGTAAGTGTAATTATTGTCTGAGTGCTGGTAGTACAGGCGGGTTTTAAAAGTCGATTTTTCTCCGCCCGAGTTCACTTGCGCTCCCGCCGTGTACGTGCCGTACGAGCCGTACTCGCCCAGGGCTTTCCCGCTCACACCCTTGCGTCCGTCCGGGTCGGTGAAAAGGTTGACGCTCCCCCCGATAGCTCCCGTCCCGTTCTTCACGTGGCTGCTCCCGTAATACAGGTTCACGTTGTCCGTGAAGAACACCGGGATTTGCGAGAAATCGAAAGTCCCCGACATCGGCGGCGTGATATTGATGCCGTTCCAATTCACCCGTGTCTGCGAGGGACTGGCTCCCCGGAAGGAGGCAGTCGACAGGGCGCCCATTCCCAGGCTTTTGATGTAAATCGCCGTGTAGTCCGTCAGTAACTCCGCCAGCGAGCGGGTTTTATTTGCTTGCATGATTTCCGGGTCTATCCGGCTCACTTTTGCCCCGGCGTTCGCTTCATTGGCGTGCCGGATACGTTGGCTGACCACCTGCACCGTGTCGAGCATCCCGTGCATCGCCACCGAATCCCTTCGCTGTGCCTCTACCTGCATCCCGCTTCCCAGCGTGAAATAGATACATAATCCTATCGTTATTCTTTTAAGCATAATTCGTTTTTTAGCGTTGATTTCCGGGGAAATAGACTTGACCGGGATACACTCCCACTTTGTGGCTGACCTTCGAGCCGTCCTTCAGGTAGTGGCGAATGTAGCCTCTTTGCGCGGTGTAATCCAGGCAGTCGCACAAGTAGACGTCCCCCTCCGGGCTAACCGCGAAACCGTACATCATGCCCACCTCCGGCAGGTCGTAATAATGCTCGAACTCGCCGCTATCCACGTTCATACGGTACACGCTTTGTTGTTCTTTCTCGCCCTTGGCGTTCGCTTCAGCCGAACGGGTTTTCACGTTGAAATATATCCATGTCCCCGTGGGATCGATGTCCGTGCGGTTGTAATTGATATAGCCGATGATCTCGCCCGGTGTTTGTGAATTGGGGTCGCCGATGGGCAAGGTGTGTGATTCGACCACTTTCTCCCGCTTGGGGTCTACGCGTTTCAGCGTGATGCCCGTGACCACCCCGCTTCTTTTCTGGTACATCAGCCCCCAGATCATCCCTTCCTTGTCGATCAACATTTGGCACGTTTTCGTGTATTCTTCGTTATATACCTCTTTGATGATCCGGGCGTAATCCTTCTTGATGTTGTCGGCGTCGAACACGTACAGACCTCCCTGCGTCATGCCGAACACTTTATTTTCCGCCACGACCAAGTATTCCACCCACCGGGGGATGGAAATGTATTCCAGCGGCTTCCCGTAAGGCGGCACGGTTCGGACGCGTACCAGTTGGCGGTTCAAGTCCGATACGACTGCTTCCGTGGGGGAGATGGGCACGATCTGCCGCGGGTAGCCCGCCTGCGTGTAGAGTATTGTCCCCTCGGACTTGAAGGTCACGGGGTTGATGATCTCGATCTTTTTCGAGTTGTTCATCGCCACGAAATACTTCCCGTTAATCATCGTGATGGATTGTGCCACGTCACCCATCGGACGATGGTTCACGTCTTGGAAGGCATCCACCACCACCTTGCCGTCCTTATATATCACCGAGATAGCTCCGGCATTCGTGTTAATCAACCCCTCGTTCAGCACGAGAGCCTCTATATCCCCGTTGCCCAACACCCCGTCGGGGTAAGGCATCCCCGGTTTGTCGCATGACGACAATACCGTACCTATGCATAAAATAATCAGAAAACAAAACCACTTTTTCGCGAACATAATCTCCCTTTTAGTCTGGAAAAGGCTTGGCGTATCCGGTCGACAATGGTTAAGCTATCGGCGTTCACGTTCTTCCTTCCCCTTGAACGTTAAACAATGTGATCGTATGGCAGGTCTTCTGACTTGTTTCTTTCCCGGCGTCCTTCCCATCCCCGATATGCGGGACAGTGGATCACGAGTGCCGGAGAAATTGTTATGAAACTTACAGCAGTGGATCTGTTCAGGATTTTCACCTGATTCCCTATTAATCCCTGGTAAGGTTGTAGAAATATCTTACCCGGGAACCATAGCACCGCGAAAGTAATACCTATTTTTTTATATTACTAATGAATGGTGGAAAAGATTTTCCCGTGGAAAAGACATTTTTTGTCTTTATTTGTATATATCAGATAATTCATTATGTTTGTATTCTTATTATTCTACTATGCAACTTTGTGTCGATTGTCTGCTATAGAGATTGTAAGGCGGTTAAATACTGATGTTTGTATTTTTTTAGTATGATCTTGAATTGAAACATGATGAAGCGGGAGATTGCGATCGGTAAAACTAAAACGGAACAAGCGTTGTGGTTGGTGCTTGCTAATGCGTTGTCGTTATGTATGACATTGATAATATCCGCTATTCTTAGCCGGTACATGACAACTGTCGAGTACGGAACTTATCGACAGGTGATTTATATTTACTCGACCTTGTTGATCATTTTTTCCTTTGGACTTCCTAACGCGTACTCTTATTTTCTTGCACGAGTTCCTATCGAAGAAGGGCAGGCGGTGATTCGCAAATTGAACCTATTGTTCTGGGGACTTTCTGTTGTTTTCTCGCTTTTGTTGTTCACGGGGGCGGCTCGAATAGCCGAATTGCTGGCAAACCCGTTATTAACTGTCAATTTGAAATATTTTGCCGTAACTCCCATGCTATTGATGCCGGTATTGGGTGTCGAGCGTGTTTTGACCGTGTACGGGATGACACGTGTCGTGCTGGTGTACGTCTTGCTAGGTCGTGTGTTCTGTATACTTTTTTCCGTGTTGCCGGAGATTATTTTCGATGCCGGAGTTACTGGGGTCGTCACTGGGCTAGTGGTTGCTTCTTTGGGTTCGAGTCTTGTCGGTTTTCGACTTTTGTCGTTGCCGTTTAAGAATGTTACACCCGGGAAAACGGAGATAACAATTCGGGATATATTGCGATTTTCGATGCCGGTATTTACTTCAAGCTTGTACGGATTTATTATCGGGTCCGTGAGTCAATTTTTCGTGAGCCGTTACCTGGGAGTTGAAAATTTTGCCATGTTTGCGAACGGCTACAAGGAACTTCCTGTTGCCGGAATGGTGATTGGCGCCATATCCGGTATTTTATTGCCCGAGTTTTCCCGGATGACCCAAAACGGGGCTGGTAACAAGGAATATATAACTCTCTGGAAAAGCGTGATATTCAAGTCCGCGTCAATAATATACCCCTTTGCCGTGTTTTGTTGCGTTTTTGCCCCGGAAATAATGGGAACCTTATACGGGATCGCTTATCGTGAAGCGGCAGATTTGTTCAGGGTTGTCACGATAATAAATTTGGCGCGGATTGTGCCGTACGGACCGTTGATGTTCGCTTTAGGCGAAGGCAAGATATTCGCGAACGCCCATTTGGTCACGGCAATCACCTTGCTTGCACTTGATTTATCGTGTGTTTATTATTTCCCGTCTTTGTTGGCAATCGCTGTAATCACCACGGCAACCACCTTTTTTTGTCTCATGGCTCTAATGATAAGTACAGCGCGTATTTTGAACACGAGCCTGTTGGGGCTGCTACCCTGGAAATCGATGCTCAAAATCCTGTTGGCATCCGCCTTCTCGTGCTTTTGGGGAAGCTTGGCGATAAGTCGTGTCGGAATCACTCGCGACTTCTCCGTTCTTGTCATGGGATTTTTAATATCAGTTGGCATCTATTTGCCTGTTTCCCGGTGCCTGGGAATTAATTGCATGGCATTGTTGAAGTCGTTGGTAGTTTCGGGAAGTGTATCCAGGGGATAATTCCGTTTTCATGCTTTATCTTTTAAATCGATATCGTAATGCTTTAGCAATCTGCTTAATTGTATATCATTCTGGAAATTCCCGATATTTAAATTCTGTAATCTGTCTTTAAATATAATTTGTCGGAATAAATCCAAATGATAAAAACCTGAATTGTTGAAAAACGTGTTTACTTTGGAAGTGCCTTTTATTACTCCCATCATGTAGAACCAGATGTCATCGGCATAAGGGCATATTTCCGTGAATAATGATTGGTTTGTAACATCTGGATAAAGGCTATCAGGCGGATACCATATACCCCCATATCCAAGAGGAAATATTAGTTTGGAGGAAATTTTGTTTTGTTTGGCAGTATTAGTGGTATTAATATTTGCCCAATCCTTGTAACTCGATAGTTTCCCGTTTACGAAGGTGGGATACCGGCAATGTGTTGATATAATGTAACAAGGATTTTTTTTGTGGCATTCATAAAGACGTTCAAGGAAAGATGGCGGATAGTATGTATCGTCATCTATCGTTACGATATGATCCGATGGATATTCTTTGATTGCCGGTACCAGCTTTTGGTATGATTTAACGTCTTCTGTAAATTTAATTTGCAAATTCGCAAAAGACAGGGACTTGATTTTTTCAGGAATATTGTCTGTTGTCCAATTTTTAGAATCTAGCCAAAGGATGATTTGTCCGGGTAAAACCCGTCCGTTCAATATTGATAGTATTGCATAAGGCGTACATGCCGTGACTCTTCGACCGTAGCTTGTTAGAGATACTATGACGGGAATTCGTTTTTTCTTGTCACATATCTTTTTTAGGTTATTTATATAAAAATCCCAGATAATGTTGTATTTAAATTTTAGTAATTCACCTTTTAAGGCTTTATTTAGAATATTTAATTTAAACATTATTTGTAACTTGATTTTCGTGACACCTGACTCTTCTGCACTCATGACAAAAATAAATACAAAATCCGATAAACTCGCACTTTCGTGGGGGATATTTTCAATGCGTATAATGAAAAATAATTTTTTCTAAAAAATCACAAGAAAAGGATGTGACTACGGTAGATTAGCGTATATTTGCAATATTGAAGGAAAATCATAGTTGAAATAGCTGTATATTTAGTATGGATTTAGAACTTGTATCCATCGTAACCCCGGCGTTTAATTGTGGCATGTATATTTCTGATGCGATTGAGAGTGTTCTTGCGCAGACTTATTGCGAGTGGGAAATGATAATTGTCGATGATGGTTCCAGTGATGGTACTTTTGATGTCGTATCTCGATATACAATTTCGGATTCAAGAATACGTTATATAAAAATTTCAAGCAATACCGGAACGGCGAACGCCAGGAATATAGGGATCGGTTTTGCCAACGGTCGGTACATAGCGTTTCTTGACAGTGATGATTTGTGGATGCCTGAAAAGCTTGAGCGCCAGATCGCTTATATGCATTTGCACAACGTGGCGATGTGTTGTACTGCGTACAAGCTTATATTTGATGGAGGCGGAGAACTGGGCAGGACGGTTTTCCCGAAGAATACCACGAATTTCGATGAGGCAATGTGGGGAAAAGGGACAATCGGGAATTCTACTGTCATGTTGGATACTAAAATGTTACGCTCGATAGAAGTGCCTGATATAAGGAAACGTAATGATTTGGCTCTATGGCTTAGGCTGTTAAAGGAACAACCGTGCTTTTATGGAATGGCCGAGGTTTTAACCGCTTATCGTAAAAGAAAAGGTTCGCTCTCTAGCAATAAACTAAGTCTTGTAAAATATCATTGGTTGCTTTTTCGTAAAATCGAGAATATGAGTGTTATTGATGCTTTAAGAGTGACTTTTTGCTGGTGTGTTAAGAAGTTGCGAGAGTGCTTTTTTTCCTGGGGATTAAACGGGCAATGTAGTCATGAATATTGAATTGATCTAAGCGTGAAGAAATAATTATGGATAAAGAATATGTTGATACTATTTGTATCGGATTAGAACGTTTTTGCGATAAAATAGGCTATCAGTCAAATGTGTATGCCAAAAATGGGGAAACCATAAAATATCTGGTCCACGATGTATATGGGAATAGCCAAAAATTCATAGATAAGTATAATGCGGACGCGCGAATAGTCCCCATGGGAATCATGACACGTGTAAAAACGCTTATTTGTACCTTGTGTAAGGTAAAATCGAAGAACGTAGAATTGTATAGCAGTGGTAGTAAAATGGTTATATTTTATGCCGTTGTTGCGAAATTGTTCAGGCGCAATCTTATCGTGATCTTGAGGGGACTTGAATTCTCGAAGGGGAAATTGCAAGTTTATTTGACAAAGCGGGCGTTAAAATTGGCAGATCTGGTGATAGCCAAGGAATACAATCTGCTGGAAGATGCAAGGAAATGCAATTTGGGCAATAAGCTTTGTTTCGTTCACAACGCAATCCCGTATCATAGCCGCCCCCTTTTGACTTATGATGAGAGAGATGTCGACATTATATTCATGAACAGCCCGAGGAAGAAGCGCCACGTGGTGTTTTTGTTGGAGGTATTCAAGCGATTGTTAGATGAAATGCCCGCATTGAAGATTATACTTGCGGGATTCAGCGTTTTGAATGAGAAAAAACCTTCGGTCGAAATAGAGTATCAAGAAGAAGTTCTAGACAGAATAAGGGAACTCGGGCTTGAAGACAAAATCACGATATTAGGCTTTGTTTCTTATGGGGGCAAGTTGCTCCGGAGAAGTAAAATATTCGTTTTCCCTGCTGAGATCGTTTTTTGCAACTACGCTTTGCTTGAATCCATGTCGTATGGATGCGTCCCAGTTGTGGCGGACGGGGAAGGTGCTGACATGATCGTTGCCCCGAATATCAATGGGATGATATGTCACCGGGATGTTGAATTTTTCAAAGAGTCGATATCGCAATGTCTGGGCAGGCAATGGTGGGATCGTTTATCGCCTAAAGCCGTGGAAACGATACGGGAAAGATTCTCAATAGATGAATGGTACGATAAAATAAGAAAGGCTAAAGAAGGCGTGTGTTGACACATCTCTAGTCCATAAGGTCATTTGTTACACGAAACATTGATTGACACACAATACAGGTTTATTGCGGTGTCCTGTCGCAAAAGTAGTTAGATAACTGCGTATTCGCTCGGGGAGAACCGGTCCGGGTTCCCGTTGCCGAAGAACAAGTATAGATGCAGAGGTGTTCCGTCCGGTTGACCTGCCGCGGGGATTTCCACGGTTACCTCGCCGTCACCGCGGCGCGTGCCGGGGCAGGCGATCATTCGCGGGGAACGGGGTTGCGTGTCGTAGAAGTACCCGAGGTACACTTGGTCCGAGGCGCTCGCTTTCGGGCGGTCTGAGTCATTTTCCCAGCGGAGGGTGACGCTCCAGCCATCTCTTGCCACGTCCATGATAACCGGTGCTTCCAAGGTCCCCATGGAGAAACGGAATGTAGGGAATGCCCACACACCCTCGCCCGGGCGGAGGCATCCGCCGTTCACGGAGTGGAATGCCGAGTCGCTTTTAGCGATCCCCGTGGCCCTTGCCCACGTGCGCCATATGGGCAGTTCCCCGGTAGCACGGCGGTATATTCGCCACATCTTTCGAACCTCGGTGAATTGGCTGGAAGATTTCTCTTCTCCCTCTGTCCTGGATTTCTTGGGTCCTCGTTTGGATTTGCATTTCCGTACTGTTCCCCCGTACAGGTAAAACGTGACGCCGTCCATTTTCAAGGGACCGTTAGTAAGTAAAGCGGCGAGTAATGATGAGTTCCTATCCATAACCAATATGATTTAAGTATTAATTCCGAATTAATTCCGGTGCAATAGTACTTAAAATATTTTAATTATGCAATAGCTACTCTTTATGAACGCTATTTACTATAGGGTTCATATAGGGTTCATATAGGGTTCATATAGGGTTCGTATAGCGTTTATGGCGGAATTCATACCGGATTGATACGGAATTATAATTGAATTAATGTATGTAATTGTCTTATCTTATTATGGTTTTGGTAGAAAAATTGTATATTTGGCAAGTGAAACATTAAAATAGATAGGGTATGGCAGAATTTGTGAACCCGATAGGAAAAATACGGGGAAAATACGGGAACGTGATCGGTTACGTGAGGGAAAACGGGAAGAATTGTTGCAAAAGTGCCGGGTTGAAGCGTAAGCCGAACGGGGAGGTACAGAAACGGCAGTCTATCGCTTTCGGCGCGACGGCAGAAAGAAAACGATGGCTGATGGTCGCTATCCGGTTGGGATTTCCCGGGGGGAACGGTTACCCGAAAGGATTTAACGGGTTCGTGAGCGCGAACGTGATGAATGCCGTGAGCGTGGAAAAGATAGACCCGGAAGCACCGGTTAACCCGCGCAAAAAAGCCGGGCGAGAATTCAGGGGAAACATTGATTACCGGAAATTGCGGGTAGCTGCCGGGCAGTTGGTGCCGCCGTCGGTTAGTACCGAGGTGGACGCGGAGAGCCGGAAGGTGCGTTTTGCTTCCCCGGGTGTGCAACTCGAGTCGATCGATTGTTTTTTGGATGATAAAATTTATGGTGTGGTGGCTGGCACGCGGGGTAAGCGTTGCCGCGTGGTGGAATTAGGTACGCGGGGCGAGGCGATTGATACGAGCGTGGATTTCCCGAGAAATGTCGAGGCGGACGAGATTGTCGTTTACGTGTTCGCCGCGAGTGCTGACGGGAAGGATGTTTCAGATTCGGCGTGCGTGTGGTGTTGGGAGTAATAATTTTATTAGTAATAATGTTATTACTAATAAAGTTATTACCTATCTTTGCATGAAAATAATGCTTGAAGATTATGGAGAATAAGCCTTTTATATTTGGAGTTGCAACATCGGGTGATAATTTTACCGATCGGGAGAAAGAAACGGAGCGTCTGTTGCTAAATTTCCGGTATGGTGTAAATACTGTGCTGATTTCGCCTCGTCGTTGGGGTAAGACCTCATTGGTGCAGAAAGTATGTCGTTTGGCACAATCCGATGAATTGAAAGTCGTGTATCTCGATATTTTCTCGTGTCGTAGCGATCGCGATTTTTATGACGCATTTGCAGCAGCAGTTCTCAAGCAAACATCTTCCAAGTTAGACGAATGGTTGGAAAATGCCAGGCTGTTCCTTTCACGGGTCACTCCTAAAATATCCGTGGGGACAGATCCGGTGACGGATTTCTCGATATCGTTTGAAATGAATCCCAAAAGCAACGATATTGATGAAATCCTGCAGCTCCCGGAAAAAATAGCACGGAAGAAAGGCTATAATATCGTGATATGTATCGATGAATTTCAACAGATAGCGGAGTTTAAGGATTCAAAAACATTCCAGAAGCGATTGCGTGCTGTATGGCAGCTGCAAAAATCGGTATCTTATTGTTTGTTCGGTAGCAAGAAGCATTTAATGAATGAGATTTTCGAGAAAAAGAGCCTTCCGTTCTATAAATTCGGGGATTCCATTTATTTGCCTAAAATTGGAACAGCGGATTGGATAGATTATATACGCGGTCGTTTTGAAGCCACGGGTAAGCGAATTTCAAAAGAGTTGGCCGAAAAGATATGTCAAAGAGTGGATAACCATTCGTCTTACGTGCAGCAGTTGGCATGGTTGGTATGGGTTCACACGAATGGAATTGCTACCGAACGGGATTTTGATGCGGCATTCCAAGATATTGTCGACCAAAATACACCCTTGTTTGAAAAGCAGACCGAGAGCCTTACGACTTATCAGATGAATTTTCTGCGGGCGATTATTGATGGTGTTCATAGTGAATTCACTACACAAGAAATTATACGTAAATACCAGCTTGGCTCATCGGCGAATGTCAGTATCGTCAAACGTGCGTTGGTTAAAAAAGAGATTATAGAAATCGAAAAACGCCGGGTTGTCATTCCTGATCCGGTGATGGAAGTGTGGCTAAAAAAGGAGTTGGGTTAAAATGAATATTGAAGAATTTAGAGAATATTGCCTTTCGCTGAAAGGGGTGCACGAGAAAATGCCTTTCCCGAATGTTGCAGACAGGTATAGCCAGGATGTTTTGTGTTTTTACGTGGCGGACAAATGGTTTTGCTTCGTGAATATCGAGGTATTCGATTTTTGTTGCATCAAGTGCGATCCCGATGAGTCGGGTGAGTTACGGGCGCAATACGCTGGGATCACTCCCGGTTGGCACATGAACAAGAAATATTGGATTAGTGTCTATTTCAACCAAGATGTTTCGGACGATAAGATACGGGAACTCGTGAGGAAATCTTACGATATTGTTGTAAAGGGGCTTACGAAGAAGGAGAGGGAGTTGTTAGGGTAAATATTTCTTTTGGAGGTTAATTGTTTTTCTTTATTTTGGACATTCCCGCGGTGTTTAGTTTTATAATTTGTGGGGCGCCGAAATAGGTGATGGAGGATACTCCGGTTGCTTCGGCGCTAAGTTCTTGCACCACGTGGATGTTGATATGTGAGGTTCCTGTGGCTTCGAGGGTAGCTTTGTCTACCGTGAAGTTTGCCAGGTTGGCGCTGGAGGCTCCGCTGACTTCGACATTTGCCGTTGTGCTTTTCCCCTTGAGGGTAAGTTTGCTGGTACCCGAGATTTCAAAGGCGACTGCCGGTGCGGTGAGTTCCCCGCTCATTTTTGAAGCTCCTGTCAGGGCTATTGAAGCTTTCTGGGTTATGCAGAGGGGGGCGGTGGATGTCATGGATGAGGCTCCGCGGATTTCCGCCACAAGGTGGTTCGTGGTGATTTCTCCCTTGAGGCGAAGAGAACAGGCTCCGCTGATTTCCACGTTTTCTAGGGTGGAAAAGGTGACTTCGGCGGCGAAAGTTTCTTTGTTTTTTCCTTTAAATTTTTCATCGAAACCGATGGTTAATATCCCGTTTTTCAGGGTAAACACGAGTTCCTGTTCTAGACGGGCGGGGATGTTTACGGATGCCCCGGTGGATTCGCCTTGTTTGGCGATGACTTTGAATGCCCCGTGGATTTCGATCCCGGTGATTTTTTCTCCCTGAAAACGGGAGAGCGTGATGTTTTCTTGAGCGATGGCTCCGGTGATGGCGAAGCAGATCATGAAGACGAGTAGTGTGATTCTTTTCATAGCTGTTATTTTTGTGATAGGACGTTCAAAGGTAGCGAAAAGTTACAGCATCTTTTTTGGGGAAGCACGGTAATTCCATGTATATTTTTCCGAGGGAAAGTGAAGCCGTGTCGCGGGTGAAGGCTGAAACGGGGGAATTACTTTAATGATTCCAATAAGATGTTCAGGTTGGAGGTAAAAATCTTCACGGACATGGCGAGTAGTATGATGCCGAAAAATTTCCGCAAGATGTAGACACCGCCTTTCCCGAGTAGCCGCTCGACGAGGTAGACGTTGCGAAGGACAACGTAGACGACGAGCATATTCAGGAGGATGGCGACGATGATGCTGAGCACGCTGCACTCGGCTTTGAGGGTGAGTGTGGTGGCTAATGCCCCGGCTCCCGCGATAAGGGGGAAGATGACAGGAACAATGGTGGCGGAGCCCGCCGGGCCGTCATTCCGGAATATTTCGATATTGAACGTCATTTCAATAGCGAGGACAAAGAGCACCAAAGCCCCGGCAAGGGCAAAAGAGTATATATCTATGTTGAACAATCTTAGTAATCCGTCGCCGGCGAACAGGAAAGCAATAAATATGACAAGAGATATTCCTGCCGCTTTTCCGGCGTAGACTTTTTTCCCGGCGTTGTTAAGACCGATGATGATGGGGGTGGAGCCCGTGATGTCGATCACGGCGAAAAGAACCATGAAGGCGGTGAATATTTCTTTAATGTTGAAGCTAAAATAATCCATTTTGAGTTGCGTTATAATGAAATCTGTTGTAGTCCCGCAAATTTACGATTAATTTTTATAATATCCATGTTTCGACGTCGGACGGCATAGGTCTTAGTGCTGTTCCGAGATCCCGGGCAAAGAATGTATTCGGGACATTGGAATAAAAAAGTTTTTGTCAGACAAGTGGAAGTTATGGGAAAAGGTTGGATGTTTAAGAAGCTTGATGATTGATTGTTAAAATTAACGCATGTATTTTTTAATGGAAAAATATCAATAAACGTTCGTTTATTGAGTGCAAATGTACGATTATTTATTAAATATGGAAATATCAGAAGAGAAAATTTCATATTTTGACAAAATATATTTGCTTTTGTGCTAAAAGTAGACACAATCGCCTTGCTTCTATGCGATAGAAGATGTTCTTAAGATTGTGATGGATCTTTTATGTCTGTTTTTACGGGTACACGTTATCTCGGTTTATGAAATTCCCACGGGAAAAAGTTACGGGCGTTATTTGTTTAAATTGGGTTGAGTTTTTTATTTATGATTATTAATGGCGGGTAATCATGATCTTGTTTTTATTAATATTCTTGTTATCAAGGTGTTGGTAAGTTTGAGTGTTATTTCTTTTGTAAGTGTAATATGTTGATAGTTATTTGTTTATGCTTGTTAATAAACGAATGATTATTGATATGATCGGATTGTTTAAAAATGAAATGATTTGATAATAACAGTTAGATGATTTGGATGATAGAAAAATGAAATTTTTAAATTACCAATTTTAATTTTATACGTATGAATAGAAAATGGAATTATGCAAAAAAGGCATTTTTCGGAATGTTAGTTCTAGGATTAGTAAGTCCTTCATTCGTCGGTTGTAAAGATTATGACGACGATATTGATGATTTGCAACAACAAATTACTGAAAACAAAGAAGCTATTGAGGCGAATAAGAAAGCTATTGCGGATATTCAAAGCGCCGTGGCAGCTGGTGCCGTATTGGTTGACGTGCAAGAAACGAGCAATGGTATTGTCGTGAAATTGTCTGATGGCAAGTCTTATACCATAACGAACGGGAAAAACGGAGAAAAAGGAGAAGATGGCGAAAAAGGAACGGATGCTCCGATTCCGACGTTCGCGATTGAGGATGGCAAGCTGGTAGCAAATTATACCGATGGAACGAAGACGGTTCTTTTGGATAAAGTGTTTACCGCTGACGATTTTGAATTTACTGTCAATGACGAGGGACATTTGATTTTAAATGGCACGGAAGACCTTGGAAAGGTTACCGGTGAAAACGGGATAAAAGGTGACGACGGTTTGACCCCTGAAATTAAATTCGAGGGTTCAAAGTTAGTGATCACGATTGGTGAAGGAGAGAATAAAAAGGTTATCGAAAAGGATTTGATGGAACTTCTGAATGGTAGCGAAACAAATCCGGCACTTGCTTTCTCTGTAGGCACGGATGGATACTTGTACGTGAACGATACAAAGACCGATGCTCTGATTTATAATGTTTACATGGTGAGAGAGAAGAATTCGGTGAAGATTTATATGCCGGAGTATGAAGGTGACGCATTTAAATTGGACGATGCCGGGAAGATCGCTTACGGTTTTGTTGAAATTCCAACAAATGCAGGGGGCCAAGTGACTTCAGTGACTTTGGTCCCGATGCGCCAAGGTGGTGATTTAAAAGTTTATAAGCTTTGGAATATAGCTGAAACTCCTAAATCTTTGGATATAACTGCAACGTCCAGTCAATTACGTTTCCAGGTGAACCCGACTAAGGCTCAATTGGGTGAGGATAAGGATTTCGTGTTGTTGCCAGAGATGAAACACTTTAAACTTTTGTCAAGGGCCACTCCCCCGAAATTCTTGCTGAGTAACCCGGTACAAGTTAAGGAGGGTGAAGAGACTGGATTGGTGTATGCCGATTTCAAATTCGAGAATGTGGCTCCCGATGCACAGGATATTTACACGTTGGCAGCCGGGATCAAGAATAATCACACGGGAGAGGTGATCTATTCTGATTATATTGAATTTAATCCCCAGGGGCATAAAGTACAACCGTTGTTCGTACAATTGATTGACAAAAAGGATGTGGAAATTGCTGCTATTCCGGAATTGGAATTGATTCGTGAAATGGGCAAGAGCTTGGATGTCGTTGAACATATTTTCGTGAAGGCAAAAGAAGGAGATAAATACAATACTCTGGAGTCTTATGGTTTTGCTGCCCCGACCTTCGAGGTGAAAGAGGTAAAAGCCGAGAGTACTGCCGAGGATGTTTTGGCCGTGAACGGTACCACGATTTCCGTGAAGGATGTTACTTTCAAGGCACAAGGCGCTACAATCACTTTTGAAATTACGGCTAAAGTGAAAGATAATGCCGGCAAGGATGTCGTGCTCGGAAAACAAAAGATCCAGGTAAAGATCGTGGAAGATGTTGAAGAGTTGAATTTGATTGAGGATATTGTTGTTAATGACTTTAACGGTTCTGCAAAGACAATTGCCGAGAATGTGCTTAAAGCAGGTGCAATCAATCAGTTTAATACTTATTTCAACGTTGACGTGACAACGGACGAAAAAGTTAAGGTGGCTTTCGAAATCAAGAAAAACGGTAAGGTGGTAACGGAAGACATCACGATGTTCGAGAAGTTGTCTGCAAAACCGGAAATTAAAGTGAACCCGAGTGCCCAAGGTGTTTACGAGGTGAAGATGACGGTGACAAGAGAGGTGTCTGAAACAGTAGTCGTAACGAGTGTGACTAACTTCACGATTACCGTGAATCCGATCAAGTTCTTGGAAGGCTGGAAAGAGGCTACCTATTGGAATGCCGGGGATGCTATCACGGTTAAAGTTGATAAGAGTTCGGAAAATTTCAAATCAGATTTGCAGAAATTGTTTAATATTGACAACAAACTTGGTGTGAAAGTAAAATACACGAACAAAGTGGGTGAAAAGAACGTGAGTGTAAATGGTGACGAAGCCATATTAACGGAAAATGCGGCTAAAAATCTTGCTATGGCAGGGACCGTGAGTGGTAAGATCGTTGCTCAGCTGGTGAACGCTACGGATGAAACAGTTGTTCTTGACACGAAAGAGATCACGGTGACTTTTGAAAACCCCTTCAAATCCTTTACGGTAAGCGGGGAAGATAAGTTAAGTTTGTTGGATGCTACGTTTTCTTCTGCAGATGAAAAGGGTGTGGATTTAAATATTAATAAGTTATTGACACTCTCTTTGAAGGCGGATAACCGCGAGGGAAGTATCGTGGATCTTATCACGAAGAGTGAGAAGGAGGAAACTTTGGACTTGAATCAGTTGACAAAGAAATATGGAACAGAAAAGATTGAGTATAGCTTGAAGGATAATAAGGATTCAAGAATCTCAATCACTGAAAGTGGTGTGTTGACTTGGAAGAATACAGGTGTCGCTTTGGCTCAAGATGTGAAAGTTGTTGTTGTAATCACGATCAAAAACAACTGGAAGCCTATCACGGAGGAGGTGACGGTAACGATTAAAAAGAATTAAGTAATTTGCAACCAGAACGTAGGTCCTGATTTTGGACCATTCCACTCCCCGCGAATTGTTTCGCGGGGAGTTTCTGTTTAAAAAAAATACTCGCTTTTGCGAGTATTTTTTTATATTTTTAGGTGCGGGAGAGGAATTATTTCCCCCGTATTGCCGTGATTCCCGGTAATTCTTTTCCCTCGATGTATTCGAGCAAGGCTCCGCCCCCGGTGGACACGTAGCTGACTTTGTCGGCGAGCCCGAATTGGTTGATGGCAGCCACGGAGTCGCCTCCGCCGATGAGCGAGAAGGCGCCTTTGGCGGTTGCTTTCACGATGGCATCGGCAATCGCTTTTGTGCCCACTGCAAATTTAGGCATCTCGAAAACTCCCACGGGACCATTCCAAAGGATGGTCTTGGATTCCTCGATGATTTTCGAGAATGCGGCGATGCTTTCCGGACCTACATCCAAACCTTCCCATCCGTCGGGTATTTCCATGGAGGGTACGATGCGGGTGTTTGCGTCGTTGCTGAAAGCGTCGGCAGCCACGGTGTCAGTTGCGAACACGAGGTTCACGCCTTTTTCTTTGGCAATTTTTATGATGTCAAGAGCCAAGTCGAGTTTGTCGTCTTCGCAAATGGAGTTGCCGACGTGTCCGCCTTGGGCTTTTTTGAATGTATAAGTCATTCCTCCGCCGAGGATAAGATTGTCCACCTTGTCCATCAAGTTCATGATAATCTCGATCTTGGAAGAAACTTTGGAACCTCCCATGATGGCAGTGAACGGGCGGACGGGGTTGTGCATCACTTTGTCTACGCTTTCTAGTTCGCCCTGCATCACGTAACCGAATATTTTGTCATTCGGGAAGAATTTAGCGATAACGGCAGTAGAAGCGTGGGCACGGTGTGCGGTACCAAACGCATCATTGATCCACACGTCACCGAGGGAAGCTAATTTTTGGGCGAAACCCTCGTCGCCTTTCTCTTCTTCTTTGTAGAAACGGAGGTTCTCGAGTAGAAGTACTTCGCCGGGTTTCAAGGCGGCGGCTTGTTCCTTGGCACTTTCGCCGATACAGTCATCTGCGAATTTCACGGGAGTGCCTAACAGTTCTTCCAGGTGCTTCCGGATATGATTTAGTGAAAATTTATCTTCGGGTCCATTTTTCGGGCGTCCGAGGTGTGACATCAAGATGACGGAACCTCCGTCTGCCAGCACTTTCTTGATCGTGGGGATGGCTGCCCGCATACGGGTGTCGTCGGTGATCTCGAATTTGTCATTTAACGGCACGTTGAAGTCTACGCGGATAAGAGCCCGCTTGTTTTTAAAGTTGTAATTATCAATTGTCTGCATAGCAATTGTTTTTTAATGAATAAAATGACTTAATTGACAGATAAAGGTAAGTATAAATTCATATTAAAATAAAAAAACAGTGGCGAAAATTTGCATCGCTCACGGAAAATACGGATTTTTACTCCCTGTATATAGTGGTACGGATTTGCAATTGAAAAAGTTAGCATGGCAAATGATAGATAAGCACGAGATATTTATGCGTAAGGCTTTAGAGGAGGCTCGCCTAGCAGAAGAGGAAGGAGAAATCCCCGTGGGGGCGGTGGTGGTATGCAAAGATCGTGTGATCGCACGAGCGCATAACCAAACAGAGCGATTGAATGACGTGACTGCGCATGCCGAGATGCTGGCGATTACCTCGGCGACTTCCACGCTGGGAGGGAAATACTTGAATGACTGCACGCTCTACGTGACGTTGGAGCCTTGCGTGATGTGTGGCGGGGCGTTGGCATGGGCGCAGTTGGGGGAATTGGTTTACGGGGCTGCCGACCCGCACCGGGGATATGACCGGCTTACCCCTGCCGTGTTGCACCCGAAAACGAAAGTGACGGGGGGCGTGCTGGAAGCAGAATGTGGCGAATTGGTGAAGGCATTTTTCGCTAAGAAAAGGGAACGGTAAGGCTGATTTTTAATTGTTTTATTGTACATTTACCAATTGAATTTGCGATAGACAGATGGATTAAAAAATAGATTTAGTACATGGGAAGTTTTGATATAAGAAATGGGAATGTGCCTGATAGCGAGAAGGAGGTGGAAAAAGCCTTGCGACCTTTGAGTTTTGGCGATTTTCAAGGACAAAAGAAGATCGTGGAGAATTTGGAGATTTTCGTGCAGGCGGCAAAGATGCGGGGGGAGTCTCTGGACCACGTCTTGTTGCATGGACCTCCCGGATTGGGGAAGACAACGTTGTCGGCGATCATCGCCAACGAGTTGGGCGTGGGAATAAAAATCACTTCCGGTCCGGTGTTGGATAAGCCGGGAGATTTGGCGGGGTTACTGACCAATTTGGAACCGAATGATGTGTTGTTTATTGATGAAATCCATCGGTTAAGCCCGATCGTGGAAGAGTACTTGTACTCGGCAATGGAAGATTTCAAGATAGACATCATGATTGACAAGGGACCTGCCGCACGTTCCGTGCAAATTCAATTGAGTCCGTTCACGCTGATCGGGGCGACTACCCGCAGCGGATTGTTGACGGCACCGTTGCGGGCACGATTCGGAATCAATAGCCATTTGGAGTATTATGACCTGGATGTGTTGACGGGAATCGTGGAACGTTCTGCCGCGATATTGAAAACGAAAATAACCAGCCAAGCATCCAAGGAGATCGCTTCCCGTAGCCGCGGAACGCCTCGTATCGCGAATGCCCTGTTGCGGAGGGTGCGTGATTTTGCCATGGTGAAGGGGAACGGGGTGGTGGACCACGAGATCACGACTTACGCGTTGGAGGCGTTGAATATCGATAAATTCGGATTGGATGATATGGATAACAAGATATTGTTGACGATTATCGATAAGTTCAAGGGTGGTCCCGTGGGATTGACCACGATCGCCACGGCGGTGAGTGAAGACCCGGGGACTCTGGAGGAAGTGTACGAACCTTTTCTGATTAAAGAGGGATTTTTGAAGCGAACCCCGAGGGGACGGGAAGTGACAGATTTGGCTTATAAGCATTTGAGAAAAGACAGGAGAAAGGACGACTGGCAACCCTCGCTTTTTTAAAGCGGGAAATATATAAGTTATTGAACTATTGAATGGTTTAGAGCTTTTACGAACGTTAAATATTAATCCGGGGAGAGAGGATGGCGTTTTAGTCCGGTTTTCGTGGAAAAATATTAGAACGTCAGATAGTTATAGTTTAGTTAAATTTTGCTAAGCATGCCAATTGTTAAAATTGAATTGTTAAATTTGCGTGTATGAGAAAACAACAGATCATCATATTAGGGATTGTGTTTGGCATTTCTTTGCTGGGATTAGTTATCTTGCAGGCGAGTTATTTCCAGACGGCTTACGATGTGAAAAGGGAGCAATTCTTTTTCACCGTGAATCGGGCTATGGATAAGATCGTCGATTATATCCGCCAGAAAGAAGAGTCGGGGAGAATTGTGCAAGACCAGAATCTGTTGGAAGCGAAAAAACGGGGAATAGCGATAAACGCACCTATGTATATAGACCCGAAACGCCCGATCCCGTCGAAGAATGACCGAGCCTTGATGCTAGGGGCGACGCTGGCGTCGGTAGATGACAATTCGGACGTGCAGGACGTGAGCGAGTTCATGGGGAGTAAGTTCAAGGAAGATAATCTGGCGACCTCTATTTCTAAATTGCAGCAGGCGATCAAAGAACGCACGGGAGAGAATTATAAGTTCGTGCCCGAGGGAAGGGAAGACAGGCACCTGATTGAGGGACGGGTGGATTTGGATAACTTGTATGGTTTTATCGGCAACACGTTAAAGGACGCGGGTGTTAGTTCCCGTTTCGAGTTCGGTATCAAGGAAGAAGGGAAATTTATTTTGAGTTCCAGAGATTTCTTGAACCAAACGTCTAATGATCTCACTTTTAATCGGCAAATATTCCCGGGCGAGGGTAATTCTGCCATATTATATTTGAAGTTCCCTGATGCATCTTCCGATACTTCCGGTTCGATTTGGATGGTATTGCCGGGATTGATTATCACGGTGATGATTGTTTTCTGTGCCGTTTTCTGCCTAATTGTCATTGTGCGACAGAAGAAATTGTCCGTGATCAAGAATGATTTCATCAATAATATGACACACGAGTTCAAAACGCCTATTGCAACGATTTCTTTGGCAGCCCAAATGTTGAAAGATGGTGCGGTGACGAATACGCCGGAATCGGTAGACCGGGTGGCAACGATCATTCGGGACGAGAGTAAACGCTTGACTTTCCAGGTGGAACGTGTGTTGCAAACCGCTTTGTTTACGGAAACCCGGATGAAGTTGAAACTGAAGAATATTAATATGAATCAGTTGATCGAGGATTTGTTGCCTAAATTTAGTTTGCGCGTGGAAGACAAAGGCGGGAAGTTCTCGGCTTACCTTGAGGCAGAGCAAGATGAAGTGCTTGCTGATGAGGTACATATAACTAACGTAATCTCTAATTTGGTGGATAATGCTATAAAATATTGCGTAAAATCACCAGAAATAACCATTTATACTCGTAATAAAGATAAAGAAATTGTAATAAGTGTGATCGATAATGGCATAGGAATTGCTAAGAAAGATCAGAAGCTAATCTTCGAACGATTTTATCGGGTGTCCACGGGAAATTTGCATGATGTGAAAGGTTTCGGCTTGGGACTGTCATACGTGAAAAAAATCGTTGAGGCTCACGGTGGAAGGATTGACGTGGAAAGCTCCTTGGATAAAGGTAGCTGTTTTGACATTATTTTACCATTAACTGTGAAAAAGCAAAAGATAAAGAGAACTTTATTTTTCTAATTTCGTATATTTTTTCAGACAAATTAGAAAAGAGAATGATTAAAATCAACACGAATTATTAAAAACAACATAGCTATGGATGAGAAAATTAAAATTTTATTAGCAGAAGACGATACCAATTTGGGTATGCTTCTTAAGGAATATTTGAGAGCTAAAGGGTTTGAAACCGTTTTATGTGAAGATGGAGAAATTGCGTATGAAACGTTCTTGAATGCACCGTTTGATATTTGCATTTTTGACGTGATGATGCCGAAAAAAGATGGGTTTACTCTCGCGAAGGAAGTAAGACAAATCAATAGCGAAATTCCAATTATTTTCTTGACGGCTAAATCAATGAAAGAGGACGTGTTGGAAGGCTTCAAACTGGGTGCCGACGATTATATGAGCAAACCTTTCAGTATGGAAGAATTGTTGCTTCGTATCGAGGCTGTGTTGAGAAGATCAACCGGATTGAAACCCGAAGACGAGCAGGAAATTTTCAAGATTGGTAAATTGACATTCAATTCCAAGAAACAAACTTTGTTTGATGGCGAGGAAGAACAAAAGCTGACCACGAAAGAATCAGAGTTACTTCGTTTGTTGTGCTTGAATGTAAACAAAGTGCTGGAAAGAAATTACGCTTTGAAGAACATCTGGGCTGATGACAATTACTTTAATGCCAGAAGCATGGATGTTTATATCACGAAGTTGCGTAAACATTTGAAGAAAGATCCGTCAGTGGAAATCATCAATGTTCACGGAAAAGGATATAAGTTGATTCTTTGATAAGGTCATTAGATAAAATAAGCGCTTTCGGTAACGGGAGCGCTTTTTTTTTGTGGAAATTTGTTTTGTTCGCTGGTTACGACTTTTCTCGATTTTTTGTACCTTTGCACCCGCAAAAATGAAAAAGTATAGTTAATGAAACATATGAGGTATTCTGATAATCATGTATTTATCCCTTCTCGATTAACCTTTGCCAACTTGTGGGGTGGTGAATGGAGAATACCTAGTTGCTGCATCTAATCTTTTCGATTTTCTTTCATTATATTTCATAATTCATAAATAAAAACGTATGGACAAGTTATTTGTGTTCATAACGATGTTCTGTGTGTCGTTATGGACAGGGGGTGTGTATGCCCAAAATGCAAGTGGGCGGGTGATCACTATCGAGGAAATGTTTTCTCTCGCGGATCGAAATGCCAAGGTATTATATCCATTTGCCACTCTGATAGAGGAGTCAAGTCAAAATGTAAAAACGGCTAAAAGTGCCCGTTTTCCCGATGTGGAGGCGTCTATTTCCGCAAGTTTCTTGGGTGACGGAGTTTTGCTGGATCGTGATTTTTCAAATTCAACAAAGGCTCCCATGCCGCATTTCGGGAATAATTTTGCCTTGGAAGTATCCCAGGTGATATACGCGGGGGGAGTGGTAAACCGTGGAATCGAGATTAGTAAGCTGCAGGAAAAGATGGTTGGCCTTTCCCTGGAAAATGAGCGGGATAAGCTGCGGTTTATGCTGGTGGGGTATTATCTTGACCTATTTAAACAAAGAAATCTTCTTCGGGTTTACGAGCAGAATATCGAGTTGACCCGTCAAGTTCTTGTCGATATTAAGGCAAAACATACAGAAGGTGTAGCTTTGAGAAATGATGTGACAAGGTACGAACTTCAACTTTCAAATCTGGAATTGACTTGTACTCAAATCCGTAATTTTATTGCTATTTTGAATAATAATTTGGTAACGATCCTGGGATTGCCCCGTGAAACAAACGTGGAGCCGGACACTACTCTCGTGTCCCGTTTTATGCCGCTCGATGAGGCTGGACATTGGACGGGACAGGCTTTACGGCATTCACTTTCGTTGCGGCAGAGTCTTTTGACTGTGGAGATGAACAAGCAGCAGGAACGAGTGGCTCAATCGGAGATGCTTCCCAAGATTGCTTTTTTCGCGAGTAATCATTTTGACGGTCCGATCACGATAGAGGTGCCGCCTATTGACAAGAATTTTAATTATTGGTACGTGGGAGTAGGGGTAAAATATAATATCGCATCGCTTTACAAATCGAATAAATCGCTTAAACGTAGCCGGCTTACGACTCGCCGGGCTCTACAGCAATATGATGATGCGAAAGAACAAACGGAACTTGCCGTGAAGGCGGATTATATCAGGTACATGGAAGCGCACGAGCAATTGAATACACAAATTAAGAATGTTGAGTTGGCTAACCAGAATTACGCGATCGTAAATAACCGGTACAAGAATGATATGGCGCTTATAACCGATATGCTTGACGCAAGTGCTGCCAAGTTGTCGGCGGAACAGCAATTGGTGAATGCCCGCATCAATATTATTTACCATTATTATAAACTTCTCTATGTATCAGGAACACTTTAAAATATACTATTATGAATAGAAAAACTAGAAAAATCGTTTCAAATACTATTGTTGTTATTGTTATATTGATCGTGTTTGCCGGGGTATGTACCCGTTTCTTTCATTTCGGGACGGTCGAATACACGGATAATGCACAAGTACGTCAACATATTGTACCTGTTAATAGTCGTATTCAGGGATTTGTTAAGAATGTTTATTTTGATGAATACCAGCAGGTGCACAAAGGAGATACGCTGGTATTGATTGAAGAGGCGGAGTTCGTGCTTCGGTTGGCTCAAGCGGAAGCCGATTATCAGAATGCGATTTCGGGGAAGCATATCGTTTCTACCGGGGTGAGTACGACTCAAAATAATGTTGCCGTTTCGGATGCAAGTCTTCAGGAGGCGAAGATATTGTTGGATAACGCGGAGCGTGATTACAAGAGATTTAAGAATCTTTTGGAACAGGATGCGGTAACCCGCCAGCAATATGATAAAATGGAAACGGCTTATTTGGCAGCTAAAGCAAGGTATGAATTGCTTTCCCGGCAAAAGAAGTCGGCTTCGCTAGTTACTCTGGAACAAACCCGGCGTTTGGAACAGACTGAGGCGGGAATAAAACTTGCCGAAGCGGCTCTTTCTCTTGCCCGGTTGAATCTTTCGTACACGGTGATTATAGCCCCGTGTGATGGTATTACCGGACGGAAAAATATTCAGGAGGGACAACTTGTGCAACCCGGACAGACGTTGCTGAACGTGATTGACGAGAACGATAAGTGGATTGTGGCTAATTACAAGGAGACGCAGACACTTCATATTGCTCCGGATTATGTTGTCGATATACAGGTTGATGCTTTACCTGATATTACATTCAAAGGGATTGTGCGTTCTGTTTCTCAAGCCACGGGAGCTTCACTCTCGCTTTTGCCGCAAGATAATTCGGCAGGGAATTTTGTAAAGGTGGAACAACGTATTCCCGTGAAAATTGAATTCACGAAAGATAATGACCCGCGGGATCTTCGTCGCCTTCGTGCCGGGATGAATGTTCAATGTTTCGTAAATTATTGATGATATGCATGACCATAGTAAGTTTTCGTTAGCTTTCATGCGTGATTTTGTCCCGGAAAAACTTCGCCCTTGGATCATGGTTCTCATTGCCGTTGTTTTCCAATTTTCGGGCGGCGTGTATCTGGCGGCTGTAAGCGAGATGGGGGGAGCGCTTGCCTTGAAGCAGGAGGATATTATGATGGCGGGGTATGCCTCTATGGTAAGCATGGCTCTTTCCTTTGCTATTCTGTTCCGGCTTAAATTCCGGTTCCCGCCACGAACATCATTATCGGTTTGTGCTGTCGTTATAATCCTTGCTAATTTAATTTGTCTGAATACCGGAAACGTGGTGGTGCTGGTGCTCGTGAGTTTTATCGCGGGATTTTTTCGTATGTGGGGGACATTTGAATGTAATTCGTCGTTGCAGCTTTGGATTACTCCCAAGAGGGACTTGTCGATATTTTTTTGTTATATTTTCCTTATGGTGAATGCTTGCATTCAGCTTTCGGGCCTGACAACTGTGCATATTGCCACGTGGATTAACTGGCAGTATATGCATTGGTTTGTTATTGCGCTGTTACTTGGTGTGATTATTTTTGTGCTTGTCGGTTTTCGTGATGATCGTTTGATGAAATATTTGCCTCTCTACGGGATTGATTGGCTTGGTGGGGTTCTTTGGGGGATCACCGTGTTGGCTATCGTGTTCGTGGGCGTGTATGGAGAACATTACGACTGGTTTGCCTCTCCTCATATCCGGACGGCTTCGTTTATAGCGGTGGTTTCTCTTTTGTTCAATATATCGAGAGCGTTGGTTATCCGTCATCCTTATATCGATTTGTCGATTTGGACGTATCGACCCATGTGGTTGACGTTTGTGCTTTATATTGTCATTGACTTTTTGTTGGCTCCCCAGCACGTGTTGGAACATATCTTTATGGAAGGAATTTTGGGATACGATGCCCTGCATTTGATTTCGCTGAATTGGATGGTTTTGCTGGGAATCGTAGCCGGAGGGGTTTTCACGTATTATACTTTTGCTCTCCGGAAATGGGGATACAAGCGGATGTTGGTTTTTGCCATGTCGTGTATTACCGCTTATCTGCTGGTGTTTTATTTTTATCTAGATTATAATCTCCCCAAAGAAGCGTTGTATTTGCCTGTTTTTCTGCGAGGGGTGGGATATGTCGTCGTGGCGATCTGTTTCCTGACAGCCCTATCGGGAAGCGTGCCTTTTCGTGTATTCTTTCACGCGGTTACCACTCAAACGCTTGTTAGTGCCACTTTGGGTGGAGTGATCGGCAACGCCCTCCTGGGACGGATATTGAATGTTGTGGTGACAAAAAATACGATGTTGTTGAGTGGGGAGCTTGACAGCGTGCATACGACGGCAACAGGAATCCCTTTGCCTCAGTTGTATGGTATTGTGCGGCAGCAGGCTATGATGGTTTCCATGAAAGAGATTTTTGGTTGGTTGGTATTGTTGTCTTTAGCTTGTTTGGGTGTGTTTATATTCAGTACCATCCGCAAATTGATAAAACATGAGCTTCGGTTAGACCGGATATTTGTCACGAGGCGTTTGTTTTCGGTCGGTCGTAAATTGTGGTTGTTGGTGATAATTTCTGTTGGAATGACCCTTGTAATAGACAATTGTATTACCTTTGTATGTAGAAATGTATAACTAATGCTGTTTTGGCAGCTATAATTTTAATAAAGATGAAAATAGCGATAGCATGTGACCATGCCGGTTACGAGTACAAGGAACGATTAGTGAAATACCTTCGAGAAAGAGGTCATGAGGTAAAAGATTTCGGTGCTTTTTCTGCCGAGAGTATGGATTATCCGGATACGGCTCATCCGATGGCTTCTGCTGTTGAGTCGGGAGAATACGAGAAAGGGATTGCTATTTGCGGAAGTGGTAACGGTATCTCGATGACAGCCAACAAGCACCAGGGAATTCGTTGCGCTTTGTGTTGGAATATGGAGATTGCCGCTTTGGCTCGTCAACACAACAATGCTAACGTGGTTGGTCTGCCCGCCCGTTTTATTGCTTACGAGGAAGCTCAAAATATAGTAGATACTTTCCTCGCAACGGATTTCGAGGGAGGACGTCACCAGAGAAGGATTGACAAGATACCGGTGAAGTAATTCTGTGATTAAATGATTTCCGATTCAGTGATTATAGGTTCATTAAAAACAATCACTCGATCGGAAATCATTTAATTGTCAAGTCATCAGATTCTGCACATATCTACCGGCATTTCTTTCTGTGCATCTGTCACGGCGAGGGTGGTCATGTAAACAATATCTCTTACACTACATCCCATTTGTAATATATGTACGGGTTTGTTCAAGCCTAGCAGGACGGGACCGATGATTTCGTTGTTCCCGAGTTCTTGCAGCACGCCCAAGGCAATACTTCCGGAGCTGAGGTTCGGGAAAATGATCGTGTTCACATCCTTGTTTGCCAACGGGGAGAAAGGGAAACGGGCTTGTCTGAGTTCCGTGTTGAAGGCAATGGATGCGGACATTTCACCGTCGACCAGTATTTCGGGATATTTGCGATGCAACGTATCCACGGCTTCCTGTATCTGTGCCGGACTTCCCAGATGATATTCTCCGAAATTGGAGTATGATGTCAGTGCAATAACAGGCTCAACGTTGAATTGTTTCACGGCTTCGTAAGTTAAGATGGTCACACATTCAAGCGTGTCAGCTGACGGGTGGCTGTTGACGGTCGTGTCGGCGAGGAAATAAGTTCCTTTTTTGTTCGTCACGATGTGCATCCCCACGGCATATTTGCAACAAGCTCTTAATCCGATAATGTCTTTGGCGGCACGCAGTACATCGTGGTAATCGGAATGTACGCCGGAGATAAAACCGTCGGCATCGCCGGATTCCACCATCATCAACCCGATGAAGTTTGAGTCTTTCATCAATTCTTTGGCTTGTTCCAGAATAATCCCTTTACGTTGTCTTTTCTCGTAATAAGCCCGGGTGTATTGATCGATTTTCTTTGTTTCTTTAGCCGGGTCGAAAATGGTCAGCTCGGGGAGTTCCAGCTTGTATTGTTTCTGAAGGGCTTCGATCTCTTTTTTCGTACCGATAAGCACGGGATGGGCTATTTGTTCCGAAAGGATTTCTTGTACAGCCATCAACGTTTTGATGTTGGCTCCTTCCGAGAAAACGATGCGTTTGGGATTGGTCTTCGCTTTGCGGGTCATGCGGCGCATAAGTCTTTCATCCTGTCCCATTCTTTTTTCCAGTTGGTCGCGATAGGCATCCCAATCCTCGATGTTTTTGCGGGCAACACCCGATTCCATGGCAGCCTTGGCTACGGCGGGAGCGATGTGACTAATCAGACGGGTATCCAACGGTTTGGGAATAATGTAATCCCGTCCGAACGCGAGTGACGGATCGTTGTATGCCATTTTCACGTTTTCGGGTACGGGTTCTTTCGTGAGTTCTGCCAGCGCGTAAGTGGCTGCCAATTTCATCTCCTCGTTAATTCCCCGTGCTTGGACATCGAGGGCTCCCCGGAAAATGTAAGGAAAGCCTAGCACGTTGTTGATTTGGTTCGGGTAATCGGAACGTCCGGTGGCGAAAATGATGTCCGGGCGGCTATGAATGGCTTTGTCATAACTGATTTCCGGGTTCGGATTTGCCAATGCGAACACGATCGGGTCTTTTGCCATACTCCGGATCATATCTTCCGTTAATATGTCCGCGACGGAAAGTCCCAGGAACATATCGGCTCCCACGAGTGCTTCGGGTAAAGTGCGTGCGGACGTTTCGACAGCGAATTCCTCTTTCTCGATATTGAGTCCGGCTCTTCCCGTGTAGATTACGCCTTTGCTGTCGCACATAATTATGTTTTCTTTCTTCACGCCTAGTGCTTTGTATAGGCGGGCGCAGGAAATAGCAGCCGCACCGGCTCCATTGACAACAACACGAATCGAGTCGATCTTTTTCCCGTTAAACTCGAGGGCATTCAATAGCCCGGCAGCCGAAATAATGGCAGTCCCGTGTTGATCGTCGTGCATCACGGGAATATCCAGTTCTTCTTTCAGGCGGCGTTCGATCTCGAAACATTCGGGGGATTTGATGTCCTCCAGGTTGATTCCCCCGAAAGTAGGGGCGATCATTTTGACGGTTTCGATGAATTTATCGATGTTTTTTGTATCCACTTCAATGTCGAATACATCGATGTCTGCGAATATTTTGAAAAGAAGTCCTTTGCCTTCCATGACAGGTTTGCCGGATAAGGCTCCGATGTCACCCAACCCGAGGACGGCTGTCCCGTTGGAGATGACTGCCACGAGGTTGCTCTTGGCGGTATATTTGTAGGCGTCGATCGGGTTTTGCTGAATTTCCAGACAGGGCTCGGCTACTCCCGGGGAATAGGCTAACGAGAGATCATATTGTGTGCTATGTGGCTTTGTCGGAATGACTTCTATCTTGCCGGGACGTCCCATGGCATGATAATGTAAAGCTTGTTTTTTATCCATTTTACTGATGTTCTTACTTGTTTTAATCGGGTGTAAAACTATTTAGACTTAATCGAATAACAAGATGTTAAATGTTAATAAAAAGTTAAAGTTTAAATATTAATCGAGGTTAAAAGAAGTTATTATTAATTTAGCAAATTGTAAAATAGGCAAGCTAGATGATGGGTAAGTTTGGTGGTATATTGTTGATATTAATAGGTTTGATGTGGTGTTGTAATACCCGCAAAACTGTCGTGGAGTTGAATTTGATTGGTTCTTCCGGGATAAAACCGGAAATTTTGGTGAACGGGAGCGAACGTCCGGTGGATGTGAATGAGTCGGGATACGCCAAATTGGTGATGGGGGACAAGGAAAATGGTTACGCTTTGTTAAAATACGGGAAAGATCGTATTCCGTTATTCATAGAGAAAGACAAATCTTTGGTTATATACGTGTATGGCGACCAAGCGAGAGGAAATACTCGTTTCGAGGGAAATGGAGCACCGAAGAATATATACTTGAGTAGTTTGGAGTCGAAGAACAAGTCCTTTGATTACGAACTGGATGGGATGGAGTTTTTGCAGCAATTGAAGGAGCAGGTGGAGGAGCAAATGTATTATTTGGATACCATGGAGTTTGACGAGGAGTTCAAGGGGATGGAGCGCCACCGGATCAAGTTCTCGGCTTACACGGCATTGGAGAATTATCCGTTGTATCATGCCTGGAGCACGGGAAATAAGGATTACCAGCTCGATACGACTTTTTTAGCGACTCTCAAAACGTTTATCAAGGAGGATGAAAAGTTGCTGGTATTGAAGGAATACCAGGAGGGAATGGCTTCATTGGTTTCGGTAATCAGTTCCTCTCGTTTAAAAGAATACGATGCTTACAAGCAAGTGATAGCTCAGTTCGAATACGTGATTCATAACCTGTCGAACAGCACGCTAGTCGAATTTCTGATAGACCATTATGCTTATAATTATTTGTTAGGTGCAGGAGCGGACGAACACATGGATGAGATTCTGAAAACCTATGATAAGTACGTGAAGGATGCGAGAATGAGACAGCGTTTTTACGACGGGTACGAGCGATGCATGAAAATTGTGGCGGGACAACCGGCATCGAATTTCGTGTTCACGGACGTGGCGGGACAGGCTTTCCGGCTGGAAGACTTCCGGGGCAAGTTCCTTTTTATCAATGTATGGGCAACCTGGGGAGTACCTTGTCGTAGCGAGAATATTTATTGGGAGAAGTTGGAGAAGGAGTTCGAGGAGGAGAATATCGTGTTCGTGGCGGTAGCCTGTGATAACGACCGGGCGATTTGGGAGAAACGGGTGCGGGAGAATCCCAAAGGCGAGGTGCAGTTGTACATGGGAAGTGACCGTTCGTTTATGGATTTCTACATGATACGGGGAATACCTCGGTTTATACTGATAAGTCCCGACGGGCGGATTATCAATTCGGATATGCCCCGTCCTTCCAATCCCGAAACGGCAAAGATTCTGCGGTCTTACCTGAAGGATAAGAATTAAACATCTTTTCTATTTGAACCATTGGGTTACATCTTCGTTTTTCAGGATGTGGATGATCGTTTTCCCGTCAGCCGTGTAATTCGGGTGTTGGCAGGTGAAAAGATTGTCGAAGAGGTCGCTCATTTCTTGCCGATCCAATACCGTGTTGTAATCCATTGCGGCGGCTTTTGCCAGCGACAGGGCGATCCGTTCCCGCATCTTGTCCCGGATGGAGCCTTCCGTGTTTTTGTAGTGCTCGATCAGGTTCAGCAGAACTTCCTTTCCCCGGGAGGTCGAGAGGTCGGGAGGGGTAGAATATATAGCATAACAGTTTTTCCCGAATTCGCCCAATTCAAAACCTAAAAGCATGAGGTCGTCGAGAATGTCTTTCACCAGCATGAAATCCTCTGCCGATAATTCCAGTGTTTCGGGGAATAGGCTCTTTTGCCCTCCGGCGGGTTGATGGGATAACGTCTCCTTGTAGCGTTCGAACAGGATGCGCTCGTGTGCCCGTTTCTGGTCTATAAACATCAGTCCGGAATGAACGGGGGTCACGATATAGCGACCTTTCATCTGCACGAATGAGATCATGCCCTGGTGGTCTTCTTGTTTTTCAGCCATCTCCGGTATCACGGTTTGCACTTCTTCCGGCTTGTCTTCCAATCCGGCAAAGAGTGCATCCCAATTCGCGGGCACTTGTTCTTTGCGATGATAGTCGTGATTTCGTTGGCTACTATTGCCTCCGCTGTTCCCGTGTGATCGTTCCCCTTGCTCGAAATCCGAGTCTTCTTTGGAAATAGACGTCGAATAATTGAACGGGTTGTAATTTGGGTTGTAACTTACCTTCGGCACCTTCGGAATGACAGGTACGTCGGGAGCCACGAAATCTACTTTATCTTCCGTGTCGAAGTCGATGGTCGGGATGACGTTGAATTTTCCCAAAGCTTCTTTTACGCAGGCAAGGATGATCTGGAAAATAGCACTTTCGTCTTGGAACTTAATTTCGGTTTTGGTCGGGTGTATGTTCACGTCGATGATAGACGGGTCTACCGTGAAATACAGGAAATAGGATGGGATCATATCTGCGCTGATTAATCCCGAGTAAGCTTCCGTGAGCGCTTTGTGGAAAAAATTATGTTTCATGAAGCGGTCGTTCACGAAAAAATATTGTTCCCCATAAGTTTTGCGGGCGTGTTGAGGAACGCAAATGAAACCGTTGATGGTTATAATACCGGTTTCGCAATTCACGGAAAGTAACTTCGAGTTGATGTTTTTGCCAAAGGCATTCACGATGCGTTGTCGCAACCCGGATGCCGGAAGGTTGAATATTTCATTTCCGTTGTTCGCCAGGGTAAAGGTCACTTCCGGGGTGGCAAGGGCTACTCGCAGGAATTCCGTGGTGATATTCCGCAACTCCGTGTTGTCGGATTTCAAGAACTTGCGTCGGGCAGGGATCGTGTAGAACAAATTTTTCACGAGCATATTCGTTCCCCGTGAACAACTGATGCTCTCTTGGTTTTTCAACTCTGAGTCGGCAACGAAGAGGTAAGTCCCCAATTCGTCTTCTTCCCGGCGGGTACGTAATTCCACTTCTGCCACGGAGGCGATGGAAGCAAGGGCTTCGCCTCGGAAACCCATGGTGCGTATATTGAATAAATCTTGCGCGGAGGAGATTTTGGAGGTTGCGTGTCGTTCAAAAGCCATACGGGAATCTCTCGGCGACATTCCTTTCCCGTCGTCGATCACCTGGATGAATCCTTTTCCCGCATTTTTTAATATTACCTGTACTTTGGTTGCCCCCGCATCGATAGCGTTCTCCATTAATTCCTTCACCACGGAAGCCGGACGTTGCACGACTTCTCCCGCGGCAATCTGGTTTGCCACCGAATCGGGTAATAGTTGAATAACATCTGCCATACCTGAACTCCTAGAAAAATTTCATTATGAGGTCTAACTTATAAGTAACCAAATAAAAAGCGACCATAAGTATAACGATCAATATAAGAAATAAGCGCGTGGCATATCCTAATCCCGTTTTTGGGCGATTGCTTCTTTGTTTGTTATATTCCCGTTGTAAACTGGCTCGCACGTCGGGGATGTATTCATTCCCGTTTTCATCGAGACCCAATTCGGCACGGATACGTTTCTCCCGTTCCTTGCGGGCTTCCGCTTCCGGGTCCCAGTAACGGGGTTTTAGGTTGAAACGCCTGTATTCCGGTTGTTTAAATAGTCCCATGATTCAATTGTAACTTTAAATATTTACTTTTTCTCTTTCTTGGTGGATTTCCCGAAACTTCGGGCAATCCACTTGGGTACGATGAACGCTCCTATGAACAGGTAAGGATAGTAGCTGATGAGTCTCCAGAGAATAGCCATCGCAATGGCGACTCCTGCGCTCGGAAGAAACTCCCCGAGGTATTTGGAGAAGACAAATTCAGCGAAACCACTACCTCCCGGTGTAGGGCTTACCAACATCATGATCCACATGACAAGTTGTCGTGCAAAGATAAGAAAATGTTGCGCCCAATCATAGCGTCCGAACCAAAAAGCTACAAGAATGGCATTCACAACCCAGTAACGTGCGGTCCACGAGAAGAATGTAGCCCCGAAAGTTTTTAACCAGAAGACGAAGGGCATCTTTCGTAATTCATGGGAGTTACGGATGATGTCGGTGCCCGCCTCGTTGGCATCGTGGCGCCATTTGCGAAGGATGCGCCACTTGAATAATTTCATAATTAGCCATTTGAGTCCCCTGGGATTTTTAAATAACCCGTAACTCAATATCAGGAGATAGGCTAGTTTCACGCTGTAACCGATGGCGGCGAAGGCGATCAGGCTGTCGACAACCGCTTTGGTTGTGTCGGGCATATACCACAAGGCTTGGTGATTCACGCATAGAAGTATGATCGGGAACATGATGATAAAGTACAACTCGTCGAGAAAAGAGGTTGCCATGACCATTGCCGAACTTTTGCCCACGCCGATGCCTTCCTTGTGCACGAAGAGGATCGCAAGGCTGGTGCCTCCAATGGCGGAGGGGGTGACTGCCGACGTGAATTCCCAAAGAAAGATGATGCGTAAGGATTGGAGCCACGTGAGTTTGTCTCCGGAAAGTACCCGGATTCGTGTTACGTACCCGAAATCCCGGATCGCCATACACAACAGCGCCACGAATAACCAGAATACCGTGTTCCACGTGAAGGTGATCATATCAAATGCCTTCGGGTCGAATTCTTTGTATAGCATATAAGATACCACTGCCAAGCCGATGACAATGGGGTATATGATTTTGTAAGGACGAATTTTCTTTGTCAGCTTCTGGTTTCCCTCCGTGCTCTCCTGTGCCATAATTTCGTTAATTTATTCGCTACTAAATTACGAAATTGTATGGAAAAGCAATGAAAACAAGTAGTAAAATAAAAAAAGCAATTAACGGATTTAATATCAATTAATTGCTTTTCGTGGAGAATAACGGAATCGAACCGTCGACCTTTTGAATGCCATTCAAACGCTCTAGCCAACTGAGCTAATTCCCCGTTTGCGGATGCAAATATAGATAAATTATTGAAAATAGAAAATATCAGAGGAAAATTTGAACAATTTTTGTCGGGAACAGTATGTGGTAAACGGAAGATTTTTCCGTAAATTTGCACACTGATAAAAGATGTCTACTAATGAATGCTCAAGGTTTAGAAAATGAGCAAGTATTACTTGCCTTGTTAAGAGAGGGGGATGAAAGAGCTTACTCTTATCTATTCAAAGCATTTTATCAGGCTTTATTTAATTATGCAGGGCGGGTTGTTCATGATGAGGATTATGCACACAATATAGTACAAGGTGTGTTTTGTCGTTTTTACGAGAATCGAAAAAAGATAGTCATTGAAGGAACGTTAAAATCGTATCTGTATCGATCCGTTTATAATAGTTGCTTGGATACGCTAAAGCATGAAAAAATAAAAAATATTTATAATGATCAGGTTTTACTTGATTTTTATTCTAAAGAAATTGCTTTGGCTCCCGAGGTGGAGTTGAATCTTCGTCGAGAAGAGATTCGTAAAGCAATAGATGTTTCCATAAATAAATTACCGGAACGTTGCCGACAAATTTTTGTGATGAGTAAGATTGAAGAAAAATCGAATCAAGAAATTGCAAACGAATTAGGAATTTCTATAAAAACAGTTGAAACTCAGATGAGAATAGCTCTTGCTAAATTGCGTAAAGATTTAGGTTGGCTATATTATATGATTTTTCTTGATTTTTTTTCAAAAATGTTTTAAGGGTAAATCTCGTGTGAGTCGTCTTGAAGATATATAAAAGACGATTATGCAGATTACGGATGACATTATCATACGGGTTTTAGAGGGAAAAGCCACGAAAGAAGAATTTGTGGAACTGAAAGCCTGGTTGCAGGATGAGGATAACCGACAACATTTTGAATATCTGAGAGAAATTTGGAATGTGATCGGGGGACCTATGCTTTCCGTGAAGCAAGAAGCTAAAGTATGGACAGATTTCAAGGCATATATGCATAGGTCACGGGTAAAGCAAGTTATTTATAAATGTTCGAGATATGCGGCAATCGTTATTGTCTTATTCGCAATTCCTCTGTTTTTTTTATGGATTCGAGGTGATGAGAAGGAGGTTGCTATCCGGCAAGAAATTTCTATTAACCCGGGACGTTTTCAGGCTATTTTAACCGTTCCCGGGGGAGAGTCTATTGAATTGCGACCGGCAGAAACAAAATGTATCGATGTCAGTAAGAACGGGAAAGCAACAAATGGAGAGGGGGGATTGGTTTACGAGAGGCGAACGGGGGCATCTCCGGCGGAATACAATCAAGTACATACCCCGTGCGGGGGAGAATATTCTGTGATGTTGGCGGATGGGACCAAAGTGTACATGAATTCCGGTTCAACGCTGAAGTTTCCGGTTGTATTCAATGATTCTACCCGAGAGGTCTATTTATCAGGGGAAGCGTATTTTGAAGTACAAAAAGATTCAACAAGACCTTTCCGGGTAAAAACGGATGCCATGGTATTGAGTGTTTATGGTACAGAATTCAATATCAATACATTTGAATCGATTAAGACGGTTCTGTTTTCCGGACGTGTAGGTATTAAAGGAAATGATAACAAGGAATATATCTTGGAACCGTCGCAATTGATCGAATATGACAAGAGTGGCAATTTCGTGCAATTGCGAGAGGTCGATACAAGGGTTTATCTTGCCTGGAAAGAGGGATATTTCTTTTTCGATAACGAAAATTTAGCACATGTCCTTGCCGCTTTAGGCAGATGGTATAATGTCGAATTTGAATATAACGAAGTTGATGTGAAGGATATGCATTTTACGGGGCATATAAAAAAGTATGAAAATATGAATGTTATTTTAGATGCGATTCGAAGAATTGTTCACGTGCGTTTTGATATAAACGGGAGAAAAATTGAAGTAACTAAATAAGAGAGACTCGATAGAGCCTCTCTCGTTAAAATAATGTGATTCTGTGTCCTGGAAAAACAAGAGAATCACGAGTATTAATTAAAAATACAAAACTATGAAAAAAGATGGATTATACTTCTCTTTCGGGAAGTATAGTAGACAAAAAATTTTTTTACCTATGAAATTGTGTGTGTTATTTATGTTGTGTTTCGTTGTAGGTGTATCAGCCAAAGTTGCGGCACAACAAGAAAAAGTGAATTTGGATCTTCAAAATGTTTCCGTTAAACAATTGTTCCTTGAAATTCAGAAACAAACAAATTTATCTTTCATCTTTAGTATGGAACAAGTTGCGGCTATCGGGAATGTTTCGGTCAAAGCCGAGCAGGAAGTCGTGGAGAATGTTTTGAGGCGAGTGTTCAAGGATACGAAGCTTGCTTTTGAGTTTTCCGGTAATCTCATCATTGTTCGCACGGATGATGACAAGAAGGAAAAAAGCAAAGAGATAAAAATTGTCGGTAAAGTCGTCGATGAAAAACAACAACCGTTACCGGGAGTCACTATTCATGCCAAAGGATATTCGGTAGGGACTTCCACTGATAAAGACGGGAAGTACACTTTTCGGTTTGTGGAGACAGACAAGGAAACGATACTGATATTCTCGTTTATCGGAATGGAGAAACAGGAGATAAAATACACCGGGCAAGACACGATTAATGTTACTTTAAAAGAAACCGTGGCACAGTTAGAGGAGGTAGTTGTCAGTACTGGATACCAGCGTATCGATGCGCGTAAGAGTACAAGTGCTATTACCACTGTCCGGGCGGAGGATATTGTAACTCCTGGGCTGCAAACAATAGACCAGATGCTGGAAGGACGGGTCCCCGGTCTAATGGTGTTACAGAATACGGGGCAGATTGGGGCAACTCCCCGTTTACGTATTCGCGGTTCGTCAACTGTTTTGAGTTCTCGAGAACCGGTATGGGTTCTTGATGGCGTGATTTTAGAAGATCCCGTGGATGTCGACCCCTCGCAAATCAATGATCTGGACTTCGTGAATCTATTAGGGAATGCCATTTCAGGGTTAAATCCGGAAGATATTGAACAGCTTGACGTGTTGAAGGATGCTTCCGCTACAGCTATTTATGGTGATAAAGCAGCGAATGGGGTTATCGTGATTACAACTAAAAAAGGACGTCCGGGACCTCCTTCCGTTACTTATTCGTTATCCGGTAGTTTCACGCAACGCCCGAGTTACAAAGATCGCAGTGTAAACGTGATGAATTCTAGAGAGAGGGTAGCCTATTCGCGCGAGTTAATCGAGAAACGAATGGCTTACCCGAATGCAGAAACCTGGGTTGGGTACGAGGGGGCATACCGTGATTACATGAATGGATTCATTAACTATTCCCAGTTCCAACGGAAAGTGGATAAATATGAAACTATGAATACAGATTGGTTCGACATTTTGATGCAAAATGCTTATTCCCATAAACACACGTTGAGTTTTTCCGGCGGTTCTTCCGAACTGCGTTATTATGCTTCCATGGGGGTAAACAATGTCATCGGAACCGTGAAAGGCGAATTGAATCGGCAATATACTACTACGTTAAACGTTAATGGTAATTTCAATAAATTTTCCGTGCGATTCGGTTTAACGGGTAATTCTGCTAAAAAAGAGTATACTCCCAGTAATGTGGGCGTAACCGAATTTGCTTACAATACTAGCCGGGCTATTCCCGCGTATGACGAGAACGGAGGATATTATTACTACAAGAAAGAGATGCAGGGTGCGGATGGGGAAACCTTTTATTTCCCGGTAAATATTCTGGAAGATATGGATAACTCCTCGCAAACGATCAATCAAAACGGTTTAAATCTTCAGGCTACCGTGGGATACCAGATTATAAAAGATTTGAAAGCTGAAATTTTGTTAGGGTATAGTTTCTCAAACTCTAAATCTCAAACTTGGTATGGAGAGAGTAGTTCTTATTGTAAGAACTTGAATAAATCTTTGCAATATGCAGACGAGGCTGAATGGATGGAAAACACGGAATTGCCGGACGGAGGTGTGCTGGGGGACTCCCGTACAGACCGTAACAGTTATACCATACGAGCAACCTTAAATTATGCGTTTAGTGCAGATAAGGAAGAGAACCATAATTTAAGTGCTTTCGCGGGCTGGGAGTTAAGTTCTAATAGATATAAAACGACAGACAGAACTATTCGGGGGTATCAGAAGGATCGGGGAGAAACAATTGCCACATTTGATCTGGATGATTATCCGAAGTATAAAGAATGGATTGAACGTGGAGATGCCTTCGGAAGATTCTCCAATTCGTTAAGCAATAAAGTATCGGCGTTTATGGTGTTGGGCTATGGATACAAGGATATATATCAATTCAATGTTAATGCCCGTGTCGATTATTCCAACAAGTTTGGAGATCGTGCTAATGATAAATTCTTCCCCATTTGGTCTGTAAGTGGTCGTTGGAATATGAAAAACAATATATTATGGTCTGCTGATTGGATTAATGAACTGGCTCTGCGAGCTTCGTTCGGTTACCAGGGAAATGCCCCAAGCGTGGCTCCGAATATGGTGATTCAGAAACAAGCAACCAGCAGTTGGTTCAACGAGAAATATTCAACAGTAAAATCTTTCCCGAACCCGAATTTGAAATGGGAGAAGACGTCGAATCTCAATTTTACTTTGGATTTTGCTTTCTTCCAAAGAAAAATAAACGGATCCGTCAGTTATTATTACCGAAAAACGACAGATGCTTTCCTGGATTCTAAAGTCACGGATATTAATGGAATCACCTCCTATAAGGTAAATACGGGAACAGTTACAAATCAGGGATACGAATTGGCGTTGAACTTTATCCCGGTAAACACAATTGGAGCTAACGGTAAAGGATTTCGTTGGCGTTTTGATCCGCAATTGGGATCCGTGATCAACAAGTTAATTAGCCGTGCTATTGATAATAAAGACAAAACTATGCGAGATGATGAGGAGTTAACTTATCAGGATTATTTGAATGGAACCGTACAAACGGTAAATCGCTCTATTGATGGATTTTATTCTTACAAATTTATGGGATTAGATCCCACGGACGGGCGACCTATTTTTCCGATTACGGCAACAACAGAAGAGGAATTCGGGGAGAAATTCTCATCGATGACCAACGAAGAACGTTACATGAGCCAGATGGTGTATTCCGGAGAGCGTACGCCTTTTCTATCTGGTGGGATTTCCAATACGTTCACGTGGAACCGTTTTTCGATGTCTTTGTTTTTATCTTACAGTATAGGATCTAAAATTCGTTTGTTAAGATTGTACTCCTCGATCAATTCTTCCAATTTGACGATGGCTCCGGACCCCATGGAGAACGTGCGTAGTGAAATAAAAAGACGTTGGAAAAATCCAGGCGATGAAACAAAAACAAGCATCCCGGGTATTCTATCGAATAATGCGTTTAAAGAAACGGTATCCTACAACACTGAATGGTGGCGTAGCAGGAGTTACAATGCTGCTATCGGGCGTAAGGATGTTGCTGATCACATTTGGCAGATGTATGACTATTCGGATATTCGGGTAGTAAGCGGGGATTATTTGAAGATATCTTCGTTGTCGGTTCGGTACAATATTCCGGAGAATATCCTAAAGAAAGTTGGAATTCGATCTGCCTATGTTGGCTTCTCGGGCACAAACCTCTATACGTTTTGCAGTAAAAAGTTGAATGGACAGGATCCCACGCAATCAGGAAGTTCTTCTACGATTACGCAATCAGTACGTCCCACTTATTCGTTGACTTTAAATGTAAGTTTCTAAATAGATGATATTATGAATAAGATATATTTATTTTTAGTTTTGTTATTTCTGGGAACCACGTCTTGTAGTGACTTCCTGGAGGAATATTCGCAAAACTTATCCTACGTGAACACGATAGACGATTTGGATGAATTGTTGATGGGGGGAGCTTATTGGATGCAAACAAAAAGTAGTATCGATTTTTACTTGTATTATTTGAATACAATGGATGACGATATTGCTTCAATAAACATTTCTCATAATGTAAAATCTCCGGGTTATTACATGAGGCATTTTTATACTTGGCAGGAATACTCGTATATATCTAGTGACGAGGGCGATAAAACTTGGGGCGTTGATGCTGCATGGGCTAAATTCTATGAGAAGATTGCTGTTTGCAATTCCATTCTAGTGGATATTGAGCGTTTTACCGGGGAAGAAAAATATAATCGGGTAAAAGGGGAAGCTCTTTTTTTACGAGCCTTTTATTACCTCTACATGGTAAATATGTGGGGAGAGCCATACGATAAGGATATTGCCACAACCCAGTCGGGAGTGCCAATAAAAACTTTTTCTGAGGTGGAGGACAAGGATTATTCTCGGAATACCGTGGCTGAATGTTACGAGCAAATAGTAAAAGATGCAAAAGCAGCTTTAAATTACTTGAAAGGGGTTACGCCTTCCTCCGCCAAACGAGTGGGAGAGCAGGCGGCACGAGCCCTGTTGGCTCGAACTTACTTGTACATGGGGGAGTATGCTTCAGTTATACAACAATGCGATTCTATATTGAATTCTCCTAAAATGTTAGCATTGATGGATATGAATACGATGTCTGTGAGTGACTACGAGGATGCGACAACCCATGTCGGAAGTTCGGAACTTATATTCACGGGGTCCATGGGGCAAAGTTGGAGAAGTACCTCCGGATATCGATTTACCGTATCGGAAGATTTGGTAAGTTGTTACGAAGAAGGTGGCGACTGGAGGTTTAGACTAAACAAGCAATCTCATTTCTTTAGTTACAAAACAGCGAAGGGAAAAACTTTCTACACACGATGGTTGATGGATGGTAATCAAGAATGGATTGGTTTTGGTTTCGGTTATCCGGAAATTTATTTGAACAAGGCAGAGGCTGCCGCCATGTTGGGCAGGAACGAAGAAGCTATCTCCACGCTGGAAAAATTGAGAGAAACTCGAATCGAGAATCCCGCTTCTATTCGAGGATTATCGGGAGAATCTCTGGTCAAGTTTACTCGTAAGGAACGTCGTCGGGAACTTTGTTTCTCTTATCATCGTTGGTTCGATTTGCGGCGATATGCCGTTGCGCCTCAATATCCGGAGGCGATCACGATTAAGCACAAGTGGGATGCTGATGACAGCGACTTGGAGAATGGTACATACGTGTTGAAGCCTTATCCGGAGGACGGGGGATGGGTATTGCCTTTCCCGACGTATGTTTTGGAAGATAATCATGGCGTGTTGGTCGATAATGTGCGCCCGGCGAGAAGAATAGAAAGTAGTACAGGAGAATAATGAATGTTATGAAAATGAAGAATATTATTATCGGTTGTGCATATGGAATGCTATTGAGTTTATTCGGATGCTTCCATGAGGCGGAATTATCTGAATCCAAACAGGATCGGGATTGGTATATCCTGGAGGATTCCGATGATAAACTGGATCATTTGCGATACTTGGTTTTTGAACAATACGGGGTTCCTATTTTTTATAACGACACGATCGGGAGCCGGACGGACGGAACAGATGTGTATGGTAATCCGGTTATTTATTACGAGATTTTAGACCCGAGTTATGATTTGGTAAGCGTTAATGATGAAATTGAAATTAAACTTGCCACAAATCGAGAACAAATCATGGCTGCGGTTTGCTTCATGAGAGATGAAGTTTTGCCGATGTTGAATTCTACGGGATTGCTTCCCCGTTGTTTCTTGCTTGTCGACAGTGTCCATGCAGCTTGTTTCAGTTCCAGTGGGGCGTACCGGCATGAGGTTAATGTTTGCCGAAGTTTAATGGCTTCTCTTGTTGGTAGAGTGGATCGACTGGAAGAAATGTCCGATGAGGCGAAGAAACGATTTGCCGTAGAAATTGCTGCAGAAGAATGGGCATCTTACTTGACTCAGTTCAAGAAAGAAGAGTTGTCGCCATTCTACTCGATTAGCGAAACCGAGGTGTATTCAAAATCGACGACCTATTCAAAGTATTCGAGTAATACAGGACCGGCTACGCTGAGTGTTCCGTATAAAGATTATCGTGAATATGGCTTTTTAGACTATAGCCATTGGGAGGCATACCAAGAGGGTTCCTCTTATAAAACGGTAAATAAACAATATGATGTCGCAGACTACGTGGCAGAAGTATTACTTGACGACGATGAGGCTTTTGAAGAAAAGTATAAAAATTATAAATGGGTATTGCAAAAATACGAACTCATGAAGGGTATCGTAAAAACAGTAAAAGCAGAGTTGAAGGTAAATAATTGAAATTTTAACGCTAGTAATGTCCACTTTAGGAAGGAGAAAAATAATTCTCCCTCCTAAAGGATGGAATCAACTGCTCTTTCCCCAAAGATATTTTTCTAATAATTAAAATTGTATGTATGAGAAAATGGATTGTATGGTATGTAATTTTACTGTTAATTCTGTCTTGCGCCTTGCCTGTTGAGGCTATAGCCCGCAAAAAAAAGAAGGTACAGGTAGAAAAAAAGGAATTAAGCAAATATGATAAATTATTTCAAGGGAAACATGTCACTTCTTCTGCCGGAGAATTCGTAACCTTGCACCGAGTGAACGGAAAAGTGTACATGGAGTATCCCTTGAAATACATGGGGCGGGAAATATTGTTGGCATCCACCATAACGACTTCTACGAATGGTTTGGTATGTACAAACGGGTATAAAGAAAACAAGCCCATGCACTTACGAGTGACTGCAGATTCAAGTGCACTCTTTTTTCACCAGGTGAATGCTTTGATGAATGTGGATATCACGAAAGAAAAATTGCTAGAGGTAAAGCAACAGAACTTTGAGGATCCAAAGTGGATGAGGTATGATATTTTGACCTATTCTCCGGATAGTTCTTCTGTGGTAATAGACATGACAAATTTATTCATGGATTCAGAAAAAGCTCTATCTCCTCTTCCGACCAAACACCGTGGTCTGGAAATTCAAGCGACAATGAACGAAGAACTTTCTTCTATTCTAGAAGTAAAAGCTTTCAAGGATAATGCTTCTGTAAAATCTCAGCTAGTCTATCGATATAGCTTGCTAAACCAGAATAGCTATAAAGTTATAGATAATCAACCTTTAACGCTAGTTGCCACCCGGACGTTATTGTTATTGCCGGAAAATAAAATGAAACCTCGCCGTTCGGATCTACGTTTGGGGACATTCCTAACATCAAAGAGGGAATTCACGGAAAAGGGGGAAATGTTACGCTACACGTATGCCAACCGCTGGGATTTACAGCCGAGGGATATAGAAGCTTATCGGCGGGGAGAATTGGTGGAACCGATAAAGCCGATTGTATTTTATTTGGATACGTTATTTCCCGCTTCATGGATGCAACCGATTCGAGATGGAATCTCCCGTTGGAATCAGGCTTTCGAGAAAATCGGATTTAAAAATGTGGTGTTGGTACGTGATTTCCCTTCCGATGATCCTGATTTTGACCCCGACAATTTGAAATATTCTTGTATACGATATATTCCCCAAGCTACGGAAAATGCCATGGGACCTTCATGGGTAGATCCGGAAACTGGAGAAATATTAAATGCAAGTGTCTTCGTGTATAATAACGTGATAGACATGCTGCGGGATTGGCGTTTCGTCCAAACCGCTCAGGTAGATGAATCCGTCCGGGGAAAAGAGTTGCCGGAGTCTGTTTTCAATGAATCGTTAGCTTACGTGATAGCCCACGAGATCGGTCATTGCCTGGGATTAATGCATAATATGGCAGCCTCTCACGCCTATCCGGTCGATTCCTTGCGTTCTGTGTCATTTACTCGAACATACGGAACAACACCCTCTATTATGGATTACGCTCGGTTCAATTATGTGGCACAAACCGGGGACAAAGGAGTGCGGCTTACCCCTCCGAACTTGGGCGTGTATGACGAATTTGCAATACGTTGGCTATATACGCCGATTTATAATGCTTCCCCCGAGGAAGAGGACCGTATCCTGGAACAATGGATAGACGAGAAAGCGGGTGATCCCCGTTATCGTTTTGGGCGTCAGCAAATATTAAGTCGTTACGATCCGTCGGCAATTGAAGAGGATTTAGGTGATGATGCTGTGAAATCCAGCGAATATGGAATTCAAAATTTGAAATATATTTTGTCAAATCTCGAATCCTGGATTAAAGATGATGAAGATTTCACTTGCAGGCAGAAACTATACCAACAGATATTGGTGCAATATTATCGTTACATACGGAATGTGATATATAATATCGGTGGTATTTATTTGTCTGATGCCAAGGAAGAGAGTGGAATCAAACGAGTTGCTCCTGTGGAAAAAGCATTACAGAAAGCCTCCATGCGGTGGATAATGACCCAGTTGCATGACATGGCTTGGTTAAACGAAAGAAATTTGTTGAAGAAAATTACTTTATCTTCTTTACCCTCGTTGGATTTGACGAAAGCTATCGGGGACGTTTTAGCCAATTCTTATTGGAAAGTGGCACTCGCTTCCATGTGGAGTGACGATCCTTACACGTTATCGGATTATTTTGATGACTTATATTGGGGCGTGTGGGACAGCGCCATAACGGGCAGGAGGTTGACTCGGGAAGATCAAGTGCTACATCAAGTGTTTTTGAAACAGATGGAAGAAAATGTTCGTGCTATCGGGGGAAATCCTTTATGGCTCTTCGGTAATGATCAGAAAATAGATATGCAAAAAGTTTATGCGCCATTGGAGTATGACCTTTGTGCGTATGGATTGGAAAGCGGAAGTGAGAATGTATTCACACGAAATTTCGGATTCGGGTATGGGTGGCAACCCATGGTGAATACTAAAATGATCCATGACACACCCGTTTATTACCTGGAGCACTTGAGAAGGGTGCGGGAATTGCTGGAGACAAAGATGGATAGTTTTCCGTCAGCAGAAAAGGACTATTACGAGATGATACTTTATGCCGTGAAACAAATATTGGGTAAACAATCGCGAACTAAATAAATTATCGATATGAGTAAACAGATTATAGTAAATCTAATTTTTGTATTCCTGTTTCAAGTGGCGTTCTCCTTTTCTTCCGTTGCCGAAAAAAAGAAGAACAATGTTAAACCACAGGGCAAGTACGAAAAATTATTTAAAGATAAATCTTGCATAACTGTTTCCAGCGACTTTATGACCTTGCATAAGGTGAATGGCAAGTTATACGCGGAAATACCTTTACGCCTGCTGGGAAAAGAAATGTTGCTATCTTCCACGGCGGCAAAGACGAGTGAAGTGATGGCAGGCATTCCGGGGTACACGCCTAGTTCCTTGTACTTGTGTTTCACGCTACAAGATAGTACCGTGCAGATACGCCTTCTGTCGGATCTGGTGACGACAAACGCCGAATCCTCGAAGTCGGCTCGTTTAATGGCGGAGAATTACGGCAGACCGATATGGATGGGCTTCAATGTGTTGGCATACAACGCAGATAGTACGGCTGTTGTGTGCGATATAACTAAACTCTTTCAATCCAATATCCCGGAATTGACCCCCGTAATAAAAAGGTTCGGGAAATACGACATCTCCGGAACATTTGTCGAGTCGTTAGCTCGATTAGGAGAGATTCGTGCTTTTGAAAACAACATAATGGTTACCTCTAATTTATCTTACCAAGTAGACGCAATTTTTGTCTTATTTCCGTTTTTCCAACAGAAGCCTGTTGACATGGAGGTTGTACGTACCTTGATTTTGTTACCGGAGCAAACGATGGAAACCCGTCTGGCAGATCCGAGAATCGGGGTATTTTCCTCGGAAAAGATAAACATCCCGGAAGAAGGAGGAACGATGAATTCTTATTCTTTAGCTCATCGTTGGCGTTTGGAGCCGAAAGATGAAGCAGCTTTTCGGCAGGGGAAGGAGACGGAGCCGATTAAACCCATTGTGATGTACGTGGATAATAACTTTCCTGATGGTTGGAAAGAAGCTGTGCAGCGGGGTATTTTAAAATGGAATCGACTTTTTGAACGAATAGGATTTAAAAACGCTATACAAGTCATGGATTTTCCCTCGAATGATCCGACCTTTAATCCTGACAATATAGCTTATTCGTGTGTGCGATACGTGGCTCATGAGAATGAAACGGCGAAAACGATTTCTTGGACAGATCCCCGAAGTGGAGAAATATTGCATTCAACGATATGTTTATTCCACGGGCTCCGGAATCGTATTCTGATTGATCGTTTTTTACAGACTGCAACAATTGACCCGCAAATCCGGACAGGAGAATTGACCGATGAAATATGGACTGAGTCTTTGGAACAATATGTCACCCATGAGATGGGGCATGCGCTCGGTCTGCAAGATAACATGTGTGCATCCCGAGCCTATTCGGTCGATTCTTTGCGTTCTGCTTCTTTCACCGGGGTGCATGGCATTTCGGCTTCTATCATGGACGAATTGGGTTTCAACTATGTTGCACAGCCGAATGACCATGGCGTAAAATTGACGGCAGACTTAGGACCCTACGATGAGTTTGCTATCCAGTGGCTGTATTCTCCCTTGTTGGAAGTTCCTTCTGCCAAGGGGAAAAAGGATATATTATCCTCTTGGCTCGATCAAAAGAGTGAGAATCCGATTTATCGTTATGGGCGAGTATCCTGCGAATATGATCCGTCGTGTTTATCCGGCGATTTGGGCGATGATGCGATAAAAGCCGGTAATTATGCGTTGAGCAACTTGAAAGAAATCATGTTGCACATGAATGAGTGGATTCAAAACGATCCGGACGGCAGATTACGGAGTTTATTATACCAGGAACTAGTTTTTTATCATGAAAAATTGTTGGATTACGCCGTCAAAAACATTGGAGGTGCTTACATTAACGTGTCCAAAGAGAATACGGGCATGAATACTTATGACATTATTCCTCGGGAGATACAGGAAGCATCCATGCACTGGGTATTATCTCAGTTCAGGGATAGTGAGTGGCTGGAGAATCCTCAATTGATGACGTTGGGGACTTTCGGGACGCCGCCCCTTTGGCGGGTTCGCAAAAGATTTTTATCTGCTCCCATGTTGCGGGAAGATTATGTGTGTCTGTTTTCCGATCTTTCGGATAATCCGTACTCGCTAAAGGATTTTGCCGAAGACATGTACGAGGAGGTCTGGAAAAGAACTATCGAGAACAAACCTTTAACAGCAATAGATCGCTATATCCAGAAAGAGTGGTTAGGAGCATCGGAATACAGAATCCGGGTGATGGGTGGAAATGGTTTGTCCAAATCACTTGCTCTTTCTGCTTTAGCGGGAGAAGTTCCTGAAAAAATGATTTATGAAAGAGAAAATTTCAATAGTCTTGTTTTCCCTAGACAAATATCCGGAGAATTGGCTAAAATAAATGTCAAATACATGAACAACAGTCATATGTATTTTTTTAAAGTCATGAAAGAATGCGAACAAATGTTGGAAAAAAGAATATATGATAGCGTTGAAGCCGATAGAGCTCACTACAGGGCTATGTTGTATTGTGTGCGTGCATTATTGAAAGAAAAGAAATAATATAAAGATAAAAGTAAATTGAATATGAAAAATAACATTCTATTGTATATCGTTTTGTGTGTATTTTGTTTGTCTAGTATTTCGATGTATGCTGCGACAGACAAGAAAAAAAAGAAGAATGTCAAGACAGAACAAACGGAAGAGCAGAAACAGCCTGTAAAGAAAATAAGTAAATACGCCAAATTATTCAAGGGTAAATCCCACGAAATAGCTAAAAGTGCTTTTCTGACACTGCACAAAGTCGATGGGAAAATTTACTTGGAAATGCCGTTGGCTACCATGGGGCGGGAAATGTTGATTGCGGCAACGACAACTGAAACCAGTGATAATCTTGTGGCAACGAACGGTTACAAGTGCAATGACCCGATACATACCTATTTTACCTTGAAAGACAGTACCGTGCAAATGCACCAGATTAATGCGCAAATAAATTATAATTCAACAGACAAGCGAATAGCACGAGTGGTGGAACAAAATTATCTCAATCCGGTGATTGAAGGATTCAAGGTTTTAGCTTACAGTGAGGATAGTACTGCTGTTGTGTTTGATATGACTTCTATGTTTACCGGGGGAAATGCAAAAGTATCTCCCGTTTCAAAAGGATCATTCCCATTGATAATCAAGGCATCTGTAAACAAATCATTATCTTCTGTGGAAACAATCAAAGCTTTTGAAGATAATGTTTCTGTAAAATCGTCATTATCCTATAAAGTATCCGCGAAATATCTGAAAAACTCTCTATTTGAGGATAAACCATTGACAATTAAGGCAACTTGGAGCATCTTGTTATTACCGGAAGAACGTATGCATCCCCGGGTGTCAGATTCCCGCTTGGGAGTATTCTTGACGATGAAACAGCAATTGCCGACCGACAAGGATGGTTTCAAAAATTACTCTTTAGCAAATCGTTGGCGGTTAGAACCCAAGGATATGGAAGCTTACAAACGTGGAGAGTTGGTAGAGCCGGTAAAACCGATTGTATTCTACTTGGATAATTTATTCCCGGAAACTTGGCAGGTTGCTATCCGCAAAGGTATATTGCGCTGGAATAAAGCTTACGAGAAAATCGGATTTAAAAATGCCGTGCAAGTATTGGATTTTCCGACAAATGACCCGAATTTTGACCCGGACAACTTGAAATATTCTTGTATCCGCTACGTGCCTTCCATGACACAAAATGCGATGGGACCGTCTTGGGTAGACCCTGTCACGGGAGAAATTTTAAACGCATCAATTCTAATATATAGTGATGTCGCTAAGATGTTACAAATATGGAATTTTGTTCAAACCTCTCAGCTAGATGCTTCCGTGCGGAGTAAGGAGATGCCGATTGACGTGTTCCAAGATGCATTGGCATACGTGACTGCCCACGAGATGGGACACTGCTTGGGCTTGATGCATAATATGGGTGCTTCTAGTGCTTTTCCCGTGGATTCCTTGCGATCTGTAACGTTTACTCAAAAATACGGGACAACCCCGTCTATTATGGATTATGCGCGGTTCAATTACGTGGCTCAGCCTCAGGATAAAGGAGTCAAATTGACACCCCCGGAATTAGGCGTTTATGATGAATACGCGATCAAATGGCTATATACACCAATTCCCGATGCCGCTTCCCTGGAAGAAGAGAATAGAATACTGGAGTCTTGGATTGACGAAAAGGTCGGTGATCCTCTTTATCGTTATGGTAAACAACAAGTGGCAAGCCGTTATGATCCGAGGGCATTGGAAGAGGACTTGGGCGACAATCCGATGAAAGCAGGCGATTACGGGATCAAAAACTTAAAGTACATCCTTTCTCATTTAAACGAGTGGATTCAAAATGATCCTGATGCGGGATTTCGTCAACAAGTGTACGATCAGATTGTGACTCAATATGCTCGTTATATTCAGAATGTGGTATATTGCATCGGGGGTATTTATTTGAACGAAACGAAGGAAGGTACTCTGGAAAAAAGATTCCAACCTGTGCCGAAAGAACGCCAGAAAGCAGCCATGCAGTGGGTGATGAAACAGTTGAGAGATATGGATTGGTTGGATAACGAGAAAGTATGTTCTAAATTCAAACTGCAAATGAAGCAATCTGCTGTTCTAAAACAAGCAATTGCTTCGATAATGACAAAGCTTTATAATAATGTCACACTTTCGGCTTATTTAGCCGGGAAAAACTCTTATTCTCTGCACGAATTTTTTGACGATTATTTTAAGGGGACATGGGATGCGGCTATTAATAGCCGTCGGCTCACGATGAGTGATAAATTACTGCAAAAGGAAATGTTAGGTATTATGTCAAAATCCATCGCTTTCATTGGCGGGCAAAAACTGGAAACGGGTTTTACTTCTTCTCTCGCTTACCTCCCCTCGATTGATGAGATTTGTTGGTATGGATTGGATGAAACCGGTATTGTATCCCAGTACGCGGAAGTTTTGAAGCAGCAGGAAAAAGAATCGGGATTAAATTATGGGGTTGAGGTTATGATGGAAGAGGTTTGCCTTGGTTATGGTTACGGATGGCAAAACACAATTCGTACTCAAGTAATTGATGAGTCTTCCACTTATTACTACGATATGGCAAGGAAGATTAAGTCATTGTTGGAGAAGAAAATTCCTTCTGTCCATGCCACGGACAGACAACATTATCAAGCGATGTTATTTGCCGTAAAACAAATATTGGCTGAATAATTATTCATATGCGATCTCCTTCACCATAAACAGAGAAGGTGATCGTCCCCAATATATCAGGGTGAATGAAATAATTGTGTGCTTTTATTTGAATTTCAGTTTGCTCAAGACAGGATAGTGGTCTGAATACTTGATGGTATCCCGTGTGTAGGATACCGTGTAGAATGAAGGCGTATGCAGGATGTGGTCGATGCGGAACGAGGGGAATTCCCCAATGTAGGTGTTCCCTAGACCACGTCCTTTTTCTGTGAAACTATCTGTCATGCCTGTGGATAACGTGTGGTAGGCATAGGAGAGGGGGGTGTCGTTGAAGTCGCCGCATATAATCACAGGATAAGGCGATTGTTGCACGTGGGACTTGACTTTTATGGCTTGGTTGGCACGGTTGCGATTGGCATGCACCAGGCGGGAGGATATTTTTTTTACTCCTTGCGTGGCATTCTCCGTGTTGCCGCTGGTTAGATTCTTGTAAATTTTCTTCTCGTTGTTCCCCAAACGGTAAGATTCCAGATGAAGGGCATATACCCGAATGGTATCTCCTTTTACGTCGATGTCGGCATAGATGCCGGCGGCGGCGTTACCGGGTTCAAATTCAATCTTTCCCTTTTTAACGATTGGGTAGCGGGAAATCAATGCAACATCCTTGTTGCGATAACGATATTTATATCCCGGGAATTTCTGGAATGAAGCGTCCCGGGCTGGAAATTCCTGTATACACACGATGTCTGCATCGCTATTGTTAATGTAGTCCATGATCTTCTTGGGGGTGTCTTTCTCTTGCATCCAGTTGTTGGCGTTCATCTGACAAATATTGTAGGTCAAGATGGAAAGATCGTGGGGAGTATCCGTGGTCGTCTTGGGATTCAAGGCGTAATAAGTGGTGATGAACGGGTAGCCGGAGGCAATGGCTAAAAAAGAGAAGATGGCAATCTTTTTCCAACGGATGAGCCAATATAGGAACAATATAATATTTGCGATCAATAGATAGTGGTAGGCAAGCCCGAGGAGTGAGGACGGGTGGAACACGTTCGGATTCACGTACGGGGAAGTATAGCTTCCCAGCAAGCCGATCATTGCCGCTATCGTGATGATCCTCATAACCGTGTTGAATAGAAGAACCAATTAATTTTAGATTTTAGATTCCGACCGCACAAGGCTGTCGCTTATTCTGTGATTTCTAATTCATTTTCAATTTTCAATTGTTTGATTTGAACAGAATCTCTTTTTCCTCTTTTGTCAAACTCTCGTAGCCGTGTTTAGAGATTTTGTCCAATATATCGTTGATACGATTGTCTTTTTGTTTCTTGTACTCGTTGTATTCCGTGTCGTTCATGTCGGATACTTTCTTTTTGTATTTGACGTGCATCTTTTTTTTCGGTTTACCGAAGAGTTTGTCTAGTTTGCCGAGGAATGCCATAAAGCCTCCCGTGAGGTCTAGATTGCGACGAATGGACAATGTGAACAGGTAGCCGAACACGGCTCCACCCAAATGGGCGATATGTCCTCCGGCATTTCCCGAGGGGATGCTGATAACGTCGATCACGGCGGTGAAAATAGCTAGATGAATCAATTTCACGGGACCGATCAGAAAGACGTATATTTTGTGATTCGGGAGATAGGTACAAACAGCAAACACTATAGCCATCACGGAAGCGGATGCCCCGATCGCCCACGAGTAATATCGCTCAAGCTCGAACGCCGGGAATATAGCGTAGGCGGCAATGTACATGACAGCGCCGCTAATTCCCCCCAGAAGATATACTCCCGTGAGTTTCGGACCGGAGAAGTAACTCAAGAAGATCGACCCGAACCAATATAGCCATAGCATATTGAACAGCAAGTGGATAAATCCGAACTGGGTGAACATATACGTGATGATTGTCCACGGGGTATGGAGAAGATTTTCCGGTAAGGCTGCCACTCCCAGGTAAGGCAGGAGCAGGCTGTCGATATTCTTCTCGCCCATCAAGGTTAACACGACGGCAATCAATTTTATAACGATAAAAATACCGATATTGATGTAGATGAGCCGAGTGAGTGCAGACCCCTGTTTGAACGAGCTTTTTATCCCGCCCCAGATTCCATTTGAAAAGTTCGATCCATACGAGTTGCTATACATATCTCTTTCTAATAAAATCGTTTACTACTTTTTCGCCAGTAAAGAATCAGGAAGAAACCGAAAAGCATACCGCCGAGGTGTGCAAAGTGAGCCACGTTGTCGCCGACCGAATTCTGGAGTCCGAAGAACAACTCGGCTGCACCGTAAAGGAGTACAAAATACTTTGCCTTTATCGGGATCGGGATGAACATCAAGAACAATTCCGTGTTCGGGAACAACATACCGAATGCCAACAAGATACCGAATACGGCACCGGAGGCACCGATTGTCGGGATGTTGGTATATGCTTGAATGATACCTTGCATATAATATTCTGCCTGCCCCACGAGTTGCGCATTGCCGGGAGCCTGATTCCAAGTATCAACGAATTGCATCAATTGGGAGATCAGCCTGGGATTGCTTACATGGGAACGAACGAATTCGGCAAATATACCGGGATCCGGGGTGCTTTGAAAAGCGTAAAATTGTTCCTGCATATTATGCAAGCCGTACCAGCTCACGAGCGAGTGGAGCACTGCCGCTCCCAGTCCGGTCACGAAATAATAGATTATAAAGCGTTTCGTTCCCCACACCGATTCGAGAATTCTACCGAACATGAACACGGCAAACATATTGAAGAACATATGGGTAAGTCCTTCTTGCGTGAACATATGCGTGATGTACTGGTAGATATGAAAATATTGGGATTGAGGTAAATGCAGACCGAGTATGTTGACCAGGTCTATGCCTGACCTCTGTCCCATGATGTTAATCACCAGAAATATGATGACATTAATTATAATGATAACCTTTACCGCGGGGGTAATACCTGCGAATGGTCTATAATTATTCATTGTTCAGCGGGTTTATTGTTTTCTTTATTTTCCGGTTTATTATTGTTGTTTTTGTTTTCCGGTTTGTTATTCGGGTTATTCCCTTGCCGGCGAGGATTCCGATTCCCATTCTCTTGCCTGTTATTGTTAGGACGGTTCCCTTGACGGTTATCCGGTCTGTTACCGGGTTTATTTTCCGGTTTATTGGCAGGCTTGTTTATGGTTTTCTCCCCCGGAGCGTTTACGTTTTTCTCCCTCGGTTTGTTTTCCCCGCCGTTATTTTCCCGTTGAGGTCTTCGGTTCCGGTTGCGGTTGCGACGTCTGCCACCTTGTTCTTTTTTCTCGTCAAAGCGGTTCAGGCTCTCTTCGCCAACACCGTCCGTGTATTTGATACTTGCTGCCTCTTCCTTGTTTGCTTCGAGTGCTTTTGCCGGGATGGTGCCCTTCTTGTTCATGGCGATGATTTCTTTCACTCGTTCCACGGGTAATTTGATTAGAGCCCCGCGTCCTTCTTTATCGAACGAGTAGGACATATTCCGTCCGAAAATGTCTGTCTTTTGGTGGTAGAGCATACCCTCACCCGTGTTTAGCCATACGTTGGATGACGGGAAATCCTTTTGTTCGTCGATATAGGCATCTACCTCATAGTTAAGGCAGCATTTCAACTTACCACACTGACCTGCCAGTTTCTGCGGGTTTAATGAAATATCCTGGTATCTTGCGGCGGAAGTCGATACGGAGATAAAATTCGTGATAAAGGTGGAGCAGCACAGTTTGCGACCACACGACCCGATTCCCCCGATACGTCCGGCTTCCTGACGGGCTCCGATCTGTTTCATCTCGATGCGTATATGGAATGTCTCTGCCAGAATCTTGATTAATTTACGGAAATCCACCCGGTCGCTGGCGATATAATAAAATATAGCTTTAGTTTTATCTCCCTGGTACTCCACGTCGCCGATTTTCATGTCAAGCCCAAGGTCGGCGGCGATGATGCGTGACCGGATCATGGTATCGTGTTCCAGCGCTATTGCCTGCTGCCATTTCTCAATGTCGTGCGGTTTAGCTTTCCGGTATACCTTTTTCAGTGGATTGCGTTCGAGATCAACTCTTTTGAGTAACATCTGTTCTTTCACGAGTTCTCCTGTGAGGGATACGATCCCAATATCGTGCCCGAGTGCCGCCTCGACAGCCACGATGTCCCCGACGTTCAAACTCAAGTTACTGTTATTGATAAAGAATCCCTTCCGCGTATTTTTGAATCGTACTTCCACGATGTTTGATGAGGTACAACTTTCCGGAGTGTCCTGCATCCAGTCGTAAACGGTAAGTTTTCCTGCCAACAAGCGATGGTCTATCACCGGAACTACCGGGGGACGTTGTTTTATATCTTTATTTTCCGTGTTTTCTTGTTTATCTTCTGTTATTTCGCTCATAGTGTATCAATTGAAAATTGAAAATTGAAAGTTGAAAATGAGAGGACTTCTGTCTCTTGGGCAAATATTTCCGTTTTTCAATGCTTCAATTTTTAGTTTTTATCTTTTATCTTTTTGTTCTCTTGTCACGGTCTGATATTTTGCATCACCTTGATGCAAAGATCCGTGAAGATGATCTTGCCATTCCCGTTTCGAATGATGTCGCTATATGCCCGCTCGAATTCTTCGAAAAGGGGAATGATATTGCCTTCATGAACAAAGGGAGAGAACTTCGTGGAGAACGTTTTCTCTCTTTCTGTCATGTATACTATTTGTTCTATGCCAAAGTTCCTGACAAAATTCTCCCGTAGCATCCGGATACAATGCAATAGGAAGCTTTTTTGTTTCTCTCTCCCGAGGGAAGCCAATTCGTTGACAAATTCGTTGACCGGTAACATTTTTCGTTCCCAGCACAAGCGCATCATTTGCATGAATTTTTCTTGATTGTAGACCGACTCGTCGGTCTCGTTCAGCATACGAAGGGCTTTCAGCCAACTACCGGATGCCACGTGTGCTACTTCCTCGGCGGATTCCCGAACCAGTCGTTTTTGTTGCATCAGTTGTTCCGTGATGTCCTTTTGTGTCAAGGGCGGAATATTGATGCGTTGCGTGCGGGAAAGAATGGTGTTGATGATCTCTTCCGCGTGTTCTGCTACCAGAAGAAAGAGTGTGTTCGGGTACGGTTCTTCCAGTATCTTGAGTAGTTTGTTGGAGCATTCTGTTTTCATTTTTTCGGGCAACCAGATAATCATCACCTTGTATTCCGATTCAAATGATTTTAAATTCAGCTTCCGGAGAATATTGCCGCTTTCCTCCGTGTATATCAGGGCTTGAGCGTTCTCGTCCGCTCCCATGGCACCGAGCCATTCTTCCAGGTCGATGTACGGGTTCTCGAGTAAGAGGTTACGCCATTCGTTGATATACTCGTCGCTGATCGGTGTTTTCATCTTGGCTGATTTTACCACGGGAAACACGAAGTGTAAATCCGGATGGATCAATTTCTGCATTTTCCTGCACTCGGGGCATACACCGCAGGCGTCCTCGTGCTTGTCACCCGTGCAAAACAAGTATTGCGTGAAAGCAAGGGCAAGCGCCAACGACCCCGCTCCCGTGTCGCCAGCAAAGAGTTGCGCATGGCTGATTCTTCCCGATTGCAGGGAAGACACCAGCCGTTGCTTTATCTCTTCATGTCCTATGACGTCTTTAAAAAACACCTTGTCAATTTTAGATTTAATGATTTTGTGATTCAGTGATTTCGGATTCAGTGATTAATCACTAAATCTGCAATCGCGGAATCACTTAATTTTTCAATTGAATACCCAGTTCGTCCAATTGTTCTTTCGCGATTTCGGCGGGAGCGTCGAGCATGACATCACGACCCGAGTTGTTTTTCGGGAAGGCGATCACGTCGCGTATAGAATCCAGTCCGGCGAACATAGAAGCCAGACGGTCGAAACCGAAGGCGATACCTCCGTGAGGGGGTGCCCCGTACTTGAATGCGCCCATCAGGAAGCCGAATTGTTCTTGGGCGGTCTCGTGGGAGATTCCCAGGCAATCGAACATCTTGGATTGCAATTCCGAGTTATGGATACGAATGGAGCCTCCTCCAACTTCAACACCATTGATGACCATATCATAAGCGTTTGCCCGAACTTTTCCGGGATCGCTCGTCATCAAAGAGATGTCTTCCGGTTTGGGGGACGTGAACGGGTGGTGCATCGCGTAGAAACGTTGGGTTTCTTCGTCCCATTCCAATAGCGGGAAGTCAACAACCCACAACGGTTTGAACACGTTCTTGTCTCTCAATCCAAGGCGGGTACCCATTTCCAGACGAAGGTCACAAAGCTGAGCCAATGTCTTGAATTTAGGACCTACCAGAATCAGAATTAAATCGCCCGGTTGTGCTTTGCAGGCATCAGCCCACGTTTTCAAATCTTCCGGTGTGTAGAACTTGTCGATGGAAGATTTGAACGTCCCGTCCTCGTTGTAGCGCACGTACACCAAGCCTTTGGCTCCTGTTTGCGGGCGTTTCACGAATTCGGTCAGTTCGTCCAGTTGCTTCCGGGTGTAAACGGCACATTTCGGTGCGCAAATTGCCCCGATATATTCTGCTTCGTTAAACACGGCGAAGTCTTTTCCTTTTGCCACGTTGGTCAGGTCAACGAATTTCATGTCAAACCGGATATCCGGTTTGTCACAACCGTATTGTTCCATGGCATCCATCCACGTCATTCTCGGCAGTGCGGGAATATCCACGTTGCGGATTTCTTTGAACAGATGTTTGATTAATCCCTCGAATATTTCCAGAATATCTTCTTGCTCTACGAATGACATCTCGCAGTCGATCTGCGTGAACTCGGGTTGACGGTCAGCCCGGAGGTCTTCGTCACGGAAACATTTCACGATTTGGAAATAACGGTCGAAACCGGAAACCATCAGAAGCTGTTTCAGCGTCTGCGGGCTTTGCGGCAGCGCATAGAATTGCCCTTGGTTCATCCGGGAAGGCACCACGAAGTCGCGTGCCCCCTCCGGCGTGCTTTTTACCAGCACGGGAGTTTCCACTTCAATAAAATTCTGGTCGCTCAGGTAATTTCTCACGAGTTGAGCCATCCGGTGGCGCAATTCGATGTTCTTGCGCACGATGGGGCGGCGTAAATCAAGGTAACGGTATTTCATCCGGAGCTCGTCACCCCCGTCGGTTTGGTCTTCAATCGTGAAAGGCGGAATTTCCGATTCACTCAGCACGGTGAGCCCGTTCAGTGAGATTTCGATGTCACCTGTCGGGATCTTATTATTTTTACTGGCTCTTTCGATCACGGTGCCTTTTACTTGAATCACGTATTCCCGTCCGAGTTTTGCCACGTCGTTTTTAATTTCTTCGGGTGCCGATTCTTCGACCACCAGCTGGGTAATGCCGTAACGGTCACGTAGATCCACGAAAGTCATGGCTCCCAGTTTCCTTACTTTTTGTACCCATCCGCTAAGACAAACGCTCTCTCCAGCGTTCTCTATCCTTAATTGCCCACAAGTATGTGTTCTATACATAATTATCAAATTTAGATTCTGGCATAAATATCCTGCGAAAATAGTAAGAATTTGTCAGTTTAAAGACATAAACCATCGAAAATTGAATGACGGAATTAATTTCTCCGGGCTTTCGGGGATGACGAATAATTTTGTTGAATATTTTTAGTTTGAATACTCGTGTAAAACGTGGACAATTCCTTATCTTTGAAATCTGAAATAAGGTGATTAAATATTTAGCGGTGAATTACATTGATGTGATAATATTGCTCCCGTTAGTATATGGGGCTTATAAGGGGTTTAGTCAAGGATTGATAGTTGAGATGTCAACGTTGTTTGCGTTGATACTGGGGGTTTTTATCTCGTTGAGATATGCCGTGAACGTGGAGGATTTTTTGAAAGACTTCGTGGCGATGCCCGAATCGTATGCCTATTACATTGCTTTTGCGGTTACTTTCCTGTTAGTTATTATCGTGATTCACTTGCTTGGAAAACTGCTCACGAAATTGATTGACATGGTGTCGCTTGGCTTGTTTAACAAGTTGTTCGGGATTCTGCTGGGGGTATTGAAGTCTGCCATTGTGGTATGCGTGATTCTTTTTGTCGTGAATGCGATAGACAACCGCTACGAATTTATCTCTGTAAAAACGAAAAGTGATAGCCTATTGTATCAACCTTTTGTTAACTTCGCGAATGGCGTCTACGAGAGCGCCTTTAAGTGAATGTAAAAGTTAGAGTTTAAAGTGAAAAACATGGGTTCGTGTGTCAGGAATCACAGAATCATGAAATCTAAAATGAATACGAACTATATAAATTTGAGAATCGATGAACTTTGTTGAAGAACTAAGATGGAGAGGGATGATCCATAATATCATGCCGGGTACAGAAGAGCAACTTGCAAAAGAATTGACGACGGCTTATGTCGGGATTGACCCTACTGCTGATTCGTTACATATCGGGCATTTGGTTTCGGTGATGATGATGAAACACTTGCAGATGGCAGGTCACAAGCCCATCTTTGTTATCGGGGGAGCCACGGGAATGATCGGGGATCCCAGTGGTAAATCGTTGGAGCGTAACTTGCTCGACGAGGAAACGATCGAAAAAAACATGGCTGGGATCAAAGGACAATTGTCCCGGTTTATTGATTTCAACTCGGATGCGCCGAATGCTGCGATTATGGTGAACAATTACGATTGGATGAAAAAATTCACCTTCCTCGACTTCATTCGGGATGTGGGGAAACATATCACAGTGAATTACATGATGGCAAAAGACTCCGTGAAGAAAAGGTTGAGTGCCGATTCCGCACAAGGATTATCTTTTACCGAATTCACATATCAACTGGTGCAAGGTTATGATTTCTTGTATTTGCGTCGCAATTACAATTGCCTGTTGCAGATGGGTGGTTCTGACCAGTGGGGAAATATCACTACCGGGGGCGAATTGATCCGTCGTAAGGATGGTGGTGAGGCTTATGGTTTGACCTGGCCTTTAATGACCAAGAGCGACGGGAAGAAGTTCGGTAAAACAGAATCAGGCAACGTGTGGTTAGACCCGAAACGTACTTCTCCTTACAAGTTCTACCAGTTCTGGCTGAACAGCACGGACGATGATGCGGCCAAGTATATCAAGATATTTACCGTATTGCCCCCGGCGGAAATCGATGCCTTGATCGCCGAACACCAGGAAGCCCCGCATTTGCGTAAATTGCAGAAGGTGTTGGCTAAGGAAGTGACTTGCCTGATACACGGGGAAGAGGCTTATGATGCCGCATTGGAAGCATCGCAAATTCTTTTCGGTAACGCGACTTCGGATGCTTTGAAGAGATTGGACGAGGAAACCTTGTTGTCTGTTTTCGAAGGCGTGCCTCAATTTGACGTTGCCAGAGCCGATTTGGAAGCAGGTGTTCATATCGTAGACCTGATGGCGGAAAAGACATCTATGGTGACTTCCAAGGGAGAGGCAAGACGTTCCCTGAAGGGGAATGCCATCAGCATTAATAAAGAGAAAGTACAGGATCAGGAATTGATCGTTACTCCCGATTATTTGATAGATGATAAATTTATTTTATTGCAGAGCGGGAAAAAGAACTATTTCTTGATTATAGTAAAATAGTATTAAGAAGAGGGACTCCGAAAGTCCCTCTTCTTATTTTATTGTAATTTGAAATTGATTGGAACCGTGTAGGATACTCTTACCGGTTTGCCTCGTTGTTTCCCCGGAATCCATTTGGGCATGGATTTAATCACGCGTATTGCTTCTTTATCCAGTGACGGATCGACAGACCGGATGACTTTTACATCGGTGATACTACCGTCTTTTTCGATAACGAATTGTACGGAAACTCTGCCTTGGATATTATTCTCCTGGGCAATTACCGGGTATTTGACGTGTTTGGACAACCATTGGTTGAGGTCGCCTGCCGGGAAGCGTGGCATATCCTCGACAACGACGAAAATGTCTGATTCTCCGTAATCACCCTCTCCGTTACCCTCACCGTACTCGCTGTACCCGTTGCTCGAATGGTTGTTGCCGTACGAGTTGCTGTTGGCGGCGTTGGATTCTGCATCTTGGATGTCTAATGCCTCGTCGAAATCAAGTTCCTCTTCAACAATTTGAATAAGATCAGTCAGCCTGGGAGCGGGAGGAGGTGGAGGAGGTGGTTGCATCCGTGCTTGTTGCGTGATGGGGATGATGTCCTCCTCTATTGGCTCTTCTGCTACTGTTATGAAGACTTCTTCAACCTTCACGTTAGTTTTCCACTCGAAAGCACCGAGTAGACAGGCTAATGCTATGATTAGTCCTATCTCGAAGAAGATACCCTTCTTGTTTTCGAGGTTTGCTTTAGATGATTTCTTTGTTTCCATAACTTAATTGTTTAGGTTAAGCTTTTACCTCTAATATACAAAAAGTTAGCCGAAAAACCAAATTTCGACATTCTCTTTTATGTAAAAAAGGTGAAAGTTGTTTAACGCACGGATTCTGTGAGCGTGCCTTCCCGAGGAAAGCCCCTAGTGAATTCTCTTCTGTTTATAGAGGAGGTGGCGGCATAGCCGACGGAGGAGTTTTAGAAGGAAGTGGTAAAAGCCCACTCCCTCCATTCGTTTTATACTGTCGATTCAAACAGATTCTTGTGCTATTCTGTTTCGTCGTAGTCTTGATACAAGAAATCGTTAAAAGGAAAACGTGCGGAATGAATATCCTTGACAATGTCGTATAATTTTTCTTTTAATTCTTCGATGTTCTCTTTGCCTTTTGCCGAGATATAGACCGTTTCTCCGCCCTGTTTGGACATCCACATTTGTTTCAGGTCGTCCAAGCTATAATTCTTGCGTTCTATGGGTGTAAGGTCGTCTTCGTCTTTTTTCGTGTAAGTAAAGGCATCTATTTTATTGAATACCGTGATCGTGGGCTTCGGGTTTTCTATAAGCTCGCTGAGTGTTTCATTTACAACCCGTAGCTGATCTTCAAATTGCGGGTGTGAAATATCTACCACGTGAAGGATCACGTCGGCTTCTCTCACCTCATCGAGGGTAGATTTGAAGGATTCTACCAGGTGATGGGGTAATTTGCGAATAAATCCCACCGTGTCGGCTAGCAATAGCGGTACATTCTTGATAGCAATCTTGCGTACCGTCGTGTCGAGCGTGGCGAAAAGTTTATTTTCGGCAAACACTTCTGATTTACTCAAGAGGTTCATTAGCGTGGATTTACCGACATTGGTGTATCCCACGAGTGCCACCCGAACCAGTTTTCCCCGGTTCTTGCGTTGCGTGACCATTTGTTTGTCGATTTTTTCCAGCTGTTCTTTCAAGCGAGTGATCTTGTCCCGGATGATACGCCGGTCGGTTTCTATTTCTGTTTCACCAGGACCGCGTAGACCAATACCTCCCTTTTGCCTTTCCAAGTGTGTCCACATTCCCGTTAACCGGGGAAGTAAATACTGGTATTGGGCAAGCTCCACTTGTGCTCTTGCTTCTGCGGTGCGGGCTCTTTTGGCGAAAATATCGAGAATCAGGTTTGTTCGGTCGAGTACTTTTCTACCTTGTAGTTCCCGTTCGATGTTCCGGAGTTGGGTAGGGCTGAGTTCATCGTCAAAGATGACGAGGTCTATGTCATTCTCCTCGACGTAGTTTTTGATTTCTTCCAATTTACCTTTTCCCACGAAAGTTGCCGTTACCGGTTTGTCCAAATTCTGTGTGAATATTTTCACGGTTTCCGCTCCTGCAGTCTCTGCCAAAAAGGCTAGTTCGTCCAGGTATTCGCACATGGTGTCGTAGCTGATATTTTCTGATTGTAGTGCTACGCCTACAAGAATTGCTTTTTCTGCTTCTTTTTTCGTGTAAAAATAATCGCTCATATATAAGGAAAAGAAAGGGCTGACAAATATTTGACAGCCCCTTTATTAATTTTAAAGTGTTTTTTACTGTAATCTGAAGTTGATAGGTACAGTGTAAGAAACTCGTACTGGTTTGCCTCTTTGTTTTCCAGGTTTCCATTTCGGCATGGATTTTACCACGCGAACGGCTTCTTTGTCCAAAGAAGGGTCAACACCTCTCAGCACTTTCACGTCAGTGATACTACCGTCTTTTTCAATCACGAATTGTACGGTAACTCTACCTTGGATATTGTTTTCTTGTGCAATAACCGGGTATTTCACGTTTTTCCCCAACCACTTGTTGATATCTCCCGGGAACGTGGGCATATCCTCTACTACTTGGAATACGTCTTCTTCACCATAATCTCCTTCATCGTATCCAGCTCCGTCGTAATCATAACTATAATCGGTACGGTTCTCAACGTCTGCTTCAGCGTCTTGGATTTCCAATTCTTCATCGATATCCAACTCTTGGTCCACGATCTCGATCAAGTCTGTCAACTTGGGAGCTGGTGGAGGTGGTGGAGGCGGTTTCATCATCTGTTGAGTAATTGGAATGATTTCCTCATCGACTGGCTCATCAGCAACGGTAACGAAACCTTCTTCCACTTTAGAGTTTGTCTTCCAGTTGAAGGCACAAAGCAGAACAGCTAGAGCAAGTACCAGACCGATCTCGAAGAAAATAGCTTTCTTTCCTTCTAGGTCTGCCTTCGGTGTTTTTTTGATTTCCATGTTATTAGTTTAATATTATAAGCTCTATATATTTCTTGTCTAATTGCGTCGGTAAAAATAAACAAATTCGGATAAAACTGCAATAGTTGCTCTCTTTTTTTTGAAGAAAATGTTAAGATATAGCCTCTGTTCTATTAAAATCTTCTTAAATAAATAAAATAAAAAAGGACAACCATTTGGATTGTCCTTTTTCGGGATGTTCGTATTGTATGTAAATCACTGTATGTTTCAATAGTTTAAACGGAACGAGATCGGAATCGTGAATTTCACTCTCACGGCTTTATCTCTTTGCATTCCGGGTTTCCATTTCGGCATGGAGTTTACCACTCGCAGAGCTTCTTTGTCCAAGTCGGGATGAACGGAACGAATCACTTTCGCATCGGTGATGCTACCATCTCTTTCAATGATGAATTCGATGTACACTCTTCCTTGCACTCCCGCTTCTTGTGCTCTTACTGGGTATTTTAAGTTTTTACCAAGCCATTTTCCTAAATCTCCGTTAAATTGAGGCATAAATTCGGCTCTTACAAATATAGTTTCTTCACCAAAATTCTCTTCTCCATCTCCCGTGTAATCACTATAAGGATCTCCTGTACCATTTACCGAGCCTTTTTGATTTTCGTTGAAATCTATGATTTCTAAATCCTCAAATTCCGGAACTTCGTCCACGATCGTGATAACATCAATGGGTTTTACCATGATCTTCGGTAACGGTCTTGATGCTGTTTGAGGCATCGTGATCGGAAGAACTTCTATATCGTCACCACCTTGAACGGGAATAACAATTTCTTTCGTTTCTTCCTGGTAGAATTTTGTCTCAAAGGCAAAAAACACAGCTGCTAAGGCAACAATAAGCCCTATCTCGCGGAAAATGAACCGCTTGTTTTCCAAATTGGAACGGGATGTTTTTTTTGCTTCCATGACCCTTGTTTTTGAAATGTTATCTAAACGTTAATTTGATGTTTCAAAATTAGGATATAAAAATGATATAAGCAAGTTTTTTGACCAGAAATGTGAATATTTTCTTAAATTTTTATTTGTTGTGTTTTAAAATAACGTTAAGAGCCCCGTGTTTATTAGATTTTCTAAAATATTTGTCCTATTGAAAAGATTGTTATTTATATCTTTTCTAACTTTGTGCCATGATTAAAATATTATTTATTCGGGTTCCGTCAGATGAAATGTATGATGAGGTGTTCACTTCTCTGCAAAAAAAGGTGTCGGCGGAGTGTTTCGATGAAGCTCGGGGATTCAGGCATAAGGGGGTGGCAATTCGTCGTATGCTTGGCGAAACGTTAGTGGGGTTGGCACTGGAAAGATATTGGGGTTTGCTTTGGGGAAATTATCGGATAGCCCGGGGGGAGAAAGGGAAACCTTTTATCGCAGATAAGGAGAATATCTTTTTTAATATATCCCATTCGGGCGATTACGTGGTCTGCGCCGTTTCAGATCGTGAAATAGGGGTAGATATAGAGAAGCGGGCAAAGGCGAGAATGGAGGTCGCCGGGCGTTTCTTCCATAAGCAGGAGGTGCAGGCATTGAAAGCGGTGTCCGGTGACGAGCTGAATAAATTATTCTACGATTACTGGTCTGTTAAGGAAAGTTTCTTGAAATATATTGGCACGGGGCTTACCCGTCCCTTGAATAGTTTTCTGGTACAATTTTCAACGGGAGGTATTAATTTGTATGAGGGAGAAAAGAAATTATCCCTGTATGTACATCCTTGCCCGGTGGACTCCGGTTATGCGTGTTATGTATGTAGTGAATGTGATGAGGAACCCGAAATGTATGATGTTACAATACAAGAGGTCATGTCCTGAAATTGCTTATTGAAGTATTCATCCCTAGTTGTCCCGCGTATGGGAGGGGCTAGGGATGAGAGCGTCGCTCTATTCTTTTGAAAAGCGTGCTATTATATTGTTTATCCGGGAAGAGTTTTCCGGTTGAAGGTTTTTGGCGATCTCCTGTAAGTAGAAGCAAGCTTCTTTTTGTTGTGCAGGGGTTGTAGTCCTTTCAAAGTTTTGCAGTTCTTGTAAAACATTCATGAGTTCCTGTTCGTTCGGTATTTGTTTGGGAAGATTTTGTAATACTTTAAGAATTTCGCCAACTCGCTTTGTTTGTTTATTATTGATGATTTGTCGAAAAAGCATACAATATCTTAGCGATCGGGCTCCTTTGTAGTTATCTTTCTCGAATTGTTTTAAATCTTGCATCCGGCTGTCGAAATTCATGTTCATCATTTTCTGTATACGAAATTCATTTGAATAGGTGTTCATGATTTTGTCTTCGACTTCTTGTTGTCCCAGTTGCCGGCTAAATGCATCCCTGTTATTCACGAGATAACGGAAAAGCGGGGAGTCTATACTTTCAATTTCATTTTTAATAAGATTCCAGTTTTCCGGTTCGCACAATTTGTTTACTCCAAGAGAGAGCATCGTTTCGCTTAGAATTTTCTGAAACTGTTTTTTATCGTGTGTTTGCAAGAAAGCGATATATTCTTTTAAAAAAGCATCGCTACGGTCGCCTTTTTCGTATTGTTGTTTCATTTCGGTTAGCTTCACCACGTTCTTGACTTTTTGCACGAAATCATCTTCCGGTTTGGAAACGGCTCCTCCATCCAGGCGGCAGTAAACGCTTCCGTCGTGATTCAGTATTAAATAAGTTGGAAACATCTTTACGTTGTATTTCTTCGCAATGTCGATGCCTTCGCCTTCCTGCATATCTTTCATGATACAGATATAATTGCTATTGAAATACTCGCCGCATTCCTTTAATGGGAAAATGAACTTGACCATATATTTGCACGGACCGCAAGTTTTCGTGTAGCAATCAATGAATAACTTTTTTCCTGTTTGTTTCGATTTTGCTAACGCTTCTTTAAAAGTCAGGTCTTCAAAATTTGTACCTTTTTGGGCAATGCAATTGCTCGTGAGGCAGATTAGCAAAAAAGTGAGATAAATGAATTTCATAACTATTGTTTTAATGCATTTAGAATTAATTCTTTCATTTCTTTACCGGGACCGGGAGCGAATGTTGTCACGATTTGTCCCTTTTTGTCTATGATACAATAACGGGGAATTCCCACCACGTGATATTCCGTTTCAAAGTTGGACTCTTTCGTCGGTGTTGAAATCAGGTTCAACATATCGGTCATATTATTCTTTTTAATCGCTTTTAGCCATTTGTCGCGGGCGTCTTTGCGGTCAATCGAGACGGTGAGAAATATGATCTTGCTATTTCCCCGGAATTCCTCTTTTAATTGCATGAATTTAGGCATCTTTTCAATGCAATTACAGCACCATGTAGCCCAGATGTCTACGACAATTACTTTCCCTTTGAAATCGGCAAATGTGTAATTTTTACCGTCTACATCTTGTAAAGGAGATAAGGGGGCGGGCTTTCCTTCGGCAAGGGGGGCATATTGTGCGTATAGTTTTAATATCTCTTGCTTTAACGGGGAATCTGCCACGTGCGATTCTATGATCGGTTGTAATTTGGCAATTTCTTTCGGGTATCCGTTATTTCGAAAAAGAAATTTCATCTTTTCCAAGTAAGTGTCGTGTAGTAATGTATTGTTATGAGAAAAAATATCTTTTAATTTGGTATAATCGTTGTGATTGAGCGAGCGTGTGGGGAATTCGGTGGACATGGAAATTCCATCCCGGGCAGCATCAAATGTCTCCCCCTTTTTCAATGCCTGGAGCATGTAGTAATAGTCGGTAAATTTTGCCGTCCCGTGTTGACTCATGAAGGCGGTCACAATGGAATCTTCGATGTTTATTCGGGGGAGGTGCTTCAATAACAAGGAAATATCTTGAGGCTTACCTCGGTGGGAAATAATATATGCTCCTCCTTGCAGGATGAAATGGCACTTGTTCCGTAGATTGGCTGCCGAATGTTTGGGGCTGCAATTAGGGTAAGCAGTTAGGATTTCTCGGGCGGAAGTAAAAGAGTCTTTCTGTTTTTCCGTTGATTGAAGTGTTTGGGCAGAAGAGACAAGGGCAAAAAATAACGAGAGGATGGAAAATACTGATTTCATATAGATTTATTAATGTGATAGGATACCATGATTGTAATACACTTGATTTTCTAATTTTATAAATTAGAGGGTGTGTCGAAACACACCCACCTAATTTATTCTTGTGGTCCGTTCACGATACCGTCAATGTCAAATCCTAAATCTTTCATGTGTTGTACAACCAAGTTGAATTTCTCGTTCACCAAAGGGTATGTTTCCGGTGGATATTCTTTCTGAAATTCTTCTTGAGAATACCAAAGAGCAGCTCTTAGATATGTGATAAAGTAAACGTAAGACTTGCTTTCTGTTTTTTCATCTGGATAAGAGGTTGTTGATAGAGTGTACATGCTGAGAGAGGATACTGCCGTAGAAAAATAAACAGGCGGTCTGCTCGTGGGGGCATCCGTGAATGTAGGATTGATTCGTTTAATAAATCCGCGAGTGATGTAATAATCCTTATCCTCTTTATCACGATCGCTTGTATAGTAGCGATTTGTAAAATCAATGCCATCTTCCATGTTAACAGGTTCACTAAGCACTCCTTCCATAAGGGCAGCGATGAACATGTTTGCCAAGAATGTACAGCGTTTGACTTTGTAGGCTTTTTTATCTTTGTTTGCCATTTCCGATGCGGTAAAGGATACGGCCCAATAATCGAAACCGTCAGTCTTTAAAGGAACAAAGTTTGGGTCTACCGGAGTTGTTGTAGATCCTGTTCCCGTTCCGGTCCCAGTGCCTGTTCCCGTTCCAGTCCCAGTGCCTGTTCCCGTTCCAGTCCCAGAGCCTGTTCCCGTTCCGGTCCCAGAGCCTGTTCCCGTTCCGGTCCCAGTGCCTGTTCCCGTTCCAGTCCCAGTGCCTGTTCCCGTTCCAGTCCCAGTGCCTGTTCCCGTTCCAGTCCCAGAGCCTGTTCCCGTTCCGGTCCCAGTGCCTGTTCCCGTTCCAGTCCCAGTGCCTGTTCCCGTTCCAGTCCCAGTGCCTGTTCCCGTTCCAGTCCCAGAGCCTGTTCCCGTTCCGGTCCCAGTACCTGTTCCTGTTCCTCCAGTCCCACCGGTATCGGATCCGGAATCTTCTGCTACTTTTCTAAAATTATCTAACATATAAATTTTGACAGGTAGGGCATATCGAGCCACTTCCGGGGTAATGAAATTAAATACATGCTGTTTGAAAAAATTGATATAGAACTCTGCCTGCTCGTCATTCAAGGCGTTTCCGGCATAGAGAGAACCGCTACCTAATGACTGCCATTTTCGGTTCAAGTCATAGTCGGTAATGTCCTTGTATAGCAAATATACTTGATACTTCTGGTGAATTTCTTCAGCATCATGATCCCATAGGTTGTCACCTTGCGGAAATTCGAATCGAAGCGTGGAATAGTTTCCCGATGGGGTCACCGGATCCTCATTGTAACATCCTGTCGCTAGGGAAATGAGGCCTGCAGCGAATAGTGATAATAGATGTTTTTTCATGCTTTTATTTTTTAGTTGTTTATTGTTGAGATATCTCCCACGCGCGGAGCTTCTGCCAATGGGTTTTGATGTAGGTAAGCATTTGATTCCAACGCTGTTGAAGGAAGAGGTACGGTGTAACTCGGGTCGTTTTTCTTTAACGTGTATACGATTCTCGTGTTTTCGTCCGGATGCCACGTGTGTTGAATTTCTGGCATGCCCCAACGACGCAAGTCAAACCAACGGTGGTCTTCAAAGCACAATTCTCTTCGCCGCTCTTCCCGAATGAAGTCGATTAAATTCTCTATGCCGGTAATATTTGCTGCGTGATAATTTTCCGGGGCAAAGCGTTTTACACGCAATTTTTCCAAAACATGGATAGCCTCGCCTTGGGCTGCGGTATTGCCTTGCTGTGCCAACATGGCTTTTGCCTCGCAATAGTTCAGGTAAGCTTCTGACAGGCGCAAACTTCTTCCGAAGGTCAATACGGCATTGAATAAAGGTTGATAATAATTTTCTCCGCTTCTCATGGCTATTTTACCGAATGCTTGGTACATGTATCCTTCTTCTCCGGGAGCGATATAGTTGCTGCGGCTGATGTAGCGGGTTTTGCGTAAATCTGTGGATTCAAAGGTATTCAGTAATTTTGGGGAAGCCCGGAAATACGGGTGTTCACCCTCACTACTGCGTGCATTATATAACCAATTTACGCAATCACCTACATTGAAGTACGGGAAGATTGTTTCCGGTGAAGTCTGGTACGTGTGGTAGTCCATGTAAACGGGGATACCCCGTCCATCTTCGTCGGCAACGGAGTTTAAGTCTAACAATTGGAAATTCTTGTTCGACATGACGGAGTCCGCATAAATGGCGGCATTCTCCCACTCTTCCATGTATAAATATGTTCTGGAAAGTAGTAAATGTACCATGGGCAGGCTGGTCCGATAGTTGGCTTCCCATTGTTGGGCCTCAGGTAGTAAATGGTAGAGGCGTCCCGCCTCTTGCAAATCTGCTATCACTTGAGAGTACACCTCCTCGACGCTGTTTCTTGCCAGGTCCTTTAATTCCACTCCGCTATTTAGTTTCAACGGTACGCCCATAGCCGTTTTGTCATAATTGTAAGGGGTTCCGAAAATATTGACTAGTGTCAGGTAATAGAATGCACGCAATGTCAACGCCTGTGCTTTCACTGAATTCATCATTTCTAGGTCTTTGTCATTGATCTCTTCGATGTAATCCAGCACGGCATTTGCCCCTAAAATCAGTTCGTAAAACCTTCTATAGGTGGAAATATTAAGGTTAGAGGCTTCGTACATCTGTTCGTACATCTCCGGTTGCCAGCTAAAAGCGGCGACCCAAAGGTCGGGATTGACTCCGCCTCCTTCTTTAGGTTTTTGATAAGGCGCTCCGTCTACATCGTCATCCAATAAACCGAGAAAGATATTTAGATCTGCCCGATCATAGCGGGGATAAGCCTCTCCCAGCAATAATTCATTCATCGCTGCGGCGTCTTTGGGAACGAATTCGCTTTTGGCTTTCGGTTCTAGGAAATCACCGCAACCGAAAAGAAAGCTGGCTAAAAATATAAATATAGTGAATTGTTTCATAATTTCTATTGATTAAAATCCTACACTCAATCCGAATGAAAATATCTTCGGCATAACACTTTGAGAAGAATTATTGCTTAATTCGGGATCAAACCCGTCGAATCGTTTGCTGGCAATGACAAACGGATTGCTTACCGTTGCGTTAAGACTGAAAGAGGTTGCCCTAAATTTTTGACATAACTTGGGAGACATATTCCACGAAATGGCGATGGATGTGCAACGCAGGAATGAGGCATCCACTACCATAGCATCCGAATTTGCCCACATGTCGTACCGTGAATTAGTCGTAATGCCGTCCGGTGTTGTCAGGTTAAGGATATTGTCCACGGAAGTATACAGTGCCGGAATAATCGTTGATTTCTCATCTCCCGTTTTTTTCCAGCGTTTGGTCAAATCTTTGGACAAATTCTTGATAGGATTGGGTAGTTTACCGCTGGTAAAATTGGCGTATGGATTGGGCAAACGCTTCTTGGCGCCCACCAAAGCGGAGAAATAAGCCGTTACTTGCAATGATTTGTAACGGACGCTGGTATTGAAACCTCCCGTGAAGTAGGGTTCACTTTGCCCGGAGTACACTAGGAAAGTAGTGGGGTCTATTTCCGGATCGGCGGTTTCAAAATCGAGCAGGTTGAATTCCGGGTAACCGTTTTCAGAATTTAAGCCTGCGAAAGAATAGGACCAAAAAGCACTCAGAGGCTTCCCCTTCTTTAAAGGACGTTGGCTGCTACCGTTGATGAATGAGCTTTTAGTGAGTCTATTCGCTTTGGCGGTCAGATCATTGTTTTGCGATGAGTTCCAGTTTTTGGAAGCGTTCAAACCGATGGTCCAGACAAAATCTTTTTGCTTGTATGGGGTCATGTTCATGGAGAATTCCACTCCCTCGTTGTAGATGCGTCCGCCGTTCAAACGAAGGGTGGACATACCGTACTCTTCTGCCACGTCTTCCGATAGGAAAGTATTTGAACGTCTTCCGTAATACTCGAGTACCATGGTAATTCCTCGGAATATTTGCATATCTAAACCGAAATTCCATGTGCGGGTGCGTTCCCATTTCAAATGCGGATTGGGAATGCTGGATATGGTGATGGTGTATTCGTTATATCCGCCAAGGACTCCTTCTTGGTGGGCAATCAAGTCCGGACTGATAGATGTGACCACGTATCCCTGTATTCCGTATGTGGCACGCAGGTTCAATTGGTCAAGCCAAGTGATATTATCCTTGATAAAGTTCTCTTCTGCCATTCTCCACGATAGACCGAAAGAATAAGTCGGGTCGAATCGTTTCCGGGTATCTTGTCCGAATCGGTTGGAACCGTCTCCTCGGATATTTGCGTTGATGACGTAACGGTCTTTTAGTGCGTAGGCTATTGTTCCGAAAAAAGACAAGGAATTATTCGTGACGGTCGTGTTTTTCCAGCCTCCCGAGAAAAGTTCTTCATAAACAGCCCAATCACCGACATTAGGTTTTGCTATAGGTTCGATTTGAGAGGGGGCAGTGGGTCTTACTAAGATTTCTCCTCGTTCCGGAACGTATCCCCAGATGGTATTGGTATTATTTCTATTTACGTTAGAAGTAAGTTCCACCGCAAACATGGCATTCAAACGGTGAATCTCGTTGAACGTGCGTGAAATACTCACTTTGTGTTGCATGTTATAATTGATAGAATTCGTGTTGTTGGTGGTCAATTGGCCTCCATAAGGCAACATGGCAGCATTGAATCTTGCGGAATTAGGTTTTTCCGTTCCGTAATCGTATCCCCGGTAGTTGCGGGCAATATAAGTGGTTTTTTCTCCCGCGTAAGAGGTAGATTGGTTCCCAGAGGAGGAAATGCCGCCAACAAATGAGTATTTCAACCAATTGGTGATATCCCAGTCTAAATTGATCGTCGAGCTTATACGGGTCAGTTTGTTTTTGGAATAACTATTGTCGAATTCATTCATGAAATTGTACCCGAACTCTAAATTTCCCAAGCCATTCCAGGCATACGTTCCGTATTCCTTGTAAAATGCACGCTCTCCGTTTTCCTCGAAAGCGGGAACGGAGCGACTGGTTGTCGTGGCGTATGACAGCGGTGACACACCGGGACCGAAACCGTCACTGTTGCTTAGCGTGGCGTTGATGTTGAAGCTCACCCGAACCTTTTCCCACAATTGAGAAGAGATATTCAAACGGGATGTCAATTGGTTATAGTCATCTCCGATTTCAATACCGCGGCTATTGTTATACCCGAAAGAAGCGTTGTAGGTCGTTTTCTTTGAACCACCGGAAATACTTATATTATGGTTGTGGCTGAAAGAATTGCGGGTCAACAAATCGAACCAGTCCGTGTTGCACGTCTCCAGCCATTCCATTTTGTGCATAAATTCGCTTTCCGAGATTTGGCGTTGGTTATACAAAGCCATTAACCCTTCGTACGTGTAAATCTGGGGAAGTGGGTCGCTTTGATACCGGGCACCGGCATCGTAAGCCTCTTTGCTGAACTGGATGCGCTCCTTGGAGTCCATGAAATTGAACATCCCGTAGTTCGGGCGTGCTCGCATGGAGAAGTTTACCGAATAGCGAACGCTCGTTCTTTCTGTTTTGCCTTGTTTTGTCGTGATCACGATGACACCGTTGGAAGCTTTCGAACCGTAGATAGCGGTTGCCGAAGCGTCTTTCAGTACGGTGATAGTTTCGATGTCCGCTGGGTTCAACCATGAAATTTGGTTCCCGATCAGGTTCTTCAAATCGCCGGCAATGTATTGGGTCGCATCAATGGAAAGCGGGTCCGGTTGGATAATACCGTCTACTACCCACAATGGGTCGGTGTTACCCAGAAGCGTGGAGCGTCCGCGGATGGTGATTTGCGGTTTGCTACCCACGCGGGAGGAACTGTTTACTACCATCATTCCCGGGATCTTTCCTTGCAACATCTGATCGATGGAGTTGGCGCCGGGCATCATGATATCCTCGGCCTTTACCGTGGTGAAGGAACCTACCATATCCTTGCGGGGAAGGCGGCTATAACCCGTTTCCACGATCTCCACCTCTTCTAGTTGTGTCTCGTCCAGTTTCATGACGATATGCAACGGTTTGTCATCCTTGCAGGCAATTTCTTGTCTTTGCATACCGATGAAAGAAAAAATGAGGGTTTGCTCTCCGGAACTGGGAATCGTGATGTTGAAATTTCCGTTCACGTCCGTGGAAACGCCCACGCTGGTACCTTTGATGAGCACAGTCACCCCGGGAAGAGGGTCTCCGTTTTCGTCAACCACGGTTCCTTTGATGACTTTTTTCGTTTGAGGTTCTTCTGTTTTTTCTTTCACCACGACCACGCCTTCTACCATCGAGTAAGTTAACCCGAAATGTGTCAGCACGATGTCAATGGCTTCTTTCACGGGGGCGTTCTTGACGACAAGGTCTTTGCACCTTTTGTCTTTCACCTTTTCCAGGTTGTACATGAATTTAACCCCAGTCTGTTTGCGGAACTCGTTGATGACTTCCACGAAAGAGGCATCTTTGTAGTTCAAGTTTACCGTCTTATCTTGTGCGTAAGTCTGTCTACCGCACAACAATGCAACGGATAAGAATAGAAAACTAACAAAAATGTACGCTGTTCTGTTCTTTTTTTTCATAATATTGATTTATTGTTTGATATGGTTATCCACTGTCGCCGCTGGTATTATTGTATTCCGACGATTAGCTTTCTTCCTTGTATTTCGATTTTTATATCCGAACTTTTCTCGAACATTTCGATGAATGTGCCGATATTTTTGAAGCGGCTCAAGTCGCCCGAGAAGTGCAGGTCTTTTGCCTTTTCCTCCGTGTAGCACACTTGGACGTCATACCATCTCTCGAGTTGGTTCATGATATCTTCCAACCTCATTTCCTGGAACAGGAACATGCCGTTTTTCCATGAAGTAGCGTATCGTGTGTCCACGTTTTTAATTTCTTTCTGCCCGTCTTGGTTTATGGTGATTTGTTGATTGGGAGTTAAGACAAACTTTTCCCCGTCAGGAGAGAGATAGGCTATTTTCCCGTTTACCAGGGTGGTCACGGTTTCCCGGTTTCCCGGGTAGTTGTTCACGTTAAATTCCGTGCCCAGCACAGTGATGTCACCCTTGTCTGTTTTCACGATAAAGGGAATGTCCGAGCGGGCAACGCTGAAATAGGCTTCTCCCGATATGGATACCTCTCGTGTTGTGCCGTTGAAATTTGTCGGGTAGGTAAGCCGTGAATCGGAATTCAGCCACACTTTGGTCCCGTCCTGTAACGTGAGCGTGAACTCTCCGCCCCGGGGGATGACCAACGTGTCGCGGAATGAGCTTGGCGCGGTGGTATCGTTCGTGTGGTATTGCAGTCCTGCCGTGTCGATTTGCATCCTCGTCCCATTTTGTTTGATGGTTTGGCGGGTATTCCGGTTAAGTTCTATCCTCTGTCCGTCGTGCGTGATTAACAATGCTTGTTGTTTGCCTGGATGAATGTTCGATAAGAATATCTCGTTATAATATTCCTCGTTATTATCTTGCTGGCGCGTGTACAAAAATATGCCCGAGCCGATCAGAAGCAAGATGGCTGCGGCGATTTTTAAATAGGGACCGCGGCGCATGGCTTTAGCGGGAGCGATGTTCTTGTGATAGGCTTTCAAGTAATCGAACCGTTCCTGGGCTTCTATTTTTTTACGCAGATACCGTTTGTCGGATAATTTCCGCACGAGATACTCCAGGCGGGCGTCCTCGTGCGAGGATCCTCTTTCCTTGCCCAAAATCTGGCGGAACAGCCGTTCCGATTTGTCTGAAAAAGTATTCCACTTCATGATATAATATTTTTTGCCTATTATATCCCAAAAGTGGTCCTGCGGGTGACAGCTGGAGTGTTTTTTTTTCTTAAAAATTTATTTTCGAGAGCTAAAACGTTCAATTACTTCAATATATCCAGCAAAAGCAATAACCCGAAATAGTCTTTTAAATTTTCTTTTATAAATGAATATGCCCTTTTCTTCTGTGTTTTGACGGTATTGGCGCTTACGCCGAGTTGCAATGCGATTTCTTGGATGGAAAGCCCGTCAATGCTTAATTGCACGATCGCTTGGCGTTGCTCGGGGAGGCGGCTGATCGCGACACGCAATTTACGGATGACGTCTTCCTCTATGGCCTGGTAGAACATGTTATCTTCCAGTTCCTCCTGCGTGAGGCTCCATTCTGTTTTTCGCTTGTCTTCGACCTTCTTGTCCCGGATGTATTTTAACGTGTTATTGTACACAGAACGGTACAAATAAGAGGTAAGTATTTTAACATTCTGGAAATACAAGTCCGATTTCCAGACCACAACTAGGCACTCCTGCACGATATCCTCGACGAAGTTCGTTTCGTTCACGAGCGAGGAAGAATAATTACATAATGCCCCGTAGTAAAAGCGATATAATTCTTTCCATGCGAGAGGGTCCTTGTTGTTTATGCCTTGTATGAATTTATCGGACTTTACCATGATACGGGCGTTTTTCACGTAACAAAAAAACGAAAAATAGTTGAAATAGCAAAGTACAATCCTGTTAATGATTGTACTTTGTTATGATTATTGATCGATTCAAAGCTGTTCTTTCAAATATTTTTCAAGTTCTCCGGAGGAGGCTTTCGGGAGGTGGCTGCCCGCTATTTTCCCGTCCGGGGTGATTAAGATGAATTGGAAAACGTTCCAGGAACTGTAGTGGTATTTCGAGAGGAATTCTCGTGTCCCCTCCAGGTAAAGGTGGGTTCCCGTCTGGAGATTTTTATTCCTGATCACTTCCCTCCACGTTTCGTTTTTGGGTTCAATGGAGAGGTTTACCAGGTGGACGTTCTTTTCCTTGAACAGGGGGGCTAGTTCCTGCAGGTGGGCGAATTCCACGAGGCAAGGGGAGACGTTTTGCCAGATATAGAGGCAGACGTATCCGTTGCGGAAATTTTTTAGGCTATACTCTTTGCCCGTTGAGTCTCTGGCGATGAAATCTATCGCTTCATTGCCCGGTTCCAGGCATTTCCAGCTATCATATACGCTCGTGTAACGGGAGAGTAAGTCTGGGTTTGTCAGTCTCTCTCTCGTGATTTTATCCAGTTCCTCGATTTGCGTGATGCCGTTGCGTTGCACGTACTCGCTAGCCCAAGTGGCGATGAACCTTTGTATCACTTCATCTTGTTTGAAATTTCGGGCGGCGTATTGTATTTGTTTCAGTACATTCTCGTAAGGAGTCGCTGCGTTTTCTTCGTTCCGCGAGCCCAGGAATGAGCATGCATGCGTGACGAATGTCCGGTATTCCGGAAGGTCGAGGTAGTTGTTGTCCTCCTCGATCCAGTTTTCGAGCATGGTGTAGTAATCGGCATCGATGTCCTTTCGGTTTTTCCAGCCGTGGGCGTAAGGATAATTCACGAGGACAGACCCGAGCAGGTATTTCATGCGGGCACGTTCCAGTTTCACGAATTTCTTACTTGCCTTGTTCAATGCACTTTCACAAGAATCCAGCAAACTTGAATTTGTTTGTATCGTTTCTTTCAATTTCATCTCAAACTCGGGCAACGGCAGGGTGTAAATGCTGCGGGAGGGGAATACGGCTTTCCAGCGGGACAGATATTCCGTGATGGGCGGGCGGTCCCCCGTGATCTTGGACGTGCGGTGAAGGTTTTTCCCGTCGAAAGCGAGGTGAATATGGTCTCCTTTTTCCGCGTAAAGTTGTTTGCGTTCACTGAAGCCGTTGTGTAAGGTTAGATAGACGGTTGCGGCGTCTTCTATGATACGTTCCCCGTGTTTGGCGGAATCGAATTCAACGACTCGCAGGTCAGTGGTTGTTGTCGATATGCCTAGCCCGATTTCCGGTAATTCATCAACGTCGACGGAAGTTTTTATATTGTTCCCGTGGCGCAAGGGGGTGGCGCAAGAGAATAGCGCAAATAATAAAAGTAAAAAATAGCATTTCATCTTCGGATATTGTTTAAGTGATTACTATGTATAGTAATCCCAAAAAATGCGAAAGGGTGACAGGAAGGGCGAGAAAAATTTGTGATGAGAGAAGAGCCGCCTTCGTGGCGGCTCTTCCCGTGTTATATTAGATGATGTTCATTCAAGTATTCCGCTATTTGTACGGCGTTCGTGGCGGCTCCCTTGCGGAGGTTGTCGGAAACGACCCACAGGTTGAGGCTGTTTGGCTGGGAGAAGTCTCGGCGGAGGCGTCCCACGAATACCTCGTCTTTCTCGTTGGCGGTGATTGCCATGGGGTAGAGGTTTTGCGAGGGATCGTCTTGAACAACGATTCCGGGTGTGTGAGCCAGCAGGTCTCGGAGTTCTCCCAGGTTATAATCTTGCTCGAACTCGATGTTGACGCTCTCGGAGTGACCGCCTTCGACGGGAACTCTTACCGCGGTAGCGGTTACCTTGATGGTGTCGTCGTTCAATATCTTGCACGTTTCGTTCACGAGTTTCATTTCTTCCTTCGTGTACCCGTTATCGGTGAACGAGTCGCAATGCGGCAGGCAGTTGCGGTCGATCTGGTGGGCGTAGGCTTTTTTTACCTCTTTGCCTTCCCGTTCCCCTTCCAGTTGGTTGATGCCTTTCAGACCGCTTCCGGTGACGGACTGATAAGTGGATACTACCACCCGCTTAATGCGGTATTTCTTGTGCAGGGGGGCGAGTGCCACTAGCATCTGTATGGTGGAACAATTGGGGTTGGCTATGATCTTATCCTCCCGGGTCAGTGTGTCGGCGTTGATTTCCGGGATCACGAGTTTTTTCGTCGGATCCATTCTCCACGCAGATGAGTTGTCGACCACGGTAATGCCAGCGGCGGCAAACTTGGGAGCCCATTCGAGCGAGGTGTCCCCCCCGGCGGAGAAAATAGCGATCTGGGGTTTCATGTCGATAGCGTCCTGCATTCCCATGACTTTATAGTTTTTCCCTTTGAAGGTGATTTCTTTACCCACGGAACGCTCACTGGCGACCGGCAACAATTCTGTAACCGGGAAATTTCTTTCTTCTAAAACCTGCAACATTTTTCTCCCCACGAGTCCTGTTGCTCCTACTACTGCTACTTTCATTTTGAATGGATTTTTTAATGTTTAAATGCCTGTTGTGGCATTTTTGATACAAGTTAGTTTTTATTACCGGGTCAAAAATAGTGAATAAGCCTTGCTTCGGCAATAGGGAAGAGGTATTTTTTCAACACGGTTGCCTTGTGTTAAATATTTAACATCTTTCGGGATGCCTCCTCTCTTCCCCTACTCTTCTCCCACTCTTCCCCTAGTTTTCTAGGGGAATTAGCGTGTTGATATCATATTATAAGTTTATTGTTGTTCTATTTAAATAGAATAGCAATAGAATAGTAATAGAATGACAATAGAATAACGGGTAGGGAAATGTGCGGGAAGACTAGGAGAAGACTAGGCTAAGAGTGGGATAACAAGGATTGTTTAACGGGAGATGTCTACCGTGCAGTCCATACCCCTGTGTTTTACCATTTCCTTGTCTTGTTTTTTTAGACCCACTTCATAGTAATTGATCGGGGTGTCGTGATCGCCGAGGTACATACGCGGTTGCCGCTTGAATACCGGGTTGACAAGCGAGAGTTCCGGCTCGAAGTGTGAGGTGTTGATTTCGGCAAGGTTCAACAGGGTATGGAAAATGTGGTTCGTGGCAACGGGGGCGTTGCTGTTATAGCGTGCCACCTGGTAGAAATTGGGGCGAGCCTCGATGTAGTTGTCCGAGAACCAGATCAGGAACGGGATGTGCAACTGGTAATAAGTCGGGATGGGCGAGGCGTGCAGGAAGCGTTTCCGGCTGTCGTCGAGCAGGTCTTCCCCGTGATCGGGGGAATAGATCATGGTGGCGTCGCTGCCGGATTGCTTTAGAATCTCGATCACGTTGTACAGGAAGTTGTCCGTGTACAGGATGCTGTTGTCGTAGGCGTTGACGAGTTGCGTTTTGTTTTTGTACTCGATTTCCGTGGCGTTCGCCGGGGTAAAGCGGGCGAACTCTGCGGGGTAGCGTTCCTTGTAGTTGAAGTGCGACCCGTAGGTGTGGAACACGATCAGGAGGTTGTCGTTTGTCAGGGAATCAATGTAGTGGCGCATGAGCGGCAACATTTCCTCGTCGTAGTTGTTTATCGTGATTAACCCGCCGTCCTCGATGGGGCGGATGTTCACGTAAAAGTCCGCCTCTTTACCGAAATAGTCGGTAAACGAGCGATTGGGCACTTGATTGGAGAGAAACACGGTTTTGAAGCCCGCTTCCTTGAAGGCTGTCAGAACGCTTTTCTGCGTGTATAGTCGTTCGTAGTGGCAGGCGTCCGCTGCGGAAAGGATGAGCGGCACGCTTTTGTGCGTGGTGTTCGATTGCGTGATGGCGTCTTTATATAGTACGAGTTGCGATTCCTGCTTCAATTTCGGGTTGGTTTCCCGCCCGTAGCCCCACAGTTCCCAGTTTTCGGCACGTCCGGCTTCCCCGATGACGAGGACGTATATTTCCCGGCGTTCATGGGCGGAGTCCCTCGTGGCACGGAACTCGAAATCTTTGGAGGTGACGGGATAGTTCATGCTGCGGTTCCATTTCTCGCAGGCAAAGTAGAAGTTGTACATCACGTTCGCGGGGTAGATGTCTGTTTTGACTTCGTAGGTATTGTCCCGTCTTTTCTCGTAAGCGGTAAGTCCCGCGCTGATAATAAGGAGGACGATGCCCCACGTGATCATCTTCCGGCGGAAGGCGGCAGGGCGTACCACCTTGTGGTGGACGGCGATGGAGGCAAGCGTGATGACGGGGACGTAGAGCACGCACACGATGATGATGGAAGGCCAGATATTGCCTAACAATTCACCCGCCTCGGAGGCATTCGTGGTGGGTAGGTTCAGGAACATATCCACGGCGATGACGGATTCCCCGAAGAGGTAGAATAGCACGAGCTGGAAGGCGTGCAGGATAAGCACGGGTATGAGTATCAGTTGCATGATGCCCGCCCGTTTGAGCAGGGAGAGGACGATCATGTAAATGCTTAACGGCGCGAGAATGAGGATGACTTTTCCCACGAGGGAAAGTGGTTCCGTGAATAACAGGCAAAAGTTCGGGACGAGGTTCAACACGATGAAGAGCCAAAACAAGGTTTTGCTCTTTTTCACGAAGTTGACAATTCCCCTAGAAAGCCTCGTTAATATTGAAGTAGAATGCTTTGACGCCTTTGCCGATTCCATAGTCTAGTCTTACGTTAATTCTATTTTTAAATTCCCAACGGTAACCGATACCGTAAGTGGGTAAAGTTTGATCCCATTTGAACCCGTCCATGTCCGGGAACACGTTGCCGGCACCTCCCCAGAGGGTGATCCCGTGGCGGTTGTATATCTTTTGCCGGAGTTCTACCTGTGCCTGTACGAGGTCGTTGTCCCGATAACGTCCCTCGTAATAGCCTCTCATGCTGTACGAGCCTCCCATCAGGGCGACCATGCTCCACGGGGTGTCCCCGTAATTGAATATGCCCTGTAATTGCGATGCCACGATAGCTCCTTTCCAGGCTTTCCTGTAATACCGGAAGTCAAAGCTGGTGCGTTTGAAGTCCTGGTCGTTGCCGAGGAAGCCGGGGAAGAACTGTTGTTCCAGTTGTACGAATATTCCTCGTGCCGGGTTCGGGATGAAGTCCCTTGAATCATACGAAATGATGATACCGGGTCCGAAGGTGGTAACGTTCTTGGGGGCGCCGTTCAAGTAACTGATGTCGTCGAAGTCTTTCGCTACCACGTTACGGAACATGAGGTTAGGGCCCACGTACAGGTTAGGCGCCAGCCGCCAGAGGAATTCGAATTTGACTTGTTGTTCCAGGCGTTTGTATTCGGTACTATTGTCGCTGTGTCCCGCCTCGTAACCGATACCCCAGAATTCGCTGGGGAACGAGAAAAAGTACATATTGGCGTTGAGCCGGAAACGGTCTTGCGGGAAAATGACGTTGCCTCGGATACCCAGCAGGTAGAATCCCGTGGTGGTGATGTCCCCGTAAATGGAAATGTTGGATGGGGATATGCTCTTGTCATTCCGATCGATGCGAAATAACCCGGAAGCGACTAGCCCGAGCCCGAGTTTCGTGTCACTCGAGAAGTGGGGGCCCCCGATGACGGAGAAGTCGAATCGTTTCTCTTCTTTTTCTTTGTTGGCGTCTGCGAAATAGCGGTAGAAGCGATGGAAGAAACCGTTTTTCGAGGTTGTCGTGTCCGTGGAGCTGTTGGTTGCCAGGTTATTGTCCTGGGTTTGACCAAAAACAGAGAGCGACAAAACGCACAATAACGTGATATATAACGTACGTAAAATCATTTTAGGTTGATAAAGTTATATTAGCATAGATTAAATAATCATTCGTTCCGTGATTACGTTGTACGCAATATTTGTGCCAATTGTTTAGTTAGCCGAGAGAGTTTCTGCCCGCGGGACGTATAATCATCAGGGAGAAATAAGGGAAATCCATGTCGAGAAGGCTGCTCGGTTCCGTTTCGTGGCGTTCGTCGGGAGTGCCCACGTTCTGGTAATAGTGAAACTCGGCGGGGGGATTCCGGCGAATGAACTCGTGTACTTCCCGGGTGCACTGGGATAGCTTCATGATGACAGCAACGTGGTTCGTGGCTATCAACTCGCCGAGTTCTTCCGGGGTGGTTTTGCCCGGCAGGACGACCAGCCGTTCTTCCTGTTTCACGATATGAAGCCCCGATGCGGCTCCCGCAGCGATGAATGCGGGGACTCCGGCGATGACGGAGATAGGAACGTGCATGGATGCTAGTTTCCCGAACATGTAATTCCCCGAGGAGTAGAAGCCGGAGTCGCCTTCCGCCGTGACGGCAACGGTTTTGCCCGTGGCGGCAAGTGACGCCACTTCCATGCTGAGGGCGTCATAAGCCCGGTTGGCAAGCGTGCGGTCTTTGGACATCGGAACGTGGAAAAGGCTGATTTTGGTAGTGTCGACAGGTAACGCTTCGATGATGTTCCGGGCGTATGATTTGAAGTTGCCTTCTTTGTCTTTCGTGCCGGGACAATAGATCACGTCGGCTTCTTGCAAGGCTTTCAGTGCCTTGACCGTGATCAGTTCGGGGTCGCCTGGCCCCAGGGATACGCTAACGACTTTACCTTTCATATGATGAGTTTATAAACTGATTTCGGGTGCAAAAGTCGTTAAAAAACGGATACGCTCAAAATAATATTTATATATTTGCAGGCGTCTTGGTGCTTCCTTGTTGGAAGAAAAGGGAATCCGGTGAAATTCCGGGGCTGTCCCCGCAGCTGTAAAGTCGTTTCCTGCCTCGAAGGTGGGCAGATCTTTTCGGTAAAACCACTGGATCGAATCTGGGAAGGAGAAAAGATGACAAGCCAGAAAACCTGCCGGACGACACGAATGATTAATACTTTCGGAGGAAAAGAGATGAATGGATTAGTACGTTTATTATGTTTTTTGTGTGCCTGCGGCGTGTTCTGCTGCTGCAAGTCAGGCACGGGTAAGAAATCCGCGGATAAACAAGCGGTTCAGGCGGGGAAGGATTCGATTCCCCGGGTTCAGATTAGATATGCCAAGGGGTTCTGGTTGGAATACCGGGAAGGGTATGCCGTGTTGAATATCAAAGACCCGCAGGAGAGTAGTCATACCCATTACCAGTACGTTTTGATTCCCCGGGGGACAAAGGTACAAACCCCGGCGGAGCTGCCCGTGGTGGAGATCCCGGTGCGGAGCGTGGTGTGTATGACTTCTTTGCAGTTGTCGAATTTTATCAAGCTGGAGGCGATTGATAAGGTGGTGGGGATTACGAGTACCCGTTTCCTTTTCAACGGGGAGATGCAGCAACGGGTAGATGAGGGGAAGACCCGCCGTATCGGTATCGAGGGAAACTTTGACAACGAGGTGATTATGAGCTTGAATCCCGATCTGATGCTGATTTCTCCTTTCAAACGCGGGGGATACGATGCCGTGAAGGATATTGACATTCCTCTGGTGCCGCATCTCGGTTACAAGGAGATGACCCCGCTCGGACAGGCGGAATGGATTAAGTTCGTGGGGCTGCTGTTGGGGATGGAAGATAAGGCTAACGGGGAGTTCGACCGGATAGAGAACCGGTATAATTTGCTGAAAGCCCTCGTCGGAGAGGTGAAACGCCGTCCGGTGGTGTTTAGCGGGGAGTTGCGGGGAGGGGTATGGTATGCAGTGGGAGGCAAAAGTTTCTTGGCTCAGCTTTTCCATGACGCGGGGGCGGATTATTTCCTGAAAGATGATCCCCGGTCGGGCGGGGTGACACTAGACTTCGAGACGGTGTACAATCAAGCGGAGAGTGCCGATTACTGGCGGATAGCGAATAGTTTCGCCGGGGAGTATTGTTATGACGCATTGAAGGCTCAGGACGAGCGTTATGCGGACTTCAAGGCTTTCCGGGATAAACGTGTGATCTATTGCAATATGCGTGAAAAGCCGTTTTACGAGAGTATGCCTGCCGAACCGGAGGTGGTACTTGCCGATATGATTCGGGTGTTCCACCCGGAGATATTGCCCGATCATGATCCGGTGTATTACGATCTGCTCAAAAAGTAAAGGTATGGGACGAGGACGGAATACTATATGGATGTTTTTTATCACGGTGTCGATCGTCGTGTTTCTGTTGTTGAATATGTTGCTGGGTTCCGTGTCGATCCCGTTTTCCTCGGTATGGAACGTGCTGGTGGGCGGTGGTGACGAACCGGTGGCATGGCAGAATATTATATTGAAATCCCGGTTGCCACAGGCGTTGACGGCGTTGGTGGCGGGTGCGGGACTTTCTATCAGCGGGTTACAGATGCAGACTATTTTCCGCAATCCTTTGGCGGGACCTTCCGTGTTGGGTATCAGCTCGGGGGCGAGCTTGGGGGTGGCTTTTGTGGTGCTGTTGTCTGGTAAGTTGGGTGGGGTAGCTTTGAGCCGTTTGGGATTTATCGGGGAGGTCGCCTTGTCGGTGGCGGCTATCGTGGGCGCCCTGTCGGTCATGGGGTTGATCGTGTTCGCTTCCCGGAAGATACGGGGAAGTGTCACGCTGCTGATTATCGGGGTGATGATCGGGTATATCGCGAATGCCGTTATCGGGGTGTTGAAGTTTTTTAGCGTGGAGGAAGATATTAAGGCATACGTGATCTGGGGATTGGGTAGCTTTGCCCGGGTGTCGGGAAACCAGATGATGTTGTTCGTGACGATCATGGCGGTGATTATACCCCTGTCTTTTCTACTGATTAAACCCTTGAATTTGTTGATGCTGGGTGACGGGTATGCCCGTAACCTGGGACTGAATATCAATCGTGCCCGGGTGTGGGTGATAACCTGTTCCGGGGTATTGACGGCGATCGTCACGGCTTATTGCGGTCCGATTATCTTTTTGGGATTGGCGGTGCCTCACTTGTGCCGGGCGATATTCCAGACTTCCGACCACCGGATATTGATGCCGACCTCGATGCTGGTGGGGGCGTCGCTGGCGTTGCTTTGTAATCTAATTGCCCGTTTGCCGGGGTTCGAGGGGGCTTTGCCCGTGAATTCGGTGACGGCATTGGTGGGTGCCCCCGTGGTGGCATCCGTGTTGTTCAGGAAAAGGAAGAGGAATGAGGTGGAAATCTGAATAAATTTTAAACTATGTCTACGGTTCGTTTGGTAAATCTTTCTATCGGGTACAAGAGTAAGCATGACACGAAGGTGGTGGCGGAGGGGATTTGTACGGAGATAAACGGGGGTGAGTTGACTTGCCTTTTAGGGGCGAATGGGGTTGGAAAGTCCACGCTGTTGCGAACTTTATCGGCTTTTCAGCCCAAGTTGAGCGGCGAGATTTTTATCATGGATCGGGAGCTCGGGACTTATTCCGACAAGGAATTGTCAAAAACGATCGGCGTGGTGTTGACCGAGAAGTGCGATGTCCGTAACATGAGTGCCCGGGAGTTGATCGGTATGGGGAGAAGTCCTTACACGGGTTTTTGGGGAACGTTCGGGGAGGAGGATAGCCGGATCGTGGAGGAGTCGATTGCTTTGGTGAAGATCGAGAATCTGGCATCCCGCATGGTACACACGCTGAGTGATGGCGAGCGGCAGAAGGTAATGATTGCCAAGGCTCTGGCTCAACAGACACCCGTGATCTTTTTGGATGAGCCGACGGCGTTTTTGGATTTTCCCAGCAAGGTGGAAATCATGCAATTGCTCCATCAGTTGACCCGGGAAACGGGAAAAACGATATTCCTTTCCACGCATGATCTTGAACTAGCCTTGCAGATTGCCGACAAGATATGGCTGATGGATAAGCAACACGGTATCACGATAGGGACGCCGGAAGACTTGGCTTTGGAAGGTCACTTGAGTAGTTTTTTTGCCCGGAAGGGGATTGTCTTTGACATGGAAACCGGGTTATTCCGGATCGAGAATCAATATACTTCCCGGATTCGGTTGATCGGGCACGGGCAGAAGTATGCCATGGTACGAAAAGCGTTGCAGAGGAACGGTGTGTTGGCGAACCGGAACGTGGAGGCGGACGTGTGGGTGGAAACGGGAGATCTGACGACATCGGGCTTCAAGATTAATGCGCCCGGGAAGCCTGTTATGGAGGTGGCAAATATCGCGGAGTTGTTAAGCGCGGTGGCGAACGTGTTGCCGAGAGGGTAAAAAATAAGGCAGATCCTTATTCAGATCCGCCTTATTCCGTTTGCGGTTGTAAACTTTCTTTGACTTGTGTACCCTGTTAATGTTCACGGGGTGGAGATGTTCCCTGATCTCTTCTTCTCTCCGGGCTTTCCTCATGGCTTTCAAGTAGTCTGCCCGGGTAATTTTGGTTTTGTTTTTCATTGTAAATTGTTTTCGCAAAGATAGTAACCTTTGACGAAGGTTGCAAATTCAGGTGAAATCGTATTCTGTAATGGCGTTTTTTTGCACTTTCTGGATAAATCGGCTACATACGTTTCTCGTGATAATACAACGTGTAGAGTGCAATTGCCCCGACGATGGCGCAAGGAATTCCTGCCAAAGCGGGTGAGGCCAATCCGAAGCCATGTTTGATGACCGCTCCACCTAGTATCGCGGCAACAGCATTGGAAACATTGAAGGCTATCTGTATTCCTGCACCGCCAAGCATCTCTCCTCCTTTGGCATAGCGTACAATAAGATACTGCAACGGTCCCCCAAGACCGAACAACAAACCCGGGGCGATGAATGCGAATAGCAGCGATGGGATTTTATAGCTGGCAAACATATACATCATTGGCATAAGCACGATGGTGAGGGTCGCGATGATTGCTGTAACGATAGAGGGGGTATATTTGTCCGATAGTCGCCCGGCATAGAAATTGCCGAATACCATGCCTGCACCGACTAAAACCATGATGAATGTCATTGAGGATTCGGAGAAACCGGCAACTTTTGTCATGATCGGGGATATATAGCTTAGCCAGCAATATACGCTTGCCTGTCCGAAAAAGACTCCGGCATATATCAGCCACGGGGCTGGCTTTGACAGGAACCGGAACTGCCCTTTCATGCCGGAATCAGGTAGTGGCGACAGTATGGGTACCCAATATTTTATCGCGATGAATGTAATTAACCCGAATAAGGCAACCATTCCGAAAGGTAAACGCCATGAGAGTATATGACACATAAAAGTAAAGCCCGGTACTCCGATCAGGTTTGCAATGGTCATGCCGCCAACAAGAACCGCAACAGCAGATGCCCCTTTACCGTTATCAGCCAATTTAGAACAGACTATGGCACCGGCACCGAAAAATGCCCCATGGGGCAAACCGGCAATAAATCTTGCTGACAGCAGACAAACATAATTGGGCGACAGGGCAACCAAGGCATTTCCAACAGCTATTATAGCAGCTAGTAGTAACATCAGACGGCGCAATGGAAATTTGCGAAGGAATAACAATGATGGCGCTCCTACAGCCACACCTGCCGAATAGGCAGAGATTAAATGCCCAGCCTTGATGATGCTTATATTTAAGTCATTGGCAATATCACTCAGAATCCCCATCATACCGAATTCGACTATCCCGAGTGCAAACGTACCAAATGCGAGTGAAAGTAACGATTTCTTCATGACGATCTTTCCTTTGGTTTTTAGCCCACAAAAGTACTTAAAAATGTGAGTTGCGATTTTTTCCAGTACTAATTTTTAAATGAAAAATCAGTGCGTATTTGTCGTTAATCCGGAATAAGAATGATCTCCAGTCGAGTGTCGGTTAGCAGAGGGAGGCAGTGGGAGTAACAATGCTGCACGAGAGTGTCGAAGAAGGCGGGGACGTCGGCGAAGATGTCCCATAGTTCACGGGCGAGGGTGATGTCGGCAATGCGGGCGATGGCAGGAGCGGGACAGTGGCTCTCGGAGGCAAGGCGGGTGATGAAGGCTTTGTTCATGACCACGTGTTTGCTGTGCGTGTCGAGGTTGCCTTCGGCGAGTTTGACGGCTTTGCCGATCATGATGCCCATGGTGACGGAAGCGATGGACTCGGCTTCTGCTAGTTTGAGGGTTTCGCCGATGAAGTTGCCGTAGTGGATAAAGGCTTGCTGGGGTAACTCGGGGAAACGGGCACGGAGGGTCTTTTCGCTTTTGGCTCCGGAGTTGATGACGATACGGGAGCAACCGAGGGCTTTGGCTACTTGTATTTCTTTACGGATGCTGTTGACAAAGGCTTCCGAGGAGAAGGGGCGAACGATGCCGGAGGTGCCGATGATGGATATACCACCCGTGATGCCGAGGCGGGGGTTGAATGTCTTGGCAGCGAGTTCTGTACCGCCGGGGACGGAGATGCGGATGTCGATGCCGGAAGTGACCTCATGATGATGAATCATGCGTTCCGCTTCCCGGATCATCATGGCTCGGGGAGTGGCGTTAATAGCGGGATCGCCGAGGGGGATACCCAAGCCCGGGAGAGTGACTGTGCCAACGCCTTCACCGTGCAGGAAACGGATGCCGGGGGTATCGGACAGGGATACTTCCGAATAGATGGTGTAGCCGTTCGTGACATCAGGGTCGTCGCCGGCGTCTTTGGTGATGCCACAGGTGCAGGAGCGTGAGGCAAAGGTACACGAGGCGACGGGGAAGGTGATCGTTTCGTCGTTGGGAAGGGTGATCGTGGCGGTATGTTGCGGCATACCCGAGAGAAGTCCTTGCAGGGCGGCAACTGTGGCAGCCGTGGCGCAAGAACCCGTGGTGAATCCGCTGCGCAGGGGATAGAATCCCGGCACGAGTCGTTCCACCCGGTAGCGTAGTCCGTGTTCGCCGTTCACCGTGTAGAAACTTTCCGGTAGCGGGGGACGGCGGATAACCAGCACGGGGATGCCGAGGCTTTTGGCGGCGGCGATCTTCTCGGAGTAGAATCCCGATTCTCCGCTTTCTTTGGTGAGTATGGCATCCGGTTGGATTTCCCGGAATAGAGCTAGTTCGTCTTGTTCATTTTGCCAAAAGAGTAATCTTTCCCGGGGAAAGCCAGCCCGCAGGGCTAGGGCGAGTGATTCTTCCCGATCGAGCACCCGGAACCAGCAAGGAGTCTTTTCCCAGTAGCGGCGCATTTTAGTGATGGTCTGTACTCCCGAAAGGGCGAGAAGGTTGCGGATATGATGTTGTTCGAGGAATTCGATGGCGTCGTCAAAGGTATCACACCAGAGGAGTGATTCGTCCCGCTCGGGGTAAAGGCGCTCGAAGCGAATCACGGGGAGTTCAAGGCGTTCGGATACGGTGGCGATATTGGCGTGCAGGAGGCTGGCAAAGGGATGGGCGGCATCGACAATCAGGCGGATGTCATGGCGGGAACAGAAATCTGCTATGGTGTCGGCATCCATACCTCCGGAGACACGGGAACCGTGCTTGCACTCGATTTGCTGCGTGTCGCTCTTGGTCGAGTAATAATAGGGGGAACCTGCCTCGTCAAGTACTCGAACAGCTGTTCTGCCTTCTGTTGTGCCACCGAAAATGAGAACCATAATGATTGAGTGATTTAATTTCTAAACAGGTGTTTGAATTTATGCGAGTACAGCTTCGATAGTCCTTTCCGGTTGTCGATGGCGTCACCGACGACAATCATGGTGGTGAGGGTAAGGTTGTTTTCCTTCACGATGCGGGCGAGGTTTTGTAGCTGTCCCCGGAAAATGCGTTCGTCCTTCCACGTGAGGTGGTAGCAAGCTGCCACGGGGGTGGTTGGCGGGTAGTGTTGCAGGAGTTCATCCTGTACTTGGTCGACAATGGAGGCACTGAGAAAGATGCACATGGTGCTTTGCGAACGGGCGAGCAGGTGCAGTTTTTCTTTCTCGGGCATAGGGGTACGTCCTTCGCCCCGCGTGAGGATAATCGTCTGTACTTTTTCGGGTATGGTAAATTGTGATTGCAGGGCAGCAGCGGCGGCGAGGAAGGAGGATATGCCGGGAGTGATGTGGTAGTCCATGTCGTACTCGTCGAAGAATGCCATTTGTTCCTGTATTGCCCCGTAAATGCAGGGATCACCTGTATGTAAGCGTACGATGAAAAGTCCCTTGTTATAGAATTCTTTCATGAGAGAGAATTGTTCCTCCAAGGTCATGGAGGCAGAACTGCGTACCGTGGCGTTGGGTTTGGCGTAATAGGTCAGTTCCACGGGCACGAGGCTTCCGGCATAGAGAATCAGGTCAGCCGCCTCGAGGAAGTTTTTGCCCTTCACGGAGATCAGTTCCGGGTCACCGGGTCCGGCTCCCACGATCTCGATGAATCCCCGGCGTTCAGCTGTCCGGTCGAGGGCGACGGCAAAGGTGAAGTCATTGCCGTCGGACAGTTTCTGCTTCTGTTTTTCCACGAGCAGGCGAGTGTTCCTGGCGCTCTTTAAAGCACAGGCTTCTGCCACTCCCGGTACGGAGGTGACTTCCGTGACTTTCTCCGAGGGATTGGGGACTTCTATTTCCTTGAGATCATCCGCCGTGTAAACGTGAAGCGGGATGCCGGCTTTTCGGGCGATGTCATGCACGAGCGGTTCATCTTGCTTCAAGTCTATTGTCGACACGCTGGCGAGGGAGTGCGGGGACAGCTTTTCCGCTGTAAGGGTTCGGGTGATGCTTTCCCATACTCCAGTCGGGTCGCAGTTCTTGCGACAACCGACACCGAGGTGCAGGACAGCAGGGCGATAATATAGGGTTTGTACCGGGCTTTCGTGTTGGTATGGGGTGACCGCGACGAGCAATTCAACGGCTTGAAAGTCGATGTCCTCGAAACGGTAGAATATTTTCACGTGCTCGGGAGCGGTACGTTCCAAGTAACGGGTACCCTCGTCCTTCACGTCGAGAAGCAGTGCCGTGGGGCGGGTGTTGACGAAAGCCGTGATGATGGCGTTCATGGGAACGGTTGTTTCCGGATGCCACCTGTGTTCCCGTGCGAGGGTGTCGAGTGCCCAAAGCCCGGTGTTGTCGCTTTGTGTCGTGATGACGGCTTCTGCCCCGAGAATGTTTGCTACCCGGCGGGTAAGTTGATTGGCTCCCCCGATGTGTCCCGACAACACGGAAATGACATGCCGTCCGGTGGAATCCACGTTAATGACGGCGGGGTCGGTGTATTTTGATTGAACGGATGAGGCTATGGCACGGACGCATATCCCGAGAGCCCCTACGAAGATGAGGGCGTCGTATCGAGAGAATTGTTCGGACACGAAAGCAGTGATCGAGTCCACGGAGGTGCAACTTTCCCGTTTCCCTGTCGCGAATAATTCTGCCTCGGGCAGTTCTTGCCGGATCGTTCGGGCGATTTGTACGCCTTGGTCGGAGGATATGATAATAGCTATTTTATTCATGTGCGGTTGTTTTTTGTACTTGTATAATGTCTATCGGGTTGTGTGCGTCCACCGTGAGGCGGTGTTCTCGGGTGACCGAGAACCCGTGGCGGGCGGCGCATTCGATGAACAGGGTTCTGCTCTCGGGTGATACCGAATTGAAGACGATGACTCCGCTGGGAAGGAGTACTTCGTCAAGGCGGCGGATGATTTCGTCCATTTTGCCACCATGTCCGCCAATGAAAACAGCGTCCGGGGCGGCAATGCCAGAGAGTTCGGTCGCGGTGAAGTCTCCGATATGTACCTCTATGCCGGGGGTGCCAAAGCGTGCGGTGTTGACGGTCATCAAGCGTTCTCCTTCCGGGCGTTGCTCGAAAGCTACCACGCGGAGGTGGGGAAACTGGAGTTTTGCCTCAATAGAAACCGAACCCGTGCAAAAGCCCACGTCCCAAAACGTGTGCCGTTCCCGTAAGTCTAGCAGGGCGAGGGTGAGCAGGCGGACAGGCATTTTCGTGATCATCCGGGTACGACCGTCGAGCAGCTCAAAGTCGCTTTCCGGTATGCCGAAAGGACGGTTATGTGTTCGGGTACGTTGCAGGATGACGCAATTGGGAGCGAGGAATGTATTTTCCTTGGCTTCTTCTAGTGTGAGGGTACGAACACGTTCGTGTTCGTTGCCAAGGATTTCGCCGGCGTGCATCATGTAATTGTCATACCCGTAAGCGAGCATCCGCCGGGCAATAGCGTCGGGCAAATGTTGTTCGTCCGTGAGTAAGCCTATTTTCTCGTGTCCTTCGATCAGAGCCCGGTCGAACTCGTGCCACGGTCTTCCCGTGAGCGACACGACGTGCATATCGTGATAAGGAAGCACGAGCCGGTGTGCCAGTATCTGCAAGGAGTTGAAGCAGGGATACAACCGGATGTTCGCTTCGGAAAGGCGTTTGCGTATGGTGTTGGCAAAACCGAAGAAGAGCGGGTCACCGGAGGCAAAAACGACAATCTCGTTGTGCCCCTCGTACTGCCGGAACACGTCGTCTAGCGGCACGGTGATGTCTATCCAGCGGTAGCCTTCCGGTAAGAGCGTCCGCACGATGCCGTGGTGCCGCTTCCCTCCCGAGAATACGGTGTGTGAGGCGATAAGCCCGAGAATCTCTCTCGTGAATTCCTGCTGTCCGTTGTCGTCAATGCCGATGATTATAAAGTTCATAAGGTTTACTTTTGTTTACACGTCTCTTCCCGGGCGCAGTCCTTCCGCGTCATCGAAGCAGAGGAGGGCGTTGACGAGGGTGGCGGCTAAGTTGCTGCCTCCCTTGCGTCCATCGATGATGAGCTTCGGGATGTTGGTGAAGGATTTTAGCATATGCTTGGATTCCCGCACGTTGACAAAACCGACGGGAGCTCCGATGACCCCGGCGGGGTGCGCTTTCCCGGTACGCGTCAAGCGACAGAGTTCCATGAGGGCCGTGGGGGCGTTGCCGAAAACGTAGAGGGCGTCGGGGTGTTCTTCTGCGGCAAGGCGGATGCCCGCCTGCGTGCGGGTAATTTTCAGCCGGGATGCAATCTCCGCGGTACGTTCGTCAGCGAGGTAACATTTTACCTCTATCCCCAGCCGTTCGAGTGCTCCTTTGCGGATACCGGATGCAGCCATGGTGACGTCCGTGACGATCGTGTTGATCTTCCCGTCATGCAGGAGAGCGTGAAGGGTTTCCACGGCACGGTCGTCGGTGTAGAGAATGTTTTCCATGTCGAAGTCTGCGGTCGTGTGGATGGCGTGCAATAGAGCCCACTTGCGCCCGAGGGGTATATCTTTGTTTTTCAATTCCGACTCGATGGTGCGGAAACTGCGTATCATGATCTCCTGCCCGATGCCGACGTCTTCCGTGAATTGTTCCCGGTAGTAGCCGCGGGGAGTGATGATTTTATCGTTCCATGCGTAGGATTGCGAGTTGCCGATAATCACGATGGTGAACATATCGATCTCCTCGGGGTCGAAGTCGGCGAGAGTGGTGATCTTTATCTCCTGTTCCTCCCGACCAGCCTGGCGGATAAACCCGATAGGGGTGTCCGGGGTACGGTGTTGCCCGAAGATTTCTTTCAGGCGGTAAAGCTGCCAGTAACGCCCTTCACTCTTGGGGTTGTACACGGCAGTCACGAAGTCGGCAGAAGCAGCTGCTTCTACGCGGCGTTCGATTCTCTCCCACGGGGTCATGAGGTCGGAAAGGGAGATGATGCAAAAGTCGTGACCGATGGGTGCGCCGAGCAATGCCGCTCCTTTCTGGAATGCACTGATACCGGGCAATACCTCCACTTCCACGGGGCTTGCTTTCTCCTTTTTCATCTCGAGAACGAGGGGGGCCATGCCGTATATCCCGGCATCACCGGAACTGACAACGCAGACTGTTTTGCCCTGTTCTGCATACTCAAAGGCGAGGGCGGCACGGTCTTTCTCTTTTTTCATACCCGTGTCGATACATTCCGTGCCGGGGTGAATGATGGTGCGGATAAAGTTGAAGTAGTACTTGTAGCCGACCACCACGTCCGATTGTGCGATTGCCGCACGTACTGCGGGGGTGATGTCTTCTTCACTTCCCGGTCCTATGCCGGCAACGTATATTTTTCCTTGATTCATAGACTAAGAATTTTGTTGTAGAGGACAAAATTACATATTAATTTTAAATTTAGAGGTTCTCGGTCTTTTAAACAGCCGGATAATGTATTTCACGGAAAGAATAATTCCCGTGAACGAAACGGCAGCTCCTCCCAGTAAAAGAGTCCAAATGACAATCGTCCACAACACGGGGCGTTCGACGAGGAACTTGATGTCCAACGTGTGTAGTCCCCGGTATAGCCAACGTTTCCAGCGTCCGTTTGTATCGTAGTGCATGGGTTGGAAGGATTCCAGGTTATAGTAATAGACATCTTTTGCCTCGTTGTCGAGGGCGACTTTGTATGCGGGTAATGGCAGGGAACGGCGGCGTGAAATGTAATAATTGTCGTATTCGTCCATGCGGGTTACCTTGTAGGGAACCGAGTCCCGGGTGAGCCGTTTGATGGCGGCAAACAGGTGTTCCTCCGTGATGCGGAAGGGGCGTATCGTGTCGACCGAAGCGTCGAGGGTGATCGTGGAGTCAGCCGTCCGCAGCCTGTACAAGGGGATGCCCTGGTAATGGCTCCATTCTACTTGTTTCACGTTGCCGACTGTTTTATTGATTCCGGCTATAGCATGGCGATAGTCCAGGGTGTAGTTTGCGGGTGTCGGGGCGTCCCTTTCCGAACTGCCTTGCCGCATCGTACCGCGTTTTTTTTGTTCACCGAATAGCCACGAGGGGAGCGGTGCCATGGACATATACCCGCTCAGTAACCACGTGAATACGAATATTCCGAAGAAGAATCCGGTGATGTGGTGCCATTTGAACCACTGTTTTTTGTACGGCGAGCGTAAGAATCCTTTCCGGCGGTTTAGCCAGTAGGAGCGGATGCCGAGGATGAATCCTGCGAAACACATGAACATGCCGAGGTAGCATGACCAGTACATGAATTGCGTCCACAAGTTTTGGTTTTCCCGGAGTATCCTGAAATATACCCAGTGAGGAATAGCCCCGAACCATGCCCAGAGGCGTTCGTCGGAGTCGGTGAATTGTAATATTTTGCCGCTGCGGGAAGATATATATAGCTGGTAACCTTCCGACCCGTCGTAGTGGAATTTGTAGATAGGCAATTCCTGCTTGTAATGGGCGAGGGGGATCCATTGGTCTAGCGACCGGAGGGTGTCTACCCGGGTGATGCGGTGGGCAGGGCACCAGTTTTTAGCCCGCCACTCGCAGAGGGCGTAATCCACCACGGGGGTGACGGCGTTGGTGTCGGCATAGACGTCGAGGCTTTTTCGCCAGTTGCCGAAATGGAACTGGGCTTGCCCCTCGGGATTGTCAAGGCTCATGCCTTGGGTACGGGTGTCAGTGGGCAAACGGCTGGTGATTTCCTGTATCGAAGGGAGTCCCGCCGTGTCGAGAACGCATTGCCGGGCGAACCGTTCTTCTTGGCTAACCCGGGGAAACGAGTGGTAAATCATCACGATGCCGGAGATAAACCACATGAAACACAGGATACAAAGAAGTAATCCCAGTATCCTGTGCGTGTGAATGAGTAATCTCGTTAACATATCTTTAGTTGATGTCGTCCGTATTCTCGTATTTCTTTTTCTTCACGATGATGTCCTCCCGTTGGTGGGTGGCGGCGAATTTGGCCTGACCGATAAAAAGGTCTTGTATTGCCGGGTTCTGCCCCAGTCCTTCAAGGATGACGTTGACTGTATATCCTTTCTTTTCCAATTCGTCTTTCCAGTCACCGGCGATGTCGTTCTTGGCATGGTCACCTGCCACGAACATGAAAGGCACGAGGGTGACTTCTTTCGCGTTATTGGCTTTTAGTTCCCGGAGCACGTCATCCATGGTCGGGTAACCTTCGATGGTGCCCACGTGGAAATTTTTGTGTCCTTGTGCCTTCATCACGTAATCTAGCATCCCGTAAGTAGAGTTTGCCGGGTGGTAAGTGCCGTGGCACACGAAGACGCAATCGCCTTTTGCCTTCCCTTTCAGTGATGCGGCAATCGCTTTCACGGTAGCCTGATAATCTTCCGGGGAATACAGCAGGGCATTGCCCAAGCGGATGTCCTTGAATTTGTTCCGGTAGGAAGCCACTTCCTTGCGCAGGGCTTCCATCTCGATGCCCTCGATGATATTCGAGGGTTGTATGATCAAGTGAGTGTACCCGTCGGCGATGAGTTTGTCCATTGCTTCCGTGGGGTTCAGTTTCACCATACCTTTTTCTTTCAAACGACGCATGATCATGCGCGAGGTGTAGGCTTCCCGGAGTTCCACACCGGGGAATGCTTTTGCCATTTTCCGGTTGATGGCGTCGATCGTTAGAGCCCGGGTGTCGTCATGGGTGGTTCCGAAATGTACCATCAGGATGGCTATCTTATCGTTTGGACCAAGGGTTTTGAATATATCGGAGTCTTTGAATCCGTCGTCCCCGTGACCGAAAGCGCTTAAACTCGTGAAAATGGACAGTAGGATAATGATTGTTTTCATTATTTTTTGAATTTGATGGTTAAACTGGCAAAGAAGCTTCTACCCGGGCTTAATGTCCCGAGATTCGAGCCATAGGGAAGGTTTTGGGAGTAGTCGAACAGGTTCTCGATTCCCGCATTCACTTCAAAAATGAACATACCCACGGGGGCGAAGGAATGATTGGTGGTCAGGTTCCAAATCTGGTATTTTGGCGCATCGATCTCGTCTACCTTGACGAACTTCTTGCCTTGTAGCCGCCCGTTAAGGTTCACGTTAAGGCGATAGTTGTCCCACTCGTGCATGTAATTGACTCTCATGCTTCCGGAGTGGCGGATGCTTTCCTCCAGCCGGATTTTGGTCTTTCTGTCACGGGCATCCACGTAGCTGTAACCGCCGCCCACGGAGAAGCCCGCGCCGAGATAGCTGTTGACGGAAATATCGATACCCTGTGTGCGTGCTTTGTCTAAGTTCTCATAGGTGGAACGGGAAGTAACCTTGTTTGCTTCGTCTTCTGCCGTCAATTCTAATTTTTTTGTTTCAATAACATCCCGGAGGTCGTTGATGTATCCGTTCACGGAGATGTTGAGGTATTTACCCGCGTACTCGGTGTTGAAAGCATAGTAGTTCGATTTCTCCGGTTTCAAGTCCGGATTTCCGATGACGATGGTCAGTTTCCCTTTTTTAGCCGATTCTTTATAGTAGTAGAGGTCAGTCAGGAGGGGAGCCTTGAATCCAGCAGCATAGGAGAGCCGGAAGTTGAAGTCACCGAGGCTGTACATCGCCGCTAGCTTGGGTGTGATTTTGTTTTTAAATGTTTCGTGGTATAGGTAGCGGAAACCGGGTACCAATTGCAACTTCTTGAAAATGCGTATTTCATCTTGGGCGTACAAGGCAAGTGTATAGGCATTTTTGCTTTCCGTGAGATCTGTGGGGTTTTTGAGATAATCGTTGACGTACTCCGTTCCCACGGAAAATTTGTTGTATTTGCCGACTTTAAATACCCCTTTCAAGTTGGCACTTAGGTAACGTTGCCGTTTGGTCAGAATGTCTTCCCCGGCGAGAGCCGTCGTGTCGTTTTTCTCGATCACGGTACGGGTATATACTTTCGAGTATTCGTAGTTGTTCGCGTTGATGTCAAGGCTGATGTACGCGGAGTTCCCAAACAGGTATTTTCCTCCTAACCCGATGCCGTAGTTCTCGTATTCCATGTTGTAGTCGAAGCCGGATTTGTCATCGGCATCTTTGTTGACGGGGCGGTCGAGTTTTTTGGTGAAATAATTTCCTTCCACGTATAGGTTCAGACTCTTCGACGGGTCGTAAGCGAAACGCTGGGTCACTATGTCCGAATGAAATTTGTCGGATACCTGGCGGCGGGTATAAACACTGTCTTCCGTGATATTGCTGAGCTTCCAGCCATTGGATTGTCTTCTCTGGTAAGAGGTCGATGACGAGAATTTGCCTGTATTTATATCTGCATTTATATTCTCGATAAAGCTGCCTTTTCCCCCGAAGCGGGTGGTGGAGGCGATATTGAGGGCGTCATGTGGTTGATCCGTGATGATATTGATAACCCCCGCGATGGCATCCGAACCGTAGAGAGAGGAGGCTGCTCCCTTGAGCACCTCGATACGTTTCACCTTACCCATGTCTACACGGGAGAGGTCTACATACCCGGAGATGTCCCCCATCATCTTTTTCCCGTTGACAAGGATGAGGATATATTCCCCTTTCATTCCGTTGAGTGTCATGTTAGTCCCCATGGCTGTCGGGCGGAAGCTGAACGAAGGGTTGAGCATCACGAGTGCATCCTCTATGGTGGAGATGCCGCTTTTCTTGATATCTGAAGCGGTCATGACTTCCACGGGAACGGGGGAGTCTTTCAGCTTCCGGTGGGTACCCGTACCGGAAACGACTACTTGATCGAGGTTAATCGGAGTAACTTCCAACCGGAAGATGATATCACTCTTGCTGCTGTTGATTTTCATGGAACTTACCTCGTATCCCGAGTAACTCGCCCGGAGCGTGTAGCTCCCGTCCGGGATGCGGTTCAATGTAAATTCACCTCGGTTGTTCGTGGCGGTACCAATGCTTGTGCCGACCAGACGGACATTTGCCCCGACAAGGGCTTTTCCCGTTTTGGCGTCCGTGACTTTTCCTTTCAGGGTGATTTCTGCGAAGGAAACACTCACTAAAGCTAATACGAATAATGTAGTTAGCGCTACAAATTTCTTCATGTAAGATTAAGTTTAAAAAGTTTGTAATAGTATTCCTGACCCCGGGAATACGCTATTATCTTTTTTTTGCTTTGGCAGGTCTCCTGACTACGCCCAAGAAAAATACCTTCCCGTCCCTCGGGACAGTGGTGTAAGAATCTTTCTTAGAATCTCCCGGTGGGAGAAACGGGCATCACAGTAGCGGGCACTGTGCCGGATTCTAACCGGCTTCCCTCTTGTGTGTTATTTGAATATTAACACATCACCAAAGACTTCGCAAATGTAGGCAGATTCAAGTAAAAAATGCAATTTAATGTAGAAAAATTTATAGCAACAGGTAAACCTGCCCAATGGTTCATGACTTGCAGAAGAATAAAAAATAAGTCAGAAAATGTATAATATAGAAAAATATATTACTTTTGCCCCTGTTTTGGTGTTACACCTTCTCTCGTGGAGGTGATACTTAATAGGGAATCCGGTGAGAATCCGGAACTGTACCCGCAGCTGTAAGTTCCTTTAAAAGGATTTTGTACTTCAAATGTCACTGGTGTTACAACCGGGAAGGCAACAAAATCTGGAACAAGTCAGAAGACCTGCCGAACGAGATAGACCATAGCTTTCGGGAAAAAAAGCGAGAGGGAAAAGATGTAATTTTACCTTGAAACTCATGTTGCCCTAAAGACTATGTTAATAATGCTTTATTCATTATTAATATATAGTTGTATGAAAAAAGTTGTAGTATTAGCATTAATGCTATTTGTGTGTGCCGGGTCACTCTTTGCTCAGGAGAATGACAAACGGAAAAAGAAAAGTATCACGGATTCTATTTTCGAGATCAAGAGTGTGGAGGTGATGGGGAAAAAGAATCATGCGGATGTGATGGGGTTGAATGTTCCCCTTCGATTTATCCCGATCAATTTGGTTAAAATGCCTTCCGAAATGCTGGAACGTAAAGGAATTACCGAGTGGGTGGATGCTGTTCGCTTCTTGCCTGGGGTGCGCATGGCTGATCAGGGTGGTTTGTGGAAACGATTTTATGTCGGGGGATCTAATATGCCGGCAGTACTGATGATCGACGGTATCCGGGATGACCGGCAGAGTATCAATACTTTCCCCTTGGGCGACCTCGCCTCGGCGGAGTCTATTGAGGTTTTGCGGGGTCCTGCGGCAATATTAGCCGGTTATGGAGCGATGGGTGGCGTGATTAATATCGTGCGCAAAAAGGTTTCTCCCCAGTTTTCTGCGGACGCCCGGTTCAGTTATGGGCGTTGGGACGTGAAGAAGGTTAGTCTTGGGTTCGGCGGTAAGTTGATCGGTCCCGTGGAATACTTGGCAAACTTGCACTACGCTACTCACGGGGGATGGCGGCGTATGTCACCAGAGCGTTTGTCCGGAATGGCGGCGTTGGGTGCCACGTTAGGCAAAAGCCGGGTAGATTTTACTTTCGGTTTTGAGAACGACCATTATACTGTTGAGCTGGGTGCCGCACCTTATATGCCGGGGGATATGCTGGATTTGGAAAATGAGAAAGTCGTACTCAAGAAAGGTGATAAACACCCGACTGCCGACATGGGACAAACGTACAACGACTTTGCCAACGATTCTCACAGCCGTAAGGGTTATAATTTCAAACTTAGTTACGTGTATTCCTTCTCGAATAGTTTGAAGTTGAAAGAAGTATTTGCCTTTGATCATAGTTATCACCGTACTTCAGGAGCCGGGAGTTTAGCTTACAAGAGCTCTACATCTCCTTTTGATGGGGCGGATTACAAGTATTATACCACGAAGAACGGCAAACAAGTTGCTAATTACGTGGATCTTGATTCTTTGCGCCGTTACGGACCAAGCGGTTTTTTCCCGAAACATGATACCTATAATAATACGGTGGAATTGACCGGTGACGCAGAGCTCGCTTCCATGCAGCACCACTATGCTATTGGTTGGAATTGGACGTATTTTGAACATTTCCAGTATAACGGTTGGAATTCGGGCGACACGTATGGTCCCGGCTCTGATGTGATGTTATCTGTCAAAGACCCCCAGCTCGTACAGGGATGGTGGGATCAGAATGTTTCCGATATTTATATTCGTAAATTTTGGACTCAAGGGATTTATTTCCGCGACGTGTTCGAGTTGAACGAGAAATGGAAGTTCATGGCTTCCGGGCGTATGGATTTCTACAAGCGGAAATACTCTGGTTATTTCCCCACGATTGACGGGAAATCATTCGACTATAAAAAAGAGGACATTGGCGAATGGCAGAGTTTCCATACTTCCGCTTTCACGTGGCACGTGGGAGCCGTTTATTTCCCGACACCGGAACTTTCCATACACTTGGCTCACGGGTCTGCTTTTACCCCGAATACCACGACTTACGCGGTGAATAACATTTACCTGGATAAAAATGGCAACGAGATTAATCCCGACACGGAAGGGGACAAGATTTTTGATCCCGAACGCGATTATTCTTTTGAGGTGGGCGCACGCTATACGCCGTGGGAATGGTTTGATGCCAGCGTGAATTACTCGTATGTCCGCCGTAATAATATGGTGACCAACGTGGGAACGCGTGAAGTGGACGTGGAACAACCGGATGACTCGATGCAACCGACGAAAATGACGGTTAGGGCACAAGTGGGACGTGCCGACATGAGCACGATCGATATGGATGTGACAGTTCGCCCAATTCCGTCGTTAGCGTTGCACGGGGCTTTGTGTTTCTCGGACTACCGGGTACGTTCCATCCGGGAGAGTGATGCTTTTCCCGAGTACAAACAGACAGGAAAGAATATGCGCACGACGGGAGTGCCCCGCACGACATACTACCTTATGGCTGATTACACGATCCCTTCTGGGATTTTCCGCTTCCTTTCCTTCCACTTGAGTGGTAATTTCCGGGATAAGGTGTACCGTGACGTGGCGTCTAACTTGTATTATCCCTCTTTGTGGTTGATGGATGCCGGAATATTCTATACGATTCACAATCATGTGACGCTGTCTTGTAACGTGAATAATATTCTGAACAAGAAATATTTTGAAACGACGAATGCTCCCGTGCAAGGTGCGCCGGTGAATTATCAGTTTTCACTTTCTTACAAGTTTTAGGACAATTGTTCCCCGGGATTGTTTGTTATAGGGATGAAGTGAAGAATTTCTTGAAAAGAGGTTTTTCACTTCTCTCTAAATGAAGAAAGTAAGTGAAACGGAGTTTCGGACCAGTCCGGGGAATTGATATAAATGGTATTGTTATGATTAAATTTTTTATTCATGTTCACCGCTTGCTGGGCGTATTGTTGTGTATTTTGTGTTTCTCGTGGTGTATTTCGGGGATTGTACTTATCTATCATGGTTACCCCCGCGTGGGTCCGGATAAACGTTTGCCCCGGCAGGAAGCCTTGGATAGTGCTCAACTTCCCTCCATGCAGGAGGTGTGGCAGCGTCTGCCTAAAGACGTGTTAGGCAAAAATCTCACGCTCAATAATCCTTACGGTCGACCGGTTTTCCATTACGGTCGGTGGAGGGACATTGAGGACGTATACATGGACACGGCTTACGTGCTGCCGGATAATACTTATCCGCTTTGCGAGGAGCACGCCCGCTTATGGTGTCCCGATCATCATATTGTGAAGGTGGACACCATGCATAAGTTGGACGTGTGGATTCCTTTCGGACAATTGAAGCGGGATTTGCCCGTTTATGCTTTTTATTATGATGGACCGGAGCATTATCGCTTGTATGTGTCATCCCGTACGGGCGATATTCTTCATTTTTCTTCCCGTGAGCAACGTTTCTGGGCATGGATCGGGGCGATTCCGCATTGGTTGTATATTACTTCTATTCGGCAAGATATGCAGTCGTGGAATGCTTTGCTCTACTGGAGCACGTTGGTAAGCATGATTATGTGCGTTGCCGGTGCTTTCCTTGGTGTCCGGGCTTACTGGTTGAACCGGCGCAAAGGGCTGTTACGTTCCCCGTACAAAAAGCAATGGTTTCGCTGGCATCACATTACGGGGTTCTTTTTCGGTATTTTCTTGTTTACTTGGCTTTTCAGCGCTTGGGCGCCGATGTCGTCGACCTTTTCAAGTTTGTTTAAACAGCAGAAGGGAAAAGACATGGCATCCCGTCCCCAGGTATCTGACCGGGGTGCTTTGCCCGCTGAAGCTTATCAGTTGGACTACCGGGCGGCAATAGCTTCGATTGCCAAGGAACACGGAGAGGTGAAAGAGATATCGTGGGGAAACTATCAGGATATCCCGCTTTACAAGGTGCGTACCGTGGATGAGATTTATACGCTGGACGCTTCTGCAGATTCTGTGTGTCCGTTCCGTATAACAGAGGAAATGGTGTATGCTGCTGCCAAGAAATTAGCTGGAGATACGGTTCAATACACGATTAGCAGGATGGAAGAGTATGACAATTATTATATTTCCCGGCGGAAAGGGAGATTACCCCTTCCGGCATACAAAGTAACGATGGAAACGGAAAATAATGATGTTTACTATTTTAATCTCGAATCTGAAAACCCGCAGCATTATGATGACAATGGCAGATGGCGAAGATGGGCTTTCCGGGGATTGCACCGGCTGGATTTTAAGTTCTTGTTGGATCGTCCCGTGTTGTGGACAGTGGTCATGTGGATGTTGTTGCTGGGATGTGCGTTTGTATCTCTATCCGGGATCGTGTTGTCCGTGAAATACATTATCCGATTGATAAGAAGACCCCGGAAATGTAAAGGTTAAAGTAGAGTGAAGGAGTTTTGATCATTTCTTCCGTCAGCCGGAATATCGTGAAGAATCTCTTGCCAGAAGTTCCTGTGTTTGAGATTCTTCATTTCGTTTAGAATAATAAATGAAGATTTTGTCCGGAGGAACGGAAAAAATAGGTCTGGAAATTATAAAATAAGAAAATTGTATTACTTTTGCCCCTGTTTTGGTGTTACACCTTCTCTCGTGGAGGTGATGCTTAATAGGGAATCCGGTGAGAATCCGGAACTGTACCCGCAGCTGTAAGTTCCTTTAAAAGGATTTTGTACTTCAAATGTCACTGGTGTTACAACCGGGAAGGCAACAAAATCCGGAACAAGTCAGAAGACCTGCCGAACAAGATAAACCATAGCTTTCGGGAAAAAAAGCGAGAGGGAAAATACAATTTTACCTTGAAACTCATATTGCCCAGAAGACTATGTTAATAATGCTTTATTCATTATTAATATATAGTTGTATGAAAAAAGTTGTTGTATTGGCATTATTGCTGATGATGTGTATTGGTTCTCTTTTTGCGGAGGACAAAGACAAGCGGAAAAAGAAAAGTATCACGGATACCATTTTCCAGATTGATGAGGTAAACGTGGTGAAAACTAAAAAGACGAATCGGGTTCAGCTATTAAACCTGAATGTGCCTTTACGTTATGTACCCATGACAGTAACTTCTTTGCCGGGGGCGGTGATCGAACGCAAAGGAATGGTAAACTTAGAGGATGCAGTACGTTTTTTGCCGGGAGTAACGATTTCTAATCAACTTGGTCCTTTTAAGGCTTATTCTGTACGCGGGGGACGGCAGGCATTGGTGATGATCGATGGAATACGCGATGACCGGGCTATCATGAACACGGCACCGTTTGGAGATTTGGCTTCAGTGGAAAGAATCGAGGTAATTAAGGGTGCGGCATCCATTCTGGGCGGACATTCTGCCATGGGGGGAATAATCAATATCGTTCGCAAGAAGGTGACTCCTGATTTCACGGCAAATGCCCGTATCAGTTACGGGAGTTGGAATGAGAAACGGGCAACCATGGGATTCGGGGGCAAATTGGTCGGACCTATTGAATACCGGGCAAATTTGCATTACTCCCACGGGGATGGGTATCGGGATGTGACATCCAATCGCTTTTCCGGTTTGGCTGCATTGGGGGCTACTCTCGGGAAAAGCCGGATTGATATGCGTTTCGGTTTTTGCGATGACGATTACACGACGGAAATCGGATCGGCTCCTTATATGCCCGGGGATATGTTTGATGTGGAGACAAATGAACTCGTGTTGAAGAAAGGGGATTTAAATCCTTTTGCCGATTATGACCAGACTTATGGGGATCACGCGAATGATTTTATGAATCGCAAGAATTGGAATATCGATTTTCAATATGTATATAGTTTCTCCAAGAGTTTGAAACTGAAAGAGCGTTTTGCCTTTGACCATAGTTTTATGCGTTATTGTACCGTGGAAGGTATCAGTTACCTGACTTCAAAAACTCCAAGAGATGGTTATAATTACGTTTATTATAAGAAAAATGGAGGTGCGTTGACCCCAACATATGTTTGCCTCGATTCTTTGCAGCGGTCATACCCGTTAGGTTTTTACCCGCGGCATGATACGTGGAATAATACGTTGGAGTTAACTGGAGATCTCGAAACTGGTAGTTTGACCCACCACTATACAGTAGGTTGGTCGTTTGATTTGTTTGATTATTTGCAATATAACGGTTGGACAGAAAAGGAAAATGATAATATTGGTCCCGGAGTAAAAGCTAAATTAACAGTTGTTGATCCACACTTGGTACAAGGGTGGTGGGAAAATCGTGTTTCTGCTGTTACCATGCGTAAGGATTATACGAACGGATTTTATATCCATGACGTGATTGAGTTGAACGAGAAGTGGAAAGTAATGCTTGCCGGACGTATGGATTTCTTCCGTCGCCAGAGTGCCACGGCAACCCCTACCGATAAAGAGCGGCATTACGATAAAGAGAATCGTTCCGAATGGCAGAAGGTAAGCACTTCCGCTTTCACGTATCGTGCCGGAGCGGTATATATTCCCATGCCTCAACTTTCGTTCTATGCTTCTATGGCGTCATATTTTACTCCGAATACGACAATTTATAACCCGAATACGATTTATCTCGATCGTAATGGTAAGGCGTATAATCCGGATACGGATGGCGGAGAGGTGTTTAAACCAACGAGAGGATACCAGGCAGAAGTCGGGATTCGTTACACCTTAAATGATTTTGTTGATTTTAATGCCAGTATTTTTTACTTGCGGCAATTGAATTTAGTGAGAAAGGTCGGAACGCAAAATGTGGAAACGGAAGATGAGAACGGAGAGATCTTTGTGGAAGAGAAAACGATACAAGCCCAAATCGGTACGGCTGACTCCAGAGGATTGGATATGGAGATTATCCTTACTCCCGTGTCGACTTTACAAATTACTGCGGGTTTGGGCGTGTCCGATTATCGCACGCGTGCAATCTTGAAGAGTAGTGCTTTCCCGGATTATGTGGAAACAAGTAAAAATATGCGTACAACAGGAGCTCCCCGTACCACTTTCTATGTTTTTGGCGACTATACGATCCCGCACGGGGTATTTAAAAACTTGTCATTCCATTTGAGTGGTAATTTTGTGGATAAAGTATTCAAGGATGTGGCAGCTCGTACTTATACTCCGGCTTTGTGGTTAATGGATGGAGGTATTTTTTATACTATTAAACGTAACGTGATGTTGGCAGTGAACGTGAATAACTTGTTTAATAAAGATTATTTCACGCAAGGCAACAAACCGGTGAAAGGGATGCCGCGGAACTTCCAGGCATCTGTGTCATATAATTTTTAATATTTGCAGGCTATGAGAAAAATATTTGTTGTAATGCTAATGATATGGGGCGCAATGTTTACTTCTTGCTCCGATAACGTGGACCGGGTGTATGAAGATATGACAACCCCTTGGGAAATATCCATGAGTGTAACGAAAGCTGAAGCGGGAAAAGTTAGTTTTAACTTGTTCCGGGGAAGCTATCTCGGGGCGTTAGTAGATGAGATTAATTGGGGGGACGGGAAAACGGAAAAGCCGGGTAGTATGTCGGTTTACAGTCACGAGTTTGAAGCTGGCACATATACGATTGTCGCGAAAGGGCGAGGACCTGTTTTGTTGTGGATAGCGGAAAAGGATTTGACCTCGCTCGACTTGAGTAAATGTACATTATTAACAGAATTACAATGTTCTGCCGGGAAATTTACTTCTTTGGATTTGAATGATTGCCAGGAATTGACGGCTGTTGTTTGTAAAGCTGCTTTGACTTCTTTGAGTGTGGATGCTTGTAAAAATCTGACGAGCTTGGATTGTAGCAAGAATCAATTGACGGAATTGCCGAAACTCCCGAGTTCTGTAACATCAATCGTGTGTAGTAATAATAAGCTTGTTTCTTTAGATCTTTCTTCATATGATAATCTGGCTAGTATTACTTGTGCGAACAATCAATTGACGGGTTTGAAAATATCCCCAAACGTGACGTCCTTGGATTGTAGCGGGAATAAATTGACCTCTTTGGATTTATCTGCCAACGAGAGTTTGACTTCTTTGACGTGCTCTAAGAATGAGTTAATCTCCTTGAAAGTGTGTACTTCCAATAAGGTATTGGCTTGCCTAACCTCTATTTCTTGTGGAACGAACCAGTTGACAGAGTTAGATTTATCAAATTGCCGGGCTCTTGTGACTGTGTCTTTTGAGAATAATCAAATGGATAAAGATGCTGTTGATGCTGTTTATACACGGCTTTATAAAACGACGAATAGTAAGGCTACGGTAACCGTTTATGGAAATAAATCTGTCGGCACTCCTTCTATAGCTATTGAAAAGGGATGGACTGTGGTTTCCGAGAAAAAATAGTATTTTCCGTGCATAATTAGGAATGAGGTTGTCTGAAGTGAAGTAGGACAACCTCTTCTGTTTATCTGTAGTACAATTTTTGATTGGACGAAAGACAGAATACGGACTTATTGGCTACTTTTGTCAAAAATAAAATAGTCATTATAACATAAGAATATGAAAAAGTTTGTATCGTTTTTATTGGTACTGTTTCTTGTAGCCCGTGTGGGTGTCTACGCGCAAGATACGGTAAAACAGGATACCGTGAAGCCCGAGGGGTATAAGTTCACGGATATCAAGAGATTGCCTGCCACGTCCGTGAAAGACCAGTTCCGATCCGGTACTTGTTGGGCATGGTCTACGGCTTCTTTCCTGGAATCGGAAATGATGCGGTTGGGGAAAGATTCAGTAAACCTTTCGGCAATCTATTTCGTGAAACACGCGTACAGCGACAAGGCTGACAAGTATGTCCGTTTGCATGGCGTGTTGAATTTTGCCGTGGGCGGAGCCTCGTCAGATGTCATTAATATGGCAAAGAAATACGGGATTGTTCCCCTGGAAGTTTTCGAGGGGTTGAATTACGGGGAGCCGAATCACGTGTTCGGGGAGATTGATGCTGTGCTGAAAGCATACGTGGAAGCGGTGGTCGAGAATAATAACAGACGATTGAGCACCGCGTGGAAGAAAGGATTCGACGCGATTCTGGATGTTTATCTCGGCGAGGAACCCGAGAAGTTCGAGTACAAGGGGAAAGAATATACCCCCCGTACTTTTGCCGACGAGGTCGTTGGGTTGAACATGGATGATTACGTGAACTTGAGTTCGTTCACGCATCATCCATTCTACACGGAGTTCGCGTTGGAAGTCGCCGATAACTGGGGATGGGATAAGGTGTATAACATCCCGTTGAACGAGTTGATGCGGGTGATGGAAAGTGCTATCGATAACGGATATACCTTTGTTTGGGGGGCTGACGTGAGCGAGAAAGGGTTTGCCTCAAAGGATGCAGGCGTTGCCGTGGTCCCCACGACGAACACGAAAGAGATGACCGGGGCTGAAATAGCCAAGTGGGAAAAGTTATCCAAAGAACAGCAAACGATGGAAGCATTTAAACTGGCTCCGGCTCCCGAGAAGAAAATCACCCAGGAGATGAGGCAGGAAGAATTCGACCGTTACCTGACGACGGATGACCATGGAATGCATGTTATCGGTAAGGCAATGGATCAGAACGGAACGCCTTATTTTATCGTGAAGAACTCTTGGAATAAATACAATAAGTTCGGCGGGTATTTTTACGCCTCTTATCCTTACATGGCGTTGAAGACGATGGATATACTGGTACACAAGAACGCTATCCCGAAGGATATCAGGAAAAAGTTAGGTATTTAAAAAGGTGAAGATGCAGAAACCACAGGTATTGATCGGTGCGGCAACTTCTGGAAGCGGAAAGACGACTTTCACGTTGGGTTTGTTGCGGTTGTTGCGGAAGCGGGGCATGAAGGTACAGCCTTTCAAATGCGGACCGGATTATATTGACACGAAACATCATGCGATGGCAGCCGGAGAGGAGGCTGTCAATTTGGATACTTTTATGGCTTCGGCAAGACACGTGCGGCAAATTTACACGCGTTACGGGACAGAGTGCGATGTTTGTGTGACGGAAGGTGTTATGGGGTTGTTTGATGGGTATGACAAGATGAGGGGCAGTAGTGCCGAGATTGCCGGTTTGCTGGGGATTCCCGTGGTGCTGGTGTTGAATGCCAAGTCGACGGCTTATTCCGTGGCTCCCGTGTTGTACGGTTTTATGCACTTTCGCCCGGAATTACGTGTCGTTGGGGCGATCTTTAATTTCGTGGCATCGGAGTCACATTACGCTTACCTGCGGGGGGCTTGCGAGGACGTCGGTATCGAGGTATTGGGTTACATCCCTAGGGACGAACGGATTGTCATTCCTTCTCGTCACTTGGGATTGTCTATTGACGAGAGTGTTTGTTTTGATGAATTTGCCGATACCGTGGCGGCGGTGATCGCCAAAACCGTGAATGTCGATCGGTTGTTGGAATTGTGTACGGTAGATTTTCCCGGACAAGAGGTGCGGGAGGAATCCCGGCAGGGGAATAAACGGATAGCGGTGGCTCGGGATGAAGCTTTTAATTTCATGTACCGGGAGAACCTCGAAGCGTTGAAGCGGGAGGGAGAAGTCGTTTTCTTTAGTCCGTTGCGGGACACGGTATTGCCGGAAGCCGATTTGATATATTTGCCGGGAGGGTATCCCGAACTCTTTCTTCCCGGGTTGAGCGGGAACGAGGGCATGAGGCAAGCTCTCCGGGCATACTGCGAAACGGGGGGAAGATTGTTAGCCGAATGTGGGGGAATGATGTATCTGTGTGAGCATATCACGGGTACTGACGGTGTCACGTATTCTATGGTTGGGGTTCTCCGGCAGGAGGCGACGATGGAGCAAATGAAGTTAAAATTAGGCTATAGGGAAGTGGTCTTGGGCGATAAGACAATCCGGGGACACGAATTCCATTATTCCCGGGTAAAGCCGGGAACGGTAGGAGACGCTAATGGGGTGAAAGTGTATAACGCCAAGGGGGAAAAAGTCGATACACCTGTTTATCGGTATAAAAATGTAGTAGCGAGTTACATCCACTTTTACTGGGGAGAAGGCAGAATGGAGCAATTGTTAGATATGTTGTTGTAGATTTCGAGATGACAAATTGTCCGTAAGGGAATATTTCTGCATAGTCGTTGCGTGTGGCATATATTTTGTCTTGTTTCGGTTAGTTTGAAAAAAGTAAATTGTAAATAAAAGAGTTATGATGAACGAAAATTTAGTGAAAGCATTTAATGCTCAGGTGAATGCTGAAATGTGGTCTTCTAACTTGTATTTATCTATGTCCGTGTACTTCGCGCAAAGTGGATATACAGGAATGGCATCGTGGATGAGAGCACAATCTAAAGAAGAGTTGGAACACGCTTATGAAATGATTGATTTCGTGATCAAGCGAGGAGGAAACATCGAGATTGGACAAGTCAACGTGGTTCCCACGGCATGGGGATCTCCTTTGGAAGTGTTCGAGCATGTTTATCAGCACGAGTGCCACGTGTCTAAATTAATCGATGATTTGTTGGATGTTGCTATTAAAGAAAATGACAAAGCGGCACAAAATTTCATTAATGGATTCGTGAATGAGCAAGTTGAAGAGGAAGATACCGCTCAGGCTATTGTGGATCGTCTTAAAATGTTGAATGGGCACAATCTTGTATATATTGATGATAAGTTAGGAGAACGGAAATAGGTATAAAAGAGGGTGATTAAAACTTGAAATAAACCCTAAAAGTTAGACACAAAACTTTTAGGGTTTATTTTATATGGAAAAGTACATTTATAAAAAAAGGCTAGAAAAATGGAAGTGGAGGACAAAGAAGGGTGTAAATAATACAGACGAGGATTACCGTCAGCAGGCACACCGATTGATTCACGCGGGCGGCACGTTTGTAATCCTTGCCGGATAGTTCCCGGTCGTTAACCCCGATATAAGGTTTCTCGACCAGAATCCCGTGGTAGATATTCGGTCCCCCGAAACGGCAATCCAAGATGCCTGCCATCGCGGATTCGGGATAGCCGGAATTGGGACTGGCGTGTTGACGGGCATATCTCCGGATGAAGGCGAAGATGCCTTTCCGGTAACCGGATAACGCCATCAGCAGTGCGGTCAGCCGGGCAGGGATGTAGTTTAAGATGTCGTCGAGGTGTGCGGAACAGCAACCGAAGTCTTTGTAGCGGGCATCTTTGTAGCCGATCATGGAGTCGAGAGTGTTAACCATCTTGTACATCATCATGGTGGGGAAGCCGCCTAGCGCATAGAAAAATAGCGGGGCAACCACTCCGTCGCTGAGGTTCTCTGCCATAGTTTCGAGAACGGCGGTATATATCTTCTTGGGAGGCAATTGGCTGGTATCCCGCCCCACGATCCAGGATAACCGTTTCCTCCCGGCTTCCAGTCCTTGGGTTTCCAGCGTGCGGATCACTTCTCCGCCTTCTTGTATCAGGCTATGGTTTGCCAACCCGTAGAAGACGAAAACGGAGGCGATGATGTAGTAGGTCACGGGATGAATGACCCACGCTCCCCATGCCAGGAGTCCGCCGAGGCAGAGGGTGGCAAGGGGCAATCCGATGGCGACGAGGCAACCTTTCGTTTTACGGTGTCCCCCTTTGTTCAAATGTTGTTCACACCAGCCGATGATGTTCCCGAATGCCACGATGGGATGAGGCAGCTTTCTCGGGTCCCCGAAAAGCAAGTCGAGCACGTACCCGATGACGAGCGGGACGATAAGAATTGAGAATTGAGAATTGAAAATTGAAAATGAGTTCATTTTAAATTCTAAACTTTAAATTCTAAATTTTTCAGAGCTTCCACGAGCATTCGGTTTTTCTCCTCGGAGAGGGTGTTTATCCGAAAATAGTGTTCATCCAGTCCCCTGAAATTCGAGGCTTCCCGAATCAATATTCCATGTTTATCTATGAGATATTGTTTCAGTTCCTTGACGTTATATTTGGTGTGCACGAGGAAGAACGAGGTGCCTGAATTTAAAGGGAGGAAACCATTGATTTCATCCAAATGTTGAACGAATGCTTCTTTGCGTTTCAGCAGTCGAAACGTGTCCGGGAGCAGGTATTTCCCGTTTTTCATGAGGAATTTCCCTACCTCGATGGCGAGAGAATTCACGCTCCACGGGAATTTGAAAGCTTTGATGCGTTCGATCAGTGCTTCGTTACCCAGCATGTAGCCCAGGCGCAGACCGGGGATGGCGAAACTCTTGGTCATGGAATGAACGATCAGTAGATTCGGGTAACGGGACAGCAGTGGTTCGCTGGGTTCTGCCGTCGGGGCGAAATTGATAAATGATTCGTCCACGACGAGTGTCATGTCCGGATAGCATCGTAGGATGCGCTCTATGTGCTCCCGTGTCCAGATGTACCCGTTCGGGTTGTTCGGGTTGCAGATAAACATTAAGTCCGCGGCTTCCGGTTCGAACAATTCGACGCGGGAGAATAGTATATTGTGCCTGTACAGCGTGCAAGCGTCCTCGTATTCCCGGAACGAGGGGATCGGCAATAGCGTTTTTGCCCCCTCGAACGCGTGTGCGATTAAGTAGAACAATTCCGTGGCTCCGTTTCCGGCAATGACGTTTTGAGGGGTCACGCCGTGGAATGCAGCCACCTCGTTGACGAATGATTCGGCAGACGGTTCCGGGTAATGGAATATCGTGTCGATTTGTGTTTTGAGGACAGACCGGATAATATCCGAGTCCCCGTCATACCACACGTTCGTGGAAAAATTGGCTTTTATCTTGTTGCCAGATTTGTAAAGGTCGTCACCGTGTCCGTTAAGCATAGTTATTTTGTTTTAAGTGTGGAGTATATATATTCCATATCAACACATGAACGCACGTGTTGAGCCAGTTTGTCGTATTGTTGGTTTTTAAATTCGGCGTAATCGAACTTCTTGGGTGTGGCGCGGGTTAAGCCTTCTGCCAGGTCGTTGAGTACGATGTCGTTGTCCAGAATCCCGTGGAGGTATGTCCCCCAGCATTTATCGTCGAGCAGGTAACCGTCCTCCTGTCCCTCGTGCATCCGGTTAAGGGGCGACGGTTTTTCCCCGTCGAGCAGCGTGGTGTGTCCCATGTGAATCTCGTATCCCTGGCAAGTTTCCGGGTGGTTCCGGAACTTGAACTGGCGTTGGCGGGTCACTTTTTCCGCTTCCATGACGGTTACTAGCGGGAGGATTCCCAAGCCCGGGATGGCGGGCATATCACCCTCGATCCCGTCAGGGTCTTCTACGCGGGCTCCCAGCATTTGGTAGCCGCCACAGATGCCGATCACTTTCTTGCCGTCCCTGTGTGCCCGGATGATGGCTTCGGCAATGCCGTTTTCCCGAATGTTTTGCAAATCGGCGATCGTGTTCTTCGTGCCGGGGAGGATGATAATGTCGGCTTTGCGGATTTCTTCCGTGTTGTTCGTGTAATAAGCGTGGAAACGGTCGTCCCTTTCCAGTACGTTGAAATCCGTGAAGTTTGACATTCTTTTTAGCAGGACGATTGCCACGTTGATTTTACCGCTTTCCGCCTTCACGTGTTTGGTTTCCAGGGCGACGGAGTCTTCTTGCTCGATATAAATATCCCGGAAATACGGAATCACTCCCACCACGGGAATGCCCGTTAATTCTTGAATCAGTCGGCGTCCCTCGTCAAATAGGGATATATCTCCCCGGAATTTATTGATAATGATACCTTTCACTTGTCGTCTTTCTTCTGCCGACAGCAAGGCGATAGACCCGTAGACGGAAGCGAAGACGCCTCCCCGGTCGATGTCTGCCACCAGATACGTCGCGGCATCCGTGCGGACTGCCATACGCATATTCGTGATGTCCCTGTCCCGAAGGTTCAGTTCCGAGATGCTCCCGGCACCTTCCAGCACGATCGGGTTGTAACGGGCATGCAGGCGTTCGTAGGCGGCATAAGCTTGGTCGAATAGTCCGGCTTTGTTGTTGGACATGAAGTATTCTTTGGCGGACATATTCCCGATGGGCTTACCGTTCAACACGACTTGCGAGCTTTGGTCGTTCGTGGGTTTGAGCAACACGGGATTCATATCGCTTTCCGGGGCTATGCCGCACGCTTCGGCTTGCACGGCTTGGGCTCGCCCGATTTCCAGCCCATCGGGGGTGGAATAGGAATTCAAGGACATATTCTGTGCCTTGAACGGGGCGGGATGATGACCGTCTTGCTTGAATATACGGCAGAATGCCGTGTTGATGATACTTTTTCCCGCGTCCGAGCAGGTACCGACAAACATGATAGACCGAAGGTGCATATATTGATTCTAGATTAGATGATTTCTTCCATTTTAATTGTTTTTCTTCTTGTAAAGAAAGGCTTTCCATCTTTCTTCTTCCGATCCCTCCTTGTCCATTTCCCAGCGAGCCAGGGTGAAGAGCAGGTCGGAGAGGCGATTCACGAAACGGAGAATAAGAGGGGGAACCTCATCAGTTCGGTTGAGCGTCCAAAGGCGTCTTTCGGCTCTCCGGGCGATGGTGCGTGCCACGTGGCAGTGGGCGGAAACCGGAGTGCCTCCCGGCAGGATGAAATAAGTTGACGGGTGTTGCATCTCGTTGTTCATGCGATCAATATGTTGTTCGCAGAACGCGTCGAGGTCTTCCGGTAGTTTGTTCGGGTTTTCTTCACGGATAGCAGACGGGGTTGCCACTTGCGACATCACGATCATCAGCGAGCGTTGCAGGTATGCCAGCATTTCCTGGCGTTCGTCCTGTTCATCCAGCAGAGCCCGTATCACGCCCAGCGATGCGTTCAGCTCGTCGAGTGTCCCGTTTGCCTCGATGCGGATGTCATCTTTGTCAACCCGGCTTCCCCTGAATATTCCGGTAGTTCCTTTGTCTCCTCCTTTCGTGTAAATCCTCATAATAATTGAAAGTTGAAAATTGAAAATTGAAAATGCAGGTTTCCAATTTTCAATTGGGTTTATATTTTAAAGTAAATGCGGGTCGTGTTTTCCATGATGGGAAGATCGATCATTTCGATCGCTTTCTTGCCTTCGAGGTACGTGATGATAGCCCGGTTGAATGCCCCGTGCCCGATGGCTATAATGCGCCGGTCGGGAAAGTTATCTTGCAGGTAACGGATGAAGTCGGTCGCCCGTTGGTAAAGGGCTTCGACAGATTCCACGCTGGGAGGCAGGTTGAGCCAGTCGACATCGTCGAGCCGTTGTCCCGTGTATACCCCCCAGTCCATTTCCCGCAACAGGGGTGTTTGGTGGGGTGTCAGCCCGTGGCGTTTTGCCACGGCTAGTGCTGTTTCGTAACTCCTAGCCAAATCGCTGGACACGACGGCATTAAGCCGTTCGTCCTTCAATATCTCCGCCAGGTTCTCCGCTTGCGCTTTGCCCAGTGGGGAGAGCGTGCCGGGGAGTTGCCCTTGCAGGATGTGTTGTTGGTTTTCCAGGGTTTCTCCGTGTCGGGAGAGTATCAGTTCTATCATCACTCTTTTTTTAGAATCCAGATGACAAAAGTAATAAACAATTTCATTCGATAGATTGAAGAGAGATGAAAATGCGTGTCCCGGGATGAGGACGTCGTGTATCGGGAAATCGGGAATGTGTAGCCTGAAGAATGGCAATTTGCTCTCGCGTTAGGTGACTATTGGGTGACTATTGGGCGGCTTATAGGCGGGTCCGCCCACTTATCGCCTACAGTTTGCCCACTCTTCGCCCACGTTTTAACGAAAGATATGCTTTTTTAACGTGGGTAAAATTTTAGGTATGCCACGTTATTCAAGAACAAACGGGAGGCTACACGGGAGTGACGCGGGCGGTCATCCCCTGTTGTTCACAAGTTTTTTTGCATGATGATGACATCGAAGTCTTCTCCGAATTTGTGTCCCACTTTTTCCAGTCGGGCACATGGCGTGAAGCCGAATTTCTCGTGGAACGAGATGCTTTGCGGTTTTTTAGACGAGATGTCGGCGAGAATGATGCGGATTCCCCGTTTCTTGGCGTCAGCTTCCAGTAGGTCGAGGCACATTTTGCCCGCCCCAGCGTGGGTGTAGTGTGGAAGGATGAAATAGCTGATTTGTGCCGTGTGTCGGAAGGTCGGCAGGGGATGATAGGGACTCAGGTAACAGAATCCGGCGGTGGCACCCGAGTCGGATTCTTTGATGGCGTATGCCGGGTAGTCTTGTATTTTCTCCAGTATTTTTTCAAAGAAAATATCCGGGAGCCGGTGTTCCGCGAAGGCGGCGAAGCTGTTTTCCACGTAGTAGTTGAAGATGTCCATAACCTCTTTCTGGTGTTTGTTCCCGAGTTTCTCGAATGTGATGTTCATTGTCATTCAGATTATTAGTTTGTTCAAAGTTATGGAAAATATTATATAATTGAATGGATTCTTTGTAAATTTGTGACCTGCCGGAAGAGATGAAAAGATACAATATGATGAAAGGAATGCGGTTCAAGTATTTGTTGTTGACTCTGGGAATGATCGTTTTGGGATTGCTTTCCCGGAAGACAGACGTCTGCACGATTGATTTCGTGAAGATGTACGTGGGTGATGTCCTTTGGGCAGCGATGGTGTATTTCGGTTGCCGCTTTCTGTTCGTGAGGATGAGTAGGAGTGTGTCTTTCGGGGTGGCGTTGGTATTTTCATATTTGGTCGAGATAAGTCAGTTGTACCATGCCCCTTGGATAGATGCTATCCGGGGAACGACTTTGGGCGGGTTGGTGCTGGGCTTCGGCTTTTCGTGGAGCGACCTCGTGTGTTACACCGTGGGGGTGCTTTTGGGGGTTGTCCTTGACGTGTTGTTGGTGTGGAAGCGAAAATAAATGTTTTATTTTCCGGAATAATACTTTGAATTTCTTAAAAAAACAGAGAAATTTGCCGCTATGATGAAAAGAAAAGTAATATTGGTTACGGGAGGGCAACGTTCCGGGAAAAGTCGGTACGCGCAGGATTTGGCTCTGCAGTTGGCGGAGAATCCCGTTTACTTAGCCACCTCGCGGGTATGGGACGAGGAGTTCCGGGAACGGGTGAGAAGGCACCAGGCTGATCGGGGAGTGCGATGGACGAACATAGAGGAGGAGAAATTTTTGAGCCGGCATGACGTGCATGGGCGTGTGGTGGTGATCGATTGCGTGACGTTGTGGGGAACGAATTTCTTTTTTGATAACGATTCGGACGTGGATAAATCCCTCGGGGAGATGAAGGAGGAATTCGACCGGTTTACCCGGCAGGAGGCTACATTTATCTTCGTGACGAACGAGATCGGGATGGGGGGAGTTGCCGTCGACACGGTGCAACGCCGTTTCACGGATCTGCAGGGATGGATGAACCAGTATATAGCCCGTGCCGCCGACGAGGTGGTGTTGATGGTGTCGGGAATAGCCATGAGAGTGAAGTAAATCAATTTTCAATTATATGAGAAATTTTGTAATTCAGGAGACGGACAAGGCGATGTTGCCAGCCTTGATAGACAAGATAAATAATTTGACAAAACCGAAAGGATCGTTGGGTTTGTTGGAGAAGGTGGCGGCGCAAATCGGTTTGATACAACAGACGCTTTCCCCGGAATTGAGGAAACCGCAGAATATTATTTTCGCTGCCGATCACGGTATCGTGACGGAGGGGGTTAGTTTTTCCGCACCCGAGGTGACGGCGCAGATGATTTCTAATTTTATCAAGGGCGGTGCCGGGGTGAATATGTTCGCCCGGCAGCACGGTTTCGGGATTAAGCTGGTGGATTGCGGGGTAAATTGTGATTTCGGACCGATGGAGGGGTTGATCGACCGGAAGATACGGAAGATTACTTCCAATTATCTGCACGAGGCGGCAATGACGGAAGAGGAGTTCGATCGGGCAATCGAGATCGGTGCGGAGATCGTGGATATGGTGCACGCGGAGGGGACGAACGTGGTGAGCTTCGGGGAGATGGGGATTGCCAATACTTCTTCTTCCTCGATGTGGATGACTTATTTGACGGGTATTCCCTTGTCGGATTGCGTGGGTGCGGGCAGCGGGTTGTCCCGTGAAGGGGTGGAACACAAGTACAACGTGTTGCGTCGTTGCATGGAGAATTACACTGGCGACGGTTCGGCGAAAGACGTTATCCGTTATTTCGGGGGATTCGAGATGGTGGCTGCCGTGGGAGGGATGCTTCGGGCTGCCGAGCTGGGGATGATTATCATCGTGGACGGTTTTATCATGACTAACTGCGTGTTGGCGGGTCGGGCGTTGTATCCCGCGCTGACCGATTACTGTATATACGGGCACCAGGGCGACGAGTGCGGGCATAAGCTCGTGCTGGATTACTTGAAAGCGGAACCTTTGTTGAATCTTGGTTTGCGGTTAGGTGAAGGTACGGGGGCTATTTGCGCTTATCCCTTGCTGGTTTCTGCCGTGAACATGATTAACGAGATGGCTTCTTTCAAGGCGGCTGCAGTGACGAAATACTTTAAATAATTGAAAATTGTAAGTAAGGGGGGAGTTGAAGTGATGGCTTGTGCGGCAGGAATCTAAAATCATTAAATCTAAAATTACTATGTTTTCTCTTTTGGCAGCATTGATGATGTTTACGCGTTTGCCGCTGTGGCGGTTGGTAAACGTGGATAAACGCTATTTCGCGGATGTGATCAAGTTCTGGCCTTTGGTGGGTTTTCTGACGGGAGCGACAACCGGAGGTGTCCTGTGGCTTACGGCTCAGGTGTTGCCGTTGGGGGTGGCGTGTGTCCTGGCGATTATCGCGAGGATACTGTTGACCGGTGCTCTGCATGAAGACGGTTTGGCGGATTTCTTTGACGGTTTCGGGGGCGGCACCTCGAAGGAAAAGATTTTGGCGATCATGAAGGATTCACATATCGGGTGTTACGGAACGATCGGGCTAGTGCTTTATTTCGGGTTATACTATTCCTTGTTGTCGAGTTTCGATCCCGCGATGATTTTCCCGATCGTGATTGCTGCCGATTGTTTTTCAAAGTTATGTGCTGCCGTGATGATAAATACGTTGCCTTATGTTCGTAAGGAAGAAGAGAGTAAGACAAAGGTAATTTACAGTAAAGTACAGGTACTTATTTTCGTGCTCGTGGGAGCGGTCACGATGATTCCTTTCTTTTTTCTGAAAGATGCCTCTTTCTGTTGGGCGATGGTTCCCGCGATATTGACGGCAATCGCTTTACGCTTCTTTTTTAAAGCAAAGATCGGGGGATACACCGGAGATTGTTGCGGTGCTTCCGTTCTGATTATCGAGCAGGTATTTTATTTGAGCGTGCTGGTGATCTGGTGTCGTTACCAGTTTTTATTTTAGTTCTTGATTTTTACCCGTATCACGTGCCCGTCGGTCTGTTGTTGTACTTACAGGGTGCCGTCTTCTTCGATCGGGTAGACTGATTTGTATTTACAGGGGACTATTTCTTTGCCGGTGTTGGCGATGATGTCCTGGCAACGGTTGAAACGAATTTTGGCGAGGTTGTTGCGAAAGGATTCGGCAGCCTCGTATTTCAAGGGGATCACGACGTCCCTGGGCGTGTTGATATACCCGTATTTGTTTCCCATTTTGATGGCTGCCAGACCTTCGCTGAAATCAAGGGCGTGGTCGTATTTGTAGGAAATGCCCCCCATTTGCCGTTGGCAAGCTGATGAGCGTATCCCGTGAAGGAACGGTCGTCTTGACAGGAGTATATAATTGTCACGTGACAAATGCCTAACAGGAATGTGATAAAACTTTTCATGGCTGCCTATTTGCTTGTAATAAAGTCAAAATTATAAATTAATTGATGAAATTCTAGCAAGATACGAAAAAAAAAGCGATTTTTACGAAGTGAAAGATTGTATTATGGAGATAGTTTTGGTTAGACATACGAGGGTTGATGTCGTGCCGGGTACGTGTTATGGCAATACGGATGTAGATGTGGCTCCTTCCTTTAAAGAGGAAGCGGAACGGGTGCGAACCGCTTTGTCCGGGTACACGTTTGATGCCGTTTATTCCAGTCCTTTACAAAGGTGCCGTAAGCTGGCACTCTATTGCGGGTTCGGGGATTTTATCCCGGACGAGCGATTGAAGGAACTGAATTTCGGGCATTGGGAAGGACTGCGCTGGGACGAGATACAAGATCCCCTTTTGCAGGAATGGTACGATGATTGGTTGAGTATTCCCGCGGGGGGAGCTGAAAGTTTCCTCGAACAGTATAATCGGGTGTCCCGTTTTATGGATGATTTGAAGGAAACGAAGTACCGGAAAGTCTGCGTGTTTGCTCACGGGGGAACAATCCGGGCTGCATTGATCTATGCTGGTAAATATAATTTCAATCAGGCTTTTACGGATGATGTGGATTATGGATCTCAAATCAGAATCACGATATGAGATACATTATCATTGCCTTATGCTTGTTGTTTGCGATAAATCTTTCGGGGGAAAACAAAGAGCGGGATGATTATATCCTGTTGATTAGTTCATATAGTAGCCGTTATCCCTGGCCGAAGATGATCGAGAATTCATTTCGTGAGGAACTTAATCTTCATGTCGATTCGGTTAAGGTTTACAGTGAATACTTGAATTGCGACCGCTTCTCGTCCTCCGAAATATGGGTGGAGCGAATGAAGGTGATTCTACGGCAGCACTCGGCTTGCCCGCCAAAGATCGTCGTCTTGCTGGCGGATGCCTCGTGGATGGCATACCGGAAGGCTTATAACGGGGAATGGGGAGAGGTGAAAGTGCTTCTTGCCGGGGTCAAGGATTGGGGTGTCGATTATGACCGTTACTGCGACAAGCAACATTTGTCTGCCAAGGATTTCGTGGCGACAACCGACTTGTGTAAACAATACAACGCGACGGGACTCACTGAACGCGTGGGCGTGAGCAAGACGATACACATGATGAAGCGTTTATTCCCGGACACGAAGAATGTTGTTCTTGTCGGGGATAATTGTTTTTACGGGATATTTGCTTCTTTGCTCGCGCAAAAGTTTGTCCCGGAAGATCATCCGGAGTTGAATCTTATCTCGTTGGACGGGCGTTTCCTCACGACAGATTCGTTGTTGCGGAGTTTGGAACATCTACCGGAACACACGGGGATCGTGTATGCTTCCTGGTTGCAGGATATGACTAGCCAGACGAATGATTTTGATTATATCAATGCCAAGATATTCGCCACGGTCGATCAGCCTGTGTTCACGCTTGCCGACTGGGGGAAGGGCAGCAAGGATTTCATGGGTGGATATTATTATTCGACGGTCACTTACGGGCAGCAGTTAGCGGAGATCGCTATCAGGCTGTTGGACGGGGCGGAACCGGGAGATATTCCGTTGAATGACGCGGGAGAGGGATTCGGGGCGCATCTGAACAAAAGCCTGGTGTTGAAATATAAACTTGACCCGGCGGTTCTGGGCGATCCGGTGGCTTATTTCAGCTATCCCAGTTCTTTCTGGGAAGAGAATAAGAATGTGCTGGTGGGAATGTTGATCGGGACGCTGGTTTTCGTGTTGGTGTTGATGATCGGTTTTTATTTTTACCGGACAAGGAATTATTTGAGGTGGCAGCAGGAGTTGAGTGATAGTTTGAAAGACTCTCTGGAGAACCAACGGCATATATCGGAATCTTTGGAGGTTTTCCTGCAAGAGAAGACAGAGGAGGAGGCGGTGAACCGAATGTTGCTGCGGATCATGGAGGAATACCGGGCTGACCGGGCGTATATATTTGAATTCGACCGTTCCGGTTTGTTTTGTGATAACACGTATGAAGTCGTGGCGGAAGGAATAGAGCCGCAGAAGGAGAATCTGCAACACGCTCTTGTTGCAGATTCGGCAGATATGTGCTCTGCCGTGTTGCGGAACGAATTGTTCGCGGATGATGATTTGGATGCCCAGGGTATTCGTTCCATCCTCGTTGCCCCTTTGAATTCGAACAACCGCACATGGGGATTTGTGGGAGTCGATTTCGTTCGGGAGAAACGGGAGTGGACGGAACAGGATAAGTTGTATATTAGTACTTTATCTCATGTTTTATGTATCGGGATGTCGCATTTCCGTTCGGAAGTGTTGCAAAAAGAGAGTGAACTCCGTTTCGGTTATCTTTACCGGAATACGTCATTGGCGATCTGCCTTTTTGATGCCAAAGGGGTTATGCAGGAGGTGAACGAGTGTTTTCTGGAAGCGACGGGGATCACGGATAAAAAAGACTTGATCGGCTTGTCCTTGTACTCCCTCCGGTTTATATCGGATGAATGCTGGGAAGTACTCGACGGGACGGGACAACTGGTGATCGATTACGAGTTTTCGCCCAAGGCATGGAAGGAGGCATACGAGATTTGTTCCAAGAAGAAATCTTCCCGTTATTTCACGGTTCACGTGAAAGGGCTGAAGGACGAGGCGGGTAATACGCTCGGGTATATGATGGTTTGGATTGACAACACGGTACTCGTGGAAGCGAGAGCGAAAGCCGAGGAGTCAGACCGCTTGAAGTCTGCTTTTATCGCCAATATGTCACACGAGATACGGACACCTTTGAACGCGATTGTCGGTTTTTCCGAGTTGCTCACGATGGACGAGGAATTGGAGAAAGACGAGCGGGACGAGTATATCAAATTGATACGGACGAACACGGATTTGTTGCTGCAACTGATAAACGATATTCTCGATCTCTCGAAAATCGAAGCCGGGGTATTGGATTTTATCCCCGAAAAAGTTGAGGTGGATTTGCTTTTGTCGGGGATCGAGTCCTTGTACAAGATGAAAGTAGATGGGGACGTGGAGATGAAGTTCGTTGGCGAGCACACAGGTGTGAATAGCTTGTTCGTGGATAAAAACCGTTTGAGCCAGATTATATGTAATTTCTTGAATAATGCCTTGAAATTCACTACAAAAGGGTATATACATTTCGGGTATGAAGTTCGGGAGAGCGATATGTATTTCTTCGTGGAAGATACCGGCTCCGGGATTCTGCGGGAGAAACAAGAGGCTATTTTTCAACGGTTTGTCAAACTGGATTCTTTCAAGCAAGGCACAGGACTCGGGCTTTCGATATGCTCGACGATCGTGGAAAAGTGGAAAGGGCAAATCGGGGTTGAATCAGAAGAAGGACACGGGTCGAAGTTCTGGTTTACGGTACCGAGGCTATAAAGGGTGCTCGTACAAACGATTTTCCTCTTTCTTCTTCTCGGCACGAAGTTTTTTGCGCAAGCTCATCTCAATGGAAAGTACCAGGAATACAATTAAAAATATCACACCCACGTTAATCCACGTGCGGAAATTTGCCTCGTAAAAGTCAGTCATGGCAATCTTGGCTATTGCCGCCAGTACCAGTATATACAAGCAGGTGCGAACATTCCGAAGCTTCTTTTCCGTGGAAGCGATAATGTCGTTATCCGGGGAGGTATTTTTTGTTTTCATGACCTAAAAGTTTAATAATGCACCAATATATCATGTAAAGGTATGAAATTTCTTTTGATTTTAAGCTTAGAGTGATGAAACAACAAATGAAAAAGGTAAGAAATCGGAAATCATTCTATCACGGCATTAAAAAAAACGCTTTATGCTTCTCTAAAGCATGATTGATGAGTTCCTCGCTGATCTCGGGATGATCTTCAAAAAAAGTAGTTTCTATTTTTATCTGATTTTTTGAGGCTTTCTTGTGCCAGTTTCCTACTACCTTGCCGTTGTACAGGATGACAGGATAGAATATACCCCAGTTGTTGAATGCTTTGGGGTGGTGAACGGGATCCATTACCGTGCCTCGCTCTTTATAACTGATGAGGTATTCATCGTAGGAGGGCAGGAGGTGAAGTTGTGCCCGGGAGGAAGGTGCGTTCTGGCAGGATTCGTGCACGTACAATTCGAGCGAGCCGTATTTTTCCACGTGCAAATCCGGTTTAATGGCTTCTATCGCTTGTTTGGCTTCCGAGATGAGCAAGCCGGACCACCACGTGAAATCCTGTAAGCTCGCCGGGGAATGGCTTCTAAAATAATTTGTTGCCAATTTCGCCAATGCTTCTTCTTTGGACAAATCTTTAACCGGGGGAATACGTTCTTCCAGAAGGGCATACGTCGGTTTTTTGTTTTTATCCGCTCCGCTGCAAATAATGCCTTCCGATTCGGCACGGAATAGATAGTGGTTCAGTCGGGTCTGGTCGACAATGTTACCGAGACGGGCTAACTCTATCCCCATTTCTTCTCGGGTAAGGTGCTTGCCTTCGAGTATCTTTTCGATCTCCCGGTTGCATTTCAGGTATTCTTTTTCCTGAATACCGACTTGTCTGCACCACGACTCGTTGGCAGCCTTGATGCGTTGGTAGCATAGTTTTAACATCCAACGCAAATCTTCGGCCACGACAATATGCCACGTGGGGCGCATGACGTGGGTGCGAATGATGTCACCCTTTTGCAGGGCTTCTTCAACGATCGATAAAGAACCTGATTTTAATCTTATTCCGATTGCCCATTTTACCATCGGGTAGTTTTGAGCCTGTAAGGCACCCATCCATGCCACGAGTTCTTTCGGTGTCGTGAATTGCGGGTTTGTCAACTGTTGGCATTGCAGGCGGATGTTTGTCAACATAGGCAAATGGGGTGGAGAAATGAAGGTGTGTCAAAAATGACTTTTGGCACACCCTCATTCATTGCTATTCTATTGTTTTATTTCTTCTTTTGCGTTCGTTCTCGTCCAAGTAAATCTTGCGAAGGCGCATGGATTTTGGAGTAATTTCCACGTATTCGTCTTCCTTGATATACTCGAGAGCCTCTTCCAAACTGAATAATATTGGCGGGGCGATGTTCGTCTTTTCGTCTGAACCGCTGGCACGCATATTTGTCAGTTTTTTCGATTTGCACACATTAATCACGATATCGTCCTGACGGGTGCTTTCCCCAATAACCTGCCCGGCGTACACTTCGTCACCCGGGTTAATGAAGAACCGACCTCTGTCTTGCAATTTATTGATCGCGTATGCAAATGAATCTCCTGTTTCCATGGCAATCAGCGAACCGTTGGTACGCATTTCTATTTCTCCGGCATACGGTTCAAAACCTTTCAGGCGGTGTGCCATCACGGCTTCTCCTGCGGTTGCGGTCAACAGGTTACTTCTTAAACCGATGATACCTCTGGATGGAATGTCAAATGTCAGGTGTACCCGTTCGTCGCGGTGTTCCATGTTTGTCATAGTTCCTTTGCGGCGGTTGACCATTTCAATCGCTTTGCCGGAGACTTCTTCCGGAAGGTCAATGGTCAATTCTTCCACGGGTTCGCATTTCACGCCGTTGACCTCCTTGATGATTACTTTCGGTTGTCCTACTTGTAACTCGTATCCTTCGCGCCGCATGGTTTCGATCAGCACGCTCAAGTGAAGAACTCCCCGACCGAACACGATGAATGAATCGGCTGATTGTCCCGGTTCCACTCGTAGGGCGAGGTTCTTTTCCAATTCCCGATCCAAGCGATCCTTGATATGGCGGGAAGTCACGAATTTTCCGTCCCGTCCGAAGAAGGGGGAATCATTGATCGTGAACAACATACTCATGGTCGGCTCGTCAATAGCGATAGGGGCGAGAGCTTCCGGGTTCTCGAAATCGGCAATTGTATCCCCGATTTCAAAACCTTCGATACCGACCAGTGCGCAAATCTCGCCACATTCCACTTCTTCCACCTTTTGTTTGCCCATCCCCTCGAAGGTCATCAAATCTTTAATACGGGTTTTTATAAGGGTAACGCCATCTCTTTTGCAGAGAGTTACGGGCATTCCGGATTTTAACGTTCCGCGGGTTAATTTGCCGATAGCAATTCGTCCCACGTATGAAGAATACTCCAAAGAAGTGATTAGCATCTGGGGAGTCCCTTCCTGTACTTTCGGGGCGGGAATATCTTTGATGATTGCGTCCAGCAATGGGGTAATATCTGTTGTCGGTTTGTGCCAGTCCGTGGACATCCAACCTTGTTTCGCGCTACCGTACACTACCGTGAAATCCAATTGTTCTTCCGTGGCATCGAGGGAGAACATTAAATCGAACACTTGCTCGTACACAAAGTCCGGGCGGCAGTTCGTTTTGTCAACCTTGTTTACCACGACAATCGGTTTTTTACCCAAAGCCAGTGCTTTCTGGAGCACGAAACGGGTTTGCGGCATAGTCCCCTCGAAGGCATCAACCAGCAATAGAACACCGTCTGCCATATTGAGTACACGCTCAACCTCTCCTCCAAAGTCGGCGTGCCCCGGGGTATCAATAATGTTTATTTTGTAATCTTTATAGTGAACTGAAACGTTCTTGGCTAGAATAGTAATTCCTCTCTCTCTCTCCAGGTCGTTATTATCGAGTATTAGATCGCCTTTGTTTTCGGTATCTCTGAATAAATTTCCTTGAAAGATCATCTTATCAACCAGAGTCGTTTTCCCGTGGTCAACGTGTGCGATAATCGCAATGTTTCTAATTTTCTGCATTTTGCTCCTATGGTATTAAATCCAAATAGGGCGCAAAGGTAGTGTTTTTTTCATAGAAAAGGGGCTTATTAAGCCCCTTTTTTTTATTCTACTCTGTTGGCACTTCCCAAAACGTTAATGGTTTTGTGCTTGTATAATTCCTTCAAAGCATCTCTTGCCGGTCCCAAATATTTGCGGGGATCGAACTCTGCCGGTTTGTTGGCAAATACTTCGCGAACGGCGGCAGTCATGGCAAGACGACCGTCTGAGTCGATATTTATTTTGCAAACAGCGGAAGTTGCTGCCCTACGTAATTGTTCTTCCGGGATACCCACGGCATCTTTTAACGCTCCACCATATTTATTGATCGTGGCAACTTTATCCTGCGGTACGGATGATGACCCGTGGAGTACGATCGGGAATCCGGGGATTCTTCTTTCGATTTCTTCCAGGATGTCGAAACGCAATGGAGGAGGAACTAATATCCCGTCAGCATTGCGGGTACATTGTTCCGGTTTGAATTTGTTGGCACCGTGGGAAGTTCCGATGGAGATCGCTAACGAGTCAACACCCGTTTTCTTCACGAAATCTTCTACCAAGTCCGGGCTGGTGTACACGCTTGCAGCGGCAACCACGTCGTCCTCGATTCCTGCCAATACTCCAAGTTCACCTTCCACCGTAACGTCATATTTGTGAGCGTACTCCACTACTTTTTTCGTCAGAGCCACGTTTTCCTCGTAAGGAAGGGCAGAACCGTCGATCATCACGGAAGAGAACCCCATCTCGATACAAGAAACGCACAACTCGTAAGTATCGCCATGGTCAAGGTGAAGACAGATAGGAATATTGCATCCTAATTCTTTAGCGTACTCTACTGCTCCTTGTGCCATGTAGCGCAAAATCGTTTGGTTTGCGTATTTGCGCGCACCGCTTGATACTTGTAAGATAACAGGCGATTTTGTTTCCACGCAAGCAGCAACGATCGCTTGCATTTGCTCCATGTTATTGAAATTGAAAGCGGGAATAGCGTATTTACCTTCCATTGCCTTCTTGAACATTTCTCTGGAATTAACCAGTCCTAAGTCTTTGTAATTAACCATAGCTGATATGTTGTTTATATTTCGTGCACCAAAGTTATATATTAAAAGCCGACTTTCACAAGGAAACGAGAGAAAAATTTCAAACGTTTGCGTAGTTTGGAAATTCCATGAATTTCCAAGTTGCAACTTGAACTCAAACGGGCAGAAAAAATAGAGCGGTTTACCACTCTATTTCTTGCAGTCCATTTGAGTTCAAATAAGCATTAGCTTGACTGAACTGGTGATTGCCGAACCAGCCACCCCGGTTTGCCGACAGAGGCGAGGGATGGACGGATTTCAATACCAGATGACGGTTGGTGTCGATGAAAGCCCCTTTACGTTGGGCGTATGATCCCCAAAGGAAGAACACGAGGTTGTCTTTCCGTTCCGCTATGGCTCGGATCACGGCGTCCGTGAATGTTTCCCATCCTTTGTTTTGGTGAGAACCTGCCTGATGTGCCCTCACGGTCAGCGTGGCGTTGAGCAGGAGTACACCCTGTTCTGCCCAGCGTTCCAAGTTTCCAGAGCTCGGGATGGGTGTCCCCAAATCATTATGAATCTCTTTGAAAATGTTCTGCAAGGAGGGTGGTTGTTCTATGCCTTCTGGAACAGAGAAACAAAGCCCGTGTGCCTGTCCGGGACCATGGTAAGGGTCTTGCCCTAAAATGACAACCTTTGTCCGATCGGCTGGACAATGGTCGAATGCGTTAAAAATAAGTTTTCCGGGAGGATAGATTCTTGTAGTACTGTATTCTTGTTTCACGAATTGGATTAACTCGGAAAAATAAGGTTTCTCGAATTCATCTTTTAGTAATTCTTTCCACGAGGGCTCGATTTTCACGTCAACCATAACTATTTAATTTTAGATTTATGGATTTCGTGATTGCCGATTTGATGACTCTGTGATTGATTTAATCACGAAATCGGCAATCATTAAATCACAGAATTAATAAGTTTTTATCTCGAACAACTTCGGCCAGTGTTTCCCGGTAACGTAAATCGTGCCCTTCTTTTCGTTGTACGCGATACCATTCAACACGTCGTCATTTTCGTCCAATTTGGCTTTCTCCGCGGGAGTCAGCATATTCGGTAACAGTAGTTCCTGTACGACTTCTCCGGTTTCCGGGTCGATAACCACGATGCGATCCGTGAGCCATTCGTTAGCCCAAATGTAACCGTTGATGTATTCCAATTCGTTAAGGTTGGTTACCGGACCATTGTTGTCATATACCTCGACATTCTTCACGACGGAGAATAATTCCGGGTCGAGATGGTACAGGCGATGCGTCCCGTCGCTCATGACAAGTTTGTCCCCCATGGTGGTGAGTCCCCAGCCTTCTCGCATGGAGTAGTCGAACGTGTTCTGCAACGTGAAGGTTGCCAGATCATACACGAATGCTTTTTGGGATGTCCACGTGAGCTGGTAGATTTTATCCTTGTACACGGTGATCCCTTCCCCGAAATAACGGCTGTCCAAGCTTAATGAAGCCAGCGTTTTATTGTTTTCCAGGTCGATTTTGCGCAACGTGGACTGACCTTTTATCCCAGTGCCCTCGTAGATAATTCCATCAATGTAGACCAAGCCTTGTGTGGAAGCATCCGTCGCGTGGTTATACGTCTTGATTAACTTGTAATTCAACCTTTTCGGGGCTTTCTCCGGTTTCACGATAAATGATTGAGTGGCAACTCCTTGCTTGTTATCCGGGTGGAAGGCAATTACTTTCAACGTGTTCGTGCCGCATTTTTCCCGGGGGATTTTGAATACATATTTTTTTGTGACGCTGTCGAGTGTGGCAATCTTTCTTTGATTAAAGAAAAGGTGTGCCGAGTCGATAGGGTAGCGCTTGTTATTGGCGTACAGGATTTCTAATTCCTGGTCGAAACGACAAGTATCTCCTTTCATGGGATAGACAAACTGTACGCTTTTCACGTATTTAGGTCCGGTGCCGCGGGAGGCTTCCGTGTTGCCTGTAACCGCTGTACCCTCCGTGCTTTTGGCTTTATTCGCACCTTGACAAGCTGTGATTAAAATAATACTGAATAATATGTATTGGTAGCAAGAGGTCATAATCATTGTGTTATTCTAGTTCCCATTCGTAACCGTCCTTCGTGTCCTTGATCTGGATTCCGGCATTTTTCAATTCATCCCTGATTTTGTCCGAGGTTGCCCAATCTTTATTTGCCCGTGCTGCTTTCCTGACATTCATCATGGCGTCAATTACTTTACCGAGGGCTTGATTGCTGGCACTGGCATCTTGTTCTCCCTTTAATCCCAAAATGTCGAATGCGAAGCTATCGAACAATTCGGTTAAGATCTCTAAGTTTTCTGCATCTATTTTTTCACTTCCGGCGGCAATGGAGTTGATCATGCGAACGCCGTCGAACAGATGCGCTATTAAAATAGGGGTGTTCAAATCGTCGTTCATAGCCTCGAAGCAATTGTCCCGTAGAGTTTTTACATCCACGGTATTTTCGTTTGATGCTTTCAGTTTATGCAACTGCACGATGGCTGACATCAAGCGCTCGTAGCCTTTCTCTGCCGCTTTCAACGCTTCATTCGAGAAATCCAGCGGGCTGCGGTAATGGGCTTGAAGGATAAAGAAACGAACGGTCATCGGTGAATAGGCTTGTTCGAGCACGTCGTTATCCCCGGCGAAAAGTTGATCCAGGGTGATGAAGTTCCCGAGCGATTTGCCCATCTTCTGCCCGTTGATCGTTACCATGTTGTTGTGCATCCAGTATTTCACAGCCGGGTGTCCTTGTGCTGCGGTGCTTTGGGCAATCTCGCACTCGTGATGCGGGAATTGCAGGTCGAGTCCGCCGCCGTGGATGTCAAACGTGTCACCGAGATATTTCTGGCTCATGCAGGAACATTCAAGATGCCAACCCGGAAAGCCTGCCCCCCACGGTGAAGGCCAGCGCATGATGTGTTCCGGTGTCGCTTTTTTCCATAAAGCGAAGTCCATGGAATTCCGCTTTTCGTCTTGCCCGCTGAGTTGGCGGGTATTTACCAGCAACTCGTCGATCTTCCGTCCGGAAAGAATCCCGTAATGGTATTTTTTATTGTAACGTTCCACGTCGAAATAGATATTTCCTTCGCTCTCGTAAGCGTATCCGTTGTCGATCAGTGTTTTGATCATTTCCTGTTGCTCGATGATGTGTCCCGAGGCGTGAGGTTCTATGCTGGGGGAGAGCGTGTTCAGTTGCTCCATGTTTTTGTGGTAACGATTCGTGTATAATTGCACGACTTCCATGGGCTCCAGTTGTTCCAGTTTTGCTTTCTTTGCGACCTTGTCTTCTCCGTCATCCCCATCATTCACAAGGTGTCCCACGTCCGTGATATTGCGCACGTATCTTACTTTGTATCCCATGTATTTGAGATAACGAAACAACAAGTCGAACGTGATCGCTGGGCGTGCATGTCCCAAATGGGCGTCCCCGTACACGGTGGGTCCACAAACATATAATCCCACGAACGGGGGATTTAGCGGTTCAAATAACTCCTTTTTCCGGCTTAACGTGTTGTATATCGTTAACTTGTTTTCCATAATACTAAACTGCTTTATTGATATGATTCAACAAAAGTATGAATTTTATCATTGAAAATTGAAAATTGAAAATTGAAAATGAAGAAAATCACGAATTATTGCCCGATTTCAATCTTTTCCCCTTCTGTTCGCTAGCGGTGTTTTATCCTTTCCCTACCTTATGAAGGTTATATGAACGAATCAATATCGTTGCATATTCGCATCCCGTCGATTATGCTACGTTTATGCTACGTTTATGCTTCGTTCATGCTTCGATGGTGAGGTAGGGAAAGGGTAGGCTTCGTGTAGCCCAAGTATTATTGAGGTTTATATTTCAATGCTTCCGGAATGGCGGCTTTTAGTTTCGCTATACGATTCTGGTCGGCAGGGTGGGTGGAGAGGAACTCGGCAGGTTTGCTTCCTCCCGAATTTGCCATTCTACTCCAGAATGCCACGGCTTCGTTGGGATCATAGCCCGCCATTGTCATGAAGATCAAACCCAAACGATCTGCCTCGTACTCGTGTTTCCGGGAGAAAGGCAGGGTGACTCCTAAATTTGTACCCATGCCGATCGCCGCGGAAAGCAGGGCTTTGCGTGTATCGGATTGGTTGTGCCCGAGGATTTCCGTTGCGGCGGCTTGCCCGTATTGAAGTAGGGCTTGCTGGCTCATGCGCTCATTGCTGTGGTGCGCCACGGCGTGGGCTATCTCATGCCCCATAACGACAGCGATACCAGCGTCATTCTGGCAGTAGGGAAGGATGCCCTCGTAGAATACAACTTTCCCGCCCGGCATACACCATGCGTTCGGTTCGTTGCTGGCGACGAGGTTAAATTCCCATTGAAAGTTTGCGATCTGGTCTTGCATTCCGTTGGAGGCAAGGTATTGTTCTACGGCTTTTGAGATGCGGGCTCCCACGTCTTTGATTCGTTTTTTGTTTGCCTCGTCCGTGGACAGCTTGTTTTCTTTCAAAAAGCTGCTATATGATGTCAGACTCATGGATACCATTTCGTTTTCTGGGAAAAGGATCAGCTGGCGGCGTCCCGTGATCGGTACGGTGGCACATTGTGCGAAAAACAACAATATAATTATTGGTAAAGCAATACGTGAAATCCGTGTTTTCATATTCCTGTAATAAATCTTGTATGTTTATTATTTTGTGTGCTAAAATACTATACGAATTTGAGAATTGCAATGTTTTAGTAGGTTTCGTGGCGGATGCCGTGAAATGGGTGAGGGTAGAGTAAAATTTTTGATGAGAATCGTGGGAAGGTGTTAATATTATGGTATTAATTCCTATTTTTGTCCGAGGTAACTTTATGTTTCACGAAATTGAGGTTATGACAATAGACTCGGCAGAGATTCTCAGGGCTGTAAATGAAAAAGATGTATCGGGATGGAAGTGTATTTATACGGCTTACTATACGGCTTTGTGTGTTTATGCCAATAGGCTGATTAATGATGTTCACGGGGCGGAAGATTTGGTTCAGGAGGTGTTGTGTAACGTGTGGAAGTCGGATAGCAAGTTCGAGGACGTGAATAATTTCACGTATTATCTGTATCGGGCGGTTTACAATCAGGCGATGATGGAAATTCGCAGTAAAGGGTATCGGGAACGTTATGCTCGACAGGTGATACAAGATTCGGAGGGGTTTTCGGATGAGGTTTTTGTGGAAACGGTTCGGGAGGAGCTGACAAGACATTTATATCGTTATATTGATGAGTTACCTAACGAACAACGTCAGATTATTTTATTGAGTATTAAAGGGTATACCGGAAAAGAGATTGCGGATGAATTGGGGATTGCGATAAGTACAGTAAAGACGCAAAAGAATAGGAGTTTTAAATATTTGAGAGAAAAACTTAAAAATACGGTATTGTTTTTTCTGATTAGTTGTTTTTGGTAATGGGTTCATAAAGAGAGTGTTCGTTGGCTTATTTTTTTCATTTTCGTTAAAATATTATTTTTCTTGTCATACCAAATTTGGTTTCGTGCATCTTGATATATAAAATAATGCACGAAAATGGACCAGAATTTTAAACGGTTTGTAGATTTATTCAGGAAAGCTCTTTCCGGGTCGCTGACGAAAGATGAACAAGAGGAATTTGATGTCTTGTTGCAAGATCCGGTGATACATGAGGTTTATCTGGAAATGCAGGATGCGGATTATTTAGCGGAAAGGTTGGCTCCTTATTTACTGTTTCCTTCGGAGAAGGCTTATCGAAAATTTGAACATCGCTTCGGGAAAAAATATGTTGCACGCAGATTATTTACGCGTTGGTCGGTTGCTGCCACGATACTTATTTTGATCGGTGTTGCTGTCGGTGTTCAGTCAACTCGTGAAAAGGAGATGCAGAAAATCGAAATCCCGGGGAATACAATTATTTCTCCCGGGATACCGCAGGCGCAGTTGAAACTGGCGGATGGTCGGAAGATTGCGGTTACGCGTGTAAACGAAGGGAAAATCAATGAACAGGGAGGGACGCTCATTCAATTTGAAGAAGGGAAGTTGACTTATCATCATGCGGGACGAACAGCTTCGACTATCGTGTATAACGAGTTATCTGTGCCTCTTGGTGGAGAATGTTATGTCGTGCTGGAAGATGGTTCCAAGGTATGGATTAATGCCGGGAGTGTGCTGAAGTACCCAACTTGTTTCGGCGATACGATTCGGGAAATTTATTTAGAGGGAGAGGCTTATTTTGAAATAGAAAAGAATACCCGTCCTTTTGTGGTACATTCGGGGTTAGGTGACGTGAGAGTGTTAGGGACAGCTTTTGGAATCACTGCATACCCCGAGGAAAATATGTTGACCACGCTTGTAAGCGGGGAAGTTGCTTTTGAACAAAATCAGCGGGAGTCCTTGACGATAACACCGGGAGAGCAGATTGTGGCTTACCTGTCGGGTAAGATTGAGCGGAAGACGGTGGAACCGGAAGAGTACGTGGGATGGAAAAGCGGTATATATGTTTTTAAAGATCGAAAGCTGGAAGAGATCATGTTGAATTTGGAGAGATGGTATAATGTAAAAGTTTTTTATCAATCCCAACAAATGAAAGACGTGCGTTTCACGGGTAACGTGGAACGATATAATACGATCAACGCTTTTATGCAAATTTTGGAAGGAACAGGAGATGTGAAATATAGGATAAACGGTAATACGGTTATCTTGTATCAATAAAAAAACACGGATACCAGACCTAGGAAATTTGTTATCCGTGTTATAAATTTATTACTAACTAATACTTTACAAAGCTATGAAAAAAAAGCTATTGCCGAGGTTAAGATGCCTTATCAAGTGTAAAAAAAAGATCTTATTGATGATGAAATTGAATGTAGTCTTTTTGTTCTTGTTTAGTTTAAACATTTTTGCAGATGTTCAAGCTCAGGACAAGGTGTCATTAAAGCTGGAAAATGCGACGCTCGAGGAGTTTATTAATGCCGTGAAAAAGCAGGCAGGTGTTCGGTTTCTTTATAACTCCGGGGTGGTGCAAAACTCGGGGACGTTGTCAATAGAGGTGAAGGATGAATTGATAGCTTCCGTGCTGGAGAAAGTGTTGCCGACATTCTCGCTGGAATACAAGATTATCAACAACGTGATCGTGTTGAAACGCAAAGGAGAAGCGGGATGGATGACCGAGGAGGAGAAAGAAGTGATCAAGGGGAAAGTCGTTGACACGAAAGGAACACCGATCCCCGGGGTTACGGTTTTGTTGAAAGGTACGACATGGGGAACGTCGACGAATGAGGAGGGCGTGTTTTCACTGGAATTTAAGGGGAAGGTCGATACCTTGATTGTGTCGTTTATCGGAATGAAAACCCGGTACGTGAAATTGGAGAAGGGGAAAAAAGAGTATTCTATCATCATGGAAGAGGATGTGCAGATGATGGATGAAGTCGTGGTTACCACCGGATACCAGCGGTTTAGCAAGCGGGAATTGGCTAGTTCTATCGTCACTTTGAAGGCTGAAGATGTGGTGGTTGCCGGGGCAATGACAATAGACCAGATGTTGCAGGGAAAGGTGCCGGGAATGTCGGTTACTTTAACTTCCGGAGAACCGAGTGCTACCCCGAAGATCCGTATCCGCGGTACTTCCACGATAGCCGGAAATAAAGCTCCGGTTTGGGTTATTGACGGGGTGCCTCAAGAAAACCCTTTGCCTTTTAATGCTTCCGATATAAACGGTCCTGACGCGGAGTACCTGATTGGTAATGGTGTTGCCGGGTTGAACCCGCAGGATATCGAGTCGATCAATGTCCTTAAGGATGCTTCCGCGACGGCAATTTACGGGGTAAAGGCTGCCAACGGGGTCATCGTGATTACCACGAAGAGAGGGAAGAAGGGAAAGCCGATGGTGGCTTTTAATTCTAATTTCTCCGTGAACCAACGTCCTTCTTACAGGCGGCTGAATCTGATGAACTCTCAGGAACGGGTAAAGTTGTCTCAGGAGATTATCGAACATGGGTTACGTTATAAGCGAATGCCGAAAAGGATTGGTTACGAGGGGATTGTCATGGATTTGTATGACAAGAAAATTACCCCGCAGGAATTCGAGAAGCAAGCCCGGGTGCTGGAAAAGAGAAATACGGATTGGTTTGATATTCTTTTCCGCAATTCTTTGTATCAGGATTATAGCTTGAGCGTGTCGGGAGGCGGAGATCATAATAGTTACTATATTTCCTTGGGTTATAATAATAGCCGGGGTGCGGCAATCGGTTCCGACAGCGAGAGGTACACGGCAATGTTGAAAATATTGAATGATATTACGCCTTGGTTACGTGCTTCTTTCAAGATCAGTGGTTCTATATCGGATAATAAGGGTTTCTACCAGGTGAATCCGCAAGATTATGCTTACCATACTTCACGGGTGATTCCTTTGTATGACGAGGAGGGAGATTTGTTTTTCTATAATAAAGGGGGAACCACGGATAGACCGGAGTCGTTCAACGTGCTGAATGAATTGAATGAGACCGGATCGAAGGGGCATACGGAAGAATTCGGTTTGCAGTTGAATCTGGATGTTGATTTGTACAGGGGATTGAAATATCGGGGATTGTTCTCATATGCCACTTCAAATGCCCGCACGGAGAATCATGCAACAGAGCGATCTTATTATATCGCCCATATTCGTGGGTCGGATTTAGGTTTCTATCCTCCTTTTAGTGATGATGAGAATAAATCCAAATTGCCTTATGGTGGAGAACTTTCATACGGGCACACGAACAATCACACGATGTTGTTTCAAAACGGATTGGAATATAATCGGGTGTTTAATGATAAACATTCGTTACGGGGGTTGTTTATTCAAGAGATATCGATTAAAAATTATAAAGGTCATTCTGCGAGGGCTTACGGTTATGATAATGAAGGGGGAGAGCGGGTTACATGGCCGAATCTGGACAACGAGAGGGTGAGGGATTTTATTCAAAGTAGCGCTTACACGAATATTACCGACCGGGAAACCAGAATCGTTTCTTTTATCGGTTCGGTGGATTATTCTTACGAGAATCGTTATATCCTCAATGCGAATATCCGTTCGGACGGTTCGAACAAGTTCGGAACGAACCCGAAATATCGTTTTCTGCCAGTATGGTCTGTTTCCGGAAAGTGGAATATTAACCGGGAGAATTTTTTGAAGGATATAGATTGGTTGACTCACTTGGCTTTGAAAGCGTCCTATGGTATCCAGGGAAATATTAATGATGATTCTTCACCGGATTTGATCGTGAGATTGGAGGGGCGGCATGAAGTGTCGCAATTGAAATATTCTACCTTACAGCAATTGCCTAATCCTGACCTTAGGTGGGAGAAAACGAAATCCGTGAACGTGGGCTTGGAGTTCGAGTTCCTTGACCGATTTTCCGGGGTGGTGGAGTATTACAACAAGAGGAGTAAAGATTTGATTATGAATAAAGAGGTGTCTATGGCAACGGGGCGCAATTACGTGAAGATTAATTCCGGCACCATGGATAACAAGGGTATCGAGGGTATGGTGTCCTGCGATATTATCCAGAATAAAACTTGGAAATGGAATGTACGTTTAAATGCAGCCTATAATGAGAACAAGATTATAAAATCGCAATTACCGGAGTCTACTTCCGACGAGTTGGCGAAAGATATGATTAAGGGGAATATTACGACGGAAGGAACTGCGGTAGGGACTTTTTATTCTTTGGATTTCGTGCGGTTGAGCGAGACAAACGGATACCCCCTGTTCCGGGATAAGGAGGGCAATGAGGTGTATGATATTGATTACACGACGGCTGCCCTGGTGAAAAGCGGGAATTTTAACCCGAACGTGACCGGAGGTTTTGATACTTATTTGACATATAAAGGTCTTAGCCTGTCTATCGGTTTGTCATTCGGGTTGGGAGGAAAAAGCCGTTTGCCGGCTTTGTATGGAGAGATGAGAGCCGTGTTTGACCCGGTGGAGAATGTGACCACGGAAGTTGCCCGGAGGTGGAAGCAGCCGGGAGACGAGGCGAAGACTAAAATACCGGCTTTGTATGATGAAAGAATATCGGAAGGGTATAGTTTTCAGACTTATTACGATCAGACGGATATACGGGTAGCCAAGACGGACTTTTTGCGATTGCGTTTGATTTCTTTGAGTTATGCGGTTCCCTCTCATATTGTGAATCGGATTTATCTGAAAGGGCTTACGGTTCGTTTCCAGGCTAATAATGTGGCTGTTTGGGCTCCTAAGGCTTGGCATAATCTTGATCCGGAAACGCCTTCCGCAAATATACCTGTACTTCCTAATTATAGCTTCGGCTTGAATTTAACTTTTTAACGTGTAGTGCTATGAGAAAGATTATTATATTTTTAGGAGTTGTTTTATCTGTTTTGTTCGTGAGTTGCGACCGATTTCTTGAGCATTCGGATAAAGACTTGATTATTCCGGAAACCGCAGAGCAATACCGGCAATTACTTATCGGGGAGGGGTATCCTCATGCTTTCCAGACAGACGTGGCATACATGAAGTTGATGGATGATGACATTGAAATCTGGTACGGGAGTAAGGATAAGGAGCAAACTTCGGACGTGCAGGCTATGAAGGGTGTCTTTACTTGGCAGAGAGATCTCGAGGAGGAGATGAATAGCATGGACGGAGCCTATCCGGCAAGGTATAAGAATATTTTGGGATGTAATTTGATTATTAATGACAGGGAGAGGATTGAGGGGCACGAGGAAGATGTGAATCTGCTTGTCGCCCAAGCCTTGACCTTGAGGGCTTACAATTATTTCTGTCTGGTCAATTGGTATGCGAAGCCTTATGACAAATCTACTGCGGATTCCGATCCGGGGGTATGTGTCTGGTTGGATACGAAGCCTTCTATGGAACGGTTGTACCGGGAGAGCGTTGCGAAGGTTTACGAATTGATCCATGACGATATTACGCAGGCATTGGAGTTGTTCAAGAATGCGTCGGTTCCGGATAATAAATTCGAGATCACTCGTGAAGCGGCTTTGCTTTTGGCTTCTCGGGTGGCGTTGTACCAGGAAAATTGGGTGGACGTGAAGAAGTATGGGGAACAGGTGTTGAACGTGGTGCCGTCATTGTATGATTTGAAAGGCGGTGAAATTACGTTTGGCGAGACCTCTTTTTCTTTTATCGATCCGTTAAAGAATCCGGAGATACTTTTCAATTTCGGAGATCTCAGAACTTCATATAAGTATATATATAGTATAAAGGGAAATACTGCCGGACCGTTCTTTCAGGTATCCCGTTTTTCGGATGATGCTTTGTTGAAATTGTTTGATATGGATAACGATTTGAGGATGAAAGCATTTTTTGGCGAGGAAGGCTACCAGTACGAGCCGATTAAGTTTTCAAGATCGCCTTCTTCCGGCACGGGTGAAGCGTGGCGCGTGGCAGAGGTCTATTTGAATCTGGCGGAAGCTTATGTCCGGGATGAGAACGAACCGGATTTGGGACGAGCCGTGGAATTGATAAATGAGATCAGAAAGAATCGAATCGTGGGTTATCAGGATGTGCGGGCTGAAGATTATGATGTAACGACTTTTTTGCCTGTGATTTATGAAGAGCGACGGAAAGAATTGTGCTTCGAAGAAACTCATCGTTGGTGGGATCTTCGGCGGCAGGGGATGCCCGAGTTGAAACATGTGTTGATTAGCAGGGGCGGGGTGGAAGAAACGTTCATGTTGGAGTGCGGAGATATGGGGTATGTTTTAGAGATTCCCCGGAAAGAGCGAGAATATAATACGGCGATGGAACTGAATCGCCGTCCTGAAAGAAGATCGGTAGAAACAAATATTGAATAGTTATGAGGAAGATTATATATTTAGTTATTTGCATGTTTGCCGTGCAAGCTTGTTCGGAAGACAGTATTACTCCCGAACTGGATTTCGACGTGAACCCGGAACTTTCCACGTCCACGTCGTTGGATAAGAAAATATCGGATTTTTACCGGAAGTACGATACGTATATTGTTTATAATTATTCGAAAGAGGATATTAATTGGAACTGGGATTCGTATCGCCATTACGTGTATTCTTTCCCGGAGAATGCTGAATATGCGGAGAAGTTGCTGGATTTTATAGAAACGAAGTTTTTAAGCGGTTTTGCGGATGATATCTTGAAAAAATATCTTCCTTACCGTATCTATCTGGCAGATACATTGTGGGAAACAAGTAGTAAGAAAACACAGCGTTATGCTTTGGAGGGGGTAAATTATTTTGTTTTCGGTGGCGCAAGTGAGAAAAATTTCCCGGCGGAAAAGAATCAAAGAGCTGCCGTGCAGGAGTGGCATGAATGTTTTGCCAGTAGTTTGATCGCTAAGACGACAGAAACTCCGGAGAAGTTTTGGTCTGTGAGTACTTATTTGCGGGAAGCTATTAGAACCGATCAAGAAATGTATGAACGCGGTTACGTTTGGCGAAATCGTATTTTGCCTCCCTCAAAAGAAGAAGATTTCTTTAAATGGGTGGCATGGTTTGGCGGAACGACGAAGGAAGCGGCAATGGAACTATGCAATCAGTATCCTCTTATGAAGAAAAAGTACGCTTATCTTGTAGAGTATTATAAAGAAACTTTTGATATCGATCTGGAAGGAATACATTGGAAAGAATGATTTTTTTCACAATAGTGTAAAAAAGCCCCCGAAATCTTTATTTAAAGTTCTCGGGGACTTTTGGTTGTTTCCTATTTATTTATAGTTCTGCCAATTGCTGTTCGATCGCCTTGATTTTAGCTTCGGCATCGGCTTGTTTTTTGCGTTCGTTCTCGATGACTTGTGCGGGAGCGCCGCTCATGAATTTCTCGTTACTTAGTTTTTTCATAACGGAGTTCAGAAAGCCTTGAGCGTAAGCTAGGTCTGCCTCGAGTTTGACTCTTTTTTCTTCGGTGTTGACTTCACCCACGGCGGGGATAAAGTATTCTACCGTGTTGCAGATGAAACTCCATGCTCCTTTTACGGTGTCGTCTACCATCTCAATATCGCTGATGTTACCCATTTTGCTGATTACGGATTCAAAGCGTAACGGGTAACGGTCATTGTTTTTTATTCTAAACGAGATGGCATCTTTGAAGGCAACATTGTTTTGTTTCCGAATCGTACGGATACCGGCGATGACTTCTTTCGTGTTTTCAAATTCACTTAGGAAGTTTTCGTCATAATTGCCGGGTTGCGGTTGCACGGAAACCATGATACTCTCGCCATCTTTTCGTTCACGCAGGTTCTGCCAGATCTCTTCCGTGATAAATGGCATGAAGGGATGGAGCAATTGCAACATTTCCTCGAAAAGAGCAATTGTTTTGTCGTAAGTCGTCCGGTCGATGGGTTGCTCGAAGCCGGGCTTGATGATCTCCAACAGCCATGATGAGAATTCGTCGCGGAATCCGGTGTAGACGGTCATGAGTGCTTCCGACAAACGGTATTGGTCGAATTGGTTATTCAACGTTCCCTTGCACTTGTTGAGATATTGTTCAAACCATTCGAGTGCCAGTTTGGAGTGTTGCGGTTGTTCGATGTCCGCCACTTTCCAGTTGCTGACCAAACGGAAAGCATTCCATATTTTGGTCGTGAAGTTGCGTCCTTGTTCCGGCAAGCTTTCATCGAATAGCAAGTCGCCTCCCGCGGGTGCGCATAGGAGCATACCGACACGTACTCCATCTGCCCCGTATTGGTTGATGAGGTCGATCGGGTCGGGCGAGTTTCCAAGCGATTTGGACATTTTTCGATGTAGTTTGTCGCGCACGATACCTGTCAGGTAAAGATTTTTGAACGGTTTTTCGTGCCTGTATTCGTATCCGGCCATGATCATGCGTGCCATCCAGAAGAAAAGGATGTCTGGTCCGGAAACCAAATCCGTGGTCGGATAGTAATAGTTGATATCTTCGTTGTCCGGTTCCAGTATCCCGTTGAACACGGAAATGGGCCATAACCAGGAGGAAAACCAAGTGTCGAGGCAATCTTCATCCTGGCGCAATTGGTTAGCCGGGATCTCTTTGCCGAACTTGTCTTTTACCAGTTTGGCGGCTTCTTCTTTATTGTTGGCTACAACGTAATCATTGCTATTGGGAAGGTAAAATACCGGAATTTGGTGTCCCCACCATAATTGTCGGCTGATGCACCAATCCTTAACGTTTTCCATCCAGTAGCGGTAGGTGTTTTTGAATTTTGGCGGAGTCAGGCGGATGGCGTCGTTCATCACGGCATCCAATGCCGGTTTTGCCAAATCTTTCATCTTCAGGAACCACTGCATGGAGAGCTTCGGTTCGATCACCACGTTGGTGCGTTCCGAGTAGCCTACTTTATTGTTGTAATCCTCGATCTTAACCAGATTGCCCGCTTGTTCCAGTGCTGGGATGATTTCTTCACGAACGACAAAACGGTCTTTGCCTACAAAAAGTTGGGCATTCTCGTTTAATGTACCATCGTCATTAAATATGTCGATAGATTCAAGATGATGTTTGAATCCGATTTCGTAGTCGTTAATATCATGTGCCGGCGTGATTTTCAACGCTCCGGTTCCGAATTCCATGTCCACGTACTCGTCCTGAATGATCGGGATAACCCGGTTCACAAGCGGAACGATACATTTTTTGCCTGCCAGATGGCGGAAACGTTCGTCGTTGGGATTCACGCATACGGCACTATCCCCGAGGATGGTTTCCGGTCGGGTGGTGGCGATGGTAATATACTCGTCGTTAGCGCCTTCTATTTTGTAACGAAGGTAATACAGCTTGCTGTGTTCTTCCTTATAGATTACTTCTTCATCGGATACGGCTGTTTTGGCAGCCGGGTCCCAGTTTACCATGCGGATACCCCGGTAGATCAATCCTTTGTTGTAGAGGTCGACAAATACTCGGATCACGCTTTCTGAACGGATTTCGTCCATGGTGAAGCATGTTCTGTCCCAATCGCAGGATGCCCCGAGACGTTTCAACTGTTCAAGGATGATTCCCCCGTGTTTTTCTGTCCATGCCCAAGCGTGTTTCAGAAACTCTTCCCGGGTGAGATCCCGTTTCTCGATGCCTTCGCTTTTGAGTTTTGCCACCACTTTGGCTTCCGTGGCTATAGAGGCGTGGTCGGTGCCGGGAACCCAACAAGCGTTCTTTCCTTGCAAGCGAGCCCGTCTGACGAGTACGTCCTGTATCGTGTTGTTCAACATATGTCCCATGTGCAGGACTCCCGTGACGTTAGGCGGGGGAATAACAATACAATACGGAGTTCTCTTTTTATCAACCACAGAATGGAAAAAACGATGTTCCATCCAGTATTGATACCATTTCTCTTCGCTCTTTTGCGGATCGTAGTTTGTTGGAATCATTTTGAGTAAAATTAAAATTTTAGATTCTAAAAAGGCTGCTTGATGAGCAGCCTTGTTTTTATTCTTCTGATTTTCTAATCCTTCTTCCTTTTTTCTTTTGTGCATCAAGAAGGGCGTCAAGGTCTGCTTTTTGTTGCGAGCCGTCGTAGTCACAGATATATTTATCGATGAGGATACGACCACAGTATTCACAGACGATGATTTTTTTCCGGGAACGAATATCCAGTTGTCTTTGTGGCGGAATCTTGTTGAAACATCCACCGCAAGCGTCACGATCCACGGTTACAACGGCAAGACCGTTGCGGGCGTTGGAACGGATACGGCGATAAGCTGTCAACAGACGATCATCGATTGTGGCAGCCAATTCTTCCGACTTTACTTTCAGGGCTTCTTCGTCTTTGTGAGTTTCGTTGACAATGTCGTTCAACTCACCTTTTTTGGCTTCAAGGTCAGAAACTTTCTCTTCATAACGTTTCTTGGATTCCTCCATGAGAGCCTCTTTTTCTGTTTTAGCCTTTGTCGCTTCCCGGATTCTTTTTTCTTGTAATTCGATTTCGAGTTTTTGAAACTCGATTTCCTTGCTTAACGCATCGTATTCACGGTTGTTACGCACGTTGTCAAGTTGTTCGCTATATTTTTTTATAGACTCTTCCGCTTTCTTGATTTCTTGCTTCCTCGTGGAGGTTGTTTTATCAAGTTCGCTTAGTTCAGCCTTCAAGTTTTCGATACGTGTTTCTAGCCCCGCGATCTCATCCTCAAGGTCTTGAACTTCCAAAGGCAATTCTCCTCGAAGAGTCTTGATTTTGTCGATCTCGGTGTCAATTCGTTGTAATTCATACAGGTTCTGCAGTTTCTCTTCAACTGTCAGTTCTTGCATTTTCTCATTGTTATTCGTCACCATATATTATAAGTACTTAATCGGATTTGTATTTATCTCTGAAAACTGAACCGCAAAGGTAGATATTTTTTTTGTAAGTATCTCATAAAATATCTCTTTTGTGAATTGTTCGCTTTCATAATGTCCTATGTCTGCTATCATAATACGGTTTTCCGTGAGGAAAAAATCGTGGTATTTGAAATCGCCGGAGATGTAAATATCCGCGGAATTTGCCAATGCCCGGTAGAAAAAGGAAGCTCCTGCTCCCCCACAGACGGCAACCCTGCGAATCGTCGACATATGAGGCTGCGTATAGCGTAACCGGTCACAATGGAATACCTCTTTTACTTGTTGCAGGAATGTCATGCTTTCGATCGGAGTATCGAGTTCCCCTATAATGCCGAATCCATTGCCTTCCGATGGATCGCCTTCCGGTTGTAGAATTTGCCTGTTGTTCAGGTGAAGTTTGTCTGCCATGCGTCCGCTGACCCCGTTGGCAACGACGTCCATATTGGTGTGGGCGGCATAAATCGTGATGTCGTGTTTGATGGCAGAGATCACGCAACGTTCCACGTAAGTGGCGGGAGTGATGTGTTTCAGCCCGCTGAAAATAAGCGGATGGTGCGAGATGATTAAATTGTGCCCGTGGGCAATTGCCTCGTTCACTACTTCCTCCGTCACGTCGATGCATAGAAGTACGGAAGTTAATTCTCGCTCGGGATCCCCGCAAAGTAGTCCGGAATTGTCAAAACTCGCTTGGAATTTTAGTGGGGCATATTCTTCTATCAGCGAAATTATTTCTTTGATGTACATGGTCGGAGCTTATAAAATTATTACGGTAACTGGTTCTTGATGGACAGTAATTCTTCTTTTATGTTCTTCAAGTGTTTCACGACTTCGAAGTGAAGTTCCGTTTCTTCTTTACGATTCTTCAATTGTTGCTGTGCTCCTTTCAAAGTCATCCCTTTTTCTTTCACTAGGTGATAGATGAGGTGAAAGTTGTCGATATCCACTTTTGTGAATTGGCGGTTCCCTTTCTTGTTTTTGTGAGGTTTGATTACATCAAATTCTTTTTCCCAAAACCGGATGAGGGAGGTATTGACTCCAAACATTTCGGCTACTTCCCCGATAGAGTAATACAGTTTTAATGATTCTTCTTCCACCATAATAATTGAAAATAAGTTAGTCCATGCTTTGTCCTGTGTTGTTTGCTATTTCTACCAATTTTTCGAACTCATCCGGGGTTAAGTCATTAAAGTAGAAATTAATCGGGTCTATGGGTTTGTCGTTTTTCCTAACTTCATAATGCAAGTGAGGCCCGGTGGAAAGACCTGTGTTACCGAGGTAACCGATAACGTCGCCTCGCTTGACTTTCTGTCCTTTCTTCACGAGTATTTTTTCCATGTGGGCATACATGGTTTTATAGCTGAAGCCATGATCGATGATAACATGGCGACCGTATCCTTTATCGAATTGGCTTTCTGTAACCACTCCGTTGCCGGTGGCGTAAATTGGGGTTCCGATGGCTCCGGTGAAATCCATGCCGGCATGGAATTTCGGCGTTTTATATATGGGATGCATCCGGTAACCGAATGAAGAACTTACTTGATGTGTCGTTTTTTCTTTTAATGATACGGGCAAGATAGCCGGGATAGAGGCTAGCATTTCGATTTTGTTCTTGGCTAGGCTTTCGATAGCATCAAAAGATTTGCTTTGAACGAAAAGAGCTTTTGACAGTTCATCAATCTTTTTAGTTGTTCCGACGATGAGGTCTGCATTGTCAAGATGTTTTAAATGCTCGTATTGGTCGACACCTCCTGAACCGGCACGCCGGATGGAGGAAGGAATAGGTTCGGTTTCAAAGATAACCCTGTAAATATTGTCATCCCTTGCTTCCACATCTTTTAATATGTTGTCCAAATATTCGACTTTGTTGCTTAAAAGGCTGTATTGTGTAAGGACTTCTTCGTATTTGCGTTTTAGTTGTTTCTCTTTCGGGGAATCGATGAAAGCATACACGAGGTATAGCATTACGATTGCCAGCGAGAAACTAGAGAAGAATTTTTTGACCAACCGCCAGATTTTTTTCTTTAAAGTTGATTCTATTTTATCAAAAGATAATGTGTCCGAATTAAAATGATACCCTGCTTTCCGCATAGTTATTCAATAAAAAATAGTATTTGCGATGCAAAGTTAAAGAAATAATCTAAATTTGCAACTTGGAAAAACAGGCAATCGATATGATTACATGATATTTCCGTTTGAATGTGAGAAGAAACATTCGTTGTTTTACGTGGATTTACTAAATAGAGAATGTATGAAGTCGGCAGAGATCAGACAGAAATTTTTAGATTTTTTTGAGAAGAAATCACATACAATAGTACCTTCGGCACCGATGGTTATCAAGGGTGACCCAACCCTGATGTTTACAAATGCCGGAATGAATCAATTTAAAGATATTATACTAGGTAATGTTCGTCCGAAAGCGACCCGGGTGGCGGATTCGCAAAAGTGCCTGCGGGTGTCGGGAAAGCACAATGACCTGGAAGAAGTGGGGCATGATACCTATCATCACACGATGTTCGAGATGCTGGGGAACTGGTCTTTCGGTGATTATTTTAAGAAAGAGGCGATTGCTTATGCGTGGGAATTTCTGACCGGTGAAATGAAATTGGATAAAGACCGCTTGTATGCCACTGTTTTCGAGGGAAGCCAGGATGACCATTTGGATGCCGATAATGAGGCGTTGGAATATTGGTTGCAATATTTGCCTAAAGAGCAGATTCTGTATGGGAATAAGAAAGATAATTTCTGGGAAATGGGGGATATGGGACCTTGTGGCCCTTGTTCTGAAATACATATAGATTTGCGCCCGGAAGCAGAACGTAAAATAAAGTCGGGGCGTGATCTCGTGAATAAGGATAATCCTTTGGTAATTGAGATATGGAACCTTGTCTTTATGCAGTACAACCGGAAGGCGGACGGGAGTTTGGAGAATCTGCCGAGCCATCATGTGGATACGGGTATGGGATTTGAGCGGTTGTGTATGGCGGTACAAGGAAAAACGTCTAATTATGATACAGATGTATTTACTCCGATTATCGGGGAAATAGCCCGGTTGAGCGGAAAGGAATATGGCAAGGACAGTGCGGCAGACGTGGCAATGCGTGTGATTGCCGACCATTTACGTACGATAGCTTTCTCCATCACTGACGGACAATTGCCGTCGAACGTGAAAGCCGGATACGTGATTCGCCGTATTCTGCGTAGGGCTGTGCGTTATGCTTATACTTTCTTGGATCAGAAAGAAGCTTTTATGTATAAGCTGGTTCCGGTGTTGATCGAGGTCATGGGGCAACATTATCCCGAATTGATAGCACAAAAGGTGTTGATTGAACGGGTAATTCAGGAGGAAGAAAATGCTTTCTTGCGTACCCTGGATAAGGGTATCAAGTTATTGGATAAGATTATAGAAAAGACTAAGGCAGAAGATTATCTGACCGTGCCGGGTAACGTGGCTTTTGAATTGTACGATACTTATGGTTTCCCGTTGGACTTGACAGAATTAATCTTGAAAGAGAACGGATTGGTAGTGAACCGCCGGGAATTTAAGGCGGAGATGGAAGCCCAAAAGGAGCGTTCTCGTTCTGCTGCAGCAGTGAATACGGATGACTGGGTGGAATTGATCGCTGACGATACCCAAGAATTCGTGGGATACGATTACACGGAAACGGAAGTGCAGATCACTCGTTACCGCCGGGTGAGTGCGAAAGGAAAAACTTTCTATCAGGTGATATTTAATATTACTCCTTTCTATGGCGAGAGCGGGGGACAGGTTGGAGACCGGGGGTGGTTGATTTCCGAAACCGAGAAAATTGATATTTTAGACACGCAGAAAGAAAACGGGTTGACGATGCATCTCATGGATCGCTTGCCCGAGGATTTGACGCAGGTGTTCACGGCTAAGGTTGATTTGGATAAGCGAATTGCGACAGAAAATAACCATACATCGACTCACTTATTGCATTATGCTTTAAGAAAAGTCTTGGGAACTCACGTGGAGCAAAAGGGATCGTTCGTGAGCGATGAGTACTTGCGGTTTGACTTCTCGCATTTCCAAAAGGTGACGGATGAGGAATTGGAAAAAGTAGCCGCAATCGTGAACCAGGAGATTCGCAAGAACTATCCGCTGGAAGAAAATCGTGCAATTCCGATTGGTCAGGCAAAGAAAATGGGAGCGATGGCAATATTTGGAGAGAAGTATGGAGACCTGGTACGTGTGGTGAAATTTGGGGAATCTGTGGAATTGTGTGGAGGTACACATGCCCATGCCACAGGGCAAATCGGCTTCTTCAAGATTATTTCGGAAAGTTCCGTGTCTGCGGGAGTACGTCGTATCGAGGCGATCACTGCAGCTAAGGCTGAGAACTATATCTTAAATACGTTTAAGATGTTGAAGGAGATGGATAGTATGTTTAAGTCCAATCGCGGGATACTGGAAAATATTAAGGCGTTGATCGACGAGAATGAAGGGTTGAAGAAAGATGTGGAGAAGTTTACCAGTGAGAGTTTGAAGATATTGAAAGAAGGTTTGAAGAACGAAAAGCGGGTGATCCGGGACATTAACCTGATCGTTCGGACGGTTGGAATGGCTCCGGCAGCCGCGAAAGATATTGCTTTCCAATTGAAAGGAGAGTTGAATAATCTGATTCTTGTGCTGGGAGGCGTATTTAACGGGAAACCACACTTGACGGTGATGATTGCTGATGCGCTAGTGAAGGATTATGGTTTGCACGCCGGGCAGATCGTGAAGGATGCCGCGGTGGAAATGCGAGGTGGAGGAGGTGGTCAGCCATTCTTCGCTACAGCAGGAGGATCTGATCCGGATGGGGTGGCTCGGGCACTTGAAAGAGCCGAAAAATTAATTTTGGACAAAATTAATTAGAGTTTGGTATAAAATTTGTGCAAGGAATTCCGTATATAGATAAAATTTTATACATTTGTTTTGTGAAAAAACACGTGAACTAATTTGAGTATTACAAATAAAATTAAGAAATCATTATGAAAAGAACATTAGGTCTGGTTGCTGTTGTTGCCTTGTCTGGGTTAATAACTGTTTCCTGTTCTTCCTTGAACAAGATGAAGAAACGCGCAGGAGAGATAACTTACTCCGTAACTCCGGAAACCTTAGTGGCTAAAGGTGGAATGGTTGATTTGAAAATCGACGTGACTTTCCCTGCCAATTATTTTAACAAGAAAGTTGCTTTGGAAGCGACTCCCGTGTTAAGATTTAAAGATGGTGAGAAGGCTTATGAGATGAAAGCAATCCAAGGAGAAAAAGTACAAGGAAATGCTGAAGTTATCCCTTATGAAGCTGGAAAAACGATTACGTATGTAAGCCGTGTTCCGTTCGAGGATGCCATGAGGCTTTCTGATTTGGAGATTGATATCACCGGATCTAAAGGTGCTAAAGTGGTAAAATTTGACCCGAGAAAGATCGGTGACGGTGTGATCGCAACTGAAATGTTGGTAGTCAATGCTCCTGCAACCTCCATTGGTGCTGATAAATTTCAAAGAATCATCAAACAACAAGAAGAAGCTGCTATCTACTATTTGATTAATTCAGCTAATATCCGTTCAAAAGAAATGACTTCTGAAGAAATGAAGAAGTTAGAAGCTTATATCAAAGAGGCTGCTTCAAAAGAAAATATGAACTTGAACGGTATTGACGTTAGATCATATGCTTCTCCTGACGGTGCTTATGACTGGAATGATAAATTAGCTAACAAACGTGAAGCCGGTTCTTCTGATTTCTTGAAAAAACAGATGAAGAAAAGTAAAGTTGAGCAATACAAAGATGAGAATTTTTTCAAGAAATTTGTGGTTGCTGAAGACTGGGACGGATTCAAGAAAGCTATGGAAGCATCAAATATCCAAGACAAAGAATTGATCCTTCGCGTATTGGAAATGCATTCAGATCCTGAAGTAAGAGAAAGAGAAATCAAGAATATTGCTTCTGTATTTGCAGTAGTTGCCGATCAAATCCTTCCGAAATTGAGAAGATCTTTGTTCGTGGTTAACGCTGAATTGATTGGTAAATCAGACGACGAATTGAAAGCTTTGGCTAAATCTAGCCCTGCTGAATTGAACGTGGATGAATTACTTTATTCTGCTACATTGTTTGATAATAACAACGATAAGTTGGCTATCTATCAATCTTGCATGAAACAATTCCCAAGTGATTGGAGAGGTTTCAATGACGCAGGTATGATTCAATTCGAGATGGGTAACGTTGCAGAAGCTCAGGCTAACTTCAATAAAGCAAATTCTTTGTCAGCTAACAATCCTGTTGTTCAAAATAACTTGGGTGCTGTTGCTTTGAAGAATGGAGATTTGAAACAAGCTGAAGTTTATTTCGGTGCTGCTACTGGAGTAGGTCCTGAAGTGGATTACAACAAAGGTATCATCGCAATCAAGAGCGGAGATTATGCTGCAGCTGTAAATTATTTCGGAAAATGCAATTGTGTGAATGCTGCTTTGGCAAACGTACTTGCTGGAAATAATAACGAGGCTTTGAAGAAATTGAACGCTGAAAACAAAGAATGCCCGATGTCTTATTACTTGAAAGCAGTTATTGGCGCTAGAACCAACGATGCTAATGCGGTAATGAGTAATTTGAGAAAAGCATGTTCTTTGGATGCTTCATTCAAACAATTGGCTGCTACCGATATGGAGTTTGCTAAATATTTTGAAAACAATGATTTTACTGCAATTGTAAAATAAGTTATTGTTAATATATGTAAAATGGCGACCCTGAGGTCGCCTTTTTTATTTACCTTTTTTTTAACACATACTTTTCTGCTGAATACATATCTTTGTATCCTTAAAGTTAACACGATAAAGCATGAGGAGTTTGCTAGGTATATTATTTATTGTTCTTCTGGCTGCCTGTGTACAAGATAAAAGCGTACAGGTTTCCGGACGGATTGATACTGGACGTACCCGTGATTCTGTCATCGTCTTTGAAGTGAATGGAGAAATGCATGAGTTTAAGTTAGACAATAGGTATTTTTTCTCTGGTAAAATAAAATTGGAGAAAGGTAGTTATGCATATATTTATCAACCTTATTACATACCCGTGTATTTGGCTCCGGGAGAAGATCTGGAAATAAATATAGTTCGTAATACCGGAATTCCTCAGTTCAAGGGAACATTAAGTGCGGTCAATAATTATTTGAAAGAACAGGGACGAGGGATGGCTTTTATTTCTAATGCTGATTATAAGTTAGAAGAAGAGGCTTTTGTACAACGGATGCAGGATATACTCAACATGAACATTTTGTTGTTGGAAGCCAAGAATCTTGGAGAAGATTTCACGAATCAGGAGAGGGAGAGAATAAGATACGGGATAGCAGGGCAAGCTATTATTTACCCGAATACACATATGGCATCCGATTCAATGGAATATAAACCGGGGGCTACATTTGATAATTTTGTTACCAGTTTTGACTTTAATAATGAGGATTTACTTTCATATCCCTCTTATAAGCAATTCTTGATGTATTATTTCTATTATTACAAAGGAAAGAATATGAGTGTCAGAAGATTGATGAACTATATTCTGACCAATGTAACGAATCTTAAAGTGCGGGACTTCTTATTATCTGAAGTAGTCTATAATTATTTTGCCCATAACGGTTTGAGAGATTCGGATTACTTGCTTTCGATATGTTGGAATGAGGTGTCCGATACGAGTAAGCTTGCAAAGGTGACGCAGTTGGTCGATCGCTGGCGGAAGTTATCTGCTGGAGCAACGGCTCCGAATGCACTTTTGGTTGATAGCTTGGGGAAAGAAACCCAATTGAAAGATATGCGAGGAAAATATCTTTATATCTGTGTGGGGATGCCTGATTTTGGCGGTATGGGTGGGAGTAAAGAGCTGTCAGCCTGGGGAGAGTTAGTGAAAGAATATGAAGGAAAAGATATTCGATTCCTGACATTTTGTCCGGATACGAATATATTTTTGCAAGTAAAAGATATTCCGGGAGAACATTTTTTATTAAAAGATGTTTCCAATTTTTATGCTACTTATATGGTTAGCACCTTACCTAGATACATGTTGATCAACCCGGACGGTAGGATTTCCGTGGCAGATGCTCCGAAACCTACAGGTTCTGTGAAATTACTTTTGCAGAATATGGGGTTATAATTTATTTTTGTATATTTGTCGATGTTTACAGCAAGTAAATTTTACTTGTTGTGATGTTTGGTTAATTATTAGAGCTAGTATAATAACAGATGACATTTACATTTGTAGTAAGCTATAAATGATAAACAAAATTTATTAGACATGAAAAGAATAGGTTTATTTTTAGTGCTTGTGGCATTTTTATTGAGTGCGTGTGATAGCAATTCAGTAAAAGTACGTGGTGAAGTAGAAGGATTGAAAGGGAAAGTAAAATTGTTGGCAGAACTTCCAGGGGAACCGGGATTAACTATTTTGGCTGAACAAGATGTTACAGATGGAAAGATTGATTTGAGAACAGAACAATTCCAGATACCGGGTAGAGTGTGGGTTGATATTGATGGAAAAACTACGGTTGAAGCTATTCTGGACACTAAAGATATGATCTGGATTCAGGGGAAAATTAAGTTCCCGGATCAAATAGAGGCTAAGAATTCAGGTTTAATGGACGAATATGCAGAGTTGAAAAAGCAGTATAAAGAAAGATATGGCAAGGATATTGAAAAAGTAGACCGGTTAATAGGAAAGATCAGCAAGAAAGAGAAGTTGTCTAAAGACGATGAGGTAATGTTAGGTATTCACCAATTGCAAAAGCAACGTTTCTTGAGAAATCGTGCTAATTGGACGAAATCATTGGTGGAAGCTAATCTTGGTAGAGAATTGTCGTTATTCTTGATTAAAGATGAATTGCAAGATAGTTTAGCATTGCAGAAAAGACTTTTCAAAAAGATGAAGGTTGAAAATAAAGAGAGTAATATTTATAAAGTATTGGAAAGTCGTTTACAATAAAGTATAAAACCATTTATTGGTTTTTATTTTCCCGTTTTTATTACTTAGTTGTTTTTTTAGAGGTACCTACCCGGGTACCTCTTTTTAATTTTTCAGGTCAAGCGTTGCATGGTGAGATAAAAAATATTAACTTCGCTAATTGTATAGTGTCAGCTTATGATTAAGAAAATTATTATCAGGATTCTGTCTATTGTCATGCTCATAGCCTTTATCGCCGTGGTAAGCGTGCAGTGGATTTGGATTAAATATAGTATGAAAGAGGGAGAAGCACGTTTTACTTCAAAAGTGTATGACGTGTTGGGGAAGGCTGTCAATTTGGTTGATCAATATAGCGAGCAGAGCCTATACCAGAATATGATGGAGCAGTATAATAAGTTGGAGGAAAAAATTGCTGCTACTGATCAGATATTGGATTCATTGGAACAGGGGAAAGTGTCTTATCAGGAGATGTTCCCTACTTGGTCTATAGAATTTACGCGGACTGACGGACGGACTACGGTAACGCAAACGCAACGAATGATGCCTTTAGAAATATATTCCAGACAACTTCAGGAAACTTCCAGACGATTGCAAGAAGCCTCGGATAGAAGTTTTCCGCACCAATTAATTAAATCTGCGGAGGAAGAGGCTAGTTTGGAAGTGGATTCTTTGGATCGACGGCGTTTGGTAGATATGGTCAGAAAAGCGTTGATTCGCTATATGAAAGAAGAGGATCCGCACAATGCTGACATTGCCAAACGGCTTCAGGGGGTGGATATGGATCCTTATCTGCGGGAAGAAATGGTAAACACGGGAATAAAGAATCATTTCAAGTGGAAGATCATGAAGGGGGAGGAGTTGTTGAAGTATATCAAAGAACATGGCAAGAAAGGATTTTATTACACGGAGTTGTTCCCGAACGATCAGATAAAGAAAGATGCTAACTTGTGCATCATGTTTGACACGAAAGATTCGCTTTTCTATAATAATATCGGATGGATGTTTATCGCTTCCGGTTTCTGTATTATCGGTTTAATGTCCGTGTTTATAATAACAATCGTCGTGATCATGCGGCAGCAAAAACTTTCCGTGATCAAGAATGATTTTATTAATAACATGACACATGAATTTAAAACTCCTTTGGCGACAATTTCTTTGGCGACGGCAGCCATCGAGAAAGAGAAAGTGCTGAATGATAAAAGTCAGTTGTTGAAATTCAATTCGATGATTCGAAACGAGAATGAACGGATGAATAAATATGTGGAGCGTATCCTATTACAGGCTAAGCTCGATCGTCGGGAGGTACATTTGAAAAAAGTGAACGTAAACTTGAACGTGTTGGTGGACGAAACGGTTGAACATTTCCGTTTGCAAGTCGAGGAACGAGGTGGGATAATCAAGGCAGACCTGGATCCGGAAGGTTATGTCATGAGTGCGGACGAAGTGCATATGCTGAACGTGATATGTAATTTAGTAGATAATGCTATAAAATATTCGCATGATTCGTTGAATGTGTATATATTTACAAAGCGGGAGGACAATCGTTTTATTATCGGGGTCAGGGATACCGGCATCGGAATTCCTAAGGAAGCTCAGGATAAGGTGTTTAAACGATTCTACCGCGTGCCGAGCGGAAACGTGCATAATGTAAAAGGTTTCGGCTTGGGATTAAGTTACGCCAGGTCTATTGTGGAATTGCACGGGGGAGAAATTCGCCTGACTTCTAAAAAGAACAAAGGTACCTTGGTGGAGATTATTTTTAAGATGGAAGAGTAACCGGACAAAAATTAGAATTTGAAGTAGTAAATTAAAATTGAATATATGGGACATAAAATACTTTTAGTAGAAGACGATCCTTGTTTTGGTTCAGTATTGAAATCCTACCTGGAATTATCCGATTACGATGTGATACATTGTACGAACGGGGTAGACGGGTTCGAGGCATTTCGTAAAGAGAAGTTTGATTTGTGTCTTTTAGATGTGATGATGCCCGAGATGGACGGTTTCACGCTGGGGAAAAAGATACGGGAATTGGATGTAACAGTACCTTTTGTCTATATCACGGCAAAAAGTATGAAAGATGATATGAAGTTAGGCTACGAAATAGGGGCGGATGATTATATCGTGAAACCTTTTGATTCGGAATTGTTGATATTTAAGATCAAAGCAATCTTGAGCCGTTGCGAGCACGAGGAAACGGAAGTTAAGCCGAAACTTATCGAGTTAGGAGCCTATTTGTTCAACACGGAGTTGCGCACGATCACGAAAGGGGATGAGGTTATTAAGCTAACCCCGAAAGAATCCCGTTTGTTGGAATTATTGTACTACCACAGAGATGGTTTATTGCAGCGGGATAAGGCATTGAATGAAATATGGGGTGCCAGTGATTATTTTACAGCTCGTAGTATGGACGTGTACGTGACAAAATTAAGAAAATATTTCAAGGATGATCCATCGATCAAGATTGAGAACGTGCATGGTTCTGGCTTCCGCTTGATTCTTGATTGATAGAACGAGAAGATAAGAACTAAAAGTTAAAAGCTAAAAACTAAAAGTTAGGAATATACCTCTTTTAGTTTTTAGCTTTTATCTTTTAGCTTATTCAGTGAACAGTAATGCTTCCTGCATGACTATTTGCTGAATATTGAGGAGCGTAAATACATTGTAATGTACTGATACCGTCTTGATAAGTTCCGCTTTGAGCGATCCATGCCGTGTACTCGAACACGTGTGTACCTTTCGGAAGGAAATCAAAGAAGAAGTTTGTGGCGACGTCAGTCGTTTCCTGGTAATACACGAGATTTTCTTGCCAACGATTGCCGGAGAGTTGTTCCGTGGGTTCAAAACATCCGGCTCTCAGATCTTTCAGGTGTACGAATTGCATATCCTGGTCGTTAGTTACCGTGATGCGGATATTAATTCGGTCACCGACTTTCAATGTTTGTCCTTCCAGGGGAACAAGTATATTCCCGTTTTCGCTTTCCTGTTGGATAAAGAGTTGCTTTTGCACGGAAAGGCCTCCCGAATGGCTAGTAACTTTATCGAGTTTTTCGAAATATTGCAGGTATAAACCTCCCCAGCTTACTTGAGCCTCTTTTTTCGTGAGAGTAACATTCGTCATTTTCGGGGAGATTTCTTTACCCGTGAAACTTTGTTTGATATACCCGAGAGTTGTTTCTTCGGGATTCACGTCCAATTTCTTGTTCCCGAGTTTTACGCTTAGCTCTTCCCGTGTTGCCAGTTGGTTATTGCCCGTGAGCAGTAAGGCGTAAATCGCATCGACAGTTGCGGGGGTAGATCCCCAGTTCTGGGTTTGTTTCTGGCGTAACAACCACTGTTTCATCAGCTCGGTATCCGGGCTATTCCCTTCAATTTCCCGGAATGCACTCATGAGCGCCACGTGGGTTTGGATGGCGGAATTGGTAAACAGGGTAGAACGATTGTTCGCCCAATACATTCCGATCCCGGGTGTGGTGGTCGAGAACTCTTTCAAAGACCGGATGATTTGTTTCGCTGCGTCTGTTTTACCGTAGCGATAGAATGCTATGGCGGTCAATGCTTTCTCGTAAAGGGAAAGTTTTGTCCACGTGGACTCCAGTTGTCCCAAGTAATATTTGTGTGCTTCCAGGGCATTGGTCAAAGGAATATCCCGGTATGCACTACGCGTGTACAGGTACAGTATTTGGGAATATCCCGCGGTCTTGGAATGTTTGTAGGACTCCTGAATTTGTTTGTCCAGAAAGTTTAGTGCTTTGATTTGCATCTTTTTCACTTGTTCCGGGTGGCTCGTGACATTTAAAGTGACCAACCGTGCCATGGCTTCAAGTACATTTTCAGTCATGAAGGCACTGGAGCCAAAGCCTTTGAACCATGACCAGCCACCGTCTTCGTTTTGTAGTTCAGTCAGCTTGTCAATGGCTTGTCGGGCTATATAATTCTGGCGGTTCACGTCCAGGAGTTCTCCTAGGGAGTGCATTTGTTGGGTTTCGTTTTGTGCTTCCGTCACCCACGGGGAGAGTTGTAATAGTATTGATTTTAACTCTTGATTCTTTTCCAGCGGAGAGGTTAATGCGGCGTCCGGCTTTTGCATCCATTTCTGAATGGCACCCGTGATTTGCGGATTGGCGTTCGCGATAGCAGAAGCCAAAGAGCTCACATAGTAGGATGCCGTAATTTCGGTTACGTTCTCCGTTTGTGGCGTGTTGATGGACGGGAGAGCCAATACGGCATACCAAACGGGATTTGCCGTGAGTTCTAGTGTCAGACGGTACGGGGTGATCCCTTTCGGGGCATCCAGTTTGAATGTTTGTACTCCTTGCTTGCTCGTGAATATCGGTAAGGTCTGGGTAACCAGTGTCGCATCCGGAACCACGGGGAGTACATATTGCTCGCCATCACTGAAGCGTGAAGAGGAAGCAACAATACGGCATCCGAGTAAATCTGTGTTTTCGGGGGCAGTAAATTCAAAACTTACTGTTTGATTCTCTTGGGCTTTCACGTCAAAAGCTACCTGTTGTTTGCTGATTACTGCATTTGTCGCTGGAATAAACAATTCGAGGTAAGCTTCGCCTTGTTGCGTGTCGGTCGTGAGATTGTTGATTGTGGCTTGTAACACGACTTTATCTCCCGTGCGAACGAATCGAGGCAGATTGGTATTGACCATAAATTCTTTATTTGTAATGACCGACTTTTCTATTTGCCCGAATTGCATATCCGGGGTATGCGCCAGAGCCATAAACTTCCATGTCGTGGTAGATTCCGGGACTGTAAATTTGATGACCACATTACCCGTTGAATCCGTTAGAAGTTGTGGGTAAAAGAATGCAGTCTCCTGAAAGTTTTGCCTGATTTGTGAAGTTGCATTGATACCGTTTTCTTCTGACAAGATACCTGGAACTCCCGTGTCGGCTGCTGCTTCGACTGAAGTTAATCCTCGGACGTAAAATTTGGTGTTAGCACTATTTTCCGCAAGATCGGCAACTTCCCCGAAGGCAACCGTGTTTACGGCTTTTTGTTTTATTGCCCCTCTGGACTTGCCATATCCTGTTACAACGACATCATCTAAACCAAGGAATGTAAATTCACTTAATCCGTAGAGGTTTAATCTATCGAATTCAAATCTTGGTATATCTATACGTTTCAGATTATATCCGATGTTTCCTCCTAACGAATAGTTATTGAATCTCCATTGGGGTGTTGTGTTGTAGTCATAGTAAACCGGGTTAAAGTTCCATGTATTTGGACGAATGTTATCCAGCGAAGCATCGTACATTCCTGCCATCATTTCGGCAATGACAGCCTTGCCTTGTCCGTTTTTAATGATGAATGACCACTCTTCTTGCTGCCCCGGGGTCAGATGATCCCGGAAGGTTTTGGTGATAATATCCAGTTTATTGTCTACTTCTTCACGGGTTAGCATGAAATTGTTCGTGAAGAATTCGCCGTCTTTGATAAAGCTGACAATCACTTCTGCTTTTTTTCCGAAATTCTCTTTATACGGTATTGCCAGTGTGGTATTGGAATTGTTCAATACCAGGCGTTTCCGCTCCATGAGTTTCTGGTCTGAGTATATTTCGTATAATACATACACTTCTTTGGCAGATGAACCCAATAAGATTTTGGCATCTTCCCCCGGGGAACACGTCGTTTTTTCTTCCACGCTCCAGAAATAGGTGAGATAAGGCGGGCGCTTGTCTTGGGGAGAATAAAGATATATGATATTTTCGTCAGTAATATTTTTATCATCTCCCGTGCCGGAAAGTTTCAGCAGATATGCGCCGGATGGCAGTGATGACAAGTTCAATTCCAATTGTTTGTCCTTGTCGGTTGTAAATGTACCTTCCAATACTTTTTTATCCACGGGTAGATTATTCCGGTCGTATTGTTCCCCTAGTTTTTGTAGCGGTTTTAATGCGAGTAATTCATAGGTGATATTTTCGGTTAACGGATACCCGTTGTAGTTTTGAGTTGTGATTGAAATATTACTGTTTTTTTCCTTGTCGATATAAGGATAAATGGAAGAATTCAGTTGATAGCGTTGGGGTGTTGCTTGTATCGTGTATTGTGATTCTTGTGTTTCACCATTGGGAGTGGTGACTGTAACCGAAACGATATACGTGACGAAGTTTCTATAAAGAGCCCCGGGGAAATTATTTGCTATTTTTTCTGTATCGAATGCAATACTGAATTCGCCTTTCTCGTTTGTTTGAGTTTTACCGGCGGCGACAGTATTTTCTTGGAATCTCCACGGGAAAGCACGGCATGAGATGGAGTAAGTGACTTTACTGCTGCCCGCATTGGCTCCGGAATAATTTTTGGCGATACCGAAAACCGTGAGGCGGTCGCCTAATTTGTAAGCCTCTTTTATCGGGTTGAAGGTAATCTCAAATTTCGGGCGTTTGTATTCGGCTACCGTGATGACGTGGTTCGATTCTCCCGCGGTGATGAAAAAAAGTCCATTCAACACCTCTTGCGGTAACGTGAATTTGCCGGCAAAGGAACCGAATTCGTTGGTTTGTACTTCTTCTTTTGCCACGACTTGATTGTTGGCATCCGTTAATGTTACCGTGTATTTTTTGCCCGTGACGGCTTTTGAGGCTTCGGCGGTTGCTTCCCAAGAAATTCCGCTGAAATAGACGATTTGTCCTGGTCGATATATTGCCCGGTCGGTAAAAAGGCTAACTTCTTTTACAATAGGTGTCGAGGAATTGAAATATTGACTCGGGAGGCGAGTTACAACCCCGTGGTTATCATCCCCTAAAGTAACCTGATAAAGACGGTCTTGGGGGATGTTCTTTATCGAGGCAATTCCACTTGCGTTGGAAGTGAATTCTGTGTCCAAAACATATTTACGTCCGTTTCTTTTATAAATTTTCACTTTTGCACCTTGAATCGGTTTCCCGCTTTGGAGATCGCAGACAAGCACGTTATAGTTTTTGTCTGCGGTTTTGCTGGCAACGGTCGACAGGCGGCTGGAACTGAAAAACGAGGAATCCGCTTGTTGCTTTGCTGCCCCGTAAGACACTGTTAATAGGTAACGCCCGGTGCTTGTTACTGGAATTTGCAAAACGGTATCTTGTGTGTACAGTTCTTTGGGAAGGCGGAACGTGTGTGCCGACACCTTCTTTAGTTTTGGTGTTATTTTATCAAGATACAAGTAGTCTAATGTCGTTTCATCAACTTTGTATAGCGTGAGTGAAATATCGGACAAATTCTTGAACGAAAGTCGTATATTTTGATTGCGTCCCGGATACACGTTCGGTTCAATATTATAGGATACGTTTGTTTGTGTTATCTCTTGGACGATTTGTTTCAATATATTGATACGAAAATAATTCGGGTATTGGCGAATACCTTTATTACATATGTCCAATGCTTTTTGGTACTCCGGTTTATCCGGAATGTCGGGATTTTCAACACTGGATCTGGTCGGGGTATAGTAAGTTTGGGCAAGCTTGTAAAGAACTTCTACATTATAAGGGCTATTGTTATATTGACGGGATAATTGTTCTAAAGCGTGAGTGTATACTGATTCCCAGTCATCCGTGTTAACCACTCTACGAATATAATCCAAACGATCCAGGTCGGAAACGAGAATGGCATTCGTACGTTTGGCTGTAAGTTCCGATTGTAATAAAGATTGATAGAGTTTGATGATATTCCAATGAATATCAAAAGGTTTTGCTTCAATAGCCATTTCCACGAAATCTGCCACGGGGGCAAATAATTGGTTATCGGTAACCGGAGATTGTTTGTAATATTCTGAAATGTTATAAAGACCGTTTAATATATCGATGCTACGATATACCAAAAAATCATACATTGTCGGGCGAAGAGCCGGGGAGTTTTTCCCGACAATCATAATTTCCTTGTAGGTGAGGCAATTTACTTCAGCAAGTTGCGGTTGTGCTTTCACTGCTTCCAGTGCATGTTGAAATATTTTCTCGATATATATGTTGCCAGTCCATTCTGCCATATCGCGAGGAATATATCCGGTGACAGGAGTCCTGTTATATAGCTTGGATCTTTGACTTTGGTAATACATCCGATAGAGTTCGGCAATCAATGAATGAAGAATACTTTTTTCCACGATATCCCGGTCTTCCCCGATGTATTTTTCCAAATCTTGTAACATGGGGGGAATACTATCCATGTCGATCAAAGCCTGGTACTTGATTTGTCGGATCAAGGATTGTATCAACAAAGGAGAGTTTTTTTCTTTGACAGCTTTTCGGTAATCATTTTGTGCCTGAAGCAAAGCTGTTTTCGGTGCGGCTTCATTTTCTTTGTCGGGCACGTTATGTTGGCTGAAAGCAACACTGGCTCCGAACAATAATACCGTCATAATAAGTAATCTCTTCATCATATCGTAATCTGTTTAAATTGTACTTTTCATTCTATGTTTATTCGCAATTCCCAGAGGGAAAGTTATTACATAGATGCTGATCTCACAGAAATTCCATAAATGTACGAATAAAAATAATGTATAAGAATACAAAAAGAGGCTTTATCAAAAGCCTCTTTTAATTTTTTCCGTGTTAACGGAAAGAAAATCATATCTATTATTGGAAATTAGCGAATTCTCCTTGTTTCAGGAATTCAACGGCAGCCTCGATGTCTTGATACATCACGCGGTCTTGACTGTTGAACGGTACGATAGTACGGAATTCTGCCAAGAAATTTTCCAGATACTCGGAAGTCTTGGTCGGACGTTGCAGGTCGATGGCTTGCGCGGCATTCATCAATTCGATGGCAAGCACACGTTCCACGTTTTCGATGACCTGTACCGTTTTTACCGCGGCGTTTCCACCCATGCTGACGTGGTCTTCCTGTTCGTTGGAAGAGGGAATGGAGTCAACAGAGCACGGGCTGCACAATTGTTTGTTCTTGCTTACAATTGCGGCGGCGGCATATTGTGGGATCATGAAGCCGGAGTTCAAACCGGAGTTAGCAACCAAGAATTCCGGAGTTTTGCGGTCGCCGGCAATCAGGCGATATACACGTCTTTCGGAGATACTCCCTAATTCGGCGATAGCTATGCTCAAGAAGTCGAGAACTAATGCTAGCGGTTCGCCGTGGAAGTTACCACCGGAAATAATCAGGTCATCCTCCATGAAGATGGTCGGGTTGTCGGTTACGGAGTTAATTTCCCGTTCTACCACGGAAGCCACGTAAGCCACGGTATCTTTCACGGCACCGTGTACCTGTGGCATACAGCGGAAAGAGTACGGGTCTTGCACGTGTGTTTTTTCCACTTTCTGGAATTCAGAACCTTCCAGCAAAGTACGGATATTACGTGCTGTTTCGATTTGTCCCGGGTGAGGGCGAGCCTCGTGGATTTGCGGCAAGAACGGATCAATACGCCCGTCGTATGCTTCAAGGGAAAGAGCCCCGATGATGTCGGCGTATTTCACCACCTTAAATGCGTTCAATAAAGCATAAACGGCGTGTGAACTCATGAATTGAGTCCCGTTCAACAAAGCCAATCCTTCCTTGGCGCCCAATTGTATCGGTTCCCAACCGAATTTTTGGTTGATCTCTTTAGCGGGATAAATTTTGTTCTTGTAATAAACTTCACCTTCTCCGATTAACGGCAGGAACAAATTGGCAAGCGGAGCCAAGTCTCCGGATGCACCCAGTGAACCTAATTCTTTCACCACGGGCAACACATCTTTGTTGAACATATCGATGATACGCTCCACGGTCACAAGTTGAACTCCTGATTTCCCGAGAGAAAGAGCGTGAGCTTTCAACAACAGCATCAAACGGATTATATCCTGGTGTACAGGTTTGCCTACGCTGCAAGCGTGCGACATTACGAGGTTGGCTTGCAACTGGCTTAGATCTTCGGGTGAAATCGTGATCTTGCACAAAGAACCGAATCCGGTCGTGATCCCATACAAAGGTTTTTCGGAAGTGGCAATCTTGTGATCCAGATATGCCTTACAGTCATTGATTAATTTTTTGCTCTCGTCCGATAAAGCGAGTTTATATTTTTTATTCAGTATTTTTTCGATTTGATCGAAGGTCAATTTCTCCGGGGTAATATAATGAGTCATGTTAATTGAAAATTGAAAATTGAAAATTAAAAATTGCACACACGCAGGGCGTTGCCCCTTGACTTTATAAACAATTTCCTTGTCAGGGGAAACGGGTGTCAAAACCATGGCTTTTCAGCGGGCGTTGTTCTTTGCGATATAGTTGCATACGCTTTTATTTTAATTTCTCAACCAGATCGGGGATAGCTACGCTTTCTTGTTCTCCCGTGACCATGTTTTTAAGTGTGACTATATTGTTCGCGATTTCATTTTCTCCGGCTAATGCCACGTAGGGGATAACCTTTTTGTCGGCATAAGCCATTTGCTTTTTCATCTTGGCGGCTTCCGGGTAAATCTCTGCGTTAATACCCGCTGCCCGCAGGGTTTTCAGGATCGGAAGACAGAAAGCCTCTTCTTTCTCCCCGAAGTTCACGAACAGGATACGGGTAGTTGCCGTGGAATCTTTCGGGAAAATATCCAATTGGTTCATCACGTCGAAAATACGATCCGCACCGAAAGAGATACCCACGCCGGACATATTTTTCATGCCGAATATCCCGGTCAAGTCATCGTAACGTCCTCCCCCGGTGATGCTTCCGATCTCCACGTCCAGGGCTTTGACCTCGAAAATAGCACCCGTGTAATAACTCAATCCGCGGGCAAGCGTGAGGTCTAGTTTTACCTCGATTTGTATATCCAATTGTTTCAGATAACGGAATACGGTACTCAATTCTTCCACGCCCTTCAATCCGGTTTCACTTCCCTTCAGTACGTCTTGTAAGCGGGTTAATTTTTCCTCGTTCGTCCCTTCCAGATGCAGAATAGGCTGCAATTTTTCAATAGCCTCTTCCGATACACCTTTCTCCCGTAATTCGGCATTCACGTTTTCCGCCCCGATTTTATCCATCTTGTCGATAGCCACTGTGATATCAACCAGCTTTTCCGGGTGACCGATGGTTTCGGCAATTCCGGCTAACACTTTCCGGTTGTTGATCAGTAGGCGAACATGAATCTTCAAGCGTTTGTAAACCTCGTCCACGATTTGCACTAGTTCCACCTCGTTCAGTAATGAATCACTTCCCACGACATCCACGTCACACTGGTAAAATTCCCGGTAACGTCCTTTTTGCGGACGATCGGCACGCCACACGGGTTGAATTTGGTAGCGCTTGAACGGGAAAGTAATCTCGTTTTGGTGTTGCACCACGAAGCGGGCGAAAGGCACGGTCAAGTCATAGCGCAATCCCTTCTCGCAAATCTTGTTTGTCAAGCGGGGGATATTGCGTTCCTCCATCTCGCTATCGCTAACGGAAGAAAGAAAATCGCCGGAATTCAATATCTTGAAAAGTAATTTATCACCCTCTTCCCCGTATTTTCCCATCAGCGTGGAGAGATTCTCCATGGCAGGAGTTTCCAGCGGCAGATAGCCGTAGAGTTTGAATACGGATTTAATCGTGTCGAATATATAATTTCTTTTCACCATAATTTCCGGTGAATAATCTCTTGTTCCTTTCGGGATAGATGGAGTCTGTGCCATTTTCTATATTAAGCTTTAGATTTAAATGTGTTGCAAATATAAATGATTCTACTGCTTTTTGAAACTTCTCGGGAAAATAAATCATGGCTGTTCCAAGATTGTAACGTTTTTTTTTGGCTTTGACGTGAAAAAAACAGATATTTGTTCCTAGATGTCTAGGATTGTGTGTTATGCAAGAAGAAGAGAAGTTATTCAATAGGATGCAAGAGGGGGATTGGAGTGCTTTTAACTCCTTTTTCGAATGTTATGCGGAACAATTGTACCATTATGCATTGGGATTCGTGAAACATCGGGAGGAGGCGGAGGATATCGTGCAGGATGTTTTTATTTATTTGTGGACTAATCGGGATAAGATCGCTTACACGGGTTCCGTGTATGCTTACCTTTGCCGCGCCGTGAAAAATTCCTGTATTGATTACAAACTTCACGAGAAAGTGGAGGAGCGTTATCGTCAAGAGATAATGATGACCGAGGTGGATGATGCTGGCGAGAATGATAATTTCGAGGAACTTTATGCCCGTTTGCAATCTATCATGGAAACATTACCCCCGAAATGCAAAGAAATTTTTGTTCTAGGATGCGTGGAAAGTATGAGCTACAAAGAGATTGCCGAGCAACTGGATATTTCCGTGAACACGGTGAAGACTCAGATGAAAACGGCGTACAAGAAAATCAAGGATGAATTCAACGATAAAGACAAGAGATTTATGATGATTCTTTTAGTCGCTTTCGAGTAAAATTATTATTTTTGCAACAGCAGTTGATTCAACCGCTGTTGCAAAAATAATAATTTTAGTTCGTATGAAGTTTTATAATCGAGAAAAGGAAATTGAAGAATTGAAGCGGGTGCAGGGACTTGCTTTCACGCGAAATTCCCGAATGCTTGTTGTAACAGGGCGGAGGCGTATCGGGAAGACTAGTTTGATAAAGCAGGCATTTCAGGATGATGGTTCTGTGACGCTTTATTTCTTTGTCGGTCGGAAGTCGGAAAGTGTTTTGGTTTCCGAATTTGCGGGACATGTGCGTGAAGTGTTATCCGTGTTTGTACCGGAAGGGATGATTTCGTTTTCAAATTTGATGCAATATCTTTTTGAATTGGGTAAAACACGTTCCTTCAATCTCGTGATAGATGAATTTCAAGAGTTCTATAATATTAATGAAACAGTTTTCAGTGATTTGCAAAATTTGTGGGATTCATATCGGCAGGATACACGTGTAAATCTGGTCATTTGTGGTTCCGTTTTTTCTTTGATGCAGAAGATATTCACGGATCATAGTGAACCCCTGTTCGGGCGGGCGGATAATATCTTACAGTTGCGTCCGTTCAAAGTAGAAGTTTTGAAACAGATTATGGAAGAATACGCTCCCGGTTATAGTAACGATGATTTGCTTGCTCTGTACACGATTACCGGGGGAGTCCCTAAATACGTGGAGTTGTTTTGTGATAACGATCGATTGACTGTCGAGAAGATGTATCGGTTTGTTTTCTCTGAAATGTCGCCTTTTTTAGATGAGGGTCGGAATTTGTTAATCACGGAATTTGGGAAGAATTACGGGACATATTTTTCTATACTCCAAGAATTGGCTAACGGGTATTACACGCAGGGCGAGATTGAAGCTCGTTTGGGTGGAATTGCCATCGGGGGACATTTGAATAAACTGGAAAATGTTTATCATTTGATCACGCGTGAACGTCCTATTTTCGCGAAGCCGGGTAGTAAAAAAAATGTTCGCTATATTATAATAGATAATTTTTTGAGTTTCTGGTTCAAATATATAGAGGGTAATCGTTCCTATGTCGAATTACAAAATTTTGATGATTTGTATCACTTGGCGCAGGCTGATTATCCGACTTATTCCGGACGGGTATTGGAAAAGTATTTCAGGCAAAAACTTGTGGAAGCCGGAGGTTTCAAAGAAATCGGCTCGTGGTGGGAAATGAAAAGTATGTCCGGTAAACAGAAAATAGAGGCTTTTGAGATTGATATTATCGCTTTACGGGCACGAGGCAACGAGGCATTGGTGGCAGAGGTGAAACGAAATGTGAATAACTATAATCATAAGTTGTTCATGGAGAAAGTGGAACACGTGAAGCAAAAGGAAATGGCGAAATATTCCATTGAAACGAAATTCTTCTCATTGAAGGATATGTAGGCGTTTTTTTGCAACAGCGCTTGAAACAACTGTGGTTGAAATAATATGGGATGAGATTTTTTTCAATTTTTGAAAAAAATCTCATTTTCTTTTCACCCTTTTTTCACCCCTTCTCGCTTAGATGGTAGAAAATAGAGAAATTATGAGTATAAAAGACGAAAAAGAATGGTTACGAGCGGTGCTAGAGGGGAGAGTGAAGCCTGGGGATGCCGGATGGCGGAAAATTTGGCAGGATGCGGATTTCGCGAGGGTGCGGGGCGTGTTGCGAGAAGTGGGGATGATGGAGCGAAGTGATGTGGCGTTCGACCGGGAGAAAATGTGGCGTGTTATCGAGGGATACCGGGGAGAAGGTCAGAATCGGCGTCGGATGGCAATGATGTGGCGTTGGGTTGCCGCGGTAATGATCCCGTTATTCGTGAGTGGCACGATATGGCTCTCATTGCGGGAGATAAAAGAAACACCTGTGGCGCAAATCCCGGTATTGGGAGCTGGCAAATCTCAAGCTGTGTTGATTATGGCGCAGGGGGAACGGATTGATTTGACGTCGGTGGCAAAAGATACCTTGTTGGATAAGGCTGGTGTACGTATCCGGTTGGATTCCTCCCGGGGTGTTACCTACGAGCAAACGGGAGGGTTGCCAGTTAAGGTGGAATACAACACGATTGTCGTCCCGCGTAAAGGAGAATACCAATTGATGCTGGCAGATGGAACTAAAGTCTATTTAAATTCGGACTCGGAACTACGCTTCCCTACACTTTTTGCTGGGGAAGAGCGTAAAGTGTATCTCAAGGGGGAAGCTTTTTTCGAAGTGGCACGTGATACAGTGAAACCCTTTATCGTGGAGGCGAGGGGGATGGACGTTCGTGTATTGGGAACTCGGTTTAACGTGAATGCTTACACGTCGGAACGGGCGATACGTACGACATTGGTATCTGGAAAAGTACAGGTAAGTGATCGGCAGGACGGAACATTCGCTATTCTTGCGCCCGGACAGCAAGCCGTGTGGACGGAAGGGGAACTTTCGACCCGTGAAGTGAATGCTGCTGCCATATCGGCATGGGTGGACGGAAAATTCTATTTCGAGGAAGGTGCGACGTTGGAAGAGATTTCAGAACAATTGCGACGGTGGTACGATATTGATTTCTTCTTTGCCTCCGAACAGGTGAAACATTTCGTTTTTGCCGGGGTAATCAAGAAGGAATATACGGCTAACGAGATATTCTCGATTATCGAGAAAACTACTCGGGTGAAATTCAACGTGAACGGTAGAACGGTTATTGTATCAGAATTGAATAAATAGATATAAAAAACCGGGGATTGTGGCAAACAATTCCCGGGATAAAAGAAAACATCCTGAGAAATTTGCGATCCCTGAGGATGTATGTTTAACTCTTATCACAAAACTATGAAAAAAAATCGAACGGGCACGTGGTTCTCGCTAAAAAAAACATGTGCGAAAATTTTAATGATTATGAAATTGACATTTTTGTTAATGTGTGGTATTGTCTTTTCGCTTTCGGCATCTGTGAGGGCACAAGATCAGATGGTAACATTGAAAGTTAATGGGGTGACCTTCACGAAAGTGATTACCGAACTGAAACGACAGACACAATTGGATTTCTTTTACAGTTTTAACGAGGTGGATGTGAACCAAGCCATTTCGCTTGACGTGAAAAATGCAAAAATAGATGATGTCTTGCGACGGGTGTTGGGCGATCGATTCGTGTGGGAATATGTCGATCAAATGGTGATTATTAAACCAGTGTCGTCAACTGCACCGGAAAAAAAATCTGTGCGAATTAAAGGATTCGTGTATGATCCACAAAAAGCGCCGATGCCGGGAGTAACGGTAAAGGTAACGGGAGTGGCTTTGGGAACGACAACCAACGTTCAAGGATGGTTCGCTTTGGATTTACCGATAACGGAAGGTTCTTTGGAGTTTACATTTATCGGTTTTAAAAAACAGACAGTGCCTTTCAATGCACAAACCGATACTTTGCGCATCACCCTCGAAGAGGATTTGGAAGAATTGGAAGAGGTGGTGTCCCTAGGATATTACAACATGGACAAGCGGAAATCCACCAGTGCCATTACTTCCTTGAAGATGGACGAAATCATGCAACCGGGTGTCAGCACGCTGGACCAGATGCTGGAAGGTCGGGTGCCGGGGATGATTTTCATGCAAAACACGGGACAGGTGGGTGCCACTCCGAAAATTAAGATACGGGGTACAACCACGATTCTGGGTTCCACACAGCCGCTTTACGTGCTGGATGGGGTTATCTTGCAAGATCCTGTAAATATCGATCCGCAGGAAATCAACAGCTTGGACTACGTGAATTTGTTGGGTAATGCCATTTCCGGTTTGAACCCGAGTGACATTGATCAGATCGACGTGTTGAAGGATGCATCCGCCACGGCGATTTACGGACCGCAGGCTTCCAACGGGGTGATTGTCATCACCACGAAAAAAGGTAAAGTCGGTAAGCCCGCTATTTCCTATGGTTTGACCGGTACTTTCCGCCAGCGTCCGCGCTATACCGATCGGGCGGTGAACGTGATGAACTCTATGGAGCGTATCGATTATTCGCGTGAAACGTTGAAAGCCGGGTGGAAGGTGCCGACGTTGGGTGCTTGGGTCGGTTACGAAGCGGCTTATTCCGATTATTTGGATAACGTGATCACTCATGCCGAGTTCGAGAAGCGGGTGGCAGAAATGGAAACGGCGAATACCGACTGGTTGGGGTTGCTTTTGCAAGATACCTATTCGCACAACCATACCCTGAGTATTTCCGGGGGATCAGAAAATATGCGTTATTACTCTTCTGTCGGGTATATGGATGAGAAAGGAAATATACGGGGGGAAGTAAACAAACGCTACACGGCGATGGTCAATTTGAACCTGTCTTACAATAAATGGGATATCCGTTTCGGTTTAAACGGGAACTTGCAGAAAAAGGAGTACACGCCGAAAGATGTGGGGGTTGCCGATTATGCTTACAATACTTCCCGCTCTATTCCTGCCTACACGGAAGATGGCGATTTGCTTTTTTATGACACGGATCCGGGAGGGGGTGTTAGGTCTGATTTCAATATCATCAACGAGATGAAAAATTCTTGGAACCACATCAACACGGACCAGATCGGGATGCAAGTTTCGTTGGGATATCGTATCATCCCCTCGTTAAAGGCGGATGTAAACTTTTCGTACAACGTTTCCCATACGGAGGACGATACTTGGTATGGAGAGGAGTCAAATTACATCCAAAAAATGAGGGCGATTGTAAAGAATGCAGGACCGACGGCTGTGTATAAAGATGGGGAACAAAATCCTAAGAATACAACTTGTATTACCGGGGGTGAATTGAAATTGGCAAATACGACGAGTGAAACTTATTCTCTTCGAGGTACGTTGACCTGGAACAAGGCATTGAATGACGACCAAAGTTTGTCGGCATCTTTAATCGGGGAATTGAGTTCTTCCAAGTATTCCGGATTCAGTATTACCCGGAGGAATTATCTTGCGGATCGAGGAATGATTTTTGACAATTGGGAAAAGAATAAATATACTGCATTTGACGAATGGTTACATTCCGAGGAGGCCCGGGGGCGTTTGCAGGATGACCTGACCCGGAAAACCGGGGCGATAGTTTCGGTGTCTTGGGCGTGGAGAAATACTTACGTTCTGAACGGTAATATGCGTATGGATTGGTCGAATAAATTCGGGGACCGAAGCAACGAGAAGTTCTTGCCGATTTGGTCAGTTTCCGGTCGTTGGAATATGCACGAGAATTTGCTGTATGGCTTAAGTTGGGTCAATACCTTTGCTTTGAAACTCTCTTTCGGTTACCAGGGAAATATGTCCGAAACGGAGTCACCGAGGTTGATTATCACGAAAGGTGGAACCAATACTTTCTTCGGGGAATACCAATCCTCGATCAAGAATTTTCCCAATCCTCTCTTGAGTTGGGAGAAGACGGTCAACTTTAACGGAAGTATAGAGTTTTCCTTGTTCAATCATAAATTAACAGGTAATTTTGGGTATTACTATCGTCACACGAGCGATGCCTTTATGCAGAAGACTGTGGCTCTTTTCAACGGGACGGAAAATTACACGGTGAATGCCGGTACGTTAATCAACCAAGGATTCGAGTTCGATTTCTCGTTCACCCCGATCAACAATATGATTAATAAAGCCAATTCGGCTCTGTCTGCATCGGGCGAGCGTCGTGGATTCCGTTGGCGGTTTGACCCGAATTTCGGATCCGTTTTCAACCAGTTGCTGGATAAAGTGAAGCCGAAGGATAAGATATTGCAGGATAACGAGGTGAGAGTGGAGGATTACTTGAACGGTCGGATTCAGGTGGCAGGCCGTCCCATGAACACGTTCTACAGTTATCGTTTCAAAGGATTGAACCATGACACGGGGGCTCCGGAATTTTATGGTACCGAGAATTTCGACGAGGAGGGAAACAATCTCCATGAAAAGTACAAGGAAATGGATAAAGAGGACGTGTGGATGTCTACGGTACTGTCCCATACCGGTTGCAGGGAACCTTTCTTGCAGGGGAGTATTTCCAACACGTTTGAGTACAACAATTGGGTGTTGTCCTTCAATTTAGCGTACAGCATCGGTGCTAAAGTCCGTTTATTCCGGATGTACAATGATAATGGTTCCATCCCGGCTCCCGAGAAAAACATGCGCCGCGATTGGGTGAAACGTTGGCGTGTGCCGGGTGACGAGAAATACACGACGATCCCGGGCATCATGGGTGGTGACGACTATCGTGCAATGTCTACGAATTTGTGGTCCGGTTATCCTCACAGCACGGGACAAAATTATTGGACCATGTACGATTATTCGGATTTGCGCGTGGCGTCGGGCGATTACTTGAAGTTGTCCAGTATCCAGTTGCGATACGTGGTGCCCGACCGGATCTGTAAATACCTTTATATGCAATCGGCTTACGTTTCCGTCAGCGGGACCAATCTGTTCACGATCTGCAATAAAAAATTGAAAGGGCAGGATCCGTCGCAATCTGGTAGCACGCAATTGATTAATATATCGGTACGTCCGACTTATTCATTAACGTTAAATGTAACATTCTAAGATGAAAAATATGAAGGGTAAACTTTTTAGTACATGGATGGTGGTGTTATGCCTGGCGTTGTTGGGTTCCGGGTGTGGCGATTTTCTGGAAGTCTATTCCAAGGATCAGGTGTATGCCGCTTCGACTTCCGATTTGGATGAGGTGTTGATCGGGAATGGGTATATGAATAGTAAAAATACCTATTATCCTTGGCTCTTCTTGTTGGATGACGATGCCGAAGAATTGATCGTGGCTACGGCTGAATTCGTGATGAATGATTGTCCGATTGTCAGTTACCGGGAAGCCGCTACTTGGCAAAAAGATCCTTTCCGTCGGTCGAATACTGCTTACACGCCCGTGGAGGATGTCACGGTGAAACAGTTGTACGCTCACGTGGCTTACGTGAACACGATTATCAATTACGTGGATGAATTCCCCAATGATCCGATCGAGGATCGCGTGAGGGTGACGGGAGAAGGGCAGTTCTTGCGGGGAGCTTATTATTTGTTGTTGAGTAATCTGTATGGTTGGGCTTATGATGTGAAAAATGAGGGTGCCGATCCGAGTGTGCCGTTGAAGTTGTACGAGTGGGTGACGGACGCAAAGTTTTCACGGGCAACAGTGGGTGAAGTGTACTCCTCTATCGTGAGCGATCTGGAACAGGCTTGCGAAAATTTGCGCGGGGTGGTTCAAAAGAATTATTATCGGGCAAATCAATTGGCTGCACGTACTTTGTTGAGCCGGGTATATCTGTACATGGAGAACTACGACAGGGTGATTGCACAATGTGATTCCGCTTTGGTGTTGGGGTGCCCGTTGTCGGATTTGAACACGTATTTCACAGGAACCTCCGCGAAGCATTTTTTTGACAGGGATTATCTTTATGCAGAGTCTAATCCGGAAATCATATTCACGATGGGGAATGCAGACCTTCGAGATATGTTCCATCCCGGAAGGTTTGATATATGGGGTTCTGGTGATGCGCAGTATGCAGCTTCTCCGGATTTGGTGGAGGAGTACCAAAAATACCCGGGAGACTTGCGTTTGGAACGTTACTTGCAACGTCATAGTACGGCTGTTGGGCGCTATGCCGTGGTGAAAAATATGTATGGTGATGCTGAAGGTAGCATTAAGAATGTCACTACTCCGCAGCGTAAAGTATTTGAAACTTTTCTTCTTCGTACCGTGGAGGTATATCTGAACAAGGCGGAAGCACAAGCCATGAAAGGAGATTTGGCGGGAGCCGTTTCCACTTTACAGCCTTTGCTGGCAACTCGTTATGCCGCGGGGCAGTTGCCGGAGGTTGCTGCTTTGGGAGAGAAGGAATTGGTGGAATTTATTCGCTCCGAACGTCGCCGGGAACTTTGTTTCGAGGGACACCGTTGGCCGGATCTGCGCCGTTATGCCGTGAACACGAAATATCCCGATAAGCGGCAAATCGTTCACACGGTTTACTCGTATAGCGGTCTTAATACCGGAGGAAATGTGGCAGGACATTACGTGTTGAAGCCCTACGGCGAGGACGAGGGATGGATTATGCCTTTCCCCGAGAATCAGATTACTTTCGGGGAGGGAGCGCTCGAGAACCCGGATCGCCCGGAACGGGAGATGGCAGGTGCCGAGGATAAAAAAGAATAATCAGTATAAATATAAAGGTATGATGTTTAAAAAAGGTTTATTATATACGGTTTTGGGAATGCTGGCATTCGCTGCCTGCAACAAGGACGACGAGGAGATTGATACTCCTTCCGGCAAGGATCGGGACTTTTTTGCGATCGAGGACAAACCGGGCGAATTCAATCAGTTGGTGTACCGGATTTATAAGGATACGGGAATACCTATTTTCGTGAACGATACCATCGGCGAGGAGGTGTATGCTTATGATGCGGCGGGTAACCCGATCATGCGTGTGGAGAAGTTGGATTTCCTTTATCAGATGTTCGGTGATTATAAAAATGAAGAGGGAACGGTTTTGACACGCCTCGTGCAAAGTGCCGACACGGCAAAGATGATCGAGGCAGCGGAGTTGATTCGGGACAAGGTGCTTCCGTATATTCCCGAGGCGGGAAACGCTCGTGCAAAATCTTATTTTTTAGTGGATTCGATTTGTCACACGTGTGTAGAAGCTAGTTGGATGGGTGCCACTTATTACCCGACGACACTCCCTGTTTACGTGGCACAGAAAGGAGTGGTCGTGCAAATGGGAAACTGGGAAAAGGAGGATAAGGACATATGGTGCGGACGGATTATCGCTTCCAAGATTGCCACTTGGATGTTGGCGGGGAATATCGATTTGACGGATTGGTATAACATTACCTTGGAGTCGGTAAATCCGGTTTGGGGCGTAATCAATTATAACACTTTTATAGCCCCGTCGGAAGCGAACCCGCTCGATTTGTTGGCGGATGCGGGTATGTTCGATTGGCAGGTGGTGGGACCTATCGTAGAGTCAACGGTTTGGGGACAAACAATAAAAACACAAAAGCGAGGCACTATGACACAGGAGCAGGATGTACGGGAATACGTGGCTCGTGTTTATGCTTATCGCGGACGGGAAAATGAGTTCCGGACGGAGTATGCCGCATACGATAAAGTGTTACGCAAGTTCGAGATGATGCTGGAATACGTGGAGCTTTTCGAAAAGACATTTCATGTGAAGCGATAAATGTTGGATGTAAATCATATTGTATAATTAAAAGGTAAAAGTTGAAATGAGAAAGTTTGTATTGACAATGGTTGCCGCTTTGGCGATGTTTTTCTGTAACGCGCAGAAAGGGTATAAAATTGATGGAACTGTAGCCGGGGTTCCGGAAGGCGAAGCCTATTTTATCTTGATAGAGAAAGGTAAAGCCGACACGCTCGGGCGTACGGAAATCAAAGGTGGAAAATTCGAGTTTACAGGAACAGTAGAGGAACCGACCGTGTATGTCGTTTCCGTGAAAGGTTGTCCGAATGGATTTCGTGTATTTTTGGAAAATAAGGTGACTACTATAATGCAAATAGATGTAGTTCAGTATAATAATACAAAAATTCAGGGTGGGGAGCAACAAGCGATCTTGAACAAGTATCAGGAAACCATCGCCCCGTATACCCAGAAAATGATGGAAATTTCCCCGAGGTTGATGCAGTCGAAAAATCGTGAGGAACTGAGTAAAGTTCAAGCAGAAATGGACGAAGCGCGTAAAGCAGAACAGGAAGCTATGCATAAATTTATCAAGGAGCACGGAGATTCTGCAGCTGCAGCCTATATTGCTACGGAGGGAATTGGAAATTACCTTCAGAGCTATGTGCAAAAAAGATATGATTTGCTTTCCGATAAAGGAAAAGCCACGAAATATGGAAAGCTAATTGCAGCAGAACTGGCAAAAAGAGCTGAAAAAGCAAATAATATCAAGTAAAGCGGCGGGAGGTCTATCTCCCGTGTAATTGACGATCCATATACCTCCCTCCCGTGGGAGGGAGGTATATATAATTTTAGCCTAAATCTTTATTTATGAAACGTTTTATCCCAATATTATTGCTGGGAAGTATGGCTTGTTGCCAAACTCCGACAGATCATTTCGTGTTTCGGGGACATATTCCCGGGGCAAAGGATAGTACGCGGGTGACCTTGTATCCTAAAAGTAACTTCAAGTCTTTTTCCGGGTATGTCAAGGACGGGAAATTCGAAATCCAGGGAGCGGTGAAGGAGGCAACGCTTTGCTTGTTGCGTGCGGACGACCACGTGCTTGTCAGGGGAACGCGGAAAGATATCACGTATAAGGATCTTTATTTTTTTATCGAGAATGGGAATCTGGCGTTTGAAACCCCGCATATCGACAGCTTGCCGGCAGGATACGGGGGTGACGATCTTAAAGAAAGAAATTACACGCTGAAAGGTTCGGTGGCACAGGATGCGTTCTATCGTTATCAGCAACAATCGCTCCCGTACCGGTGCGAAATTGAACGGTTGAAGAAAAAAAGTAAGGAGTCGCAAAGTGTGGAGGATTACGAAGAACTTTTTCAGCGGCAGGATGAACTGGATCGGGTAGCCCTGGAATTTATTAAAAGCCAGCAGTGCCTGCCCGTGAATTTGTACGTGGCGGAACAATTGAAGAGAAGACCTTTGACTTACGATGTGACCTGCGTGGAAGCTTGGGAACAGGCATTTGTATCATATCAAGATACTTGTGCGCAACTTCGGGATTTTCGGGAATATTTGCGGGTGGCGAAAAATCTTGCGACGGGCAGGGAGTTGGAAGATGCCGGATTGTTAACGCCTGAAGGCAAGGAGGTACGCTTGCTCGATTGTTTGAATAAAGAAGGATACACGTTACTTGATTTTTGGGCATCGTGGTGTGGGGCTTGCCGGGCGGGATTGCCCGCGGTGAAAGCTTTGCACGAACGTTACGGGAAACGTATAAAATTTGCCAGTATAGCCCTCAGCGATCGGGAGGATGCTTGGATGCAAGCCGTGAAAGAGGAAAATATGCCATGGGTGCAGTTGCGGGATAGAGGGGAATTGGTGAATTTGATGCAGCAATGCTACAAGATAACTTCGATACCCACTTTATTTTTGGTGTCACCCGAGGGAAAAATCGTGTGGCGGGCTTCCCGGGCGGGGGAGATGGAAGTGTATTTGAAATCGTTACTCGGAATTTAAAGAAATAATTTGAGATATGAAATTAGTAAGTTTATTGATATTGTTGGGTACAGCCGTTTGTACCGGTCCTTGGCAAGACGGGTTCGTGTTGTGGGGAAGTGTCCCTGGCGCTTTGGACAGTACAGTGGTGAAATTGACCTCCACGGTAGACGAGAACGAACAGGTCTCGGGGTATATTGTCGGGGAAAAGTTCGAATTGTGCGGGAAGTGCCCTGTGCCTACTTGCTACAAGTTGAACATGGATGACGGGGATATCGCTAAAAAGAAAGGGAAAAAATTCCATTGCCAGGAAATTTGCTTTTTCTTGGAAAATGGAGAGTTGGAGTTTTCCACGCCTCATATAGACAGTTTGCCGATGCCTCCTATTTTCGTGGGATTCGATGAGCGAAAAGAGAAGAATTATACGGTGACGGGATCGCCGCTACAGGATCGTTTCTATCGTTTCCAGGCACGAACGGCACCATTGAAATACACGATGCACCGGTGTGCTGAAAAATTCCGTTTTAATCAGGATATCGAGGTGGCAAGAGAATTGCAAAAAGCGAAGGAGGAAGTGGCGCGTATTGCCTGGGAAACGGCAGAGCAAGAGCGGGATATGTATCTTCGCCTTTACCTGACGGAGTACTTGAAAAGGGACAAATTCATGTACGATCAGGCTTACTTGGACCGGATGGCCCGATTGTTCGAGGGAAATCAAGAGGAGTATGCCCCGTTGGCGGAATTTTGGTCATACCTGGAGAGAGCGAAAGCGTTCGTGCGGAATACCCCTTTGCTGGTGACCGATTTGGAAACACCTGACGGGAATCGTGTTTCGCTGCAAGCGCACTTGAATAAAGAGGGGTACACGTTGCTTGATTTTTGGGCATCTTGGTGCGGACCGTGCCGGGCGAGTTTCCCGCACTTGAAAAAGATACACGAGCGTTCTCAAGGGAAGTTGAAAATTATCGGCATCTCCCGGGATCGTGAAAAGAAAGCCTGGTTACAGGCTTTGGAGGAGGAGAATTTGCCGTGGACGCAATTGTATTCGACCCAGGAACTCGCGAGTTCACTGGACATCACGTTTATTCCCTCCTATTTTCTCGTGGATGCCGAGGGAAAGGTGGTTTTCTTCGGGGGACCTCGCGGGGAACTGGATTTGAAATTGGAAGAATTAGGTTTATAACTGATAAAGATTGAAATTTATGAGAAGATTATTTTTGTTTCTGTTTGTGTGTCTTGCATTTGGGGCTTGCCGGAAACAGGTGGACGGATTTCGTGTGATGGGTACCGTTAATAAAGAGTCGGGCAAAGTCTTGCTGAAAAGAATGTATGGCGGATTATTGGGAGATACTTTGGCTATTGCTGAGATTAAAAACGGGAAATTTGAATTGACCGGAAAAGTAAAGAACTTGGAAGCGGCTTTTTTGGATTTCGGGATACAGAAAAAAGATGCGAATGACTTCTATTATAAAGATGGCGTGTTGCTTTTTGTGGATAGCACTTCGGTGTACAACTTGAATGTCGATGTGGAAAATAACGAGTGCGAGGTCAAATGTGATGGGAAAGAGTGGCTGGTGTACCAGCAAGCCGTGGCGGTCAATAAGGAATTTGGTGACAGGGTAAACGAATTGGAGAAACAATTGATCGCGTCATGGAGGAGTTGTCCGGAGAAAGCGGATTCTTTGAATGCTTTGTTAGTTCCTATTTATGCCGAAATACAGGCAAAAGAGGATGTTATAATCAAGGCAAATCCGGATGCGATGATGTCCGGTTGGTTAGTGGCAAAAACGGTTGCCCCGAAAACGTTGAGGGGGAGTGTATGGCTTACGGATCTCGAATTTGCTGAAATGAATATGTTAGGAGGCAAAATGCACTTGTTGACGCTGGATCAATTGAAAGAAAGATATGGCTGGTTGTCCGATAGAGTGAAAGCGTCCGACAAAGGGAAATTGATCGCCGACAAAATCGCTTTCCGTGAGAGAACGGAAGTGGGGCAGATGTCTGCCGACTTGACGTTGCAAGCTCCGGATGGAACCTCTTTCAAACTGCATGAAGTGAAAGGAAAATTGAAACTGGTGGATTTTTGGGCTTCCTGGTGTAAACCTTGCCGGGCGGGAAATCCGGAGTTGGTGGAAATATACAAAGAGTTCCATGACAAGGGGTTGGAAATTATCGGCGTGTCATTGGATGATAGCAGGGAACTTTGGGCAGAGGCTATAAAGAAAGACGGGCTTCCGTGGATACACGGTTCGACGCTGGAGAAAGACGGGTTCCGTTCTAAACCGGCGCAAGTTTATGGAGTCGGCGGAGTACCTCGTTTTTATTTGTTGGATGAGAATAACAGAATTATTTCCAATGGTTTAAGGCATGACGAACTGAGGGATAAAATAGCAGAGTTGTTGAAGTGAACGGGATGGAAGATGAAGACTTCCTTTCGGTTTACAATTGCGGTCCCGAGTCGGGTAAAATCTGTAAAGTAATATTTGATATTAATAAAAAATAGTTTGTATGGTAAAAAGATTTTTCATTGTATGTATGTTGTTCGTCCTGGCGAGTACCAGGCTGTTTGCCCAGTATGACATGGCGGCCCCGCTTCCCCAGGACTCGAACGTGAGAGTCGGGAAATTGCCTAATGGGATGACCTATTACATCCGTCATAACAAGGAGCCGATGGGACGGGCAAGTTTCTATATTATCCAGAACGTGGGAGCCATCCTCGAGGAGGATAACCAGAACGGTTTGGCTCACTTCCTGGAACACATGGCGTTCAACGGGACAAAACATTTCCCGGGGCGTAAGGGTATTACCAATATGCTCGAGAAGTACGGGGTGCAATTCGGACGGAACGTGAATGCCTACACGGCTCAAGATGAAACTGTTTATTTGATAAACGATGTCCCGACCATCAATCCCGGTTTGCTGGATACCTGTTTGCTCGTGTTGCACGACTGGTCGCATTACCTGACTTTGGTTGACGAGGAGATTGACGGGGAAAGAGGCGTGATCTCCGAGGAGTGGAGAACGCGTCGGAATGCTGATTCCCGCGTGCGGGCGAAGACCATGCCGGTGTTGTTGAATAATTCCAAGTATGCCCGTCGGGATGTGATCGGGGATTTGAATGTCATTAAAAACTTCGACTACCAGACGTTGCGTGATTATTATCACAAATGGTACCGCCCCGATTTGCAGGCGATAGCCATTGCCGGGGATTTCGATGTGGATGAAATGGAGCGGAAGGTGAAAGATTTGTTTTCCCAAATCCCGGCTGTGGAGAACCCGGCACCGAGAGAAGTGTGTGTGGTGGAACCTCATGATGACGTGAAATTCGTTTGTGCGACGGATAACGAGTTGACGAAATCCAGCGTGGCTGTATTTATCAAGAAACCGGCGCTCACGAGAGAGCAGAAAAATACTCACCAGTACTTGAAAGACGGTTTGGTCATGATGCTTTACAATACGATGCTGGAACAACGTATCAAAGAATCGGTACAGGCGGGGACGGCTGATTATATTGAAGGAAAGATTATGTTGGGAGCCAAAATCGTGAGGGGCGTGGATGCTTTCGTCTTGAATGTCACGCCTAAATTGAATGAAGAGGCAAAAGGCTTGGAAGCCCTTTGGCGCGAAAGTGAACGGGCTAGAAGATACGGTTTTACCCCGACTGAATTGGAACGGGGAAAAGGGAATACAATGATGTTTTTGGATTTTTTCAAGCAACAACAAGAGAAAACCCCGTCCGAGTCTTATATCCGGGAGATGCAGCAACATTTCTTGAATGGAGAACCGATGCTGAATATGGATTACCAGTATAATTTTATTAAAACCATCATCGAAACCGTCACGAACGAGGATTTGATTGAGATTGCGAATAGATACATCACTCCGGGAAATATGGTGATTGCCGTGCAAGGACCTGAAAGCGATAATCATATCACCCAGGAGGAAGCTGTCGCCGTAATCGAGAAGGTAAATAATTCGGAAATAGAGCCGTATGTTGACGAGGTGGTGGACGTACCTTTGCTGGATGAAGAATTGGAAGGAAGCAAAATCGTGAAAACGAAAAAGTTGCCTCAATTTGATGCCGAGGAATGGACGTTGGAAAACGGGGTGAAAGTGGTATTTCGCAAAGCCGATTACCAGAAAGATGAAGTAAGCGTGACTTCTTACAGTAAGGGGGGAACCTCGTTGTATGACTTGGATAAATTGCCTTCAGCCAAAATGGTGAACTCGTTCGTGAAGTATTTCGGCCTGGGAAATCATGATGCCAATACTTTGGCTAAGATATTGAGCGGTAAGCGTACATCTGCTGCGGCGAGTGTCGGGGAATTTTCCGAGTCGGTAAGCGGGTCTACTTCTCCCGAGCATTTCGAAACTTTGATGCAATTGATCTACATGAGGTTCGAGAAACCGCGTTTCGACAAGGTGGCTTTTGATGCAGCCATGGAGCGCAATCGTTCGGCGATTGCCAATATCGACAATAACCCGAAAAACGCGATGATGGATTCCATCCAGTTGAACCTGAATAATTACCACCCGCGCGTGATGCCGTATAGTTTGACGTTCTTGGATAAAGTGAATTTCGAGGATATAGAGGCTGTTTATCGCGACCGTATTAAGGATATCAGCGACTTTACTTTCTTTATCGTGGGTAATATCGATGCGGATACCGTGAAACCGCTCGTGGAAAAATA